>JBEMAQ010000071.1:0-1068 GCA_040274725.1 Solibacillus sp. | reverse complement strand
TGTGAAGTCGGGTATGGACCCGGCTATATTTTTTACCAAAACAGTTGACAAGTCAACATTTTAGACGTATACTTGACAAGTCAACGAGTTTTAAATAGGAGGATGTTTATGGATCAGGCGGGGAGATACATATCCGTATTGATGAGGCAACTGAATTTATTCTTCAGCCATGAATTGTCCGAGGTGGAAATTACAGCATCAGAGTTGATGTATCTTTCACAGCTATATAGAGCGGATGGACTTACGCAGGAAGAGATGTCGATGGAGATCTCAGTAGATAAGGCTGCTACCACACGAACGATACAGGGCATGGAGAAGAAGGGGCTGATCCGAAGAGAGGCGCATGAGGAAGATCGCCGCTCCAAGCGTGTGTATCTCACTGACAAATCAAAGAAACTCGAACCACATATCCGTGAACTTCAGCAGAGGTGGGTCAGGTTTCTCACTCAGGATATGACAGAGTCCGAGGTGGAGGTTTTCGCCGGACAATTAAGACTGATGGCAAACAGAGCCAGAGAAATCAATGCATAGGAGGCATTGTGATGGATATGAAGCAGGCGATGAAGGAACGGCACATGGTACGCAAGTACACGGATAAACCGATTCCGGAGAATATCGTAGAAAAACTGAATGAGCGGGTAAGAGAAAACAATGAGCGTTATGGTCTGTCCATCAGACTGATGACCAATGATGGCAGTGCTGTTCCCGGCGTGATAAAGCTGATCCTTGCAAAAGGAGTTAACAACTTCTTTATTATGGCTGGGCCTGATGGCGCGGATGAACTGTGCGGTTACTGTGGCGCTGATCTGATGCTCTACGCCCAGACGCTCGGCCTGAATACATGGTGGGTCGGCGGTACTTATAACCGTAAAGGGGCACAGGAGAAATCTGAAGGTGCAAAGCCGGTCGGTATTATTGCTGTCGGCTACGGGCAGACGCAGGGTGTTCCGCATAAGACAAAGACGGCAGAGCAGGTCAGTTCATACGATGGAGAAGCACCAAAGTGGTTTAAGGACGGCATTGAAGCGGCTCTATTAGCGCCTACTGCTCTGGCAAAACAGGCATTCA
>JBEMAQ010000070.1:0-1137 GCA_040274725.1 Solibacillus sp. | reverse complement strand
GTTTCTCAGACTTGAATCGTCATGCATCTCGTCCTGCCACGCGAACAGAACATCACCGGTTATCCCGGTTGCGGCAGCAATCTCGGCAAAAGAGAAAATGTCGTTTGCCATGGATCCGAGAAGCTGCTCCTTTAATGAGGAGAGATATTCCTTAACTGTTAGTTTTCCTGTCGTCCTGCACAGCACGGGGAGGGTCTTGACAAGCATGGAAACCGTCCTGTCTGTACGCAGGTCTTTTCTGCCGTTGTATATCGTTGCAAACGCCGCATCGGCGCTGCGTGTATAAGCGGACAGAAGAAAACCGAAAGCGGCGGTAGCAACGATGTTTTCCGTTATTTTCTGCTTTTCACAGAATGTGCGGATCTCTTCCGGCGAGACGTCGAGTTCCGCTTTTATTTCTCCGTATGATAATTCCTTTTCTTTGACATCGCCCTCCGGAAGCGCCACTGACTCAGTTTCGCCGAAACGTTCGAGATACCACGTTTTTGCGCGCTGATAAAGCTGTGTTTCTCTTGCTGCTTTTTCATCGAGTGCGCAATGATATGCGGTGTACTTCTCCGTTTCGGGTGCATTGCCGTTCCACGCGGTGATCATATCATTCATCAGTATATGAGCCGAGGTACCGTCATAAATGATATGGTGGAAATCCATAAACAGATAGACTGCGGCTTCCGTTGTAAAAATCTCAAGTCTGAAAAGGCGGTCTGCTTTTATGTTGAACGGCTTCACAAGCGTTTCTTTCTGAAGCGCGAATCTCTCTTCGGTGGTTTTGGTAATATTGCACAGGAGTGTATCGGATAATTCCGGGCAGTAGATCATAGCCGGCATTCCGTCGTCGCCGGTCACTATACGCGCAAACAATCCCGGGTGAGCCTTTACTGCCGCCTCTGCTGCATTACGCAGCTTTTCGGGCGGTGTATCTGCGGGGAAACGCGAAAGGTAAGGATTGTTATATACAGCTTCGCCCTCGCGTCTCTCGCATTCCAGATAAATGCCGAGCTGTGTCTGCGTAAGCGGGAATTTTCTCTGCGGGTCGTCGAGGATAAGCGATTCCGAAGCTGCGGACATTCTCGTTTCAAGATACAGTGACGCGATCTTCTGAGGAGTTCTCCCTGCAAAAATCATACCGATATCCAG
>JBEMAQ010000069.1:0-1150 GCA_040274725.1 Solibacillus sp. | reverse complement strand
TTTCCTTTAAAATGATTCATCGTCATTCCTCCTGCTATCTTTTTCTATTATTCTATCTTATTTGATAGTAGATTTAAAACTTTGCAACAGAACCGTTTATGATTTAAAGCTGCATTCAAAAACAACGGGACCACAGAAGTATCGGATTCTCACGACGAAAAAACCTAATGAAATTGCACGCACATGGGTGGGAGAAAAAAGTGGCACCGACTGGTTAAAGGAGCATGCCCTTACCGCATTTGTTGAGAAACATCCTGAAATCACCTCGCCGCAAGAAAAAATAGCGACACTTGAAAAAACGATAGCGGGAGAAGCACAGCCATTTAATCATTTTATGAAAGAGACGCGTGAGAGAACCAGTCAAACAGAATTAAGATATTAAAAAATGGTTCAAATACATACGTATATACTTGAATAGAATAGTACATATGTATATACTATTCGTATGAGGTGATAAATATGAAAATGATTCAAAGAAGTACGCGGAAATCGGGACACAGCGTGATTACGACACTCCCACCCGATGTCTTACAGCAACTCAACTTAAACGTGGGTGATTCCATTGAATATGTTATCAAAGGTGGTCACGTTGAAATCCGTAAAGCTGCCGAAAAAGAAGACGATTTTTTAGCAACGGTTAACGCAGTGATGGATGACTACACTGTTGCACTTGAAGGACTCGTTAGCCGATGATCCGTTATTTAACTGAACGGGAATTAGTTATGATTAATACGCTGCAGATTCAACGCTACAGCCCTGAGGAGCAGATCGGCGTAAAGGAGCCAACCGCTTTGAATATGTGTGTCGCTTTACCGAAACAGGATGTATTTGATAAAGAACTTTATCCGACTCTGTTTGATAAAGCAGCTATATTGTACCAAAAACTAGTTCAGAAACACTGTTTTCACAATGCCAATAAGCGGACCGCATTGGTTGCGGTTCATACATTTTTACGTTTAAACGGTGTGACGTTAAACGTTAGCAATAAAGAAATAGAAGACTATACTGTAGCGATTGCTACAGATAAAGACCTTACATGGGAAGCTATTTCTTCATGGCTCGAAGTGCATTCAAAATAGATTAATATTACAGCGATTAAAAAGGAGCGAACTGTTATGTTCTGGCTAATGAAGCTCCATTAGGTACCTTT
>JBEMAQ010000068.1:0-1297 GCA_040274725.1 Solibacillus sp. | reverse complement strand
AAAGGACTAACCTAATTTTATAAGACAACATAAAACACCACTAAAATGGGTATGTATGTAATACATGCTTAATCATTTTGGAGGTGTTTTTTTATGACAAGAGTAAGTTATTCTTCAGATATTAAATGGTCGGTTATAAAAGATAAATTAGCAGGTAAATTAACGACAAAAGAAATTTTGGCGAAATATAACATTAAACATCGCTCTCAAATTAATACATGGATGCGGTGGTACAAAAATAATGAACTTTACCGATTCGATCAACCTGTAGGCAAGCAGTATAGTTATGGACAAGGGCCTGAAGGGAAAAGCGAACAAGAAATGAAAGACCGCAAAATGATGCATCTAGAAATGGAAAATGAAATCCTAAAAAAGTTTTTGGCCATCAAAAAGGAGTTGAACGGCAAGTAGTTTTACAAACTGTGGAGAATCTGCGTAAGAAATATACAGTCACATGTATTTTAAAGGTGCTAGGGATTCCTCGTGCAACCTATTATCGTTGGATGAAAGAAGGAATCCGAGGATTTTCAGCCATTGAAACAGTACTGATTGAGCTATGTAAAAAAACGAAATATCGTTACGGTCATCGTAAGATAAGATATTTACTTCAAAAAGAATATGGTTATCAATTGAATCGCAATACGGTACAAAAGCTGATGCAAAAGCACAACCTACAATGTCGGGTGAAAAAGAAACGAAAATTTAAAATAGACCAAGGGCCAGAAATCATTGCCCCTAATTTATTAGCACGCTGTTTTACAGCTACGGCACCCAATGAAAAGTGGGTAACAGATATAACGTACATTCAATATGGTTCTACAACGATGTATTTGGCAACGATTTTAGATTTGTTTAACAATGAGATTGTCGCATATAAATTATATGACCATCAACAAACACCACTTGTGATGGATGTGTTAAAGGCGGCTTTAGAAGAAAGAAATTATCCAAAAGGAATCCTTGTCCATTCAGACCAAGGAAGTGTGTATACATCGTATGCCTATCAAAATTTTTTAGAGGAAATGAATTGTCGAGCAAGTATGTCACGACGAGGAAACTGTTGGGATAATGCGGTGATTGAGTCATTTCATTCACATATTAAAAGCGAAGCATTTTTACGTGTGAAAGCTCATTCACTAACGAACGATGAAACGAAATTACGTGTAGCAGCATACATGTTCGAGTATAATCAAGAACGTATACAAGAAAAATTAGGCTACTTAACTCCCCTTGAATATGGAAAGCAAGTAGCTTAATTAGGTGTTTTATGTGTGTCTCAAATGACTAGGTCAGTTCA
>JBEMAQ010000066.1:0-1434 GCA_040274725.1 Solibacillus sp. | reverse complement strand
TTCCAGAATGCTAAAGCAGCATCCCATGAACCGTAACGTTCAGCAACATATTTGTCAGCAGCAACTTCTTGTTCAGCTGGAGATGCACCGTAAGCTACTAATGTTGGGTTTAATTGGTAACGACCGTAGTAACCACCTGCAGCGTTGTAAGCTGTGTAAGATCCACCTGACTCACGTTGAGCGATGATTTCTTTAGCTGAATTGCTAGAGTATGAAGTAGTTGATGCAGTTGTTTCAGCTGCTGGTGCTTCATATGTAGTTTCTTCTGCTACATAAGTTTCTTCAGCTGGCGCTTCGTAAGTTGTTTCAGTTACTTCTTCTTCAGCTACATCGTAAGTAGTTGCTTCTTCTGATGCAGAATCTTCAACAGTTACTTCGTTAACTTCACCAGTTGTTTCATCTTTTGTAAATGAAAGTTTAGTGCCTGGGAAGATGACGTTAGCGTTTTGGATGTCGTTGATTGCAACTAATGCATTCACACTTACGTCAGATGCTTTAGCGATAGCTGCTAAAGTATCACCGTATTGAATAGTGTATGAAGTAGTTGTATCATCTGTAGCTTCTAAATCAGCTGAAACTTCAGCAACTGTACGAGCAGACCAAGTAGCTGCTTCTACGTTATTGTTGTTTGTAGCAGCGAATAAACCTGCTAATGCAAATGACGTACCTAAGATAATTTTGTTCAATTTCATGTGTAAATACTCTCCTTATAAGAATACTGCTTTTTAATTTTATTTTTTTAAGTTGTCTGCTGCCATCAAGTGGATGACCCGCTATTTACCGCATCTTTATCGTGCGACTATATTCTAGATAAAGAACACCTGTCTCATCTACAAGCAATATCTTAACACGGGCCTTTTTTTAAGTCATGTAAATCAGGCATCTGTTAAAGCCTCTTAACTGCCTTGACATTAAATCCGGGGTTTTTGAAAACCTTATGTAAATTTGTAACAACTTTGTAACACTATAGCGCTAAAATTATATATATAAAGTGATAATCACAATTGTTTTCACAAATGATGTCATATTACCGGAAAATGATGCGTTTTTATTATGAATTAAATAAACAAAATACCTAATAAAGCCTTTATATAAGTGTTTTAAATACATGTCAAATCGCAATTATTCTGTAATATGACATATGATAATTGCAAAATATTCTTTTTAAATGTCTAATAATACAAATATTTAGATAAGCTATCGGGTATTTACTTATTTCAAAGCAATAAAAAAAGACCAGGCTCTCGCCTAGTCCTCTTGATTTATATTACTGGGATAGCTGGATTCGAACCAACGCATGACAGAGTCAAAGTCTGTTGCCTTACCGCTTGGCTATATCCCAATGTAATGGAGGGAGAAGGATTTGAACCTTCGAACCCGAAGGAACGGATTTACAGTCCGCTGCGTTTGGCCACTTCGCTATCCCTCCATATG
>JBEMAQ010000065.1:0-1437 GCA_040274725.1 Solibacillus sp. | reverse complement strand
CATGTCTATTGAATGGGTTCATCAAAGTCATCAACTTCCTGTTCGAGTTACATCTCATTCAAAATGCTGTTCAAGCCTGCTATGGTTTTATCAGAAACTATGTTTTCTGTTCCTTCTTTCAGACAAATCATAGCTTCCATCAGTTTCTCTGCTGTTTCCGCTGTTACTACAAACTCACAGTATTCTACTTTCCCGTCTGTAGATACAGCAGTCTGGAGGCTCATGACCGATGCGATACATGGATAGAGTTTCATCATCTGTCTGATTGTGTCATCTTTTAGATAAGGAGTCTTGAAATCACAGGCGAACTGCAGAGTATCAGGTATATCAGCTCCTCTGATATCGCATACAGCCAGGGCTCCATAAATATCAAGCGAAGTCTTTCTCTCGATTTGCGCTGAGATCTCGGTCATCAGACTATGCCTCGCATTAATCTCTATGATATACCATTCACCTTCAGAAAAGATCAGGTCGACCTGTGCTGTGCCGTTCAGTTCATACAGTTCTGCCAATCTCATGATCTCTTTTTTCAGATGCCTGATGCGATAGTAATCTGCAAGTACAGGACCGGCCTTCACAACCTCGTACGGATCAGGAACGCCATTTCTTGCAGCTGAAAACATAACTGGCTCCATTACATGATAATTGCCAGGAGTCCCATAGATCTCAATTCCGAAGTTAGTGCCGATGATCTGTTCTTCGATGAGAAAATCTGAATCGGAAGGCCAGCTGTCCAATGTTTTCACGGCCTCTTCAATGTCTGAGGCCACATGCAGCCTGTCTGAAGCTGAAAACACTGTCGGCTTAATGATCACAGGAAAATGCATCTCCCTGATCACCCGCAGCACATACTCCCGATAGACATTTACCGGAATGGCTGTGTTGATTTTATGCGCCTGAAAAAGCGTGTTACGTACGGAAAGGCTTTTTGCTACAAAGAAGCCGTTCTGACACAGATAGTCAGAGCATCTGTCTTTCTCCAATGCGTGAGATGCAGTTCTGATGTTGTGAGCAATGGTTTTTATCCCCTTCCTGCGCAGCTCCTCCCCCACCATTGCGTCGCGAAGAGCTGACCAGTCATATGGCAGGATCGGTATGGAAAAAGCGATTGCAAGATCCGGCTGATCTGCTGCAATCCTCTCAGCGATATCCTCAACAGATGCATCCTCATCTAACGGAATATATGAAACAAGATCTGACTCCCGAAAGATATCCGGCCACATATCGACGATAAATTCGCCCGGGAGATTGAAATAGATCCGTAACTGAGTGTCCGGATACTGTTCTGCCAGTTTGTCCCACACACAAGCTCTATCCGGGAAGTACCGGATTCCCTTTATACCAGGTGGCGGCAGTTCATTTCTGCCTGCACAATAAATAGCTATCGTTTTCATTATATACAGTCCCTGTATCCTATAATTTCAGCGTCAGGTTGTT
>JBEMAQ010000064.1:0-1464 GCA_040274725.1 Solibacillus sp. | reverse complement strand
GTATCAAGCTCCTGATGGACAAGTCTCTTTATTTGAAGACGATCCGTCTTTTAATGAACCTGAGCAGACAGAAGAACAAAGCACCGATACGGTTAGTTATACGGTTACTCGTAAAAAGACAAATAAAAAACGAAATGATTCGTTTCGTGAGGATATTGAAATTGAAGAAATTCATCATCACCCAGCCAACTTAGCTTGTGAGTGTTGTCAGGGGGAAATGGTAGAATTCAGTTCTACGTTGATACGTGAAGAGGCGAAATTCATTCCAGCTTCCCTGAAGCGCGTGCAGCATTTTGAACATGTGTATGAGTGTAAATTGTGTAAAAACGATGCCCTACGAAAAGCTCAAATTAAACGTGGTAAAGCACCACAAGGTGCTATCCAAAGAAGCATTGCTGGCCCAACTGTTTTGGCCAAGCTTATCTACGATAAGTTTATTCAGTACTTGCCTCTTTACCGTCAGGTAAATGAATGGGAACGCCATGGCCTACATACAAACGATAAAAATCTTTCCAATTGGGTAATACGTGTGGCAGAAGATTGGCTTCAACCACTTTATGATTTGATGAAGCAGCTATTAACGGCAAAGTCTGTACTGCATATCGACGAAACCTATGCACAAATAATCAAGCGTTCTGATGGAAAGCCAGCTCAATCAAACGCTTTTAATTGGGTATGTCGCAGTGTACAAAGTGAAGGCCCCATTATCGTTTTATTTAAGAGTGCTCTTTCTCGAGGGCGAGCTATATTAGAAGATTTAATTAAGGGATTCAAAGGCACTGTCATCTGTGATGGGTATTCAGCTTATGGTCAATTACCGCACGTTCAATTCGCCAACTGTTGGGCGCATGTACGCCGTTATTGGCTAAAAGCCGATAGTAAGAATGGCCGAATAGGCGTGCAATATTGCGATCGGTTGTTTCATATCGAGCGTCAAATCAAACATCTTTCAGCGGAAGAGCGCGTGAAAGCTCGTCAACAAGAAGCAAAACCGATTGTCGATGAATTTTTCGATTGGATTGATCGTTCGCCTTTCTTCGGCAAAAATGCTATTGCGAAAGCAGCTGAATATACATTAAGCCGTTCATCTGAGTTAAAAGTTTTCCTTGAAAATGGGGACGTTGCTATTGATAATAATCCCGCTGAAAATGCGATTCGTCCAAATGTCATTGGTCGCAAAAACTGGCTTTTCTCTGTGAGTGAAGCAGGTGCGAAAGCGAATGCCATTTGTTTAAGTTTGGCCGAAACAGCCAAAGCAAACGGAATTGATTTTTATCAGTATCTGGTAAAGCTGATGACGGAATTACCTAATGTACCGTTTCATCAGCAACCAGAGATTTTACATAATTACATGCCTTGGTCGGAAAATATTCAAGCCACATGTGCAAAATAGCCAGCTATCTGAAAAAAATTTCAGATAGCTGGCCGATCGTCGTGCGTACCGTGAAGGTGCGCTATTTTTTT
>JBEMAQ010000063.1:0-1536 GCA_040274725.1 Solibacillus sp. | reverse complement strand
AGCCAGGTTTCACCTGTGTTATAAGGCATCGTTTCGCCCCGGGACAGCTGCAGCAGCGCCGGCACTTCTTCATCGGACACCAGGCTGATCCCGGAAAGATTTTCCCTGCGCATCATCTGTTCCAGCACCAGATTGTAACGGGCGGCAAAATCGTCGATGAAGCGCCCGCTGTACCGGTTCGCGTGGTATTCCATATGCAGGTCCAGCTGATCCCCTTCAGCCGTCAGCTCCCCGGAAAGCATGGCGCCGGCTGCGTTGAAGGGAACGTCCTCCTTCACGGCCGTCACACCGTCCAGATGAGGCACGGCGCGCATCTGATCCTGCCAGACGAACATTACATCGCTGGTAATCCCTGTGGCAGCGGCCAATTCAGCAAAGGAAAAAATATCGTTCGCCATATCGCCCAGCAACTGTTCTTTCACAGCGGTGCACAGATCCGTCACCGGAATGTCGCCTGCGGTATTGAAACGCAAGGGCAGCGTCTTCACAAACATGGAAACGGTACGCCCGGTCCGGCTGTCCTTGCGTCCGTTGTATACGGTGGTGAATACAGGCGCTTTTTCCCGGGTATATCCGGACAGCAGTACCCCGAAGGCCGCTATTGTCACGACGTTTTCAGTCAGCCCGTGCTCCGCGCAGAATTTCCTGAGTGCGGAGACGGGTGTCGTCAGCGGGAAGGTTTTGTTGGCATAGACAGGCTGCTCGCCATGGTGATCCCCTTCGGGCAGCGACGGCGCTTCGATGTCGCCGAATTGTTCCATATACCATGATTTCGCGCTCACATATGCGCCGCTTTCACGCAGCGAGGCTTCATCCGTCGCGGCATGCCAGGCAGTGTATCCCTCCGGCTCCGCTTCTTCGCCCTGCCATGCGCGGGCGAGATCGTCAAACAGGATTTGCGCAGAGGTACCGTCAAAAACGATATGGTGGCAGTCCACGAACAGCCGGACGGCCATCTCTGTCCTGATAATCTCCATGCGGAAGAGCCGGCCTTCAAGGATGTTGAAGGGCGCGGCCAGCGCGCTCTTCCGCGCCGCGAAGGCCGCTTCCGTTGAATCCGTGATTTCACACACGGTTCCCTCCGCCCAATCGGGACGGTACACCATCGCCGGAAGCCCGCTTTCGTCCGTTATGATCTGCGCAAAGAGCCCCGGATGGGCTTTCACCGCCGTTTCAACAGCATGCTGAAGCCGGCCGGCATCCGTGTCCGCCGGAAAGCGCAGCAGCACCGGGTTGTTGTAGATCGCCTCGCCAGGATGGCGCGCGCATTCGGCATAGATGCCCATCTGGGTCTGCGTCAGCGGACAGGGCTTCGCGGGATCCGCGTCCCGGTCGGCCGCGGCGTCTGCAGCCTGTATCGCCTCCTGCCAGATCTTCGCAATCTTCCGGGGCGTCCTTCCCTGATAGATCATGCCGATGTCCAGCCTCCGCAGCGGGCATTTGCTCACAAGCTCCATAGAGGTTACAGAACTGCCTCCCAGAGCATAGAAATCCGCTTCCGCGCTGACGCGGTCCAGTTTCAGTACGGCGGCCATG
>JBEMAQ010000062.1:0-1700 GCA_040274725.1 Solibacillus sp. | reverse complement strand
CCGTGTCCGTATGCCTTGATCGGGAAGTTGTCAATCTGGCAGGAATCCTTTGGTATATCAAACCCCAGCAGTTCCGCCACCTCTTTATTGTACTGCTCCCAGATGGTGTTGATAATGATGTCCCTGTACTCCGTCATATCCTTCCATGATTCTCCGTCAAGCAGGAAACTCTCATTGGGATTGATCACGCCTTTCAGTTTCTGACCGCCGCCGGTCGCCATGGTAAACGGGATCGCCTCTTTATAGATTGCATGGCCGCCGTCATCCATGCAGTACTCGGAAACCACAACGGAGTATACCTCTCCTTCTTTGACAGGCACCTCTTCTTTCAGGTCGATCCTCTGGTATCCGCCGTACAGAAAGACTTCGGTTCCCTCTGCTGCCAAGGTTCCGGAAAGAGGGTCCGCCGGATCCTTCAGGTCTTTATAGACCGCATAGTCCACAAAGGTTCCCGGGATGTTTGTGATGACCGAGATCGAATACAGGTAATTGCCCTGTGCCGCGGTAAACACATTGGCCATCTTCGATTCTTTTGCGTCGAAGTCAACGCCCGCCTCTGCCAGGCTGATATATGAACCCGCGGGAAGCAGGTCATACTGGGCGATCGTCGTGCTGCCGATCGCTTTCTTTTCCTCCTCTGTGTAGAAGCAGTAAGACTCAGCGCTGATGACGGACTGGTCATAGTACGAGAGATAGAAATAGCCTGAGCCGTTTATGCCCCAGTCTCTCCCTGACGGCCCGTCCAGGGACCCCCAGCTGTTTTTTACGATAAACGCGCCGTCTCCCGGCGGGGTGCTGCCTTCAATTTCTTTTCCGTCGACCATTCTCGTAAAGTTTTCCCTGGGATACGTGTCATCGTAACCCACAACGCACACCGCATGGTTTGCCATCTCCCGGCTGTTGGTGTACTGCGCCCAGGTCTCGGTGTTCATATAGCTCTGCTCGCTGATCTCATCTCCGGGTCTCGACTGATCCGCAAAGTAAGCGAGCACCACGCCATGACCGTTTACCAGTTCGTTTTTGATGCTCCACAGGATGTCTTCATCCAGCGTAAAGATCCCTGTTGCGGCGCCGAGCGGCGTCTGCATGATGCGGCTCTCCTTCATGTAAAGGCGGTCGCCGCCAAAGCGGTACCTGGCGTTTAAGGGAAGCGTCCAGTCGTCAAAAGCGGCATAATAATCCAGATCATCAATATAGGTTCCCGGCCGGATATTCTCCTCATAAACACTGTCAAACCAGGTCCTGAAATCCATGTCATCCGTGTATCCCATCCCGCGGACCACTGTTTCCAGTTCCGTTCCGGGATATTCTGAAAACAGGCGGTAATTATATTCTTTCCGGGCTTCCTTCGCCTCGTCAGACTCATTCTGATCCATGATCTTCCAGCCATGCAGCCCCTTGTACTCATAAGGATGATCATCCGCCGCGCCGGGTTGATCCGCGGCCCATCCTTCAACCGTATCCAGCTCATGCACAGGTCCCTGGCCGGACATAAAGAAGACTGAACCGTGATTAACCGTGCCCCCCGCGTTATAGCAGCTGTTCCTGTCCTTCGCGTCCGCTTCCGAATAGTCAAATCCCTCGCCGGCCTGCGACGCGGGGAGCAGGTCAGTCCTTATATCGTCAGCGGTGATGCCGTGATAATAATACCAGGCGAAATCCTTCTCGGAGAGGTCAATATTGTTATTCGGCGTTCCGGC
>JBEMAQ010000061.1:0-1736 GCA_040274725.1 Solibacillus sp. | reverse complement strand
CGTGAGCCGCTCCTCCCAGCCGTTTTCAAAGAAATAGCACACATCTTTATCAATGCCGTAATAATCGTTTCCCTGCATCAGCACGGAATTGCGGCATCCGCCGGTACAGCGGTCGATAAACCGGCATTCCCGGCATTTCGGATTGTGGTTGCGCACATCCTCCACCGTTGCAGTGCAGAGTTTGACCAGCTCGGAGTCGTGCAGGATGTCCCGGAGCGGTGTTTTGAACAGATTCGGGAAATGCTCCGCGTAACCGCAGTCGCACATGCCCATGCAGGGCGCCACCATCCCGTCCGCGCCGATGTAGAAGTTATGCAGCAGCACGCCGCAGGACGGCGCGATCTTCGCCTCTTCCTCCGTGATCTTTTTTACATCGTAAATCCGCCAGGTATCATCTCCCGGCGTGTACATCAGCGTATCCGCCATCATGATGCTGAGCGGCGCGTCGTCTTCAAAGTACTGGGGAATATAGGCTTCGAACATTTCCAGTTCTTCCTGGCGTGTCATCTGCAGATCCCGCACTTCCTCCTCCGCCCATTCGCCCAGCTCCATCATGCTGCCGCATTTGATGCTGTTCACGCCGAGGTCAGCCAGCAGTTTCACCGATTCCCGAAGGGTATCCCGGTTTTTCCGGTGGATACACATGGATACCGATACGTTGTAATGACGGTCCCGGAGCAGTTTCAGCGCGTTGACGGTCTTTTCTTCCGCTCCCGGTACGCCGCGCAGGAAATCATGCCAGCCGATCCCGTCAAAGCTCAGCTGGAAGGAAGGATGCATCTTCCGCTCCTCCAATTTGTCCAGCAGTGCTTCGTCCAGAAGCCAGCCGTTGGTGTAAAGAATCGTAACCGCGATCTCCCGCTCGGCCAGCGCGTCCAGAATCTCGAAGAAATCCTCCCGGATCAGGGGTTCGCCGCCGGTGATCCCAACGGTAAAGATGCCGCATTCCGCCAGCTGGTCCACAACCTGCAGCAGCTGTTCCTTCGTGGGCGCTCCGTGTTTTGCGTGGGGCGCGGACATGAAGCAGTGCCGGCATTTCAGGTTGCAGGCCCCCGTGATCGACCAGTGCACATGCTTCCGGTAGCGCGCCGGATAGGTCTTGTATTCCTGCTCCGGCTGCAGATAGTCCAGGAACCCCGCTTCCCGGATCACGTGGTTTTCCTTCAGCTTCTCCAGGAATTTTGCGTTTTCTTCCGACAGGGTGCTTTCGTCGATATCGTCCACGCCGTTGCAGTGAAGAAGCAGAAGATACTGCTCTTTCAAACAGAAACGGGCTTCTTTTCTGCGGGTGTCGTACAGTCCCGTAGGGGCTTTGTACCAGCCCCGCAGGCGGTATTGCGGGTTGATGACGTATTTCATGGGTAGTCCTCCTCCAAATTATTCTTTCTGAAAACAGGTGCAGCCTGCGAAACGGGCCGGTCAGCTGCCGCTGCCTTTATATTCCAGACAAAGCATGGTCAGATCGTCGAACTGCTTGGCGCCGGCAACGAAATCGTCAACATCTTTCCGGACGCTCTCCAGGATTTCCTTCGGACTCTGTCCGCCGGTCCGGTTCAGCGCCGCTGTCAGCCTTTCCATGCCGTAGAACTCGCCATCCGCGTTATTGGCTTCCGGCACGCCGTCCGTGTAGACGAATACGGCGTCGTTCGGTTCCAGCTGCAGTTCATAGTCCTTGTATTTGCTCTTGCCCAGCGCGCCGACGATCACGCCGTGCTTATCCTTGAAAACGTTGAAGA
>JBEMAQ010000060.1:0-1783 GCA_040274725.1 Solibacillus sp. | reverse complement strand
AAGGAGATGCACATATGTTTGTTTTCCCGGATCCTGTCAGGAAGGCCTATGAAGCCTTGCCGCTGCCATTGGTGATTGATCAGTTCATTGACGAAAAAGTTGTTCCGCTGCTGGTTTCGGACGGATTCTGCCGGCTGGTCGGAAAAGACCGGGAATCCACAATGGAATGGTTCTTTGGAAGCCAGTATGAGAGGGTTCATCCTGATGATGTGGGCAACGTTGCCCATGTCAGCGATGAATTTGCCCATCATCGGGGCGATTATAACGTAATCTTCCGTGCGAAGCATGAAGAGGGATACCATTATATCCATGCAGTCGGAGAATGGATGACCGCGCATGACGGAACGGAACTGGCTGTACTGATTTACAGGGATGTGTCAGACAGTGGCCGGACAATCACGAAACTGGCAGATCAATATGATTTATTCAAGCAGGATGTTTTCTATTCAGATCCGGTCACAGGCCTTCCGAACAGAAACTACTTTAACCGGTTCGGGGATGATAAACTCCACGCGATACGCACGGCGGAGCAGACTCCAGCACTTATTTTCTGTGATATCAACGCGATGCAGTCCTATAACAGCCAGTACGGATATGAAAAAGGGGACGATCTGATCAGACTGGTTGCGTCTTTGCTGCGAGAATCCTTCCCGGAGGAACTGCTAGTCCGCGGCTCAGAAGACCAACTGGTCCTGCTGGTCACGCTTGACAACCGGGATCAGCTGATCGCCCAACTGGAAGAAGTAAACCGCCGCGTCCGGCAGGAAGCCTTCGGCAACACAACAGGGATCCAGGCGGGCATCCGTGTCCTCCAGCCTTCGACAACACTGCCGGAAGCGGCGGATCAGGCCAGGCATGCCCTGCGGATGATCCGGTCGGATCTGAATACGGTCTGCTGTTTCTATTCACAGGTGGTGGATGAGCGTTACTGGCAGCAACTGTACGTTATACAGAATATTGACAAAGCTGTTGAAAACGGCTGGATCAAAGTTTATTATCAGGGAATCGCTGAAACGGCCACAGGCAACGGCGTCGCGCTTGAGGCGCTGGCCCGGTGGGTGGATCCGGTCCGCGGAATCATTTCACCCGCCGACTTTATCCCCGTCCTGATGAAATACCATCAGCTGCATAAGCTTGATCTGTATATGTTCGAACAGGTATGCCGGGAAGTCAGCATCCGGAAGGACGCAGGCCTTCCTTTGGTACCGGTTTCCGTGAATTTTGCCCGCCAGGATTTTGATCATATCAACATGGTTGAGGAGCTGAATCGAATCGTTGACAGCTATCAGATCGGGCAGTACGGCATCGGAAAAGATTACTTCATCATAGAGATTACAGAACAGGATATTGCCACTGCCCCGGAACGATTTTATGATCAGCTGAAGACGCTTCGCGCCGACGGATTCAAGGTCTGGCTGGATGATTTCGGCAGCGCGTACTCGTCGCTGAATGTATTCAGCAAATTCGAAACAGACCTGATTAAAATGGATATGGAACTGCTGCGGAATCTGGATGACCATAAAGGTGCCAACCGGGAAATCCTGAAGTCCATTATTGGGATCTGCAGGAAGCTCGGAATCCATACGCTGGCGGAAGGCGTGGAAACGGAAGAACAAAGGGAATTCCTGATCGAGATCGGTTGTGAACTGGCACAGGGTTACCTGTATCACCGGCCGGACGCGCTGGACTCCATTCTGTACAAGCGGCAGAACGGCCGCAGGAACCATCAGGTTGTCACCAGGAAACGGCTGAAAGAATTGATCTGACATCGCCTGACAAATCA
>JBEMAQ010000059.1:0-1788 GCA_040274725.1 Solibacillus sp. | reverse complement strand
TATCGTTTTCATTATATACAGTCCCTGTATCCTATAATTTCAGCGTCAGGTTGTTGAGTCCGAGTGAATTGATATATATGGCCTCCTTTGAGAGTGCCATCATTGTGCGTATGCCAAGATGAGACGTCGGATCATTGTCATTATGGAGCTCGAGATACTTAGTGGGGTCAAAGGCAAGGCAGTCGTCCCTGAATCTCACGATATGCTGGTCTCCGGAGACGATGACACGCACCTCGACGTGATGCCCCATGCTGCCATCGCTAAATCCATATTTTACGGTATTCATACAAACCTCCTCTATACACAGCGCAGTCACGAAGCACAGCCTTGAGTCTATGCCCTTTTCTTTCATGAAACGAGCTGCCCCGGCTGAGGCCGCCATGGCATCCTCTGTATTGTACACTACAAAATCCTTGTAATGATCAGGACTAAGACCGAAATCCCTGTCCAGGTAGCAATAAGCGTCTGCCGAGAACGAGATCTTGCCGTATTTTTTCCATACTATAACAGAAATCGCACCAAGTGCGAGTAGCTGAGCAAGGAGGTAGCCGATACATACACCTGCAAAGCCACACAGCCTGCCAAAAAACCACGCTAAGGGCACATTCAGAGCCAGGCTCTCAAGGAGCGATACCAGATAGTTGAGTTGTATATGGCCTATGCCCTGAAAATAGTTCTTGAACAGCGCATTGATGCATGCCGGGATGAGCGCGGCAGAAAAGAGCCTGATTCCCACAAGGGCCATTCCGTAAGTTCCGGATCCATATCTGAAAAAGAGACTCGTGGTATAGGGAGATGCAAACTCTATGATGAGCACCGAGGCTGTGGCGATCGTGAGTGTATATCGGATGAAGTCTGACAGAAAGTCTCTGAGCTGTTTTTTGTCATTCTCGTTGTACAGGAGTGATGACAGCATGAGCATGACACTGCCTCCCCCAAGCCCTATGCAGTACAGCAGATTGGCGATCGAGTTCACGACGGAAAGGGCTGCGACTGCATCGTTGCCTGCCAAACTGAACAGCATGATGTTAAAACAATAAACACGCAGCACATAGAGCACTTGCGATATGATAATGGGGCTTCCATTTCTTATGATGCCTGCGGCCTTTTCCATGCTGATCCCCCTAAAGGAAAAGCGGAACAGGCAGTCTCTGCTGAAGAAACACCGAAGGCATAACAGCACTGCCAAAAGACAACTCAGAGAGGATGCGATCCCTATCCCAAACATACGCATGTGCAAAACTGCAGCAAACACATAATTCAGCACCAGATCTGAGATAATCACTGTTATCACCGATGCCATCAATACCTTACGCTTACCCATGGTCTGAAGATATGGGCCTGTCAGGCAGTAAAAGAACATGAATATGATGCCGGGGACATAGCCTCTGATATAGCCTGATGTTTGAGCAAACACCTGGGCATCCCCGCCGGAGCTTCCTGCCCCGAGGATATAGCAAAATTGGTCACAGAAAGCAAATACAATGATGATGATGACAGAGCCGACCAGAACAGACATCGCAATCGAAGTGCTGTAGCATGAGTTCGCATCATATAGGTCTCCCCGCCCGATAGCCCGCGAGCATTCCATCTGGACACCGTTGGCCATCATAAGCCCGATCGAAGCTATCACTATAATCAGAGGGGTGGAGAATCCGTACGCACTCAGTTCGCAATCGCCGAGGAGTTGTCCTATCATCAGATTGTCTATGAGCATACAAAGAGTACCCGTCATTGCAGCCAATATCTGCGGTATTAACATCCTGTGACTAATTGTTCTGATCATAT
>JBEMAQ010000057.1:0-1880 GCA_040274725.1 Solibacillus sp. | reverse complement strand
CTGCGCGGCTTCCGCATTGAGATGGGAGAAATCGAAAACCGGGCCGGTCAGTATGAAGGGATCAGGACCGTAGCGGCTCAGGTGTACAGCGATAACCTTGTGCTTTATTACACGGCTGACAGGGAGATCGATCCGGGCGCGCTGAAGGCGTTCCTTGCCGAAACGCTGACGGACTATATGGTTCCGGCCATTTACATGCGGCTGGAAAACATGCCCGTGACGCCCAACGGCAAGATCGACCGGAAGGCGCTGCCGGAACCGGAGATCGCCGGCGCGGAGATTGTTCCTCCGGAAAACGAAACACAGCAGAAAATATATGACTGCATCGCGGAAGCGATCGGGCACAAAAGCTTCGGGATCACCACGGATATTTATGAAGCGGGGCTTTCCTCCCTCGGAGCCATCCGCCTGAATGTCATGCTTTCCAGAGCTTTTGACGTGCCGGTGTCCCTGCAGGACCTCAGACGCAATCCTACGGTACAGCTTCTGGAAGCGCTCATCACGGGACATTCGGCGGCGGAAAAATATGAGATCCGGGCGGATTATCCGCTGACGCAGACCCAGCAGGGCATCCTCGTGGACAGTTTGGCCAACCCGGGCACAACGATCTACAATGTGCCGATGTTGCTTCAGCTGGCCGCAGGGGCGAATCTTCCGCAGCTGAAGCGGGCCATTGAGGCGGCCCTCGATGCCCACCCCTGTGTCAAGGCCATCCTGTTTACCAACGAAGCGGGAGAGGTGCGCGCACGGCGCAACGACGACGCCGCGCCTGTGGTCTCCCTCATCGAATGCGATCAGCTTCCGGAGACGGAAACGCTGGTAAGGCCCTATCAGCTGCTCGGCGATCGCCTGTACCGGGCGGAATTATACAATACAGCGGAGGGGCAGTACCTCTTCCTGGATTTCCATCACATCATCTATGACGGCGAGAGTACGGATATATTGCTTCGGGATATTGACGCGGCCTGCAAGGGAAAGTCGGTGGAGAAGGAAGACTTCACCGGCTTTGAAGCAGCGCTGAACGAAGAAGCGGCCCGGGCCTCCGATCAATACGCAAAGGCGAAAGCGTGGTATGATTCGGTCTTCGCGGGCTGCGACGCGAACTGCCTGCCGATGCCGGACGTCCGTGGCGGCGAAAGGGGTTCCGGCTTTACGGAGATCCTGACAGAGGCGGACATCGCGCCGGTGCTTTCCTGGTGCGCTGAGCACCGGACGACGCCGAATGCCTTTTTCAACGCCGTCTTCGGTTTCGTGGTCAGCCGGTCGAACTACAAGGAAGACGCGGTCTTTGCCACGATTTACAACGGACGCAATGATTCAAGGACAGCCGGGTCCGTGGGCATGTTTGTGAAGACGCTGCCCGTCATCTGCCATCCGGACGGCGGGACAACGGTGGCGGACTATGTGAAATCCGTCGGGGATCAGATCCTGATGAGCATTGAAAACGATCTTTTCTCCTTTGCGGAGATTTCCCGCGCCTACGACATCAAAGCCGAACTCAACCTGGCCTGGCAGGGAGAACGGAAGGACGGTCTGACGCTGGGCGGCCTGAACTGCAGGTCCGTTCCGGTTCGGTTGGACACGGCGAAGTTCTCGCTGTCTGTGGACGTGATGCACAGGGATGGGAAGATCTGCTATTTTGCGGAATATCGTTCCGATCTCTTCAGCGAAGCTTTCATTCTGCGCTTGCTGTCCGCCATGACGGAAACAGCCAAAGCCTTTATAACCTGCGAAAAGCTGAGTTCGGTCTCCCTGCTCCCCGGCGGCCGGGAAACGGATGATGTGCTGGCTTTGTCAAAGGGTGAAACCCTGGAGTACGATCTCCGTGAAACCTGGCTCGATCTGTTCCGGAAGCAGGTTCAGGCATCGCCGGAGCATAA
>JBEMAQ010000056.1:0-1927 GCA_040274725.1 Solibacillus sp. | reverse complement strand
GAACCGTCTGAGCCGGAGCGACGACTTATTCGGAAGAAGGAAATATACGACCGTAAATAATGCCGCAGTCAGATGCGCTATTGCAGTCGCAAGTCCCGCTCCCATTACTCCCATGCCGAGACAGCCTATAAACAGCCAGTCCAGCAAAGCATTGGTTACGCCGTTGATGACGGAGACTATTAAACCGTTCCATGACTTTTCCGCCGTTATCCACAGCGTCTCAAACGCCATATTTACCATAAACGCCGGCAGGAACCACAGCATTATCTGGCCGTACTCCATGCAGTAGCTGTGAAGCTCTTCATCGGCTCCTAAAAGGTTTATCAAAGCAGGCAGTGTGAAATATCCTATAACTCCGAGTACCACACCTGTCACCAGTGTCAGTGCCACGGTCATGGAGAATTTCTCACAAGCCGCATTTTTGTTGCCTTTTCCCATTACGTCTGAGATAATGGCACTTCCGCCGGAACCGATCATATATCCTGCGGCAGGAAATATTGTGAGCACCGGAAAGACCAGATTAACGGCTGCGAACTGATCAACACCCAGCAGATTTGACACAAAGTATCCATCAACAAGTCCGAACGAAGTAGTGACTATGATAGAAATTATTGCAGGCAGCGCATACAGCATTATTTTTACGGCTGTGAAATTTTCCGATAATTCGATTTTTTTCATATAAGTTTTCCCGTCTGTTCAATATTTTCTGTTCCTTCGAGAACTATCTTCCGCAGATGCTCTCTGAACATTTGCAGAAAACGCGCAACACTCCCTTCTTCGTATGCTTTTGCCTGATAGACGGTCCATATCATCATCTCTCCGTCATTATCCAGGATATACATTCCCATGCGTCCGCCTACAGCGCTGTATTCAAAATCAAGCTCCGCTTCCTTGAACCCGGTAGTTTCCCGAGATAATGTATCGTCAAATGAGAAAAGATAATTGATCTCAACGGCATCATTCAGCGTAGCCTCCGTAAGCTCTGCATAATTGCACACACTGTTGACTATTCCCTCCGTCACCTGACGCTTGACTTCTATAATAAGATCGTTTAGTCCGGAATACTCGTTCGTATGAATCGCCACTGGAAGTATCTTGAATAGTTTTCCGACCGTATTCCGATAACGGGTATCGCTGCGGTTACTGTAGAGCCAATTCACATGAATATCGGCTTGCCCGCAGTATTGACTGAGCGCAAGTATGCTTGCGGTTATGCACATCACATTTCCGGAAATACCGAGACGGGATTCGGCTGATTTGATATCATCTGCCGTCAATCCGGTCAGAATGGTTTCCTCGGCAGGCTCTGTTTCCCATGATTCATGATCGGGTACGGGAATACAGCACCACTCCGTATCACCGAGAACACTTCTGAAATGCTCCTGTGCTTCGCGGAATGTGTCGGTTTCGGACATCCTGCTTTCATTCAGTACGAACGAATAATAGTTATCCGGCTTGAGCGGCTCACCTTGATAAGCGCTGTAGATATTATAGAAAAGAATATCCGTTGACGCTCCGTCGGAAATCGCGTGGTGCATATCCATAAACAGATACAGCTTTTCGCCGCACCGTAATAATCTTGCCCGGAACAGAGGTGAATTGAATATTCTGAACGGCTGTACCAGTCCCCCAAGCACCGACTTAATATCGTTTTCGGGGATTGTTTCAATTCTGACAGCAGCGATCGAACCCGGCTTATATCTCTGGACAATAACGCCGTCTTTTCCAATTTCAAACTGTGTGGACAATGCGGGGTGATTTTCGATAACAGTATTGACTGCCGCGATCAGACAATCTTCATCTATGCTGCTGTCGATCTCATACAACTCCGGAATATTATACATTACAGAATTGAGATTTGCAAACTGGTAATCGACCATGTCAATCTGCCCTATAGTTGCGGGAACAGCTTTTTTTCTTGCTTCGG
>JBEMAQ010000055.1:0-2484 GCA_040274725.1 Solibacillus sp. | reverse complement strand
CTGCCGGTTAACAGCCGGATGCTCTACCAACTGAGCTACTTCGGAACGCTACTATGTAGTTCATACTAAGACGTCTGCCTTAAGCACATTTCTTATTATAGCAACAATTTTTAAATTTACAATAGATTTTTTAAAATAATTTTAAATTATTTTTAGAATATTTAATCAAGCACTATTTGCTCTTTTAAGTAGGTGACAAAGGGATCTAGTTGCACATCTTTCTTTCGCAGACATAAAAATAAAGTTTGTTCAATTTCGATATTTTCTACAAATACGCGCGCAATTTTTTGCTGTGCGATTTCATCGATTACACTAAATGATGGCGCGAGCATCATCCCGTATCCTGCCTCAACTGCCTTGATCGACTCATGTAAGCCTTGTAGTTGCAGACCGAGCTTTGGCAAAGGACAATTATTCATATAAAAAATCGACTCCAATAAATCTCTTGTCGAACTACCTTTTTCGCGGAAAATAATTTCTTCTGTTGATAATGTACTTAATGAGACATAGTTATTAGCTAACGGATGCAACGGATGTACAACAAACCAAAACGGCACATTTAATAGTGGCTCAAACGTTAAATCATTATCACCGATATTGCTTTGCACAACAAAGCCCACATCTGCCTCGTAATTCAACAAACGCTCCTCCACTGATTTCACATTCCCGAGCGCCACAAACACCTCTAAATTCGGTCTCTCCAGCTTATACTTCGCAATATACGTCGGCAATACATAGTTAATCGGAATATATGAGGATGCGATTTTCAGCTGCTCTACATTTACTTTATAACGATCAATTTTTTGCTCTATTTGCGCCTCTAAATTAAATAACCGCTCACCTTGCTCATATACAAATTGACCAGCCTCCGTTAACTGGATCCCACGACCTTTCCCTTCCACCAGCTTCAGACCAAGCTCCTGCTCTAAATTACGAATTTGAATCGTCACAGCAGGCTGGCTAAGAAGCAATTCCTGTGCTGCAGATGTAATACTCCCTACTTTCGCTACATGCGTGAAAATCTTTAATGCATGCAAGTTCATATAAAAACCCTCATTTCATTAAAAATATTTATGAATAAGATAAAAATATATATTTGTTTTATATATAGTATAGCGGTAACGTAGAAAAAAGCAGATTTTTTATTTTAGTAAGAAGGAGGTTTTCACCATAGAAACCATTTTCGCCTACTGGTTTTCACTCGACGGTCTTCTGTTACTTGCAATCGGTATTATCGCCTCAATGGTTGGCTCAATGTTTGGTGCGGCCGGTCTTGTCACACTCCCTGCAATGCTATTAGTCGGCATTCCCATTCATACAACGGTTGCCGTCAATAAGTTCGCTACAGGAATTTCTGCCTTTACGAACGTTTTAACATTCCTTATAAAAAAGCAGATTACATTTAAAAGCATTTTGCCATTGATACTTACAGCTACCTTTGGAGGCATTGTAGGCGCCTTTTTAGCAACAAGATTATCCGAACAGCTTATGAATATTATCGCCTGTATTCTACTTATCTTCGCACTTATTATCGTCATAACAAGCAAGCAGTTCATCCTAAACGGCGCCAAGCAGGATAACCCACAGCCAACTAACTTAATTGCTCCATTTATCATTAGTATTTATGATGGTGGCTTTGGTCCCGGTTCGGCTTCAATGAGCATTACGTATTACTTAAAAAAGCAATATTTATATTTAAAGGCTGTTGAATTTTCACGCATTATTATTTTCTCCAGCTGCTTTGGCGCCTTTTGGCTTTATTTATGGCTCGGCTTAATGGACTGGGGTGTTGCTATTCCTATTGCGATCGGCTCCATTATCGGCTCTCATCTTGGCTTAAAGCTGCTACCACTAATGAAAATGAAATGGCTTCAAGTTATTTTGCCCATTATTTTTGCACTGCTTATTTTACAAATTATTATCGAGCTATTATTTTAAAAAGTAACAAAAATGCTAAATCGCCTGCTCAGCTCCGAGTGGACATAAACATCACATCCATGTGGCATGCCCTCCAATAACTCACATCGTGTGAGCCCCAAGTGCTGGAGAGCCCCAAGTGAAAGTACGCTCTTTACTTTAACCCGAGAGTGAGACCGCGACTCGAGGGGCTGGCACTTTAGCCTGGACGTAAAGCATACTTTGCCTTAAGTTATCCACAATGCGAAAATCTAAAGTTTCCTTAACAATAAAAAAGCATAGCATTTCACTTTTAGTGTGAAATACTATGCTTTTGGTTTTTTAAAAGAAATTTTTCAAATAAAAAAAGCCACTACTGACTAAATCAGTAACGACTTTTTGTGCGAAGCGACGTCCTACTCTCACAGGGGGAAGCCCCCAACTACCATCGGCGCTAAAGAGCTTAACTTCCGTGTTCGGTATGGGAACGGGTGTGGCCTCTTTGCCATCATCACTTCACTTGCACATGGATGTGGATGTGCTTTTGTTGAAAGAATTATTCTTTCAAAACTGGATAAACGTTTCATT
>JBEMAQ010000054.1:0-2498 GCA_040274725.1 Solibacillus sp. | reverse complement strand
TCATTTAAGAAGCTGTATTCATTAACGTTGCTTGTTCAGTTTTCAAGGTTCATGTCGTTGTCGTTTGTGACAACTTTTATATCTTATCAAGTTTTAAATAACTTGTCAACAACTTTTTTTAAAAGTTGTTTTCATCACCTTATATTTCGTATGTCTTACTGGCGATTCATATAATATTACAAGCAAACAACAAATAAGTCAATACATTTTTAAAAATTATTTTAAAGATGATTATCCCTCCCTCTTTTAACTAAAGATATCGCGTAAGCAAATGAAAATCTCTAAGCTAAAGCAGAGTATTTATTCATGATTACGCTCTATAGTTTTTTCCTGCAGAGCAAATTCTAAATAAATAGCATTAAATAGTAGAAACTCAAAAAAACTCACTTAAAAATGACGGTTTAACAACGTTTAGCTATTTTTTTAGAATACACAAGCGATGTGATGATGAAAACTAACTTCCCACACGATTACCGCCCCCTTGCCACTTTAAAGCATAGCTTCCCGAAAAATCACATACAAATAAATAGAGAAATTTAACGTATAGAATCAAATGGAACGTGAAAAAGTGATGGAACATTATTACGATATATAACTTTACTCAATCAATGCCAACATTAAAATCTGCTACAGCTGTTACTGGATCTCGCCTTTAAAGCCTTTCATTTCCCACTGTTGAGGAGACACCCTCTATCAAAAACGATATTTGTTCGCTCGACAGTGGACAAACATCATTTTTTGATATATACTAGAGTCAATAAGATGATTGTAAAACAATAATAAATTCACCTATTACAAAGAGTATTCGTGTTTTATTTAGTACTTTTTGCAATATGTGAATTTTTTTCGTTTTGAAGAAATGTGATCTTATTAAATACGATTAATGGAGGTCATTTAAATGACACAAGGTACAGTAAAATGGTTTAACGCAGAAAAAGGTTTCGGTTTCATCGAAGTTGAAGGCGGAGCAGACGTATTCGCTCACTTCTCAGCAATCCAAGGTGACGGTTTCAAATCTTTAGACGAAGGTCAAAAAGTTGAATTCGGTATCGAAGACGGCCAACGTGGCCCACAAGCTACAAACATCGTAAAACTTTAATTTTCATGATGTAACCACAAAAAGAGGCTTCCTTTCATTAGGGAGCCTCTTTTTTATAGAATTTTAGCAAAGAGCGTCTATCGATTGTAACGCTACAGACGCCAGCTTATACGTGTATGTATTCAATTACGACATTCTTGAGCAGCCTGGAAAGAAAGCATTTCTCTAAACTAGAAAAACTCCGTTCATTTGACTTTTCCCCTCCAGAAACGTCTTCAAATTCATTGAACTATTATCGTTAGACGAAACAAGACCTATCAATTCCCCTCTCAACAACAAAAACGTATACTGATGATAAAACCGCATCACGAATAATTCTGCTAGACGAAAGGACAGATCGTATGAATCACGAATGGGAGAAGGATTTAGGTACGCTTTCTAGTCTCCGCGTTTTCTCAAATCCAAATAACGCGCCCGTCACGATTTTTGGGGAATCGGCCAATTTGAAATGTATCGGCATTGGCACAGATGCAGCCGTTTTCCAATCGCTTTCCGCCCCTACCTATGTGTTCAAGCTATATGCCGAGGACAAGAGAGCCAAGGTGAAAATCGAGGCGAGCATTTATGCGCAACTAGGCGAGTCTCCCTTCTTTCCGACGTGCTTTGCGGTGTATGATCACTGTCTTGTGCTGAGCTTTGAGGAAGGCAAAACCCTTCATGACTGCGTTTTACAAGGAGTACACATCCCGCCGCGCGCCATAGCGGATGTCGAGGAGGCAAGAGCCTACATTAAAAGCAAAGGGCTAAACCCGCGCGATATTCATTTGAAAAACATTTTACTGCAAAACGGCCATGCCAAAATTATAGACGTCTCTGAATACATAATCCCTGGCAACGATTTTCGCTGGGAATATTTGAGACTTGGCTACGAGCAATACTATCATCTCATCGACAGCAAAGCAGTTCCCTCCTGGCTCGTAACGACCATACAGAAATGGTACAACCAGCAGCAAGGCAGCGCCTTCTCGTATGAGGAATTCACAAAAATGATTTTAAAATTTATAAAATAACACATAAAATCGCTCTTTTTGGTGAGAAAACAGCGGTTTTTCACTGAAAAATCGCACGCTTATTTATGCGAAAAGCACTACATTTTCAAACACCACTAGTAAACTCCCTTCAAAAAAGTCGCCTTTCCCCACAAAAAACAACACCATTTTCTCCCCTTTCCAGCAAAAAACGCAGCCCATTCCAAAACATCATCAACAAAAAAGCGCACAAAAAAAATTCATTATAAAAAAATACGCTGACAATCAGGCTTCCTAAAATTTTTTTAGCGTAAAAATCGTTATTTGCCGAAATTCATATACAACTTATATTTAAATAAGTGCCAAACGCAAAAAATTGTAAGCCCGAAATATAAAAAATAGCGCACCTTTAGGGTACGCACGACGAATGG
>JBEMAQ010000053.1:0-2551 GCA_040274725.1 Solibacillus sp. | reverse complement strand
AGCAAGAGAAATCAAGCTACTAAGGGCATACGGTGGATGCCTTGGCGCCATGAGCCGACGAAGGACGCGATAAGCTGCGAAAAGCCGCGGGGAACTGCAAATGAGTATCGATCCGCGGATGTCCGAATGGGGAAACCCGGCAGCCGTCATGGGCTGTCACCCTTTAGAGGGAGGGAACCCGGTGAACTGAAACATCTAAGTAGCCGGAGGAGAAGAAATCAAACGAGATGCCCCCAGTAGCGGCGAGCGAAGCGGGCAGAGCCTAAACCGGCTGCTTTCGGGCAGCCGGGGTTGCGGACCGGCGTAATCGAGCAAGTTGTCAGCGGAAGCTTCTGGAAAGGAGCGCGGCAGAGGGTAACAGCCCCGTACGCGAAGACGACGAGCAAGAGGCCGGAATCCAGAGTACCACGGGGCACGAGGAATCCTGTGGGAAGCAGGGGGGACCACCCTCCAAGGCTAAAGACTGCATGGCGACCGATAGCGCATAGTACCATGAGGGAACGGTGAAAAGAACCCCGGGAGGGGAGTGAAAGAGAACCTGAAACCGTATGTCTACAAGCAGTCGGAGCGAAAGCGACGGCGTGCCTATTGAAGAATGAGCCAACGAGTTGCGTGTGCCGGCGAGGTTAAGCAGGAGATGCGGAGCCGCAGGGAAACCGAGTCTTAAGAGGGCAAGAGTCGGTATACGCAGACCCGAAACTGCAGTGATCTACGCATGGCCAGACTGAAACGCAGGTAAAATTGCGCGGAGGGTCGAACCGGGACATGTTGAAAAATGTTCGGATGAGCTGTGCGTAGGGGTGAAATTCCAATCGAACGCAGAGATAGCTGGTTCTCCTCGAAATAGCTTTAGGGCTAGCCTCACGTAGTAAGCGCGGGCGGTAGAGCACTGATCGGGCTAGGGGCCGTACTGGTTACCGAACCCTGTCAAACTCCGAATGGCGGCGCTGCAGAGCGTGGGAGTCAGACTACGAGTGATAAGATCCGTGGTCAAAAGGGAAACAGCCCAGCCCATCAGCTAAGGTCCCCAATGCCGTACTAAGTGGAAAAGGATGTGGGGTTTCCTAAACAACCAGGATGTTGGCTCAGAAGCAGCCACCATTTAAAGAGTGCGTAATAGCTCACTGGTCGAGAGTCCCTGCGCCGAAGATTCCCGGGGCTGAAGTACGGAACCGAAGCTATGGATGCAGCCTGATGGTTGCGTGGTAGAGGAGCGTTCCTGCCGGGCCGAAGCGGTACTGTAAGGTACCGTGGACTGGCAGGAAGTGAGAATGTTGGCATGAGTAGCGAAAAGGGCGGTGCGAATCCGCCCCACCGAAAGCATAAGGATTCCTGGGCAACGATCGTCGTCCCAGGGTAAGTCGGGCCCTAATCCGAGGCAAGAGGCGTAGGAGATGGACATCCGGTTGAGAATCCGGAACCGGCAGGAGTTGTATGAGCGAGGGAGTGACACAGGAAGGCAGGCCCGCACGGGAATGGAAGTCCGTGTGCAAGCGTGCGGCGTGGGGCACAGGCAAATCCGTGCCCTGTAAGCGCGAGGCGTGACGCGGAGCGTCCAGCGATGGATGCGAAGGGGTTGTACCTACACTGTCGAGAAAAGCTTCTAGTGAGACGACTGCCGCCCGTACCGTAAACCGACACAGGTATGCGGGGAGAGGATCCTAAGGTGCGCGGGAGAACCCTCGTTAAGGAACTCGGCAAAATGTACCCGTAACTTCGGGATAAGGGTAGCCATGGAAGGTGAAGGGTTTCACATCCGGAGCGTTTCGTGGTCGCAGAGAAGAGGCCCAAGCGACTGTTTACCAAAAACTTAGGTGCCTGCCAAAGCGAAAGCTGACGTATAGGTGCTGACACCTGCCCAGTGCCGGAAGGTTAAGGAAGGGGGTCAGGGGCAACCTGAAGCCCTCGACCGAAGCCCCGGTGAACGGCGGCCGTAACTATAACGGTCCTAAGGTAGCGAAATTCCTTGTCGGGTAAGTTCCGACCCGCACGAAAGGTGTAACGATTTGGGCGCTGTCTCAACGAGGGACCCGGTGAAATTGAAATACCTGTGAAGATGCAGGTTACCCGCGACTGGACAGAAAGACCCCATGGAGCTTTACTGTAACCTGGCATTGGGTTCTGATATTGCACGCACAGGATAGGTGGGAGGCACGGAAGTGCGGGCTTTGGCCTGCATGGAGCCGCCCTTGGGATACCACCCTTGCGGTATCGGAATTCTAACCGTACATGTAACAAGTGTCGGGACCGTGTCAGGCGGGCAGTTTGACTGGGGCGGTCGCCTCCGAAAGTGTAACGGAGGCGCCCAAAGGTTCCCTCAGCGCGGCCGGAAATCGCGCGCAGAGTGTAAAGGCAGAAGGGAGCTTGACTGCGAGTCATACAGGACGAGCAGGTACGAAAGTAGGGCTTAGTGATCCGGTGGCACCAGGTGGAAGGGCCATCGCTCAACGGATAAAAGCTACCCTGGGGATAACAGGCTGATCTCTCCCAAGAGTCCATATCGACGGGGAGGTTTGGCACCTCGATGTCGGCTCATCACATCCTGGGGCTG
>JBEMAQ010000052.1:0-2743 GCA_040274725.1 Solibacillus sp. | reverse complement strand
CTGCTTTCATCAGCTGTCCATGTAGGGATTGTGGCTCCTGTTGGATGTTATCAGGCACACATGGAAATGCTTGTCACACAGGTTCTGCTTCTTGCAGTAGATCTTGTGCTCCTCCTGCCAGTCATTTCCATGCCAGGGGATCACACAGCCCAGTTCATGCCCGTCCGGTGCGGTTTCACCATCACCGAAAATACCGCCCACAACGCGATCAAGCTGTTCCTCCGGCACGGGTACCAGTTCACTCTGCCGGGCACGCATGGCTTTGATCTCTTCAATCGCCGCGTTCAGTTCACTCTCTGTGAAATCGAAGGAAAGGGCGCGTGCGATTTCCGCAACCTCTGCCGGGGTTTTCTCCCGGATCTGTTCGTGGAGTTTTTCATCTCCTTCCAGCATCTTCAGGAATTCGATTGCACTTTCTTTTGCCATGGTTTTTGCTCCTTTCGTTGGTCCGTTCGGAATATTATCTCAGATCCTGTCCTGCAGGATGACTTCCAGTTTGTATTGCGCGATGCCGAGGATGCGCAGCAGCAGGCAGCCGAACCCGGAAAGGTCCTCCCGTCCGCTGTTCGTCCGGCTTTCCGCTTCAGAAAGCAGCTCCCGGTTTGCCTGCAGCCCCGCAAGGGAAGCAAGCAGGGTAGGCACGGAATAGAAACCGGACAGCAGCATACAGTACAGCATCCGCAGTGTACGCCCGTTCCCGTCACGGAAAGGATGAATCCTGCCGAAGAGGAAGTAGGCGGCTGCTGCCTTGATTTCACACGGAAGATCCTCATGGATAAAACGCAGCAGGCTTTCGGTTTCTTCCCGGATCATCACGGGTGATACCGTTTCCCAGCCGGGCCGGACGATTCCGGTGTTGCCGGAGAAGGGGATATGCTCTCCGTCCCGCCGGAAGCGCAGCGGTACTTCGCCGCAAGGAAATTCATCTCCCTCTGTCGCTTTTGTCCACAGGCGGAAGAGATCTTCCGCAGTCTGCGGCAGGGGAGTTCCCTCACGGAGACAGCGCAGGACGCGCTCCCTTTCCCGCAGATCCCGGGAGGCTTCTCCGGATTTCCCTGTGACAGGACTGCACAGCAGTTCCCGGCTGGCAGCCGGGGAAAGAAGGGAACCCAGACGGCGCTCCCTCGCGCGTACAGCTTCCACTGTCTGCAGCCACTGACCGGTTGGCGTAAAGCAGCGGCCGTCCACACCGGTATCAATCGGCACCCCGATTTCCGCTCTGTTCATAGGCATTCAGGAAGCCCGTTTTCGGCTTCTTCCTCCCGCCCTTCCGCGGCGGAGGCCGGATGACGCTGCAGATAGCGTTCAAAAGCGGGAAGGGCTGCCTCGCGGACGCGCTCCTCCCAGCCATTCCGGAAGAAGAAACAGGCATCCGGATCGACACCGCAGGGATTGTCCCCGGCAATCAGCGCGCTGTTGCGGCACCCGCCGGTGCACTGGTCCGCCCAGGCGCATGCGCGGCATTCATCGTTCCCATTACGCACATCGGCCACAGTCAGATAGCTCAGCTTCACATATTCCGAATCGGTGAGGATCTCCCGCAGGGGCCGGTTGAAAAGGCTGTCCAGCCGCCCGGCAATGCCGCAGTCGCACATTCCCTGGCACGGGGAAACAATTCCGTCCGCGCCGATATAGAATACGCCGCCCAGGACGCCGCAGGCCAGCGTTTCCGCCGCTTCTTCCGCCGGGCATTCCCGATGATAAGCCACATGCCACTGCGGCATGCCGGGCGCATACATGAACGCTCCGGAGAGCATCAGGGAAAGCGGTGCGTCGTCCTCAAAGTATTCCGGAATATAATCACAGTACAGGGACAGTTCTTCTTCCTGCGTGAGCCTCAGCGCTTCCGCCTCGGGCCCCTGCCATTCTCCCAGGTCCATGATGGCAGCGCATTTAAGGCCGTTCACACCCAGGGAGGAAAGGAAACGGACGGTTTCCCGCAGAGAGGAAGCATTTCTGCGGTGCAGGCACATGGAAACAGAAACACCGTAGCCGCGCTCCTGCAGCAGCCGCAGCGCCTTTACGGTCCGTTCCTCTGCGCCGGGAACGCCCCGCAGGAAATCATGGCAGCCGATTCCGTCGAAGCTCAGCTGGAAACCGGGATGCACATGATGCTTCTCCAGCATGTCCAGGAACTTTTCGTCCACCAGCCAGCCGTTGGTGTAAATGGTTTCAAGCCCGATCTCCCGCTCGTTCAGCAGGTCAATAATTTCCGGAAGATCGCTGCGGATCAGGGGCTCACCGCCGGTGATGCTCACATTGAACACACCGCATTCCGCCAGCTGCTCCACGATACCTACTATCTGCGCATGGGACGGGGAGCCGTGCTTCGCATGCGGTGCGGACATGAAGCAGTGGCGGCATTTCAGGTTGCACTCGCCGATGACAGACCAGTGCGCTTCCCGGCGGTATCTGGCCGGGTAGGCGCGGTACTGCTGCACCTCCTGCAGGAAGTCCCACATACCGGCTTCCCGGACGATGCCTTCCCGGAGCATCTGGTCAAAAAAACGCTTCTGCCGATCCCTGCCGGCTGCAGGATCAATCTCCTGCACAGCGTCGCAGCGCATCAGGAGCCGGTACAGGCTTTCCTCAAAGAAGGATGCCCTGCGTTTCACGGTATCGTAAACTCCGTAAGGCGCGCCGTGCCATCCGCGGAACCGGTACCGGCTGTCAAGAATATATTTCATAAATGGAACAGGTCTCCTGTGTGATTTCTGTTTTCTTCCGTCCGGAAAGCTTTTCA
>JBEMAQ010000051.1:0-2783 GCA_040274725.1 Solibacillus sp. | reverse complement strand
ATAGCATAACAATAGCACCCCCTGAAAAACAGGTGGGTGCTATTTGACGCTTACAGTTTATCTATGGATGATTATACCATCTAGAAAGCCGTGATTAAAAGATACCTTTTGGCGATTTTGAAATGGCTTTTGGCTGTGAGAGGGATAACCCCTCTAGCAGCCAACGTAATTCCTGTTGAGATAGATTTCGTACCTCCTTTTCATCTCTCGGCCATTGGAGCCTGCCACTGTCTAGCCGTTTATAGAGCAGCGCGAAGCCGTCCCCGTCAAAATAAAGACATTTATAGCGATCCTTACTTGTCCCTGAAAATAAAAAAATCGAGTCACTATAAGGATCCAGCTCAAACGAGTCTTGAACGAGTGTCGCAAGACCGTCAATACCTTTGCGCATATCCGTTTTTCCGCAGACAATATAAATATTTTGCACGCGCGTAAAGTCATGCTTCATTTTTGAATCAACTCCTTGATCACAGCTTGAATGATGTGCTCATCTACGCCATTGAAGAAGGAGATTTCGGCCGCAGCAGTTTTAATCACACAGCTTGGCCCAGCTGTCTGTTGGAAAGAATGAGTCGAAGTATTTTCATTTGGAAGGGGGTCCAGTTTAACTGGTACAATGGTTAATTTGTTGGTTGGCATAAGGAAAGCACCTCCTTTGATAGATACGTCTATCGTACCGGAGCATTCCTGTTAGAAGGATTTTCGGGGACTTGAAAACAAAAAAGCCCTCTTGTATGATGCTTGAGTGTCAACCAGACAATTGACTCGCACATCTACAGAGAGGACTTCCAACAATGAATTCTAATACGAATGAAAAAATTAATCAAGTTTCTGAAAATACTTTAGTCATCGGCATCGACATCGCGAAGCACAAACACTTCGCTTGTGCGATTGACGATCGAGGTCGTGTACTCCAAAAGTCCTTTCCAATACTGCAATCACGTATTGGATTTGAAGGCTTTTATGAGCGCCTACTCGCGTTAAAATCGGCCCATGACAAACATGAAATCCTTATTGGTTTCGAGCCAACAGGTCACTATTGGATGAACTTAGCAGCGTTCTTAACGAACTACGGGATTCCATTTGTGATGGTCAATCCGATGCACGTCAACCGTTCAAAGGAATTGGACGACAATCTTCAAACAAAAAATGACCAAAAAGATGCACTCGTCATTGCACGTTTAATGCGAGACGGACGATTCAGCTATCCACGTATTCTAGATGGGGTTGAAGCTGAACTACGTAACGGTGCGACATTGCGTTCGAAAATTCAAGAAGATTTAAATGCCCTTCAAAATCGCCTAATTCGTTGGCTAGATCGCTTCTTTCCAGAGTTTCCTAAGGTGTTTAAGAGCTTTGGGAAAATGGCGTATGCGGCGCTTGAAATGACGCCACTACCCTCGGATATTAAAGGGAAATCACCGGAGGAGCTACTCTTCTTATATCGCCAAGTAGAGGGCATGAAATGCCCACAATTACCAAAGGCAAAGCAATTAGTTGAAGTGGCGCAAAACTCCATTGGATTAACAGAAGGCTTAGTGATGGCCAAATATGAAATCGCCACGCTGCTTTCACAAATCAAATTGATGCAAGCTCAACTAGATGAATTAACGCTTCAGCTCACAGAGCTGGCAAAACAACTGACAGATTATGATTATTTAGCATCGGTACCTGGAATCGGTGACGTAACGGTTGTCGATTTACTTTCAGAAGTCGGTTCTTTAACGCAATATGAGCATCCACGCCAATTAATCAAACTAGCGGGACTGACATTGCGTGAAAACTCTTCTGGCCAACAAAAAGGACAAAAACGTATATCCAAACGAGGGAGACGCAAATTACGTTCACTTCTATTCCGAGTAATGATGCCTTTAATTCAACATAATTCCGCTTTTAAGCAGTTACACGAATATTACACTACACGCACAGTTAATCCGCTTCGAAAGAAGCAGTCTATCGTTGTGCTGTGTGGCAAGTTACTGAAAGTTTTACATGCCTTGTGCAATAAGAAAACAATGTTTAACGAACATCAAATGATGAGCGACTTTACCAATCTTCAATCGGCTGCTTAAGTGGCACCATCAGAAGTCAAAACAAATAGGATGACACGGAGAAGCCGGCATTAATTGACACCATACGACCATTGATAACCATTCAAATGAGTCCCCACCGGAGCATCGCCAGCCTCTGCCTTATGAATAGACCGAACGAAGGAATGTACGCGCAATCAGACGCCTAGAGACATGGGAGGGTCCGTCATCATAAGCAACGCAGAGATCCAAATGTGCATCAAAATACAGCACTGGATCAGGATAATCATTACCAGTTAATGGTTTATCCTTTAGCGAAGCGTTCAAACAAAATGTAATAAAAATCAATAATTACAAAATAAAGATAGATATACATGTCGAAAAAAATTTTTTTGGCACTCAAAAATGGCGTGAGCCATTGATATATCAACATTTATAGAGGGAGGTGCCAAGTGGTTTATATGCGTAGTTTGATTGGGGGCTTACCTCACATTGGCGATACCCGTCATAAATCGCAATAGTACTTTTCCCCTTGCTTACATCTAACGCAATGACATGTTTCATCATATTTTCTCCTTTTTAGCCAATTATAGAAGTCTTCACATTGCCTTATTAATTCCACTTTCTTATACACGATCTCAAAGGACCCAACATACTAAACTGATTCAAATAAGGGTGTGAAGTTAACCTGTTTTAAATGTAAGCGTCAAATAGCACCCACCTGTTTTTCAGGGGGTGCTATTGTTATGCTAT
>JBEMAQ010000050.1:0-3257 GCA_040274725.1 Solibacillus sp. | reverse complement strand
AGACCACAAAAACCTCAAATGGTATCAGCTAATTGCACCATAAGGGTGCGCTGATCCATTGGCTTGCTAAAGCCAATAAGCTGTCTGCAAGACCCCTCGGCGAGCCCACCTTTACGAAGTAAAGTATAGTGGGTTATACTTTACATGGAAGCTACACCGAATGAAAAAATATTGAAGAACAACTAGCAAAAGATTTTAAAGAGTTGTTTTATTTTAAGTCTTTATAACATGAGTGAAGCGAATTTTTAAATTTCTATCGAAATTTTTACATCAAAAAACCCCCTGTCAAAAATGACGAAGGGGGTTTTTTGCGCACGATTTTCGAAGAAAATAACACGACTTGAAAAGTGGTGTATAAGTGCGCCCTTTTTCTAAATCGGCTTTCGTTCTGTTCAAAAGGGATTGGGATTATCCCAAAGTAATTTAAAAAAATAAGCAAAAATTTTCGATAGAGAATGTGCTATTTTTTAAATTTGTCATGACAATGACTGTGCTTGCTGTTACACAGAATTAACTTAAAACATATTGTTTGAAAACGTTTTTATTTTTTGTTAGGTTGAAAATATAGATGATAAGTTATTCAGAAAAAAATAGGAGGAGACAGTATGAATTTCAAGAAAAGTCTAATTATCGGTGCCTCAGTTTTAACACTAGCGCCCATCGCTTCAGCAACATTTGTTAGTGGGTCAGTGTATGCTGAAGAAAGTCCAACAACATATGTTGAACCTTCTTCCGACGAAACTTCAACAAGCGCGGAATATTTAGAAATATCTAATTCTGAAATTTTAAAAATTGATCCTTATGTAATGGTTCAAGACAATCAATTCACTTTAAGTAGTGAAGCGCATCAATATTTAAGTGATTCTGAAATTGAAAAAGCTAACGCTTATATTGATATGTCTAACCAAGAGGTTAAAGCTAATGATGTAAAACTTAATAGTGAGACTAAAAGTGGTGTAGTTGAGGAAACTTCAACTGCTTTTCGAAGTAGTGCAGCTGGGAAAAATGATATTGAATTTCATTGGTGGGGAGCTAGAATATATTTAGATTCTCATCATGCAGAAGCATTGAAAGAAGCTGCTATTGCTGGCGGTTCAACTGGACTTGGTGGTCTGATGGGTGGGGTTGCAGGAGCATCAGCTGGAGCTGCTATTGGTGCATATTTATCAAGTATTGCAAGTAACTACCCAATTACAAAAGGTATTAAAGCCGACTACAATTTTTTCACTAAACAATTAAGTCATTTTGCTTGGCAGTGATACATATGAATAATGTTGTTAAAAGTTTAATTTTAGGTTTTATAGTAGCTATAAGCCAGTATCTTTTTACCCTTTATTCTCCAGTGGATTCAATGTTAGCTAATATAGTATTTCTTATAATAATAGTATTAGTTTGTTCTTATTTTTTAAAAAATAACGACAACAATCAAAAATGATAATAAAAAGCACTCATATATATGTGAGTGCTTTTTATTATCAAAATACGCAAATTAAAAGGACTCATAACGTTTTATACACGTTTGCATACAAATACCCTACAATAGTTTTAAAACGCTTCTAACCCCCTCTAATTTGCTTCTGAGCGTATTTCAGAGGTTTGTTAAGGGTGCTAACCCTTGACCATGCGTTAGCATGCTTGTAAATGCAGCAATTTATCCGAGATTACTTAGATTTTCAAACATTCTCATACAACGATCCCCCTTTTTCTTGAAAATAAGGGGTTTAAGGGGCTTTGCCCCTTTTTTTAATGGCTTGCGTCAGCAAGGCTTCCTTTTTTATTTTTTCTTTTCTCTTTTTTTTATCGAAATTCTGTTTAAGCAAAATACGATAAATAGATAAATGTTTATATATCTATGTTTGATATATGTTTAGATATATGTTTAGACGATTTTTAGCCCTTGGGAGAGTAGGGTTTAGGCCTCTTTATAAAGAACAAATGTAGCTTCATAAAGAACAAATGTAGCTTCATAAAGAACAAATGTAGCTCTTATAAAGAATAAATGTAGCTATTAGAGAACAAATAAAATTCTTTTCTTTTTAAAACTTTTTCGTTATTATAAAGAAAAAGTTTTAAAGGAGTTCTTTATGAGAAATGAAGTAGTGAAACATCATAATGATTTAAACAGTATGATAATGCGTAAATGGACATCTGAAGAAATGAATTTTTTCTTTTCGGTACTATCTAAGGCTAGAGAACATGGTACTACTCGTCTTTATTTTGATACTTATGATTTAAAGGAGTTAAGTAATTTTTCAAAAAAACATAATCAAAGATGGGAAGATACTATGGAGAATGTTGCCAGAAAAGTTACTCAATTGAATTATGTCGAAAAGACTGATTATAAAATTAGAGCGATGACTTTGTTTAATTGGTTTGAAGTCGATTTGAAAGATAAAACAGTAGAAATAGAATTATCTAATAATTTTGAATATATCTTAAATAGATTGAGTGCAAATTTTACGACATATGAACTTGCAGAATTTACAGCAATACGTTCCACTTATGCAAAGACAATGTATCGTTTATTAAAACAGTGGCGCACAATTGGTAAAAAAGAATTTAAAATTGAAGAATTTAAAGTACTTCTAGATATGCCAAAGTATTATGGCCCCAGTGAAATTGATAGGGCTATAATCAAACCTACTTTACAAGAATTAAGCCCTTTTTTTAAAAATTTAAAGGTTAAGAAAATAAAAAGAAATACACGTGGAAACCCTGTAACTGGCTATTTATTTACTTGGCAACCTGAACATACTGAACCTTGGTTAGAAAATAAATATGACGAACAACCGCAAAACAATACACCCACATTTGATGATAAATTCACGGAATGGTTAATACGTTATGATGTTGTGTCTAGTAATGACAAGGAACTGGTTGAACAATTTAAATTAGAAGTTTATCCGCTATACCAACAAATTGCCGATAGATCTACACTTGATAATGTGGCAAAACATATCTCTTACGTTGCTCACAAAAAATACACGCACCCCGTTGGTTATTTTAAAAAAGCTGCGAAAGAATATCTCGACAGATTTATATAAAATAATCTCATATTTTCAGCTACCTTATTAATATAGTGATAGAAGCTAATACAACAGTATAGGGAGCGCTTTCATTTTGTGATTTATTGTGCTATATTTTGATTATTAAAAATCTATAAAGGGGTGTTTATTGTGGTAATGAACAAAAAGTTTGCATTCTGTTCGACCAGGTACCTCTTTTAATATTATTCCTTCAGATAAAAAATACAGAGC
>JBEMAQ010000049.1:0-3310 GCA_040274725.1 Solibacillus sp. | reverse complement strand
AACACTATTTACCTATTTTCTCCACATTTCCTATTGACTTTTAAGTCGATACTTGTTATACTTTTATTGACTTAAAAGTCAATAGGATAGAAATGGAGGTGAGTAATAATGGCTCGTAAGAGTAATAATACTGAATTTATCGGCGAATATGAAATTGCAGATCATAAAATTATGACGATGGAGGAAGAAAAGCGTGAACGCCTTATCATGGAAGCCCTGAAAGAGTTTTCCAAAGGCTATGCGTATGCCAATATGGACGAGATCGTCAAGCGTGCCGGAATATCAAAAGGATTGCTGTTTCACTATTTCGGTACTAAAAAGGGGGTGTTCCTGTTTCTTCTGAAATATACCTTAAACATTGTCAACACAAAGTTTGAAGAGATTGTTTTGGAAAAAAACGACTTCCTTCAAAACATCTGGCAAGCGTCAAAAATGGAACTAGATTTAAGCTTTGAACAGCCGTATGTCATGGACTTTTTGGTTAAAGCGGCTTTTTCATTAAAAGAGGTTTTTCCGGAGGGGTTGCCCAAAGATGTACCTGATTTGACCGCCGGCATATTGTTGGATCGGATTGTGAAAAACGCTGACAGGTCATTGCTTAGGTCGGACATCGATGCTGAAAAGGCACAAAAAATTATCTTATGGACGATGGACGGTTTTATGAATAGCTTGCTGGCCTGCGGAGGTGATATTGAGAATTACAAGTCTCATTATGACCAGTGCATGAAAGAATTGGAGGGATATCTCCAATTGCTTCGTAAGCTGTTGTATCAATAATTTAAAGAAAGGTAGGTTTGATTATGAGTAAAAATATAATTGAGATTGATAATCTCTCAAAGTTCTACGGCAAGCAAAGAGGCATCGAGGATGTGACTTTTTCGGTTGAAGAGGGCGAAATTTTCGGCTTTATAGGGCCAAACGGCGCTGGGAAATCCACCACCATCCGTACTCTGCTGGCGTTGATTTACCCCACTTCGGGAAGTGCCAAAATCTTTGGAAAGGATTGTATTAAAGAAGCGCCTTCCATTGCACAGGATGTGGGCTACCTTCCGTCGGAAACATTTTTTTATGAAGGCATGACGGTCAAGGATTTATTAAATTACGCTGCGACGCTGTACAGAAAGGATTGTTCTAAACGAATTGCAGAACTCAGCGAAAGATTGAAGCTTGATACCAGCCGTAAAATTCGTGATCTGTCCTTCGGAAACAAGAAAAAAGTTGGAATTGTCGCGGGGTTGCTCCATTCTCCCAGACTTGTTATTTTGGATGAGCCGACCAGCGGACTTGATCCTCTGATGCAGCAGACTTTTTTTGATATACTTCGAGAGGAAAACAATAAAGGTGTTACCATCCTGTTTTCTTCTCACATTCTCAGTGAAGTGCAAAAGATGTGCAACCGAATCGCTATCCTCAAAGAAGGAAAAGTAATCAGCCTGCAAAACATCCATGAGCTGCGGGCTGATGCTTACAAAAAAGTCCATCTTAGTGTGGAAAGTAATATTTCAGACCGTTCTTTATCCTTGGATGGGATTACAAAGTATGAGAAAAATGGTGGTGAAATTAGTTTTATCTATAAAGGCAGCGTCAACCGCTTGATCGATGCCATTCAACCGTTAAAAGCAACTGATATTTTGATTGAAGAGCCGTCTCTTGAAGAAATCTTCATGCATTACTACCAGTAAAGGAGGGAAGCAAATGGGTATCTTTCGATTTGAAATGAAACAATACAAAGGTTCTGTAATTGCTTGGTCTATTGGGATTTCCGCCGCAATCCTTGCGCTGCTATCTGTGTCTGCCGCGTTTACGAAAGATCCGTCCTCTATAGCTCTGCTGGAAGGCAATGCTTTTTTAGAGGCGATGGGGGTAAACCCCGAAACATTTTTCACCGGCATGGGCATCTATGGTGTCTATGGTAGCTTTGCGCTGTTGGCAGGAGCAATCCAGGCAATAAATTTAGGACTTTCCATCATCACCAAGGAACATATGCAGAATACCGCTGATTTCTTAATGACCAAGCCTTACACAAGAAAGCGCGTTTATCTGTCTAAGCTGGCGGCGGCGTGCTGCTGTCTGCTTATTACCGCCATCTGCTATTTTGCAGCATCGTTGTGGGCGGTTAGAGCAATACCAGGTCAGAGCTTTTCATTTACAATATTCTTTCAGCTCTATTTGCTATTTCCTCTCCTGCAGCTATTCTTTCTGCTGTTGGGCATGGCAATAGGGGTGTTGTTATCAAGGATTGGCTCCACCCTGCCCCTTGCGTTGGGTATTTCCTTTGGATTTTATCTCATCGGTATGTATTCCAGCGTAGTACAAAGCCAGGTAGCAAGATTATTTTCGCCCTTCAAATATTTTAACGTCAACATCATTCAGGCATCGGGCGGCTATGAAACAGGATACTTGATTTTGTACCTTGCCCTGCTCACGACATTTTTGATTTCAGGTTATACGATTTTTGTAAGAAAAGACATGAAAATGGTTCTGTAAAGGGGGAAAGTCAATGACAGCAATTATATTTAGAGAGTTAAAGGATAACAGAAAAGGTCTTTTGATTTGGGTGGTAGCAATGCTTGGTCTGGTTGCGATCGCCGCAGGAGAATATCCGGTGGTGGTAGAGTCGGGAGATGCTATTATGGCTCTGCTTGAAAAAGTACCCCGTATCATGTTGATTGCCTATGGAATGGTCGGAATGGAAACAATCCCCATAAATTCCCCGCTGGGATACTATCTCGGCATGTATATGTGGTGTTCCCTTGTGGCTTTTACCCATGCGGCGGTTTTGGGAACAACTATAATCGCCAAGGAAGAACGAAACAGAACAGCAGAGTTTATTTTTACAAAGCCGTATCCCCGTAAAACCATCATTAAAGGTAAAATCATAGCGGCTGTCCTGAATGTTGCGGCTATGACCTTGACCGCAATCATTGCTAACATCGGGATGCTGGCTACCCAAGCGAAAGGGGAAAGCATTTTAGGCGCAATCGGGATTACCATGCTGGCTATGTTTTTAATACAAGTGTTGTTTTTGTCGGTGGGCATGCTGCTTGCGGCAAGATGCAAAAGCAATAAGAGGGCGCTTTCAATATCGGTACTCTTCGTCTTAACCTCTTATGTACTCATGGTGATCATCGAATATGTTGGAACCGTTGATTTTTTAGGCTTTCTAACGCCCTTCCTCTATTTTCCGGGAGCGGCATTGGTGGAAAAAGGGTTTAACATATTCTACATTCTTCTTACCATTATCATTGCTGCAGTGTCATGTCATTTCACGCTTTCTATGTATCAGAGGCGTGATTTGCATAACTGATAT
>JBEMAQ010000048.1:0-4399 GCA_040274725.1 Solibacillus sp. | reverse complement strand
ATGATTGTCTCATGTCAGTTGAATTCGTTGAAGGTGTGGTGTATTTGACGCTTACGATAAACTGAACGGAAATGTGGTGAAGCTGGATGGATACGTCTGAGAAAATGATTCAATTAGTGGAAGAGCAACTTGAATTCTTAAAACAACAAAATACGGATTTAACGAAACAAAATCAAGCATTGTTAAACCAGATTGAACTGTTAACAGCACAAGTTCGTCAGTTAACCAAAATGATTTATGGTTCACGCTCGGAGAAATCAAAATACCAAGCGCCAGATGGACAATGTTCTTTATTCGACGATGATCCATCTTTTAATGAGCCTGAGCAAACAGAAGAACAAAGGTGTGACACGTTTCACCATAAATGCTAAGGCATGAAATGTGAGGTCCCCTAAATAATGAGGATATAACTAATTAACTGAAATTCGAAATGAAAGCCGTCATGTTGAGCTAAAGCGAATTATCTAATACTCCTGCATGCAAATAATAATTATAGTTGTTAAATTGTATGAAGCCAGGTGAAGTCGGCTGAAAGTAGCCTAAGTTAACTACTACAGTAATAAGGCTACTGATAGGTCGGGATGCTAAAAAATGTCCATGGTTAGAATGTTCTATAAGAACTGACAAAGTTGTGAATGTACGGGTCTAAATCTTCAATACACTCGAAAGATGTATACCACTCAGTGGTGTGAAATACCGAAAAGTAAAAGTCTTTGTTATGAAATTCGAGATAGATAACCATGAATCTATAATTTCACAGGCCTAGAGCAACAACCTAAAGATGTATGTAAAGCTAGGTTAATTGGAACGTGGAAAGCAAGATACGTCTAACTAACGACTATAATCGGGACGGTATTAATAAGGCGGGAAATAAGCCGAAATAATTTTGATTCTTGTGAGAGCAAGGGCACAGTACCAATAAAACAGTGATAATAAGCTGCGGAGGGATAGCCCTGAGTCTTAATGTTTAAAAATAATTACAAGACAAATGTAACTCATGGGGTCGAGTAGGATGATGGGACTTTTCTATGGAAAGGGAAATACGCCATCAATGAGTACACAACTACGATATAATGAATACTATAATATGCAAGAAAAATTCGATGACCTTTATGATAGAAGCAAACATGATGGACTAGAAGGATACGACTTGTATAGCAAAATTATAGAAAGAAATAACATCTTACTTGCGTATAGAAACATTAAAAATAATACTGGTTCAAAGACGGCAGGTACAGATGGTAAAACGATAGTAGACTTCAAAATGGAATCTGAAGAAGCACTAATCACTATGGTTAGAAACAGCCTTAGCAATTACAAACCTGGCAATGTGCGTAGAGTGGAAATTCCAAAAAGTAATGGTAAAACAAGACCATTAGGAATACCAACGATGCAAGATAGGTTAATTCAGCAAATGTTTAAACAGATTTTAGAGCCTATTTGTGAAGCTAAATTTTACAACCACTCCTATGGATTCAGACCAAATAGAAGTACGAAACATGCAATCGCTAGAAGTCAGCATTTGATAAACAGAAATAAGTTACACTTCGTAGTAGATATAGACATAAAAGGATTTTTCGATAATGTAAATCACAATAAACTTCTGAAACAGCTGTATAACATCGGGATAAAAGATAAGAGAATTCTGGCTATTATTAACAAGATGCTAAAAGCTCCAATAGATGGAGTTGGAATTCCAAAGAAAGGGACACCACAAGGTGGCATACTCTCACCTCTGTTGTCTAATATTGTGTTAAATGATTTAGATATTTGGATAGCAAATCAATGGGAAAATATTAAAACTAGGTATAATTACAGTAGTAACGGAAAAAAACACAAGGCTTTGAAAGGAACAAAGCTTAAGGAAATGTTTATTGTTAGATACGCAGATGATTTTAAAATTTTCACAAGAAATCATAAGACTGCTTATAAAATCTATCATGCCGTCCGGAATTATCTTAAAGATAGCTTAGATTTAGAGATATCTCCTGAAAAATCAAAAGTTACAAATATTAGAAAGAATAAATCAGAATTTCTAGGATTCACTTTAATAGCTAAACGAAAGAAACACAAATTTGTAGCCATAACTAATGTTTCACCTAGAAGAAAAATGGAGATAATTAAAAAGCTTAGAAGTCTGATTAAGGGAATACAAAAGGAACCCACCTTTAGAACAGTAACTCATTATAATAACTACGTTATAGGTATTAAAAACTACTATAGAAATGCAACTCATGTAAATATTGATTTCTCCGAAATTGCCTATCGACTACTCCGAACCTTATACAATCGATTAAAATCTGTAGGGAAATATGATATTCCTAAAAACCCTTCGAAAATTTATAAACTGTACAATATAAATAACTATCGTACCTTCGAAATAATAGGGATACACTTACATCCTCTAGCGGATATAAGAACATTAAATAATATGAATTTCAATCAAAATATCTGTAATTATACCCGCAAGGGTAGAGCTGAACACAAAAATTTAAAAGGCAGCATAATTATTGAATTACAGTTGATGATGCAAAAGATGCATGAAGAACATACGATTGAATATATCGATAACAAACTTTCAAAGTATTCAATGCAAAAAGGTAATTGTAGTGTAACAGGATCATTTGTTTATAGCGATGATGTACACTGTCACCATATAAAACCTAAATCATTAGGTGGAACAGATGAATTTAAAAACCTAGTTATAGTACATAAATCCATTCATAAACTAATACACGCAACAACAGAGAAAACGATTGTACGATACATGAACGAACTTAAGTTGAATGGAAAACAACTTGAGAAACTTAACAAATATCGTAAGAGCTGTAATTTGGCTGAAATTATCCAAGAACATTAAGATAGAACGCCGTATGAGGTGAAAATCTCACGTACGGTGTGGAGCAGGGGAAAAGCTAGCGATTACTTCAAAGGCTTACCTATTGCTATCACGGAAACTGTCACGTATACAGTGACCCGTCTAAAGAAAAAGAAGCGTAACGATTCATTCATAGAAGGCGTGGAAGTGGAGGAAATTCACCACCATCCAACAACCCTTCAATGCGACTGTTGCCAAAGTCAGCTACATGAAATTGGCTCCATGATTGCCCGTGAAGAAGCAATGTTTATTCCAGCCAAGTTAGTACGCGTGCAGCATATTGAGCATGCCTATGAGTGCAAACAATGTAAAAAAGATAACGAAAAAAACACGTTTATTGAGCGTGGTAAAGCGCCAACGGCCGTGATTCCCCGTAGCATTGCGGGACCAACGGTGTTGGCTAAAATCGTCTATGATAAATTCTCACTGTACTTACCTCTCTATCGACAAGTGAAGGAATGGGCACGTGCAGGTTTCATCACCAATGATAAAAACCTATCCAATTGGGTGATTCGTACCGCCACAGAGTGGCTACTGCCGATTTATGAAGAAATGAAAAATGTCCTTTCGACGAAATCGCTCCTTCATATTGATGAAACCGTTGCCCAAGTATTGAATCGTTCAGATGGTAAACGGGCGCAATCAAATGCGTATAACTGGGTATTCCGAACAGTTCCTACGGAAGGACCAGTAATCATTTTGTTTGAACATGCCTTAACAAGAAGCCGAGCTGTATTGGAGAAGTATTTAACTGGTTTTGAGGGAACGGTTATTTGTGATGGCTATTCGGCTTATGGCAAATTGCCAAACGTCACCTTCGCAAACTGTTGGGCGCACGTTCGACGCTATTGGTTAAAGGTCGATAGCAAAAACGGACGGATTGGCTTGGCCTACTGCAATCAGCTCTATGCATTAGAGCAGCAGTTCAAGGGACTGCCACCAAAGCAACGACAAAAAATGAGGCGTCGCTATGCGAGACGAATCATTCGGAAGTTCTTTAACTGGCTTGAAAAGTCGCCATTCTTTGGCAAAAACGCGTTAGCTACGGCAACCGAGTATACACTGAGCAGAAAAAAAGAGCTAAAGGCCTTTTTGTATAACGGGCACATCGAAATTGATAATAACCCAGCTGAAAATGCGATCCGTCCAACCGTGATTGGAAGGAAGAACTGGCTCTTCTCTGTCAGCGAAGCGGGCGTAAAAGCCAATGCGATCTGCTTAAGTCTAGCGGAGACAGCAAAAGCGAATGGCGTAGATTTCTATAAATATCTCGTCAAAATTTTGACGGACCTGCCCAACTTGCCAATTCATCAAGAGCCAGAATTATTACACCAATACATGCCTTGGTCCGAGTCGATTCAAGCCACGTGTGTATAATAAAGCCAGCTTTCTGAAAAAAACATCAGAAAGCTGGCCATTCGTCGTGCGTGCCGTGAGGTGCGCTTATTTTTTTGAATTCGGGCTTACAATGTGAGTTTGAAGGTGAACTGAATCATACACGTGCTGATTTTAACCGGTTGC
>JBEMAQ010000047.1:0-4980 GCA_040274725.1 Solibacillus sp. | reverse complement strand
ATGAAAAAAACACCTCATTCGTTAGTATTGTGTCTAACAAATGGGGTGCAGTTCACGTTTGGGGACGTTTTTTGGCCTACCATTGTAAATCTTCCTTTTTCTAGCGCTACCCCAGAACCCGTTAATACAACAATCGTTGTATTTGATTTAATACATCATTCGTTGTATTATTTAAAAAAGGAGTTGCGTGATATGAAAACACAACGTTTTTACACTGTTTATGAAACATTTGATGTATTAAAAACCTACAAGATTACGAGCAACATCGAATCTGTGCGTAGATGGCTACGACAAGGCGAAATGGAGGGGATTGCACCAACATCACGAAAAGATGGCTGGAAGGTCACACAAGAAGCCCTAAATCGTTTTTTAGCCGAGCGATTACCTGCTGGCATGACATTCAATTGTACGGACGCGCCAACACACGCTAATACAACAAATGATGTAAAAGGAAATATTGAAACAATTGTTGTATTAGACGAGGAAGAAATACGAGCAAACATGTGGTACCAAATCACGCGCAAGAATATTTGGGAAGGGTACATACAGATAAAGAAAGCAGCACTTAAACAAGCAGCTGCGCATCGTCATTATTCACCAGCGTTCATCGAGGAGATTTGGGAACGTTGTATCGCGAACAGTAGTGCCTACAAACAGCCACGTATCCCCTATTTACTCGATGCATTTAGTTTTGAGGGACAACGCTTAAAATTTGATACAGCATTTGAAAGCAAAGAAGAACAAGTGATTTATGCGATTTGTGAATACGTGAAAAAATAGTAATATACAATCAAAGCCCCCTATTCAATTGAATAGGGGGCTTTGATTCCCTAACTACCATTTGGGAACGTTATTTTGTATAGGTTTGTATAAAAATATAGGTACTCCTTGTATTTATTAAATCAAACATAATGTAAAATAAATTATAGTAAAAATTTACAACAAAGGGGTTTTTTTATAATTATGTTTATATATTTTTTTGTTTTTTTAATAATAATTGTTACTCAAATAATGTTGATGTTTATTTGGGGAGAACACGTATGGTTATATAAATTTGCCAATGGTGGTGTTGGAGGTACAATTACAGATCAAATAAACCCTGTTTTTTGGAAGTTGTTGCTTGGCGAAATTATAATTTTCTCTTTATTAATGATACTAAAAAAAAATATAGATTTTAAAAAATAATCGATTTTATAAAGCGTTGTCTAGTACCTTTAAGTGCTTAGCGTTGTAAATCCGCATAAATCTTACGGAATCTCTTATTGAATAAGCATCCAAAACAAATACCCCATTCAAAGCAATGAATGGGGCGTATAGTTACCTAACTTTGATTTGGGAACGTTTATTAGGTTTATCTTGTATGCTTTATAAATCTTTAATCTTCAGCAATTGCGCCCGATTGTTGAAGAGTTAATACTACTGCTTCAGTTACTTTAAGAACTTTTTAACCTATCTTTAGTTGTACATGTCAATTATCTCACCGGAATTTGAACCAAAAAATTACTCCGTCTTCACAATTTCTAGCACCATATTGGAATTTATGCAATTCTAATATTGAGCGTGATATGCTTAATCCTAGACCTGTACCTTTTGTATTCCCACGTGATGCTTCACCTTTTTTGAAAGGCAGCCATATTTCATCGATTTTTTCTTCAGGTATATGGCTACCACTATTGAATATTTCAAGTGTATTGTCGCAAATTGTGATGCGAATTTCGCCCGCTTCAGGCATATTTTCGATCGCATTAATGAAAAAATTGTCTATTACTCTCCCAATTAAAGAACGATCCGCCTGGATATATGCCTCCCCTTGAAGAATTGTAGTTATTCGTCTTTCTGCACAAACCTGCTTATAGCGAATTAAAATTTCGTTGCACAGCTCGTTTAGTGGAAAATTTTTAATAGTGATTTCAAGAGAATTTGATTCCAATGTTGTTAACTCTAACATCTCCCTTATAATTCTATCCATTCGGTCTATATTTGCCTGAATGTGTTTAACATAATGCTCCCTTTTTTCTGTAAAGATATTTTCTTGTAAGTTCTGGGCATATCCCGAAATAATACTTAAAGGGGTTTTTAAATCATGGGCCAACGCTTTTGTCATTTCCTTCCGCTGTCTATCAAGGTTCTCTCTCTTCTGATAAGTATTATAAGTTTGTCTAGAGAGTATAAATGCAACAATCATAAATATGATGAAACAAGAAATCCAAACAAAGACTAATGTGTTAGAGCATTGTTCCCACAAATTAACGTCACGACCAAAAACAAACCAAAAATCACTAAATAGGTCTTGTCCATCATAAAAAGCTGTTGGATAAGGTTGTAATTGATAAAAACGATAGTTTAATAAATCTCCTCGTTGCGAAAGTGGCTTTGTTAGCATTAGCATGAAATGTGATAAAGCGTCTTCTAAATATTCAGGATCTATCACCAATTGCCGTAGCTCATTCTGTTTTTTATTATTTGGATTACCGGTATTCTCTGGTATGACACTACCGTATTCAAAGTACGGTAATCCTTCAAAATTTTTATAATTTGAGCGGTAATCAGTATAAGTGTCCGGAATACCTCCGCTTGCAACTACATCCCCATTTTCATCAAATTTCTGGGCATACATTTCAATTACGCTAATTTGTTCAGGAATAATGTTCTCATTATCAACCCAAAAACCCTTTACATCAACTAAGTAACCTGATAAATCTCCTTCCTTTTTGGCCTTTGGTTGAGCATATAAATATCTTTCAATGCCTTTTATATCTTCTTCGCTATACCAATCTTTAGGATTAATAAAACCGTATTCTGTTGAAAACTTCTTAACATCATTATTTGAATAACTAACCTTCCAGTAATTAGTCGTATTAAAAATCAGTTTGTACTCACCTGTAAATATAGCTATTTCTGTAAGTTCAGAAGTGAAGGAATCTACCTCATTTGCAATTTCCTTATTTAATAGGGTAATGTCCTTAATATGATTCTCGCTGTCCATATTTTCTTTTAGGATATCCCCAAATTTAGCACTTACTTGTAATGCGTATGAACGTAGGTCCATTTCAGCTATTTTCTTTTGCTGAAATACAAGATAAATGCTGAATCCTATCATAAGGATTAGATATATAGCCAAAAACGAACTAAATATCCGCAAATAGGTCGAGCGCTTTGTTTTGTTCTTTTTCATCATTGTACCTCCAGTTTGTAACCTCTTTTAAAGACTGTTTTTATTTGAGTAGAAGCACTGCCTAAGGCTTTTCGCAGCTTTTTAACATGGTTATCTACCACTCGATCATTGCCTTCAAAATCGTATCCCCAAATTTTAATAAGCAGGCTTTCTCGACTTACTACTTTACTAGCGTTGTCCATAAGTATTTTTAAAATTGAGAATTCTTTAGGTGCAAGAATGATTTCTTTATCATTTAGAAAAACTATACATCGATATGGGTCTAGTTTTATTGATCCTGCCACCATCATTTCATTTCTTACCATACCTTTTGATCGTCGGAGTAATGCATTTACTTTTGCATAAAGCTCTGCTAAAGAAAATGGTTTTATTACATAGTCGTCGCATCCGAGATGGTATCCATGTAGCCTTTCATTCTCTGTGTGCCTTGCAGTAATAAATATAATCGGAACATCACTTTTTTTCCTAAGCTCCCTACAAATTGTAAATCCATCGACCTCTGGCAACATGACATCTAGAAGTATTAAATCATATTCGTCTTCAACGATTTTTTGTTGCCCTTCATTTCCTGTCCTGGCCGAATCTATCTTAAAATCTCCATTACTTTTTTGTATGAAATAATCTGTAATAATTTCTCGTATCTCAGCATCATCTTCCACTAAAAGAAGCTTGAAAATCATATCTTCACCTCCAAATATAGGTTAGCACACAAATATGTCTTTTTTGTATCCATTTGGAAGTTATTTATATGATGCTTTATTTATAGAAGAATAAAAAAGAGACGTTGTATATTATAAAAACTGAAGTGAACCCTAAAAGTTAGACACAGTTTTTTAAGCAACTAATCAGAATAAGTGGATCGAACAGTCCTCTTTAAAATAATTTTTTCGCAGCATCTCAGCACATTATTTTCTATAAAAAACAGCGACACACACTTTTAAATCAGTGTGTGTCGCTGTTTAAAATGTTACCTAACTTACATTTGGGAACGTTATTGCAATAAAAAAAGAATAATCTATACACTCGCACTAAAATTAAAAGACAATTTATATATCAGATAACTTGTTCCCAGTAAGTAATTCAAATAGCTCTGCGGATGTCTTTTCGTTTACTTGAGCATATTTATGGTTATAGGGTATCGTAATTTCTATTTTGTTTTTGTTTGGACTAATCCAAAGGTTATATGAAGTCACTTCAGTTTCGATAACCAGTTTAAAGTTGTAATCAGGAGGTGCCACCATCTCAACCTTCGCATTTTCCCATTCAATATTATTTAATATTGCTTTTATCTGTTCAGCTTGTTTATCGTCAGTGATTTTTATTGTACTTTCATAATCATTTTTATCATCTAAAGGCTTTTCAACTTGTGTATTTTGTTCTATTGCCTCCTCATTAAAATCGTCTGAACAACCAGTTACAAAAATTAAACTTATGACTGCTATTAGTATGTAGTTTTTTTTAAAAATAAGCTTTTCATCACCCTTCTTTATTTTCTAAATTATAACATTTTATACAAAAAACTATTATTTCTATGCACACAAACCCTCGTTTGGTAACTTCTATGTTGTAAATCTGACGAAGCCCCTAAACACTCAGGCGAATCGAAACACACAATCCTCCATAAACCCATATTTCACAGCGTCTCGGAGCATTATTTTCTATAAAAAACAGCGACAAACGCTGATTTAACAGTGTTTGTCGCTGTTTGAAATGTTCCCAAGCTTTTATTTGGGAACGTTATTAGGTTTAGTTTGTATGCTTTATAAAGTTAAAAGGTACATTATTTCATTGAAAATTAAATATAA
>JBEMAQ010000046.1:0-5263 GCA_040274725.1 Solibacillus sp. | reverse complement strand
ACGGGTCATAGCATAAAAAACACGCACAGCTTTGTGCGTGTTTTTTCGTATAGAATAGTTTGTTAAGTTAAATGTAGTAGTTCATCTTCAAACGCCTTGTATACAGTTTTCTGTCATAAATATTTTCTTGATTACAATTCATCGTAAATGAAAAGCGTCCTAAATTGATCATTCAAATTTAGGGCGCTTTATTAAATGCTGAAATAAAAATTTAGGCTCTTTCTAACATGCGCTGTAAGGATAGTACAGCTTCTTTCGTCGTATGCTCGTCTACTGTAATTTGATTTATTGGTGTGCTAGCTTCAATACTTTCTAGCGACCATAGTAAATGAGGTAAATCAATGCGATTCATCGTTAAGCAAGGACAGAAGTTTGAGTTTAATGAAATGATTTGTTTATCCGGATGCTGCTTAATTAGACGAGTGACTAAGTTCATTTCTGTGCCAATTGCCCATTTTGATTGGGCTGGTGCATTTTCGATTGTATCGATAATATATTTTGTTGAGCCTGCGTCATCAGCTAGAGCAACGACTTCACGACTGCATTCAGGATGTACAATAATACGCATATCTGGGTGTTGTTTTCGTACCTCATGGATATTGCTTGGTGTGAAGCCTTCATGTACAGAGCAGTGACCTTTCCATAAAATGACGCGAATTGTTTCGATTGGCTGCTCTGTTTCTAGTTTATTTGTATGAGGATTCCAGACAGCCATTTGTTCTAACGGTACCCCTAAATCAAAGGCAGTATTTCTACCTAAATGCTGGTCAGGTAAGAAAAGAAGACGCTGTTTTTGTGTGAATGCCCATTTTACCATTGTGCGTGCGTTTGACGATGTAACACATGCACCGCCATTGCGTCCTGTGAAAGCTTTAATAGCCGCTGTTGAGTTTACGTATGTTAACGGGATGATTGTATCGCCGAAAAGTCCCTGGAGCTGTGTCCAAGCCTGCTCCGTTTGATAAATATTTGCCATATCTGCCATTGAGCAACCGGCGCGCATATCAGGTAAGTAGACCTTTTGCTCAGGTGTTGTGAGCATGTCAGCTGTTTCGGCCATAAAATGTACGCCGCAAAAGACGATATGCTCGGCTTCGGTATTCGCAGCACAAATTTGAGCAAGCTGTAAGGAGTCGCCCGCTGCATCGGCAAATTGAATGACCTCATCGCGCTGGTAATGATGGCCAGGGATGAATAATTTATTGCCTAGGCGCTGTTTGATTGCTGCAATTTTTTCTTCCAGTTCGCTTGTAGAAAGTGTACGATAATGCTCAGGTAATAGAGATGAACTTAATAAATTAGCGATTGACAATGGGATTCGCTCCTTTCGGTTGTACAAGTGCACTAATATCAAAGGCGTGTACAGAATGTGTCAGTGCGCCGAGGGAAATCCACTCGACGCCACTTTCCGCGTACGCACATAGATTTTGGAGTGTAATGCCCCCTGAAGCCTCTGTTGCAATATGGCTCGGTACAACCGGTAGCCACGCCTTGATTTCTTCTGGAGTGCGGTTGTCGAACATAATAATGTCAGCACCAGCAGAAATCGCTTCAAGTAGTTGCTCATAGCTTTCAATTTCTACTTCTATCTTTGTCGTGTGTCCTATTTTTTTGCGTGCTGTTTGTACGGCATTTGTAATACTTCCTGCGAAGGCGATGTGGTTATCCTTTAGCATAATGCAGTCGTATAGACCGCTACGGTGATTGAAGGCGCCACCTGTGCGCACTGCATATTTATCAAGCATACGCAGGCCTGGAATTGTTTTACGTGTGTCACAAATTTTCGCGTTTGTGCTGGCTGTGATGGCTACGGCGGTATGTGCTGCTGTAGCGATGGCACTCATGCGCTGTACTAAATTCAAAATGACGCGTTCGCCTGTTAATAGTTTTTGCAGTGAGCCTTCTATTACGGCAAGGACGTCACCTGTTTTGATTGCCTCACCATCATATTTAGTAAGTGTAATGTGTAGTGTTGGGTCGAGTAATGAAAAGCCACGCTCGATAATTTCAGCACCACAAAAAATGCCGTCTTGCTTGGCATAAAAGGAAAAGGAGCCTTGGTCAAGCGGTGTAAATAAATACTCACTTGATAGGTCACCATCGCCAATATCCTCATTAAAAAATTGTTTAAGCATGCTCTCGAGCTTGATGCTGTTCATACAGAGAATTCCTCACTTTCATTTGTTGGTGTTTAAAAATAATCCATCGCTGTGTCCACATCGGGTCACTGTCTACATAATCTTCGCGAATATGTGCGCCGCGAGATTCTGTTCGTGTAAGTGCCGCCTCTACCATTAGTCGTGCCACAATATGCATAAATGTAAGCTCAACCTCTTGTGCAGATAACGCTTTAAGCGGGGGATTGACTAGCTCCGAAAATGTAGGAAGCTGCTGCTTAAATTGCACCATTGCTTCTTTACTACGGATAATGCCTAGTGCTTCACTCACGCGCTTTTTTAGTAGCGACTTTTGTAAGAGCTGTGGTGAGCTTGTATACTGACTATCTTGATTTAAGATGAAATTTGTTTGATTACAGCCGATTGTTAGTAGATGTTCGGCAAGCTGATGGCCGAATGTAATCCCTTCTAATAGGGAGTTGCTTGCTAAACGATTGGCGCCGTGTACACCTGTGCATGCGACCTCACCAATTGCGTATAAATGAGCAACTGATGTGTGCCCATAAGTATCAGCAATGACACCGCCCATTAAAAAATGACTACCTGGAGCAACTGGGAGTAGGCCATCTTTTATCTGGATGCCATTGTCCTCGCAAAGCTGCGTAATTGTAGGGAATTTTTCCGCAAAGCCTTCAATGCTTGAAATATCTAAAAAGGTTTGCTCACCAAGCGAGCGCTTTTTAAATAACGTATGTGCCGTAATATGGCGTGGTGCTAAATCAAGCAGTGGATGAACCCCCTGCATAATTGGCTCGCGTCTTTCATTGACAAAAATACCGCCTGCCCCGCGAACCGCCTCAGAAACAAGGCCCTTCCCCTCATTATTGACAACTAGCAGGCTAGGATGGAACTGCATAAATTCCATATCGCTAATTTCTGCGCCAGCTCGCCAAGCAAGCGCAATGCCATCACCCGTGCTCGTTTGAAAATTAGATGTGTATTCATAAAGCGCCCCGGCACCACCCGTTGCTAAAATGGTATGATGCCCGAAATAGTGCTTGATTGTTCCATTTTGCATTGTACTGACGCCAATACAATCACCGTTAGTATTGAGTAACAATTCAAAGGCCATTTCTTGCTCGTGAATGATGACATTGTCCGGCAAGCGTGTTACTAAATAATCAATCACATATTTTCCTGTTTGATCGCCACCTGCATGGAGAATACGGTGGTGACTGTGAGCCCCCTCGAGCCCAAGTGCAGGTGTGCCGTCTGCTAGTCGGTCAACAGGAAGACCATGCTCAAGTAGCTGCTCCATAATAGTAGAGCCATCTTGAAGGAGCGAGTGGACATGCGCCTCGTGATGGTGATGAACACCAGCAGATAGTGTGTCATCAATGTGAGATTGAACCGTATCTGTAGATGATGACACCACTGCAATCCCACCTTGAGCACGGTACGAGCTACTCGTATAAAGCGAGTCTTTTGTAATGAGATGAATGGTAAATTTTTTGCCTAAAATACGCGCACATTGCAGCGCTGCAATGCCACTACCAATAATAATAATATCCGTCTGAAGTTGTTTCATGACATCTTTTCCTTTACAGTTGTCTTGACACATATATTTACATAAAATAGTTGATATGGCAAGCGTTGAATAATAAGAGGGAATAGGTGAAAAGGATGATTTATTTAGACTATGCGGCGACAGCGCCAATGAGTGAGGTTGCATTACAAAGCTATGTTGAAGTAGCACAGCATTATTTTGGGAATAGCTCGAGCTTGCATGATGTTGGCGGGCAGGCACAGCACTATGTGGAGCAGGCACGAAAGGTGATTGCACAGAAGCTTGGCGTGTCAACAGACGGCATTATTTTTACAGCAAGCGGCACAGAGGGAAATTTACTCGCGATTTTATCATTGGCGAAAGCATCGACGAGAGGAAAGCATATTATTACATCAAAAGCGGAGCATACGTCAGTGCACGCCGCAATGAATATACTTGAGGAGCAAGGTTATGAGGTGACAAAGATTGATTTATTAGCGAATGGCGCAGTTAATGTACAGCAAATCGAGCAGGCAATTCGATCGGATACGAGCATTATTTCCATTCAGCACATTAATTCAGAAATCGGTGTCATCCAGCCGATTGAGCAAATTGCGCGTATAGCTCGGCGTGAAGGAGTTTTGATGCATACAGATTGTGTACAGTCCTTTTGTAAGCAAGCGATTCAGTCGTTTTCAAATGCAGTGGATGCAATCACTGTGTCTGCCCATAAAATCGGCGGTCCAAAAGGCTGTGGAGCAATTTATATCAATCCAGTTTTAAATGTACGGTCACTCACACCAGGTGTGACACATGAGCGCGGTTTGCGAGGCGGCACGGTCGATACACCTGCTGTTGTTGCATTTGCGGTGGCAACGGAGCAGTATGTATATGATGAAACGTACTATCAGGAGCTACGGCAGCAGTTAATAGGGCAGCTTCCGAAACAGTATAAGGTCATTCAATGTAATGAGCAAATGCCAACAATCTGTAGTTTATTTTGTGAAAATTATGAGGGACAATATATTTTATTAAAATTAAATGAGGTTGGAATTTGCATATCAACAGGAAGCGCCTGTGATATTCGTAGTGACGCTGGGACAAAAGCGATACTCGCGATGGGCTATACTACTAGTGATGCACGGAAGTTTGCGAGAATTTCATTTGGTCCAGCAACAACATCGCAGCAGATAGATGAATTGATAGTAGCATTGAAGAGAATTTGATTTTTTGGAAGTGGAAGCAGTGTGAACTTTTTTGCACTGCTTTTTACGTTTGGGCATATCTTTTTAGAATTTTTTAAGGAAACGGCAGGATTAAAGGACATTAAAATAATGAACTATTTGCTTTTAAAAAAGAACTTGCTATAATAGTTAACGAATGTAATATTTCTCTAACGTTCCTTTTTTAGCTATAAAATGCAATGATATAAGTTTTTTCAGAAAAACTATTGCAACATGCTGATATTCGTTATATACTAATTCTTGTCTTGAGGGACAGCAGTAAAAAATCAACGTCTACTAACGACGTAGATACAAGCACATTCATGTGCAAGTGAAGTGATGATGGCAAAGAGGTCACACCCGTTCCCATACCGAAC
>JBEMAQ010000045.1:0-7264 GCA_040274725.1 Solibacillus sp. | reverse complement strand
AATCTTTTCAACATCTAAATTATTTTCTAAAAAGCTATTGACTGGAGGTAAGAAAAGAACCTCCAAAAAATCAGAGGTTCTCGTTCATCTTAGTTTGTTTCAATTAAACCGTATTTACCATCTCTACGCTTGTACACGATATTTGTATTGTCCGACTCTGCATCTGTGAAAATATAGAAATCATGACCGAGCATGTTCATTTGAAGAATCGCTTCTTCTTGATCCATTGGTTTTAAGTCAAACTGCTTTGTGCGTACAACTGTGTATTCTTCCTCTGGTGTCTCTGTTGCCGCCTCAGCTTGCGTCACATTTGCGAAGTATGCACCTGCACCCTCACGCTCACGGAACTTACGATTCACCTTTGTTTTATGCTTACGAATTTGACGCTCTAATTTATCGACGATTAAATCTACTGCTGCATACATATCGCTGTGACGTTCCTCTGCGCGCAATGTTAAATTTTTCATTGGAATCGTAACTTCTACTTTAGTTTGTTTGTCATTGTATACTTTTAAATTTACGTTAGCGTTTGCATTAGTGTCATCGTTGAAATAACGCTCTACCTTTTCGATTTTGCTCTCAACGTGCTCACGAATCGCTGGAGTTACCTCAATGTTCTCACCACGAATGTTAAAGTTTAGCATGTGAACTCCTCCTTAAATAACAGCTATGTTATTATAATTCGATATAACTAATTGTATTCCTGCTACATTTTAAAAATATTTTTATTTTCGACAATATACGTCAAGATGTCAGCAAATTACGACGTTTTACTACGCTGCAATTCCTTTTTACGTCGGCCTTTTAACTCCGACACAATCAATTCCTCAACAATCGGCTGTTTATCAAAAATCAAACCATATTGGAATCCATCGATTACTTTTTTCGACCAGACAATTTCACCAACTGCTCGAATTTTCGTGACATCTAAAATAAAATGAATTTCAAGTTGTACCAGCTTAGTAGTATCTTCACCAATTTCAACATTCGAAAACATTTTCATACCGCGCGGACTAACATCCTGTATTTCACAGGGATATTGCGTCTTTTCTAAATTTTGTGGTTTCCCATCAATTAAAATAACGAAGCTCGCATGAAGCGGTTCTCCGAATGCAAATCGAAAACCTTCATTTCGTTTGAAAATCAATTTAAATCTCCTCCGTCCAAATCACCAGATAAAGGTATATATAAGTATTATCGGTAAAAAAAGAAAGACTGTCTATCAACTCATTCACTATTTTAAACATCTTTATTTTTCTGTAAAAAAAGGCTATATACCTATCCTGTTTTATTAAATAAACACTTCATACCATTTTATGTGTACTTAACATGAAAATCGCACCTTCATTAGCCACAAAAGAAATCCATAATAGCTCTCCTATTACCGTTATTCCCTAAAAAGCTCCTGTTCAATACTTTTTGCGATGAGGGAATTCGAATTTACAATATAAGGTTTTCATGCAGAAGTAAAGAGATTTTTGAGAGATTGAATGGATTTTAAATATGCAAACAAAAACTGTACACCCCTCACTAGAAAGTATTCTAGTAATGAATGTACAGCTATCAACTGATTATTATACTTGTCCAGTACTACCATATTGCTGTTGACGTGTAATTTTAATAACTTCTTTCCATGTATCACGGAACTCCGTTACTAAACCCTCGACCTCTTCAATAATTGCTACATCATTTTTAATGTTAGCTTCAGTTAGGCGACGATTCATGTACTCATATAATGGCAGCATCTGTTTTGAAATTTCAATGTCCATATTTAATGTAGACATTAGCTCCGCGATAATTGCTTGAGAACGCTGAATATAATAATTACGATCCTGAATATTCTTATCCCCAATCGCTAGTTTTGCTCTTCCTAAAAACTTTAAACAGCCATTATATAGCATTAACGTTAACTCGCCTGGAGAGGCAGTTGTTACACTGTTTTGTTTGTATGCATTATAGGCATTTGTTTGTGCTGTCAATCAAGACACTCCTTTTGATGCTATAGTTGTAGCTTTATTGTAATCGGTTCTGAATCATTTAGCACGTAAAGTTAGGAAAAAAGTGATTATTTTTTCTTATCGTAATACATGCCGTCCATCGTTTGGACATGACCATATGGGTTCATGTATTGTTGCTCAGACTTTTTCGTTGCCTGTAAGTCTTTCATGTCCTGCTTCACTGCCTGCAAAACACGCGCTAAACGCTCGCGAATGCCTTTATCTAGCTCAAACAATGTACGGTGCAGCTTATTCGTTTCGTCGTATACAAAGCCAGCTTCCGAAAGTTGCTCTATTAAAAGCCCGCGTTCTTCTAGCATCGCCTCAATCTCTTCAATAAACCCATCTCGTACATCATCTTCTGGAACAGTCGTTAATTTATCATATAGCTTCGCTGAAATTTGTAGCAGCGCCTGCAATTGCTTGTCCATTAATCATTCGCTCCAATTATTGAGTTTGCCCCGAGAATAGTGAAGCAGATTGTTGGTTTGCTTTGTTGATTGCTGATTCCATCGCACCGAATTGCTTCCAGTAGCGCTCTTCGATATCAGCTAATTTACGCTTCCAGTTTGTAATACGGTCCTCTGTCTCATTTAAACGTAAGCCTAAGTTAAACGTATTGTTCACTGAATCGGCTTTACCAGCCTTTTTCTCAATCGCTATCGTAGATTCTTTAATCGATTTTTTGATTCGATCCGCAATACCCGGATTTTCTACTGATGAGCCTGTGAATAGCTCATACACTGCATCTGGATCTTTTTCAATTGCTGCACGAAGCTTGTCCTCATCTTTAATAATCAACTTACCATTATCAGCTGTTTTATCTGAAGTTTGGATACCGAGTTTGTAGAGCATGTCGAATTCTGTACTCGAACCAGATGTTTTAGAATACATATCGTTACGCATGTTTCGTAACACACCTTGAACAAGCTGGTCGCTACGAAGCATGCCAGACTTTGCTTTTTCTTCCCAAGCTTCAATCTCTTTTTCTTCCATGTCTTTCTTTTGCTCGTCTGTTAACGGTGCAAAATCACGGTTTTTCTTTTCTTTTGTTTTTGAATTTAATGATTCGATTAAACCATTATACGCCTCAACAAAGCCTTTGATTTTTTCCATCATGTTGTCTGTGTCGGTTTTCGTTGTTAGTGAAATTGGCTGCACACCTGTACCATTAAATGTGTTATTTAATGTAACAGAGAAGCCATCAACTTCAAATGTATTTGTTTGGCGTTCGATTTCCATGCCGTTTACTGTTAATTTTGCGTTTTCGCCGTTTGTGATTAGGCCTTTACCTACGCTTGCCCCCTCTTGATTTGCTGGGTCACGTAAATCCTTTGTTGCAAAGCCTAAGCTTCCGAAGAAATCGTTGCTATCTGATTTTACAACAACACTTGCAGAAACCGGTGTAAATGTATAATCTCCTGGATTGGCATCATCTGGTGTAGCTGCTCGATATGCTTCCCCAGCACCTGTTGCACGTGTAGAAAGTGAGATTTTACCCGATGCTTTATCGTAAAAGGCATTTAAACCTGTCCCTTTACCGTCCTCACCATTTTTTAATTTCGAAATGACCTCATCAATTGAATCATTTGCTGAGAATGTTAATGAAACATCTTTATACGTCCCATCTGTTTGTAGTACAGACATTTCTACAGTGCCCGGTGTAATCCCAGTAATTTCACTTATTTTTTTCGTTCCTTCAGTGCCTGCTGCAATTTTACCATCGCCACTTTTCGTATTACCCGCACGTGCAATTCTCTCAACATTATCAATGTTTAACGTTTGACCATTTTGCGCAGATGTTGGAATAGCCGATACCGCACTATTTGAGCTCACTACTGTTTTCTTTGCAAAATCTTTTTTGTACATCATATTTTTTTGAATATACTCATCAAACGTTTTAAGTTGTTTATTTACATCGCGATATGCATCACGTTGCCATTCATATTTTTGTTTATTTTGATGCAGCTTATTAAGCGGCGCCTTTTCTGCCTGCATTAATTTTTCTACCATGCTATCGATATCCATACCGGATGCTAGTCCACCTATACGTGTTACCATAATCTAATTCCTCCTAAAGTTAAATTTTTTCGTCTACAATCATCCCAGCCAGCTTTTTCATTTCGTAAAAAGCATTTAATAATCTTTCTGGCGGGATTTCTTTAATTATTTCATCTGTTTCAGCATCCACTAATTGGACATAGTACTTGTCTAGCCCATCATGAAATACAAATTTCGATGCTTTATTCTGGGTGTGTAAAAATTCGTTAATTGAATTAACCGCTTCTTCAAGCTTCTCTTTTGAAACAACATCCTTTTGTTCCTCTAAATTATTTTGTGGCTTTACTGTTTGCTTTTGCTTCATTATAGTACTTTCCACCGTTGCTTTTGGAGCTTCAACTTTCGGAGTCTCTGCCTTCTGTGTAGCAAATTTGGACGCTTGAATTGCTGCGTCTCCTTGCGATCCTATGCGCATCATCTTTAACCTCCCCGTTACGAAATGAACTTAGTTAGTATTCATATCGGTCACTTTTTCCAACTTTTCATAACAAGTTCTTTTTTTTAATCCGTTATGCCTAATTTATTCAAACAATATTCACACGACATTTGTTACACTTCACCATTTTTTTCCGATATTATAATTGTATAGATTTTAAGGAGGAATAACATGAATTCTAAAACAGCTAAAAAGCGTTTTATTAAAGCGTCAGTTTCCACAGCTTTAATCGCAAGTAGCATTAGTGCAGTCGTTACACCAACTGCCGCTGCTACATTTAATGATTTAACTTCTACCAATTCACATTATGAAAATGTTTTAACTTTACTTGAGCGTGGTGTCATTAAAGGCTACCCAGATGGTACATATCGTCCAAACGTAGCTGTAACACGTGGACAGGCCGCTAAAATTTTAGCGAAAACATTAAATTTAAATACAGCGAACGTCATAAATCCTAATTTTACCGATGTCAAAACTACAGACGAATACTATCCGTATATTGCTGCATTAGTACAAGCCGGCATTCTTTCTGGCTATAGCGATCAAACCTTCAAGCCGTCGCAAACAATTACACGCGGTCAAATGGCGAAAATGATTGCACTTGGCTTCCAATTAACTCATGAGGAAGCGGCACCATTTACGGACGTCACTGCGAAGCATCAGTACGCAAGCTATATCAACGCTTTATTCGGCGCAAAGGTAACAACGGGTAAAACCGATTCTACATTTGATTTAAATGGATTTGTGACACGTGGACAACTCGCTTCATTTGTTGTACGTGCTGAACAGGCTGCAGGCGTAACAGAAACTACTGTTACAGGCGCGATTAGCGCAATCCAAGGCGACGCACTGACAATCAACGGGAAAGTATTTAACGTACATAAAGATGTCGCCTTCTTATTAGCAGCGGCTAATAACAATGCTCTACTAAATGCAGATGTAACCTTTTCAGCAAAAAATAACGAGATTCTTGCCATCACTTCCCTTTCATTAAAAAGTGGCAGCTCTTTCGATGGCCAAAACGCAACGATTAATGAATTAACCGTGCCTGCCTCGGTTACAAATTTAAAAAATGTAGTAGCGGACACAATTCATTACGCCGTTACGAGCAAAGTAAAAATCGAAAATGTAACAGCAAAAAAACTAACAGCTCAGGCAACACCTGGTGCAGTCGCTGCATTGGCGAACACAGCACCAACAATCGACCTTGTTATTAATGGCTCAAACTTTGATGTCGTTCAATTAATTGGCGCGATTGCATCCGTTCAAAAAACAGCATCAACCATCACAAATTTACAAGCAGAGGAAGTATCGAGCCTGCAATTAATGGGTGACTTTAAGCAAGTTTTAGTATCAGCCTTAGCAAAGCTAGCAGGTACTGCCATTATTGAAGATATTCAATTTGTTGACGAGCTAGCTGCTGCGTTCCAACCCGGAGCAGCAATTCAAATTAACAATCTAATCGTAAATGGACAAAGAATGTCTTGGAGCGATGCGGTCAGTCAATTAACGACAGCACAAACAAACACTACTTCAAACAGTGGCGGCTCTGGCGGTGGCTCTTCATCATCACAAACAAGCGATCGTGATGATGATGATGATGATGATGTAAAAGAAGAAAACATTAAACCCTCTGAATCTAATGACGGCAAGCAACCAACAGATAATAATGTAACTGACGAATCCAAAGATCAGCCGGAACAACCTGAACAACCTGAACAGCCGGAGCAACCTGAACAGCCGGAGCAACCTGAACAACCTGAACAGCCGGAGCAACCTGAACAACCGGAGCAACCTGAACAACCTGAACAACCTGAACAGCCGGAGCAACCGGAGCAGCCGGAACAGCCGGAACAGCCGGAGCAACCTGAACAGCCGGAACAACCTGAACAGCCGGAGCAACCGGAGCAACCTGAACAGCCGGAGCAACCTGAACAGCCGGAACAACCTGAACAACCTGAGCAGCCTGAACAACCTGAACAGCCGGAACAGCCGGAACAACCTGAACAACCGGAGCAACCTGAACAGCCGGAGCAACCTGAGCAGCCTAAACAGCCTGAACAGCCGGAGCAACCTGAACAACCGGAGCAACCTGAACAGCCGGAACAACCTGAGCAGCCGGAACAACCTGAACAGCCGGAACAACCTGAACAACCTGAACAACCTGAACAGCCGGAGCAACCGGAGCAACCTGAACAGCCGGAGCAACCTAAACAGCCGGAGCAACCTGAACAACCTGAACAGCCGAAGCAACCGGAGCAACCTGAACAGCCGGAGCAACCTGAACAGCCGGAGCAACCTGAACAACCTGAACAACCTGAACAACCTGAACAGCCTGAGCAACCTGAACAACCGGAGCAGCCGGAACAGCCGGAACAGCCGGAACAACCGGAGCAACCTGAACAGCCGGAACAACCTGAACAGCCTGAGCAACCGGAGCAACCTGAACAGCCGGAGCAACCTGAACAGCCTGAACAACCGGAACAACCGGAACAACCGGAACAACCTGAACAGCCGGAGCAACCTGAACAACCGGAGCAACCTGAACAGCCGGAGCAACCTGAACAGCCGGAGCAACCGGAGCAGCCGGAACAACCGGAACAACCGGAACAGCCGGAACAGCCTGAACAGCCGGAACAACCGGAGCAACCTGAACAACCGGAGCAACCTGAACAGCCGGAACAGCCGGAACAACCTGAACAGCCGGAACAACCTGAACAACCTGAACAGCCGGAACAACCTGAACAGCCGGAACAACCTGAACAACCGG
>JBEMAQ010000044.1:0-10355 GCA_040274725.1 Solibacillus sp. | reverse complement strand
GACTTTTAATCAGAGGGTCGAAGGTTCGAGTCCTTCATGGCTCACTTTTATTTTAAATATAAGTGCACTTAATATAAAATTGACAATCCTTTATCCGATTCGGATGAAGGATTTTTTGTTGTTTAAAAATACTTAGAGGTTGAGTATTACATCTCTTCCCATTTACAATAGCTTTACAGGAAGTGGGGGATCATGATGAAAAGGAATGTGTCAATTATTGGGGTGCCATGTGATTACGGTCAGCAAAGGCGTGGCGTTGATATGGGACCGAGTGCGATTCGTTATGCAGGTGTAAGAGAACGCTTACAGGCGCTTGGGTTTACTGTGCAGGATGAGGGAGACATTCGTGTAGAAGATATGGTGACGCATGCGAATCAGCAAACGACTTTATTAAACTTGCAAGAAATTATTGAAGTAAGTATAAAACTTGCGAATAAAGTATCACATGTTATTGAGAAAGAGTATTTCCCACTTATTCTTGGTGGTGATCATAGTATTGCCATTGGTACGATCGCAGGAATCGCTGCACATTATAATAATTTAGGGGTTATTTGGTTTGATGCACATGCGGATTTAAATACACCAGAAACAACACCGTCTGGAAATATTCATGGCATGCCACTTGCTGTTAGTTTGGGGCTTGGGCATCCGGAGCTTACGTCGATTTTGTCAGGGGAGACAAAAATTAAAAAGGAAAATCTCATTATTATTGGTGCGCGTTCTGTAGATGAAGGTGAGCGTGTACTTATTAAGGAGCTTGGTATTAAAGTATATACGATGCACGAGATTGATCGCTTAGGAATGGCGTATGTAATGGAGGAGGCACTTAGCTTTTTAGCGCAGCAACATGTAGATGGTTTGCATTTGTCACTTGATTTAGATGCGCTCGATCCGCTTTATACGCCAGGCGTTGGGACGCCTGTTGCGGGGGGGATTACGTACCGAGAGAGTCATTTAGCAATGGAGATGATTCAGGAGTCAGAACTGTTGACGTCGGCTGAATTTGTTGAGGTTAATCCGATTTTAGATGAACGTAATAAAACGGCGGACGTTGCAGTGGCGTTGATTGGTTCGTTGTTTGGGGAGACACTAGTGTAATGCATTCAAAATTTAATCAATTAAGAAAAATAGATTTTGTTATAATAAAAAAGATGAAACCTTTTACAAGGTCATCCGTAAATAATAGAACAGCTGAGAGGGTGAGAGGAAGATCAGATGGATGCGTTAATAAATAAACGAATAAAGCAAGTGCTTAAAGGTGATCAAAACGCTTACACTGACATTGTGAACCTCTACCAGCACAAGTTGTATCAGGTGTGCTACCGCATGCTTGGGAATCAGCAGGAAGCAGAAGATATCGCGCAGGAGGCATTTGTGCGTGCTTATATTAATCTCCACACATTTGATCAAAAGCGCAAATTTTCAACGTGGATTTATCGGATTGCGACGAATCTTTGTATCGACCGAATCCGTAAGAAAAAGCCGGATTATTATTTAGATGCAGAAGTGGCAGGAACAGAAGGCTTAAATATGTATTCACAAATTGCGGCCGATGAAAAGTTGCCAGAAGAGCAGGTTGAGCAAATGGAGCTGCAGGAGCGCATTCAGTATGAAATTAGTCGATTACCAGATAAATATCGTTCGGTTATTGTACTCAAATATATAGAGGAACTTTCCTTACAGGACATTAGTGAAATTTTAGATATGCCGCTCGGAACAGTGAAGACGCGTATTCATAGAGGACGAGAGGCGCTTAGAAAGCAGTTAAATGATTTATAGGAGGGGATTTTTATGACTAAGTGTTCAGCGCAGTTTGTTGAGTATATGCATGAATATTTAGATGGCGATATTTGCCGTGAGCATGAGCAAAACTTGAAAAAGCATTTACAAGTCTGCTCGGGTTGCCAGCAACATATGCATGAGCTAAGTGACACAGTCGCGTTTATTAAAGGCGCAGCCCATATTAGCGCACCTCCTAGCTTTGAGGCACAGGTGATGCTGCGCTTACCAAAGCGCAAAAGTACAGCAGGTGTGCAGCGCTGGTTCCGCCACCACCCGATGCTTGTCGCGGTCGCTGTATTTTGTTTACTCATGAGTGCAACATTGTTTGGTAGCTACCAAAACGACAATCAATTTTCCGTAACAAAGCAGCCGAACTTAGTCGTGGATGGTCAGCTCGTGATCGTGCCAGCGGGTGAAGTTGTGAAAGGCGATATCATTGTGAAAAATGGCGATATTAAGGTTGAGGGGGAAGTAGACGGCAATATTACCGTGATTAATGGGCAATATATGGCGTCTACAGCAGTCGTAACAGGGCAAGTAGAAGAAATTGACGAGGCTTTTGAATGGCTTTGGTACAAAATGAAAAGCATTGGAGAAAGCTTTTTGGCACTCTTTGAATAAATAAGCAACTTTTTGATATAGGATACGTTTTAAATGAAGTCTACTCGAATGTTGAGTAGGCTTTTTTGATTGTTTAAAAATGGATAAATTCTTGTAGTGTAGTAGAAGTGATTGTAAAAAAAATATGCTATACTAGAAATTACATGAATTAGCTAGGAAAAGTGGGGGATGCCACATGCAATGGATCGAGCAGTTTACAGACATAGCTGCTGTAAGTATTATTTTTAACGTACTTGACGTCGTGCTGGTATGGTACGTCGCGTACAAAGCTTTGACCCTTATTAAAGGGACAAAGGCTGTTCAGTTATTAAACGGGATATTTGTCATTGTGCTAGCTAAACTCGTAACCGGTATATTTGGTCTTGATACGTTGGATTGGTTATTGCAGGAAGTTATTGACTGGGGCTTTTTAGCGGTTATTATAATATTCCAGCCAGAAATTCGTCGTGCACTTGAGCAAATTGGGCGTGGGAAGATTTTTCAACGCTCTGTCAACCAGCAAAATGATGAGCAAGGTCGCTTAGTTGAGGCAATGAAAAAATCGGTTAGCTATATGGCAAAACGTCGCATCGGTGCGCTTATTTCGATTGAGCGTGAGACTGGTTTAACAGAATATATTGAAACAGGTATTAAGATGGATTCTTACATTACGTCAGAGTTGCTTATTAATATTTTCATACCAAATACGCCACTGCATGATGGTGCGGTCATTATACAACGTGACACAATCGCGGCAGCAGCATGTTATTTACCATTATCAGAAAGTGCCTTTATCTCGAAGGAGCTTGGTACACGTCACCGCGCGGCACTCGGTCTGAGTGAAGTGACCGACGCGATTACGATTGTTGTATCAGAGGAAACGGGTGCAATTAGTATAACAGCGAATGGTAACCTACATCGTAATTTAACAATTGCGGAATTCGAGGAGATGCTACGTAAAATGTGGTTTGGCCCTGAACAGGATTCTAACTCAAAACCTAAGTGGAATTGGGGAGGAAAGAAAAATGGATAAATTATTTGATAGCCCTTGGGTTCTACGTATAGCGGCACTTTTCTTATCTGGACTACTGTTTTTATATGTGCAATATAGTACAAATGAGACGGGTGAGAACAGTACATCAACAGAGGCCGATCTCATTACAAACGTCCCACTTGAGGTTTATTATGATGATACGAATTTACATGTGACAGGCTTGCCAAAAACGGTTGATGTAAAAATTTCTGGCCCGATGCAAATCGTATTGAAAACAAAGCTTTCGGATGATTACAAAGTATTTGTAGATTTAAACGCATTGTTAATTGGTGAGCATAGAGTTACAATACAGCATGAAAACTTCTCAGATAAGTTAGATGTCATGATCGATCCAGGAACAATTACTGTAGTCATTGAAGAACGTATTGCAGAAGAGTTTCGTGTAGATCCTGAAATGAATAGTCGTCTCATTAGTGAGGACTATACTATCAAAGGAATGACAGCTGAGCCTAGTCGCGTATCGATTTCTGGTGCGAAAAGTGTTGTTGAGAGCATAAGTTATGTGAAGGCAACCGTGACAGGTGAAAAAGGGATATCGGAAACATTTAATCAAGAGGCAACGGTGAAGGTGCTTGACCGTGATTTGAATAAATTAGATGTGATGATCAATCCCGAAAAGGTGAATGTTCATGTTGAAGTCAATGAATACAGCAAAGAGCTGCCAATTACAATTAAGACAAAAGGCACACCGAAAGAGGGTGTCGCAATCGAAAATTTATCGGCAGATCCGCATACAGCTCATGTATATGGGTCAAAAACAGTTATTGATGCGTTAACAGAAATTGTAGCCGAGTTTGATGTAGCGGTAGTTGATGATGCGGGTTCTTATGATGCGCAGCTTGTATTACCGACAGGCGCAACGAAGCTATCTCAAGAAAAGATTATTATTCATGCAGATGTTTCGATAGCTGAACAAAGTGCTGTAGAGACAGGAACAGAAGTTGAAGCTGAGGCTAAAGCAGATACATCAGCACAGCCAACTACTAATGAACAAACAGAGTAAATTATTATACACAAATTAGTGTAGATGCATTGAAGGAGAGAAAATCATGGGTAAATATTTTGGAACAGACGGCGTACGCGGTGTAGCGAATAGCGAACTGACGCCAGAATTAGCGTTTAAGTTAGGCCGCGCAGGCGGTTATGTGCTAACGAAAGGTGCAAAGGATCGTCCGAAAGTGTTAATTGGACGTGATACACGTATTTCAGGTGAAATGCTAGAAGGTGCACTTGTTGCAGGTCTTTTATCAATCGGTGCAGAGGTGATGCGTTTAGGTGTTATTAGTACACCAGGCGTTGCTTACCTTTCTCGCGTAATGAATGCAGAGGCAGGCGTGATGATTTCGGCATCACATAACCCAGTAGCAGATAACGGCATCAAATTCTTTGGTCCAGACGGCTTCAAATTAACGGATGCACAGGAAGCTGAAATTGAAGCAATTCTTGATGCAGAAGAGGATACATTACCACGTCCAGTTGGTGCTGATATTGGTTCAGTAACCGAGTATTTCGAGGGCGGTCAAAAATATATTTCATACTTAAAACAAACAGTAGATGAAGAGTTCGAGGGCATCCACGTAGCACTTGACTGCGCGCACGGTGCAACATCTTCACTTGCAACACACCTATTTGCTGATTTAGAAGCAGACATCTCAACAATGGGTGCTTCACCAGACGGCTTAAACATTAATGATGGTGTTGGTTCAACACATCCTGAAAAGCTTGCTGCATTTTTAGTAGAGCGCGGCGCACATATTGGTCTTGCGTTTGATGGTGATGGTGACCGTTTAATCGCGGTGGACGAGAACGGTAACATTGTAGACGGTGACCAAATTATGTTTATCATCGGTAAATACTTAAATGCAAAAGGTCGCCTTGCGAAAAATACAGTTGTGTCAACGGTTATGAGTAACATGGGCTTCTATAAAGCAATCGAAGAAAACGGTATGACAAGTGTACAAACAGCTGTTGGTGACCGTTATGTTGTAGAGGAAATGCGCGCAAACGGCTATAACGTTGGCGGTGAGCAATCAGGTCACATCGTATTCCTAGACTTCAACACAACAGGTGACGGCTTACTTACAGGCATTCAGCTTGTAAACATTATGAAAGTAACAGGCTTAAAACTTTCAGAGCTTGCAGCTGAAATGACAATCTTCCCACAAGAGCTTGTCAACGTTCGCGTAACAGACAAGCATGCTGTAACGCAAAACGATAAGGTTGCAGCAATAATCACAGAGGTAGAAACGGATATGGCTGGGAACGGTCGCGTATTAGTACGCCCTTCTGGTACAGAGCCATTAGTACGTGTCATGGTAGAGGCAGTAACTGAAGAAGCATGTAAAACATATGTAAATAAAATTGCAGATGTGGTACGCGCGGAAATGGGCTTAGCTGAATAATTGATTAGACGTCCTAGCTTAGAGCTAGGGCGTTTTTTTTTGTTTACTTGCGCGGAATGAGGGAACAATAGCTACTGTACTCATTAAAAAAGGAGTGTTTTATTTGGCAAAAATTGCAACACTGATTACCAATCAGTTTGAGGATGTAGAATTTACAAGCCCAAAAGAGGCACTTGAAGCAGCTGGGCATACACTAGTGACAATTGATAAAGAGGGTGGCAAATCGGTCACAGGTAAGCAAGGGGACGCAACGGTGCAAATCGATAAAGGCATTGCGGAGGTAAGACCGGATGATTTTGATGCACTCTTTATTCCGGGAGGCTTCTCACCAGATCTACTACGTGATGATGACCGTGTCGTTGCCTTTGCGAAAAGCTTTATGGATGAGATGAAGCCGGTTTTTGCGATTTGCCACGGACCACAGCTTCTTATTACCGCGAAGACGTTAGAAGGCCGTGATACGACTGGCTATAAATCAATTAAGATCGATCTTGAATATGCAGGAGCGAAATTTCATGATGAGGAAGTATTTGTTTGTCAAAAGCAGCTTGTCACGAGCCGCACACCGGATGATCTGCCAGCTTTTAATCGTGAAATTGTGAAGTTATTAGAGCAAAAAGAACTATAAAAAGGCGCTTCGCAAAAATATTTTTTGCGAAGCGCTTTCATTTTGTAGGATGATTTGACGAATTCCGCTGAATTATGTATGATAATACTTGCTTAATGAATTTTCAATAAAATACCAACCTATTCAAACAAGCTGCGCAACAAGGAGGAAAGTATGCGTATAAAAAATCGGAAAACAATTATAGCGCCTGAGCTAAGGAAATCGGACGGAAACAATCCTTAGTTGACGAGGTGGAGGTTTATCGAAATTTCGGCGGATGCCTCCCAATCGCACATGCCCGGTTGTACATTTCGTTTTTAAAGCAGTGAGGCAACTTGCTGTACAGAAAGAACGAAAAGGCATAAACAAAAAATAGAAGAATGCTATATAGCTAGTTTAAGTGAGCGGCGCTAAACAGAGCGCACGACTTAAAACAAGAGGCACATGTAGCCTAGTTTTGCATTGTTTTTTTTAGGGATAACTGTGTGATTTTCATTTTTATCATGCATAATAACTTAATAGAATAATAGGCAAAACCTTATGTAGCGCTCTACCGGAGGGCTTAATTTTATGTGTGGAATTGTAGGATATAATGGTCATTTAGATGCAAAGGAAATTTTATTAAAGGGCTTAGAGAAGCTTGAATACCGCGGTTACGATTCAGCAGGTATTGCGGTGCACAACGAAGAGGGCGTAACGATCTTCAAGGAAAAAGGTCGTATTGCTGATTTACGTAAGGCAGTAAAAGAGGACGTAGAGGCTGCAGTTGGCATCGGTCATACGCGCTGGGCAACACACGGCGTACCAAACCGCCTAAACGCACACCCACATACAAGCGCGTCAGGTCGTTTCACATTAGTACACAATGGTGTAATCGAAAACTATCACCTACTGCAAAAAGCGTATTTAAAAGGCATTCAAATGCAGTCAGATACAGATACAGAGGTCATTGTTCAGCTTGTTGACTTGTTCTCAAAAGAGGGCTTATCAACAGTTGAAGCATTCCGTAAAACATTATCACTTGTGCACGGTTCTTACGCGTTAGCACTACTTGATAACGAAGATGTAGAAACAATTTATGTCGCAAAAAATAAATCACCATTACTAGTTGGTGTTGGTGAAACATTCAATGTCATCGCGTCAGATGCAATGGCGATGCTACAGGTGACAAACCAGTTTATCGAGTTACATGATAAAGAGGTTGTGCTTGTGCGCAAAGATAAAGTAGAAATCTCAACTTTAGATGGCCGCGTAGTTGAGCGTGCACCGTTCACTGCAGAGCTTGATGCGTCTGATATCGAAAAAGGCACATACCCGCACTATATGTTAAAAGAAATGGATGAGCAGCCAACTGTAATCCGTAAAATTATTCAAGCGTATGAAGCGGACGGCGACGTGACAATTGACGCGGACATTTTAGCAGCACTTGCTGAAGCAGACCGCCTTTATATTATCGCAGCCGGCACAAGCTACCACGCAGGTTTGATTGGGAAACAGTACTTCGAAAAAATCGCAGGTATCCCAGTAGAAGTGCATATCTCAAGCGAGTTCGGCTACAACATGCCGTTACTATCGAAAAAACCGTTGTTCATCTTCATCACGCAATCAGGTGAAACAGCAGATAGCCGCCAAGTGCTCGTAAAAATTAAAGAGCTTGGCTACAAGGCATTAACAATTACAAATGTATCTGGCTCAACGCTTTCTCGCGAGGCAGACTACACATTACTACTACACGCTGGCCCAGAAATCGCCGTAGCTTCGACAAAAGCATATGTGGCACAAGTAGCAGTACTTGCGGTAGCGGCTTACGCAGTAGCGAAGCAAGCGGGGGTAGCGGTTGATTTTGATTTAAAACAAGAGCTTGCAATCGTCGCAAACGGCATCCAAACAATTATTGATTCAAAAGAAGCGATGGAGCAAATTGCTGAAGACTTCTTAAAAATCGCACGCAATGCATTCTTCATCGGCCGTAACGTGGACTTCTGTGTGTCATTAGAAGGCGCACTGAAGCTAAAAGAAATCTCATACATCCAAGCGGAAGGATTCGCAGGTGGTGAGTTAAAGCACGGTACAATCGCGCTGATTGAGGAAGGAACACCAGTGTTTGCGCTTGTGACGCAAGAAGCAGTTGCACTCAACATTCGTGGTAACGTGAAAGAGGTAGTTGCGCGCGGTGCGAATGCGTGCATTATTTCGATGGTCGGTACGGATGAGGAAGGCGATACGCTTGTTATCCCTCACGTACATGAATTATTAACACCGCTTGTTTCGGTTGTGCCGTTGCAGTTGATTAGTTATTATGCAGCGCTTCACCGTCGTTGTGATGTTGATAAACCGCGTAATTTGGCGAAAAGTGTTACTGTAGAATAATTTTTATGTTAGATGATTTATAAATGTAGCTTTGTAATAAAGATTAATAATTTATAACAAAGTTCAATTAAAAACAACCTCTTATGGATAAAATATTCATAAGAGGTTGTTTTGTTTTTTTGAAAATTTAGGGGAATTATAGTGATGTAAAATTATAATATTTCCAGAATTAATTGATTCAATTGTTTGTTTTACTACTATTTTAAGGTTTTTGAATACAGTAAAAAAGTGATTATATCTGTCAAATTTCAGATAAAAAATCAAATAGTTTATATAGAGTTCATATTCGGGGTCTATACTTTGAAAAGAGAAATGGAGGGGAAATATATTTAACCAAACTTGAAAAAGCTATATTTCATTTTTTAGTAATTAGAAAAGTTGAGAAATCAACTGACACATATAGATCGGGAGGATTTAAAATGTTTTTAGCAATGAAAGAAATGAAACATGCTAAAAAACGCTTCATGATGATCGGCACAATTATTATGCTCATCGCATGGCTTGTTTTTATTTTATCGGGATTAGGTAATGGCTTATCGACATTAGCCGCAGCAACGATGAAAAATATCGACGGAGATCTTTTTATTTATGAAGAAGGCTCTGCAGCAACAATGATGAAAACGAAGGTAGCAGGAACAATTGCCGATGATGTGGAAGGCCAATATGGTGTCAAAGAGGCAGCTAAATTTGGACAATCCACAGTTATCGTGAAGTTACCTGATATGAAGGAAAAAGTGGACGTAGCATTTCTTGGAATTGAACCGGGAAAATTTATTGAGCCAACAGTTGTAGAAGGTAAACAATTAGCTATTGAAGATAAAATGGGCGTAATAATCGATGAAACATTACAAGAAAAAGGCTACGAGGTTGGTGATACAATCGAAGTAACAAGCTCTAGCATCGAATTAACCGTAGTCGGTATTGCAAAAGGTGAAACGTTTAACCATTTACCAAGTGTATTTGTAAATGTAGACACTTGGCAAAGCTATGCATTCGCAGCACCAGGCTCTGATAATGGTCTAGAGAGCCCAGTAGCAATGATTGCATTACAGGGTGAAGACATTGACGCTCAAAAAATCGAAGACAACTATGATGAAATTGAAACATTTTCAAAATCAGAAGCTGTCATGGGGATGCCAGGTTATAAAGAAGAAAGCGGAACAATCTATATGATGCTTGCCTTCTTATTCGCTATTTCAGCTGTCATTATTGCGGTATTCTTCTATGTATTCATTTTACAAAAAACACAGCAGTTCGGGGTCATGAAAGCAATTGGTGCATCAGATAGCTTCATTAAAAAATCAATTATTTCACAAGTATTCGTGTTATCGCTATTCAGCATTATTGCTGGGATTGTATTAACGTACTTAACTGCGCTCGTATTCCCTGAGGGTATGCCGTTTAACTTAGATTTTAAAATGGTTATTTTATACGCATTTGTATTATTAATTGTATCTGTTTTAGGCTCTGTTATTTCAGCTCGCCAAGTAACAAAAATTGATCCTTTAACAGCGATTGGGAGAGTGGAATAAATGACAGG
>JBEMAQ010000043.1:0-10732 GCA_040274725.1 Solibacillus sp. | reverse complement strand
GGCCATTCGTCGTGCGTACCCTAAAGGTGCGCTATTTTTTATATTTCGGGCTTACCTACAAACGTTCTAATGCTAACAAAGCTGAATGAAAAAAGCACTTGAGATTCCTACGTCTCAAGTGCTTTTATTGTTATATTTTCTGGGCAATACGCTTTAAATTATCGCGCATCTCATTAATTTGCTCAATTGTCTCGCTTACACGCGACGCTAACGCTTGTTCAAATGGATAATTGTTGGATTCGCTTTTTTCATTTGAGCATTCGTTTATAAAATTCGAATTTCACTTACGCATACGTACCATTTTTACCTAAGCGTTTACTTTTTCGGAATCGCATCATTATACGGTGCATCACTGCTACCGTAGCTACGGTGAACAGCCATGTAAATCAGACCAACCGCGACTACTACGATACCCGAAACAATAACGATATAGTTATCATACCAAGGCGCATCTGGCGTTCTTGGCCAGCACATATTAATCATCGCAACAATCCCGTAAATAAGCGCGGCAACATTGACAACTAGTCCCCACTTACCTAATTGGTATTTACCACTCGGTTTCCAGCCTTTTAAACGTGCTCGTAACGCCGCAAGTACGACCATTTGGAATCCAAGATACATACCAAATGCGGCAAAGCTTACAATTTTTGTTAATGCGTTTTCTGATGCGATTGAACCCATTACAATTATCGCTGGCACAATCGCAGCTAAGATTAACGCATACGGTGGTATACGACGAATTGCTGAGAATTTCTTTAAAAATTTACTCCCAACAATCATATCATCGCGGCCATATGAGTAAGCAAGACGACTACCTGCTGCTTGTAAACTCATTACACAAGATAAGAATGAAATTAACACAATGATTAAAACAAATTTCGAGCCAACTGGACCAAAAGCTTGTTGTAAAATTGTATCTACTGGTGCTGGATTTTCACCAGAAATAACCGCTGGAATATCTGCAACTGCTAGAATTAACGCTAGACAAACAAATGTTGCAGCGGCACCGCCAATATAAATTGTACGGCGCATTGCTTTTGGAATGAGCACACCAGGATTTTTTACTTCTTCTGCTACGTCACCACATGCCTCAAAACCGTAGTATTGGAAAATACCGATTAATCCAGCTGCAGCAAAGGCATAAAAGTAGCTATCTCCACTTTGCGCACCAAAAGTATCAAATAAAACACTTAAATTATGGTGTCTTTCCGTTAGTAATAACCAAATACCAACAATTAACGCACCAATTAACTCAGCGGCAAACCCAAGAATCGCAGCCGCTGCAAGAACCTTTGTCCCCATGAAATTAATAATTGTCGATAAGACAAGAATGAGTAATGCACAAAGTACCGTTGTGGTCGTCGATGATTCAAAGCCTAATACTTGTCCAAGGAATGGACCCGCACCGTAGGAAACACTCGCAATCGTTGTAAAAATCGCAAATAAGTAGACCCAACCTGTCATCCATGCCCATTTACGCCCCCATAATCGACGTGACCATGGGTATACACCACCTGCAACAGGATACTGTGCGACAACTTCACTGAAAACAAGCGCTACTAATAGTTGACCAAGCCCCACGATGAATAAACTCCAAATCATCGGCGGACCGCCTGCTGCAAGCGCAAATCCAAACAGGGTGTAAATCCCTACTACCGGAGAAAGATATGTAAAGCCAAGTGAAAAGTTTGCCCATGGGCTCATATCACGGCTAAACTCAGATTCATAGCCAAGCGATGCTAACTGGGCGCTATCACTATCATGTAAATCAATAGCAGGATCCATTGTTTTAGAAATGGTAGCGTCTATATCTTTAGAATTTATCGTTTCTTCCATAAAAATACCTCCCTTAAACTAGTTGTAATTTCTTCATCCACTCTTCAAAATAAAGAATATTCAAATAACAAAACGCGAATAGGTCTCATTTTTCCTAACAATCTATTCGCTAAATATTAGATTCGTGATTCCCGGCCGGATATCGCTACGCCATAATCAAGCGTCATCGTTGAGGCAATCGTCGGATGCACGCCCCCGTCTTGTAGCTTTTTCACAGCCTGGGTATATGAGCCAAGCTGTGTGCCTGGAACCAAATCGCCATTATCCACAAATGCTATTTGGATTTTCCTTGCGTGCAGCATCAATTACGACTGCAGTTTTTGCGAGCCCTAAGCTATTGGATGTTGTCTCTTGGTCGTAATCGTAGTTGATAATGTTCATATGAATATGTGCGGTACCTAAAATGCGGAGAGCGATTATTGTATTCGCTTACGCTGGCTTATACTCTGTAAAAAGCGTGCTAAAATCTCTGTAGTTGCTCCTTTGTCACATGGTTTTTTGAACGAAATATACCATCCTCAAAGCCACTTAGTAAGCCAAGTTCCACTGCCTTAGCCATTTCTTGACGGTTGTCTGATGCACTCTTGTCTGCATCTTTAAATGACTTAAGTACATCCTCTGTGTACTTCTAGTCATCTTGAATACTGCGCGCTAAAATAATGAATGCATTTGTACGCTTCATTTTTTCATTCGGTGTGAACTGTGTCGGTGTTTTCCTTTGATTCACTTTAACTCAACAGCCTTTTCAATGTAAGGCTTGAATGAATCTAGTACGTCCATATACCGGACAGACTCCCTTGAGCCAAGCGGTACATCGGACGCCTCTACTAATTCCTTCACAAACTCCTCACGCGCGCCAACTCCTCACCCCTCGCTGATGCAGGCACAACGCCGCCTGTTAAAAATGTCAATGCCAAAGCTGAAACCGAAAAATTTCTCCGCATAAATCTACCTAACATATCCATATTTCCACTTACAAATATATAATACTAAACTTTTGTAAAATTTGTATATATGATTTGCGTGAATTTTTTAAATTTTTAGTTAAAAGAATCACATAATTCAGTTATAAGTTCTCACATATTAACATATTGGTGTAACATTTATTAACGAAAAATAGGAGTTAAATTCCCGCCGTTCGTTATTTACGCTATTTTTACTTTTACACTTTTCATGAGGTAAATAAAGGCGACTGCAATCCGCTACTTATCTAGCTCTGTTGCTTGAACAACGACTTATTCAGAAAGAACATGTTTTCCGTAAAGCGCTTGTTTAATTATGTACATTTAGTACTCAATAACCGTATCACATGACGATACACGTTGATGTAACTAATCATTCACCGCCGAAGCGTCTGTTGCAACCGCTTTCGAAATCAGTGTAGAACCATTCCAATGTCAATAGATTGTAGCAGTATCCATCCTTTCATAAAAAGAAGGGATGTCGCTACATCAAGTGTTATCTAGGTGACATTTGCAATAATGGTGCCAATAGTTCCAAATTAAAAGCGTATCAGCTTATGAAAATACTATTACAATCTATCCATTTTATACGATTTGATGACAAAGCAGCCCAACTGATTAAAAAATGCCCCTATTTTAGATAGGCATTTGCACATGGTATGAAAAAATTTAAAACGACGTGAACGAATACAATATTCATTCACGTCGTTTTAATTGACGATTAGTTATTCATTTTTATACTCAGGATTTAAGTGAATTACTACCTCTTCTACCTCCTCATGAAAGTCAATCACTACATAGTCTATTACAACAACTATCGTTACTCTGTGAAAGCTAAAAAGGATGGCCTCTGTACAAGACAGAAACCATCTTTTAGTTGCATAATCTCTTTTTAGTTTGTTCTTGACATGGGGTACCACATTAACATGAGCACGCCTTTTTGTCTTTTTAATCATTTACACCATTTCGGCACGATTCATTTCCATGCTTTTCACCTTCAATTGCGCAAACAAATTCGCCAGTGCCGTGTCGCCTACATTCGGGTATTTCCCTAACAGTACAAGCTCCTTCGGCAAATCCGCCACATGCTCAAATCCTTGTTCGAAAAGCGCCTTCAGTAAGCTCGTTTGTCCCGGGAACTCCTCCCTCGTAAGCGAGACCGCCGCAAGCGTCTCCGTTAAAATGACACAATCCGCCTTATAAAACAGTAACGTCTCACCACTATATTGCTCTATCAATTGCTTACGACCCATTTCTTCTGCAATAAACTGCTTTAGCTCCGTAAAGAATTGCTCATCATTCGCCTCTTTAAAGCGCTTTACACATGTATGTAGCCCATCTAGCTGATACGGCAGTTCGCTCATTAATCGTGCTTGTTGCTGCTCATTTAAACGTAGCAGGAACGTCGTCGATTTCGGGAAACGCTGCGGTAATAAAAACGCATCACGTAAAAAGTGCGGTACACCAAGCGCCTCGTCCTTGTAAAATAATTGGCGCGTTGCCTTATGTGACGTCGGCTTAACCACAGCTTTTTGATCAAGACGCGCCATTAATGTTTCAATATGACTCAGTAGCTCACTGCGCTCTTCGTCCTGCGGCACAGGCTCCATATACACTGGTACTACAAGCTCATGCGACACATACGTTTCAATAAACCACGTCAAAATCACGTGTTGCTTCTCCCAGCACTCAAGTGCCTCACGAATAAGCATTTTACGCGAGCCGTCATGACTTGCGGTATTGCCGTTTTTGCGTACAAAATACAATGCACGGTCTGCTTCTTCCGTTAAAATACCCTCTCGCTTTAACTTACTTTGTAACTCTGAAAAGCTCAGTTCAGCAGTCTCAAGCTTCTCCAACTGCGCCACCTGCTGTGCAAGTGTTTCTGCCATCATACGTGTCGTCTGCATCGCAGAGCGCGGTGAGATGAAAATTAACTTTTCGATTTCGATTGTTAGCTCTGCAAGGTTTGGGTTTATTTCTAATAAAATTTGGTGTAATGTTTGGCTCATTTTTCCATCTCCTATCTAAATCGAAAAGCGCACTGACAAATCAGCACGCCCGCGTTTATTTTGAATTCAATAATGCCTTTAGTGCTGCCACTTCCACATCGCTCAGCGTCACACCTTTGCCCATCTTCTCACGATCCGGTGCCCATTCACGAATATCATATTTCGGTGCGTTGCCGTTCCAGCTCACTAAATTCAGTTCCTTTTTCCAACCTTTTGTCGACTCAGATAATACGCCAATATGCTCAACAACCTCATATTTGATTTCTGCCATCATCCCGCTCCTGTCTACTGTAATACCCCTGCATACTTCGAAAGCATCGCCCGCACGCTTTCTTCCATTTCCTCTCTAAACTCTCGTGGCTCTAGCACTTCAATATATTCGCCTTGACTAAGCAACCACATTTTAATCCCTTTACCAAACACTTCTGCCTCAATCGTCATGCCCGTGTCATCCTGCTGAATAATTTTCGCAGTCGGCAGACGATCCAGCATGGCCTGTGGAGATTTCCCTGTAAAACGGAATTTCACAGTCAGCAACTCACCCGTATACATAAACTGTACACGCTTACGGAATTCGCCCTCCTGGAAACGCTCATGGTACGGCATTTTAAACGTTTGCGCCGTTTGCTGGAAATGCTCAATGCGGTCTACACGATAAACAATCGGATAATCATAATCGCTTTTCTCTGGATATGCAATTAAGTAAAAATAATATTCCGAAAAAATAATGGCCACAGGCTTGACCTTGCGCGTGCTCGCCGTACTATTTTCACGCTTATAATCCATTTCAATAACCTTTTTCGAATGAATCGCCGACGTCAGCTGCCATAAACGCTCTAATAAATCCTTCTTGTGATTCAGCTCCGTATAATAATGCTTTTCATTGACCATCATCAGCTTAATTAACGGCTGATCATCCTTTTTCGCTAGCTCCATTAGCTTTTCCACAATACTATCCATCTCATGCTTCGGAAACGCACGCGACTCAATAATCACCTTCAGCACCGCAAAAATTTCCTCGGTCGTTAGTGACGTTGGTTGCTCCGTCTCAAACACATACGCCTTTTGCGCGCGGTCATACGTTATGTATTCATTCGCACCACTCGTCTCAATAAACGCACGGATGCTATCCAGATCTCGCTGAATCGATTTTTCACTAATTTTGAAGTTCGTAGCTTCCTCTCTTTTCACAATTGGCTCGCCCTTTTTCAGACGCTCATACATAGAAAGGATGCGCTGGATTTGTTTTTCTTTTTCTTGGGTCAAATTTATCACCTCTGGGTTTTTTATATACTTAATATACCATTTTCAGAGGACATATTGTGGGGGTTAGGGTGATAAAAACATTTATTTTTACCTATTATTTTCTCTTTATTATTTACAAACTCTTAGTTTATATCAAAAATTCAGGATGACAAAATCAATGCCCGGTTTCCAATCTGAATCGAAGGAACAGACGGGCATCATTTTGAAAGCCAAATCTACGTCTTTTGATGTATCAAATTTTATTATTTGACTCAATTAAAAAGTCTAGACAATATTATATTTGAAAAGATTACAGCCCTGGGCATTAAATTACTTAAAGACCCCACTTCCCATCCAAATACTTCACCGTCTCAAACATATTCGTCTTACTAGCCCCCTTCACCAAAATCGTATCCCCGCGCTTCACTAGCTTATCTAACAGCTTATGCAGCTTCTCCTTGTTCACAAAGTGATGCACTTGGTTAGCAGATAGTCCTGCCTCCACAGCTGCGGCGCCAATCTCCTCGGTACGGAAACCATACGTAATGAGCACATCTACCTTCTGCTCCGCAATATAAGCCCCTAGCTTTTTATATTCTTCCTCGCGCAAATCCCCAAGCTCACGCATTTGCCCGATAATGGCAATTTTGCGTTTTTTGCTAATATTTGTGAGTACATCAATCGCCGCGCGTGCGCCCTGTGGATGCGAATGAACTGTATCATCAATAACCGTAATTTGCTGACGTAAATGATAAAGTGTAAGCCTGCGCGGTGGTTTTTTGAAGTTTGCTCCGCGCTTAATTTCTTCTGCTGTCAGTCCAAGCTGATCCGCCACTGCAATCGCACTGAGTGCATTATAGACATGATGCTCGCCTAAAATTGGAATAAAGATGTCCATTTCCTTGCCGCCTAGCTTTATTTTAAATTGCATTCCTTCCTTATTATATAGCACGTTATATGCCTGGTAGTCGGCTTGCTTATGAATACCGACTGTCAATATCTTTCCTTTAAAGTTTTTCGTCTCAAGCAGTCTTGAATTATCATCATCCGCATTGACGACGAGCAGTCCGTGTTGATCCATTCCGTGAATGAGCTCTGACTTCGCGTGCGCCACGCCTTCAATTTTGCCGTCAAAATTGCCGACATGCGCGAGGCCGATATTTGTGACGATACTTATTGTTGGCTGGATGATACGGCAATGTTCCGTAATAACACCTGGGTAAGCCATACCGTATTCAAGCACCACTGCCTCATGCTCCGCGGTAATAAGCTCCGCGTGCTGCTTCGTATGTTCCGTTGTGTTCCAGTAATCCTTTGACTGAAAGACATTCATGCGTGTGCCTAAAATCGATGCTAAAAATGCCTTTGTTGTCGTTTTGCCGGCACTGCCCGTGATTGAAATAATTGGTCGGCCCTTTTTCTCCACGCGAATCTCTTTTGCAAGGCGAATTTTCTCCTTCACGGCCTGCTGATTGTTGGCTAAATAGATCGCATAGCCAATCGTATTCCGTACTACATCAAGCTCTAGGTAAAATGCGGGCGGGCAGCCAGGGCGCCAGTTGACCTCGTAAATCCAGAGTTTACCGCGCGCATCGAGCCCGACATCAATGCCAATCTCATCAATGACCTCGCCAAATTTCTTCATTTGAATGTCATCTAGGTGGCGAGCCAGCGCAAGACCAAATTGTTCGAGCGTACGCTTCATATTAAATGCTTCTTTAGGGAAATTCAGTGCTAAAAACGGCTCCAAATAATTCGTGTAGCCGCCATTATTAATATTCGGAATATTAGAGCCAGTTGGTGCTACGCGCGGATAGACCGTGAGAATTGTCCAGTTTCCTGTGCCATTTTTTTGCACATGAACCCGAAAATCAAACACCTGCCCGCTTGCGAGTTTCGACTCGATATATGGCTGAATCAGATAAGCGTCCTCACTTAACATTTTAGTGAAAAATGTATCCAGTGCCTGCTTTGTATAGCGCGTCACCATTGTATTATGCTGCACCGTATATTCCTCACCGACTGAAGAAATAAAATAAATGCCCTTGCCTTTTCGCCCATCCACCGGCTTAAAGACAATTTTTTTGTGCTGCGCAAAAAATGAATAGCAAGCAGCTGGCTCTGTTACAATGTTCGATGGAATCAAATACTTTGAAAACTCACCGGCCTCCGTCAAGCGCTTTGCGACATTCCATTTATTTCCTATGGAATGCGTAGTGAACGGGATTTCTTTTTTTAGCTTTGTAATGATTCCACGCGACGCGGCAAGCTTTTCTGGGCTTCCTGCATTATAAATAACATCCGGAAATGGCACCGTGCGCTCTTGCCACACGCCACTCTCTAGCACCTTCGCCTCAATCGTGCGCGTCTCGAAATTCACACGACGCGGCGTAAAATAAAAAAAGTCCGCGCCCTCCGCCTTTGCGACCGCGGCAAAGGCGTAGGATTTTAATACCGTTTCCGGGTTTAGTCGGTGGTGTAGCATACCGATCGTTGTCATCACGTCACTCCTTACCATTTTTCATTCCATAAACTAGTCTGCAGCGGCACATCTATTAGCTGGATGGCGGCGATTGCTTGTAAGGGGAGCTTGGTCATTTGTCCTGTTTTCGTTAAATACATCAGCTCACGAAATGACGCCGTAGCCGTATCCTCCACCGAATAGCCCTGTAAAAGCTGCACAATAATGTCACTCTCCTCCACCATCTCTAACCGAAAACAGCAGAAGCCATTAACAGAAAGCCTTTCGCCTACTGTCGTCATCAATACAAAGGGAATCGTATCTGTGCCGAGCCGTTGTTGGAGGAGAGCACCGTAATACTTTGACTGCTGGCATAGCTGATTTTGTAATGCGAGCAGCTCCTGAAACGGCTCATATAGTATGGATTTGTTGTTATGTTTCATCTAAGCGCCCTCCTCCCTACAAAACACTTCGTTTTTTTAGCATATGACTGGCGCTCACGCGTACGTAGTTTCATGCCCAACAAAAAACTCACTGGCGGCTCATTCATCCAGTGAGATTTCCTATCATTTTTCGGCAGCTGCTAATACGCGCTACATTTTTTGTTATTGTTTCCTTTCCCAACATTTTTACATTATAAAAAGGAAGGGAAAGAAACGGTTCTTAAAAGTTGGATACGTTATGCAAACTTCAAGACATTTTTAATTTTAATGCTGTATTCCTCTTTAGTGTTTATTTTTATTTATCTAATGTGAAAAATGTCGTTTCAAATTCAATCGTTGTCGTCTCACCATTTTTACGCCTTACATTGGCAATTTCGACCTTATATGACTCCCCGTGACGATAATCAATGTAGGAAGCCTTACCATTTTCAGCCATTGCACTTTCTGGACGGAAAATAATTGTATAGGGTAAAAAACCATAGTTGCCCGTGCTAATATGGAAATAGCCCTCTGCCTTCTCTTCGCTAAAGCGCCACGTTTGATTGTCTGTTAATCGCGTTACTGTCACGTCAATATTATCAGCATAGTTTACATCATATAGCTCTGGATTTAATGAAAAGGACCATGGATAGCTTGCCCCAAAATAATTGGTCGGCATCGCTGTTTTAGCTGGCCATGAAATATAGTCGTATTTTGCGGCTTTATTTTCATACATGTCTTCTTCAATTACCTTCATTGCAGAAGCTTTTGTGCGCCAATCCCCTTCTGTATCTGTCACTAATCCAAAGCCTACATAGTTTAATTTCGGTGAGAGCACCCACATGCGATGACCTACTCGGTCAATATTCGATGCATCCCCATCATTCATATAACCATATACAATACTATCTACAATACTATCGCGCCCTTTTGATAAATTACTTGTCGATGCCCCCTCATATGCGAGCTCGTATAGCTTCGTTTCCATACCGGGTGGGCGGTCTGGATAATGCGATAAGGATGGATTAATTGTATTGACAAGTGCAGCTGCCTGTGCCTCCTGATTAAAGCGGTCCTTCAGTTGAATCGTTGTTGGTAAATCCGCGATGAAGCGCATAAGCTTCGTTGTATTTAGCGCATCCGTCAGCACCGCGTCATGCAATTTCCCGGCATCATAGGGTGGCTGAATCGACGGCTTTACACTATATACTTCACCGTTATAAGCTGGCTTCCATTGCTCATATTGTGCCGTAATGTCTGCAATACGCGCAAGTGTAACGGGATTTTCTATTTTTAGTTGCTCAGTTTTAAAATCAATTTGCTTCCAATCGGACTTTTTCGCATTTTTCACTTGCGCACGTAAGCGATACTGCGCCCCGTATTCATAAGGCAATTTAGGCTTAACAATAACTTGATGCCCAGCTTTTTCTAAAATAATTTCCTGCTCAATTCCTTTGTCATCTACTAGCTCTACCTCAACATCTTGTAGTGTTATTTTATCCGAATTAAACGTGATTGCCCATTCCTTCTCCGTACTAACCTCTGAAAAAGCACCTAGTTTTTCCTCAGCAGCCTGTACACTTGGTAATACACCTACAAAAACGCTCCCTATCAATACCGCAATCAACCCTACTTTTTTCATACCTTCACCTCACTAAAATTCTATTTCTACTATACACTATACGGTTTTATTTGTAATTACCTCCTAAAAAAGAAAAAACTAGAGTGAATTAATCACTTAATGTGGTACCCAAGTCAAGGACAAATTAAAAAAAGAGATTAAGCTGCTAAGAG
>JBEMAQ010000042.1:0-12461 GCA_040274725.1 Solibacillus sp. | reverse complement strand
CATGATTTAAGCAGGTGCACTTTTTATAGTGAGCACAGATTTTGGTGTAGAACCATTTTTTTATTAAAATTCTTTCCTACTCTACCAGGATAATGTATCTAAAAGGGTGCTTTTCTGCGCTAAAGTGAGTAGAAAAATCACATTTTAACTCGAATATGGATAAAATTAATAGTTTACTGTTAATTGATTGTTTTAATTTTCTGTTATTATTGTTTTTTCTAAATATTGAAATATAATAAAAGAAATTCGAATTAGTGAGAAAATAATTGTTTAATGTAGAAAAAGTTTGCTAGTGAATATAGGTTGTTATATTATGTAAACGTATTGTAAAGTATTTTTCTGATTTTTAGGAGGAGGTGCGCAGGTGAGTCGAAAGGTCATTTTAGAGGTGAAAGATTTGGAGACAACATTCTTTTCGGATGATGGAAAGGTTGCAGCGGTCGACCATATTAGCTTTTCTATTCATGAAAGGGAGATTTTAGCGATTGTTGGTGAATCGGGCTGCGGCAAAAGTGTGACGTCACTTTCGATAATGGGTCTTGTACCGAGTCCGCCAGGGAAAATTACGAACGGCGAAATTTTGTTAAATGGAAAAGATTTGACGAGATTAACTGATAAGGAAATGCGTGCGGTGCGTGGCAATGAACTTGCGATGATTTTCCAGGAACCGATGACATCCCTTAACCCGTTATTTACAATTGGTAATCAGCTGATTGAGGCGATTTTGATTCACAATAAAACCTGGTCAAAACGTCAGGCAAAGGCGCGCGCTGTTGAAATTATGAAGCTTGTAGGTTTGCCTCGTGCAGAGGAGCTTATAAATGAATATCCGCACCAATTATCAGGTGGGATGAGACAGCGCGTTATGATTGCGATGGCACTACTTTGCGATCCGAAAGTACTCATTGCCGATGAGCCAACGACGGCGCTTGATGTAACAATTCAAGCACAAATTTTAAAGTTAATGCGCGATTTAAACGAGCGCTTAAATACGGCGGTACTAATGATTACACATGATCTAGGTGTAGTAGCTGAAACATGCGAGCGCGTTATTGTCATGTATGCAGGGCAAATTGTCGAGCAGGCACCCGTACTCGAGATTTTCAGAAATCCGCAGCATCCTTATACAAAGGGACTGATTCAATCCGTTCCTGATATGCGCTACAAAAAGGAAACACTGTATTCAATCCCTGGTAACGTGCCAAAGCCAGGCTCAATTAAACAGGGCTGCCGCTTTGCACCGCGCTGCGAGTTTGCATATGAGCGTTGCACAAAGGAAAATCCACCACTATATGAAACAGGCTCTACACATGTCGCGCGCTGTTTCCTGTTAGAAAAGGAGGCGAGCGCACATGGCGAAAGTGCTATTAAAGGTTGAGAATTTAAAAAAATACTTCCCGATTCGTGCGGGCCTTTTTGCGAAGCATGTTGGTGATGTGAAGGCAGTCGATGATATTTCATTTGAAATTTACGAGGGTGAAACGCTTGGTATTGTGGGCGAGTCAGGTTGCGGAAAATCAACGACGGGTCGCGTGCTCATGCGTCTACACGAGCCGACAGAGGGCAAAGTGATGTTTGAAGGGACAGAGTTAACGAAGCTGTCTTCTGAGGAGATGCGTAAAATGCGTCGCGAAATTCAAATGGTATTTCAAGATCCTTATGCTTCTTTGAACCCAAGACACACAATCGAGAAAATTTTAGAGGAGCCGTTAATTGTCCATGGGATTGGCACTGCTGTTGAGCGCAAGAAAAAAGTCATGGAATACCTGCAAATTGTTGGGCTAAGTGAGTATCATGCGAAGCGCTATCCGCATCAATTTAGTGGTGGTCAGCGTCAGCGGATTGGCATTGCTCGCGCGCTCATGACGAATCCGAAGCTCATTATTGCCGATGAGCCTGTTTCTGCGCTTGATGTGTCGATTCAGGCACAGGTGCTGAACTTAATGCAAAAGCTGCAGGAGGATTTAAAACTCACGTATATTTTCATCGCCCACGATTTAGGGGTTGTGCGTCACATTAGCGACCGTGTAGGCGTGATGTACTTAGGACGTATGGTGGAACTTGCTGTCAGTGAATCGCTTTATAGCGAACCGCTTCATCCATACACAAAGGCACTACTCTCAGCGGTACCCGTGCCAGATCCGCAATACGAGCGGGCGCAAATTTTGCTGAAGGGTGATATCCCGAGCCCGTCGAATCCACCGACAGGCTGCACATTCCATACGCGTTGCCCACAGGCGATGGACAGTTGTAAGCAGCTAGCACCAAAAATGCAAGAAGTAAAGCCAGGTCATTCTGTTGCCTGCCATTTATACGGCGCGCAGCAATGATATAGATAATTTTAAGGGGGTTTTTAGAATGAAGAACAACAAGATTTTTTCGTGGGGCCTAATGTTATTATTAGCGCTATCGGTAGTACTTGCAGCGTGTAGTTCAGATTCTTCTGATGGTGACACAAGCAAACCGGATACTTCTGGTGACGATGCAACAGAAAATGCGGCAGATGTACCTCAAGTACTGGTATTTGGTCGTGGTGGTGACTCTGTAGCACTTGACCCAGCGGTTGTAACAGACGGTGAGTCTTACAAAGTAACAGAAAACATTTACGAAACATTATTAAACTTCGGTGAGCAAGATACTACGATTCACCCAGGTTTAGCAACGAAGTGGGACATTAGCGAGGACGGCTTAACATATACGTTCACGCTACAACAAGGCGTTAAATTCCACGATGGCACAGATTTCAATGCAGAAGCAGTTGTTAAAAATATTAACCGCTGGAAAGCTGGTTCAGCGGATTCATTCTATTATTTCAACTCTATGTTCAAAGCAGAGGGTGAAGACATTATTAAAGACGTAGTGGCACAAGATGAGCATACAGTTGTATTCACATTATCTCGACCACAAGCACCATTCTTAAACAATATCGCGATGGCAGCATTCGGTATCGGTTCTCCAACAGCGTTTGAAGCAAATCCAAATGGCCTAAGCGATAACCCAGTTGGTACAGGTCCATTCAAATTTGTAGAATGGAAGCGTAATGACTCAATTACAATCGAGAAAAACGCAGATTACTGGCAAGAAGGCTTACCAAAGCTTGATAAAGTAATTTACCGTTCAATTCCAGATAACTCAGCTCGTTTAAATGCCTTAACAGCAGGCGAAGTTGATTTAATTGATGGCGTTAACCCATCTGATTCAGCAACAATCGAAGGCAATAACAAATTACAATTAATCGAGCGTCCATCAATGAATATTGGCTACTTAGGTTTAACAACAACGCGTGCACCATTTGATAACAAATTAGTGCGCCAGGCAATGAACTATGCAATTGATCGTCAAGGGATTGTAGATGCATTCTTCGGCGGCCGCGCACAAGTAGCGGTAAACCCGTTACCACCATCAATTCCAGGTTATAACGATGAGTTAACAGCTTATCCATTTGACCCAGCAAAAGCAAAAGCACTACTTGCTGAAGCGGGCTATGACGGGAAAGAGATTGAGCTATGGGCAATGCCTGTACCACGTCCTTATATGCCAGATGGTCAAAAGGTAGCTGAGGTTATCCAAAAGAACTTAGCAGACGTGGGCATACCATCGAAAATCGTGACATTTGAGTGGGCAACTTACTTAGAAAAAGCGAAAAATGGTGAGGCAGATGCATTCATGTTAGGTTGGACAGGTGATAACGGTGATGCGGATAACTTTATCTACACTTTATTAGATGAAGACAACATCGGCTCGAACAACTACACGTATTTCAAAAATACAGAAATGCACGATTTATTAATCAAAGCGCAGTCTGAAACAGATGAAGCAGTGCGTGCAGACCTTTACAAACAAGCGCAAGTAATTATTCAAGATGAGGCGCCATGGGTTCCACTTGCACACTCTACACCATTACTTGCAGCGAAAAAAGGTGTAACAGATTTCAAGCCACACCCAACAAGCTCTGATTTATTATCGAAAGTTTATATGGTAGCAGAAGAAGAGGAGAAATAATTTAACTCAGCTATTAAGAGCGTTATAAGATATGTAGTAACGGAAAGGGGAGGTAGCGATGCCTCCCCTTTTTCTTAAGCAAAAATCATAGATAGGAGTGACGGCGATGCTTCACTATATAGGGAAACGATTGCTCCATTTGATTCCAGTATTACTCGGTATGACCTTTGTTGTGTTCTTAATTATTCGGGCGATTCCTGGCGACCCGGCGCAGGTTATTTTAGGGCAGCAGGCAACAGCGGAGGCAATGGCAGCATTACGTGAAAAGCTTGGCTTAAATAATTCGTGGTACGTGCAGTACTTCGATTATTTGAAAAATTTATTAACAGGTAATTTAGGTGAATCGCTACGGACGAAGCAGGCAATTAGCGCAGAGGTATGGCCTTACTTGGCTGCAACCTTTGAACTGGCAATTTTCGCAATTATTTTAGCTGTTATTTTAGGGATGAATGCAGGGATTATTTCAGCATGGTTCCAAAATTCATGGTTCGATTATATGGCGATGGTAATTGCGCTAATCGGCGTTTCCATGCCGATTTTCTGGCTTGGATTAATGGAACAATGGATTTTCAGTATTAACCTAGGCTGGCTCCCGACATCAGGTCGTGAGGAGGTGCGTGACCCGGTCAACGCCATTACGCATTTCTATTTAATCGACACGCTCATTCAAGGGCGCTTTGACCAATTTTGGGTGACGATTAAGCATTTAATGCTACCGGGCATTGCGTTAGCAACAATTCCGACAGCCATTATTGCGCGTATGACACGCTCATCTATGCTTGAGGTAATGCGCTCTGACTATGTACGTACAGCGCGTGCGAAGGGGCAAAAAATGTTTGTCGTTATTTATAAGCATGCACTAAAAAATGCGCTTATTCCGGTATTAACCGTTATTGGCTTGCAGCTTGGTTCACTACTGGGCGGTGCAATTTTAACCGAAACAATCTTTAGCTGGCCGGGCATTGGACGCTATATTTACGAGGCGATTGGCTTCCGTGACTATCCGGTTATTCAGTCAGGTATTTTGATCGTCGCATTTATTTTCGTCATGATTAACTTAATCGTGGATCTTTTATATACAGTCATTGATCCACGTATTAAATATAACTAGAGAGGAGGTAACGACATGGCTGAAATCGTCAATCAAAAGGTCGAGCAACAGGATAAAGTGAATGGTCCGTGGAAAGAAGCTTGGCGCACATTCAAGAAAAGTAAGGCGGCACTCGTTGGGACAGGGATTGTTATTTTTTTCGTTATTTTAGCGTTTATTGGTCCAGTCCTTGCACCACAAGGGATGAATGACCAAGAGCTAGCAAATCGTCTGTTACCCCCATCTAGTGCGCACTGGTTCGGGACGGATGATTTAGGACGCGATATTTTCTCACGTATTTTATACGGTGCGCGTATTTCGTTAACAGTTGGTTTCTCGGCAGTTATTTTGTCTGCTGTGGCAGGTAGTTTTTTAGGAATTATTGCAGGTTACTATGGACGCTGGGTGGATACAATTATTTCACGTCTGTTCGATATCATGCTGGCGTTTCCAAGTATTTTACTTGCGATTGCGGTTGTATCGATTTTAGGGCCGTCATTGCAAAATGCTCTTATTGCCATTGCGATTATTAATATTCCAACGTTCGGGCGACTCATTCGCTCACGTGTATTGATGATTAAGGAAGAAGAATATATTTTAGCTGCAAAAGCAATTGGGATGAAAAACTCACGTATTTTATGGAAGCATATCCTGCCAAACTCAATGACACCGGTTATTGTACAGGGAACTTTAGCCATCGCAACGGCCATCATTGAAGCAGCAGCACTTGGCTTTTTAGGTCTCGGCGCACAGGCCCCACAAGCGGAGTGGGGGAAGATGCTTGCCGATGCACGGATTTTCTTTATGAACGCACCGTGGGCTATGGTGTTCCCAGGGGTTGCGATTATGCTGACCGTTATTGGTTTTAACTTAATGGGCGATGGCCTACGTGATGCGCTTGATCCAAAAATGAAAAACTAACGAAAAATCCTTATGCCACGCTTGGCATAAGGATTTTTTCTTAGGAGATAAGAAAGTATAAAGTTTGGCGCTTTTCTTAATAAAACTCTGATTCTAAATCAATATTTTTCTCATTACTATGATAGCTGCGATATGACACGATTAATGTATCGAGATGCTCTAAGTGCTCCTCGTAATCTAAAATACGCGATAAAATATACAGTAGATGATAGCTAGAAAACTGCTGGTCTTCCTCGGCTTCCTCTTGTGCAATCGCAATTTGTTTTATAAACTGCTCCATCAATTCAGCACCCTGCAAATATTCTTCCTCGCGAATCCACTTGGAATGCTCAGGCTTTAATTTACCAGTGTATTTTAGTAGCAACTGCTCGTGATAGGTTAATAGGAAATCAAGTCGGTCCTGAATAATAACTAAAAATTGCTCAGGTAAATGACTCAGCTCATTTTCGTGCTTATGCAAACGCACAAGTAACTCATAGCTTTTTTTCGTCGTCGTAATTAAATGACGATAAATAACAAGCTTGCGCGCTTTGACATACTTTCGGTTTTTTAAATAACTACGTTCTTCTTTAAAAAAGCCGTACAATGTATCAAGTTCATTCATGCGCGATTTTAATTTAGAAATCGCCATTTTTGTTGATGTATGCTCACTTGCCTGACGCACAGCGAGGCGCGTCCAGCGAATAATATCATCCTGTACCGAGTTGATACGTTTATATAATTTGACCTCATAACGCGGTGGGAGGAAGACAAGGTTGACGATAAACGCCGCAAATACTCCAAGCATGACTGTTCCAAAACGAATAAGACCAAACTCTAAAAAGTTATCCCCTGGCACTTCCATAATGGCAATGACCGTTACAAGCGCAAGTGAAATGGATTTTTCTAAATTAAATTTCATCATCAGTCCGAGCACGATAATCGCCGCGATTCCAATTGCTACAATATGATGACCGAATATAAGACCGAATGATACAGCGACAATGGCACCGATTAAGTTACCTTGTATTTGTTCTAAAATCGTTAAATAGGAACGATAGATGGATGGTTGAATCGCAAAAACTGCGGCAATTCCTGCAAAGACAGGAGATGGTACGTTCATAAGTTCGGCAAGGAAAAGCGCAAAGACAATTGCGACACCTGTTTTTAAAACGCGGGCACCTAATTTCATACTACGCCCTCACTTTCTACTATTATTTATAAAGCACATACTTTACCGAAGTTTTTGCGTGTAGTCAACCTAAAAATTTACAGTTAAAGCTGTGAAAATGCATAATCTACTGCTTTTAGTGTTTCTTGTACATCTTCTTCTGTATGCTCCGTCGTTAAGAACCAAGCCTCGTACTTAGATGGTGCAAGGTTGACGCCTTGTGAGAGCATTAATTTAAAGAAGCGTCCGAATTTTTCACCGTCCGTATTTTCCGCTTGGTCGTAGTTTTCTACCTTTACATCTGTAAAGTACACGGCGAATGCACCTTTTAAACGATTGAGTGTAATTGAGACGTTATGTTTTTTCGCTGCTGCTAAAATACCCGCTTCAAGTAATGCGCCAAGACGGTCCATTTCCTCGTATACGCCAGGCTGTTTTAATACTTCAAGACAAGCAATACCAGCTTGCATACTTGCAGGGTTCCCTGCCATTGTGCCAGCCTGATATGCAGGGCCAAGCGGAGCAACGGTTTCCATTACTTCCTTTTTACCGCCGTACGCGCCAATCGGTAAACCACCACCGATTACTTTACCCATTGCGACTAAGTCAGGTGTTAAGCCAAGCATTGTATGCGCGGCACCGTAATGGAAGCGGAATGCTGTAATGACTTCGTCGTGAATTGTAAGTGCACCGTGCTGTTCTGCAAGTGCATGCACATGCTCTAAGAAGCCAGGCTTTGGCTCTACGATACCGAAGTTACCAACGATTGGCTCGATTAAAATACCTGCAACTAAATTGCCCCAACGCTCCATTGTAAATGTAAATGCTTCTGGGTCATTGAATGGTACAGTGATAACTTCTGTTGCTACTGATTCTGGTACACCCGCTGAGTCTGGTGAGCCAAGTGTTGCGGGACCTGAACCTGCTGCAACAAGTACTTGGTCAAAATGCCCGTGGTAGCAGCCTGCGAATTTAATGATTTTCGTGCGGCCTGTGAATGCGCGTGCCACACGTACACACGTCATCACAGCCTCTGTACCTGAGTTGTTGAAACGTACTTTATCTAATGTAGGAATCGCTTCTTTTAACATTTTCGCAAATGTAATTTCATGCTCAGTTGGTGTACCATACAGGACACCTGTTTCTGCTGCGTGTGTGATGGCTTTTGTGATATGTGGGTGACCGTGCCCTGTTACGATTGGCCCGTATGCTGCTAAATAGTCGATATAGCGGTTGCCGTCCACGTCCCAGAAGTAAGCACCTTTCCCGCGCGCCATTACAACAGGTGCGCCGCCGCCTACTGCTTTGTATGAGCGTGATGGTGAGTTAACGCCACCGACGATATGTTCAAGTGCTTCTTTATGAAGTTGCTCTGATTTTGTATGATTCATGTTTTTGCCTCCAACGATTTAAAGTTCCCTTCTATTGTAGTATTAAATAGCGTGATGTGCCAAAGAATTTGAAACGTTTAGCATAGTTCGGTACGATAGAGAAAAAGGAGGAATAACATGATGGAGAATACAAAGGCCCCAGATTTTGAACTATTAAATGAAAAAGGGGAATTCGTTCGCTTAGCAGATTTGAAGGGCAAACATGTCGTGCTTTATTTTTACCCGAAGGATATGACACCAGGCTGTACAACAGAGGCATGTGATTTCCGTGATGCGCATGAGGATTTTTCACAGTTAAATGCTGTTATTTTAGGTGTTAGCATGGATGATGCGAATAAGCATACGAAATTTATCGAAAAGCACGGGTTACCATTTTCATTGTTAGTGGATAGTGACCATGCAGTAGCGGAGAAGTATGGTGTGTGGGTGTTAAAGAAAATGTATGGCAAGGAATATATGGGCATTGAGCGTTCAACTTTCTTAATTAACGAAGAGGGGATCATCACAAAAGAATGGCGAAAAGTGCGTGTCAAAAATCATATTGAGGAAGTATTAACTTATTTAAAGGGGGAGTAAGAAATGGTACGAGCATATTTCACGTTTGAACCGAGGGAAGATTTAAAACAGCCACTTGTGACAGAATTTCCGGAAGTAGACTTTATATTTGAGTCTAGCTTACGCGAGGAGGAACTGGCGCAAGCAGATATTTTAGTTACATATGGTGAAGACTTGCGTGCAGAGCATTTAGATAGTGCGGACAAGCTTGAGTGGATTTTTGTCGCGTCAGCAGGGGTGGAGAAAATGCCGGCCGAGGCCATTGCAGCACGCGGGATTTTAGTATCAAACGTGCGCGGTATTCATAAAAAACCGATGACTGAATCCATTTTGGCGCATATTTTAGCAATTAAACGCTGCCTGCCGCAAATTTACGCACAGCAGCAACGCGGCGAATGGCAGCGTCGCCTTCGCTATACAGAGTTAAATGGTAGTACGGCACTAATTATTGGTCCTGGAGCAATTGGTAGTGAGATTGGTCGCATCCTGCAGGCGTTTGATGTGCATACAATTGGCTGCAACCGTTCAGGTGAGGCTGCTCCTTATATGAATGAAACGCACTTTTTAGCAGATGTCGCACAGCAATTACCGAAGGCAGATATCGTCATTTCAATGCTTCCTTCTACTAAATATACAAAACACTTACTTGGCCTAGAACACTTTGAATTAATGAAGGATTCGGCAATCTTTATGAACTTCGGGCGTGGTGATGTTGTAGCGACCGATGTCCTTGTACAAGTAATGGAAGAAAAGTTGATTGCCCATGCCATACTAGATGTTTATGAAGTCGAGCCATTACCAGCAGATAGCCCGTTATGGAAGCTAGATAACGTTACGGTGTCACCGCATGTTTCAAGTCACTCGTCGCGTTATGTAGAGCGCAGCCTTGATATATTCAAGCCGAGTTTGCGTAAATGGCTAAATGGTGAGCGTAATCTTGAAAATAAAATGAACTTATTGCGTGGTTATTAATTGAGAAAATGTTAGTAGCGTTCACAAGGTTTTCTCATTGCATTTTCAATTAGTGCGTATTTAACTGTAAACTTTTAAAATAACTATTAATAGCATGAAGCTATTGTTGACAAGTTGTGGCTAGATTCGCTAAACTATTTATAACAATTATAAACTAATAATTTTTATGAAAAGAGGTGCGTGACGATGTCTGAAATGCATTTAAAAGATGCGCTCGACACGTTGAAGACCACTGGTGTACGAATTACTCCGCAGCGTCATGCGATTTTAGAATATTTAATCCAATGTATGATTCATCCAACAGCAGATGATATTTATAAAGCGCTCGCCGATAAATTCCCAAATATGAGTGTAGCAACTGTTTACAATAACCTACGTGTATTCCGCGAGGCTGGTTTAGTGAAGGAATTAACGTATGGCGACGCGGCGAGCCGTTTCGATTTTGTAACGGGTGATCACTATCATATGATTTGCGAGGACTGCGGCAAAATCGTAGACTTCCATTACCCAGGGCTGAACGAAGTCGAGCATTTCGCATCACAAGTAACAGGCTTCCAAGTGAACACACACCGTCTAGAAGTGTATGGCACTTGCCCAGAGTGTGTGGCACAAGGCAAGAAGAAAGCACAATAATTTCAAGAACCTAGTTTAGTAGCTAGGTTCTTTTTATGTTTATTGAACAATATGGACAAGGGAACGTCATATAAAAAACGCAGACAACTAGGCTTGTCTGCGTTTACGATTAGCTTTTTTTACTATTATAAGATTGATCGAACTCTTTTCCTTCAAGTGTAGGGTCAAGCGTTAACGGCTCATTGCAGTACATACACATGTCAACGCGGCCTAACACCTTCGTCCACTTCCCGCATTCGGGGCACACAACTTGTACGGCGCGTGTCGAAAGTAAACCAATCCAGCCATATACTGCGGTACTGCCGATAATGCAAAGTAAACCAAGTGTCATGAAAATTAATACTAAAATTTGATTTTCTCTAAAAAAAATCGCTCCGTACATCACGGCAAAGCCAATAAAAATAAGCGACAATGCAAATGAACGGATTTTATTGATTTTATTACTATATTTTTTCATGTTATTGCCTCCTGTAGAAGATTTTACTATATAGTGATGGAGAATTCATTCTTTTTAAAGGATTTATCAAGTAAGTTGTCGAACAAATGTGTAAGAAGCAAAAGTTTTTTAGGAGGATATTGCTATGGAACATGTGTTACGTCCTATTTATCAAGAGCGTGCAAGTCAGCCAGATACATTAGGAGTAATTTTAGTAAACAAGCGAGAAGAAGCAGCGAATGTGACAGACACATTTGATACGGTTCTTCTTATTATAGTGAAAGATGCGGATCACCCAATTTATTCGAAGCACTATACATATGGTGACGCGAAAACAGTTATGCATATTTTGACAGAGGAGCGACTGCGTAAATGGATTTTTATCGGCTCAAATCGTCGTTTAGTAGATTGGATTTTTTATGGGAAGGTCATGTTTGATCGGAATGAGTTTTTATTTAAGCTACGTTCAGAACTGCAGGAGTTCCCGTTCTTCGGTCGAAAACTGAAAACAGGCATCCAGTTTTCGAAGCTAATTCGTCGTTATTTAGAAGGTAAAGAGCTCTTTGAAAATGGTTATTATTTAGATGCATACAATCATGTTGTTGCCTCACTGCATCATCTAGGTCGCCTTTCGATTATTGATAGTGGGTTGTATCCGGAGGTAACGGTGTGGTCACATGTAAAAAGAATCGATCCAGCTATTTATAAATTATATGAAGAATTGATTATGAGTAATGAAAGTTTAGAGAAACGGTTAGAGCTCCTATTTTTGGCAAGCGAGTTTTTAATCAATTCAAGAACACGCGACGGCGCACAGCATATAGTAGAAACGATGTTAAAGAAATCTACGTGGACAATCCAAGAATTACACGATCATGTGGAACTAAGTTACTACTCAACAGATTTAGAAGTGTTTGTTGAATATTTAATTGACAAGGAATATATTATTGTGGACCCAGTCATTGCGAAAAATGATTCTGTTTTTCATCGTCATTATCGCGTGGATAAGCAATTTGTTGAAAGTGAATATGGGCTATAGTATAGTATTCAGAGCACCTAAAAAATGCTCTGAATATTTTTTTTTGAGAAAGTGTTGACTTTCTGTTGAATAGTATTGTAATATATTAATTGTCGCTGAGACGTACTGAAGAAAACGAAATAACATAAACGAAGTCTTCTTAAAAACTTTTTCTGAAAAGTAGTTGACAGAGGAAAACAAAAATGTTAAATTAGAGAAGTCGCTGAAACGACAACACCATGAACCTTGAAAACTGAACAAGCAACGTTAATGAATACAGCTTCTTAAATGAA
>JBEMAQ010000041.1:0-12543 GCA_040274725.1 Solibacillus sp. | reverse complement strand
CCAGATGCTGATAAAGACTTCGATCCGCAGTGGTCACACAACACTTGGATTGAAATAGTAATGTGGACTATCCCCATTATTATTATCGCTATCTTGGCTGTGATTACGTGGAAAAGTACCCACGCACTCGATCCCTATAAGCCGCTAGAGACGACAAGCGAAAATCCACCGCTTGTGATTCAAGTTGTGGCGCAAAACTGGAAATGGTTGTTTATCTACCCAGAGCAAGATATTGCCGTCGTCAATGAGCTTTATATGCCTGTAGATCGACCAGTTAGCTTTAAGATTACCTCTGATTCAGTCATGAACTCATTCTTCATTCCGAGACTTGGTGGCCAAATTTATGCCATGTCAAGCATGGTAACGCAGCTACATTTAGTTGCCAATGAACCAGGTATCTATAATGGGCTATCTTCTAACTATAGTGGTCCTGGTTTTTCAGATATGAAGTTCTTGGTTCATGCTGTTGACAATCAAGGTTTTGATAATTGGGTAGCCAAAGTTAAAGCTGAGGACAATAAAGTTCTTGATACCGCTGTCTATGAAGAATTAGCGAAACCATCAGAGAACCATGCCATCGAATACTTCAAATCGACGCAACCTAATATGTTTGATTATATTGTGAATCAGTATGGTTCAGATACCAAACAACAAAATCAGTTTGTAGCGCCAAATGAAGTCAACCAGCGTGATAATGAAGTCGCTGTGGTAGAAGGTATAGAGTCTGATTTGAAGGAGGATGGTGAAGGTAGTATCAACCCAGCAGCGCCATCAAATAAAGATGATGCGCAAGAAGATGACGCTCACTAATAGGAGAGGCGACTATGGAAGCAATACTCGGTAGATTGTCCCTCGAGGCAATACCTTACCATGAGCCTATCATTATGATGGCTGGTGGTATGATGGCCTTGGCTGGGCTAGCGGTTTTATTTTTTCTAACCAAAAAGAAGCTTTGGGGTACACTTTGGCATGACTGGCTAACCTCAGTTGACCATAAAAAAATTGGCATCATGTATATCGTTGTAGCCATCGTTATGTTACTACGCGGTTTCAGTGATGCCATTATGATGCGTACCCATCAGATGCTGGCCAATTATCCTGAGACAGGATATTTGCCCCCGCATCACTATGATCAGATTTTCACGGCCCACGGCGTGATTATGATTTTCTTCGTCGCTATGCCATTGGTTGTAGGACTAATGAATGCGATTGTACCTTTACAGATTGGCGCACGTGATGTGGCCTTTCCGTTCCTAAACTCATTGTCGTTTTGGCTATTCGTTACTGGCGCTCTATTGGTCAACGTCTCGCTAGTAGTTGGCGACTTTGCCGCGACAGGCTGGTTGGCTTATCCACCATTATCAGAGCTAAACTTCAGTCCGACAGTGGGGGTGGATTATTATATCTGGGCCTTGCAGTTATCAGGATTAGGGACGTTGCTGACGGGTGTCAACTTCTTAGTAACTATCTTAAAGATGCGTGCCCCTGGCATGAATCTGATGCATATGCCTATTTTTACTTGGTCAGCACTTTGTACCAATATCTTGATCGTTGCTGCTTTCCCAGTATTAACTGCAACGTTAATTATGCTGACGCTTGATCGCTACTTTGGTATGCACTTCTTTACCAATGATGCTGGCGGCAACGTCATGATGTATATCAACCTGATTTGGATTTGGGGTCACCCAGAAGTTTATATCTTGGTATTACCAGCTTTTGGTATTTTCTCGGAAGTCATATCGACTTTCTCGCAGAAAAAACTGTTTGGCTACGTCAGTATGGTTTATGCCATTCTCGTCATTGCTGTTTTAAGTTTCATCGTTTGGTTGCATCACTTCTTTACGATGGGCTCAGGCGCCAATGTTAATGCCTTCTTTGGTATTACCACCATGATTATTGCCATTCCCACAGGGGTTAAGGTCTTTAACTGGCTGTTTACCATGTATCGTGGCAAGATTATTTTTGGTACCCCGATTATGTGGACCATTGGTTTTATCATTACCTTTACGGTTGGTGGTATGACAGGCGTTATGCTAGCGGTTCCTGGTATTGATTATGTGTTGCATAACAGTCTGTTCTTGATTGCGCATTTCCATAACACCATCATTGGTGGTGCGGTATTTGGTTATTTTGCAGGCATTGCATTCTGGTGGCCAAAAATGTTTGGCTATCGTTTGGACGAAAAATGGGGCAAACGCGCTTTTTGGGGCTGGATCATTGGTTTCTTCACAGCCTTCATGCCGCTATATGTTCTAGGTTTCTTAGGTATGACACGCCGTACCAACCATTATGCCAATGATTCATGGCAGTTCTGGTTAATCATTGCTGCTGTTGGTGCCTTTATTATCATGTTCGGTATTTTCAGCCAGCTGATGATGTTCTATGTCAGCTATCGCGACCGTAAACGTCTTGCTGATGTTAGTGGTGATCCTTGGAATGGTCGTACTTTGGAGTGGAGCACACCGTCACCTGCACCGTTTTATAACTTTGCTCAGTTGCCGGTCATTAACGATCTTGATGCCTTAGCTTATCTGAAAGACAGTGGTTGGACGTCAGACAAAGCGCCTAATTACTACAGCCCAATACATATGCCTAAAAATACAGATTCTGGTGTGATTATTGGTCTGCTGACCTTTGTCTTTGGTTTTGCTTTTGTTTGGCATATCTGGTGGTTAGTAATAGTGTCTTTCTTCGTCATGATTTTCTTTGTTATTCGTGAAGCCAATAAACGTGATATCGATTATATCGTACCGGTTCATGAAATTGAAAAAGTTGAAAATGCTTACTATGAGCGTCTTCGTACGGCACACGCAGGAGACGGATTATGAGTGGTACCGAAAGTATGAATAAACATGAAGTAAATAGTAATTTGCCAGACGACAACGGTGAGGAGTTGTTGCCGTCTGATGATCATAACAAAGGCAATATAGATTACTTTAACCATAGTGACCCGCACCATCCAGACCATTTGGATGCACAGGGCAATAAAGTCTTGGGTTTCTTTGTTTATTTGATGACCGACTTGATTTTGTTTGCGACGTTTTTTGCCACTTATGCAGTGTTGAATGTTGGTGTGGCAGATGGTCCAGGTCCTAAAGATATTTTCGACCTTAAGTTTGTTTTAGTTGAGACCTTCTTGCTACTAATCAGTAGTATTACTTTTGGTTTTGCTATGCTTGGTGCTTATCAGAACAACATGGCAAAGCTTAAGACTTGGCTGATTATTACTGCATTATTCGGCATGGGTTTCATTGGGATGGAGATCTATGAATTCCATCACCTGATTGTCGAAGGCTTTGGACCTGATCGCAGTGCTTTCTTATCGAGCTTCTTTAGCTTAGTCGGTTTGCATGGTATCCACGTAACAGTCGGTATCTGCTGGTTATTCTTTACGCTGTTCCAGTTAAACAAATTTGGTCTTTCTGAGCGTATGATGACGCGTTTAAGATGTCTAAGTCTGTTCTGGCACTTTTTGGATATCGTGTGGATTTGCGTCTTTTCACTAGTGTATCTAGTAGGAGTGGCATTATGAAAAATGAAAATTTGCATGCAGCTCAGCAGGCTCATGCACATGGGGATGTCAGCCACGGTCAGAGCAGTCATGGTAGTAAAAAGAGTTACCTTACCGGCTTTGTACTATCGGCAGTCTTAACGGTCATTCCGTTTTGGCTAATAATGAGCGGTACAATGTCAGGGACCAGTGCAATTTGGATGATTGGTATCTTTGCAGCTGTACAGGTTTTTGTACAAGTTTACTTCTTTTTGCATATGGACTTTAGCCCTGAGCAGCGTAATACGCTTTATAGCTTTTTGTTCACGTTGTTTGTGGTTGCGATTGTCATGGTCGGTTCTTTATGGATCATGCACAACGCTAACGAACACATGATGCCTGGCATGGGTCAAGATATGAATATGGACATGGGTATGGACGAAGAGATGCCTATGCAAATGCCTACCAATACAGATGGTACACCTCGATTAGACCGTGAGCTTGAAGGTTTTGAGGATAGGTTAAATCTACCAGATACGTATCAACCTCATACGCAGGGTAATCCTGCTACCACGCAAGAAGATCACTCAGATATGTCTGATCATTCAGACATGCCTGGAATGCAACAGTAGGGCAGTCACTGCCGTTATTATCTGCGCTATTAATTTGGCGTATGTAAGCTATCGCAAATGCCCCAATGATGGGTCGCTGGTTGAGGACTCATCATTGTTCTAGAGGGTAATATTTTACCGATGTAATTCAGGTATTTGACGATATTAACTGATGGATAATCATGAATAAACTTGCACAGTTAAAACTCGATGTTGCCAAACAACCGCTTGTTCAGGTGATCAAACCTGGCATCGTCTTTGGTAATGCTATCACCGTGTTGGGTGGCTATTTTTTAGCCGCTAAAGGCAACCCCGATTGGCTGGTATTGCTTCAGGTCTTAATCGGGACCTTAACCGTCATAGCTTCTGGTTGTGTGATTAATAACATCATCGACCGTGATATCGACTCAAAGATGGAGCGAACTTGTGATCGCGTTTTGGTCACAGGCGAGCTCTCTATTGCGCATGCGATACTTTATGCGATTGTGCTACTGGGCATTGGTGTATTATGTCTAGCAGCGACCACGCCATTGGCTCTATATTCGGCTTTGTTCGGCTATGTCGTTTATGTCGGATTTTATAGTCTGTATTTCAAACGTCAATCCGTTTGGGGTACGTTTATTGGCAGCTTCTCTGGTGCTATTCCTCCAGTGATTGGTTATGCCGCGCTGACGCCTTCTATTGATGGTGTGTATTGGGTGCTATTTGCGATGTTTGCCATTTGGCAGATGCCGCATGCGTATGCCATTGCTGTGTTTCGCAAAAAGGACTACAGCGCAGCCAGTATTCCTGTACTACCAGTCAAGCACTCGTTTAGAACAACCCAGTGGCATATTGCCATCACTATTGCTCTTTTCTTAATTGTGGGTAGTTTGCTCACAGCGTTAAATGCAACTGGCTATTGGTATTTGGGAGTTCATCTATTGTTATCAGGTTATTGGCTGTTTATCGCCATGAAACCGATTAAGGTCGATAGCGAACAAGATCAAGTTCAACAACAGATAAAATGGGCGTATAAAATCTTTGGACTATCCATTATCATCATGATGGCATTATGTTTGATGATGGCGATTGATTACGTATAGAGTTGATTGGTTATAGACAGTTCAGCAGTCATGATTCCAAAAGCTGGAACCATTGTAGCTCCAATCTTAAATATTGTTAATGAATACCATCAAAAAGCCACTAGCATGTATAGTGGCTTTTTTTATGTCCATTGATCTTATAAGAGCTATCTACCTATTAAACCCTCTTTCTTATAAATAAGCCAAACTATTAAAATCTATAACTCATTGAAAAATATCTAGTATTCAAAATGAGGTAGAATAAATCAACAATTAACTCGAATAAGCGCTTGCTAACGAGATAAAACCCCGTATAATGCCACCCAGTCGAAAGGGAAGGTTAATTGAGTATCTGATTGATTCAGGTCATTCAAACAAACTTAAAATAAACCCTTGACACTAAGAATAAAGCGTCTATAATACGCACCTCATTAAGGCAAAGCAGTTAATAACTGAGTGAGTAATCACTAAAATTAGCGAGCTAACTTATTGAAACGAATTAAAAAAGAAGCTTGACAGTCTATTAAAACATGATATGATAGTCAGCTCGCTAATTAGGATAAGCCACATTGGCTATGTAATAATTAGTTAAGAGATAACTGCTACTGGACGACAGTGACAGGCATTATTTAAAAGCATAACTAAAGAACAACTTGTGTGGATTTTTGCTGATTCAGGATGCTAAAAAATAAAGTTGACTATCTTTTCTTTTCGGGAAGATTATTAACTATAAAAATTATCATTTAAGACAGCAGAAAAACTCAAAGTTAATTCATTACGAACATAATTTTTAGCGATTTTGCCAGATTAGATGAGCCAAGTTTAGAAGCTTCTTTAAAGAGCTTCATAGCAAGATTAAACTGAAGAGTTTGATCATGGCTCAGATTGAACGCTGGCGGCAGGCTTAACACATGCAAGTCGAGCGGTAACATTTCTAGCTTGCTAGAAGATGACGAGCGGCGGACGGGTGAGTAATACTTAGGAATCTACCTAGTAGTGGGGGATAGCTCGGGGAAACTCGAATTAATACCGCATACGACCTACGGGAGAAAGGGGGCAACTTGTTGCTCTCGCTATTAGATGAGCCTAAGTCGGATTAGCTAGATGGTGGGGTAAAGGCCTACCATGGCGACGATCTGTAGCTGGTCTGAGAGGATGATCAGCCACACCGGGACTGAGACACGGCCCGGACTCCTACGGGAGGCAGCAGTGGGGAATATTGGACAATGGGGGAAACCCTGATCCAGCCATGCCGCGTGTGTGAAGAAGGCCTTTTGGTTGTAAAGCACTTTAAGCAGTGAAGAAGACTCTTCGGTTAATACCCGGAGACGATGACATTAGCTGCAGAATAAGCACCGGCTAACTCTGTGCCAGCAGCCGCGGTAATACAGAGGGTGCAAGCGTTAATCGGAATTACTGGGCGTAAAGCGAGCGTAGGTGGCTTGATAAGTCAGATGTGAAATCCCCGGGCTTAACCTGGGAACTGCATCTGATACTGTCAGGCTAGAGTAGGTGAGAGGAAGGTAGAATTCCAGGTGTAGCGGTGAAATGCGTAGAGATCTGGAGGAATACCGATGGCGAAGGCAGCCTTCTGGCATCATACTGACACTGAGGCTCGAAAGCGTGGGTAGCAAACAGGATTAGATACCCTGGTAGTCCACGCCGTAAACGATGTCTACTAGTCGTTGGGTCCCTTGAGGACTTAGTGACGCAGCTAACGCAATAAGTAGACCGCCTGGGGAGTACGGCCGCAAGGTTAAAACTCAAATGAATTGACGGGGGCCCGCACAAGCGGTGGAGCATGTGGTTTAATTCGATGCAACGCGAAGAACCTTACCTGGTCTTGACATATCTAGAATCCTGCAGAGATGCGGGAGTGCCTTCGGGAATTAGAATACAGGTGCTGCATGGCTGTCGTCAGCTCGTGTCGTGAGATGTTGGGTTAAGTCCCGCAACGAGCGCAACCCTTGTCCTTAGTTGCCAGCATTCAGTTGGGCACTCTAAGGAGACTGCCGGTGACAAACCGGAGGAAGGTGGGGATGACGTCAAATCATCATGCCCCTTATGACCTGGGCTACACACGTGCTACAATGGACGGTACAAACGGTTGCCAACCCGCGAGGGGGAGCTAATCCGATAAAATCGTTCTCAGTTCGGATTGTAGGCTGCAACTCGCCTACATGAAGCCGGAATCGCTAGTAATCGCGGATCAGCATGCCGCGGTGAATACGTTCCCGGGCCTTGTACACACCGCCCGTCACACCATGGGAGTTGATTGCACCAGAAGTGGTTAGCCTAACCGTAAGGAAGGCGATCACCACGGTGTGGTTGATGACTGGGGTGAAGTCGTAACAAGGTAGCCGTAGGGGAACCTGCGGCTGGATCACCTCCTTATAGACAGCATTCGGTCAGCAAGAATTCACAACAAGTTGTTCTTTAGTTTAAGCTTACGTTTTAGCGAACGTATTGGGTCTGTAGCTCAGCTGGTTAGAGCACCGTGTTGATAACGCGGGGGTCAGTGGTTCAAGTCCACTTAGACCCACCATTTATATGGGGCCATAGCTCAGTTGGTAGAGCGCCTGCCTTGCACGCAGGAGGTCAACGGTTCGACTCCGTTTGGCTCCACCACTACTTTAGTTAAGCTTAGAGTGCGAATAAATAAAATAGGTATTAAATAGAAATAAGTGATTTTAGTAAGATTACTTCTTTCTGTTTTATACGGAAATCTATGACTCGACGAGAGCATAGAGACTATTTAAAAACATAGATATGAGTCTGGGTTAGGATGAGCGTGTTCACGCGCACATCTTAACCTTAGCAATCAACTCTTTAACGACATCAGTTGTTATCCCAGGGGTTGATTGCTAAAAAAGTAAAGAGAACTGAATCAAGCGTAAACATAGGTGATATCGTTATCATTAATTAGAGTGTATGACACTACTTAGTCGAAAGACTACTTGGGGTTGTATGGTCAAGTAATGAAGCGCACATGGTGGATGCCTTGGCAGTCAGAGGCGATGAAAGACGTGACAGCCTGCGATAAGCTTCGGGGAGGCGGCAATATCCTGTGATCCGGAGATTTCTGAATGGGGAAACCCACCTAGCATAAGCTAGGTATCCTAATTTATTAGGAAGCGAACGAGGGGAAGTGAAACATCTCAGTACCCTTAGGAATAGACATCAATTGAGATTCCCCTAGTAGCGGCGAGCGAACGGGGAGAAGCCGATTAGTACTAATGTAGAAGAACAGCGTGGGAAAGCTGACCGTAGTAGGTGATAGTCCTGTATTCGAAACATTAGCATTAACATATTAAGTAGAGCGGGGCACGAGAAATCCTGTTTGAAGATGGGGGGACCATCCTCCAAGGCTAAATACTCCTGACTGACCGATAGTGAACCAGTACCGTGAGGGAAAGGCGAAAAGAACCCCTGTGAGGGGAGTGAAATAGAACCTGAAACCGTGTGCGTACAAGCAGTGGGAGCCCACTTGTTGGGTGACCGCGTACCTTTTGTATAATGGGTCAGCGACTTATATTCTGTAGCAAGGTTAACCGTTTAGGGGAGCCGTAGGGAAACCGAGTCTTAATAGGGCGTCTAGTTGCAGGGTATAGACCCGAAACCGAGTGATCTATCCATGAGCAGGTTGAAAGTGCCGTAACAGGCACCGGAGGACCGAACCCACTGTCGTTGAAAAGCCAGGGGATGACTTGTGGATAGGGGTGAAAGGCTAATCAAACTCGGTGATAGCTGGTTCTCCCCGAAAGCTATTTAGGTAGCGCCTCGGACGAACACCATTGGGGGTAGAGCACTGTTTCGGCTAGGGGGTCATACCGACTTACCAAACCGATGCAAACTCCGAATACCGATGAGTGATATCCGGGAGACACACAGTGGGTGCTAACGTCCATTGTGGAGAGGGAAACAACCCAGACCGCCAGCTAAGGCCCCAAATTCCTAGTTAAGTGGGAAACGAGGTGGGAAGGCATAGACAGCTAGGAGGTTGGCTTAGAAGCAGCCATCCTTTAAAGAAAGCGTAATAGCTCACTAGTCGAGTCGGCCCGCGCGGAAGATGTAACGGGGCTCAAACTAGGAGCCGAAGCTGCGGATTTGAATTTGTTTTCAAGTGGTAGGGGAGCGTTGTGTAAGCCTGTGAAGGTGTGTTGTAAAGCATGCTGGAGGTATCACAAGAGCGAATGCTGACGTGAGTAACGATAATGCGAGTGAAAAGCTCGCACGCCGGAAGATCAAGGGTTCCAGTCCAACGTTAATCGGGGCTGGGTGAGTCGACCCCTAAGGCGAGGCCGAAAGGCGTAGTCGATGGGAAATCGGTTAATATTCCGATACTTGTTTATGATGCGATGGAGGGACGGAGAAGGTTATGCCAGCCTGGCGATGGTTGTCCAGGTGGAAGGATGTAGGTTTATAGCTTAGGTAAATCCGGGCTATTTTATACCGAGATCTGATAGCAAGCTGTACTTGTACAGCGAAGTGGCAAATACCATGCTTCCAGGAAAAGCTTCTAAGCGATAGTCATAAACGAATCGTACCCTAAACCGACACAGGTGATCAGGTAGAGAATACCAAGGCGCTTGAGAGAACTCTGCTGAAGGAACTAGGCAAAATGGTACCGTAACTTCGGGAGAAGGTACGCTGCTGATGGTGAAGGACTTGCTCCGTAAGCTATTGGCAGTCGCAGATACCAGGCTGCTGCAACTGTTTATTAAAAACACAGCACTCTGCAAACACGAAAGTGGACGTATAGGGTGTGATGTCTGCCCGGTGCTGGAAGGTTAATTGATGGGGTTAGCGTAAGCGAAGCTCTTGATCGAAGCCCCAGTAAACGGCGGCCGTAACTATAACGGTCCTAAGGTAGCGAAATTCCTTGTCGGGTAAGTTCCGACCTGCACGAATGACATAATGATGGCAGCGCTGTCTCCAGCAGAGACTCAGTGAAATCGAAATCGCAGTGAAGATGCTGTGTACCCGCGGCTAGACGGAAAGACCCCGTGAACCTTTACTACAGCTTTACATTGAACTTTGACCTGACTTGTGCAGGATAGGTGGGAGGCTTTGAAGCCGAGACGCTAGTCTTGGTGGAGCCAATCTTGAAATACCACCCTGGTCATGTTGGGGTTCTAACTCAGGTATAACAATACCGAGGACAATGTATGGTGGGTAGTTTGACTGGGGCGGTCTCCTCCTAAAGAGTAACGGAGGAGTACGAAGGTGCGCTCAGACCGGTCGGAAATCGGTCGTAGAGTATAAAGGCAAAAGCGCGCTTAACTGCGAGACCCACAAGTCGAGCAGGTACGAAAGTAGGTCTTAGTGATCCGGTGGTTCTGTATGGAAGGGCCATCGCTCAACGGATAAAAGGTACTCTGGGGATAACAGGCTGATACCGCCCAAGAGTTCATATCGACGGCGGTGTTTGGCACCTCGATGTCGGCTCATCTCATCCTAGGGCTGAAGCAGGTCCTAAGGGTATGGCTGTTCGCCATTTAAAGAGGTACGCGAGCTGGGTTTAGAACGTCGTGAGACAGTTCGGTCCCTATCTACCGTGGGCGTTGGAAATTTGAGAGGATCTGCTCCTAGTACGAGAGGACCAGAGTGGACGAACCTCTGGTGTTCGGGTTGTCACGCCAGTGGCATTGCCCGGTAGCTACGTTCGGATGGGATAACCGCTGAAAGCATCTAAGCGGGAAGCCCACCTCAAGATTAGATTTCCCTAAAGAGCCGTTCAAGACTAGGACGTTGATAGGCAGGGTGTGGAAGCGCAGCGATGCGTGTAGCTAACCTGTACTAATTGCTCGTTTGGCTTGACCATACAACACCCAAGTGGTTTGTATCAAGTCTAATTAATCTATCTTGTAAAGCGAAAGCTTTAGAATAAGAAAGAACATTTCGATATCACCTTAACCTTGATTCAGTTAGGTTATGTGGTACTTATCAAAGTCACACAAACAGACTCATATCTAACCCCCTTTGCTGACGACAATAGCACGATGGAACCACCTGATCCCTTCTCGAACTCAGAAGTGAAACATCGTAGCGCCAATGGTAGTGTGGTTCGCCCATGTGAGAGTAGGTCATCGTCAGCTCTCTATTCTGACTAGCCCCTTGATACTAACGTATCAAGGGGCTTTTCTTTGTGTGGCTGTTTAATACAGGCTTGCCCTAATTCTTACCAGCTCATAATCTCAATTCGGTCATATCTTCTTTTCATTCAAATCATAAATTTTTGAAAACCATCATTGTATCCAAAATAGTAGATATTGGGTTTTGTGACCATTATCTTTTCCCTAAGAAATATAGCGTTATATAGCCGTATTAAAATGATTTGACTTATATCGTTTTAACTGATAATTTTAAATAGTCTTTTTATTTAAGTTAATAACACGGAGGTGTTAACTGATTAAATAAAGTAATTTCTATCGAATCAAAGTATTGAATTTACGTGCTGTTCCTACCCCTACAATTATCAAAAGGAATTGATAATGAAGTTAGCTCCTCTTTTTTCAATTGGTGCTTTAGCCGCTATCAGCCTCTTTGGCTGTTCTAATCAGTCAGCTGACACAACTGATGGATCATCTGCAACCTCTCAAGATACGACCGTCTTACGCTTCTCTCATTTTTGGCCAGCGACTTCTTCCATTAGTACAGAAGTTTTTGAACCTTGGGCTAAGCAAATAGAAACGGATTCTAATGGTCGCTTAAAAGTAGAGTTATATCCATCAGCAGGTCTTGCGAAAGCTGACGTCACTTATGAATCGGCTGCTAAAGGTACCATTGATATCGGTTCACAAGCCCATGGCTATACTAGTGGTCGCTTTCCACTGACTCAGATTACTGAGCTTCCAGGTTTATCAAATTCAGCCACTCAGATGGGTTGTATGCTACAGACGCTCTATGAAGACGGAACGCTTGCCAGTGAATACAAAGACACGCATATGCTATTTATGTATGGCGCTGGACCAGGCTCTCTGCATACTACTGACAAACTGATTCGTACACCTGCGGATATGAAAGGTATGCGCATTCGTCGTCCTTCGGCAGTCGCTGGTGACATTATCGAAAGTGCGGGCGCATCACCTGTTGGTCTACCTGCAAATGACATGTACACCTCTTTACAGCGCGGTGTTGTTGATGGTCTCAGTTTCCCATGGGAAGCCGTAACGGCTTTTAAAATTGACGAAATTACTAAGTACCATACCAATATTCCTTTTTATAGCTCGGCACTCATGGTGACGATGAATAAAGACAAGTACGACAGTCTGCCTGATGATTTGAAACAAGTTTTGGATAAAAATTCAGGTATGGCCCTTGCTAATAAAGTGGGTGAGGTATTTGATAAGCATGATCATATGGCCATACAAGCAGC
>JBEMAQ010000040.1:0-12823 GCA_040274725.1 Solibacillus sp. | reverse complement strand
AGAAGCTATATTCATTAACGTTGCTTGTTCAGTTTTCAAGGTTCATGTTGTTGTCTTTTTTAGCGACTTCATTATCTTATCACCTGCAAAATTACTTGTCAACAACTTTTTTTCAAGTTGTTTTATTTTTTGTAAGTTATCTTGGCGACTTCTAGAATATTACATGGTTTTATAAAAAGCGTCAACAGTTTTTAAGAAAAAAATTATTATTCCCTTTTAACTTTGTATTTCTTCCTATATTAATAAAAGAAAAATTAATTCTACTCGTTAACACTTATTTTATTTTACACTATCATATCCCGAAACAAAATATAAAAAATTCGAAGCTCGTTTTATTTTATTACTACTGTAAAAACCCTATTTGTGCACACTCAATTATTTGCAGAACTGCTTTATAGAACTTTTGCTGTGCTTTATATTTTTCGGCTCTTGTCTCACCATTACATATGACACCCAGAGCTTGCTTCTCGGTGCTTCAGAAAACTAGCAACGCTCTGCAACCTGTTCATTCGACATCTCATTTGCATTATTTCGCTCAAGATCGTGTTCCTTACCGTTTATTAATAACGCCATACGATAAATATCCGCTGTCTTGTTAAACTTTTGAATAGCATAATTAAATGCTGGCTTGCTGTCGTTACAACTGTTGCAGTATCAAAAGTTGCAAAGATGACTTCCGCTTTCTCCTTCAAGTACTTCAGATGCAAGTCTCATCAGTTCATCTGCCCACGTAGCTATTTCAATTGCTTTCATTTCTGTGCCGAACTTCGCTGTCTACATTCCGGTACGCTCCACTGTTAATACAACGAGTAATAAATGTGATCATCTTCTCATTCAACCTACTTCTTTCTCTTGAAAATAAAAAAACTGTACTTTAAAGGCAGCCTTGTGCTGATGCGCTTTAAAGTACAGTTCTTCTTTTTGCTATTTTCTGTACGTAATAAACCAATCGTCTTCTATTTTCTTCATCTCAGCACCGATAAAGCCCTGCTTTAACAATTGTTGTTGTTCTTCTGTCGTGCCCATCGAAACTTCGCGTAACTCCACACCAAATTCGATCTGCTCAATTAATGATTTCGTGAAAACGTAGCGTAGCTTACCACCATACTTATATTTCAACGCTGCAACGTACATCCCTTGTGCGAATTTGTCCTTTAAGCTCGCGATATTATATGGCATCACTGTCGCACAAATAATCTGATGCTTTTCTGTATCGACCTGCTTCATAATAATGTTCGCCATTGTTTGCTGGAGACCATGGCCACGGAAATTCGGATGGACATTTGAAATTTCTTGATATAGCACTTTGCCTAATTCTTTTTCTGTTAAGCCTATATCAAGCCCTAAATGCTCATCATCTAGTTCCGGCTCAAGCAGTGCGCGAAAGGCAATAAGCTGCTCTGCAACAAAAATCCCAATCATCACGCCATTACCTTCTAAAATAAAGCGCAGCTCGTCTTCATCAAGCGGCTGCAAAATTGCTTTGTCCGGTAGTGCATCGACAACTGCCTGCTGTAATTCCATTAATGCCGGAATCGCAGCGACGTCTAGTTTTTTCGCCGTATAGGCATGCTCCCCTAAAAAACCTTGCGCAATCATTACTGCACCACACATTTCTCACGCGTCAGCTCAGCTAAAATCGCTTCATCTACATCAACGCCTAGTCCTGGCTTTTCCGTTAACTGAATAAATGGCACATCATAATGTAGGTTACCAATATCTTTTGAGAACTTTAACGGGCCTGTTAACTCAACACTTGTAAACACCTTCATTGAAAACGCTACATGGAAGCCTGCTGCTGAGCCAACTGATGATTCAACCATCGAGCCAATCTGACATTCCATACCAGCCATCTCCGCCATATGTGCTAGCTTCATTGCAGGGTACATGCCGCCGCATTTCATTAACTTAATATTTACTTTATCTGCCGCGCGCTTCGCGATAATTTCGCGCATGTCACGTATACCGCGCAGACCTTCATCAATCATTACCGGAATCGTCGTTTTTGATTTGATTTCAACCATACCGTCAATGTCATCAGCACGAACAGGCTGCTCTAACCAGTCAATGTTGAGCTTCTCTAGCTCGCGTACGGCCTGCATCGTTGTTGAGCTATTCACCCAACCTTGGTTGACGTCAACACGAATCGCTAGCTCGTTGCCGATACGTGCACGTACTGCTTTAATGCGTGCCACATCACTTGCCACGTCGCGGCCAACTTTCATTTTGAACGAGTTATAACCCATCTCAACACGCTTTGCCGCCTCATCAGCCATTGCTTGTGGCTCTGCAATACTCAGTACATGCGTAATTGGGAATTTTTCATGGTAACGACCACCTAATAACTGATAGGCTGGCACGCCGAATTTTTTGCCCGCTAAATCAAAGCAAGCAATATCAAGTGCAGCCTTCGCAGCTGGTGCGCTGTATACAGCACGGTCCATCTTGTCATGAATTGCTTCAAAATTTAGTGGATTCTCACCAATTAAAGCTGGCGCCAACGTATGCTTTAATACCGCATATGTGCTCTCTAATGACTCACCTGTCACGTGCTCATCCGGCACCGCCTCGCCCCAGCCAATCAACCCGCATTCTGTTTCCATTTTCACAATAATAGACGGCATATTTGGATACGTGCCATAGCTAACAATAAACGGCTCGATTAATGGTAGTTCAATATTAAAAAGCTCAATTGATTTAATTTTCACTGGAATTCTCCCTTTAGTTACAAAATAAAATACTCGTTTTCAGTATACACGCAGAATTCGTGCAATTGTAGTCATATGCTGAAGTCGGATTTCTCCATACAAAAAAGAGCAGGCTCCCCCGCTCTTTTCGTTACTTCGGACGCGCAATGGTAAATGTACGGCCAATTTCAGCGTAATCATCCCCTGCTAAGCGACTCACCGCAGCAAGCCCCTCCGCATCAATGCGACCATCCGCGTAAAGTTCCTCATCAATATGATACGCCACTACTTTACCAATAAGTAAATCACAGCCGGGATGCTCACCGGCACCCCCCAGTTCAAGTGCTTGCTCAAGCTTACATTCAAAGCGCACCTTTGCCTCCGCAACAGCCGGTACCTGAATGTTTGTACTATCAATTAACGTAAAACCTGCACGCGGAATTTCACTTTCCTCCGGTGGTAATACTGCGGCTGTTTCGTTCACTTTTTCAACATTTGTCGTATCAACAATATGCACAACAAATTCCTTCGTCGCCAAAATATTACGTGCCGTATCCTTCACACGCCCACCCGGACGCTGAATACTCACCGAAATAAGTGGTGGATTGGATGACACGATATTAAAAAAGCTAAACGGTGCCGCATTCACAACACCCTCTGCTGACTTTGTCGTCACAAAAGCAATTGGTCTTGGAATAATCGAGCCAATTAAAAATTTATAATTATCACGCTCGGATAATTTTTGTGGATCTATAAACATATGCACAGCCCCCTTATTGTTATACTGACTGTACCGAAAAGTACTAGTTTATGTCAAATTTCCATTTCCCTTTTTATAAAGCTACCGAATATTTATTCATCTATCCTTTAAACGTTTTATTTTTTTCCTCAGTAAGGAAAAACTACTCAAGGGAAAACAACAATTTTTATATAGTTAAGCATAAAAAATAAACTTTTTTTAGATTTTTTTAAACTTTTTATTATATAACATAAATACTAATTTAACATAATATCATCTGCTTTATAACAGAAACTAAAAGTGAGTAATATCAGTCTGTAACAGAAATCAGTACAGTTCAAAATCTTTCGTAAAAATCATATTTTTCTACTTAAAAACTATTTTTTACTCTTTACCGAAATAACTTTCACTAAAAAAATAACTTGCATAACATAATAATTCGATGTTAAATTATGTCCATAAACGTTCAATGTTCCGACATATTTACAAAATTGCAACACGAATAACAATTTACGTTATATGGGGGAGAAAATTATGAAGAAAAATCGTTGGTTAATCGCATTATCAGCTATTGCCATTCACTTATCTATTGGTGGTGCTTATGCATATAGCGTGTATAAAATTCCAATCGCGACAGAAATGGGCTGGGATGCCTCGCAAATTACAATTGCCTTCTCGATCATGATGGGTCTTGCCGGGTTTGCGGCTGCATTATTCGGTAGTATCGTTGAAAAACTAGGTCCGCGCAAAGCGGCGATGGTTGCAGCAGTACTGTTTGGTCTTGGTCAAGGTGGTGCAGGTATTGCCATTCAAATGGACTCTGTCATTTTGTACTGGCTAACATATGGTGTGCTTAGCGGTCTTGGGATGGGGATTGGCTATATCGCACCGGTATCAACACTTGTCAAATGGTTCCCAAATCGCCGCGGCTTAGCGACAGGGATGGCGGTACTTGGCTTTGGTTCAGGTTCGCTACTGACAGCACCAATTGCAACAAACTTAATGGCATCATTCGGCATTTCATCAACGTATTTCATTTTAGGCGTAAGCTATTTTGTACTAATGATGCTTGGCGCACTGTATATTGCACCACCAAAGCCTGGTGATGTAGAAGAAATGCGCACAGTTACGGGCGGCGTGAAAACACAGGAAATCAATCAAATGTTTGCACGTGAAGCAGTAAAAACAAAGCAATTTTGGATGCTGTGGAGCATGCACTTAATTAATGTAACATCTGGCTTAATGATGATTTCTGTTGCCTCACCAATGGCACAGGAGGTTGTCGGCTTATCTGTAGCAGGTGCAGCGACAATGGTTGGTTTAATGGGATTATTTAACGGCGGTGGCCGTTTAATCTGGGCAGCCGCATCTGATTATATCGGACGCTCGAATATTTTCGTCATCTTCTTTGTTATTCAATTTTTAGCATTTCTTACACTACCGTTTACGACAAGCGTGATCCTATTCCAAGTATTTATTTTCTTAGTAGTAAGCTGCTACGGCGGTGGGTTCTCGAACTTACCAGCATTTGCATCAGACCTGTTCGGCACAAAGCAGCTTGGTGTCATTCATGGCTACTTACTAACAACTTGGTCTTTAGGCGGGATTTTTGGTCCGATTATCGTATCAACAATTCGTGAGGCGACAAATAGCTACACACCTGTATTCTATTTATTCAGCTTCTTAATCGCCATTTCACTAGGAATTTCATTATGGTTACGCTCTGACGTGAAAAAATTACGCAAGCAAAAAGCCGAGGAACAGGCTAGCGCTGAAAAAACAGTAACTGCATAATCCTCTAAAACCTTTAGCCTATTTCAGGCTAAAGGTTTTATTTTTTTACAAAAAATGATTAATTATGCGCTATTTTTATATTTTAATGTAGCTTTTCCGTCTGAAAATAGTTTTAATTGAATTATATTCTTAATTTTCAGACGAGAGGGTGAGCAAATGACGAGGAAACATGCAGGTGTTGTTTTTGGGGGGATTTTGTTTTTAATTGTTGCGATGGGTATTAGTCGGTTTGCATTTACACCGATTTTGCCATTTATGCGCGTTGATGAAGACATGACACTCGGTGCAGGTGGCTGGCTGGCGTCGAGCAACTATATCGGCTATTTTATCGGTGCATTAGGAGCGGCCTTTATCACGAAAAATAAAAAGCACTTCTTACTATTGAATGTGCTGTTTAATATTTCTTCTATTGTTTTGATGGGGGTTATTAATCAGTATAGCATTTGGCTTTTGTTACGCTTTATCGCAGGGCTGACTAGCGGCTTTATTTTTGTCATGACGTCTAGCATTGTGATGGATTATTTGGCCACGCATTCGCTGACGCGCTGGAGCGGCTATACGTTTAGTGGCATTGGGCTTGGCATTGCGCTGTCAGGATTACTTGTCCCGATGTTTGAGACAAGCTTTGCGTGGCGCGGTGCATGGATTGGCCTTGGTATGTTGTCTACACTGTTTTTTTGCACGACCTTATTTTTATGGCGAAATATTACCGTGCGCGATACAGAAAAGCTGCCGAAAAGTGATGATACAAACATTTGGCGTGGCTTTATGCCGTGGCTGATTGTTGCTTACGGGCTTGAAGGGCTTGGTTACATAATTACAGGGACGTTTTTAGTTGATATTATTTATAATATTGAAAGCCTACGCCATGTGGCTGGCTATAGTTGGGTGCTTGTTGGACTAGCGGCGATTCCATCTGCGCCTCTTTGGATGCATCTCATGTCGCGCTTTTCTACCATTACAATGATGACACTGGCATACAGCCTACAAATTTTCGGTATCCTACTTCCTGTGTTCTCACAAACCGTCTGGAGCGTCTTATTATCTGCCGCACTTTTTGGCTTTACGTTCGTCGGGCTTGTGACGATGTCAACAGGCTACGGGCGTCAGCTATTTCCGAAGCAAAGCGCATACATTGTCTCGATGCTGACAACCTTTTATGCAATTGGTCAAATTGTTGGGCCTGTTGCGGCAAGCAGGCTCGAAAATCATTTCCAATCGTATAAAGCACCCCTGCTTTTCGCAGGTAGCATCGTTGGACTTGCACTCACTATATTACTTGTTGGTTATTTTATTAGTAAACGCCCGAAAAAAAGCACAACGCTATCCCCTGTAAAAAGTCCTTAATTCTTCATTTGATTGCCTCCTACAAGAGGACTATAATCAGAGTAACAACTAAAGGAGCGAATTTACATGACGCAAGTTTTCCAACGAAATGCCGTTACATTATTAGGAAAAGGTGAACAAACCATTGTTTTCGCACATGGTCTTGGATGCAATCAAGACATGTGGCAATATATTTCGTCGAGCTTTCAAAACTATCAGCTTGTATTATTTGATCATGTAGGCTCTGGGAAATCTGATTTAACTGCGTATCATTCAGAAAAATATAACGCATTAACAGGCTATGCGCACGATTTAATTGAACTGCTTGAACACTTGCACACGAGTCCTGTAATTTTTGTCGGGCATTCCATAAGCTCAATGATTGGTATGCTTGCCGCGATTGAGCGTCCAGAATTATTCAAATCGATTATTATGATTGGTCCCTCCCCTTGTTATGTCAATGAGGAGGACTATAAAGGCGGCTTTGAGCAGCACGAAATTCATGAGCTGCTTGATTTAATGGAAATGAATTTTGCTGGGTGGGCCAGCTATTTAGCCCCGCTTGTTATTGATTATCAGCAGCAGCCACATGTAAAGGATGAGTTAGAGGCATTGTTTGTTTCAAGTAATCCACGTATTGCTCGCGAATTTGCAGAAGTAACGTTCTTCTCTGATTACCGCGCGCAATTACATGAATTAACCATACCAACTTTGATTATCCAATGCGCAGAGGATAGCATTGTACCGGTTCATGTTGGTCAATATATGGCTGACCGTATCCCAAATAATGAGCTTGTCGTCATGGGCGCGAGAGGACATTATCCACATATTAGTCATCCCGCCGCTACGATTTCGCATATCAAGCATTTTTTAAAGAAATAAAGGAGAGAGTGTATGGAACAACGTTTGAATGAAGCACCTTGTGGCTTTTTATCACTCGATCATAATGGCGTAATTATCGAAATTAATACAACCTTACTAACATGGCTTGGCTATCAGCGTGAGGCGCTTCTGTACAATCATTTTGAAAAATTACTCTCCACACCGAATAAAGTAATTTTCCATTCTTATTTTTATCCGACTATTCATTTGCATCGCAAAATCGATGAATTATTTATTCATTTAAAGCATAGAGATGGCTCAGCAATTCCACATTTAGTGAATGCGCACCTACTTGAAGTCGACGGATTGGAAATAACAGACTGTATTTTCATGCCGATGACAAAGCGTATTAGCTACGAAACGGAATTGCGTATAACCAAAAAGCAACTCGAAGCGGCCTACATTGAAAAAGAGCAGGCCTTCACTAAATTACAGTTATTGCATGAGGAGATTGAGCAAAAACAAATGGAACTCATGCAAATGAACACTGAATTACTTGAATTATCCAATACAGACAAATTAACTGGCATTCCAAACCGTCGATTTTTTGAGCAACAGCTGCAATATGTGATAGAGCGTTTCTTTTTGGCAGGTGAGCCATTTTCATTATGTCTGCTTGATATCGACTTTTTCAAACAGATTAATGACACCTACGGGCATGCAGTTGGTGATCTTGTATTAAAAAAATTAGCCGCACTCATTAAAGACCATATTCGCCCTAGGGACATATTTGCACGCTTTGGTGGGGAGGAGTTTGTGCTGCTCCTACCAAATCTCCAAGACTATGAAGCGTTAAAGTATGCACGATTTATCAATCAACTTATCGCACAAGCAGCATGGCCCGAAACAGATGGCATTACCATTAGTGTAGGCGTCGATACATTCAAAAACCACTACACAGCAGATGATTTACTTGAGCGTGCTGACAGAGCGCTGTACGCATCGAAAAAGAACGGAAGAAACCAGGCAACACTTGCTGATTCATTGGTGAAATAAATGGATGCCTATTATTCAATCGGAGAAGTCGCAAAACTAACAAATATGTCGATTCAAACGCTACGTTATTATGACCAAATTGGACTCTTTAAGCCGTCGTATGTAGATCCTAAAACAAGCTATCGCTATTACCGCGATTCACAGCTTTATTATTTAGATTTAATTAAATCACTGAAATTTTTAGGGACATCACTCGAGGATATTCAGCGTGCACAAAATTTCACACCCGAACAGTTGCTGACCTTTTTAGGAACGCAGGAATCAGTGCTAGAGGAAAAGGTCAATCGTCTAACAGAAATCCAGCACAGCCTCCTGAAAATAAAAAAACAAATGCAGGAGCAGCTAGCCATTCCGATTTATGAGGAGCCTTACGAAAAATTAGAGGATGAGAAGCGTATTTTGACGATTTCTTCTCCTAATTTAACACCGAGCCATATCCCAAATTCCTATTATAGCTCGCTGAAAAAAACAGTCGAAACACAAGGTAGCGCGATGAATAACCGCTACGGCTGTATTTATCCACTCAGGGACTATCATTCAATTGATAGCATTCACTATGAGTCGGTCTTTACACCCCTCATTACCGATCGCTATTTGACGATTAAGCATCCTGATATGGACGTGCGCACGCTTGAACCGCGCCGCTATATTTGCATCGCCTTTCGTTTTACCATTGAAAATTATTTTAAACAGTATCGCCGTCTATTCGAAACAATTGAGCAGCGCCAGCTTGTCGTCATTCCAACCGTTTACGAAATTTTTATGCCGACCAACTACTCACCTAATCGCGATGATGAGTTTATTGTTGAACTACAAGTACCACTACTCTAGCTGTTTCACACCTTTTTGCGTCAGGCAGGAAGGTGTTTTTTAGTTGATGCTGTATGGGTAAAAATAATATAGTATAATTTCCTCCCTTTAAAGATAAATACATTGACTCTATAGCTACTATAGGGTTTATCTTTAATAACATATGATTTCACAGTCATCTCACGCGTAACTATATATAGAAGGAGAAATTTTATGAAGGAAAAAAAGCAAAACGTCACCTTAGCCATTTTGCTAATGAATTTATTTATCGCATTCTTAGGGATTGGCCTTGTTATTCCTGTCTTGCCAACAATTATGAACGAAATGCAAATTGATGGGACGACGGTTGGTTATTTAACGGCCGCATTTGCGATTGCACAGTTAATTCTTTCGCCATTTGCTGGTAAGGCGGCAGATAAATTTGGGCGCAAAATTATGATTGTTCTCGGATTATTTATTTTCGGCTTTTCAGAGCTGTTATTCGGGCTTGGGAAAACGATTGAGGTACTATTTATTTCACGTATTTTAGGTGGGGTTAGTGCCGCGTTTATTATGCCTGCTGTGACAGCGTTTATTGTCGATATTACGACGATGGAGACACGTCCAAAGGCGCTTGGCTATATGTCAGCAGCGATTAGTACGGGCTTTATTATCGGACCTGGGATTGGTGGCTTTTTAGCAGAGCTTGGTTCTCGTGTACCGTTCTTCTTTGCAGGGGCTCTTGGTACACTTGCGGCGATTTTATCACTTATTTTATTAATAGAACCTACGCGTAATACAGAGTTTGAAGAAAATCCTGCGGGGGAGCAAACTTCTAGCTTGAAACGTATTTTAGCCCCAATATATTTAATCGCATTTGTGTTAATTTTCATTGTGTCATTTGGTTTGGCGGCCTTCGAGTCATTCTTTAGCCTCTACTTTGACCATAAATTTGGTTTCACCGCAAAAGATATTGCCATTATGATTACAGGCGGTGCGATTATTGGTGCAATTGCACAAGTACTACTATTTGAGCGACTTGCACATAAGCTAGGCGAAATTCCGTTAATGCGCTACTGCTTAATTTTATCGGCTGTACTCGTATTTTTAACGACGGTCGTTAGCTCATACTTCCTTATTTTATTAACGACGTTCGTGCTATTTGTCGGCTTTGATTTATTCCGCCCAGCGGTTACGTCGTATTTATCCAATATTGCGGGTAATGAACAAGGCTTTGTTGGCGGGATGAACTCAATGTTTACAAGCCTTGCGAATATTTTCGGACCAATTTTAGGTGGGATGCTATTTGATGTCGACGTGAACTATCCCTACTACTTTGCAACACTCATTTTAGTAGTTGGTGTTGTACTCGCCTTCTTCTGGAAAAAGCCTGCACAACTTTAAACTGTACCTGTCGTTTTTTTAATGGCAGGTTTTTTTGCTCGATTTTTCTCGAAATATACTGGATTTTGTTGGCATCCTTTCCTTCAAACACGTAAAATTAATGTTAGATACAACCATTTTCTTCAAGTCATAACATCTAGGAGGATTTTTATGTTAACGAAATCAGCTCAGCTTATTGAACAAACAGAAAAATTTGGTGCACACAACTATCATCCACTCCCAATCGTTATTGAAAAAGCAGAAGGTATTTGGGTGACTGACCCTGAAGGCAATCGCTATATGGATATGCTTTCAGCGTACTCAGCACTTAATCAAGGTCATTGTCATCCGAAAATTATTCAGGCACTAAAGGATCAAGCCGACCTTGTCACTTTAACATCACGTGCCTTTCATAGTGCAACATTAGGTGCATGGTACGAGAAGCTTTGTGAGTTGACGGGTAAAAATATGGTGCTACCGATGAACACGGGTGCCGAGGCAGTGGAGACCGCGATTAAAACCGCACGTCGCTGGGCATATGAGAAGAAAGGCATCGAGGATAGTAAAGCAGAAATTATCGGCTGTATAGGAAACTTCCACGGTCGTACAATGGGCGCGCTCTCACTTTCCTCTGAGGCGGAATACAAACGCGGTTTTGGACCACTGCTTGACGGCTTCATGCTCATCCCATACGGTGATATCGAAGCTTTAAAAGCCGCAGTTACACCAAATACTGCTGCCTTTATTGTCGAGCCTATTCAAGGCGAGGCAGGCATCTTAATCCCAGAACAAGGCTTTTTACAGGCAGCTGCACAAATTTGTAAGGAACAAAACGTGTTGCTTATTTGCGACGAGATTCAAACTGGCCTTGCACGTACCGGGAAATTATTCGCCTACGAGTGGGAGGACATTGTACCAGATGTGCTTATTTTAGGAAAAGCACTTGGCGGTGGCGTATTTCCGATTTCAGCCGTTGTCGCAAACGATGATATTCTAGGTGTATTCAATCCCGGCTCACACGGCTCAACATTTGGCGGCAACCCACTTGCATGTGCTGTATCAATCGCTGCGCTAGATGTTATTGTAGAAGAAAATTTAACTGCACGTTCATTGGAGCTTGGCGAGTATTTCCTACATGAGCTACAGGCTATCAACAATCCAATTATTAAAGAAGTACGTGGACGTGGCTTATTTATCGGTATGGAATTAACAGAATCCGCCCGACCGTACTGTGAGCAACTAGCCGCGCGCAAATTGCTATGCAAGGAAACACATAACACCGTTATCCGATTTGCCCCGCCTCTTATTATTTCAAAAGAAGATTTAGACTGGGCTATTGCGCAAATTAAAGAAGTTTTTGCATAAACTTTTTGAATTCACCTTAAATCTCTATTATACACCTAGCAAAAGCGCTGCTTTTGCTAGGTGTATTTTTCTACTTTATAAGATATATATTCGTAAACTATTCTTTCCTCCTGTCACACTCACACTTCAAAGTAACCATTTAACTCCTCATCATTTCCATGTTTGATTTAAATAAATTATTCTCGTTAGTACATCAATTAGGCAACATAAAAATGATTGCGTTTCGCCACCACAATTTTAGTATCTACTTGTAGCATTTCCGTAAATATATGTAATCTAGCTGTTCTATCTTTCAATTTTTGGTATTACTTAAGTTTTAATTTTTCTGCAATATAGCGACTTTTCCTTTCAGACGGAATGGTACACATTTCCGTCGTCCATTTATCTAGGTTTTAAATATACGTAACCTGCAAAGTAGAATTGATCCGCAATCATAGTCAGTTTACCTAATGCTTTTTGAATGGCTGCTTTAAATGCACGACTCATATCCATCACGACAATTTTGACCGTAGCATCGTATTTACGTAAATACGTGATAATCGTTTTTTTCGACAATCTGGTAACATATCTAGTAGTTCTTTTATTCCATAATCCCCCACTAATAATTAAATCCTCTTTCCGACTATATTTCTCTAGTATAGAAACGTACTTTTAAACAAACAAAAAATCCTTCATCCGAATAGGATAAAGGATTGTTGATTTTATATTAGGTGCACTTATATTTAAAAGAAATATGAGCCATGAAGGACTCGAACCTTCGACCCTCTGATTAAAAGTCAGATGCTCTACCAACTGAGCTAATGGCTCTAAATGGTGGAGGATGACGGGCTCGAACCGCCGACCCTCTGCTTGTAAGGCAGAT
>JBEMAQ010000039.1:0-13034 GCA_040274725.1 Solibacillus sp. | reverse complement strand
CATGATTTAAGCAGGTGCACTTTTTATAGTGAGCACAGATTTTGGTGTAGAACCACTTCTTATAGAGTATATATTCTTTTTTGTGCAAAGGGCATTAAAAATCCACCTAATGTAAGAAAAAACTTCTATACATTAGGTGGATTATGTTATTTTTTCACCGCCACAACCCGCAGCCTCTTATAATCCGCAAACCACTGCCCATCCCGGTAAAGCGACGCGCGTACATTTTCCACCGTCGTATTGAAAATATGCACTTTCGTCTCAACTGCTACCTCCTCAAAAATACTCGGACTAAACATAGCCAGCCAGTTTTTTAACCCGTCCTCACCTTCAAGCTTTGTCGGTCGTGCAAAATGCAGTGCTAAGCCGACGTGGAAGCCTGCTGATTCAAGCAGTGTAGTGTATTCGCCAATTGTTGGGAAATACCACGGGAATTGCTCGTCTGTATAAGGGATCCCGGCCGCGCGAATTTGCTTAATCAGTTCATCTGTGATGGTTTGTACATTGCCAGCACCGCCAAATTCCGCGACAAAGCGTCCGTCAGGCTTTAAGCTTTTGTGAATGCTTTCTATGACTGCAACAGGCGTCTTCATCCAGTGCAGCGCGGCGTTTGAAAACACCGCGTCGAATTGCGTGTGAAATCGTAAATTTGCGGCATCCGCTACTTCGAATGCAATCTGTGGGTATTTCGCTGCGGCAAGCGCGACCATATTTTCCGAGTAATCAATGCCCGTCACCTCAGCACCGAGCCCGTGCAGTACATTCGCTAAATCGCCCGTGCCACAGCCGACATCTAAAATTTGCTCGCCCGACCTTACGTTTAACAATTCAATTACATCATTGCCGTAAGTTGATACAAACGAGTGCTTACTATCATAAAAATCTGCATTCCATAAATCTTTTTTCGTCTCCTGCATGACAATCGCTCCATTCTCGTTAAGAAATTTCTTCCAGTAGTGCTTGTTTTGATTATAATGAAAGGGATTAATCATGAGAAATAAAGAAAAATGATGTTTTCAATAACGATTTGTTATTACGGAGGGGTTTGTATGGAAATTAAGTGGCTGAAGGCATTCATTGTGGCGGCAGAGTACGAAAATTTTCGCAAGGCGAGTGAGGTGCTGTATGTGACGCAGCCGGCTGTGACGAATTATGTGAAGCGGCTCGAGGCGTATTTGCAGGTGGAGCTATTTGTGCGAGAGGGCAAGGCGGTGGTGATAAGCGCGGCAGGTATGCGTTTTTTGCCGATTGCGAAATCTATAGTAGCGGAGTATGAGCGGGGGCTTGCGACGTTTGACTCGTGGAAGCAGGGGTACGAGAAACAGCTAACAATCGCTGCGGCTCCGCAAATTGCGTCATCCATTTTGCCGGTGATGTTAAAGGATTTTATGCAGCAGGCACCGGGTATTGAGGTGCTGATTCATGTTGTGAATTCGTATGAGGTGATTGAGGAAATCGCGAAAGGGCAGGCGGATATTGGCTTGACGCGGACCTTTACACCGCAAGCTTCCTTAACATGCGCGGTTGCCTTTGAGGAGCCGGTCGTGTTCGTCGTACCAAGTGAGGCAGACGAGGAGCAGGAGGCGGCACTCCTTCAAAAATACCGGCTCATTACACATAATCATCCGGTTTACTGGGATGATTTATTACTCGAGGTGAACCGGTTTTATCCAGCGGTCAAGACATTAAAGGTCAATCAAATCGAGGTGACGAAGCGCTTTATTGAGCAGGGCTTAGGTGTTTCTTATTTGCCGTATTCCATGATAGAAAAAGAATTGCAGGCAGGCACGCTGAAAATCATTGCACCAGATAACATTGCGCTGCCGATTTCGCAAACCTATATTGTCACGAAGGTTGTGACGCCTGAAGTTGCGGTATTTACGCAGTTTTTGCAAGAAATAGATGCAGTAAATTACGATTGATTAAAGCAAGTCTGCACTGACAGCTGAATAATTAGCCGACAATAAAAAATATAGAAATTTTGAGAGGAATTTTAATTTCGTTCGTTATAGTAGTAGGAGGTGAGGCGGATGGAATTAGAGGAGATTATTATGCGTGTACAGCGTGGGGAGAGTCAGTATTATACGTATATTATTAAGCGTTATGAGCAGAAGGTATTTATAACAGCGAAACGCCTAGTGAAAAATCATACGACAGCGGAGGATTTGGTGCAAGATAGCTTTATTAAAGGGTTTTATAGCTTACATAAATATAAAAATACCGGCTCGTTTAACGCATGGCTGTATCGCATTGTCGTCAATAATTGCTTTGATTATTTGAGGAAAGCAAAATTGCAGTTTACGCAGACAGAGGCGGAGACGACGGATCATTCTAGTCCCGAAAAAATTGTGCTACTGCATGAGCGCAATGAGCAATTAGAGCAGCTACTAGGGCAATTAAACGAATTGGATTACACCGTACTACTGCTCAAATATGTCAACGGGTTAAGCTACGACGAAATTAGTGAAGTGCTAGATATTTCATTGAATGATGTGCGCAACAAATTACATCGCAGTAAAAAGCAATTGAAAACAATGGCAAACACAAAGGGAGGTTATTTTTATGAAATGTGATGTCATGTTATTGGAGGATTATATTGAAGACTTTTTAGATGAGCAACAGCAACAAGCGGTGGAGCAGCATTTGAAGCATTGTCATACTTGTCAGCAGCAATACGCACAGCTTAAGCAGGAGCAGCAGGCACTAATGGAGCAGCTTAACGTGCCGATGCTAGTTGAAAGTCAGGCAGGGGCGATAATGCAGCAGCTTAACGTGAAAACGAAGCGTAAAACCCACTGGCAAACAATCCAAATTGCCGTGATAAGCGTAGCGGTGCTGTTCGTCAGCTTTGCGCTGTATTATCTAAAGAAAACGGATGAAATAACGGAGCCACCTAATCCGCCAATAGAAGCGATTGCAGCAAATGATGCACAAGAGCTAGATGACATAGTGCCTGAAGCGACTAACAATGAACCGATGTTGAAAGCATCGATTGATAAAGTAGTAGAAAATGGTGAAGAGACAGAAATCCAATTCCGTTTGAAGCTTAATGATACGTTGCAGGAGCAGCAGAACGCACTTTATCAAACAATCCGCACGCGCTATCAATATAAAGAGGTAGATTATTCACAAATCGATCATACACTAGACGATTTTTATGGTCATGTGCGCACTTCTGTAAAATTTGCAATTCGTGATGAGCAAGGAAATTTAATCACAGCGACGAAGCGTATTGAAGGGGAAACACCGATGCTCAATGATTGGAGCATTAGCGGTGATAATACCGACATTTTAGGGGAATCAACTTATACAACAACTGTGCCAACCAATACAAAGCCAGCTACTTTTGAGGTCTTGCACATGCAGGCCGAGTTTTTTGATTTGTATGAGGCGGAAATTGACAATGTAGCACGTCAGCCATTTGAATTTAATGGCTATACGTATGAGATTGATGCACTTGAATTAACGAACAACGGCTTACAACTGACACTTTCAACCGCAGGCAAGCAAGATGAAAAATCGCCTTCATGGTCTATCGTTATAGATAATCATTTATATTCATTTACGCAACAAAAGACAGGCTACAACGGTGAGCGTACCGTTTATGTTATTGTATTTGAGAATTTAAATGAAATACCCGATTACTTTAAGCTCGTGCCAACAACGGCATTTATTGAGCAAGCAGTGGAGCAGCCGATTGTATTGAAGCTGCGTTGAATGCTAAAGAAATGAACAAATGGAATCGCCACTTATCTCGAATTTTTCGGATGGGTGGCTGTTTTTTTGTAGAAATAGGGTATATTTGAGGGATTTATTAGCTTATGTAAAATAATTGTAACCTTCCTCCTTCTTCACACGACAAATGGTTAAAGGGGACGGTGCACATGAGGAAAATCGTGCTGTATAGTTTATTTATAGCGCTATTAACGATACCAACAACAGCCTTTGCGACAAGCTGGGCATATATATTTGTCGTGTGGGACGGACATACCTATGAAGTGACGAATAACAAGGTGTCAGCTGTAGGCGAGCAAATTGGGATGGTGACGAGCTATTCGGATATGTGGCCACAGAGCGGTAATTTTTCAAATCATTATCCGAAAGGGACAAAGTATTTTGAAATTGAAGGTATTGAGCCGAGTGATGCCATTGCAGTCGAGGTAGGCGACGGACATTACAAAAAAGCAGAAAATCGTGGGCGCTATGAGAAGTCACCTGTGACAGATCAAGAGCGAAATGATCTGCCTTTGGTTGAAGCGCAAGATTCGGGACGAAACGAAGAGTCATCGACATTTGCACAAATTAAATGGAGTTATTTTGGCGTCGTATTTCTTATACTTTTTGTTTTCGTTTTATTTAAGATGAAAAAATGATGTGCGATGTAAGCAATGAGCAGATAGTTTTTCGCAAGCACTTCCTTTACAATAGAAAAAGGTGGATGAGCAGGAGCCCGTCCACCTTTTCGGCAAATTTAGTTGTTTTGTAAAAACGCATCAGTTGAAATGACTGTCGCATACATACCTGACAGTGCGCCGACAAATGCCGTGTGCACCTGGGCAGCTGGTACGACTTGGTCTCCGTACGCGATATTTGTTGTTGCACAGGCATCCTCAAGAAGTGTCGCCTCAAAGCCTAGATCGACTGCCGCGCGAACCGTTGCGTCAATGCACATATGCGTCATCATGCCGACAACGACAACCTTTGTCACACCATTTGCTTTTAATTTGCTTTCTAAATCAGTATTTAAAAAGCTATTCGCGAAATGCTTGATGATAAGTTGTTCATCATTTTCTGGTTGAACCGCTTCGTGAATGGCAGCGCCTTCTGTATCTGGAAGGAAGAAGCCTAATTCTGGACTAGCGGCGATATGCTGCACGTGAAAAATATTTTCTTTATTGTGTTGTCTGAACGATGCAAGCACTTTTGCGGCGTTTGTAGCAGCCTTTTCAGGATTGCTTAATGCCATTTTGCCATTCGGGAAATAGTCGTTTTGAATATCGACAATGATTAAAGCTGTAGTCATCTATTCCACCTCGTTTAAATTTTTTTGATTACACCTCTGATGATATAGCTATTGGTCATTTCTAGCGAGAGGCTGATGAAAAGATTTTCAGACAATTGATTTCATGATGAAAGGAGTTCGCTATGCAAGTAGATCACATTGATATGCAAATACTGCGGCTACTCGCCGAAAATTCACGGATTCAGTGGAAAGACCTTGGCAAGCAAATTCATATGACGGGCCAGGCGGTAGGGAATCGGATTCGAAAACTAGAGGAAATCGGTGTGATACAAGCGTATACCGTACTCCTCGACGAGATGAAACTCGGTCTATCCTATACCGCGTTTGTGACGGTGTATATGACAACGCCGAATCATAAAGGATTTATCCATTTTTTACAGGATCGCGGTGAAGTGCTTGAAGCGCACCGGGTATCTGGGGATGGCTGTTATCATTTGAAAGCAGCGGTAGCGTCACAGGATGCGCTAAATCATTTTCTTGATGCGCTTCTTGACTACGGGAATTATCGGTTGCATTTGTCGATTCAGGAAATAAAAAAGCAGCACGGTCTCCATTTTGTCAAGCAATAGCTGATTTGGTCACCTGCTGCAAAATGAGTTAGGGCTATTCGTTTTTAGCATCTATGAAAAAGGGGCAATCCATTGTGGATTGCCCCTTTTGTAGGTTAGCTAGCTGTTTTATTTTGCACGTTTCTCAAGCGTTTCGCCGCAGGGTCACGCCATGCAATCGCAATGACTAATCCCGCAAGAATGGCCACGGTTGCAAAATAGAATGGATAGTTAATATCGATATCAAACATAATACCGCCAACAATTGGGCCAAGTACATTTGCGAGTGACGTGAAGAATGAGTTCATCCCGCCGACAAAGCCTTGGTCATTGCCTGCAATCCGTGATAAATATGTCGTCACGGCAGGGCGAATTAAATCAAAGCCGATAAAGACGGTAAACATCACGAGCATAATCATCCAATACGAGCTGACTAGCGTTAAGGCGAAAACAAGCACGGCTGATAGCAGTAAGCTTACACGTACTAAGTTAATTTCGCCAAGTTTCTTCATCAGACGGTCAAATACGAGCACCTGACAAAGCGCACCAATAAGCGCACCACCTGTAATCGCGATGGCAATGTCGTTCGGCGTAAAGGCAAATTTATGGTCAACAAATAGCGCGAAGAAGGACTCAAATGCTGCAAGACCGAATGAAGCAATAAGGATGACGAGAAACGCAATTAAAAATTTCGGCATGAGTATTTTGCCTAAGCTGCTTTTACCTGCTGTTTCTGGTTCCTCAGGTTCTTCTACACGGTCAGGCTCTGTTAACAGAATGAGTGATAAAATCGCTGCGACAACGCCGAGTACACCGGCTGTATAGAAGGGAATACGAATCCCGATATCCGCCAAAAAGCCACCAATCCCTGGTGAAATAATGAACCCCGTGCTAATCGCAGCTGACATATAGCCAAGTGCTTTCGGGCGTGTTTCGATTGTCGTAATGTCGACGATAAACGCGGTCACGGCAGGCATAATAAAGGCCGCACTCACCCCGCCTAAAATACGTGAAATAAATAATACTTCGATTGTTTTCCCTAAGCCGAATAAAAACTCGGAAAAGCCAAAGATAAATAAGCCAAGGACAATCATAATTTTTCGACCAAAACGGTCAACAGCCTTTCCGGCAAACGGAGAGACGATTAATTGTGTTAATGCAAATGCTGCGGTTAAATAGCCGACAACTGTTCCGCTAATTGACAATTCATTCATCAGCGTTGGCAGAACCGGTATCACAAGACCGATTCCTAAAAACGCAATAAATAAGTTCATCAATAGCAAGCTAAGCATTACTTTTTGCTTTTTTGCCATGTTGAAACCTCTACTTCCATACTTAAGTCTACAATCAAGCATAAACCCTACAGTTACTGTAGAGTCAACTGTAGGGTTAGGTTTTTAACGAATTTTCACTTTAAGCTCGACAACATACTGTGGTGATTCTGTTGGTGCATAGCTCACAGGCATATATACCTCATAAACCGGGGACTGCGGCTCTTTTACCGAAGCGAATAGCTTTTTGTACGCTTGAAAATACATCGCCTCATTTTCAAGTAAAAATGCAATGCAAGCATAGGTTCCCGCAGGCATGATGAGTACTTCTTCGTCTTCTTGTACAAGGTCCACGTAACGCGCGGTGAGCAGCGGTGTAAACAAGTAATCATAATAGATTTGGTGAATCGTCTCGTAGTTCTTGAACGGATAAATCCCACCATAGCTCCCGATAATCGTTCCTTCGCGCTCGGCTGTTTTCGTCAGGATGCTGAAATATTCGTCTGTCGCATTCAACAAATTTAAATCTGTAGTTTTAATAGCAAGCAGGCGCTCTGCGGTCACATTCGTTAAATAAATCTCGTTATACTTTGGAATATTCAGCTGCTCGGCAAGTAGGTTTTTTGTTTTGAGGAGTGTTTGCTGTACCTCTAACATGCGTTGCACCTTCTCTTCAACAATTTGCTCCTGCTCCGTTAAAAACTCAAGCAGCTGCGCCAAAGTTAGTGATTGTGCATACTTAATGCTTTTTAGCGGCGTGCCGATATATTTTAGTGACTTAATTAAGTCGAGCTGATAAATTTGCGATTCGTCATAGTAGCGGTAATTTGTTTGCGGATCGACGTAGGCTGGCTTAAACAGGTCGATTTCGTCATAATAATGCAACGTGCGAATCGGTAAATTGGTCATTTTTGATATGTCGCTGACGGTTAAATAATTTTTCTTCATAGGGCACCTCTCTGTATGAGTTCAAATGTATCATAACTTTCTTAGTGATTGTCAGGTAAAGTGTTGAATTGTACTAAATGCTGACAGGGCGTTTAAAAATAGAGAGGTAAGCTTTTGATTTTACTACTTGGGCATATTTCATAACTTAATCCGTTGCCTCTTTTTGATCGACTCAAATCGCGGCTAATTTATAGAAGTTTTACAAAAAGTCGTCATATGTGATTTAGTTATTTGAACATTGAAATAATTTTTGTGTTATCATTCGTTTAAAACATGCAGAGATAAAGGAGCAGATAGACATGGCATATATTCTACAAGTAGATTTTAAAATGGACGGTCCTTTCGGAGAAGAAATGGCAGTAGGCTTTAAAGGGTTAGCGGAAAGCATTAATGAAGAAGAGGGGATGATTTGGAAGATTTGGACGGAGGATGCGGAAGCAGGAGAAGCGGGCGGTATTTATTTATTTGAAACGAAAGAAACAGCAGCTGCTTATTTAGACATGCACTCAAAACGTTTAAATGGCTTTGGCATCACAGAAATTAATAGCAAAATTTTTGCGGTGAATGATGCTTTATCGAAAATTAATCATGGTCCAGTTCATAAGTAAGGAACTAATTTTAAAATAAACCAGGTGAAACAGCAGGAGATAGAGGCTGTTTTACCTGGTTTATTTGTATGGGGAAATTTCAATTTTAGCAAAACTCGCACGCTAAAACGCAATTAACGTAGTGCGATCATCATTGTCATCCGTCATGTACGCAACGTTCTTATACCCCGCAGCGACAGCCTCTTTATAAATACGCCTTAACACCTGTTCGTTTTTCGCATAAATCGTGACATAAGCACAATCCACAACTAACAGCACGAATTCGCACGGACTCGCTAAGAATTCCTCATAGGTCGCAATTTCCTGCACGTCAGTTTCATTGAGAAATGCTTTTAAGTCCGCAAAGATTACATAATAGTCTCTAGCAGAAATTGTTCTATACAGTTCTTCGCCAGTATAGAAATATGGCTTTGGAAACAATGGTGACCCTAATGTACCGTCTTCAATATAATAGGCCTCTCCACCACCGTGTCGCCAAAAATAGCTTTTCAAATCGATACCTTCTAATATGTCGAATAAATAGTGCCCATATTGATTGGGAATTTCAAACGATAATCCTCTCATCTGTAGCAAGCTCCTCTCCATATTCTACGCAAAAATTTGGAATGCCTCATCTTTCTCATCGGCCAAAGTCGGTTTACGTACAAAATGCACAGATTGTTTATCACAAGCGCCAAACGTTAAAAAATAGCGCTGTGCCTCATATAAAGACGGCTCATTTGCGCCGCCTGTATAATGTGGGTCGTCAAATTGCACGTTATCATCCTCCCAAAAACAAATCGGACAAATATCATAAGAACCAGGGGGCTTACTTTCAAGTGTTTGATAGCCACAGCATGGGCATGTGTGTTTTTGTGTGTGCATTCAATCATGCTCCTTTTTAAGGCTGTAATTATCATTGGTTTTATTCAAATTATTGTTAGAACTATTTAGTTCCATGTACTATTAAATTAAATGAGTATGCTTAAATATGAAATCACTATTTATCATTCACAGTGTGACTTGTAAATAGTTCGTCTACTGTAGTTTTTAGTACAGAAGCAATATTAAAAGCTAGTTGTAAGGTAGGATCATATTTGTCGTTCTCAATTGCATTGATTGTTTGTCTTGAGACGTGACAAAGTTTAGCGAGGTCGTCTTGAGATAATTTTGCTGATTTTCTTAATTCTCGAATACGATTTTTCATTTAACCACCATATTTCTTTTTTGAGAATAATAATGTAATTAAATAGACAATGGATATTGTTACAAGAACGCTAAATGGATTCATCCCTTCATAAGAACGATCTGTCCAAAAAGCTAAGTAAGTGGCTTCAATAATTTCAAATAGAAGAAGGCCGATTATACATATAAAGCTATAAGATTGGGCTTTCATTTTAATGAAGTTTTTCCTCTCATCACCCATTCTTGGTAATGACACGAGCGTAATAACAATGAGTAGAACACAAAGTACCAAAAAAGACAAAAACAAAACAAGCATCCAGTCCATATTGAGCCTCCTTGTGGAAATGTCAAAAAGTTTTTACATTTATAGTGTATCATTTTATTGAAAATTGTCAAAAACTTTTGACAATTAAGGCGAGAAGCATAATGAAAATTTAGAAATTGAACCGATTCCAAAGGATGCATCGTCTAATAGCAGAATTTGAGATGAGTTGAAGGGGGAGTGCAGCGATTTGGATAGAGAAGAGAAAGATTTTTTGTTGGAAAAACTAATGATTGACTACGGCAATGAGCTAGTGCGCCTAGCATTTTCTTATGTGAAGGATGCAGAGGTTGCGAAAGATATGGTACAAAATACATTTATTAAATGCTACAAACATTTGGACACGTTTCGCTATGACGCCCAAATCAAAACATGGCTTTATCGTATAACGATTAATGAATGTAAGGATTACTTGAAAAGCTGGCATTACAAAATGGTACAGGTGAAAAGCTTTATTCACGAAACGACAAGGTCCGTCATGCCATCAACAGAAAAAGCGGTGCTGGATAAATACAAGCATGCAGAAATTAAAGAGACGATTTATGCACTGCCAAAGATGTACCGGGAAGTGGTGTATTTATACTACTATGAATCGTTAAATACAGAGGAAATTGCCAACATTTTAGATGTTTCGGTGAATACGGTGAAAACGCGTTTAAGAAGAGCAAAACAACGATTAGAGTTAAAGATCAAGGAGGCTGAGCTTCATGGAAGATAAACAATTACGGGATAAGCTTCATCAGTCGTCTGAGCAACAGCTATCATTTACGAAAGAGGATCGTCAAAACGTATTTGAACAAATTCGAAAGTTAGACGATGCTATACCAAAAAAAGTGTATACTGTGCCTAAAAAAATGGTTCCGCTTACTGTTTCGTTATTCGTAGTAGGTCTTTGTCTGTTTTTATTTCTTCCATCAATGCTTCAAGGAGATGGTCATGAAGGGGCTAATCCGAATGAGTTAACGAAAGAGCCTCTCATACCTGCTGCCAAGCCAGTAGTTGAGGAGGATGGATTTGTCACGTCATTAATTACGGTGAAATCGGAGGAGATGGATAACGGGGTCTATCTGAACTTGTTATTTACGTATAATCAAGCAAAAAAGGCGATGAAAGTGATACCACTTTCGCATTTGACGTATGCACCAGTAGCGGAAAATCGTGACGGGACAACATTGTACGATAAATTGTTAGTTGCGTATCGTTTTGGCGGCGCTGAAAATGTAAAGGCAACCGTTTCAAAACTAGTAGATTTACCAATTGATTATTATGCGGTGATTGATTTGAAAACTTTCTCGGAGCTTATTGATTCCGTGGGTGGTATAGAATACGACGTACAACAGGATATTCGAGCAAGAGCGATTACCCAGGTGGCCTTTGATTTTGAACAGGGCACGCATCATTTTAGCGGAGAAGAGGTTGTGGCATTAATGATGGCTACGGCAGAGGGAAATCAATTAGATGAAAACGATTTATTAAACCTAATCAATAGGATTGTGACTCAAGTAGAAAGTGAAATTTCATCAACACAATTAAAACAACTGTTTGCTCAGCTAGAGGCTAATGTATCCTTTGACCAGCTAGTAGCCAATCAAACAAATATAAATATTAATTCTTTAAAATCAATCTCTTTACTTGAAGGAATGATTACGACTTCAGAGGCAATCAGTAGTACAGAGCGCAAATTTTATTATAAGTTAGATGAAGAATTTTTAGATGCTGTTCTAGAGGAGCTTACGACATTTGACTAGCTAGATGAAATGGTTGGGTTGCGTCAAATCTTACAAGCAACAAATAGTATCTCAGCCTCGTATTTATGAGAAAGTGTACAATGTCAATTTCTTTTTTAGCAGGAATTCATATAAGAAAAGAGGCTATTTTATCCTATTTGGCATAAAGTATGTTTATCTAATGCATCATTGGGCAATATTCATGCTATAATAAAAGTTACGAGTATGAATTTCATCATTTGCCGATACGGCGATGATTAAGGGGATAAAAGAGTGAGTAATCAAAACGAAGCAGTAAACCTGCCTGAAAATTTAAATGAACTAAAAAAAGACGTAAACCGCGCGGCAGACTGGGAAACGCGTCTAGCAGCTGTACAGGAATTAGGTAAATTCAAAGCAGACGAGACGATTAAAATTTTACAATACGTTGCAAAGGCAGACCTTGTAACAAAGGTTCGCGAGGCAGCTGGAGCAAGCTTAAAGAAAATGGGCCAAAATGTTCCTGCATTTGAAGCACCGAAAGGCGAGTACTTTAAAGATCAAAGCAAAGTGTTCGTGCGCATTAAGAAAAGCTTACCAAAAGACCATACGTATGAAGACTTCAAAGTAAAGCTAGCAAAAATGCGTAGCGATATGTACAACACATACGAAGGCGAAAAAGGTGCAAACTTTGACGCTTGGTTAAAAGATGTATGGGAAACGTCAACAACGAAACGTAATTTTACTAAATAACTAATGAAGGGTACGGAATGATCCGTACCGCTTCTTTTTTGTGTCACAATTTGTGAAATAGCCGCTCAAATCGATGTCGATTTGAGCGGCTATTTTTTTGGTAGTAGGGTGTTTATCCCATCTTCTCAATGATCTGATAGTCTTTGGTTTTCTCATAATGAACAGCATTTTCTTCGCAAAATCCAATTAAATCATCATGCACATTTTCTGGTTTAAATAAAGCTACTCGAATAGGAAGACCTTTGTGTACTTGAATGGCAGCTAATTTTGATTTCCAACCGATTCGTTTGAACATGATTTTTTGTATATCAGAAGAAATGATTTCTTTCCGATAAATAGTTAGACCAAAAAGTTGAATAGCATAACAAATCGTCTGTTTATTTACTAGTAATGTATAGTTTACAGATTTCGACGAGCGGGAAAGCCCATTTCTTTAGAGGTGGGATGAGAGCGAGTTCTTTTTCTTGCACATGGATGTTGAACTGGATGTAAAACAGCGTAAAAAATGATTATTTCAATTATCTAAATATTTGAATTAGTAGAACGTATGTGCTATATTTAGAGCAGAAGAAAAAAGTTCGTTCATTCAAATAGAAAGGCGTGCAAAATCGAATGGGAAAAGCGAGAACACCTAGTTATATCGTAGAATTAGAATTGTCTGTGAACCCACAAGAGCGAAAGCAAGTAGAAA
>JBEMAQ010000038.1:0-19358 GCA_040274725.1 Solibacillus sp. | reverse complement strand
ATGAAAAAAACACCTCATTCGTTAGTATTGTGTCTAACAAATGGGGTGCAGTTCAACAACGTTTTGGGAACTTGTTCGTTCTTCAACAATCGAACCTTCATGATTTACAAATAACTATATTATTAAATAAAATCAATAATTCACTAGTATTTTTATACATGAATATGTATAATTAAACAAAATTGATTTTAAATGGAGGCCGTTTTTATGCTGATTAGAAAAGCAACCATTCATGACGCAGAAAGTATACATAAACTAATTACGTTTTATGCAAAAGAAGGACAATTATTAATTCGTACAATTGATTCTATTTATCAGGATATTTTAAGCTTTTATGTAGCTGTAGAGGGAGATATCGTTGCTGGGGTAGGTAGTTTGTATATTTATGATGCTACTTTATGTGAAATTCGTTCATTGGCCGTATCTTCTTCCTATTTGAAAAAGGGTATAGGAAAACAAATCACTAAGAAAATAGTTGAAGATGCGAGTGATTTAGGTGTAAAGAAAATGATTTCTTTAACTTACCAAGTGCCATTTTTTGAGAAGCTCGGTTTTGAAATCATTTCAAAAGATAGTATTCCTCAAAAAGTGAGAAAGGATTGTTTGAACTGTCCAAAATTTTTTAATTGCGATGAAACCGCTATGCAGATTCATCTGTAAGGAACCTTTTGATGCTTGTAGAATTATAAGATGTGCAGATTGCTAAAAATACTAATATATCTTGGATAATGTCCGTACTATTTCTTTAACCTAATGAGTGGTATCTTTATCTGTGACATAAGTTATATAAACTAAATCTACAATTTTCAATCGTTACTAAACTTCAACAATCGGGCGCTATTGTTAAAGAAGCGTCTCTATTTTCATTAAAGATTTATACATTATGCAATATAAATCTGAGTAACGTTCCCAAATCAAAGTTTGGTGACTAAAATAAAAAACACCCAAATAATGTCCATTTGGGTGTTTTTTATTTTGATCTATGGATTTTTTTGTACGTACTCACAAATTGCATAAATCGTTTGTTCTTCTTTGCTTTCAAACGTTGTATCAAATTTTAAGCGTTGTCCTTCAAAACTAAATGCATCGAGTAAATAGGCGATACGTGGTTGTTTATAGGCACTACTGTTGGCAACACAACGTTCCCAAACTTCTTCGATGAATGTTGATGAATAATGACGATGTTCAGCTGCGTAAGGAAACGATTAAAATTACATATCCGTAACAAACCCGTCAGACCCAATATGTACATTCCAAATAACGCCGATTTTTTTGACTTCAACGCGCAGACCAGTAGTAATGGCAATTTCCAACCAAATGGCGTTTTCATATTCTACAATAATCGTGCCTTCTTTTTGGTCTGTGAGCTTGGCGTGGAAGATGTTTGTACCGGAATCACGTGTAATACTTGCGATTTGCTCGTAGTTTTTCGTGATAATGGTGTGTTTTCCGATGTTATGCAATTCTTCATATGTATCCGAAAGCTGTTCTTGTAGTGTCTCAATCTCATAGAAAAAGCTATAAAGGGTTGGTTTTGCCTCAATTCCGTAGCGGATCTTTTGCCCGTCTGCAAGCTCGAGCGTTGCGATATATTGACCAAGCTGATCGATTCGAATCGAAACGTCGTAATCCTCATATTTTTCGAACGGGACGTTGTTCGATAGTATTTTTCCGTCCATTGTAGAAAGGGTGATATTATTGACCGTCTTATTTGTTAAATCATGTAACGATAAATTCACCTCTGTCGGTAAATAATCATCGGTTTGCTGTAAGGTTGGCTTGAGCTCACCATTTTCTTCTTTGATGTGTACATAATATTTTTGGGTTACCTCTTTATTCGCCTTTATGCCACGAACGAGTAGCGCGCCCATGCCTTCTTTTAATGGAACGAGCTGCATTGTATTTTCTGGATAAAGCGCAGATTGGGGTTTGCCTTCTACGAAAACCCCTTCATATACATCTTTATTCATTTCGTCAGGTTTAATCCATGAAAGCTCGTCTAATTCAAAATCGCTCGCTTTTAACGAAGTCATCGGTATTTTGGTCTGCTCTGTTTTTAAAAGCATGGTTGCCGCTTGTCCTCTTGTTACATACGCATTCGGGCTAAATTTGTCCTTTGACGTACCGCCGACAATACCGAATTTATGCAACACTAAAATATTCGGAGTATGTGACGAGTAAGAAACATCTTTAAAAGGATTTTCAATATTTGAAGAGCGCGGTAAATCAAATGCTTTCACAATAATGGATGCCATTTGGCTACGTATAATCGGATCATTTGGCTTGTAGCTTCCATCACTGTAGCCGCCAATAATGCCTTTTTGTGCAAGTGTTGCAATCGCTTTATAATAGCCATTGTTTGTGGAGACATCCTTAAAGCCTGGATTTTTTACATTGGATGTATCAAACTTGAGCATTTTTACAATAATTGCTGCAGCCTGTCCTCGTGTAATCGTATTTCCAGGCTTAAACGTCCCATCACTGTAGCCGCCAATAATATTACGCTCAGCTAAATCATAAACCGCCTCTGCAAAGTATTGTGTCGATACGTCTGAAAATTGCTTGGTGTTTGCTGCAGCGCCTAAAGGCAAGCTACATGCCAGTGCAAGCCCACTAATGAACGTAAGTATTTTCTTCATCGTTAAATCTCCTTTATTTTGTAATGCCCTGTACAGACGGAAAAAACGAGAAATAGTTTCAATATTTTCTAAAGTTTTTTGATAGGTCAAATATGTATATAAATGCAAGTTCGTTAATGGTGTAGTTATATGCTTTGGTTTTTGGATAGGGGTAACGTCAGAAAAATGCAGATTTACAACGTTAAGCAAAGAACATTCCCAACGTCGCTTTGGGAAGGTTAATTTTCAGCATTCTAATACGTATTAATTATTATTTTCAAAGGGTATTTTATATACTAAAACGAATCTGAATTAACACAAGGTTTGTTTTTATCTTTGTCGAATCTAATTACTATAATAAATTGCGGTAAAATTCAATTATATAAAGGGGGTATAAAAGTGGACCTATTACTTTGGATAACTATCGGTTTCATAATAATTGGATTTGTTGTTCTCATCTCTATGAAAAAAAGTATGGAGAGTAAGGTCGCTTTTATAAAAGCAAATACGGAGGAAGACGAGGGAAATTCATCAAAAGCTAAAGCTGTAATTTGGTGGATATATGGTGCCACTGCTTGGGGGATAGTGAGTATGTATCTTGTTGGTAGGTGTTTTGATAAATACTTTGGATAACTGTTGGCATCAAATGTACTTTGAAAAACAAGTAATTTTGTATTAATTGTCTTAAGGATTACTGTAATATCTATTTTTGAACAATAAATACTATATACATTATAAATTCAATAAACGTTCCCAAATGAAAGCTTGGGAACGTTAGATCGAGCAGCTACGACAACGAATTGTCCTAGCTGCTTTTGTTTACCAAACAGCGCTTTGGGAATGTTTATACTTCAACTAACGGAGGCTTTATTTCAAGAATCGGCTGCCTTTACAGGGCAGCCAATTCTTATTAAGTAAACCTGTTAGCGATTGATTTCTTTATTTGCAGTTAATAATTAATTTTACCTGTGTAAGTTGCTCGCGTAGCATGTGAAAGTTTTTCAACTTCCCCAGTTAATTTTAGTGTACCACTATACCATTTACCATCAATATACTCTGGGTAATGTACTTCTGCTAGGACATCAGCTTCTGAAGCATAGTCTTTAGTAATAGTTTTAGAGATTGCGGTCCAAGGCAGTCCGTTAGTGGTAGAATTTGTTGAAAATATAAAACCTGTAAAGACTAAACCTACTAAAATCAATAATATACTTATTTTTTTCATTTACATCACCTTTCCTAACAGTATTTTCCCTGATTATATCTTTATTTACAGAATAATCAATAAAGGTAAATTGATTTTATGGGTTTTTAGACGAAGAAAGCCTCCAGTGAAATTAGAAGATTTTGGGGAGAATTTGAACTAACGGGTTAATAACGTATACATAAATAAACCTAATAACGTTCCCAAATGAAATGTTACCAAACGACGCTTTGGGGACATTTTTCTTACTTATGGGGTGTAGTAAAAGAGGGATAGTGCTCAATACTCGAGAATTTATTTATAACAGCATTAAGTTTAGGAGGTTGAATTAGATTATGTGGAAGAATTATATAAGCAAAATAGTTGAAGATGCTCAGTTTAACGCACCTGTAACAGAAAAAGAACTAAGGTCAATAAAAGAGGAATTGAACATTGAATTACCAAAGCCATTGATTGAATTATATAGCGAAACAAACGGCGTAAAGGGACCATACTATTCTTATATTTGGTCAACAGAAATGTTAATAAAAGAAAACGTATCAGTATGGAGTATTGAAGAATTTGATAATTATAAGAAACCTGATAACTTACTATTCTTTGTTGATGCAGGTAATGGCGATTTATTCGGTTACTTAATAATAAATGGGAAAGTTGAAAGTGAAGATATATATGTATGGAATCACGAAAACGGTAGTCAAAGAGTAGTTGCACCTACTTTAAAAGAGTTTATTAAAGGATGGTATAGTGGGGAAATTTCTATCTAAGTAAACATTTTTAATTCATCTAATTAGATTAATGCAATTGGGATTTATAAAGTATACAAATTAAATCTAAATAACGTTCCCAAATGACACTTTGGTAACCAAGCAGCTCGTTCAATAGAATGGGCTGTTTGGTTTTTTGCGTAAAAAAACAAAATATTTATAAAAAATAGAAACTTGAAACTTTTTGGATGTTCAAATACCTCTAATTAATGAAAGGAGGAGAGATTACGCTGTGAAACATAATATACATACAGTAAAAAGAGCAATTAATGGAGATGCGAATGCTTTTGAAGAATTACTCATTTTAGAAGAAAAAATGTTATATTACAAAGCTCTATCTTATGTTGGGAAAAAAGAAGATGCTTTAGATACTATTCAAGAAACTTCATGTAAGGCATTCCTTTCAATAGGACAATTGCAGAATCCAGAGTATTTTTCAACGTGGTTATTTAGAATTCTAATTCGAGAATGCTATCAATTATTAAAGAAACGAGATCAAATCATACCTTATGAGGAATATGAGCTGTTAAAAAGATTAGAGAAAAACCAAGAAAGGGAAATAGAGTCTTTTCATTTGAGTGAGGCATTATCCAAGCTTGATGCGAATTATCAAACATCAATTATCTTATTTTATTATCATGACCTTCCGATTCAAGAGATTTCTGAAATCATGGAAAAACCAGTTGGGACTATTAAAACTTACTTACGGAGAGCTAAAAGAAAATTAAAAATTGATTTAGAAAGGAGTTACAAATTAAATGAAAAAGTCACATGATCAGTTAAATGACTTTCCAAAAGAACAGGTTCGCTCGGCTATTCGACAAGGTATCACTCAAGCTGAGGCACAAATTAGTCAGAAAAAAAATAGTATAACATTTCATCAAGTTAAGAATGGTAAGCGAAAGATATTATATGCTGCTAGTAGCGTAGCAGCTGCAGTCGGAATATTAATTGGTTCATCTTACTATTCTCCAGCTTTAGCAAGTAACTTGTCCAAAATTCCTATTATTGGTTCTGTTTTCGGTGATTCTAATCTAATCGGATTACAACAAGCTCAAAAACAAGGTTTAACAAATGCAATTGGAGAGACACAGACAATCAATGGAATCTCCGTTACTATTGATGAGATTTTATATGATCAAAATAAGATTACGATTGGTTATATAATTGAATCAGAAAAAGATCTAGGCGAATTCTATTTTGGTTATGGTGCGGACATTACAATTGATGGTGAATACCCAAATGATGGTGGAGGTGGATATAGTGAAGATAAAAAATCCCCTACTACTTGGACTGCAATTCAAGATATAAGTGTAACCGAAGACATGCCAAATGCTTTCGAATTAGGATTAATTATACATGGACAAGATGAGGAAACATGGTATTTCTCAACACCTATAAAACAAATTACAGATATTAGTAAGGTTCCTTTACAGCATACAGAAGATGTTGATGGCATTAAGCTTATAGTTACAGAATTATCTTTAAGTGAAACAGGTGTAAGTGTATCTTATGAAAGCTCAGAAGAAGGGAAAGATTTTGAACAAAGTCGAGCAGGTGAAATAGAGTTCTTAATGGTTGATCAAAATGGAAATGAAATCACGAGTTATTCGGGTGCAGTAAAAGGTGAAAAGGTAAAAAATAGATTGGTATTTAAAAGTCATAAGCAGTTTGACCCAATTGACTCAAATGTGACTGAATTGACAATCACTCCTTATTTAGCACTTCCAACGGATGGAGGTGGAGTAGAATTAGATGGAAATGGTGAATTAAAAGAATTGGAATTTAAAAAGGATGCTTTACAATCAGTTGAGTTTGAATCATTTAAAGTCCAAATACCACAGTGAATTTTAAGAAAATAATTAAGCTTTGTGAATTTATTCTCTTAAAATAACAAGTGCTTTCTTGAAGTGAGGATTTATAAAGCATACAAAAATAAACTTAATAACGTTCCCAAATCAAAGATTGGTAACGACAAGTACTGTTAAATCAGTGTTTATCGCCTTTTTATTAGAAAATAACACTCTGGGACGCTGCGAAAAATAATTTTAAAAAAGACTGTTCTATCCACTTGTTCAGAATGGAAGTATTGTTAAATTTGGAACTTTTATTAATATACACCGTTAAACTTATGTATGGAGAATTATTGTAAAATGTGCAATTTATTTTGAAAGGAGAAGTATAAATGTTGAAAAAGGCTATAATTTCAGGAATTTTATTTAGTTCAATTTTGTTAGTTGGGTGTAATGAAGAGGAAGTAATAGATATTACGGAAAGTGGTGAAAGTGAGGAGATTTTATCACCAGAATCAATATTTTTATCAGAATTAAAAAATGAAATAAGCTTAGCTATTAAAGAACAAACTGCAATTGAGGCGGATTCAATGATGATAGAAGGTAATTTTGAAAATCTGTCTGTATTTGTAGGTTTCCTGAAGGATGCAAAAGTAGATGATACGATGATTCTACAAATAGTTGAAGATTCTATAAAGAAAGTTTCTGAAACAGAAAACGTAACAATTAGCGAAGAAAATATAACAATAAAAATTGAAAAATACTAACGGAGAAGTTCTTAAAGCATACATCTACATACCAAATAACGTTCCCAAATGAAAGTTTGGGCACATACCAAAAAGCCGTAAACGCTGTTATACCAACGTTTACGGCTTTTTTATTGGCACATTGTTTATGCGTTGTTTTATACACTTCTCTACAAATCCACTTCCAGCAGCAGTTTGAGCTTGTTTTGGTGACTACCATCTCATCAAGATTATTGTATAAAATGCTGCATATCCTCCAATCTATAATGTGATATTTATTGAACGCTAACTTTATTAAGTAGATAAAATGTCATTTCAAATCTTCATCTGAATCCATCCGCATTTATCCTACTAAATCAATGTCGATTTAGTAAGCAATTTTAAATATTGTTTCAAAATTTGTGATTGAAAAGAGAACGTGTAAGATTAATGGACACTCTTTTATTTGTTGTGGTTATTTTGAACTATTTGTATTCACTAATTGTAATGTAGTCTAAATGCAACTGTTAATTACTATTTTGTGGGCATAAAAAGAACGTCCATCAGATAACTAGATGGAACATGTTTTTTATTAAAATCTTACCCTCTACACATCTATAAATAATTGTTAGTAAATACTGTCTTACTTACTAAATATCAATCCCATAATTACAAAAATATGTAATTGTAACGAAAATGTAATACATTTGTAACAGAAAAATGACATGAATACCTCAAAGTTCACTGTTAATTTGTGCTCATTTTGATACAATGACAAAGGAAAGCTAAAGAAAGGGACAGATAATCATGAATCAAAAATTTACTGTATGGTTTGTCGCATTTCTACTGCTTACGACACTGATCGTCAAGCCGGCATCAGCCAGTGTCGTGTTTGCAGATGTGGCGACAACGAGTGACACATACGAAGAAATTCAGTATTTAATTAACCTCGGGGCGATTAAAGGGTACGAGGAGAACGGCAAAACGTACTACAAGCCAAATGTGAGCGTGACGCGCGGACAGGCAGCGAAAATGGTCGTTGTTGCATCAGGCAATAAGCCACTAACGGTATCGACATCCTCTTATCGTGATGTGAAGGTCGGTACAGAAGTTTCAACATATATAGAGAGAGCAAGACAGCTTGGCTTTTTTGAGCAGCGCAGTGGCAATTTCAAACCAAATGAACCACTCACGCGTGAAGAAATGAGTTATGTTTTATCGAAGGCGTTTCATTTAGATGCGAGTTTATACAGCAATGTAGTTAATCCTTTCCCAGATGTAAGTGATTCAAATACATATAGTTCGTACATAAAGGCAATCTATTATAACGGGATTACAAAAGGCTCAAACGGCAATTATATGCCGAAAAATTCCGTAACACGTGCGCAGTTTGCATCATTTATCGCACGTAGTAATGAAGATAAATTCCGTCTAGCAAAACCAGCAGTGCCAGAAGCGGTAGATACGTCGCAGGTGATTGGCACGATTGCTGTGACGACAGACGGTTTAAATATCCGCACAGCGCCAAATATGAGCAGCCAGATTTTAGGGAAGGTCAATAAAGGCGGCAAATTATCGGTTTACGATGTGGACGGTGTGTGGTTAAAGGTTTCCTACCAAGGACAATATGCATATATCGGTAAAACATACGCACAGTTTTTAGATGCGGATGGACAGGGGCTCGGCTCAGCTGACGGGACAGTTCGCCCGACAGAAAAATTAAATGTTTATACAAAAGCAACATCTACAGCGAAGGCAAATAATACGGTAGACCAAGGCGATACTCTGAATGTTTACGGTGAGAAAAACGGCTATTATTTAGTTGCCGTAGATGGTTTACCAGGCTATGTGTTAAAATCAAAAACGGTCATTAATTCTGGTTTCGACAAGGAAATCGAAGTCGAAAATCCACCTGCAGCGAGCGGTGAAACACCACTGACAGGTACGCAGGCAAAAGTGACGATTGGTGGTCTGCATGTACGTGAAAAAATGAGTTCGTCATCTACATCACTCATGACATTGAAAAAGGGTGCGGTCATTGCCGTACACTCCATTGACGGCTACTGGGCAAAGGTGACAGCGAACGACAAAACAGGCTATGTGCATAAGTCATACGTGAAGCTGATTAATACATCAGGTAGTAAAGTGAAAAACCGGATTATCATCCTGGACCCAGGCCACGGCGGCAAGGACCCAGGTGCGATGAACGGCTCTAATACAGAAAAGGCCATTGTGCTGAAGGTGACAAACCTTGTACGCGAGAAGCTTGAAGCAGCGGGCGCGAATGTATTTATGACACGTACAGGCGATACATATCCGACATTACCGGAGCGTGTGGCCTTTACGAAGGATAAATATGGTGAGATGTTCATTAGTATTCACGTTAACTCAGCAACATCAACTTCTGCTAAAGGCACGGAAACATTCTATTCGGTTACGTCAGGTGACCAATATGCAGAGGATGCACAATTAGCGAAGGCCATTAATAGTGAAATTGTGAAAAATGCCAATATGCGTGACCGCGGCGTCAAGCAGGCAGATTACTACGTCATTCGCAATATGATGATTACATCGGTATTAGTAGAGCTTGGCTTCATTTCAAACAGTGAAGACCGTGCGAAATTAATTAGCGATAAATATGTAGAAATTTATGCACAGTCGATTTATGATGGCATTGTGGATTATTATAAAAATTAAAACTGAGGCTAGCACTTACATATGTAGGTGCTAGCCTTTTCCATGTCAATTTCACGATTTCAGGGAATGGTCATCATATGGATTTTATAGAGGGGGGCGAGGTATGACGCTAAAGCTTATAAAGGCAACAAAGCGCTATAAGCATTTTACGGCAGTGAATGGCGTTGATTTTACAATTGACAATGGCGAAATTTTTGGGCGCATTGGTCAAAACGGGGCGGGCAAAACGACAACGTTTCGCATTAGTGCGACCGATTTACACGCCGCCGAGCCTATGATTTCACTTGCGCTGCTCCTCCTAACGGTGTTCATTTTTTACCGCGTCACGCTCATTCTTTATAAACGAAGCGTGCTAAGCTATGCATCGGGAGGGCTTATTCAAAAGCTGAAAAAAATGCTGAGCGGGACGACCTAAAAAATTTATTGAATAATGAATAAACCGGGATTCGTCCTTCATAGTGTGTAGAGTAGTATCTAATGCTAATGAAGGGCGGTTTTTCAGGTAGGTTGAACAGGTTATTAAACAGCGTGAAACAAGGCGTCATTATTAGTTTAAAGCTACAAGACATCGTATGATTTTAAAAAATTCATTATGTTAACGTAATAAATTTTAAGTTAAAGATGAAATTTTCTGTTGTTTAGCATACTAGAATACTTTTCTTGTATAAAAAGACTAAATTTTCTGAATGTTATAGTTATATAAAATTGTATCGCTACCATTATCCAATTATAATGAATAGTAAGTAATAACTTTTAAGTGGATTGGGGGTTAAATAGATGGATGTATTAAGTTTATCAAGTGGGTTAAAAGTCGATTTACCGATTATCGTCATTATTTTCACCGTGTTCACACTGCTACATCATTTAATTTTTGGTATTATTTATAGTAAGCTAGCAGACGGCTTCGGCATGGGAGACAAAATGAGCTGGGCCTGGCTACCGATTATGAACTTAGTGTTATTTTATAAAATTGTTCAAACCGATAGAAAATCAAGAAATACGAAAGCCTTTTTAGTATTAACATCACTATTTTTAGCAGTGTTACCGGGTGTGCCGTTTATTTATTTACTATCAGGTGAGGTTCAAATGGGCGTTATTGTTGGCGCTGTGAATATGATTATTTTGCAAGTATTTTTCTACGGCTACGGGATGATGCGCTTCAACGAAATTTTTGCGCGTCGCATTGGCAATATGTCGGCGTATAAATGAGAAAACGGGGATGCTTCGATTTCGGAGCATCCCCGTTTGTTATTTAAGAGATAAGAAAGTATAAGTTTTTGGCGTTAGGGCCGTGTCTAGGCATTCGCGCCACCCCCTCGTCCATTTCGAACCCTCCTGCAAAAGTGGTGGAGCAGGAGGGCTCTGCAATGTCTATCGGGGCTGAGAGGGCGCGAATACGCTTTTCTTACAATGTGCCGCCCGAGCCGCCGTCTACATTAATTGCCGTACCTGTAATGTAGCTCGCCGCATTCGATGCTAAAAAGACAATTGCATTGGCTGCTTCCTCGGTGTTGCCGATGCGACCAAGTGGAATCGATTTGCCAACCTCTGCTGAATATTCCTCCCATGTCGCGCCAGGCATTGCCGCTTGGCCCATTTTTTCGATTTGGCTGCTGCGAATCAGGCCGATACATACGGAATTGACGCGAATATTGTATTTACCAAGGTCTTTACTCATTGCCTTTGTCAGCGCAAGACCTGCAGCGCGTGAAACCGTCGTTGGTAAGCTACTTGCTGGTGGTGTTTTTGCAAGCACAGCTGATAAATTAACAATCGCACCGCCATTTTTCTTTAAAAACGGGACTGCATATTTTGAGCAGTGGATCGCGCCGAATAATTTTAAATCGATATCCGATTGCCAAAGCGCGCTATCGACATCCTCAAAGCTGTTCGCTGACGCAGTGCCGGCATTGTTAATGAGCACGTCTAGTCCGCCATAATGCGCGGCCGTTTCTTCGACGATGCGCTTACATTCCTGCTCATTTGCCACATCCGTTGCGAACGTTAGCACGTCCGCGCCTGTCAAACGTTGTATTTCTGCCTTCGCCTCCTCTAAGCCCTGTGCATCACGCGCCGCAATGGCCACGCGCGCACCTTCTTTCACAAATTGCAGTGCCGAGTAAAAGCCAATCCCTTTACTGCCACCTGTAACAAGCACGATTTTGTTTTGTAAGCCTAATTCCATGTTAATCCCTCTTTTACAAATTGATAAAGTAAGTATAAATGAAAGTTTGATATAAATGATTAAATTTTCTGAAATAAATAAAAAATCATACGTTAGCTACAAAACAACATATGTTTACTTTCCGATAACCGACAACTATAATTGGTTTAGTAGATGAACAAAGGTTCGTTTTGAATTTGTAAAGTTAGAGAAGGTGTATTATGTCGGATGAACAACGTGGCATTTGGAATGCAGTATTAGCCTATGTCATATGGGGGATTTTCCCGCTATTTTGGAAACTGCTTGGGCATGTGAGCAGTATGGAGGTGCTTGCTAGTCGTATCGTGTGGTCATGCGTGATTACAACGATTTTTATTATTCTTATTGGGCAGCGCAAAAAACTAGTCACAGATTTGCGCTATTTATGGCAAACGAAAAAGCAATTTTTCTCACTGTTTACGGCGAGTGTTATTATTTCAGTAAACTGGTTTATTTATATTTGGGCTGTTGCAAATGATCATATTTTGCAGGCGAGCTTAGGCTATTATATTAATCCACTCATTTCGGTTGTGTTCGGAATGTTCTTTTTTAAAGAGAAATTATCGCGAGCAACGATTGTCGCGGTGTGCATTGCCGCAGTCGGCGTACTTGTGTTAACCGTGCAAACAGGGACGATTCCGTGGGTTTCGTTAGTACTTGCGCTGTCATTTGCGGTGTACGGTGTATTAAAGAAAAAAATTCTGCTCGATGCAACGCGCGGGCTTGCGATTGAAACCTTATTCGTCTTGCCGCTCGCTGTTGGTTATTTAGGATACATAGCGTTTATAGGAGACATGACGTTTTTACACGGAGATGCGATGACGGACATGCTACTGATTATTAGCGGGGCGATTACTGCCATTCCGCTCGTCTTGTTCGCAAAAAGTGCGAAGCAAATCCCACTGTATTTAATGGGCTTTATCCAGTATTTAGCGCCGACGCTCGGGCTAATCATTGGCGTCTTTATTTATCACGAGCCATTTACGACCGTGAATCTCATCGCCTTTAGCTGCATTTGGGCGGCGCTCGTACTATTTTCTGTATCAAAAATCGTCGAAATACGCAAACGTCATTAAAGGAAACACGCCTCGTTTTGGGGCGTGTTTTTTTGTGTTAAGGAAACTTTAGATTTTCGCATTTTGGATAACTTAAGGCAAAGTTTGCTTTACGTCCAGGCTAAAGCGCCAGCCCCTCGAGTCATTTCAATCCCTCGGGTGAAAGTTGAAGAATGCACTTTCACTTCGGGCTCTCCAGCGCTTTTGTTGTTGTCACTTTAATTTAAGAATTGTATCCAAATGAAACGCCAAAAATGAATGCCAGGATAGATAAGGCGATAATAATTGTACAGATTACAGTGATTGTTAAAGTTAAACTTTTAGGTAACTCAGCGTGTTTTTTCCAAGTAGCGAAAAGTAAAAACAAACTGATGAGTAAAAGAATTATAAAGAAAGATAGAAACATATAACGCTCTATAAATAAAATCCACAAATCCATTTCATCGTCTCCTTTTTGATGACCCTTAACTAAATAAAGGCACATATTTATTGAAGAAACAATTCGCTATTTTAAATCCTCAATGTCTTTTAGTAGCACATTTTTAGAAATGCCTAACGCCTTCTTTTTTTCTGCCAAACCATTTTCATCATAAGGACCAAATACCTTTCCAGATCTAAACGCTATTATCCAGAAATGAATGTCATTGTTATTAGGTATTTGATAACCATTACGACTATTCGGATCATCCATCAAACCAAGTTGCTTTGCAAGAATATAGCTATCATCCCAAGCCACCTCGGTCACTTTTGTTGGAATTAGGTCACTTCCCCAACTTGAATCACTAGTTTTAGGTGCTATCGTGACTTGGTGGGCAGATGACCTCACAATCGAATAATTGCCAGGGAGGTCTAAACTATAATCTGCTAGACCAGCACAACCTGTTAAGATTAGTAAGGAATATATAATTAACATTGAATAATAAAGTCCTTGCTTTTTAAACACTTCCCCATCTCTATCTTATAATTCTACAGAGTTTGACGGTGAATATTGGTTAAAGTTCCAAATCGAAATGTTATTTTCGCAGCTAAACGGCCATTTTCAAGAAGAAAGACTCTTTTCTCTTTCAGAAAAGCTTCCTTTAAACGAATCACTACGATATGATCTTTTTCCTGAAATGAAAGACTCTATCTAGCTGCATAATGTGCTTTTCAAATCTTTGTGTAATTAAAAAACTAGGGATTGCAGGTATTCACATTGTAAAAGAGAATATTAGGTATTATAACAGAAAAGGGGGAATTTTCAGTGTATATAACAATGGGGAAGGACCGCTTCCGGTTTGAGAAGATTGGCATTGAAGTGCTTGAAACGGGCCTCGAAAATGTTTTTTCGCGCTTTGACAAAATGACGCTCGAACAGTTAATTCACCAGAAAAAATACGAGCATTTGCGTAGCACGACACAGCAGGAGTACTGCGCGCTGCTCGGCGATCCTGCTGGACAGGCACTTATGGAGTTAAAGGAAGGTCAGCACGACTTTTATCGGGAGTTTTTGAATAATTACGGGGATTTGAGCTATACAAAGTTTGTTGTGGAAGGCTCGGAGGAGTCTTTGCAAAAAAAGGGGGTCTATATGGTGCTTTGCGATGAGGAGCTTGTGTTTGCGGGAGTGTGTGCCCGCTCATTTCGCGAGCGCTTCAATCAACATTTAGGCAATATTTCCGCGAAGGGCTGTTACCGTGACGGGACGGCGACACATTGTCATATCAATGCGCAGCTGACGCGGAAGCTTGCGGGACATCAAATGTCGCTTGCGATTTGCACAATAGACAATAAAAAAGAGATGAATCAATTAAAAAACGCCATCATCAACCGCTTTGAGCCGATTTGGAATTTGCGTTCAAATCAGGATGCATTTATTTTTGCAGACAGTATTTAATATTCTTCCTCATTAAGCCGAATTTTTACTTATAGAGTATAAGCATTCGGGAATACTGTATTAAAATGAGGAAAGTAAGGTGAGGCTTATGCGTACAGCGTTTAAGTATTACAGGCAAGTGCACCGCGAGTATTTGTGGATTCATGTCATTTATTTATGCGTTTTATTAGTAACCTCTGTCTTCTGGTTTATTTTGCCGTTTTATATTTTTTATTACGGGCAGTATCCACCGAATATTCCGCTTCAGCTCTTATTTATGGGGCTCCTATTATTAATTCCTGCCGCGGTTGTCACATTACCTAGCTGGTTTATTAGCTTTCAAGCTGCATGTAAATGGGCCATAAAGCATCCTGGAGCGTGTAAGTGGCGCTGGCTCCTTCGATTTCAGGCAATGGCATTTTCGGTCGTTGTGATGTTTACAGCGATTATTTTATGTATGATGTTCATTATTGATGTCTTACGCTAATCGTCATTTCACAGCGATCACACAACTTCGACAAAAAAAATTCACAGCCTAAAATCCTGCATAGTTCTCTAAAATTTGGTACGATGAGAGCAATACTATGAAGGGATTTGACAGCATGACTTCAGACATTAACGTACTACTCGCTTTTGGCGCGGGCTTTTTGAGCTTTATTTCACCGTGTACATTGCCGCTTTATCCAGCATTTTTATCGTATATTACAGGCATGTCACTTGGTGAATTGCAGTCCGAGAAGGGCATGATGCAAAAGCGCGCCGTTTTACATACGATTTGCTTCTTACTTGGTTTTTCGATTATTTTCATCGCAATCGGCTTTAGTGCATCCTTTGCGAAGGAGTTTTTCTACCAATATCAGGACTTACTTCGTCAAGTAGGTGCGATTTTAATTGTCGTGTTTGGGCTGATGATTGTCGGGTTACTACAAGTCGATTTTCTAATGAAGGATCGCAAATTCCAATTTAAAAATCGTCCGGCAGGCTACGCAGGCTCGGTACTCATTGGTCTTGCGTTTGCAGCCGGTTGGACACCGTGCACAGGACCGATTTTAGCCGCGATTATTTTATTGGCGGGTACGCACCCAGAGTCAGCGATGGGCTATATGCTGGCCTATTACCTCGGCTTTGCCATTCCGTTTTTCGTGTTATCATTTTTCGTCTCACGCCTTGGATGGATTCGCCGCAACAGTGCGCGTATCGTGATGGTGGGCGGCTATATTATGATTTTCGTTGGGATTGTACTATTCTTTGACGGCATGACGTACTTTATCCGCTTAATTTCACCAATCTTTAGAGGCTTTACAGGATTCTAATAGTTACACAAATTCCGCCCCGTGGTATACTAAAGCGAGTAAAGGGGTTTTTGATATGCCAACAGTTTTAATTGTAGATGATGCTATGTTTATGCGTGTTGCAATCGGAAATATGCTGAAAGAATGGGGCTTTGACGTTGTCGCAGAGGCGGCAAATGGCCGTGATGCAGTGGCAATGTATAAGGAGCACCAGCCCGATCTTGTGACAATGGATTTAACGATGCCCATCATGAGTGGTTTAGAGGCGGTTAAAGAAATTATGCCGCAGTTTCCAGAAGCAAAGATTATTATGATTACCGCGATGGGACAGCAGCGTGTCATTGTTGACGCGATTGAGTCTGGCGCGAAGGATTTTATCACAAAGCCTTTTGAACCAGAGAAATTGAAAGCGGTTGTATGGAACGTACTAAGCATAAAAGAATAGTCAGCTAGGAGGAGGATTCCGATGCTAAACGCGATCCCTTCTCAAGTTTTATGGATTGTTACGACAGTGGGTGCATTGTGCATGGGGATGTTTGTGCTATTTATTCGCCTGCGAGCACAAAAAAAGCCAGTGACCGCAAAGAAAATCATTATTCCACCAATTGCCATGTCTACCGGGGCATTGATGTTTATTTTTGAAGAGTTTCGTGTTGCACCGCTACAAATTGCGGAGGCGGCGCTTATTGGTGTGCTATTTTCCACGATTTTAATCGTCACTTCAAAATTCGAAGTGCGAGATGGCATTATTTTTATGAAGCAATCAAAGGCATTCCCGTTCATTTTAGTCGGACTGCTCGTTATACGCATCATTATGAAGCTAGTATTCGCTAACTCACTCGATATTGGGGAGCTTGGTGGGATGTTTTATATTATGGCGTTCTCGATGATTTTACCGTGGCGTCTTGCAATGCTTGTCAAATTCAAAAAGCTTGAAAAGGCTCAAATAATTGCATAAGAAAAACGCACAGCGCGCCTGCTGTGCGTTTTTTTGCGTTAAAAAAGTCCCTCATACGGCGTGACATCAATGTTCATCTCGTCTAATTTTTTGCGCAAAAATTTATGGTCGCGCTTTGGTGTGGCGAGTATGTAGCCGCGAATAATTAAGTCATCGTTAATGTTAGTCGCATGCTCACCTAATGCAAGCTCACCAATTTTGCCTGCAATTTTTTCCTTTGCTACCTGACGAAACAGCTCTGGCACGGGACTGCAAAGCTCATTTAGCAGCGCCTTTGCGTCATCGCCCCATAGATGAATCGTTTTATCTAAATAATGATTTTGCCAGTCTAGGTCTGATTTGCCGTCCTGCTTTGGTAGGGCCTTTAAAAATTTACGGAACATAAAGAAGCCGCCAATTGCCATTAGTGCGACGAGCGCGATAGCCCAAAATAAGATAAACCATTGAAACCAACTATGTAAGCCCACGTTGTTCACCTCTTTATCATCTCTCCCTATATTATATAAGTATTTACAATTTTTTTCATTAAGTCTGTCCCTTTTTATACTTTATTTTTCCATATTTAGTGCAAAGGAGGCGATAACATGGCAGCATACGAATTTGTTTCCGCAACGGTGACGCTTGTGTACGATGCGGTTACCGAGCTAAATGTGAAATGTATTTCACGAATTTGACACAAAAGCGTTCAACCATCAAGTATTGTAATCATTTGCTAATTTCGCTAAGATGGAAACAAGAGGAAGATAGAGAATAGGGAGAGAGACATGAAGAAAACAACATTTGCAAGTATTCTCGCGCTTGTGCTGCTACTGAGCGCATGTGGCAATTATCAATTTAAACCATCCATTTCCTATGAGGTGTCGAGCTTTACCGCAACGGACCACCGCGGGGAGACCGTGACACGTGATAGCTTAAAGGGTGAGCCATGGCTGACGCTGTTCATTTTCACAAAATGCACAAGCACGTGCTCACCAATGACGTACAATATGAAATTGGTGCAAGACGAGCTCGTGAAGCTAGGTGTGGAGGACTATAAAATTGTGCCGTTTTCTATTGATCCACAAAATGATACACCGGAAGAATTGACGAAATATTTAGACCGACACGAGCCAGCCGACGCATCAAAATGGCATATGCTAACAGGCTACGACCAAAAATTTATTGAGCAGTTTGGTCTCAATTCGTTCAAAACGCTTATAAAAAAATCTGAGAGCAGTGACCAAGTTCTGCATATGAATAAGTTCTATTTAGTTGATGAAAACGGGATTGCGGTAAAGGATTACGACGGCTATTCACAAACAGAGGGCGGCGTACCGTATGCAACGATTGCCGCGGATTTGAAGGCATTACTTGATAAAAAACAACAATAATAATGGACATCCTCAAAGGCTTATCGCTTTTGAGGATTTTTTTCGCCGGTCATCGCGAGTACAACAACCATGCCGACAATACATGCTGTACCGAGCCACTGGAATGCACCAAATGGCTGATGGAGCCAAAATACCGTTGTTAGTACAGCAGACAGCGGCTCAAGGCTCTCAAGCAGGCTCGTTTCCTTTGGTGTGAGTGTGTTTAGGCTTTCAATATAAAACCAAAACGCAATCATCGTGCCGAAAATGATGACAAAGCCGAGGTAAAGCAGCGCGGTGCTACTCAGTATGGCTTGTCCAACATCCCAAGGCGGATGCACGAAGGCTAACGCAACCCCACCAATGACCATCGCCCAGCCAACGATGACAAGCGAGTCGAATTTCTTCAGTAAAAACGCGCCGTACACTGTATAAAAGGCAGCGGCAACCCCTGATAAAATGCCCCAAATAATGGCCGGCATTGGTACAGTGAGCGCGGCTAGCTGACCATTTGTTAAGAGGAAAAAGCAGCCGAGCAGTGCGAGTGACACAATGACCGCGTCACGCTTTGTTAGCCGAGCCTGCCTGCGCAGTAATACATACGTAATAATGTAAACCGGCGATAAAAATTGCAACAATGTCGCGACCGCCGCATTGCCGTGCTTAATCGACGCCATATACGTGTACTGCACCGTCTGCGTGTTTGTACAAAATGCACCCCAAAATAGGGATCATATTACATTTAATTTAATGGCAACTTCGTAAAAACATAAGTAAAAATTCAGGAATTCTATTTCTTACCTCCAGTCAATAGCTTTTTAGAAAATAATTTAGATGTTGAAAAGATT
>JBEMAQ010000037.1:0-19460 GCA_040274725.1 Solibacillus sp. | reverse complement strand
TCATTTAAGAAGCTATATTCATTAACGTTGCTTGTTCAGTTTTCAAGGTTCATGTCGTTGTCGTTTATGACAACTTTTATATCTTAACAAGTCTCTATTAACTTGTCAACAACTTTTCAAAAAACATTTTTCATCGCCATGTATTTTGTATGTCGTACTGACGACTTGTATAATATTATACTCAAATAACAGTTTCGTCAATAATTTTTATAAAAAAAGTTTCAATATCATATCTCTACTTATTATATATAATTTAAAGAAAGGAGTGAATCTTCATGCAACCAAAATTATTCATTACAAATGAGCAGCCGACAACAATCGTAGCTGACTTTCAAACGTTTTTAAATTATTTCAATAGCTACTCACCAAAGCTAACGAAAACGAAACACCAACTTGCTCGTAAAGATTTATGTAGCCTCTATGCTCAGTTGCCAAACCTTGGTCTTGAGGCAAAAGAAACAGATACACAGTCGAATTATCCAGTAATCCAACTATTTACTGAACTTGCTTTGAAACTTCAAATACTAAAAAAGGAATACAAAAGAAGTAATCTTTTCCTTACACTCAACGAACAATAACTTCAGCGCTTTCACGATCTGTCACTAACAGAACAATATATAACGTTATTACAATGTTTTTGGACTGAGGCAAATTGGAAGCTATTACAGGGTGCTCTATATAGTAATGTACCTTACGGATTAGATTTTTTACTAGAGGAGTTAGCTGATCTTCCAATTGATGAAAAACTAATGTTAAGTCGCTACGATAATTTACGTTCATCGCTCCATCAATATGGACACTTCCTGCTTTATTTTAGCTATTTTGGCTTTTGGGATGTTACATTGGAAGAGAACATTAAATCTCGTACAATCGTTCGAGCAAAGTCGATTACACTGAAGCCTTTTTTACAGCAGTTGACGCCCGTACTACAGCAAAACTTCAGTGACGAGGTCTCCTTGCACGGGGATATTCCATTTTTCTTAGACGAGGAGAAAGATGAGCCAGAAGAACATGAGGAACTGCTACCATTTCTTACACAGCTCCAACCTCTCTTTGAAGAAGGACAATTAAATACTGTGCTTCAGGATTACAAAGCACCTGCTGTTCATGGTGAGTATGTATTTAAAGTAATGCTCGATAAGAAATGCTGGCGGACAATTGCGCTAAGTGATCAGCATACGTTAGAAGATTTACATGATTGGATTCAAACAGCATTCGATTTTGATAATGATCATCTTTACGCCTTTTATATGGACAGTACGCCGTTTAGTCGCCATTGCTATAATTCACCGATGGACACTGAAGGCCCATTTGTTCAGGATGTCACAATTGGGAAGCTGCGCCTAGAAGTCGGACAACAATTCCTTTATTTATTTGATTTTGGCGATGAATGGCACTTTGCTGTACAGGTTGAGGCGATTACAGCTGACAAAATAGCGTTCGAAACTGGTATTATAGATGAAAAAGGACAGGCACCGACGCAGTATGAATTTTATGATGAAGACGAAGATGAGGATTACTAGCCCTCCTCACAAAATTTAAAGGGATATGCCAATTTTGGCATATCCTGCTTCTTTTCCAGGGACTTCCGCATTTATACAGATCCTTACGATCGTGCATATGCGCCTCCTACCTCATCATTCCTTCTTTATGATCAAATCCAATAAATCACATTCTCTAGTCCATCATCTGTCTCACAAACAACATCTTCGTAGAAAATACAATAGCCCACTCCTGCTGAATTTCAATATAGTCATAGTATAGGGAACATTGTTGTTCTTCCTTTGACATTTATTACACATCTTCAATCATCACTAATATCCGCAATCAACCATTTAAGCCATGCCTCCTGATAAGCCGCGTACTTATCCTCCTGCATCCTTGCGACAACTACCGGAGCAATCTTTATACCATTTAGCTTTGCAAGTCGTGCCTCTGTTAGCAGCTCAGCTTTTCCAATGTCATAACACTGTTCATCCATACGCCAAAGCATAGCTCGTCCACCGTAGCGTTGCATAATTTTCGCCGCAATTTGTAGCCCCTCTGGATCAAGGTCGCCGGAATAATGAATGTTTACTTGCGGTTCCAGCAAATCAAGAAAGCGCCAGCTCGCCATGCGCAATTGACCATGAGTGCAAACAATGGGTGCGTTTGGGTGCGCATCCATTAATGTCGAGGCGACACTTGAATTTTCCACAACCCAAACGTCTAAACCGTACGCTGGCTTAATTTTCGTCAAGCTCATTAACTCCCGCATCGGCACGTTAAGCGTCGTGTTCATCCGTACTGCGGCATCCCAAACTGCGTGAGGCGTTTCCTCCTCATATGCTAGTAAGCCCTGGCATGTAACAAAGCTCCACAAATCATCTTGGATAATCCCGATTGTCGCAAGCAAATCGACACGCTCCTCGGTCGTTTTCGGATAGCTCGTATCACCATTCATACTAAAAGCCGCGTGTACGAGTAACTTACCACCCAGCGTTTGCGCGTCAAATGCATGTGGATTGCCTGTTGTACGCTGCGCGAAAATTGGCAGACGTTCGAGCTGCTCCTCAAGACATTGCGTCAGTGCTCTCGCTACAACAGCGATTTCCGCTAGTAATTCGTGTTGCTGTTGCCAAATAAAGCGACTATCTGGAGAGCGCCTTTCAATTTGCGTGAGCCACTCTGGATGGGAACGGAGCAGAAGGCGTAACTCATCCAAAAACGCTGCCTCACTCCCTTGCTTCAATGCGTTTTCCTGCCCCTTCGTTATAAGCTCATCACCTAGCACTTGCTCAATTAGCTGCTGCAACGTATACATCGAAAAAGCTGACGTTTTCAACTGCTGTTCAAATTGCACAAGTGAAATCTCTCCTTTACGCTTCAAAAAGCTAGCAGGTACTGCTAAAAATCCTGCTAACTCCTCGATTTCCTCCTCATTAAAGGTACGAATCGACACTTTACCACGCATTCGACCTAGCGAATAATACTTTTTCTTAAATAATTGAAACAGCTTATAAAATGCAGGATGCTCAAATGCTTCGAATTTAACCATTTAAGATCCGTTCCTTGCCATTCCATGTGTAGTTTAAAACCGTCACATAGTCCGCGTTTTTTGGCCGCACAAGCTCGGCAATAGCAAGACTTGATACTGTATCGTAATCGCCCCAAATGACCTGCGAGTTCATAATGTAGTTAAAGCCAAGCTGCTCCACAACCTCGAACATATCACGAATATTTTGCTCATCCACCCCCGCAAATGCCTCGTCGAGCGAAATAATATATGGCGCCATATCATCCGCCTCCTTATAACGCGAGTACGCCGCTGTAAAGAGTGGAATATACATCGCCATTGCCTTTTCACCACCACTAAACTTGTAAAACGCATTATTCGTCAGCTCTTTTTTTAACTCATTTTGGCGTGTGTAGGATAGGACAAACGAGAACCACTTACGATAATCGAGCACTTCCTTTAGCACCTGATGTAGTGTGCTTCCCTCATTGCGCAGGCCAATCGTCTCCTTCGCACTTTCAATACGCGAGCGGAAATGCTTCGTAATTTTTTGCAAATCTTCCTCACTTAAGAAACTACTTTTACGCTGCAAAAGTTGCACGAGGTCCTTTGTATCAAGTTCGTCCTCACCCTCAGCTGTGCGCGGCTTCCAGCTAATCGAGAAAATAAGTCCCGATGAGTTATCGCGCTGCGCCATAATATGATCCATTTCCTTCACCCACTGCTCCGCACGCGCAATACGTTGGCGCAAAATACGGCCGACAGAGTTGACTATAATATCCTCATATAATTCTCGATCCTGCTCGCCTAAATAATGGCGGCGTTCCTCTAGCTCATCTGTTAATACATTATGAATTTTATACGGATTGACACGTTGCCCACGGTATTCCAGCTCAATCACGCGTCGGCCACGTAGCTGAATAAACGCCTCTAATCGCTCATCTGCAAGTCCAGCAAGCTCATCTAACATTTCCGTTTCCTTAAAATAACTACTGACATGATATTCTGCTAAAGCATTCATCTCTTCATTGATGACCCTTGATATTTGCTCCTGCAGTTTCACGCGGTCAAGCTGCAACGTGTCCTTAAACTGTTTGACAATTTCTTTGGGGCACGTGTCTTCAAGCGGCACAAATTCTAAATCTAGCTCCTCCTGCAAGGCACGCTGCCACTGCTTGTATAACAAATTCGCAAAACGTACATCCTCTGCTAATTGCTCCAGATTTTCTTCGATTTTTTGCTGTGCAAATTTTGTCTGTGGTAACTCGGTACGAATTTTATCCTCACGCACTTGAAGCCTCGCTAATTGCTGCTGCAAATGTTGAATACGCGCTTGAATTTCGTCCGCTCCTTCCAGCTGTAACTGTTGCTCCTGTGAGGAAATTTCCGCCTGGATTGTCGCAAGCTTATTCTCTAAATCAACTAAATCACTATGATGCTCATCAAGATTCGCCTCGACATCATCTAGTTGCTGCTGTAAATCATGCAGGCGCGTATGGGCATTTTGCACCTCCAGTAGAGTACGGTGTAGCTTATTCAGTTCATGTAAATAATCATCCATCGACTGGAGCGCTTCATTAATATTTTCCTTCGTTTGCGCGATTTTCAATAAATCCTTTGCATCATAAAGCTTTTGACGAATTTCCTTCACCTGCTGACGAATTACCTGCCACTGTACATCAATTGCTGCTAGCTGCTTTTTCAACACAGTCTGCTTCGTGCGTGTACCGAGCATTTCTACATAAATCTCATGCAGTGTTTTATCTGTAGGAATCGCCTGCTGCCATTTAGTCGTTTCCTGCATCGTCGCCTGCAAATCAAGCTTTTGCTGCTCGAGCTGCCTTATCTGTACACGTAGCTGCTCAATTTCCCCCTGCACCGCGGCGATTTGCTCCTGCTGATAACGTTTACGTGATGTGCGACCAATATATTTGGACGCGCCCTGATCTGGTGCATGACCGTGCAAAATACCCAGACGATATACACCACGCTCATCGACAGAAAACTGCTCCGCGGTCTGCTCAATTGGAATACTGCGCAAAACTTCATCAACAAGTACTGGTGAAATACCCGCTACCTCAACATCTGGTTGCAAAAAGTCCGCTAATGTATACCCAAGTAATTGCGCGTTCGGTAAAAGCTGTGCATCCTCCTGCACCTCAATGGTCTCCGGTGAAATGAAGCTATCTAAAATACCCGTCGTCACAAGCACGGCCTCTAAACGTGCCTTTTGCTCATCGGTCACATGCGACTGAAACTCCACCGCCGCATAAAACGGCACAAACGGCACGGCGCGCGCTGTCAGCTGCTGACGAAAATCAATCGTCCCCTGCATACGCGCAGGCTCTGCTAGCTCCTCCGCACGCAATTTTTCAAGCTGTTCCTGCTGTTCATTAATCTCTCGGTTCAATTGCTGTTGCGCATGTTCCTGCTCCTTCAAGCTCGTCGTCAGCTCCGCGCGGAAATTAGTGAGTCCTTCCATTAAAATTGTCATGACCTCATGATACGCTGCATCCTCATACAGCCCTTCTAGCACATGCGAAATTTGCTGGTGTTGCTCTGCGCTATAGTGAAGCTTGTCGTGCTGCTCGGTCCACTTAAAAATCGCCGCCTTTAATGCGTGTAGCTCCTCATTAAACCAATGCTCTGCCTGCTCCAATTCCTTTTGGAGCATATCAATGTCCTTGCTCGCCTCAGACGACTCGCGCGCAAGATTCTGGTCCTGCTCCGCTAAGCGCAGTTGCTCGGATACTAGCTTTTTCATTTGGCGCAGCTGCTCCTTATGCTGTTCGACCTCTTTTGCCCAATAATCAAACTGCGTCGTCCCACGCGCAAGACTTTCTTCATTTAATGCGTGCGCCACAAAATCAGCATCCACCGCGAGCACCTGCATCTCCTGCAAACTATCACGCTGCTCCCGCTCCTTTTGTGCCAATTCGTCCTTGCGTAGCCGCATGTCACCGAGTAACTGAATGCGCTTACTATCTGCGGCATCCTTGCGCTTACGTAGGCGGGTTGCGTCCGCCTCGAAATTTACAAGTTGCTTTTTATTTTTAGATAGCTCCTCCTGCAAGTCCCACACTTTATGCTTTTGCAGTGATTGCTTTTCGTTATCCGCGATATGAAGCTCTCGTCTCACCTCAGTTTGCTCAAGCTCTAAGCTCCTCGCCTGCTGACGCATCTGTTCCAGCTGCTCGGTCTGCTGTGCCTGATTTGCCTCAATCTTTTGCAAGCGTGCCTCGGCCTTCAGCACACGGTCCGCACGCTCGGCTACAATATATTCGTTATACGCATTGTAACGCTTAAGCACCTTCGCATTTGCCTCATGCTCAAGTGTCAGTTGCTCAAGCTGCTGCTGCGTTTGGTCCATACTTTCAATCGTATCTGATAAATGTCGCAGCTCTTCATCTGTTAGCGGCGGCAGCGCAGATTCTAAAATTTCATAAATAACAGTCGGCTTAAAATCCTTTGACAGCTTCGGTGCACGCAACTGAATTAATAGCTTCACTAAATCCTCATATGCCTCCATCGTCTCAAAGCCGAAAATATATTTATTCACCAGCTCCGCATATTCCTTTTGCGTGTCGGTCACCACACCACCAACATCCATCCGGTTGTGCAGCTCCTTTTGCGAAAACGGGATAATTTCAGTTTTACTGCGGTGTGCTAGCTCAAAATCAATACCAATGCGGCGATTGTCCGTAATGATGAAGTACCACGACTTCAAATCCTTATGACGGCGCGCCTGCATACCAATACCGGTCGTCATATATTGCTCGCTACCAACCATTTTGTATTCAATAAATAAATAGCCCGTGCGCTCCTCACGATTTGAAATTTCCTCCTCACCAAGTAGGTAATCACTCATTTTACGCGCCTTTGAGCCAAATGGATCAAGGCGGTCCGGCGTTTTCTTACCATCAAGCAGCACTGGAATAAAGCTTTGCATCGTCACCGATTTCCCAGAGCCGTTTGTACCGCGTAGTAATAGTTTGCCGTCCTCAAAATCAAAAATTTCATCGTCGTAATACCAAAAATTAAGCAATCCAGCTCGGTTCATTTGCCATTTCGTCATACTTTATCCCCCTTTTTATAATCAGGTGGATACGTGCCTGTTAATACGCCCAGCAGCGCATGAATATGCACAAATCCGTCCTCGATTGATGCCATACGCCAATTAATTAGCTCCTCGACTACATCCTGTCGCACAGCCGTAATGGACTTATCGCGATATAATTTCGCCCAACCCTCACCTAGTTGCTCACGCAATTCCTCAAAAATTGTATTCAGCTGCCCCTCTGTTAGCACAATATCGCCGTTTTCGCGGGGACTATAACTTTCTAAGTGCACATGTAAATAATGCGACAGCTGCAGCATAATATCTGTAACCGACTTTGTATTTGGAAATAATGAATAATACTTTTTCGGCTCTGTCACCGATAAAAATGCGACATTTTTAAACACATGCAGCTTAAAATCACTATGACGCTCAATATCATCACTAATGCGATTACGGAAATTACGAATGTACAAAAAGTCCTGATCCTGCCCGTCATGACGATAAATGGCCGGCGCGGTAAACAATTGACGATACACACGCTTGCGGCGCTCGTCCTCGGTATTGAGCTCATGCTCTGCAGCAAGCAGCTGATTGGCATTATCATAAGACGTAAATTCCTCCGGGTGCACACGCATAAAATATCGACTATAAATCGTGACCTCATACAGTACCTCCTGCTCCTCCTGGTGATCAAAGCGCTGTACATCGCCGTCAATCGTCTCAATCAAATGCAAATCAACGAGCACCTTCATGACGCGAATTAATGATTTTCGGTGCTGATACATTGTCCAGTCTAGCGTCACCTGCTCATAGCTAACCGATCGAATATCATCACACAGCTCCGACAATAAAAACTGCTCTTCAATGCTTTTGCCCTCAATAAAGGCAAGCGCATAGCAAAAAACCATATAATCAAGTGGCGACTGAAATACCTGTATACCCATCCAGCGCTCCGGTTTGATTGGAATTTTTTCAAGCTTAATAAAATGCTGTCGTACATGTAACTGCAACCCAAGCTTGTCACTAGCGTAGCGCTTTAGCACCTTTTGTCGCTCACGAATGAGCTGGTACATCGCAGGCTCATCTTTTCTAAGCACCCAAAAATGATGCAGTAAGTAATCAAGCCCCTGCACGGCCTTGTCATCAAATAACTCGTCCATTATCTCCCCTCCTCTAGTAGCTCAAAGCGTACATCGGACATATGTAGCTGACCGTCCTGGGATTGCAACACGATTTTTTCACCGAGCACCGTCACACGCAGCAGCATGCCCGACTCTGTTTTCACAAGCCCCTCTTTATTCGCGCGAGCCTTCGACATCCAACTAAGCAGTAGCTTACGCATAAATGACTCAACTTGCTCGAGCTTTGATAGCTGCACATAACCGTCCTCGAAATAATTTTTCACCACCCGCTCCTGCTGCTGACGCTCTTGCAGGTAGCGCTCTCGTTGCTCCCTTTTTTGCTCCGTCTGCAATGTGGTGCCCGTCGCCTTCGTTTTTTCACGATAACGGCTGGTGCGCGGTTTAATGGACACGCTCTCCGGCTTTTCATCCCACGTATCCGTATGCAAATCATCCGTTGTATACGTCTTTAACTGAATGTGCTGCACGTCCATCATGCCAAAAACAATGGACGAAATTTCATGTGCCTCGTCCACTGTGTCACATGCACCAAACCACCTCGCCAAATGAATATAATCATTACGGCGACTTTTAAAATGATGCTGGCGCTCCCCTAGTCGTTGCACATAACGTGTTATACGGCGAATCATCTCATTAGTCTGCCATTGCAGCACCTCGAGCTCACTTTTTTGCCCGTCAATTTCTAAAAACCAACGCTTAATCGACTGAAAATATTCCTCGTATTGCTGCAGTAGCTCCGTATCCGAGAGCGCGATTTCCTCTAAGCGTGGAATCGATTTTTCCTTTAGGACAAGTTGCGCAAAAAACGGTTGCATTTTTTGGAGCGTATACTGCTGAAGCAACTCGACAATTTGAATCGACGTTTTTTGTAGCGACACGATAAAATCGCGCAAATAGCTTGTGAACTGTGCCTTATAAATTAAAAATGCCTCCGTCTGCATACGCTGGTCGGTCTTTTCACTATTAATATAGGCAATATAATCGGCGGTGCTCGTACGAATTGTTTTAAAGTAGCGGAGGATGTCCTCCCACAAATTCATACACATATCTGGCGTTTTCGATATAGTTTCTACTTTTTGGAGCGCATCAAGTAAACGCTCAAACTGCGAGCGTTCGAGCGACCCTTTAAATGTATCATCCACTTTGCGCTCAAGCTCGGTAAGCATGCGCTCAATTTCAATCGTATACGGCGTCGGCTGATAACGAAAACGCTTCTTTTTATATTCCTCAATCGTCCGCGCGTTCGTCATATCCTGACGCGCCGCTAAATTATTCCACTCGACAAGCTGTGCGAGCTGCTGATGTAATTGCTCCTCTTCGTAATTGGCAAATTGGGGAATGCTGCGCAAGTGTTGGAGTACTTCTTCCGGTGTAATAAAATCACGCATGCGCTCATGCTGCTGATAAAAATAACGTAAAATGGTGCGATACTGCGCAGCAGATGGCGTTGTCAAATACGTCGCCTCGACAACGCGCTTCATCGTCTGATTCATTAGCCTCGCCACTTTCTTTTTTAGTATTATTGTAGCGAAGGTTTCGGTTGTTTACACGTAAAAAACCAAGCTCTGGAAAAAAACTTGGCTTTTTTGAATTGATTATCCGTGAATTTTAAATCTTTAACTAGATTCAATCTAAATTATGTAAGATACACAAAAAAATAACCAGCATCTAAACACTGTTCAGATGCTAGTTATCCCTATACTTTTCCCCTCAACAACACAGCCAAATCCAACTTCTCTCCGCCAAGCAACGATACATCTTCCTCACCATGTGTCGTAATAAACAAAATCCGATTCTGCCGCATGTCGAGCAAATACTGAATCACACGCTTTTTCGTCGCAACGGCTCGGCCATAATAATCATTTTGCTTGGATAATTCATTGCTCTCGCTAAGGCGACGCGGCGCTTCATGCCGCCAGATAGCTCTGACACAGGCTGCTCTAAATATTCGGCTGGTAAAATCAATTCTAGATTTTTTCGAATATCCGCGCGGCTCGCCTTTTTAGGAATGACGAGCATGACATTTTCAATCGGTGTCAGCTCCTCTCATAAACGATTTTCCTGAAGCATCGCGGTAATCTCGCCCGGCTTGATTCCCTTAATCGTCCCTGCATCCTTTGATTCTAAATCGAGCAGTATGCGGAGAAGTGTTGTTTTTCCCATACCAGAAGGCCCCATCAGACAATATATTCCGTTATCCTCTAGTTGAAGATCGACCGCGCGCAACACAGGCTGACCATTAAACTGCTTGCTGACACCTGAAATTTTGTAGCTGCTAATAAGGAAGGGTATAAAGGCTGGGCGATAGATGTACATAAATCGCTTCCATGGTGAAAGCTTATACACTTTCGCCATTTCTAGCATTTCCTTATCGGTATTTTGAAAGCCTGATAGCGTATGTAGCTAGCTGTATTTCTAGAGCGATTCAGGAAGCTTCGCCTGTTCACGCAGCGCTTCAAGCTCAGCCTCGGTTAAGCGCGTTAAACGAAACTCGATTTTTTCAAATGGGTCCGTTTTAAAAAGAGTTTCCGCGTAGCCTGTAGAGCGGTCTTGTACACTAATAATCGTATTTTCATCCTGAAAACGAATATATTCACGGCTTTTCACATCACCTTGTGTCGTCCATAGTTCACCAATTGCCCCGTTAAAAGCTACCTCGTATTGTGAGGTTCCGCCAACCTTTGCCTTTTGAAAGCCTGTGTTGCGGCCATAGAAAGTCATCTGGTGATCTGCATCAAATTCAATCACAACACGCGTCTCCTCACCTGCTGGTACTTCCTCAGCCCAATAGCCTTCTAGCAGCTGCAGATTGCCCGTCAAGTCAGAGTTTATTTGCTGTAGACTTTGCAAGGACTGCGCTAAAACCGCCTCATTGCTTTTTTGCACGTCTGTTTTATAAACACCTAAATTAACGACCACCACAACGACCGCACAAATCGTCATTATTAACGCTGGTGTGAAGGCCGTTTTGTCGCGCTGCTCAACATACGTTACAATATTGCGAAACAACGTCGCAAGTGCAAGTGCCGCTAAAACATACATCGCTAAATCTAAATACATCAGCACATTGTATACTTGTCGGTCAAAGCTTATGTAATCGCCGCTTGCCTTTTTCATGCCGACCTTATATGTTGCAAGTAACGGCAAAATAATCATGAGGCATCCACTTAGTAATCGTAGCATTAGTGAATACGCCCATCCTTCTCAATCTGTACGTCTGGAATGCTTGTGCCGATATAGTCATTAATAATGCCATTCGTCTGCTGATCAAACCATGAGAGCTGTTCCTGTGTGGAGCCATTCATCGCTAAAATCGCGGTACATTGTGCAATTGCCATTAATAGCGTATCCGGCTTTTGCAGCGCGAACTCTTTTAGCATCTCAACAATTTCCTCCATTGCTTGTTGTTTCATTCTAATCTTCCTCCTTCTACACCATCTTAGAACGGTAAATCATCCTCTGTCATAATGGGCCAAATGGATTGTTGCGTATTTCTTTTTTCTTCAAATGCGTTAGATGCTTGGTAACTTAGCGGTGAAGATGATGAGCTGTACATTGGTGCATAGGCGATTTCTTTTTCTATGAGCACATTTCTTGTTTCCGTACCAGCCCCTCGACACTTAAAGCAAACCCCTCCCTCAATATGGCTATACTTGCCGAAATGCCCACGACCATTACATCTACTGCATGTCACCGTTTGCGTTTCGTATACTTTTTCCACTTTTTTTCGGTATCCCGCAAAAGTATACGTTTCATATAGCACACTATCGCCTTGATTGAAGTAATGATTGGCATCAGCGGCGCACCGTGGACAATGCACATTCCACTCCTGGTTTACCTGATGGTTATAGTTATCGATTGCATACTTATATAGCGTGCCTGCTTCCTTTTTGCATGACCAACAGTGACTGCTTACCCACACTTCCGCGCAGGAGTTGCATTCATATGTGTAAATGATTCCGTTGTATTTAGGCGTGCCCTCTGTAGACGCGTTGCAGGTAGGGCAAATATGCTCATATTGTCCAAAATGATGCAGCAGACGTTTGAAATACACTCGTAGCATACTCGTATCAAATGGCTGCACAAAGAAATGCGAAATTGCGTGTGGTCCACGTCCATGCTGTCTCATGTTCCAATGCGCGACATTCGCAGTCGGATGAATAATCACGCTTGATTTGACCGTCTCCCCGTCAAAATGAATGCTGTCATAATAACGTACCGCCGAATGATTAATATCGTTCATAAATACTTTCACCGAGGCGTCATTATAAGTTTTGTACTTTGCATCGGCCGTGTGCCATTGCCAGCTCCCACACGCCTTATTTTGAATACCAAGAATATAATCTGGCTGTAATTTTAAGTTTGGCAAATATTTATTAAACATTACTCGTACACGAAACGGCACAGCAGATAGCTCAAACACCTCATCAAAACCTACTAGTTGTTCAGCATCAGAGTACTTTTCTTTAATCCATTTAATGAACTGGAGCGTGCTAAAGCCCCATTTTTTTAATTGCTCTACAAGCTTTAAGAAAATCCAAATTTCATAAAGCACCGGTGATTTCAGCAATGATTTAATGAACGGCTGTAAACTTTGCTGCTGCTCGTTTAGCATCGCATCAAAATTATGGTATAGCTCAAAGACCGCCTGATACTTCACATCCATTTTAAATAAATGCGTCTCTTCAACCGGCACAGCTTCCACCTGAAATAAATCGAGCTCTGTATACGAGGTAATTTGCTGATGCAGACGCTTATATGTCTCTTTCCTCTTAGTTAAAACACCCAAATCCTCCGTCAACTGCTGCCGAAGATTTGCAAACAGCGCTTGCTGATTAGACCCTAACTTAGTTATTGTCGCCTGTAATTTCCCCTTATCTTGCGTCAGCCATTCCGTGTAGCGCGTTTCCTGCTGCATCTCCGCTTCAATTCGTTTTAAAAGTTGCTGAAGCATAAAAGCAATCATTTGATGTTCGATAATATGCACACTTTGCGCGGATTGCTGTACAGTTAAATATTCCTTTTGTGTAACGGATTCCTGCAATATGAGCTGCGGCGTCCAGCGTTTGATGTTTTGCTTATGCTTTTTGATGGGCTCCTGAATGAGCTTAAATGCTGGTTGGTCAATAATTTCATCGAGTATTGTCGTAAATTCGTCTACCAAATTTACAAGCTTACTAAGCGGATATAAATATCGCTGAATACGCTTTAAATAAATCGCCTCCTGCTCATTTAGCTTTGCCGCGTCTATCGAAAAGCTTTCGATTAGCTGCACGACCTCCTGTTGCATCGAGCGATATTCTGCTAATGTAAATACTTGTGGAATCATCGCCACATGTGCTTCAGCTAAAAATTCGTCCTCATTCCATGCCTGGACATAAAAGTCGCCACCTACATTAAAGCCAAAAATGCCGTCTGTTTTGCCGCCATAAAGGCCATCCTCCCATACTTGCTCAGCATGGTGCCAAATATGATTGGCAGACTGCTCTAGCTGAATCGTCACATCATGCTGCTTAACTGAAATATGTGTTGCTTCGTCGCAAACAATGCCGATTTTAAGCGACTGTTTTTTATCCTTTTCATACTCAAATGCATAGTATAAACCGTTATTTTCATATAACTCTTTTATAATGACTGGCTTGTTTTCATTCCGAGAAACAGAATACAATTTCATTGATTTCACCTACCAAAAAGAAACTGTGTGATTTGTATTTAACATGGCGGCTAATTTTTGCTGTGATAATTTGTAGCCCTTTAGCTTTTGTGCAACCCTAATATTTTCAAGCGTCGATTTTTTCACTTCAATACGCGGCAAAATTTTTCCCTTAATTAATAAATCAATTACTTCATCTGAGGGCTGCTCCCAATACGATAAAATCGCACGTAAATGCTTTTTGCCACGACTATTCAACGGAATATCTCTAAAGTCGTCAAACAGCGCAGAAATGGCCATTATTTTGTCAAGCACCTGCTCATCTAACTCAGCTGTTTCCTCCATAAACTGCGTAAATGGTACTTCAATTGCTTGAGTATTTGAATGCTGTACAATTTCGTCAATCATCGCCTGCTCCTGCTCATCTTTTAGCTTCACAAGTTCGATAATTAAGCTACGGTCCACTACTTTCGGACTTAGCGCCTTTACGGTATGATCCATATTCAACGTACCGACAAAGCGCACATTTTTAGGTAGCATGAAGCTCGCTGGATATTTCTCAATTAATTCCTTCGCACTCTGCTTCGTATAAAAATCTGCCTCAATTTCACCCGCATCCACTGCAAATGCCCACTGCTCATAGCGCGGCGGGTAGATGGCAATTTTTTGCTGCTTTTGCTCGCGAATACTTAAAAACTGCGCGAAATAATATTCAATATGCGCTAAGTTCATTTCGTCTAGGCAAATAATATGTAGCTCATCCTGGTCCGCAAGCTCCGCGATTCGCGCTGCCGCCAATGCCTCCATAAACGGTGTCGCCACAAAAACCTTTTCATTCGGATGGAAATAACCGAGTAAATCCTGCGCATCTGTCCAGCTCGACTGCACTGGAATCATCGTCACCTTTACATTTGTGATTGCCTGACCAATCGCCTCAATCAAACTGGATTTCCCGGTACCAGATGGACCTGTTAAAATCGTTAAAATATTGGCACGCATCGCATTTAACACAAGCTGTAATATTGTTTTGTCATAAAGTAGCTCCTTGTCGCTTTGCTCATAAATACGCGACTGAAGATCTGCAAAAAACGTTTCGCGATTGTAGGGAATACAGTCTTGATCGTTCTCATTTTCCACCGTATACTCTAGACGTTCTAATATGCTTGCCCATTTCTTTTGCTCCACTGTTAGCTGCTGCTGTACAGATTCCTTTTTTGCGATAAAGTTCTGCTGCTGCTCATTCACCGTCGCCAGCTCAGCACTTAGCATTTCATTTTTTGCACGCACCTTTTCTATTTCTTCCTCAATAACTCTTGAAGTTGGCACAACGATTTTCATTAATTCTTTTATTAAAATTCGAGAATCACTTGAAAATGCATGTAAATTTTGACGGATTGCCTGAAGTTCGTTTGGTGTAAATTTTTTCGCTAGCGCATTATCAAAATCCTGTGCCAGAACAGTAAAGTTATCGTATTCTAGCGTAATTAAGGATGGATAAAATTGTGTAGCATTTTTATATACCGAGCTATATTTCACTTGAATAATATCGCCTACATGTAGACGCTTCAGTGCCTCTTTATGATTAACCGCATTCCCTGATACGAGCCAGCGACGTTTCGTTACAGGATGCTTCAGCTCCATAAAACGCCCATTTACAAACAGCACGGGAGTAAATTCAATCGGATTGTTTCTTTTTGTCACGAGCTTTACATACATTTTTGAACCCGTTAACTGCGGTATTTTTCTAACGAGCTTCGTAATCGTCTCATACAGATATCCACCTTCTACCAATTCATCGATTAATTTAGCATTGTTCTGTAGCCATTGACTGTAAGGATTTTGAACTTTTCCCTTTAGCTGCTTCAAAATATCTACCAAAAATTCAACAATACCCATATCAATTAATTGCCCATAATTCGTCTGCGCCTTGTCAAACGTCTTCTCCGCGCATACTACACGAAATAAATTAAGCTTTTTCACAAATGCATCAATTACCGCCTGCTCTGTAGAAAGCTCCTCTGTCAGCTTAGCAAATTCATTCGTTTCGAAATATTGAACAAGCTTAAAAACTGACCCGCGGTAAAGTGTTAACTCGGTTTTGTCCATTTCATTTAGCTGAAAAAAAGTTTTCATGCTATCTATTTGCTCAATTACATCATTTAAATCAATCATGGTTTCTTGCTGTAGCTGCTCTGTTACCATTTCCCTCAATCCCCATTCTCTTGAAAATTTAATCATTCAAATTATAGCTACATTGTTATTTGAATACATCTCAATCTTCAAAAATACAGTGTAATCACGTCATTACACGTTGAAAGCTGTATTAATCTAAAACAACTAAATAATCAACAGCTGCTTACATTTCCACAAAAAAACTGCGCCAACTAAAATTTCTAGTTGGCGCAGCTTTATTTACTAATTATTTCCCCGATTCAATCGCCGCCACTAGTTTCTCAAAAATAGCCGCGTCCTCAACGTCTTCATCTGTTACTTCATTCAAGACTTCAAAATCATCCGCATCGACAAGTAAAATACTCATGCCATCCTTGATGAATTCGTCAGCCTCTACTTCGCCCTCGTAATATTGATACGCTGCAAGCACGACATTCGCACCCGCCTCGGCATCAAAAAACGCATAAAGCTTTTGTGAATTGCCATATACCTCTTCTAAAACTTCCGTTAGCTCAGGTGTACCTGCGCTCCATGTTACTTCATTATTCACCGTTGCTGCTACTAGTGATTCAACAAACTCGTCTACTGTGTTCATATTAAATGACCTCCATTCCGCAAACCATTGCGGTAGTGAAGCTTACTTTATCATACAATTTTGGTGGTGGCTATTTGGAAGTATGACCAGCTATATTTCTTCACTAAAATCGTTAGTATACTTAGCGCTTAATAACGGCCTTCTAAAATAAGGTTAGCTAATATTCTCCAACGCATAATGCATCACTTTCGGAGCGGTAGAATCACATAAAATATACGGCTTTACTACTTCCTTACTCATTTTCCCTGAGTTTTTGTGGCTTGTGAATGCTGTTGAATACAAAATATTTGTATGCTTTGAGCACGCTTGACGGATTTTTTCAAATGGACCTGTACCATCTACAACATCTACCTCATAGCCTAACTCGCCAAAATAACTTTTATAGCGCTCTGAAATCCGAATATTACCAATGACAAGTAGGTCCTTATTTTTTTCTACCTGTGTCTTTGCCGCTTTGCGCGTTACTTTGCGGCCGCAATCTAATAGCTTTTTCTCGATTGTCTCGATTGGCACATATTGCTGCTCGACTTTCCCAAGGTCAATATAGCGGTTAAACTCATCCACCCACACGAGATCACCTAAATCGAGCACAAGCCCTTGTGGCACGTCATGCAGCTTTACGTATTCTTGATTTGCTTTCAGCACGTAAATACCTTCCTCTAATTCTGAGACAGACGCGAGCTGCTTTTTCGTGTAGTGTGCCGATTGCTTTAGCATGCAGCCAGATGTGTCCTTATACATCAGTTGCTGCTGGCCATCAAGTATGATAAAGCTATGTGCAAGGAGTGGCTCTTCTAAATTTAAGAAGCGTTCCTCTTCCGTCAAGCTACGCACCACATAGCCGCTCGCAAGTGACATTGTGACATATAGCGGCTCATGCCCTTTTAGCTGAATAGACGTGAGCCAATCGTCGAGTGTAATGGACCGATATTGATAATACCTTACAAGCTCCCCCACCTGGTTAACACTAATGACTTGACCATCATTAACATACGCATTGTCACGGTATTTAATTTCCTGCATCTTACCATCAACCTTTGCAAAGGCCTGACCGTGGCGCTCCTCAATGGCAACAAACTGCTTAATCGTATGATCTAAAGAACTACTCATATAATAATAACCAAGTGCACTCACAAGCTCATAATCCTTTGTCACCTCAACAAATTGATTGTCACTTAAATACACCGGTAGCGGAATGGCCGTAATCTGATGCCATTCATCATCCCCTAAATTAACAAAATGCCCTTCCGAATCGACACGGCAATAGCCGATGCGATTCGTTGCTAAATCATTTTTCGGACGTGCTAGGCTTGACTGCTCCATAATATTTTGTGCGAGCGCAATGAAGTCCTTTAATGATTCCTCTTCCTCTAAAGAAAGGTGCTGTAAGAATTCACTGCCCTTTTGTAGCCAGTCATCAAACTTTAGCTCTTCTGTCGGTAGCTTTTGGCGCTGCTCTGACACAAGCTTTTTCTGTAATTCACTTACATCATTATTGAGCTTTTGTCTTTCTGTTGTCTCCTGCTCCAGCTTGTCCTCAAGCTTCTCCATTGCCTTCGCATGATTCTTTTTTTCGTTCCTCAAATCATCCTTCGCCGTCTTTAGTTGCTGCTTTACATCCGTAATTTGGCCTGTCAAACTTTGCTCTAGCTCGCGTATTTCCTTCGCATGCTCCTGCTCTAATTTCGTTTGATCCACTGCTGATTTTTCAATGCCGACAAGCTCCTGCTTTAGCTTCTCTATCTTATCAACTTGTAAATCTAGCTTACTTTTTTGCTTCTCTATTTTTTGCTGGAAATCCTGCTGCTTTTTCAACCCCTGTTTCTCACGCATTTCTAGCTTTTTCACTGTTCTCTGTAAATAAAAACTATGACATTTTCCTAAAACGAATTGCTTGCGTGCAGACAAAATTGAAAATTGCTCTACAATTTCATTACAATATTCTTCATCATCCGCGTACTGCGTTACAGACAGCGCATCATTTAAAAAGCGCATTGCCTTTGAAAAAGCTACCGATGTAAAGAAGGCAGACGTCACAGAATTGCCTGCTACACTAATCATAAACTCATCTAGTGACTCTTCTTGCAGTGCATGTGCATAACTAAATGCATACGTCGCTTCTAAATAAGTAGTTTTGCATCGAATGATACGCTGTTCATCTTTTTGATGGAGAATTTCATTGGCAAATAAAAAGTAAATAAGCGACTGCACTGAAAAGCTCATTTTCTCTCCGTCCACTTCGAGCTCAAGTGCGCCACTTTTTAACGCATCCTCACTAAATGGCACAAATTTATCGCCATCTTTTTGACCAAGTATATATTTCGCCACATTCTTTTCTACTCTATAGTCGAACGTATACGGAATTAGCGACAATTCTGCTAGTAAACGCGTCATCGGGACTTCCTGAAAAAACTGCTCGACCGCTTCTTTTTTCTCCGGCTTTAGTACAAGCTTTTTTTTGCCAAACTTCCACATTTGCTCAAAGATGACCTCTTGCTTTTTCTTATTCGTCAGTAGCTGTAAAAAAGCTTGCGGATTCGTTTGATACAACTCCATATATTCTGCAAATACGTGATACTCAAAATTCGACAGCTCCAAAAGCCACTGCTCATATGTATAGTCATAACCTAAATCCACATTCATTTTTTGCTCTGTAAATAATTTTTTCATCATACATCCCTCTTTACTTTTTAATAGTGACATAAGCAGATTGGCTTATGTAATTTTTATTATATATAGAGAGAAGGACAACTTACGTCTACCAAATTAATTTTTTCAGACTTTTTCGGCCTTGAATTTACACTTTAAGTGCAACACCAAAAGAGACTCAGCGATTCAAACCT
>JBEMAQ010000036.1:0-19607 GCA_040274725.1 Solibacillus sp. | reverse complement strand
TTGCTCAAGGAATTTATGGAATATACCAGCTAGGTTAAAATAAACAATTTTTAATCATGATTTAAAAAGGCACTAACGAGTTGCTAGGTTTATAACCAAACCTTGTACGTATATTACGTCGATTATCATAGGTTTGATGTGGTAAAATCATTCGTTATCATTTCATCTACCATTTTTACACCTCACTCTGTTTATAAATCTTCAAAAAGAATAGGTCTAACAGGAGATTGAACCTTTTGAACTTGTTCTACTGAATTAAACCCAGTTTCCGCAATTAAAATGTCTCTTAAAATAGGCTGGCATGTTCTTCCTTGGCAATAACCCATTCCTACTCTATTACGCATTTTTATTCCTTGAACTGAGGTTGCACCATCTTTTATAGCTACCAAAACTTCGTCTAAACACACACCTTCACAGCGACATACAAGTACTTTGTTCAAATTTCACTCTCCTACCTTGGCAAAATGACTTTCCCATTTCATTTGCATTATCTCTCTTCCATACCTTATTTTAGGTAGAAATGAAATTGGAGAAGCTTGTCTAGCCTCTCCTACAGAATCATAGGCTTCTACGACTTCACTCTCATCAATCATCTCGAAATCTCTAAGTAAATTTAATGCAGCAAGCTTTCCCTGGGCCATTGCCACTTTTGCCCCTTCAATTCCTGTTATATTACCAGCAACATATACGCGATCTTTTGTAGTTTTTAAATATTTATTATGAAGAGGCACAATACCCCCTAGTTCTGGAATGTCTACAATTTCACAATTTGCTAATTGTGAACTGTCCACTAAGGGTAGCAATCCCCCTGACAAACAAACTGTATCAACCTCTAAAGTTTCCTCCATACTTGGCTGTATTTTTCCATCAACTGAAACTTTGTTAATTGTTACACTATCTACTTCTTGTTCACCATTAATTTGAGTAACTGCTTTCCGTAAATACAGAGGGATACCATGTATTTTAAGTAAATCTAACGTTAAAAAATTTAATACAAAGTGCGCGATATTTCCTTTCACTAACTTACCGAGTACTCGGAATATTTTATTTGGTGCTAAATCTGATGCTAATGCTAGACTTTCTAATGTTTCCTTTGGATTACTATTACTCCTAGTCATAATAGTAGGAGGTGGTAATACCATTCCTTTTACATCAAATCCTGCGTTTTTCATTTCAATAGCAACTGAAATAGAGAGCGGATCAATACCTACAAACAAAATTTTTTCTCCAATTTTAATATTATGAAGATTGGTAAATGTTTGAGCTGCTCCTACACTTACTACCCCGACTTTTGTCCAACCACTGATTGGTAAAGCCTTTTCTATTGCACCTGTCGCAAGAATAATTGCTTTCGCATAAATCTCTTTTATTTTTTTATCGGAAACTGAAATAATAAAGTCACCCTCAATTTTCCATACAGTTGTTTCACATAAAAAAGTTACACCTAACTTCAACGCTTCTTCTGTTAGTTTTGAGGCAATTTTTTTTCCATCCCAATGTCTACTTTCCTTAGGTGCTTTAGGATCTTCATATAATTGACCTAATAAACGTCCACCTGTTCTAAAATATTCATCGACTACAACTACTTTAAAATTGCGCTTGGCAAGTTCAATTGCAGAAACAATACCTGCTGGACCCGCTCCTACAACCACAACATCAACATTCATTATATTCAGCCCCATAACTAATCTCGTTACTACTTGTAACGACCATATCCTCTTTTAACAATGTCAAACACGTTCGTTTACCTGGCTTTCCATTTATAGTAGCCCTACACTCATAACAATGACCAATACCACAGTATATCCCTCTCGCTTCTCCAGTTATTTCGCAAGTTCTTATACTACGAATAGCGTTTGTTATTAGTGCAGCAGCTACAGGTTGACCCTCTATACCTTTTAATAACTTTCCATTGAACATAAAGTGAATTTCCTTAGCATCATTTTGCTCTTCTTTTATGCCTTCCATTTCCATACACATGCTCCCCCCCAAGTTTATAAGGATCCAAATTAAAGTGGATTTTTTGCTATAATTCTAGTGACTAACTAACTTGCAAATTTACACATTACTTTTAGAGAACCGATTAATTTTAAATACTTCTAGATCATCTTCTGTCCCCTGCCCACTAACCATTTCAGACATTATCTTTCCTGTAATTGGAGCTAACGCAATTCCATCTCCTTCATGACCAGCTGCTACAAATAGGCCTTCAACTGAAGGTACCTCACTCAGTATTGGTAAATTGTCTGATGTAAAGGGTCTAAATCCTGAAAAAGTTCTAATTAAATTTACTTTTCCTATAAATGGGAATGTATCTACTGCTCTCTTTGCAATTTCACGAATCACTTCACTATTTGTCGAGCTATCAAATCCAGCAAATTCTCTAGAGCCACCAATTAACAAAGTACCACTTTTTGTTTGTCCTATTGCTAAACCGATTCCATATGGAGCATCATTATTTTTCTGTAATTTTGAAGCAATATAAGAACCACTTAAAATATTACAATCAATTATTCGTGGTAACCTTTCCGTAACTAATATTTGTCCTTTTCTAGGGATAATTGGAACATCTATGTGAATTGTTTCAAGTATTTTTTTCGTCCAAACGCCTGTACATACAACGACACTATCTGCATAAAAAATTTCATTAGTAGCCTTAACCCCAACAATACGACCACTTTTTACTAATAGGGATTGAACCTCGCAGTTTAATTTAATAGTGGCATTTCTCCTTAGGGCAGCTTTTGCAAAAGCAAAAGCTGTTCCCATAGGGTTAATCTCTGCATCTTCGTCCCACCAAGTTGCAGCAATTATATTTTTTGAAAGTGCTGGTATTTTTTTTCTCGCTTCATCTCCACTAATAATAGAAACATTTAGTCCAGAATTATTTTGTCTATCTACCATATCTTTTATTACATTGAATTCAAATTCATTTTCAATTAATATCATTCCTCCCCCCCTGTAGTACTCTAAATCTTCTTCTAACTCTAACTCTAACGTTTTATACATTTCTGCACTTTTTAATGCTAAATCTAAATTTGGTCCTGGCTTTTTTGACTGAAGCATAATTGCTTTATCACAGGAACCTGAAGCACCTGCAGCAATATCCTTGGATTCAAATAATATTACTTCTATATCTTTTTTGGTAAGGTAATACGCCACTGATGTACCAATGATTCCTCCACCAACGACTATGACTTTTTGTTTCAAATCTAAGCCCCCCAAATTACTAATTTAATTTGTAATTTTCGCTACCTTTTTCAGTAATGGAATCGTAGCTTTACTATCACTTAAGTTGCCTGATGACATCAACAGAACGCACGATATATTGATTTCGTGTACACAGCTAAATGTCCCTTAAAGCCATACCAAAAAGTATTCTTACCATCACTTCCATTTAACAGAAACACTTGATAGCAAGGGATTAGAATTATGAAATTAACTCAAATCTAATTCATTTAGATTTCTTTTATTCGGAAGAACCATGGACACAATAATTGTTAAAATTATAGAAATCAGTACTCCCCATAAAATTCCGAACATTATGGAAACAAATGCACCTGATACTAAACCAATTCTACCTCCCCAAACAGATACCTTACTATTATGGAATCCCATTTCAAATTCCTCACCTCTGCGTAATTTCCATAAAAGACCAACAATTAGTACAGGAACTACACCTCCACCTGCCATCGTATATGCCATAGAGAATAAGCTAATAATAGATTGAGAATAAATCGCTGCTAAAATCGAAAAAATACCTACTAATACAACAAGCCATTTCGATAATTTAATAAGGCTCTTGTCTTCCAAATTCTTTTTATACGGAATTATAATATCATTTACAATTACTACAGCCGCTGAATGTAATTGTGAAGATGCACTTGAAATTGCGGCTAAGAAAATCAAAATAAAGAATAGTAGAGCAGCTAATTCGGACATTTCATTCATAATTAACCAAGAAATAGCCTGCCCAGATTCTAAAGTTGGATTCATAGCCTTTACTAGCATCCCTGTTAAAGAAGATAAAACAGTGAAGGCGATAGCAACAAATCCACTATAAAACATAGCTCTACTTGCTGCTTTTGGATTATTAGCAGCGAAACTACGTTGCCAATATACTTGAGCTGCTAAGATACCGAAACAACCAGTAACAAATAAAGATAAAACTTCCCAACCTGAAATATTTAGTTGTGTTAATTGACCTGCGTTAACTTCTACTAACATGCTCTTTAAATTTGAATAACTAAAATCAATTTTTGCAAACACGGTAATATAGAACCATATTGCAAGACCGATTAGTAGAATACCTTGAATCAAATCTGTCCAAACTACCGAATACATACCGCCGATCATTGTATAAAGAATGAATACAGCAGAGAAAAAGAAAATTAGTGGTAAAGGATCTGTATTAGTAAACACAGCAAAGAGCGCTCCCATACCTTTCGCTTGCCCACCAATCCATGCAATCATAATTCCTGAAGTTAAAATTCCTACAATTGATCGGGATACCCTATCTCTCAAAATTAAATCGTTAAGGAGCTCTCCAATACTTTTATAAGTAAACTTCGCTGCAAATCCTGCAAAAAGTAAAGCAAAAATTATTTTTGAACCTTGTTCACCAATGATGAATGGAATATTTGCTATCCCCGATTCAAAACCTTTCGAAGAGTGCCCTATGAAATTACCAACTCCCATTATTGTGGCAATATCGCTAAATAAAATTAAAAAGAATGGAAGTGTTCCCCCGGCTATTGCAAACTGTAAAAAGCTCTCACTTGATTTCTTTCTAAAAACTAATGACATTAGAATAAAAAGCAAGCTTAAAAAAATAGTAACTATCCACGTCCAAGTTGCTAACATCTTTCTCCCCCTTTTATTTTCTGTTTAGGCGCCCACTATCAATAGAATAGAAAAATACAAAATCGCAATAATCACTCGTACTTTTCGCAATGATTCTCAAATAAGTACCATCCATACCGGCAATCACTAATTTATTGGAGCAAGTTGAATTATTAAGCAAATCCGTGTAGCAAATGACAAACAGGACTTTTACAAATGGCAGCTATACAATAAATCTATGCAAATAACACTCACTCTAATCTATCTACAGTAACATACCGATTTACTCTCCTCAGAATCCCTTCATCCCTGAGATAATTCCAAAAAATAAAACCTTTCTTGATTTTTATTGTGATTCATTTTATTGTTTTAAGCATCAAATTCTTCGGCAAATTCCGCTTTGTCTTCTGGTTTTCGATCGTGACTTATGCGTTTTTTCATTTAAGGTTTTTTTATTATTCTTACCCATATCTATTCACCTCCTAATGATTTAATGCGCTCAGTGAGGAGAATTTGAATGGGCAGAGACGATAGTTAAAGTAGCGGATGCTTACTATGTATCGTGATGCCACTTCCCTGATGGAATTGAAGAAAAATAAGAATGATTATTTGTTCGAACAAATGAGTAGAGCACAAATGAATTCACATTTCATTTGTGCCCTATAGGTTTATTTTTTTATAATCTTAGAAGTAGGTATAATTCATTTTCTTATTTCGTTGAACCTTGACCCAGATTTTACTCATTTTCCCACTTCTAAACTACCATCTTCCAAAGCTTTAAAATATCCAAATAATACAGACGGATACTCTTTCGGGAAAAATGTACTTCATACACTTAAACCACTAATGATTCTGTAGCCTCTTTATAAAATAAAGATACAATCTCGAATAATTGGTATTATTCATTACCTTTAAAAAAATGATTTGACAAATATCAGCATTTGGCTTGTAGTGTGGTGGTGCAGATTTCCACCACGCCACAAGCTTAGCGCTGCACCAGTTTTTTTATATAGCGAGGAAACTCAATATTACATTTCACTTATCGAATTTTCGAAGTAACTCGTTATATCTTCATGATACGTAACTCCTTTCACAACAACCCCTACAATTATTCTTTTAATCGTGTTTTAATTCAACTTTATCCATAATCTCATGTTCTCAATTCTTACGTAGTCAATTTTTCAGCATACTTCCTAATACTGACTCACAAGTATAACAATTAACTATTTTCTTCCGCTTCGTTAACTTCGTAAAAATACATCAAACAAAAAAACCTTATTAAACAGATTACTTGCTCACCAAAATGCTCACAGAATTATTTTTTTCAGTTGTTTTTATTTAACTCAGCTGATTTTGCGATTGATGAAAACCCTGTTATATCAACGTTTCCCATACTTATTTAACTGAGCTGAACTAGCTTAATTTGGTCAAATGCTTTCGACAAGGTGGAGGTCGCTGGTTCGAGACCAGTCGGGACCATTATTTTTTATAGCCTGTAAACGTTGATTTAACAACGTTTGCAGGTTTTTCTTTTTTTAATAACTTCCTATCTTACGTCGTTATTTATTGATGGGTGCTACTTGTGAAATTGTACCAATAACGCTGATGACAAACGCTACTAAAGCAAAATCTTTGACTTTTAAATCCGATAAATTTACTCTTGTTTTAGAAGGAGTGAACAACATGACAACTTATTTAACATCATTTACTTTTAAAAATGGCGTCACAATTCGTAATCGTTACGTGATGGCGCCTATGACAACTTACTCAGCAAATACTGATGATAGAGTATCAGATGCGGAGATTACATATTACCGAGAGCGCTCATATGGCGTCGGTGCGGTGATTACAGCATGTGCTTACGTGATCCCTAATGGGAAAGGCTTCCCAGGTCAAATCTCGGCGCATAGTGATGCATACATTCCGAGCTTAAAACGTATTGCTGATGCCATTCACGACGGTGGCGCAAAAGCAATTTTACAAATTTATCATGGTGGACGCCAAGCCGTACGTGACCTTGTGCCAAATGGCGATGTCGTAAGTGCAAGTGAAACGGTTGCAGCTGATGGTGGTGCGGCTCGTGCATTAACGGTTGAAGAAATTGAGGAAATCGTCGTAGCATTTGGTGAAACGACACGCCGCGCAATTGAAGCAGGATTTGACGGTGTGGAAATTCACGGTGCCAATACGTATTTATTACAACAATTCTTCTCAGGCTTTACAAATAAACGTACAGACCGTTACGGTGGCTCTGTTGAAAAACGTATGACATTCTTATTAGAAATTATCGATCGTGTGAACCGTGCAAAAGCGCAATATGCTGATGACCAATTTATCGTTGGTTATCGTTTCAGCCCAGAAGAGCCTGAGGAAGACGGTATCACGCTAGATGAAACGATTCAACTTGTAAATCGCTTAGCAAATGAAAAGCTTGATTACTTACACGTTTCATTAGGTGATTTCCGTGCAGAAGCGCGTCGGTATAGCGGTGAAAAAGAGAACCGTATTAAAATTTTAAAACGCGTGATTGACGGTCGTGTACCGTTTATCGGCGTTGGTTCAATTTATTCACCAGCAGATGCGAGAGAAGCGATGGAAACAGGTGCTGATTTACTTGCACTTGGTCGTGAGCTATTAATTGAACCACACTGGGTAGAAAAAGTAGCAGCTGGTGAACCCGTTATTACTGAAATGGATATGAGTCGTGATAATCACATTCCAGAGCCGCTAATGAACATGATGAAACGTAATGTTGGTTGGGTACCAGGCGTAAAATAACGGTAATATACGTACAAGGTTTGGTTATAAACCTAGCAGCTCGTTAGTGCCTTTTTAAATAATAATTAAAAATTGTTTATTTTAACCTAGCTGGTATATTCCATAAATTCCTTGAGCAAAATGGAGTTAAAAAACAGGGGCGTGCTTATGGCTATTTGTCCGTTATGTAATGCACTACAAGAACTGAATATAAATTGTCCAAGGTGTAATATCCAATTGAATGATAGTGGGAAAGTCTCTGATTATTTAGATGCTTACGGTCATTATAATGATGAGGAAACAAATAAAATGGGGGACGGTTTTCCAAATACAGCGAAAGACCAAATTTGCCCTCACCTAATGGTTTGTAATGAATGTGGCCGTGATCAAGTTGTGTTTATACAAGAGAAATAATCAAAGCTAAAATCCCCCTTTTTCCATTATTTTTAGAATAACAAATACATTTATTTAATAGTAATAAAAGGAATACTAATTGTTCGGAGTGAACGCTGTGACTTCTTTGAGACAAGACTGCAGGCTCGACCCGTGGCCCCAGGAAAGCATCCGTCGTAACAGAGAACAACGACTACTACGCTGACATAAAAATAAAGCAGTTCAAATTTTACTTATTGCAAAATTTGAACTGCTTTTAATTTTAAGGTGAGGTTTTTCCCACTCTCGTTTAGCTAAGCCAAACAGTGTTTGCTAGCTTCTTGGCACAGCGAATCATGCCCATAGAGGCTCCATGTCACGCAACTTGCGCGCCCCTTATGCTTTAAGAGGATAATTTAGCTACCCTGATAAGATTGGCCAAAACTGTTGCTATACCACTCGCTCTCAGCCCAATTCTCAAGAAGTAAGCTTTCCCGCTCGTTAAAAGCTATATACTATCCCCAAATAATTTTGCGTCCAATATGGGGAAATGCCGTATGAAATTACGTTCTTCTCTAATGCGTGTTAGCTCAATGAATGAAAGACTCCATTTTAGCCATCAGTCTACTAAAGAAAACGCTGCAATTGATTCATATTTTGGTGTTTTTTCTAGATTTGATTTATATAAGACAATTTCACTTACTTGAAAAGATAAACCCTTTTTGCCAAAAGGATTATGCGTGACTAAATCGTCCATTTTGAAATCTTCATTCCCCCCCCATTTCCGGGCCAATGTGATGTGGGGATGATAGGGACGTGTTTCTAAAGAGAAGCCCGCTGCAAGACAGGTTTTATGAACAATTTCTTGAAGTTGAAATAACGGCTTCACTTCATTCACTGCTCCCCAAAATACGCGAGGCGATTTTTGAGAACCAAACACATTCAGTCCTTCAATCTCTAACATAAAAGCTTTTTGTTTCTTAATGGCATCGCCAACTAATCTAATAACGGATGAAAGTTGTTGTGGGTTTACTGAGCCAAGAAAAGCAAGGGTTATATGATAATCATTTACATCCACCCAACGTTTAAACTGGAATATTGGTTTAATTTGTGTCAATTCACCATGAATTGTTTGTTTAACATCATCGGGAATACGTACTGCCCAAAAATAATGGGTCTCTCTCTCCATATGCTCACCTCTTTTAATAATTAACTAGAACTACAAATAATACCATAATAAAAGCTTTGTTGGGTTAAGAATTGGCATTAATAACGAAATTAATACAGTTAAAATGATAAAATCTGATTTTGAAAAGGCGTGAACTAATTCATGGTAGAGCTGTAGTAGTTCCGCCAACTGCAACGAAAGTAAGCCCGAATTATAAAAATAGGCGCACCTTTTTGGTACACACGACGAATGGCCATCAATCCGAAAAAATATCCGGATTGATGGCCATTTTGCACATGTCACTTGAATATTTTTCAACCAAGGCATGTAGTATTGTAAAATTTCTAGTTTTTATTTTTTACTAAACATTTGTGTCCAGTAGTTACCATCTTCAACGTAGCCTACACCAATATGCGTAAATTTCGCATCCATAATGTTTGCTCGGTGGCCTGAGCTATTCATCCATGCTTCCATTACTTGTGCAGCTGATGTTTGACCTTTTGCAATATTTTCACCGGCTGCTTGATAGCTAATACCGAAACTTTTCATCATATCAAATGGTGAGCCATATGTTGGGCTTGTATGGCTGAAATAATTTTTGTCGTGCATGTCTTGTGATTTATATTTTGCAACACGTGCTAGCTCCCAATCGATTGTAAGTGGGGCTAATCCCTCTTTCGCACGTTCTTTATTCACTAAGCTAACTACTTGCTCTTCTACTGCTTGTTGTTCATTTTCTGAAATAGTAATTTGATCTCCGACATTAATCTTGTCCGGATTTTTTAATGTAGGGTTTAAAGAAATTAATTCGCTTAAACCGATTTGATTTTTAGAAGCAATCTGCCAAAGCGTGTCCCCACTTTTTACTGTATAACTAGCTGCAGATGCTGGCAGCGCAAACATCATCATACTAAAGAACAACACGATACTTTTTTTCAACATTACTGAATCATTCCTTTCTTGTTGTCTATTACAAGCTTACTAGAATTCGACTTTAAAATCATTAGGGAACGAATGGCGCCACTTTTACAGTTGTATGACAAACATTACAATTGTGACTAGAAAGGTTTTATGAAGAAAATAATTAGATCTAAACTGCTGTAGGATTTTTCTTTGCCTCTAGCTTCCGCGTCACCATGGATACCCTCTCTTGGCAAACCTCTCCTTCTGTCCTCGAGGTTCGGGATTTTCAACCTAGAGACAAGCGCACACAAAAAAGAACGTTAATCCCTTAGATTAACGCTCTTATTAATTTCAAAAATAGTAGGAGGATGTGTAATTAACATTTTAGAATAATTATTTAGACGACTCTGCTAATTTCATTAAATAGTATTGTTCCTCCCTAGCCATGTGGTCAGCCATAGACGCAGAAAATATCCCTAACACTTCCGCGCTTAACTCCATTTCTTCGAGTTCATTCAAAAAAGTTTTAAATAAACCTATTTCTATTTCAACCTCATCGTTAAATCTATTTAACGCAGGGAATTTCTGTATATTAGTACGTAAATAGCCAGTTAGTTCTATTGCCTTCAAATGAAACTGATCAAAGTGTTTTGTAAAAGTACTGCTTTTTTCCTTTAGTCTTTTTTCTACACCATCCAATTGGTCATTAATGGCCCCTGCATGACCAGATGCATCTACCAGCCAGATAAGATGATGATGTAATTCGTGAAATATTGGTGGCACTTTACCCTGTTTGAGATAGCTTAATATAAGTAAATATTCTTCTAATTCGTTCACCATATGATTTATGAAAGTAGGTGTTAGATGGATTTTCATTTCGCCTATTAGGTGGCGTTTAATAATTGATAATTTGAAGGTTCTTAACTGTTTTACTGATTCTTCAACAGTGTTAGTGAAAAGAATCACATTGGCTTCGTTAAGTGAACTTACTTGAGAAAGAAGTTGATTGAAGTGATGGATAAAGGAAGCAGCTTTAACAATATCCTCTTTTTCAGAAGGATATAGCGAATCGTGGATAAATCGTGCATGATCTCCTAGCACCTGAAGCCAAAACTGATGTTCAAAAACAGCACTCTTCAAATAATTTCCCAAGCTATTTACATCCCCTTTTTTTCCACTGGTATTCAATTTATTCGACTTGGAATCATTTTATGAGAAAAATCCTACTTAATACAGATAAGTTAGAAAAAGTAAAAGCATTAGCTACAACATTATAAACTGCCCCCCACCAGATGTGAAAGTCTTAGCGCTTTTTTTAGGCATGAAAAAGCTCCTCATTTGATAAACAGATTTTATTTTTTAATCTGTCTACCTAATGGGGAGCATATCACACTAAAGGGTTGAAGCACTTTTCATTAAGTTTAAACTTATTCTATCTGAACCTTTCAACTTCCCAGGGGTACTTATAAGTAGTGGCTAGGAATTTATAATATCAAGGGTTTGGACAGTATAGCCTAAAGCTTGTGAACCGAATAATATATTGAAGACTTATCGGACAGTTGTCGGGTTTGCAAAGTGTAATTTGGCATCGCCCCACGCAGCATGGTCTGAACCATTTCCATTCCCCCCGTCTGTTACGACTAGCTTCAGTTCCTTCGCTCCTGCAAGATTGACTTCAACGAATTGCTGAGGAACTTTAGCAGTCATTAAACCGCTATCGAATTTCTTCTTACCGTCCACATATACTTGGAACACAACTGAACCTACAGTGTTATACATAGAGCGCTCAACCCCTACAAATGATGTAAAGTATGCTACATCTTTATCTGTCAGATTATAAACAATTGTCGATTTTGAATGGGCGCCAATCCCTTTTTCATATTCTACTTGGCTGCTATCAGCAGTCGTTAATTTTAAACTATTACCACTTAGTGCTTTATCTTTTACTGGCGCTTTATAGCTGTTTTGAGTAGCACTCCAATCAAAATCTGATAGGTAGCTATAATCTTCCATATTCACAACCGCGACTGTTCTTGTTTTTGTTACGGTATTGCCTTCGCTATCTGTTACGCTATAGCTGATTTCATATTTACCTGCTTGATTAAAGTTCACATTTTCGATACCTGTCACTTGGACGTGAGACGTTAGATCGCCATCTTCTGCATCGATTGCTTTATAAATTTCGTTTAAATCAACTGGCTCGCCAACTTTTGTTGCAATCGCTGGAGGAATTATCAGTTCAGAAAGTCCATTTGAGTAATAAAATTTTGCATCAGCAAATGCGGCATGGTCTGAACCGTTATAGCCACCATCATTTGCAATGAGTTTTAATTCTTTGACACCAGCTAAAGGAATGCGCACAGGTTTTGCTTCTGTATTGTATTTCATCACACCGCTATTAAATACTTCTTGTCCATCCGCTAATACTTTAAATGTGACACTTGACGTATTATTTTGACCAATCCCGCGCTCAATTCCTACAAGCGTTTCAAAGAAATCAAAGTTTTTGTTTGCAAGGTCGTAAACGATTTCTGAATTTGCATGGGTACCAATTCCCTTTTCAAATTCCTGTGTTTCCCCGCTTACGAATAATTTGATTTTACCGCCAGCTTGGGCTGAATCTTTCATTACGCTCTTCCAAGCCGTTGTAGCAGATTTCCAGTCGATATCTGTTGCATATGTCGTATTACTGTATACATAAATTTCTCTTGTTTTTATTACCGTATTGCCCGCCTGATCTGTTACAGCATAGTCTACTTCATATAAACCTGATTTATTTGGCGTAAAGCCGTTCGTCGTTACGTTTACTTTATTCAATAAGTCACCATCTTCGACATCAAAAGCTTGCACACCTTCAAGAAGGTCGAAATCACTATGTAGCTTCACCATTGTGAAATCATCTGCTACATGTATCACCGGTTTACTTTCATTTTTTGTGAATTTCGCATCCGCCCAAACCGTATGATCAGATGCATTATTGCCCGCATCCTTCGTCATTAGCTTGACTACTTTTGCACCTGTTACAGCAACCTTTACAAATTCACTTTCGGTAGTGGCCTTAAATAAACCACTTTCATATTTCTTTTCATCATCTACCCACACTTCAAATGTGGCAGAAGAAGCCGAACTTCCCCTCATCGCATGATCGATGCCAATATAGCTTTCAAAGAAATCGAAGCCTTTTCCTTCAATGTTATAAACAATTTCTGACGAAGCATGGGCGCCAATTCCTTTTTCATGCGTCACTTCCATGCCTTGTCGAAGCAACCCAATCGTGCCACTTGCTGGCGATTGGTCTTTACCGTAAGTACCCCACGCAATCTTCGTCGATTCAGGGTTCATATCCGAAGCATACGTATAGTCACTCGTTACAGTAACATTCATCTTTTTCTGTTCCGTAATACCATTGCTTTTTACTGTATAAACTACTTCATAGTTTCCACTTTTCGTGCTATCTACAGTCGAAGTAACTTCTATATTTTCTGTAATATCATTGCCTTTGTAATCAAATGCCTTCACATAATCTCGTAAATTTAACGTTTGATTTAATTTCACCGTCAGTTGTTCAGACACTAATAGAGTAGGTTTAAACGCTTTTGTTTGGACGGAGGACAGGCTATTTAACTTTTTATCATATGCAATTACTTCATATGTATAGTTTTCATTCACATCGACTGTTTGATCAACAAAAGATGTCGTCGCAGTAAAGCCAATAATTTCACCATTTCGAATAATTTCATAGCCTAATACATGTTGTTTATTCGCATCATCCATGGCGAATGTGAGCGTATTCGTTTGCTTTTCTTCATTACGTGCACTATTTAATGTGACAGCAGCCTCTTTCGTAAAGCCGTCCCCCTCATACTGAATCACACTATTATTTAAATACCAGTATTTTTTAGGGGTATCATACTTGCTCACAATTTTTTTCGTTTCATCCGTTACAGTATATCCATGCCTTGCGAAATAACTAGATAAATCTTTTTGTAAAACCTCTGAAGAAAATTGAATTAAATATTGTTGCTTCGACAGATCGCCGTCAGGTAATGCGACAGTTCGTTCACGATAGAGGTCGTTTAAATCTGCCCAATAACTAGGGTGTGCTAATTCAAGCTGCCAAAATGCGGCTAGTCTTTCGAAATAGCCTAAATTCGCCATGACTGTTTTATTTTCTTCGATTAAAAAACTGTACATTCTTTCATATGGAATACGACTATCGATTGAATTGTAGTCAACTGACATAGCCATTGAAACCATATTATTCGATACTTCAGGATACTCCCTTACACCGACTGCCATGCGGTGACCAATTTCGTGTGTTAGTCCCCACCCAGGGTATGTCTGTCTAAAATCGCTAAACATTAAAGGTACAGTACCTCGTTGAATACCTGTATGATTTCCTGCGGCATACATCGCCCCATATGGTTGCATCAAACGAATATTTTCTCGAATATCTTTTGGATCATGTGTTTCGCTACTTCCGTCTAACCCAGAGAATTCAAACACTTTGTTGATCCAAACGTCATAGCCATTCACTGTAGCCATTGGATCGAAATTTTTTGTAATATATGCATCATATGCTTGTGAAGCAGTACCTGTGAAAACGATGCGGTCACTTACAAGTTCAACTACATCGATTAACTTTCGCTCTGTAACAGTTGGATGCGCAGCAACATCTGCTTCCAGTCGATTTTTATAGTCGATTAAAAATGCTTTAAACTCATCTACATTCGATGTTTTCGTGAAGATTGGGAACTGTTCGCCGCCTTCAATTCGAATGAGAGGTGTTTTTTGTTGTTGGTCAGGTGTGTACGGATTGACGATATAGATTGGTCCACCTTGTGTAACGTTTCCGTTGTAAATCGTTGGAACGGTGAATTCATTTATGCCTGGCTTTAAGCTAACTGTGCTAGACCATGCATTCCAGCTACCTTCTTGCTGCGTAAACACGAGCTGCGGTAATGGACCACTTGGATCAGCATCTACATAAACGGTAATCTTTTCACCGGCTCTTGCAGCAATTCCTGTCGGCTGATTGTTATTACCATATTGCATCTTTAACACTTTTTGAGAATGACTCGCCATATTGCCGTATTGTTCCGCTTTAATGATTCTTCCTTCAGTAGCTAGCTCACCATTAACGATTTTTTTCGCAAGTGCTAAATCTTCTTTGAACGTTTCATATAAAGGGTGCAACTTTGCTTTTTCTTCCAGAACCTTTAATTTATCAAGCGTATTATATGTTTCCATTACTTTACTTTGCGTCGCATCCGTGAAAAGATTGTCCATGTCATTTTGAACGACATCTTGTTTATAAAATGCAAGTTCAGCTAATGTAGCCCAATTTTGATTGGACTTTTTGAAGACAAATTTTACACGCTGAAATGTTGTTGGTTCGAACTTTGCCTCTACAAGCCCTGCTACCAAGTTGTGCTTGCCCGTTGCAACAAGCTGATATGTATCACCTTTTGTCGTTTGAGAAGCATAAATGTCAAACTCCTCGGCAAATCCTTTACGATCTGGTCTTGCCCCGTAAATAATGCGGTCTAGTGTCACCGCTTCTTTAAATGTCACTTCTACTTCATTAGAGAAACTCGATGTATTCGCTTTCTTCGTCTCCCAATAAGTAGTCGGGTTCCCATCCACCGCATTTTCAATAACCGCGCTACTATAATGACCGCCATTATTTTGAACGCTTTGGATGTTGTTATAGTCCATTCTAAATTGCTGAGAATATTCATTGCTTGCAAAGTGATTAAATGATTTCGTCACCGCTGTTGTTGCTTCTATTGCTTGTTGCATTAATAATGCTTTTGCATTTTCGATATCCTCTTTGTACTGTGCATAAAGTGGATGCGTTTGTGCAGTCTCTTCTAGCTCATTTAATACTTGTAATGAGTTAAACTCCGCAGCTACTTTACTTTTTGAGCTGTCGGTAAATAAATTGACCATTTTACCCGCGAATGTATCGTCTTTATAAAAGCTAAATTCACCGGCACTTGCCCAGTTTTGATGTGCTTTTTTATAAACAAACTTTAGACGTTTAAACTGTGTAGAATTGAACTGTATTTCAATGACATCCCCAACAGAGCCTTTGTATTCACCTTCTGTTACGAGTGTAAAGTCATTTCCATCTTCTGTTGTAGAACGATATATTTCAAATTCTTGTGCATAACCTTTGCCTCCAGGCCGAGCTGCATACACAATTCGATTCAAGTCCGTTGCTTCATGGAATGTAAACACGACCTCATTCGTAAATGTGTCACTGTTCGGTTTCCCTGTTTCCCAATGCGTTTTTAAATTGTCATCGATAGCATATTGAAGATACGATTTCGAATAGATCCCACCATTATTCGTAATCGCCTGGATATTCGCGTTATCCATTTTAAACATTTCATTGTACTCACTTAAAACATCTTGCCCAAGCAAACTAAACTTACGAACAGATGCGTTAGATGGTGTACTAACCTCCACTGTGAGCACTTCACTTTCAACCGGCAGTTGTTCAGCTAATACATTGAACGGAACAATTGTAATGTTCATAGCTAAAGCTGCTGCTGTTGCAATTGACAATACTTTTTTCAACTACATTACCTCCAAATATAAATTTATAAATTCAAACAATTCTATGGAGGACTTCCTTAATTACCTTAATCCCCCTTTTAAAGCTTCTGAATTAAAACTATATACAGAAAAATATTAAAATCAATAGATATTTATGTAAATAAATCAAATAGTAGTAAAAAAGGTTAATATGTAATGACTTTTCAAACTTAAATACACAACTTTTCGCCTTTCATTTTAATTTACATTACTATACTTAAATACTATATATAAAAGTTTGATTTTTAAGCAAATAAAAAAGGCTTAACGGATTAGCTACCGTTAAACCTTTTAATTATTCTTACTTGTAGTAGAGTTCCTAGGTTATTTAGGAGAAAAAAAGACATAGATCAGCTGAACCAACCTATGTCTTTTATCGTTTAATTTTATTAAATTAATTATCCCAAGAGAATGAAGGTCATTACAGTCTTTCATAGTGTAAGTTCCTTTAGGTGTTGCTTTTTATCTACTAACAACTGTATTCTCCTAGGCATTTACTCCCCCACTCTATACAATAAACGCAAAGTATGCAAGGAATAATAAGCAAAGTACATACATAATTGGATGAACTTCTTTCGCACGCTTTTGTGCGACTAAGCAAATTGGATAAAGCACAAAGCCAAGTCCAATCCCGATCACCACACTCGAAGTGAGTGGCATCATAATAATTGTTAAAAAGGCTGGAATGACAATTTCTAACTTCGTCCAGTTGATTCGACGGATTTCCATCGCCATGAGTGCACCGACAATAATTAATGCAGCGGATGTCACTTCCACTGAAATAACGTTCACAAGTGGTGAGAAGAACAGGGCAACGACAAAACAAGCAGCAATCACGACAGATGTAAAGCCGGTTTTTCCTCCGACAGCAATACCAGCAGAAGATTCAACGCTTGTCGCAGGTGTTGATGTACCTAAAACAGCGCCAATTACACCTGCAGCCGAATCGGCAAGTAAGCCTTTACCGATATTCGGAATCTTATTACCTTTCATCATGCCTGCTTGACTCGTTAGGCCAATTAATGCACCCGCTGTATCAAAGAAGGCTACAATTAAGAACGTGAAAATAACTGTCAGGATTTCTGGTGTGAAAATTTCATCTAAATGGCCAAACACAACACCAAATGTCGGTTCCATGCTTGGGATACTGCCAATAATCGATGAAGGCACATCGATTAATCCGAAAATCATCCCAACAATCGTTGTCACGACCATCGCGTAGAAAATACCGCCGTTAATGCCGCGCACTAACATAATAATCGTAAGGATCAGACCTAGAACAGCTAGTAGTGTCATCGGTGACGTTAAATCGCCAATCGATACAAATGTAGCTTCATTACCAACGATAATGCCACCATTTTTTAAGCCGACAAATGTGATAAAGAAACCAATACCAGCAGCAATCGCATATTTTAAATCAATTGGAATGATATTAATAATCTTCTCGCGGATTTTAAATAAGCTCAGTAGCATAAAAATAATGCCGGCAACAAAAACACCCGTTAAAGTGATTTGCCAATCAATGCCCATTCCAATACATACTGAGAAAGTAAAGAATGAGTTTAACCCCATACTCGGTGCAATAGCAATTGGGAAGTTCGCAAGTAAGCCCATCAGCAGTGTGCCGATAATCGCAGTAAGCGCAGTTGCCGTGAATACAGCCCCGTGATCCATTCCAGATTGACTTAGGATAATTGGATTGACGATTAAAATATAGGCGATCGATAAGAAGGTCGTAATCCCTGCGAGTGTTTCCGTTTTATAGGAAGTACCCCGTTCTGCAAATTTAAAAAAGTTTTTCATGTTGTAAGCTCCTAGTTGCTAGATTAAAGATTGAACGGGAATGAGTCTAACTGTCATTTCAGCAATTAGTCATTTATTTTCCTAAAATATAAAAAAAGCTTTGGCCAAGATTCGGCCAAAGCTTTTCTACAAAATGGAATAAAAATAAATCATTCATTTCCCATTCCTTGTAGTCAGCTATTATCGGTAGCTGGTAGAAACTTTCAAGCCGTCTTCTTGAATTTATACAAGGGGTATCTTTTCTTTTAAATACAATAGGAGAATAATATCAAGTTTAATTTAAACCGTCAATAGCATAACTTATAATATTTTTTTAAGAATAAATAAAAAAATATTCAAAAAAGAGCAAAAAATTAAGGTTATTCTAGATTCACAAAAAAAGTTCGGTGAAACAGCTCAGCACAAAAGCTAGTACTGTCCAAGCATCTGGTTATAACGTGAGCGCTTTAACAACGGTACGTTATTTTAAAAAAATAATTTCTTAACTAATAGATAGGGACTCCTCTCAAGATACTGATGAGTGAGTCCCTTTCATTTATCTCCTATTAACGAATGGCTTTAAACAAATTAATGACAAACAACAATATCCCAAAAACAACAATGATAGAGCCAATAATAATTCCAACTGTTAATGCGCCATTACCAGTAAGAATTTGTAAAAAGAGAGACCCTTGCATGACTGGTAAACCGATATTATGAAGCCAGAAATGAGTCTTTGATAATTTTGTTTCTCCTGCGTGTGGGTAGATAGAATAAATAATACCGAATAGTGCCATAGAAACCCATCCTAATAGGTTTAAATGAGCATGTACTGAGGTAAAGGCAAAGTTATGAATAATCCCCATTGTAAGCCCTAAGAGTACTGCAATGAGAAAATAGACACCCGAGATTTTAAGGAAACGTACCCCCAATATATCCCCCCTTTTTCGTATTTAGTTAACTGTATAACTCTTGACGGGATAATATTCTTAAAATACTGAGAACATTTTTACCGTAAGAAATATCCATTGAAACTCAATGAACGCATTTTATGGCGGAGGCGGGTATTCAATTTGTAAAACAGACAAGCCTTATTATATCAACGTTTGAAGGGCTTTTTTTGTGGCTTGAATTGTCAAATTAAACGCAACGCCTTGCCAAAGAAGAGCTCGTAAGGTGT
>JBEMAQ010000035.1:0-21551 GCA_040274725.1 Solibacillus sp. | reverse complement strand
TTAGCTGGTTTCGAAAAACAAATGACGCAAATCGTTAAAAAAGGTCTTAAGAAAAAGGGCGTTGAAGTAGTAGTAGGCGCATCTGCTAAAGGCGTTGAAGAAACAGAAAATGGCGTTGTTGTAACTTATGAGGCTGGTGGCGAAGAGAAAACAGTTGAAGCAGATTACGTATTAGTAACTGTAGGTCGTCGTCCAAACACAGACGAAATCGGCTTAGAAGAAATCGGTATCAAATTTGCAGAGCGCGGTTTACTAGAAGTTGACAACCAAGGTCGTACTTCAGTACCAAGCATTTATGCAATCGGCGATATCGTTGCTGGTCCACAACTTGCACACAAAGCATCTTACGAAGGTAAAGTTGCGGCAGAAGCAATTGCTGGTGAGCCATCAATCGTTGACTACTTAGCAATTCCAGCAGTATGCTTCACAGATCCAGAAATGGCAACTGTAGGTTACTCTGAAGAGCAAGCAAAAGCGGAAGGCTTAGAAGTAAAAGCTGCGAAATTCCCATTCGCTGCAAACGGTCGTGCATTAGCGCTTAACGCTACTGACGGTTTCGTAAAATTAGTAGCACGTAAAGAAGACGGCCTATTAGTTGGTGCTCAAATCGTTGGTGTTGGTGCTTCTGACATGATCGCTGAAATGGCTACTGCTATTGAAGCAGGTATGACTGCGGAAGATATCGCATTAACAATTCATGCTCACCCAACTTTAGGTGAAATTACAATGGAAGCTGCTGAAGTATTACTAGGCAACCCAATCCATATCGTAACTAAATAATTCGAACGCAATTTTGCAGAGCGAATTGAACTGCCCTCGTACACGGAAGAAATGACGTGTGCGGGGGCTTTTTTGTATTTAGGTAATTATAGATTTTTGCATTGTGGGTAAGTTAAGATAACGTTCGCGTTACGCCTAGTTGTGCTAATAATTGCAGTGGCAATCGATTATTTCGAAAAGAGGTAGTTTTTGTGAAATGCTCGGGTATACAATAAACAAAGGGAGGGATGAAGATGAATGGTTGGCTATTCGTAGCACTGATACTTGTCATTATAGCACTCGTGATTTTTATTGGCAGCATTGTCGTCATAATTGGCCCGGTGAAAAAGACGCTGACGATTTTACTGACATATGTAAACAATATTCAAAAGCAAATGGAAGGCATTCAAATACAGATGACCGCCTTAACGACGACAATGGACCGCATGAATCGGGATGTACAGTTCAAAAAAGATTCGGTGCAATCGGTTGTGACAAATGTGAAGCAAGTTGGAATGAATGTCATGGCGCTAAAAGATTCCTCTCAGCAGGCGACGATGAACGTTGTCAAGCGAGCAAATCAGGATGAGGCGAGAAAAGCACAAACGGAGCAATGGAAAAATACAGCGCTCGGCATTTTAAAGCGCAATGCGTAATAAGAAAAGCGCTAAAGCGCCCGTTTAGCCCCGACAAGCGTTGGAGAGCCCGAAGTGAAAGTGCGGTCCTCAACTTTCACCCGAGGGATCGAAACGACTCGAGGGGCTGGCGCTTTAGCCTAGACATATAAAACGCCAAATTTTATACTTACTTATCTTTCAAAAAAGGCATTTTCTACTATTGGAAAATGCCTTTTTGCGTTTATAATAATTTTTCGATTGCGTGCTCAATATCTAACATTGACGTATTTGGCTCAAAGCGCTGTAAAACTTGTCCTTTTTGATCGACTAAAAATTTCGTGAAGTTCCAGCGAATGTTGCGGCCGATTAAATAGTCAGGGTGATGCTCTTGGATATGGTTGAAAAGCATTTTTTCCTGCATCGTGCTTTTTTCAGCGGGTGGGCAATCTATCTCATGCTTTAAATAATTGAAGAGTGGGTGTGTTGCTGTCCCATTTACCTCGATTTTTTCGAACACTGGGTAAGAAACGCCGAATTGCAATTTGCATTGGGTTGCCGATGTTTCGCCATCTTCGGGATTTTGATTACCGAATTGATCACAAGGGAATGATAAAATTTCTAAGCCTTGTGCTTTATATTTCTCGTATAGCTTTTGCATATCTTCATATTGGTATGTAAATTGACAATGACCTGCAGTATTTGCGATTAGTAAAACTTTATTGCGGTATGTTTCCATTGATAAAATATCGCCATTCGGCTTTTTTACTAAGTAATTATAAATGCTCATAAGAACCTCCGTTTATTTCTGTATTTCGTTATATAAATATAACATTTATCGTGAGAATTTTTAACAAAAATGCCTCACCCTTTTGAAGTGAGACCAAGAAACTATTTTAGAACGTCCGCATAGTCAGGATTCTTGTCGAATTGTACTTTCGTGAAGGGACAAAGTCGGACAATTTTTCGTCCCTCAGAACGCACTTGCTCAACGAATGTTTCGACTGATTTTTGACCAACCACGCGTCCACGTGCATGATCAATAATATAAAACTGGTCGCTTGAGCGAACGAATGTCATTTCACCGAGCTCCTGCCCTTTTTCGGTTGCGACAACGCGCTTTTCTTCAATTCTTTATGAAAATTAATTCAGGTGGATATCTATACCCGAAATGGCTTACATATAACACGTTGAAATCGTTTTCCTTCTGTACTAATACAGTTGGTGCTCGGAATTGTTTGTTTTTTCTAATATTTCGTTTATGCATGCATAAAACCAGCTGTCACAAAGTGTTCACTGAAAGCGCTACAATTATGAACACATTGTGAAAACCGCCATTTCTCACTTTTCTTTTCTATGTGTCGGGAGTAGAATGTGAATTAGCAAAGGTGTTATATAACAAGTTGCAAGAGTCACGGGTTAATAACAAACTAATTGAACGAAAAGGGAGAAATGAACAATGTGGGTAGTAACAGTATTTAACAATCAAAATGATATTCGTATGTATGAGTACACAACAAAAAATGAGGCAGCAGCGATGTTAGCGAATTACAAAAATGCTGTGTTATCATATACGAACTAATTAATCTATAGCTGCGTGTGCAATCGTTAATGAATCGATTGCACACGCGGCTTTTTTATTCTTGAAATTATACTTTAAGTACAATAACGATTACAGGCTCGTTCAGCTATCAAGCAACAGCTAGCTATAGTAACCATGATGTGAGTGGTAAATCTGAATCCTTTAAATATGTGATTACAGCACCGAATGGAGATACAGAGGAAGCGTAACACTTATTCCTCCAGCGAATGGCGTGATTACACACAACTATCCAGCCCCAACAACCGGCGCAAGCTTACCATTCAGCCTCAGTCTAGATAACGGCAGTATCTTCGCCACACAGCAAGTAAGCTTCAATCAAGACGACGAATAAAATTTTCTGCGGCTCTTTCTTTCGAGAAGGAGTCACTTTTTATTTTTGCTTTTCGTTAAAAGTAGGTCGGAAATTATGCGAGCTTATTTTATTTCCCGGCTACTTTTAAAGTGAAAAATGTTCATTTGGCAGGATTGAGGATGAGCATAGTTTAAAATAAGTGCCAACCTGTTAGTTATTTAGCATAGTGCTAAATTTTAATGGAGAAATGAATGATATGTACGAAAAGGAATAATTCAAATAAAACTTTATGTCTATAAAAAAACGCCGATTTCACAATGAAATTGGCCTTTTTTCATCAAAAATCACGAATTCCTCCCCATTTTTTCATTGTCAATTTGCTAGTCGCTGCCTTGAACACCATCACTACTTACTTCGATTCCAGCGTGCGAGTATTTCGCGCCTTTTTAACGCATTTCCATATAAAAATCATCATTTTTCAGCTAAAAACAAGTCGTTTTTCACTAAAGAATTTATAGGTATAACGCATTTTTCATCATAGATTTCTGATTGAAACGCCACTTTATTTAGCTAAATCAAATATACATACCACCTGGTACATATTTCAATTTAAGTTGTATGTCAATTTCGCCAAATGAAGTTTTTTTCGCGAAAAAAGTTGCCGTATTATTTTTTAGAAACGAACATCTAGCTGGCAAAATTATTTCCTGCATCCATAAAAACCTATCGGAAAAACAAAAATTCAAATCGAAAAAACGCTATTCCTGTATTAATATTCCACAAAAATGATAGACACCAACTTCTCCCAAGCGTAAAATAATACTCAAAGAGAGGTGGGGACAGTGCAGGTTGTTCGTGTCATTGCACAAATTGGGATTTTAACGGTATATTATTTGATCGGTGATTTTATTGTGAAGGCGACGGGGCTTATTATTCCGGGGAGTATTATTGGGCTTGTTCTGTTGTGGCTGTCGCTTTATTTTAAAATTTTGCCGACGAAATTTATTCAGGAAGGTGTGAGCTTTTTACTCGCATTCCTGACATTATTTTTCATTCCGTCTACAGTCGCTGTTATTAATTATCCAGAGCTGTTGACGAAGACGGGCGTTTTACTTATGGTCGCGGTCATAATTAGTACAATTTTTACGCTCGTGGTGACAGGCAAGGTAAGTCAGTACATAGAAAAACGCGAAAACCGTCAGGAGGTGAAGTCGCATGGTGCAAACAATGCTCGCGCTGCTGACGATCGTTAGCACCGTTGTGTTATTTATTTTCCTAAACAAATTGTATTTAAAATTTAGCAATCCGTTTTTATTGCCGTTTTTCACAGGGACGATTATTACATGTGTTGTGCTGCTGACGTTTGATATTCCATATGAGGCATATATGGACGGTGGTCAGTGGATTTCGAAAATGCTAGGCCCGGCTGTTGTGGCGCTTGCATTTCCGCTCTACAATCAGCGCGCACTCGTTTTTAAATATAAATATTCAATCTTGACGAGTTTAGTTGTCGCGCTGCTGTCAGGGCTTGTGAGTATTTTTGCGCTCCTCAAATTAACCGGTATGTCGCATGAATACATGTTGACGGCGCTGCCAAAGTCACTAACGACGCCTGTTGCGATGCAGGTGAGCGAGGTGATCGGGGGTGTGCCGCCACTTACGGTTGTACTTGTGATGATTGCCGGCTTTACAGGGGCAATTTTAGGGCCGATGATTTTTAAAATCGCGAAAATCGATACGGCCATTAGTCGCGGTGTCGCGATGGGGAGCGCGTCGCACGGTGTTGGCTTGACGAAATTAAAGGAATACGGCGAGGAGGATTTATCCATTGGCTCGCTGTCGATGGGCCTAAGTGCAGTGTTTGGTGCCTTTATTATTCCGCTTTTTGTACTTTATTTTTTAACGTAAATGAGCAGGCATTCTCTAGTAGTAGAGGATGTCTGTTTGTTTTTCCAGAACTTTTCGAAAGTCAATTTACATTCTAATTTATTAAGTGTATCATAGATAATGATATTCATTCTCAAATAAAGGTGGGCATAATAATATGCATGAATGGTATAAAACATTTATAGTGTTGGCTGAATGCCGATCATTTACAGATACAGCAAAACGATTATTTTGTTCACAACCAACTGTGTCACAGCATGTTCAACAATTAGAAAAAACATTTGAATGTCCATTGATTGTACGAAATAAACGACAAATTGAGTTAACGCCGCAGGGAGAGCTGTTATTAACCCATGCATTGATGGTTCAAAAGCGAGAGCAGGAATTGCGGAAATCTTTAGTACAAGTAGGACAGTCGGCAAAAATTCCGGTGTATTTAAGCCACTACATATCAACAAATTTCTTCGATGAGCTGTTTGATAATGATGTCGTCTTTTCAGAGACGAGCCCGTACGAGTTAAATAGCTACAACTATGGTGATTTGAAAAAGAGCTTGCTAGAGAAGCGCGCAAAATTTGCGGTCATGCCGATTTATGATGCGGACCGTTCGTTAACGGAGCAATTTCATGTCGAGATACTATTTGAGGAGGAGCTTGTGCTTGTCGTGGCAAAGCACCATCCGCTAGCATCGCGTCAGCAATTGTATGCACGTGATTTGAAGGATTATCCAGTGTATTTGCCGCAAAGCGATTATTATGCACAGTGTGTAAAGCAGGCGCTACTCGAAAAGGAAATTGCGCCAAACTTTGTACAAATGCCGAATTTTACGGTTATTAAGCAAGTATTGCAGCGCGGTGTCGGTGTGTCATTCATTCCGAAAAAGGTCATTAACGAGGAAGTCGAGCTGCTAATAGATAAACGAATTAAAGGCTTAACAATTAGACGCTATAACGGTCTAGTGATGAGTAAGGAGCAAGAATTATCAGCGGCAGAGCAAGCGTTTTGTCATCACATTAAACGAAAATTGGAAGTACCTGTATGATGAAAATACAGGTACTTTTTTTATTTTTAAATACGAATTCTCTTAAAAAACGGATTGGATGATGTAGTGAAAAAATGCTGTTTGTAGCATTTTTATTGAATTAATGAGCGATTTTATTTTGTGTAATTCCAAATTCTAGGTTATTCAAAGTGATTTATTAAAAAAGATAATGCAATCATTGATATTTTTTATAATGGTATCGAAAGTATTGTTGCAAAGCATTTTTATCAATACCATCATAAAATTTCGATATTGATAATCATTATCAATGGATGTATAGTACGGAATTGTAAGAATCATTCACATGAGGAGGAAATACGCATATGAAAAATATGAAGAAGTGGTTGATGCTTCCGACGCTTGCACTAGCAGTTGGATTAGCAGCATGTTCTTCGGATGATGCAGTAAAAGAAACAGATGCTGCGGCAGACACAGACAAAGTAGAAAACTTAACGATTGGCTTACAAAGTGATGTAGGTCCGTTAAATATTTATACAGGGAACTTAGATTGGTTAACAGATATGGTGTATGACAAATTATTTTCTCCATCACCATATGTAGATGAGCCGACGCCTTGGCTTGCTGAATCAGCAACACAAATTGATGAAGATACGTGGGAAGTAGTAATCCGTGACGGCATCAAATGGCATGATGGAGAAGATTTCACTGCAGAAGACGTGAAGTTTACATATGAGTATTTCCGTGATGGTCCAGCGAACCGCCATACGCACCACGTAAGTGAAGTACCGAAAATTGATGAAATCAACATTGGGGAAGATGGTAAAACAGTGACGTTTGAGTGTGGCTATGCATGTCCATCACTTGAAACAATCACATTTGCCGATTTGCCAATTTTACCAGAGCACATTTGGAGTACTGTGGAAAACCCACGTAAATACACAGATTTAGCAATTGGTACAGGTCCATACAAATTAACAGAATATGTAGCCGACCAACATTACATTCTTGAAGCAAATAATGAGTACTTCATGGGTGAGCCAACTGTAGAAAAATTAACATTACCGATTATTTCAGATGCAACGGCGATGTTTAACGCATTAAAATCTGGTCAAATCGACGTGTCTTCACGTACAGTACCAGCGGAATTAGTATCAACATTTAATAATGATACAAACTTCAAAATGGCAAAAGCAACAAACTTGTCAATCGTGCAGTACAACTTAAACTACAACAAAGCACCATTTGATAGCGAAGAGTTCCGCCAAGCGATGTCGCTAGCAATCGACCGTCAAGCGCTTGTTGACACAATTTTACTTGGTCAAGGTCGTGCGGGTGACAAAGGGTATCCACACCCAGATTCACCATGGACAAAGCCAGAATTATCAACACCATATGACGTAGCACAAGCAAATGCAATGTTTGATGAGCTAGGCTATAACGATACAAATGGCGACGGTGTTCGTGAAAATGCAACTGGCGAAGCAATGAAATTATCCATCAAAGTATCAGCAGGTGAGCCAATTTACGTGCGTGCAGCGGAATTAATGGCTGAGCAGTACAAAGCTGTTGGTTTAGATTTTGCTGTTGAAACACTAGACCCAACAACATTCTCTGCACATTCTTCAGAGAAAAATTATGACACAACAATTAGCTTAATCGGTCCACATGGTGTAGCGGACCCTGACCAATTCATCATGTCTCATAAATCAGGTTACTTATGGAATAAGGAAATTGCTTACCCAGAAATGGATAAGTTAATCCAAGACTGGATGGACGCTTCAACAATTGAGGACCGTAAATTCGTGTCATTCGACATGCAAAAATTATACAACGAGCAGCCAACATCGGTTGCACTTTACTACCCAGAAGAAGTGTATGCATACAACGCGTCTAAATATGATGGCTATGTCGAGTCATTAGGTTACGGCATCGTCAATAAATTCTCATTCTTACCAGAAGCAACACAACAAGCTGTATCTAGCACAGCACCAGTATTAGTGAAATAAGGTGGCAACGTACATGAACAGAACACTTTCGTTATTCGGAAAAAAACTGTTCCAATACGTCCTCGTACTATTTGTGGCAATCACGATTAATTTCGGGTTGCCACGTTTAGCACCTGGGGATCCATTATCCTACTTTTTTGATGAATCTACATTAAAGGAGTTAACGCAGGAGCAAAAGCAAGCCGTACTCGAATCGGTTGGCTTAGGTGGATCGGTATGGGAACAATATATGAGCTATTTACAAGGCATTTTCACATGGGATTTTGGTACGTCGATTAAATATGCTGTTCCTGTCGCAGAAGTGATGGCAGACAAATTAATTTGGACAGTTGTCTTAATTTTACCAGCGCTTATTTTAAGTACGTGTATCGGTGTGATGATTGGTGCTTATTCAGCTTGGAATCGCGGTAAAGGGCGCGATGTAACATTTCTTACAACAATGTTAACGTTTCAGGCCATTCCAGGATTTTGGATTGGTATGTTATTTATCGCCGTTTTTGCCGTGCAGCTTGGCTGGTTCCCGACTTACGGGGCCGTGTCGATTGTGCAGGACGGTACGACGCTAGGCTTTGTGAAAGATGTCGCTTGGCATTTGGTACTGCCGATTGCGACGCTTAGTATTGCAACGGTGGGCTCGAACTATTTATTAACACGCTCGTCGATGCTGGAGTCCCTTGGTCAAGATTATATGACAATGGCTGAGGCAAAGGGTGTGACAAAGCGCACACTGATTTTTAATCATGGGCTGCGCAATGCATTACTTCCGATTTATACGCAATTTACGATGGCACTTGGGACACTGATTGGTGGCTCGGTTATTGTCGAGACGGTATTCTCGTACCCAGGTATTGGACGCCTACTGTATGAAAGTGTTGTCGCGCGTGATTTCCCGATGATGCAGGGCGTATTTTTAATGATTACATTTGGCGTTATTGCCGCGAATATTTTTGCCGATTTAACGTATCCACTCATTGATCCACGTGCAAAATCGAGCGCAGTAGGGAAGGTGGAGCGTTAATGCGTAAATCAACGAAGATTATTGGCATCACAGGTATTAGCATGTTTGCGATTGTCCTGTTATTTGCGATTTTTGGTCCACTGTTTATTCCGTATGATGCGTATAAGCAGGTCGGTCCATCGTTTCAGGCTCCGAGCACGTTGCACTGGCTCGGGACAAATGATATGGGGCAGGATATTTTATCAGAACTCGCAGTAGGGGCAAGAACGTCGCTATTTATTGGCATTATGACCGCGATTTTTGCGACATTCATTGGTGGCGTTATTGGGGTGTTATCTGGCTATATTGGTGGACGCTTTGAAACGATTACGATGCGCGTCATTGATGTGGTGCTAACATTACCATTTTTACCGCTGATGATTGTTGTAGCGGTTTATATTGGTCCAGGTATTTTTACACAAATTTTCGTCATTACTCTCGTTTTGTGGGCAGGAAAGGCACGCCAAATTCGTGCGCAGACGCTGTCGATTAAGTCAGCAGGCCCTGTGCTTGCGGCAAAAACGATGGGGGCAAGTGACTTTTATATTTTTAGAAAGCATATTTTACCGGGCGTGTTCCCGTTATTTATTCCGCAATTTGTTGGCTCGGTGAATGCGGCCATTTTAATGGAGTCTTCATTAAGTTTCCTCGGTATGGGTGACCCGACGATGAAGAGCTGGGGCAGTATTTTATATTATGCCAATAGCCGAAGTGGTTTCTTAACAGACGCGTGGGTATGGTGGATTATTCCGCCGGGTGTTTGTATCGTCCTTGTCGTATTAGCGTTCTCGTTTATCGGCTATTACCTAGAGGAAAAAGCGAATCCGCGTCTTGGTGCATACAGTGTGGTGAAAAAGCGTTCGAAGCAGCAGCTTGTGATAAAGGAAGAGCTAGTAAAAAATGAAGTTGCATTAGCAGTAGAAAATTTAACGGTGCAATATCCGAAAAACGGCAAGTTCTCGACGGTCGTGTCAGAGGTGAGCTTTCAAGTGAAGCGCGGTGAGGTGCTTGGGATTGTTGGGGAATCAGGCAGTGGGAAAACAACGGTCGCTTCTGCCATCATTCAACAATTGCGCACAGCAAATGTGCCAAACGGGGCGATTTACTTTGAAGGACGTGACTTGCAGAAGTTTAGCGATGAGGAAATTCGCCAGGTACGCGGTCAGCAAATCGGCTATATTGCGCAAGCCGCGATGAATGCGCTAAATCCTGTACTATCCGTAGAAAAACAATTAAAAGAAGCCATTTTAGCCCATAACAAACTGTCGAAAAAGGAAATGGATGAGCGCATTGATGAAGTACTTATTCAAGTTGGACTTGAACCGAAATGGCGCTTTGCATTTTCGCATGAATTGTCAGGCGGGATGCGTCAGCGTGTCATTATTGCGATGGCACTCATTAATAATCCGCGCTTTGTTATTGCAGATGAGCCGACGACAGGGCTAGACGTCATTGTACAGGTGGAAATTATTCAGCTGCTGCGTAAACTGCAAAAGGAAATGAATTTATCGATGATTTTCATTTCGCATGACTTACCAGCTGTGCTGTCGATTACAGATCAGCTCATTATTATGAAATACGGTGTCATTGTGGACGGTGGACCGTCACGTGAGCTAGCGAGCACGTCAACGCATCCGTACACCCGTCGTTTAATCGATTCGATTCCCGTGTTAAAGAAACGAGCAGTAAAAGAGGAGGCCGTTTATGAATACGCTAGTCAGCATTCATAATTTAATGAAAATTTATGGTCACTCAAAAAGTGATAAAGTGGCCGTGTTAAAAAAAGTATCGTTTTCATTTGCTGAGGGTGAAATTATCGGACTAATTGGTGCCTCTGGTGCTGGTAAAAGTACAATCGGTAAAATTTTAGCCGGACTTGAAACGCCAACAAAGGGCGCGATTCATTTTGAGAAGACGGAGCTAACAGCACTGAATCCGCGTGAGCGCCGTAAATTTGCCAAAAATATCGCGATGATTTTCCAAGACCCGTATGAGTCCTTATCCTCACGTATGAAAATTTATCAACTAATTGAAGAGCCGCTCATTATTCAAGGGCTTGAGCCGGATAAGGAGAAGCGCGTGAATCTGGTGCGTGAGGCGTTGTCTGTTGTGTCGCTTGATCCGGATAAATATATGGAGCGTTACCCGCACGAATTATCGGGCGGGGAGCGTCAGCGTGTTGGTGTGGCTCGCGCATTCGTTTGTAAGCCGAAGCTCATTATTGCAGACGAGCCAACATCTATGCTCGATACATCGCTACGTTTAGAGCTCATTGCCTTACTGAAATCGATGAATGAGCAGTACGGCATTTCGTATATGTTTGTTACACATGATATTGCACTAACAAAGGGCTTTTGTGACCGCATTATCGTGCTGCACCAAGGCGAGATTGTGGACGAGGGGCCGACAGCGCAAGTAATTGAAGCACCGACACATCCATTTACAAAGTCATTAATTGACGCATTACTACTATTAGAAGGAGCGAATAGGCAATGAATGAATTTTTAGTTGTTCACCCGTGCAATATTTTTTCGCACGATACAGCGGTAGCACCGTTTGATCTTGTGGACATGTATGAATTACCGAATACAGATTTAACACTATATAAGGCCATAATTTTATTAAATTATGTGGATCAAGATTTCTTATTAGAAGAAAAGCAGCTGATTGAGCAGTTTTTAGCGGACGGCAAACTCGTATGCTTCTTCGGCAATTTAGTGACGCCTTGGCTACCAGGTCAAGAACTATTTGTACCGAAAGAAATTAACTGGCACGGCGATTATAATGTCACAATCGCGAAACCGCATCCGATTTTTGATGGGGTAATTGAGGAGCATATGACAACGAATAAAGGCGTAAAAGGCTTCTTCGCACGTGGTCATCACCCAGCCCCACAAGGCGCAGAGGTGCTACTGACATTACCAGCAGGTGAGGAAATTACATATATTAACCGCAACTCAACGAACGGAACAATCTTTATGCACGTTGGTTTTTGCTTCTTTGATTTTAGTGGTAACGGGGGTATGCGTCCCGAAACGAAAAAAACAACAGACCGCATTCCAGCACAAATGCTCGCATGGGCACAGGAAGAGCTTGCGCGTTTAGCGAAAGGAGAGAAAATTGATGCGTAAAATTGCAGTCATGTATGGTGGTAGTTCGCAAAACAATCGTACATATAAAACGTCAGAATTCGGACAGTATATTGATACGTTAATTCCCGCACGTAAATTTGCGGAGACGCCTTTAGATGAATTCGACGTATTAATCATTCCATCGCAAACACATTTAGGCATTTTAGAAAAAAACATCGAGAAAATTTATGCCTTTGCGAATGCAGGAAAAATCGTCGTTACATTTGGTCCACAGCACCGCGAATGGCTTCCACAGCATAACTGGGAATTCCGCCCGACAAACTTTTGGTGGTGGTTAGAGCCGGGTGCGGATAGTGGATTACGCCTGCGCGGTGCAGAACATGATCTGTTCACGAATTATTTAACGTTAGCGGACGCGACATGGCATCAGCACGGGGTGTACTGGCCAAGCGCGGATTGTGAGACGTTAGTGTCAACAGAAGATGGTGGCTCAGTTCTATACATTGACCGTGTGAATACGAACGGCATTTGGGTGAATACAACGCTTGACCCAGATTATCATTTTGGCTCATATTTCATGCCAGCAACGGAGCGCTTTTTACGCGGCTTCCTGCCTTGGTTGAAAGCAGGTCAGATGTAACATGATTCAAATGGCGAATGTCGAGAAAAGCTATGGCGATTTGCACGTACTTCGTCATTTGCATTTTTCGTTAAATGACGGTGAGTTTGCATTCTTACGCGGTCGTTCAGGCTCGGGGAAAAGTACGCTACTAAAGCTTTTATATCGCGAAATAGATGCGGATACAGGAGATATCACGATTGACGGTACGCCAATTTGTGATATTCCAAAATTCGAGTTGCGCCGTAAAATGGGCATTATTTTTCAGTCATACGAGCTGATTGAGCAGAAAACAGTTTTTGAAAATGTACTTCTTGCAGGGAAAGTGCTCGGTCGTCCGATGGCAGAAATTCAGGCAGAAGCATTACGTTTACTTGAGCGTGTTGGTTTACAGGACAAGCTCAATTTTTTCCCAGCACAACTATCCGGTGGTCAGCAGCAACGTGTCGCGATTGTGCGTGCACTACTGAATAAGCCGAAGTTGCTGCTTGCAGACGAGCCAACCGGTAATTTAGACAGCGAGACTGCGGATGAAATTATGGCGCTGCTGTACGAGCTACATAAAGAGGAACAGATTGCGATGTTAATTGTCACGCATTCTGAGCAGCTGCTGGCGACGGATGCCACGATTTGGGTCATGGAAGGTGGAAGTATTCATGAACAAGCATCAAATTAGTTACATGCTAGAGGACACAAAGCTCGGCTTAAAGCGTAATAAAGGGAGTGTAACAGCATCTGTTACGCTTCTTTTTATCGCACTTTGCTTGATTGGGAGCTTACTGCTTGTGCGCGCGTATATCGGTGAGGTGCTAGATTATGTCGAGTCGCAGCTGGCGATGAAGGTGTACGTCGAGGACGGGATGGCAGAAGGGGTTGCAGGCGTTTTAGAAAAGCAATCGTATGCGAAAAAGGTGGACATTCAAACGGGTGAGGAAATGATTGCCGGCCTTGCGTTTTTCTTTGAAGGCAAGGAGCATTTGCTTGAAGCATTCACAGACGGCAGTATGCCGGATGCGGTTAAGTTTTATGTCGAGGACCAAAGCTATATGAAAACGATTAGTGAGAATTTAGAGGGCGTAAACGGCATCGTCAAAGTTGTCTACCCACAGCAAATGGCCGAAATGTTAACCGGCTGGGTGCGCATAATTGAAGTGTACGGCACACTGGCGATGATTATTTTATTTGGCGTCGCGTTTTTAATGGTGTACACGACATTTCATTTAGCGATGTATCAGCGTCAGCGTGAATTGAAGGTGAAGCTATTTTTAGGAATGGATCCGAAAATTGTGCGCGCGCAGTTTTTACTCGAAGGGCTTATTTTAGGTGTTGCAGGAGCGCTGTTAGCAATTGTGGTGACGAGTATTTTATACAATGTTGTGTTTGTTAATATCCAGCAGGCTATTCCGTATTTAGGACAGCTTACAATAGTAGATTTACTTGTTGTCTGTGTCGTGCAGCTAATTGGCGGCATTGTGCTCGGGTTACTTGCGAGCTACTTCTCTACAAGAAAGACGATTGCTTATGTATAAAAAACTAATCATCGGCTGCTTGTTGGGGATGCTTGTCGCGGTGCCTGCCTATGCACATTTAACGGGTGCATTCGCGAACTTTTTGGCGATTGTTTATGATGATTCGACGATTGCAAAGCTACAAGAGGATATGGAAAAAACGCGCGTAGAAATTGAGATGCTAAAGCCACAAGTGAGAGCGGCGGAGGAAGCGTTTCGCGTCGACCAGGCGGCTGCGACCGAGCAGCTGCAATTTTATTCAGAGGTCGGGCTTGATACGTGGCTTGCGCTCATGCAGGACGGTGCGGATATCGTCGATTTAATGGGCAGTCAGTGGCTTGTGTCGCGTAAAATTGACGGCTATTTAGACGAATTAAATGAATTGTATCGCCAGTACCAGCAACTTCTGAGCAGTCAGCGTACGCTTGAAGGGCATGAGGAGCTACTTCGTGCCATTGAGAAAAACTTGCTCGCGCGTCAGGCATTTTTAGAGGAGAATGCTGGGCTTGAGCTAGAGGTCATTGCGAACTATTTAGATATTGACTGGACAGCGGAGGTTGAGGAGCACATTATTGCTGACTTGCAGCGTGACGCGGATCGCATTTCAGTGCAAATTGTTGATTGGGTGGAGGAAAAGCAAGGGCCGCCACATTTTTTAAGTGAAGCGTGGCTAAACGAGGGCAGCAATGCGCGTTATTATTTCCGCAACGACCATGTGTATGTCGAGTACGAGCTTGAATTTGCACACGTCTTAGTGCTCGGGCAGGTTTTGCAAAACGAGGCAGGCGACGCAGCACAGCTTGTCATTGAGGCAGGTTTTTATAACGGCTTCTTTTTACCAGAGGAGCTGTTAGTGGAATTGCCGGGCTTTGTCATTGATTATGAACCATTAACACAACTAGAAGGCATGGACGAGCCGTACATCATTCAAAGCAATGGCGGCCTGCAACTGTACACAAAATAGGAGGATAATAAGATGAAAAAAATTAGCGTTTTCTTATGTGCATTTCTACTCGTAACGACATCGGCATTTGCCCATGTGATGAATAAAAATAATGTGTTTAGTGATTTGTCTTTGACAGAGGCGGCGGATGAAGTGGTGCTGCTGTCTGCGCTTGGCGTTGTGTCCTATTTAGATGAGAGCTTTGAGTTTAAGCCGACAGAAAAGCTAACGGCGAAGGATTTAGGCGCTTGGGTGGCGGGCTATAACGGACTTGAGGGCAGTACGTCTAGTGAACTTGCCGAGGCAGCGTTAGACGCGGAGCTCATCCAAACAATTGAGGGCGACGCGAAGTATCAGCTTGTGAACGAGGTGTATTTTAACGGCAAGCTACTACTCGAGCAGCCAGAAGCGGGGCTAACGCGTGAGGAGTTTGCTTTATTTGTTGCCAGCCACGTCTCTACGAATATGGGTGGTCATACATTGCTTGATATGTCGGGCTACACGGCTGGCCCAACAGGTGTCATTGAGCACGTAGAACGCGTACAAAAGAAAACCGCATCAGGTAGTACAGCCTATGTGTATCTCGTGACAATGGATGGCACAGTGTATGAGCTTGGCATGCATCCGCGCGTGCTAGCAGAAAGCGCGGACCCAGCCGTTTGGGTTGGGCAGCAGGTAGCGGAATCGTTTTACGGCCCGAATGTTGGGACAGACCAATCAGGCAAGCATATGCATCATGATCATGCGCATCACGAAGCGGTAGCAGAAGAAGTGGCAGACATGGCAAATGATACAGTTGCCAAGGCAGCGATTCAGTTTTTAGTCATTGGCGATGCGCCGTTTACAGTGAAGCAAGAGGAAGCTGCCCGGGAAGTGCCGATTGCTGAAGCGTCCGCCGTGGAGGCAGCATTAACAAATGTGGAGACAGTAGAAACAAAAGAGGAACCGGCTTCTAACACGCTGTGGATCATGATTGTAGTAGTTGCCGTTTTAGTGATTGTAGGTATTGCGATGAAAAAATCGAAAAAGGCATAAGAAGTAGGGCATTTAGGGGAAACTTTAAATGCCTTTTATTCATGGAAAAAAACGTACAGATTTTTTTATCTGTACGCTCATTTTTAAAGAGATAAGAAAGTATAAAGTTTGATGTTTTTATGTCTAGGCATTTGCGCCAGCTGCTCGAGGTCGCTTCGATCCCTTCCCATGTGTGCAAGCACACTCGTCAGGGCTCTCCAGCGCTTGTCACAGCTAAGAGGGCGCGAATACGCTTATTCTTAATAAATCGCCTTACGCTCTTTAATGACGCGAATGCGCTCGAGTGTATCATCTTCTGGTCCTTGCACCGGAAGACCTGCAGCGATATTCATTTGAATGAATTCGATGTTTTCCTGTGTAATGACCTCGCCTGGAATGAAAATCGGAATACCAGGTGGGTACACCATAATGAACTCGGCACAAATATAGCCAGCCGCCTCTGATAGTAGGATGCTTTCTGTTTGCGCGTAAAACGCATCGCGCGGCGTCATCGCCAATGCTGGAATTTCAGGGATTTTTACGTTTGCTTCTGTAATGACTGCCTCTGAATCAAATGCTTGTGACATGCGCTTCAGTGCGTTAAGCAGTAAATTCATTTCCTTTTTTGAATCGCCAAGCGTCACAACGCATAAAATATTATATAAATCGGAAAGCTCGACTTCGATATTGGCATTATGACGTAGCCATTCCTCGGCGGTATGCCCTGTGATTCCAAGGTCTTTGACACAAATAAGGAGCTTTAATGGATCCATATCATAGGTAGCAGAGGAACTTAATTTTTCGCGTCCTACACAGTGCAAGTGCGCTATCGCATTAATGCGTTTCCGTGCATCCTTTGCAAGACGAATTGCTTCGTCTAGTAAATCATGTCCATGAATCGCGAGCTGACGTCTTGCTGTATCAAGTGAAGCAAGCATCGGGTACGACGTTGATGTTGTTGTAAGCATCGAGAAGACGGCTTGTGCACGTTTTGCTGATACAAGACCTTCCCGTATATTTAAAACTGAACTACCCGTCATCGAGCCGCCAAGCTTGTGTACGCTTGTTGCTGCCATATCTGCACCGGCCTGCATCGCAGACAGTGGAAGATCCTCATGGAATTTAATATGTACACCATGCGCCTCGTCGACAATTACCGGGATATTGTGCGCGTGTACGATTTCGACGATGCGCTGAAGATCTGCAACAAAGCCAAAATATGTTGGATTAATGACTAAAACAGCCTTTGCATCAGGGTATGTCTTTAGCGCACGCTCCACAGATTCCGGTGAAATACCGTGGGAAATGCCAAGCTCACTATCTACTTCTGGATGAATAAAAATCGGAATCGCCCCTGCAAAGACGATTGCAGACATAATCGATTTATGAACATTCCGTGGTACGATAATTTTATCGCCTGGACCGACGACGGTCAGAATCATCGTCATAATGGCGCCACTAGTACCTTGAACGGAAAAGAATGTATGATCAGCACCAAAGGCTTCGGCTGCAAGTTTTTGCGCTTCGTTTATTACGCCTTTTGGTGAATGTAAATCATCTAGTGGAGCAATATTAATTAAATCAATTGATAAAACGTTGTCGCCGACGAATTCGCGAAACGCCGGGTCCATTCCTTGTCCTTTTTTGTGACCTGGAATATGGAACTGAATAGGATGTCGATTTCGATGACGCAAAAGGGCATCGAACAAAGGAGTCTCTAATTGTGACAACGCAGGTACCACCTCACTTAGTATATTTATGTCTCATTATATTTAGAATGAATTGACAATTCTAAATATAAAAACAAGTGAATTATAGCACCAATTAATCGGCGTTACTAGGAAAATTTGTTATAATGATGAAGGATTTTTTGTGGACGATGACATATAAAATTCCAGTTAAAAGAAATTTTGGTGTATATAGCTTATAAATGAGTTTGAAGAAGAAAATTATGCTGAATAGTTTACGGGAAAAAATAAAAAGGTTATTGTAAATTAATTCACCAAAAAATGGAATTATTTTCAAAGTAAAATAATATATAAATAGGAAGGTTTGTGAAACCGATGGAATATTCATACCCGTTATCAACAGATTGGTCGACGCAGGAAATGGTAGACGTTGTACGCTTTTTTGAGGCAGTAGAGGCTGCTTATGAAAAGGGCATTAAGCGTGAGGTTGTCATGAGTTGCTACAAGCGCTTTAAAGAAGTTGTGCCAACACAGGCAGAAGAAAAAACAATTTGTCGTGAATTTGAAGAGGCAAGTAATTATGTAGCGTACCGCGTAGTGAAGCTAGCGAAGGAATTAGCAGATGGTCAGGTAGTGCGCATGCGCTAACTTTTTGGTGTATCAGAAAGTATAAAATTTGGCGTTTATATGTCTAGGCTAAAGCGCCAGCCCCTCGAGGTCGCTTCAATCCCTCGGGTGAAAGTAAAGAGCACACTTTCACTTCGGGCTTTCCAGCGCTTGTCGGGGCTAAACGGGCGCTTTAGCGCTTTTCTTACAAAAAAAAGCTAACAAACATTGAAATTCATGTAATGTTTGTTAGCCAATTGTGCATATTAAATAAGTAAGTAGGTTATTTCCCTACGATGACGTTGTAAATCGGCAAGAGCGATTCGAATGTTTCTGTTGTGAACTGGCTAAACTGTGCAGGTGTCATTTGAGTAGCTTCGTCTGCTTGAATATGACGGCCGACTAGGAATTCACCCTTTTTTACATCGCGTAGGCGAGTGATGAGTTGCAGTAACTTTTCATCGCGGGCCTCATGTAAAGGCGTGGCATCTGGTGACATATGATCACCTGAGATGATGTAGTCGTCGCTTAATGTATCAAATAATTTTATTTGTGAAAGGAGACGCTCTGCCATTTCTTGTTTTTGCGGTGCCTCGTAAATGATCGCTGCAACGATAAATAAATGCGTACCCCAAAGACCAATTTGGAAGTGTGGAAGTGCTTTATAGCCACGCTTGTACGGTGCAAAGGCTACCCAAGAATCTTTCGGTGGGTTCACGGTACGGCGCGCGTGCTTTGCAACATGTGCAAAAAATTCATCACCTGTCGCTGCGCTAAAATAGCTCGCATAATGCTCACCTAATTCGTGAAATTTAGGTCGAATAATGGTAGTAAGTGCGTCCATACGCTCATCTAAACCATTAATTTGAAAAACGTTGAAGTCATTCGTAGTCCATTGTATCGTTGTCATTTTTAATGAGTCCTTTCGATTTTTATGTTTATTTTAATAAATTTTTGGGAAAAAATCTTGTAACAAAAACTTTTGTTAATGTTGAAAGGTTTTTGAAAAAAATAAGTAAGGAGTGATTGACTATGAAACAGATGATTAAAATTATACGCAAAGCAGACATCGAAAAGCAATATGAAGAAATTTTACGTTTAGAATTGGACTACGAGCTAGCTTCATTATTCGCTGCGATGAATGAACATAATGCCACAGATATGGAAAAGGCGAAAAAGCGTCTAGCGGAAATCCAATCTGAATTAGATGGTTTACATGCATATGCGTAAAAAGAAAAAAATACCGATATAAAAATCACTTGCTGGTATATAAAACAGCGAGTGATTTTTTGTTATAATGAATATACAATATTTAGAATCTTTACAATTGTGTTAAAGTGGTACTAGAGATAGGCTGTGGGAAGGTGGATGTTTGAATGGATATGGAGCATTTAGATGCGTTTGCAAAAGAGATGATTTTTGAGGCAGGAAGAAGAATTCGTGACTCTTTTTCGTATGATTTACAAGTAGAGACAAAATCAAATGCCAATGATTTAGTAACGAATATTGATCGGGAGACCGAGCTGTTTTTCATCGAGCAAATTAAAGCGTTTGACCCATCGCACCGCATATTAGGTGAAGAGGGAATGGGCGAGAAGGTCGAAAGCTTAGAAGGTGTTGTGTGGATTATTGATCCGATTGATGGCACAATGAATTTTGTGAAGCAGCATCGTCATTTTATGATTTCGGTTGGACTGTTTGTGGACGGAGTAGGAAAGCTTGGGTACATATTTGATGTGATGCGTGAAGATTTATTTTATGCGATTGCAGGTAAAGGTGCATGGTACAACGATTCACCAATGCGCAAGCTGCAGCCCCTTCGTATAGAAGAAGCGGTGATTGGTATTAATGCCGCATGGGTCACACCGAATAACCGCCTAAACCATGAAAAAGTAATTGAACTCGTGCATACAGTACGTGGCACACGCTCATACGGCTCGGCGGCGATGGAAATTGCTTTTGTTGTGAGCGGCAAGCTCGATGCGTATATTTCGATGCGACTGGCACCGTGGGATATTGGCGGTGGTGTCATTATTGCGAAGGAAGTAGGCGCGATTGCGACGAATTTAAGGGGCGCAGACTTTGATTTTTTATCAATGGACACCTTTATTATGGCCAATCCGTTTATTCATCAGCAAATACTAACAGACTATATAGAAGAAAAAAATGACTGAGTGCATATGCGCCCAGTCATTTTTTTATGGTGAAAAAATATTTAATTTTGGCGCGTTAACGTTTTACTTATAGTAAGCCAGCATTTTTGAATTTTTTCTTTTGGATAAACGCAAGCATGAATACTGCGCACACTGCAATGATGCAAGCAAAGATGCCAATTATACCAATTGTATCGTATTGGTCTGTACCAGCCATGAAGACAAGCGATGCACAGAAGCCGATGCCCATCATCGAGCCGATTGCTGCTAGCGTATAAAGAAACATCACAAATTTCGCTAATTTCATGAAAATCACCTCCTAAATTTCGGGAAAATTATGTTAGAAACGTGACAATAAATTTTACGAAAAGACAATTCGTCTTTCTTGTGCTATAATATCACAGTTGAACAATTGAAAAAAGAATATGGAGTGGAATAATGACAAATTTACGTCAAGATATTCGTAACATCGCAATTATTGCTCACGTTGACCATGGTAAAACAACGTTAGTAGACCAATTATTAAAGCAATCAGGGACTTTCCGTTCAAACGAACGTGTTGAAGAACGTGCAATGGACTCTGGTGACATAGAGCGTGAACGTGGAATTACGATTTTAGCTAAAAATACTGCAGTAAATTACAACGGGACTCGTATCAACATCCTTGATACGCCTGGACACGCAGACTTCGGTGGAGAAGTAGAACGTATCTTAAAAATGGTAGATGGCGTTTGTTTAGTTGTCGATGCGTATGAGGGTTGTATGCC
>JBEMAQ010000034.1:0-22230 GCA_040274725.1 Solibacillus sp. | reverse complement strand
AACCAAATTTTATTACAAACTCAATGAAACGTTTATCCAGTTTTGAAAGAACAATCTTTCAACTAAATAAGTGAAGTGATGATGGCAAAGAGGTCACACCCGTTCCCATACCGAACACGGAAGTTAAGCTCTTTAGCGCCGATGGTAGTTGGGGGCTTCCCCCTGTGAGAGTAGGACGTCGCTTTGCACAAAGAAAAACCACTGAGAAATCAGTGGTTTTTTGTTGTTTAAAAAATAGTAACTATATAAATTGAATTTAACATTCTAACACTAGATTTTAAGCTTAAGCTCCTAAAGATTGAGAAATTGTGGAGTTTTTTGTTGCGTACTATGATGTTAGATTCAAACATTCAACTTATATAGATTTAACAAGTTATTTTATTTTGAAGTATGCTCTTTTTCTCCTATTTTTATTTAATTTGAAAACGCTTTTATTGTTGTTCAACCCCTTTTTTCATAATAACAATTTTTATTGTTGCTATTTTATATATTTAAGCGTAAAATTCCTAACAATATACGTATTTAACATCGTTATTTTTTCGATAACACCGGACAATATTCCGAATTGTTTTACTTTTCTAAGATTCTTGACAGTTGATTGCGACGTTGATAATCTTACAATAATATTCATTTATAATAGGAGGAACTCAGAAAATGTGGGAAACAAAATTTGCCAAAGAAGGTTTAACTTTTGATGATGTATTATTAGTACCAGCACACTCAGAAGTATTACCGAAAGATGTAAACTTATCGGTGCAACTAACAAAGAATATCAAATTAAACATTCCAATGATCAGCGCAGGGATGGACACGGTTACTGAAGCAAAAATGGCGATTGCTATGGCTCGTCAAGGCGGACTTGGTATCGTCCACAAAAATATGAGCATTGAGCAACAAGCTGAAGAAGTTGAGAAAGTAAAGCGTTCTGAAAATGGCGTTATTACAAATCCATTCTTCTTAACACCAGAGCACCAAGTATTCGACGCTGAGCATTTAATGGGTAAATACCGCATTTCAGGTGTTCCAATTGTAAATAACATGGAAGATCAAAAATTAGTGGGGATTATTACGAACCGTGACTTACGTTTCATCTCAGATTACTCACTAAAAATTGATGACGTGATGACAAAAGAAGATTTAGTAACAGCTCCTGTAGGAACGGATTTAGCAGCAGCTGAAAAAATGCTACAACAATATAAAATCGAAAAATTACCGATTGTTGATGAAGAAGGCAAGTTAAAAGGTCTTATCACAATCAAAGATATCGAAAAAGTAATTGAGTTCCCGAATGCAGCGAAAGACGCGCATGGCCGTTTAATCGTAGGTGCAGCAGTTGGTGTATCAAAAGACACAATGCCACGTATCGCGAAGCTTGTAGAGGCGCAAGTTGATATCATTGTTATTGATACAGCGCACGGCCACTCTCAAGGTGTGTTAAACACGATTAAAGACATTCGTACAGCTTATCCAGAACTTGCAATTATCGCTGGTAATGTAGCAACTGCTGAAGGTACTCGTGCTTTATTCGAAGCAGGTGCTGATGTAGTGAAAGTAGGGATCGGACCAGGTTCTATTTGTACAACTCGTGTTGTCGCTGGTGTAGGTGTTCCTCAAATTACAGCGATTTACGATGCAGCAGGTGTTGCACGTGAGTACGGTAAAGCAATCATCGCTGACGGTGGTATTAAGTACTCTGGCGATATCGTAAAAGCTCTTGCAGCGGGTGGACATGTTGTAATGCTTGGTTCACTTTTAGCAGGTACTTCTGAATCTCCTGGGGATACTGAAATCTTCCAAGGTCGTCGCTTCAAAGTATACCGCGGTATGGGTTCACTTGGCGCAATGGAAAAAGGTTCAAAAGATCGTTACTTCCAAGAAGATGCAAAAAAATTAGTTCCAGAAGGTATTGAAGGTCGTCTTCCATATAAAGGGCCTTTAGCTGATACGATTCACCAATTAATCGGTGGTATCCGTGCAGGTATGGGTTATTGCGGTTCTCCTGACTTAGAATATTTACGTGAAAAATCACAGTTTATTAAAATGACAGGTGCAGGTCTTCGTGAGTCACATCCACATGATGTACAAATTACAAAAGAAGCACCAAACTATTCTCTTCAATAATTCATGCAACTTACAGCACGTTGCTATCGTCAACATGATGATAGCAACGTGTTTTTTATTGAGATAATAGATCGTTAGAAAAAAATGACGTATATTGCGTGTATTATCTATGATAAAATGACAAAAAGACTAAAAATTTATTAATTTTTTTGGAGGTAGCTTTGTGAAAAGAGTAAGTAAACAATGGACAAGCTTTATCCTAATTCCAATGTTATTACTAAGCATGTTAGTGATGGCACCTGCTACGACAAATGCGGAGACGGATTTAGGACTTACTGTTGATGCAGCAATTTTAATTGATGCAGATTCAGGGAAAATTTTATACGAACAAAATGCAGGAACGCCTTTAGGTATTGCAAGTATGACAAAGATGATGACAGAGTACTTATTACTTGATGCAATTGATGCAGGAAAAATTACATGGGATCAACAGTATCGTGTAACAGAGTATACATACCGTATGTCTCAAAATCGTGCACTGAGTAATGTACCGCTACGCGCTGATGGTACATATTCCATTCAAGAGTTATATGATGCGATGGCCATTTATTCAGCAAATGCAGCGACAGTAGCGATTGCAGAAACGATTGCCGGCTCTGAAGTAGAATTTTTAAAGTTGATGAGTAAAAAGGCAGAAGAACTTGGTCTTGAAGGATACAAATTTGTGAACTCAACGGGCTTAAATAATGCGGATCTTTTTGATATGCACCCAGAAGGTACGGGCGCAACAGATGAAAACGTTATGCCAGCGCGTTCTGTAGCAAAATTAGCGTATCATTTATTAAAAGATCACCCAGAAGTATTAACAGCGGCAAGTGTTCCGAAAAAGATATTCCGTGAGGGGACAGATGATGCAATTGCGATGTCTAACTGGAACTTCATGTTACCAGGGCTTATTTACGAGTATGCAGGCGTGGATGGTTTAAAAACTGGGACAACCGAATTTGCAGGTCATACGTTTACAGGTACGGCCAAACGCGGCGATACACGTTTAATCTCCGTTGTCATGAAGGCGGTTGACTCTAAAGGTGTAGGTTCATACAAAGCGCGCTTTGATGCAACAGCGAAATTATTTGACTATGGCTTTGGCCAATTTTCAAAGCAAGAAGTTTTAGCTGCGAATTATACATTTGAAGACAACAAAACGATTGCTGTTACAAAAGGGAAGGCAGATACAGTAGCAATTGCTGCAAGTGAGCCTGTTTCGATCATGGTGAAAACGTCCGAAAAAGAGGCGTACGTGCCAGAGTTAGTATTACAAACAGAGGAACTAGAGGCTGGTGTTGAAGCGGGGACGGTAGTTGGTCAAGTCATTATCGACCGTACAGAAGGCACAGACTATGGCTTTATCGACGGTAAAGAATTAAAAGTAGATGTTGTAACAACTGAATCAGTAGAGCGTGCTGGCGGTATGTCGCTATTCTTCCAAGGAATCGGTAGCTTCTTTGGTAACCTATGGAATAGTGTATTCGGTTTTGTAGGCGGCGCAATTTAATAATAAGAAAATCCTTTCTATGTATCGTCATAGGGAGGATTTTTTGTTATCATTCCTTATTTCTTTGCATACCGTGAAATGAAGGAGTGAGAGTATGTGTGGAATTACAGGATGGGTAGATTTTGAGCGCGATTTACGTGGTGAAATCCCACAAATTATAGAGATGACAAATAAACTTGCACATAGAGGGCCAGACAGCGAGGGGATTTGGGGACGTAAACATGTGCTATTTGGGCACCGACGACTAGCGGTTATTGATCTTGAAGGTGGAAAGCAGCCTTTTGAAAAGAATGGCTATGTAATCATTTATAATGGGGAGCTTTATAATACGGATTCTTTGCGCGAACAATTAAAGAAATGTGGTCATACGTTTTCTACGACATCTGATACAGAAGTTTTGTTAACGGCTTTTATTGAGTGGCAGGAAGAATGCATCGCGTATTTAGATGGAATTTTTGCATTTGCTATATGGAATATTGAAAAGGAAAGTTTATTTTTATGCCGTGACCGTTTAGGTGTGAAACCGTTATTTTATAAGGAGACAGCAGCAGGTTTGTTATTTGGCTCTGAAATAAAGGCACTACTTGCACATAAGGAGGTGCCGGCAGAGGTTTCTCTATCTGGTTTAACAGCGCTGCTTAGTATGGGGCCTTCGCGCATTATAGGGGACGGCATTTTTAACGGAGTGAAGGAACTAAAGCCGGGGCATGCAATGGTTGTAAAAAAGCATCAAAAAACGATTTGGCGTTACTGGACGGTACGACAGTGTGAACATACACATTCAATCGATGAAACAGCTGAGCATGTTCGCGAGCTTGTGACACAGGCCATTCAGAAACAACTTGTTAGTGATGTCCCGCTTTGTACATTTTTATCGGGTGGTGTCGATTCAAGTATTATTACGGCAATCGCTGCAAGTGCTGCGCCTCTTGCGACGTATTCTGTAGGCTATGAGGATAACCATCGTTATTTTCAAAAGAATGCCTTTCAAACAACGGAGGACGTGTACTGGATAAATCTTATGAGTGAGGCATTTACTACAAAGCATAAGGAAGTACTTTTGCCACAGGAAGAATTAATTACACATTTGGAGCAGGCGATGCTACATAAAGATATGCCGAGCATGGCAGATATTGATAGCTCGTTGTATTTATTTAGTCGAGAAATAAAAAAAGATTTCACGGTGGCATTGTCTGGAGAGTGTGCAGATGAGCTATTTGGCGGTTATCCATGGTTTTATGAGGATTATACGAGTTTCCCTTGGATACGCTCGATAAAAGCGCGTGAACAGCTTTTAAACGTCGATTGGCGTGAGCGTTTGCAGTTATCGTCCTTTCTTGAGGAAACCTTTCATCATGCCGTAAATGAGGCACCTGCGATGACAGGAACAGCGTCTGAGGTAAGGCATCAACAGTTATTTTATTTGAATCAGCAATACTTTATGCAAACGTTGCTTGAGCGCAAGGATCGGATGACGATGGCGCAGGGTCTTGAGGTGCGCGTGCCTTTTGCTGATCATGCGCTCGTTGAATATGTGTGGAATATTCCGTGGGAGATGAAGCATATAAACAATCAGGAGAAAGGTATTTTACGGAAGGCATTTGAAGGCATTGTGCCTGATGAAGTGCTGCACCGGAAAAAGAATCCGTATCCAAAAACCTATCATCCGCACTATACGGAAGGCGTACAAAATTTGCTAAAAAAACTATTACAAAATAAAGATTCGATTTTACATGAATTATTTGAGAAAAATAAAATAGAGGCATTAGTCAACAGTGGTGGCGATTCTTTTGACGTACCATGGTTCGGTCAACTAATGGCAGGTCCACAGCTACTTGCTTATTTTATTCAGTTTCATTTATGGTTTGAGCGTTACCGTATTAATATTGTATAAGGGTAGCAAAATACCACCCTTAATTTCGCTTGATTTGCCAAACCGCCATTAATGTATGAATAGCCTTTTCAATGTCTTGTAATGGAATATTGCCAAAACCAATTAAAAATGTAGGTTGTTTTGTTTTTTGTGCTGTTAATAAATAATTAGATAGCGGCAAAATATTAATATGGGCCTGTTTTGCAATAGTAAGTAATCTCTGCTCTGTTTCGCTGTGTTCAAATGAAATCACGATGTGCATACCAGCAAAGTCGCCGCTTACATGAATTTGAGCGTAATGATTTTTAAGGGTTTCAATTAATTTATCATGCTTTTTTCGGTAAATTTTGCGCATGCGATTCAAATGTTTTGAGAAATGGCCGTCCTTCATAAAGCTGGCTAAAATGTGTTGATCAAAGCGTGGTACAGTGGACGAATAATACGTGAAATTTTGTTGATAAACTGTGAGTAATGCGGGTGGCAGTACAAAGTAGGCAACGCGCAGTGATGGCATCAGTGACTTTGTAAACGTGCTCAAGTAAATGACTTTGTTGTTTTGATCAAGTCCCAGTAGTGCAGGAATTGGTTTTCCGATATAACGAAATTCACTATCATAGTCGTCTTCAATAATATATCGAGATTGTTTTTGTGTTGCCCATTTGAGTAACTGTGTGCGTCTTGTTGCAGATAACACAGCGCCAGTTGGGAACTGGTGTGAGGGTGTAACGTACACAAGGTCCGCCTCTGATTTTTCGAGTGCTTCAATAATAAGCCCATCTTTATCAACCGGAATTGGGATAGCAAGCTGGTGTAATTGACTCCTTGGAATGGGCGAGTAGCCAGGATTTTCAAGTGCAAGCTTAGCGTCATAATCAAACAGGCTTAAAATCATCGGTAATAGTTGCTCGGTACCAGAGCCGATAACGATTTGCTCAGGTGAACATTCAATCCCACGCGACTGTAGCAGATAGTGTGCAATTTCAGTTCGCAACGAATATTCACCTTGGCGTTCGCCCGTTTGGAGTAAATGCTTAGCTGGAGTATCAAAAAGATCCCGTGCATATTTTCTCCAAATATCGAAAGGAAACGAATCTTCGTCGATTTTTGAGAGGGAGAAGTCGATTATAAATGGGACTTTTTCACGAGGCTCAGCAAGCTTCGGTTTAACCTGTTCAATAAAAGGCAATTCGTCAATGGACTCGACAAAATAACCGACGCGCGGCTTGGATAGAATATAGCCCTCTGCAAGTAATTGTGCATAAGCTTGCTCGACTGTTGTTTGACTAATTTCAAAAAAATCTGCGAGCTGACGTTTAGAGGGAAGCTTTGTGCCTTCTGTAAGCTGCTGTTTGATAATGGCATTTTTGATTCCTTCATAAAGCTGTTCATAGAGTGGAATGTTTTTTTCTTTTTGTAATTGAAAATATAATAAATCCATATTTAATCGCCTCCTTCATACTGATGTCATTGTACTATAATGAGGTGAAATGGCGCTTACGAAACTTGCAAATCTGCGCGTCGTATAGTACAGTATGGTTAAATTTATAAATGAATTCGATGATAGGAAATAGTAACAAGTACGCTTTTTTTAGAGAGTCAGCGGATGGTGGAAGCTGGCATGAGCCCTTGTGAATCCGTCCTGGAGTTGCTTAGTTGAATTGTGTAGACTAGGCCGGTAAAAGCACCGTTATTGTGATGAAGTGGAGTAGGTTTTTCTACTCAATTAGGGTGGCAACGCGGGTAGCTCTCGTCCCTTTTATGGGGATAGAGGGCTTTTTTGTGTTTAATTCGCTAGTGCATTAACGTGTGAAAGCGTCAGGGTCATCAATTTGCGATTAGGAGGAAGAAAATATGTTAGATATTAAACGAGTGCGCGACAATTTTGGCGAAGTAAAACGTATGCTTCTTACGCGTAATGAAGATTTAGGGAATTTAGATGCATTTGAAGGACTAGATGCAAAACGTCGTGAGTTAATCGCGAAAACAGAAGTATTAAAGGCCGAGCGTAATAAAGTGTCTGAGCAAATTTCTGTTATGAAACGTAATAAAGAAGATGCGACAGAAGTGATTGCGCGCATGCGTCAAGTTGGCGATGAGATTAAAGTATTAGATGCAGAGTTAAATGAGGTAGAAGAAGCATTTAAAGATATGATGATGCGCTTACCGAATATTCCACATGAATCTGTTCCGGTTGGGACAGAGGAAGACGACAACGTAGAGGAATATACTTGGGGTGACGTGCCAACATTTGATTTCGAAACAAAAGCACATTGGGATATCGCAACAGATTTAGACATCGTGGATTTTGAACGCGGTGCAAAAGTTGCGGGTAGCCGTTTCTTATTTTATAAAGGCTTAGGTGCGCGTCTTGAGCGTGCGCTAATCAGCTTCATGATGGACTTACATTCTGATAACCACGGTTATACAGAAATGATGCCACCACAAATCGTCAACCGCGATTCACTAACAGGTACAGGTCAATTACCGAAGTTTGAAGAGGACGTATTCAAGCTTGTACGTGATGAGGACGAAATGGATTTCTTCTTAATTCCGACAGCAGAAGTGCCAGTAACAAACTATTACCGCGACGAAATTTTATCAGCAGATATGTTGCCACAAGCCTTCACAGCATATAGTGCAAACTTCCGCTCTGAAGCAGGTTCAGCAGGTCGCGATACGCGCGGACTAATCCGTCAACACCAATTCAACAAAGTAGAATTAGTACGCTTTGTAAAACCTGAAGAATCATATGAGCAATTAGAGCTGCTTACAGGCCATGCGGAAAAAGTATTACAGCTTTTAGGCTTACCATATCGCAAATTAAAAATGTGTACAGCAGATCTTGGCTTCACGGCTGCGAAGAAGTACGACCTTGAAGTATGGATTCCAGCGCAAAATATGTACCGTGAAATTTCTTCATGCTCAAACTTTGAAGACTTCCAAGCGCGCCGTGCAAACATCCGTTTCCGCCGTGAAGCAGGTGCAAAACCAGAATACGTGCACACATTAAATGGTTCAGGTCTTGCCATTGGCCGTACAGTGGCAGCAATTTTAGAAAACTATCAGCAAGCCGATGGGTCAGTAGTGATTCCAGAAGTATTGCGTCCGTATATGGGTGGTAAAGAAGTTATTGCGGTAAAATAATAGAGTGAAATGCGCTAGAGAATACTATTTTCTAGTGCATTTTTTTATGCGCATTTTTTTGGGAATAAGGGAATAAGTTTTTTGAAGGAGATTATTAGGAAAGGGTGGAAACAGAGTGGAATTTGTAAAGCTTACGTATGAAAAGGAAGGGCAAATTGCAATTATTATACTTAATCGACCTAATATGCATCACGCATTTAATACAGCGATGGCCAAGGAACTACTTGCAACGTTTCAACGTGTAAAGATTGACGAGGTACGTGTTGTCATTTTAACATCATCGACGCTAGAGGCTTTTTGCTCGGGAGCGGATTTAAAGGAACGTCAGGGGATGTCAGATGATACTTGGCGTGCGCAGCGTAAATTGTTTGAGCAAATGTTTCAGGCAGTGGCAAATCTTCCATGCCCAACCATTGCGGCGATTCATGGCTATGCACTTGCAGGTGGATTTGAGCTAGCATTAAATACGGACATAATTATTGCAGGAGAGAATGTACAGGTTGGTTTAACAGAGGTACAGCGTGGCATTATGCCTGGTGGAGGCGGAGCACGTTTACTACCGCAGCGTATTGCACCGCATATTGCAAAGGAGTGGTTGTTTACTGGGCGTGTTGTTCGTATAGAGGAAGCGCAACAGGCAGGCTTGTTTAACGCAGTCGTACCTGTAGACGAAGTATTCGAATCGGCGCTGACACTTGCTAAAAAAATTGCTGAAAATGCGCCCGTAGGTGTACGTGGTACAAAAAAAGTGGCGAACGTGAGTACGCTACCAGTAACTGAAGCGCTTGCAATTGAAGTAGCAACATACAAAAAAGTAATTGATACAGAGGATCGTTTAGAGGGGATTTTAGCGTTTAATGAAAAACGTAAGCCAAACTTTAGTGGGAGGTAAGAGCATGTATTTTCCGCGAACGGTAGAAATCATTGAAGTAGGGCCACGGGATGGTCTGCAGAATGAGCCGAATTTTGTGCCGACAAAGTACAAAAAGGAACTGATTATGAAGCTTCATGCTGCGGGCTTTTCTCGTATAGAAACAGCGTCATTTGTGCATCCAAAAATTGTTCCGCAAATGGCTGACGCGAAAGAAATTGCAGCGTTTTGTCATGAACTTGGGCTGACGTATATGGCACTGACACCAAATATGCACGCACTTCAGTTAGCAATTGAGGCACAGGTACCACAAATTGCACTGTTTGTAGGGGCAAGTGAGACGTTTAATATGCATAATATCAAGCGCTCTATAGAGGAGTCGTTAGCGGAATGCGCGGAAATGCTTCGGTATGCAAAACAGCGGCAATTATTTACTCGAGCTTACGTCTCCATGGCATTTAGTTGCCCGTATGAAGGGGAGATTCACTATGAGCAGGTACGGCGCGTAGTAAGGCGTTTTGTGCAATCTGGTGCCTCAGAAATTTCAATCGGTGATACGAATGGTCAGGCAAGTCCGCGCATTGTATATGAACGTTTTATGCAATTAAAAAATGATTTTCCGGAAATACAGTTCGTTGCGCATTTTCACGATACGAATGGTTTTGCGTATGCTAATCTTCTTGCAGCACTGCAGGCCGGGGTGACGAAATTTGATAGTGCGATAGCAGGACTTGGCGGCTGTCCGTTTTCACCAGGAGCTACAGGAAATGTGGCGACGGAAAAGGTAGTGGAACTTTTTGAGGCAATGGGTATTGAAACAGCAATTCAACGTGAGCAGCTACAGGAGGCAGTCATGTTTGCGAAAAAAATAATATGAAAAAGAGGCGCTTAAGCACCTCTTTTTTTTATGGGTAGATAAAGAATCACCCAGAGTATAGCTACAACAATAGTGAGACTCATCAAATATCCTGACGCACCAAACGTATTATACAACCATTGCAACGGCGTGCCAGCGACAGGCCGGTTTAAGAACATAAAGTTTGTTTGAAATGCTGCATTGTACGCATAAATAATCGGCACGGTAGTGATTAAAAATAGTGCCGCACGCCATAAATCCTGCCAACGTAAATCGAGTTGCTGCTTATGAATTAACGGGCAAACAAACATAACAAGTAGCGCGTGGAAAACGAAGCTATGTATGTGTAAAAAGCCGCCAACCGGATCCATCGTCCAGCCGGGGAACAGCAGTGCAATAACAGCACCTGGCAGTGTCAGTGCATACAGCAATGTCGCAGTCGTACGTGAGGGACGATATGCATGTAGTCCTGTAATAAAAATGCCGAGCCCGCATAGGTGCAGCGGCGGGCTCCAGTAGGAATATTGATTTGTCATTAGCAAGAAAATCTGTTTTGCGCATTCTAAAAGAAGTAGGAGCCAGAAGATGAATTTTTGATAACGCTGTTGATATGCTGTGGAAAACCTTGTGTATAAATAGCTTACTATAATAATTGAAATTGTAATGAGGCTAAGCCACGTAAGGTGAACCGTATCAAAAATCGCAAATCCCATCATCTAAGTTCTCCTTTATTCCTCAGTTAGCAGTGCTTTCCTTGCGAGTTTTTCGGCTTTTTTACGTTCGCGTAATGCACGGAAAAAGTCTGTTAAAATTTGTCCACATTCATCTGCTAGTATACCTTCTGTGACGTCACATTCATGGTTAAAGCGTGCGTCATTTAGTAAGCGGTATAGTGAATCGACGCAGCCAGCCTTCACGTCACGTGCGCCGTATACAACGCGCGGTACACGTGATTGTAAAATGGCACCAGCGCACATCGGACAAGGCTCGAGCGTGACATAAAGCGTCGTCTCCTCTAAACGCCAGCTACCGATTTTCGCGCAAGCTTCTTGGATCGCCATACTCTCTGCATGTGTGAGCGCATTTTGTGTTGTCTCCCGTAGGTTATGGGCCCGTGCAATAATTTCGTCTTGATAAACAATAATTGCACCAATTGGCACCTCACCGAGTGTGGCTGCCTTACTAGCTTCAATAAGAGCTTCTTGCATATAGTATTGGTCTTTATTAGTCATAGATGTTCACTCCTTACATGCTAGTGTAGCATGTAAGGAAAGAGTTCTGCGACTTAGAAGTGAGGATGAATTTGGATTTACTGAAATATAAAATTGATTAGATATTCAGCATTTTCACATGTTTCACAAACTGTTCGCTTGAAATGGAATTGTTTGTTTTGTTGTCGAGTATTCGTTGTGATAGAATTGAAAGCACTGACTATATAGAGAAGGGGGACTTCTAGTGTCTGTGCCGTTTATCACAGTAGAAGGTCCGATCGGTGTGGGGAAGACGTCGCTATCAAATGCGATGGCGGAGACGTTTTCATATCACCTGTTGAAAGAGATTGTTGATGAAAATCCGTTTTTAGGCAAGTTTTATGAGAATATTGATGAGTGGAGCTTCCAAACAGAAATGTTTTTCCTATGCAATCGTTATAAACAGTTATCGGATATAAATAATATTTTAGAAAAGCAAGGTCCGGTTGTTGCGGACTATCATATTTTTAAAAACTTAATTTTTGCGAAGCGCACGTTGAAGCCTTCTGAATATGAGAAATACGAAGCCATCTATAAAATATTAACGGCGGATATGCCAAAGCCAAATATGGTTGTTTATTTACATGCCAGTGTTGATACATTAATGAAGCGTATCGCGATGCGTGGTCGAGAATTTGAAAGAAATATAACACGTGACTATATGGAACAGCTAGTAAGTGATTATCATGAGTTTATCGGTCATTTTGTGAAAATGCATCCAGAAATCCCAGTGATTCAGCTAAATGGTGATGAGTTTGATTTTGTACAAAAGCCGCAGGACCTACGAAAAATTTTGCAGTTAGTTGAAGAAAAGTTACAACAAAGGAGTTTGCAGTAAGTATGAATTTACGAGAAAAGTATGGGATTCCAGCCAATGCAGTGATCACAATTGCAGGTACGGTAGGCGTTGGAAAGTCAACAATGACAAAGGCGTTAGCAGATGGTTTGAACTTCCGTACGTCATTTGAAAAGGTTGATACAAACCCTTATTTAGATAAGTTTTATGATGATTTTGAGAAATGGAGCTTCCATTTACAAGTGTACTTCTTAGCGGAGCGCTTCAAAGAGCAAAAGCGTATTTTTGAATATGGTGGTGGCTTTATTCAAGACCGTTCAATTTATGAGGATACAGGCATTTTCGCGAAAATGCACTTTGATAAAGGGACGATGAGCCCAACAGATTACGAGACATATACAAACTTGTTTGAGGCAATGGTCATGACGCCATACTTCCCTCACCCAGATTTACTTGTTTATTTAGAGGGACCAGTTGATGATATTATTGGTCGTATCCAGGAGCGCGGACGCGAGATGGAGCAGCAAACGCCGAGTAATTACTGGTATGAGATGCATGGCCGCTACGAGGATTGGATTAACAACTTCAATTCTTGCCCAGTGCTACGTTTAGACATTAATGATTATGATTTAATGGAAAACCCGGAGCAAATCGAACAAATTGTTGAGCGTATTGCTTACATGCTTGAGCAGACAAGCCATTTACGTAAATAAAAGTATGACCACCTCAGTTTGGGGTGGTCATTTTTATTTGAGTAAAAAAATAATGAATAGCGGCATCGCCACAAGCGCGAAGACAAAAAACGCCCATAGTATCTGCTTTGGTGTGGACATATTTTTTGGCTTCATACTGATTGATTCATACAATGCATTAATGGCCCGTTGCTCCTTTTGGAAAAGCATTGTCTGAAACTGTGCGAAATCCTCAATAACATCAGCTGGATTTTCGTAGTGAAAGCGAATTGCCCGAATATCATCTGTTACATCACGCTCGTTATGCATATATGTGATCGTTGGTGCAATGCCACCTGTGAGCTTCGCGATGACATCAATATCAAATGTCTTCATTTTGTATGTAACATCACCATGCTCGTTATTTTCCTCCATTACTAGTGGGTTATTCATAAATTTTCACCTCTCTCATTTAACATAAGTATTCCCTTGATGAAAAAATTTGTAACCTAGCTAGAAATATTTCTTACATTATAATGGAATCTTTAATTATGTAATGTATTTTGGAAAAATATTGCTCTAAAAAAGGGGACTCTGTATGATAAGGCTAGCTACAAATACAAAGGGATTTGTAGTACTTATGCAAAGGGGGAGAAATTATGACAACAACGACAATTGTTGAGCGTTTGCAAGCCCTGCCGACAACGGCAATTTCGGATGCAACAGGGGGACATACAAATGTAGCAGCGTGTATTAAGCCACTCGCGGACCATTTTAAAATTGCAGGTCGTGCGTTAACGGTGCGCTTACCAGACGGGGAAAATGGGGCGGTACTTGAGGCAATTAGTAAGGCAGCTAATGGTGATATTTTAGTGATTGATGCAAAGGGCAATACAAGCCGTGCTGTAGCAGGTGATTTTGTCATGCAGCTTGCGCAAGGTGTTGGTGTGCAAGGCTTTGTAGTAGATGGTTTTATTCGCGATTTAGTAGCCGCTCGTGCAATTGATTTTCCTGTATTCGCACTCGGCACAACAGTTGCTGCAGGCAATAAAAACGGCGGTGGCGCGGTAGGTGTACCTGTGTCAGTAGGCGGTACAGTCGTAGCAACAGGGGATTATATTATTGGTGATATTGACGGCGTCATTGTCGTACCGCAGGCGGATATTGAGAACATTTTAGCGGGCGCAGAGGCAAAGGTTAGTAAGGATGAGGCACGTGAACAGGAGGCACTTCATAATGGTGAAGAGTCCATTCGCGCTTATTTGGCGAAAGTCATGAAATAAAAAAACGCCGCAGAGGATCTGCGGCGTTTTAAATTATGCTTTTTTAAATTCTTCTGCTTGATAAGCAGCAAATTTCTGATCGTCGAAGCGGTTTTCCCATTTCGCCATAACAAGTGCAGCAAGTGTGTTACCTACTACGTTTACTACTGTACGACCCATATCAAGGATACGGTCAATACCAGCGATAAATGCAAGACCCTCAAGTGGAATACCTACAGTACCTAATGTTGCAAGAAGTACAACGAATGATACGCCTGGTACACCAGCAATCCCCTTAGACGTTACCATTAATACAAGCATTAATGTAATCTGCTCCATAATTGACAGGTCAATTCCGTACATTTGCGCGATGAAGATTGCCGCAAGTGCTTGGTAAAGTGTGGAGCCGTCTAGGTTAAAGGAATAACCTGTTGGAATAACGAATGAAACGATATCTTTCGGTGCACCCATCTTCTCTGTTTTTTCCATAATACGTGGAAGTACAGTTTCTGAAGATGAAGTAGAGAACGCAAGAAGCATTTCACTCTTAATTAATTTCATTAATTTAAAGATATTAATACCGAAGATTCGTGCTGTAATCCCTAAAACGACAACAATGAAGAAAATCATCGTTGCGTATACTAAAATCGCTAATTTCCCAAGTGGAATAAGCGATGAGACACCGAATTTAGAAACGGTAACTCCGATTAATGCAAATACCCCGAATGGAGCGAATTTCATTACTAAATTTGTGACCCAGAACATGGCGTCTGCAGTACCTTGGAAGAAGGCAAGTACAGGTCTTCCTCGTTCGCCAATTGCTGCTACACCAAGACCAAATAATACAGAGAAGAAGATAATTGCAAGCATATCACCTTCAGCCATCGAATTGATTATGTTTTTAGGGACGATGTCTACAATAATTTGGTATGGACTTTTATCGCTTTCTGCTTCTGTCGTTTCAACATAGCTTGAGATATCAGATTGCTGTAACTCGTTCATGTTGATACCAGCACCAGGCTGGAAGATGTTCGCAGATAATAAACCAACAATAATTGCTATTGTTGTGATAACTTCAAAGTAAATAAGTGTTTTACCGCCAAGTCGGCCTAATTGCTTCATGTCACCTGTTCCAGCAACACCAACAATTAATGTCGATACGATAATCGGTACAACGATCATTTTAATTAAGTTAAGGAAAATGTCGCCGATTGGTTGTAGGTACGTGATAACGTTTTCATTTCCGTAGAAAATAGCTCCTACGACAACCCCTAGAACAAGACCGATTAAAATTTGGGCGGCTAAACTAATTTTAAATTTTTTCAAAATAGTTCCCCCTAAAATATAGTGTAGGACTAGCCTAGAACTAAGTATAAGTGCGGAATACAAAATCCGACAAAAACCGACTAATCCGCTTTACTAATTATTTCTGAATATAAGACTTGAATGAATTTTTTGATATTTACTTTAGCCTTTCGTTGTTCATTTTGCTCAATTTGCTGCATGAGTATGCGAATATCTGTCAAATCAAAATAGCGTGGTGTGTAGTATTCGAATTCTGAATTTGTATAATCGACGATGCCTAAATTCGCTAAATTAATCATGCCAGCCAAAATCGTCCGGCGCACGCGCTGTTCAATCGCTTTACTTTCTTTCATAATGTCGTCTGGTGTCGTTTTTGTTAGCATCGCGACCTTTTCGTATACTTCCTTTAATGGGGGAAGTGGAGCAATCGTATGCCGCTCGGTTAGCAATTGTTCGATAATTTTGATAATATCCTCACTACCAATTTCGCCGATAATGCCCATATCATTCAAAATCGTCTGTAAATGATCGCGTGTTGTCTTTCTCGTATGCTTTACCTCAGGCACCTCAAAGTTACTCAGCGATTGGCGAATGGCCTTTAGTGAATTTTTCAAACGGTGCTGTTCTTCAGTCCGTTTTAGCACTGTTTGCACCTCGATTTTATTAATGGGCTTATGAATGAAAAACTCAATGCCCTTCTCGTAGCTCTCCGCAACCATTTCTTTATTCACAACTTGTGAAATCATAATAAAGCTACCTTCAAAGCCGTTTGTATTTAGTCGCTCAATTGTTTCAATTCCGTCGAGCTGCGGCATAAGTAAATCAATGAGTACAAATTCGGGTTGCATCATCATAATGAGAGGAATTGCTTCTAGCCCGTTTGCCGCTTCACCAATGACGGTGCCGAGTTCTCCTTCATTAATAATGTTCGTCAGCATTTGACGACTCGCACGGTCATCATCCACGATAAAATAACGCATAAAAAACCTCCTATTTGCGCAGTGTGTGTAAGGGAATATTCATTGTAAACTGTGTTTTTTCTTCACTCGTTACAGAAATATCTCCATGTAATTGTTGAATAATCGTTAACGTATGAGAAAGGCCGATTCCTGTTGAAGGAGCGCCTGTTTTACTGAATTTTGATGTATAGCCTGCATCGAAAAGAATCGGCAAGATTTCTGAGGGGATGCGCGGTCCATCGTTTTCGATAATAAACTGAACATGCAGTGCTGTCAGCCGCACGTTAATGGTGATGTGTCCACTCTGTTCAATCGCCTCCACAGCATTGGCTACAACATTGTTTAATATAATTAATAATTTGTATGGTTCAGCGACTGTGAAATCATATGTGCTTGTCAGGTCGAATTGAATATTTTTCTTTAAAAAATGCGCATAATTCTCATTTGCTGCAATGACATAATCAAGTAACTCCGTAAGCAAAAAATGATAATTGCGTTCTGTTGTGAAGAGTTTTGTTAACCCGGAATAAATACGCTCATGATCTTTCTTCACCTCATGCATTTCCTGAGAAATGCGGAGTGCTTCGTAGCTCAGCTTGCGGTCAACTGATTTTAATGTTTTATATAACTGAAAGCTATCAGCCGTTAATTGCTCGGTTTGCTCCATAGACTTTTGCAAGTACATCGCTTCCATATAAAGATCTGTATGAAGTGACAGCAAGTTATGCATTTGCTTTTTTTGCTCAGAAAAAGTGATTGTGCTATAAATGCCTACTACAAAGAAGCTTCGGAGGCAGCCAACTGCAAAAAATAAAACGTAGCCTTCAATTGAAAGCCAGTCCTGTGTAACAAAAAGTGAAGTAAATAATTGCTCGAAAATATTGGCAAGTCCTTCAAAAATCATGCCGTACAGGCCTAGTAAAAAAGGGTGTGTCTTTATTTTTTGTAAATCAATCATACGAAGGCCAATTGCAAAAATAATATAAAAGATTAATGCAGGGCCATGTTCTATAAATGAACTGTAGAAGCTATGCGTTGTAACTGATAAATCAATGGCAATGCGAAAGGCTACAACCGTAATCCCTGTCACAAAGCCGGTAAGTAAAATAGGTAATGGCTGAATAAGTAGTGCAAGGAAAAATACGATGCTCCCGAGACCAAAGCGGAAAGGTGCATCATCGAAGGGGAGTATTTTAATTTCACCAAAGCATGTCGTGAGTAACGCAACGAGCAGAATGAATCCAAACTGTCGATAGCGCTTTACAGTAGATTGAGTCGTTTCCACAAATATACTCCTTTATTTTGTGTATTCCACCTTATTGTAATGAATAAATAGAGGAATGTACAAAATTGAACTGAATGAGATAAAAAAAGTACTATACCTTTTGAAGGTATAGTACGGAATAGTAACCTTATAAAATAAAAAATCCGCTACATCGATGTAACGGTTGCAAATAAAAATGGAGGAGGTAGAGGGATTCGAACCCCCGCGCGGTGTTACCCGCCTGTCGGTTTTCAAGACCGATCCCTTCAGCCGAACTTGGGTATACCTCCAATATAGATGTCTCTTGAACATATATTAATTTATCATGGCTTCAATTGTTCGTCAATCATTTTCTTGGAAAAAATAATAGATTTTTAATTGCGTAGGTGTAGTACAACGTAGGGACATGAGGTTGCAATTCATCATGAAATTAGGTATACTTATATTTGCCGTGCTAGATGGGGAGGTAGCGGTGCCCTGTAACTTGCAATCCGCTCTAGCAAGATTGAATTCCTTTTCTGAGGCTGTCCGTATTGTTTGGTCTGCCTTTTGCACGTAGTGTTGACGGTTGGGTCCTGCGCAATGGGCACCCATGAACCATGTCAGGTCCGGAAGGAAGCAGCATTAAGTGGTCCCGCTCATGTGCCGCGGGGTAGCCTAACCAGAGCTGTCGACAGGAGTAACGCTTATGTGCGGCAGTCGAAGAAAGGTGCACGGCATTAAATTGCTAATTCAAGGCGTATCTATCATTTATGGTAGGTACGCTTTTTTTATTTATCAGGAAGTATATAATTTGGCGTTTTTACGTCTAGGCTAAAGCGTCAGCCCCTCGAGGTCGCTTCAATCGCTCGGGTGAAAGTAAAGAGCGCACTTTCACTTCGGGCTTTCCAGCGCTTGTCGGGGCTGAACAGGCGCTTTAGTGCTTTGGCTCTTTATGCTATAATTAACGTTATGAAATTTAAAAGAAATGGGGAGAAAAAAAGTTGACGTACCAAGCATTTTATCGTGTTTATAGACCGCAGTCATTCCGCGAAATGTCCGGGCAAACACATGTCAAACGCACACTTCAAAATGCTCTCCTAGCGAATAAAACGACGCACGCATACCTATTCTCAGGTCCACGTGGTACGGGGAAAACGAGTACGGCGAAAATTTTTGCAAAAGCGCTTAATTGTGAGCACGCACCAGCTGCGGAGCCGTGCAATGAATGTGCTATTTGCAAAAGTATTACAGAAGGCTCGCATCCAGATGTAATTGAGTTTGATGCTGCTTCGAATTCCCGCGTAGAAGAAATGCGCGATATCATTGAAAAGGTTCGCTTCGCACCAGCTGATGCACGTTTTAAAGTGTATATTATCGATGAGGTGCATATGCTTTCAACGAGTGCATTCAATGCACTATTAAAAACATTAGAAGAACCGCCTTCGCATGCGGTATTTATTTTAGCGACAACCGAGCCACACAAACTGCCAGCAACGATTATTTCGCGTTGTCAGCGCTTTGATTTTAAGCGACTTTCTTCTATAGATATAGTTGAACGTATGAAAGTTGTATTAGAAGACATCGGCATGAGCTATGATGAGCAAGCACTGAAGGTGATTGCACAAGCTGCGGCCGGTGGTATGCGTGATGCGCTAAGTATACTTGATCAGGTTGTATCGTTTAGCACGGAGCAGGTGACACTAGATGAGGTGTTACTTGTAACGGGCTCTGTTGGTCAAGATTTGTTTTATGAAATGACAGAGGCATTAACAGCAAAAGATATAGCTGCTGTGCTCAATTTAGTAGAAGGTCTTATTGCAGATGGTAAAGAACCGCTACGCTTAACAGAAGACTTTATTACATTTTTCCGCGATTTATTATTAATGCAAACGTCAGGCGAGTTAACGGATTTACTACAGTTTGTATCTCCTGAAGAAAAATTTAACGCGCTAGCACAAAGTATACCTACTGAAACATTGTATGACTATATTGATATTCTAGCGAAAACACAACAGGAAATGCGTTTCTCACATCATACAAAAATTTATTTAGAAACAGCTCTACTGAAAATGGCGCAGCAGCAGAATACAGTAGTTGTTGGTGTGAACCCGGCATTAGAGGGAAAAGTCGCGACGCTTGAAAATTTAGTTGGTCAGCTAACAAAGCAATTACAAGGTACGCAACCAGTCCAAAAGCAAGCACCACGTCAGCGTACAAATCCAGGTTCAGCATACAATGCGCCTACAGGTCGTATTCAGGAAGTATTAAAAACTGCGACAAAGTCAGAGGTCGCAAAAATTAAAGCAGCCTGGGCCGCAGCACTTGCCCCGCTTCAAAAATCACAAGCAGCATTATTTGCAGATGCAGAACCTGTAGCGGCATCAACTAGTGCTTTTGTGGTAAAATTCAAGTATGATATTCATTGTCAAATGGTAGCGGACAATACAGCACTTATCGCAACATTTACGCAAAATCTTGCAGGTCAAACAGGTGCACAATTGGAGCTTCTTTGTATTCCAGAAGGTGCGTGGCTGACGCTTCGTGAAAACTTTATTCGCGACAACGGCTTAGATCAGAAAAAGCATGCAGAAGCATCAATAGATTCTTTTATTGAGGAAGAACAAGCAGCTTCGCAGGATCCGCTTGTTGTAGAAGCAGAGAAATTATTTGGTAAGGACTTTATTGAAGTTATCGAGGATTAATTCATTTTAAGGAGGAATTTACAATGCGTGGTATGGGGAATATGCAAGGCATGATGAAAAAGATGCAAAAAATGCAAAAAGAAATGGTAGAGGCACAAGACGCACTAAACGAGCAACAATTTGAAGGTGTTGCTGGTGGCGGTATGGTGAAAGTTGTCATGAACGGTCAACGCCAAATGCTAGATGTAGCACTTGATGAGTCTGTAGTAGATCCAGAAGATGTAGAAATGCTACAAGATTTAATTATCGTAGCCGTAAATGATGCCTTAAAGAAAGTAGAAGATACAACAGCATCAACAATGGGCAAGTTCACTCAAGGAATGAACCTTCCATTCTAGGAGGTAAAAAATATGCATTATCCTGAGCCAATATCGAGATTAATTGATAGTTTTACAAAGCTGCCAGGAATCGGGCCAAAAACGGCGGCACGTCTGGCATTTCATGTGCTTACAATGAAAGAGGATACGGTATCAACATTCGCAAAAGCACTAATTGATGCAAAGCGTAATTTATTGTACTGCTCAAAATGTGGTCATATTACAGATATTGACCCTTGTCATATTTGTTCTGACAAACAGCGTGATCAATCAATGATTTGTGTTGTACAGGATCCAAAAGACGTTATTGCACTGGAAAAAATGCGCGATTTTCAAGGGTTATACCATGTCCTTCACGGAGCAATTTCACCAATGGATGGTATAGGACCAGAAGATATTAATGTAGCCGCATTACTAACGCGCCTTCATGATGAACGCGTACAAGAGCTGATTTTAGCGACAAACCCAACGATTGAGGGAGAAGCAACGGCAATGTATATTTCACGTCTTGTCAAACCATCTGGTATTAAAACGACGCGCATTGCGCATGGTTTACCAGTTGGCGGCGATTTAGAATATGCCGATGAGGTAACGCTATCAAAAGCATTAGAAGGTCGTCGTGAACTGTAAAGTGGGGGAGTCGTATGTTATTTTCTCGTAAGGGTAAATTAAAAAAAGAATTTGATGAAAAGCTAGTTTCTTCTATTAAAGAGTCAAAAGACAGTTGGCATAACGCTAAAGTAATTGAGGAGTTAATGGATGATTATAGCTTAGATGCAATTGCCGAGCGTAAAAAGGCAGAAAGCATCCACTTTTATTTATTTAAGGAAGCACGTATTCGACGTGTTTTAATTAAATAGAAATATCAGCAGGAACAAATACATATCTTTCTTTATGGAAGGAAGGGGGATATGGTGGCGCTAATTGGCGTTATTTGTTTACTGCTGTTTTTTATTTTGATCAATCGAGGTTTTATAAGTAAAATATTATTGGTTTGTTTATTTAGAGTGTCGATTACTGTTATGCTATTATTTGTGTTAAATATTATTGTTAATAAAATTGGTGTAGCGGTTCCGATTAATCTATTTACTGTAGTTGTTATCGCGCTCTTAAAGGTTCCAGGAGCAATTTGTATAGGTTTATTAATCTTTTTGAAAGTTTTTTTGTGAAAACTATTGCATGATTAATTTTATCGTGATATATTAATACATGTCGTTAAGACAACGACGAAAAAAACATCTTAAAAATAACCTTTGAAAAGTTATTGACAAGTTACTGAAAACTTGATAAGATATAAAAGTTGTCACAAACGACAACAACATGAACCTTGAAAACTGAACAAGCAACGTTAATGAATACAGC
>JBEMAQ010000033.1:0-28409 GCA_040274725.1 Solibacillus sp. | reverse complement strand
ACCTGCGACCTGCCGGTTAACAGCCGGATGCTCTACCAACTGAGCTACTTCGGAAAAATAATATGTTGCGTTTTTTAACGTCGTTATCTTGTCGACTTTTATTATTATAGGGATATGAAAGTCTTTCGTCAACACTTTTTATCTTTTTTTAAAAAAAATTTCCGATACAAGCACTGAAACGTTGATATATCAACATTTCCAAAACATATAAATTCAAGGAACATATTTCATCTCTATCCAAAAGAATATAAATTTCATAAATAAATTATATTTTTATTAACACTTTTTTAGTTTACCCGACCTATAACCTTTAAAACATATTACTTTTAATAAAAGTTATCTCGCCACCACATTTACTACAACGATACTTTTCAACTTTCATTCGTCGTTTTCTTTTATATAATTGTTGGCAGCCTATACAACCATAAATGTGCTGTTGCTTTGGCCTTCTCTCCACTGTTTCTTCTATAGAAGAACAAAATCTTGGAGCACCTACTTCCTTTAATAATATTCGGAAATCATAATCTCTATGTTTGTATCCTTTCCCTTGAATGTGTAAATGATAATGACATAACTCATGTAAAATAATGCCACGTAATTCTTCTATTCCAAAATGATCATATAGCTTTTTATTTAATTCAATATTGTGTGTATGTAATAAATAACGTCCACCAGTCTTACGTAATCTACTGTTGAAATACGCTTTATGTAAAAATGGTCGTTCAAAATATTGCTCTGATAATTGCTCAACTAATACTTGCACTTCCAAATCCGTCATTTCTATTACCTCCACTATTAATAACAAACTAATTTCCGCTAATTAAACCTCTTCTATAAATAAAAAAGTGCGCCACAATGTGCGCACTTAACATTTTAATCGATTTGAGCATTTGGTGGTAGCATTGTCAAAGAAATTCGTCCTTTATTTTCTTCCACTTTTTCTACCCATACCGTGACAATATCACCAAGTGCTATAACATCTAAAGGATGCTTGACCTTTTGTTTGCGTAACTTTGAAATGTGAACCAGCCCGTCTTGCTTTACGCCGATATCAACAAACGCGCCGAAGTCTACAACATTACGCACTGTCCCTTGCAGTTCCATACCTACTTTTAAATCTTCCATTTTTAATACATCTGTTTTCAGTAATGGCTGCGGGAAGGCATCACGTGGATCGCGTGTTGGCTTCATTAATGTTGCAACAATATCTTGAATTGTTACTTCACCTACATCAAGCGAAACACCTAACTCGTTAACAGATAATTGTTTAATGGCCTCTTCTGCCTTTTTCGTGCCAACATCTTTTTTCGTTAAACCTGCAACTTGTAAAATTTTTTCCGCTAATTTATAACTTTCCGGGTGAATACCTGTTGCATCAAGCGGATTTTTGGCATTGGCAATACGTAAGAACCCAATCGCCTGTTCATATGTTTTCGCACCAAGACGAGGTACCTTCTTTAATTGTGCACGCGATGTAAACTGCCCGTTCTCGCTACGTGCTGTGACAATATTTTCTGCTACTGTCTTCGAAAGCCCTGAGACATATTGTAAGAGTGATGCTGATGCTGTATTTACATCAACCCCAACTTGATTTACCGCAGTTTCTACTATAAAAGTTAGTGATTCTGCTAATTGCTTTTGAGAAACGTCATGCTGGTACTGTCCAACACCTACCGCTTTCGGATCAATTTTCACAAGCTCTGATAATGGATCCTGTAAGCGGCGTGCAATTGATACCGCGCTACGCTGCTCGACTTGTAAATCCGGAAACTCCGCACGCGCTGTTTCAGATGCTGAATAAACGGAGGCACCCGCTTCATTAACAATGACATAAGCAGCATCTGTTTTAACTTCCTTCAATATATCAACAACAAACTGCTCAGTCTCACGTGAAGCTGTACCATTTCCAATAGCAATAATACTAATTGGGTATTTTTTTAGTAACGCTGTAATTGTCGCTTTTGATTTTGTTGTATCAGATGTTGTATGTGGATAAATCACGCCAATTTCTAGCATTTTACCTGTCTCATCTACTACAGCTAATTTGCAGCCTGTGCGGTACGCCGGGTCTACACCTAATACAGTTTTGCCTCGCATTGGTGGTTGTAGGAGTAAATTACGCAAGTTTTCCGAGAAAATATGAATGGCCTGTGTTTCACCCTTTTCTGTTAGCTCACTACGGATTTCACGCTCAATAGATGGCTGGATTAAACGCTTGTAGCTATCGACAATTGCCAATTTTGCCTGTTCAACTGAAACGCCTGTAAAATGATGAGGAATCAGCTGTTGCTCAATGATCTGTGTTGCACGCTCTACTGGCACGTCAACTGTAACGCGTAAAACATCCTCTTTCTCTCCACGGTTCACCGCTAAAATACGATGCGGCGCAATACGGAAGATCGGCTCCTCATATTCGTAATACATTTCAAATACTTTTTTCTCGTCCTTCGCTATATCCTTCACAGCTGTCACAATTTTCCCTACACGCCAAGAAAGGTCGCGCAATTTTTCTCGGATTGCCGCATCATCGGCATAGCGCTCCGCTAAAATATCACGCGCTCCTACTAATGCTTCTTCAACATTTGTAATGCCCTTCTCTTCATTAATAAAGCGCTCCGCAAAAGAGACAATGTCTATGCGCGAGAATTCTGCAATTTTATCCGCTAACGGCTCGAGTCCGCGCTCTTTCGCAATTGTTGCTTTTGTACGGCGCTTTTGCTTGTACGGGCGATATAAATCCTCGACGCGCTGCAAAACAGTAGCCTTCGTAATTGCCAGTGCTAGCTCGTCTGTTAGCTTCCCTTGTTCCTCGATTAAACGTAGTACCTCTTCCTTACGTGTTTCGAGCTGCTGTATATAATGATAGCGGTCTTCAATCGCTTTAATTTGTACCTCATCTAATGAATCTGTCACTTCTTTTCGGTAGCGTGCGATAAACGGGACGGTATTGCCATCCTCTAATAATTTAATGACTGCATCTACTTGCTGCGGCTTTACGTCTACCTGTTGCGCAATTAATTTTAATCTTTCTTTTAATTCCATGTTGGCACCTACTTTCTATCATTAGTTTACCACCCATTCCGAAAATTCTCCTTATCTTCCAAAATAAAAAAGAAGCCTATCAAAAAATGATAGACCTCCTTTATTCATAAAGAAACGCCACCACTTGCAACAATGGCGTCCTGCAATTTCTTAATTGCTTTTCGTTGAATACGGGATACATGCATTTGTGAAATGCCTAGCCGCTCTCCTGCTTCTTTTTGGCTCAATTGCTCTAAATAAGTTAGTTGAATAATTTGTCGCTCTCGCTCATTTAAAACATCCATAGCATCGGCGACAATCATGCGACGATTCGTCATCTCAAAGCCTTCATCTTCTTTTCCGACAACATCAAATAATGTGACCGTACTCCCGTCTGAATCTGACTCAATGGAATGGTCCATCGATAATGCCTGATAACTACGTCCCATCTCCATTGCTTCTAGTATTTCTTCATTTTGTACCTCTAAATAATTAGCTATTTCACTAATGGACGGGGACCGTTGATGTTCCGTTGTTAATGCTTCTACCGCAGCCTTAATACGTGGCCCTAACTCCTTTATTCGGCGTGGCACATGCACATCCCATGTTTTATCACGCAAAAAACGTTTAATCTCTCCAACAATTGTTGGTACAGCAAAGGCTTCAAAGCTTCTACCAAAAGCAGGATCAAAACGTCGAATGGCTCCAAGTAAACCGAGCATCCCTACTTGTACAATATCATCATAGTAAGATTTACCATGCGAATATTTACGCGCAATCGACTCTACTAATTGCTGATAATGTAGCACTAAATTCGTTTGTGCCTGTTCATTTTCATTTTCCTGATATTGCGCTATCCAATTCAGCACTTCTTCTTTTGATGTATTTCTAGGTAGTGATTCTTTCGACATTCCCTTCCACCTGCTCTCTTGCAACATACTTTGTCATGAAAACAGTAACGCCACCTTCATTGTTGAGCTTTACTTCATCCATTAAACTTTCCATTAAGTACAGCCCGAGACCACCTTCTCGTAAAAGCGCAACATTTTCATTTTCTTGATACGGTCCAATTTTGGATTTAACTTCTTCAAAATTAAAACTACTACCATAATCGGCTACCATAATTTCGATTTTATGCTCAAATAAAGCACAGCCAATAACAATCTCCCCTTCATCATAATCGTTATACGCATGATGTACGACGTTTGTTACTGCTTCGCCTGTAGCAATTTTTAAATCTTCAATTTCATCGTAAGAAAACCCCATTCTCGCTGCCAGCCCTGAAACAGCTAATCGGATGACACTAACGTATTGGGGTTTCGCCGGCACTCGGACTTCTACATAATCAAATGCTTTCATTGCTTAACTCCACCTTCTCGTCAGTTTCGATATCCATTAAGTCCTTTAATCCGGTAATCTCAAATAACCTTACAAGCCGATTTGTTAGGCCTACTAACTTGACATTCGCCTTCTCGCGATTCACTCTTTTATAAAATGCAACAAAAATACCCAATCCTGTACTATCCATATAGCTAACTTTTGATAAATCTAACTCAATATTCTTCCCTTTAACTATTTGAATAGAATCTAACTCTTCACGTAAAACAGGCGCAGTGAAAGTATCAATCTCGCCTTCGATATAACCGCGTAATACTTCACCATCTTCTCTAAACTGTACATTTACATTCATCGAGTACACCTCCGCTTAAACTATACTTCATTTCCCTATCCGTAAAAAAATAAACCTATTATTTAAATTATTTTTTAATAATAACGATTGTGAAGTCATCCTGCAGCAAATAATCCTGTAGTTCTTTTAAGCGTTCGTACATGACCTCACACATTTCTTGCGCGCTTAAATGCAGATTAGATACAGCTAAATATTGGATAATTTCGCGGGAGTCTAAATGTTCGTTTTTACGAAATTCTGTTACACCGTCTGTCATAATGACAACAAAATCACCTTTCCTTAATGGGAAATCATATTGCATATACTTCACATCATCCATAACGCCTAACAACAACCCTTTAGACTCTAACGTATAAAACCGATTTTCCTCAGCGTTATAATAGAGCGCTGGTTCATGACCAGCTGAGCCATATGTAAATAGGCTCTTTTCATGATCGTATCGACCGTAAAACATCGAGACAAACATACTATCATCAACGCTTTTTTCGATAATTCGATTCAATACTTCTAAAACATATGACGGCGTACTATTTGAATATTTCAATGTATCTAAACCATACTTCACCATAGACATGCAAAGTGCAGCCGGTACACCTTTTCCCACAACATCTGTAACAGCTACATTAAAACATCCATTTTCCTCATTAACATAAACATAATCGCCATTCATATCTCGTACAGGAATCGAAACCATCCCTACATCGATATAATCTACTTTCGGCTTTTCCGTTTTCAGTAGCATATTTTGGATTTTTGCGGCTACAATCATTTCTGCTCGCATCTCCTCTTGTTGCTCTAATAAACTTTCATGTTCCTTTAATGTCAATCCAAAATGAACCATTATTTCAATTAAAAAATCATAACTATGCAAAATATCATGTTGCAAATTAGGATATAACTTTTCAATTGCCTGCTTATGAATACTTATCACTTCTTCTGGTGTCACTTTTTTTTGGATGAGTTGCCTGATAAAATTTTGACCAATATATAAATTACGTTCTGTTTGACTTTCTATATAATCTGTAAGAACTTTTTGATATTGAACTTGAAGTTCCTTCACTTGACTCACATCCCGTTACATCCATTTTTCAATTTGAATAATCGCTCCTTGTCCAACAGCAGATTGAATATCCATTGTATCCATTAACCTGCGAACACCCGGAAGACCAGCTCCCAATCCTCCAGAAGTTGAATAGCCATCCTCCATTACCTTTCGAATATCACTGATTCCTGGACCTTTATCGGATGCGATAATACGTAACCCTCTTTTCTCTCCCTCCAATCGTTCAATCATAATTTCACCTGTATATGCATATAAATAAATATTTCGTGCTAGTTCACTTATAGCTGTTGTAATGCGAGCTTGATCTACTGTATCAAATCCAATCGCCTTCGCTTCATTTCGTCCTAATTGGCGTGCAGCTACAATATCCCATTCTGTTACAATCTCTACTGTAGATTTTTTAGTCATTACTGCGCCCCCAATTCCATCTGGAGATTCGTCATCATATCGGTCTCGCAAAAAAAGAATTTTCTAATAATTTAATTTTGATAAATTATAATATACTTTCTTCTAAAAAACTTACTTTTTCCGAAAATACATCGTTAAATTCTTTTTATTTATTACACCTTCACCGAAATAGTAATTTTCTCACGTTAAGTCAGTTAAAAATCAATTCTCAAAAAATCAAAATAATATTATACTCATATGCTTTTACACATAAAATGTATAAAGCACCGAAACAGATGTTTCGGTGCTTTATTTTATGTATTAAAATTTAACTAGCCCCACACTGATTTCAAGTGCAACATCTACTTTTCTCATCAATTCAGCATCTAACTGTGTGATACGATCTGTTAATCGTGATTTATCAATAGTACGCAACTGCTCAAGCAAAATTACTGAGTCGCGCTCGAAGCCATACTTTTTGGAATCGATTTCAACATGTGTCGGTAATTTTGCTTTTTGAATTTGCGCAGTTATTGCAGCTACGATGACTGTTGGGCTAAATCTGTTTCCTATATCATTTTGAATGATGAGTACGGGTCTCGTACCACCTTGTTCCGAACCTACTACAGGTGACAGGTCAGCAAAAAAAACGTCTCCACGCTTCACAATCAAATTGTCATCCCCCGGTTACGAGACGCTCCACTATATGTTCTGCTTCATACTCTAAATGTAAACATTCGCTACAAATAGACAAATTAATATTCGACATCTCCACATAGCCTTTTATTAAAGCTTCCCGTATTTGATTTAGTTGCCCTTGCTTTGCAAACGCACGTGTCGAACAGTGCGATTCATGCACTAAACAACGCCCTAATGTTTGCTGGAATTCATTAAACATTTGCTCCGATACTACTATTTCTTCTAATTGATTCGCATACACAACAAGCACCTCCACCAACATACCATTCCTAATTTCATTTTAGCATCGTAGGGACACAATGAAAAGACAAGAAAATAAAAAATCTGACAATTCTTGTAATAGAATGCGTATTTTGTAGAGATTTGTTGAATTGAATTCAATTATTTTATATATATTCTCGGAACACGCGCTGTAATAATACACGGTAACTCGTAATTAATCGTTTCAACCTTAGTTGCCCAATCATCAAATGTAATTTCAGCGCCTTGTTGTTCTCCAATTAATACAACAGGCTCTCCTACATTATATGCAGCTGGCAATAAAATCATACATTGATCCATGCAAATTCTTCCGACAATCGGCGCTTTTTTTCCATCAATCAATACAGATTGACCACTTAATTTACGAATTAAACCATCTGCATAGCCAATTGGCAATGTGCCTACATAGCAATCCTCTGTTGCCTTAAAGGTTACACCGTAGCCAACAGATTGACCTTTGTTAATTTTTTTTACATGAACAAGCTCTGTTACAAGTGAAAAAGCTGGCTCAATAGGGAATGGTAAAATTTCACCTACATAAGCTGATGGCAATAGTCCGTACATTGAAATGCCAAAGCGTACTGCATCGTACTGTAATTTCCAGTCTTTCGTTAATGCGGTCGCAGTATTTGCAATATGCACCATACGTGGCTTTTCTGGAAGCGCGGCTAAAAGCTCCTGAAATATATAAACTTGCTTGTCAAAGTACAATGTATCTTGCTCATCCGCTGTTGCAAAATGAGTAAAAATCCCGTCTATTACAAACTGTGGTGCTTCTATAATTGCTGTATATAACTGTTGTAATTGTTCTTTAGATGTAACGCCAATTCGGCCCATCCCTGAGTCAATTTTAATATGTAACTTAACTGGATTTGATAAATCCGTCCATTCTTGTTGCGCTAGTTTGACCCATTGTTCTGAGAACACAGTAAGTGTAATATGATTTGTAGCTGCATATGGGATAAAAGAGATTGGTGTAGCGCCTAGCACTAAAATCGGCACGTCATGAAAACGTTGGCGCATTTTAACCGCTTCATCTGCCGTTGCAACAGCTAGCATTGTAGCACCGGCTTCAATTGCAGCCTCTGCTACTTGAACATCACCATGTCCGTATGCATTCGCTTTTACAACGGCAATCACTTCAACATGAGGTTGAATATATTGGCGTAATGATTTGATATTTGCTTGTATTGCTTGTAAATTAATGTGTGCTGTTGTTGGACGATAATGAGTAACCTGTTCCATATCTATTTATACCCTCATTTTCTATATTTAAACTTTTTTATTTTTCCGAGCTCACGGAAACGGTCATTGCTACTTCCATCATCTCTTCACGTGAAAGTTGTGTTGATGCAATGAAAAATGATATTCCGTCTTTTTCCCAACTTATCGAGTGATCTGTAATTGCACCAATTGTATCACCTAAATCAGCTAAGTCTCCAGGTGATGTAACAGGCACCATAGATGCAGTCGTTAGTGCTGGCTGTTGAAATAGCGTAAATGGCTTCTCTCCTTCAAACGTTAATATAACACGCTGAGCTTCATTATCATCTACTGATAACTTTTTTTCATCAACAAGTTTTGTATGAGTCCAATTAAGTATCGGATAATATGTTTGGAAATCCTTTTTTACTATATCGGCAGTCGTTGCTAATTTTTCTTCTTTTTCCGAAAATTTCTCGACAGCATATTCTGCAGCTTGCCGTTTTGTACCGAGCGTCACCTCATTAAACGTAACAACAACTTTCTCCTCTAACGCTTCATTTAATAAGCTGACTCGCGTTGGTAACATTGTTTTTTTATTAATTTCAATGTGTTCAATTGGCAGTGCTGTTTTTTCATGATTGCGCGTTGCTACTTCAAATAAGTAAGCATCCTCCTGCTCAGTCATTGTAGCCGTTTCATCCTCTTTTAAATCCTCCGCAAGCCCACCAATTAAATATGCCTGACTATTTCCTTTCGGCCAATCACTTTGAAATTTATATGATTTTTGCAAGGCAGGTGTGACAACAAAAACGCCCTCTTCATTGCGCACAATCATTTGCGTGACTTCTTCTCCCTGTTCCTTGACAGTTACACGGTAAAAATCCGGCTTCGTATGCCATACGACCACATCATACGTACGCGGCTCTGTGCCTGTCCGTACCTCCATTGTCGCTTGAATTTCATACCCTTTTGTGTCATTCCATTTTTCATGCGCTTTGTCCACTACATCTTCTTGAGAAGCTTTACCACAAGCAGTCAGTACCAACACATACATGAGTAAAAGCAGCATGCGAAGTTTCAACATAACGCCCCTTCCTATTGTCTCCGTTACATCACTATATGGAGAAAAGGAAAGGAATATGTCTTACGTTAGCAAGACAACTTGCGCTGCTGCTACTTGATTTGTATGTGTAATGGAAACAAATGCATTGGCCAACTTTCCATCAAAATAAAGAACAGGCTTCCCACTGTCACCCTTTAAAATTTCAATTTGATGTAGCTCGCAGCCCGTGCCGATCCCTGTACCATTCGCTTTGGCATACGCTTCCTTCGCCGCAAAGCGACCTGCTAAAAATTCTATTTTGCGCGAATCAGACAATGTATGAAAAATAGCTAGCTCTCGCTCAGTTAAAATGCGCTGCTGAAATTTTTCAGTACGCTTCATCGCACGCTCAATTCTGTCTAATTCTACAAGGTCTAGCCCAATTCCTTTAATCATTCAGAGTTCTTCCTTTCATTCTCCATCACTTCCAATGTATACTAAACGATATACAATTCGAGGTGATTTATGTTTATTCGTACAGAAAGCTTTCAGCAATATATTCGATTATATCCCGTTGTATCTAGTATTATCGCCATTAACGTCTTTGTCTTTCTATTGACGATACTCCCTGGGATTGGTGACCAAATTTTATTTGCCGGGATGAGCGTTAATGGTCTCATCGCACAAGGTGAATGGTGGCGCGTACTTACATCCATGTTTTTACACGGTGGCTTTATGCATGTACTATTTAATATGTTCTCGCTATTTTTATTTGGTCCAGAGCTTGAAAAAATCGCTGGTAAAATGCGCTTTTTAACGATTTATTTCTTATCTGGTATTTTTGGCGGTGCAGCAACATTCGCAACACAAGATGCCTTTTATGCAAGCGTCGGTGCGAGCGGTGCTATTTTCGGGATTATTGGTGCATTTGGTGCACTCGTTTATTATACACGTAATATTATGCCTCAACTGCGCCAAGTTGTGCTACCGATTATCGTCATTAGTGTTATTATGACATTTTTACAGCCGAACATTAATGCCTCTGCGCATATCGGCGGGATGGTGACAGGCTTTTTACTCGGTTTATTTTATTTTAGACCAAAAAATATGGCGCGCTGGCGCAAAAACACATGATGCATTAAAGCTTGTCATGTTATCTTTTGTGGATTTCCTTAAAAAAATTATACTTTCTTATCCACCACGTAAAAGGACAGCCCGCGGGCTGTCCTTTTACTGTTCATACCAATCCAGTATACGATCCACATGTTGCTGTTCCACATGCGATACCTCTGCCGCGGCGCCTGTCATACCTGACATAACCACAATGCGACATGAACTGAGCTGCTTACGTTTTTGGAAGTAACTTTGACGGCTCTCTGTCATTTGAATGCGCTTTTTTTGCACAACGAATGTCACGCGGCTAATCAAGCGAGACACAATTATAATTTGCTGCCCCGTAATTTTATAGCCTGTCGTTCTATATTGCCAATAGCCGAGCAGTATAATCGGTACAACAAGTAACAGTGAGAACAGCCCGTACGGATAAAAGAAATAACTAACCAATCCAATAACCGGGATAAGCCATGCAAAATCTACGCGATAGAAAAACGGACGTGCTCTTTTAGGAGGCACAACTTCCACCTCTGCTGAAAAATCAAAATCTGGCAATAAATTTTGTAACGCCTCAAATGCAGTATGTTTTGACGTTAGCGGCATTAAAATTGTTTTTTTATCTGTATCTCCTTTAAAGCCACCACCGGCACTTTCTACAATGACCGCACAAAGTCCAAGCATTTGGCGAACCGGGTTTTCAACAATTTTTATCGCCTGCACGCGTTGCAAAGGAATTGTCAGTCGTTTTTTCTCAAGCAAGCCTCGCGTCACAATAATTCGATCCTGCTCTGTTGCAACTGTAAATTGATAATAATTAATAAACGTAATTATCACGGAGATAAGCCATGCAATTGTTAGTGCAACTGCAATTAAGAAAGCAATCAAAACAACACTGTACTGTACAACAATCGCCATCTCATTATAAATCGCATCAAACGGAATAAATTCAGAGAACTGCGTTACAGCAGCAAATATACCTGCAAGTACCACGCCGATTCCACTTGATGTTGTCGCATGTAGTAGCAATTCACCCGTTGTCATTTGATGGATAATTATCCGTTGCGGAATTTCTTCTTGAACCTCTTCCACAAACCCTTTTTCCGCCTGCTTCATACGCAGTTCAATTTCATCAGCATTTTGCTTTGTGACAGCCGTTAACTCTGCTTCTGGCCGTCCCGTCTTACTTCCGGCTGTTTCCACAAGTACTTGCACAAGTCCAAACATCCGGTGAAAAATACCTTCCTTATAATTCAAACTTTGAATGCGTTCAAACGGAATGTAGCGTTTTTTCTTCACGAATAAGCCGTACGCTACACGTAGCTCATTGTCCTCAAACCAATAGCGAAACGTTAGCCACTTAATAATCCCACTCATGAGTGACCACACAACAAGCAAGCTTAAAATAAGCAATGGCAGCATTTCACTAAAAAAATCCTCACTATTAATGTCAAAATTAAAATTAAAACCATTCGCTAATACAATAATGACAATGGGTACAATTAAATCTTTTAATGCTTTAACGCTATTAATAATTGCTGTGACGGGATGCAGTTTATATTTTTCATTAGACATCATCTTCCGCCACCCTTGCTAATAAGGAAATTCTCTCACGTAAATGATCTGCATCCTCGGTCAGTAGCATCGGAATTATATGAATCGTCGCTGCTGAAGAAATAGAGATATTCGCTAAATTGTAACGCTTTAAAATCGGTCCTTGTTCTGTATCAACATGCTGGACGCGCACCATCGGAATGAGCGTGCGCTTTACAATAAATAGTCCACTTTGAATTTCAATCTCTTGCTCACGTACCTCATAGCGCCACACTTTATGACGAACAATGGGAAAGATTACAATCCATAAGCCTGCAACAACAAGCGTAGCAGCTATTAGGATCCATACAATCCATTGTGGCAAATCGAATTTTGTCACAATAAAGCTCATTCCAGCTGTTAATACGATCATAATCGCGGTATAAATAACGCCATAAAGTCGCCATACTGTTCGGGCCTTTTCGGGCAACTGATAAATTGGCTGTGCTCTCATGCTTCCACCTCTTTCTTTTAGTGTATACGTTTTACAGTGTAAAATGTTTCAAAACTTTATGTACGAAAAAACACATGAGCGAGAATTCGCTCATGTGTTTAAATTTAAAAATTAGTCTTCACGACGTGGACGTGGACGACGAGCGCCGCCACCATCACGAGAAGCGCCCTCACGACGACCACCCTCGCGGCGACGATCTCCACCGCCACCTTGACTTTGACCTTGACGTGCGCCACCGCCGCCGCCTTCACGACGACGATCTCCGCCACGACCTTGTGGACGGCTGCCACCGCCACTACGACCGCGGTCATTACGTCCGCGACCACCGCCGCCACCACCGCTACGTTCACGACGCATTGGTAATGGACGCTCTTCTGTAATCGAGATAGGAGTAGCGTCTGGCTCTTTTGTTACTGATTTAAGTGCTGCCGCTACTAAGTCTAATGCATCGTTATTTTCTAATAACTTTGCAGCTAATTCGCGGTAAATACCTAAATCTTCATTTTGTACTGATTCTACTAAAGCTTGCATTGCAGCTTCCTGCGCACCAACTAATGCTTCTTCTGATGATGGTGCACGAAGTGGCGTCATGCGCTTTTTCGTAGTTTCTTCAACGATACGTAAGTAACCCATTTCACGTGGCGTTACGAATGTGATCGCTGTACCTGATTTACCAGCACGGCCTGTACGACCGATACGGTGAACGTAAGACTCTGGGTCTTGTGGGATATCGAAGTTGTAAACGTGTGTTACACCTGAAATATCAAGACCACGAGCTGCTACGTCTGTTGCGATTAGGATATCAATTTTACCCTCTTTGAACTGGCGTAAAACAGAAATACGTTTTGCTTGAGATAAATCACCGTGAATACCTTCAGCAAGGAAACCACGTAAACCTAAAGCTTGAGATAACTCATCAACACGGCGTTTTGTACGTCCGAAGATGATTGCTAATTCTGGTTTTTGAGAATCTAATAAACGTGATAAAGCATCGAATTTTTCGCGCTCAGTCGCTTTTACGAAGAATTGCTCAATGTTTTCCATTGTTAATTCTTTTGCTTGAATTTTTACGATTTCAGGATTTTTCATGAATGTCTCTGCAATTTTGCGGATTGCTTGAGGCATTGTCGCTGAGAATAGTAATGTTTGGCGATCAGATGGTACCGACTCTAGAATAGCATTGATATCATCGATGAAGCCCATGTTTAACATTTCATCTGCTTCGTCTAATACTAAAGTTTGAACTTCGTCTAACTTCATTGTACGACGGTTGATATGGTCTTGGATACGTCCAGGAGTACCAACGATGATTTGTGGTTTGTTTTTAAGAGCACGGATTTGACGGCCGATTTCTTGACCACCGTAAACTGATAATAATTTAACGCGTTTGTCATAGCCTAATTTGTAAAGTTCTTCTGAAACTTGGATCGCTAACTCACGAGTTGGCGCAATTACTAACGCTTGGATGTTCGGGTTCTTTGGATCGATTTTCTCGATAAGTGGAATACCGAATGCTGCTGTTTTACCAGTACCTGTTTGCGCTTGACCTAATACGTCACGGCCATCCATCGCAAATTTAATCGTACCTTCTTGGATTGGTGTTGCTTCTTCAAACCCCATACGTTGTACTGAACGTAATGTAGATTCACTAATATTTAATTCTGAAAAATTTGTCAAACTTCTCAATCTCCTTTTTTCCTTATAAGTTGACAAATGGTTACATTTTCAGATGACATGTCGGCAAATTCGAGCCTATATATGGAACGTTTCCGTTACTTTAAAATTATCTCTATCGATTCTGTCTCGGCGAATTCAAGTGTTGGTATTTACGCGGAAATACCAAAATTTTATAGTATATGCCTGAGACTTTATTTTCATCCGGCAAGTGTTCCGACTTTTGCTCAAAATAAAAGAAGCATTGAACTCTCAATTAATTAGGAAAGAATATGCTACTGAATGAAAATAAAATAGAGCTCTCTTATACGAAAGGGAAAGCCCGGTCATTGCCGAGCGGTTTAATTCTGGTGAAAAAAACCGTTAAGTTCAAAAAAAAGCACTCTTCATCAAAATACTGAAGAGCCTTCGCACAAAATGTATCCATTGCTTTCATTAGTCTATCACGCAAAAACTAACTATGCAATGATATTGCTCACATCTGAAATTTCTGACTTTGTTTTTGCTGAATAAATTTGAGTGCACACGCAAACCATTCCTCGCAATCATCACTGTAACAAATGAGATGCTTACCCGTTTCAGAATAGTAAATATCCTTTTCTTTTACAGTCAAACGAGAAAACACGTATTGCGCTGTTTGACTTGGTACAATGCCGTCCTGCTTCCCTTGTACGATAAATACAGGGCATGTAATATTCTCCATATAAGGATCCACCGTGCGAACAACTTTCATAAATTCCACGGTTGCACTAAACGGTACATTGCGCAACTTATATAAATAATGTTGAAATAGTTTATTTTCATTTACCGCACCATGAATTGCGTCTGCTGCAACACCTTTTAAATCACGGACAAGCTGTGATGGACTCACATATTTAGCAGCCACACTAAGTAAAATCAATTTTTTTACTGGATAACGAATCGCTAAATACATCGCAAGTAAGCCGCCCATCGAAAAGCCGACAACGATGACCTCGTCCACTTTTTTGGCAAGCTGACGATACGCAAGCTCTGCTTCCATTAACCAATCCTTCGCCTTATACCCTTTCATTAACAATGCTTCTCCATGACCTGAAAGCGTTGGAGTCACGGTTTCATACGCACCATGTGCCTGTATATACGTAGCAAGCGGCTCCACCTCATACGGCCCTCCAGAAAAACCATGTAAAAAAAGTACACCAATAGACATGTAATCACCTATCTTTTCAATATAATTGCTTCAGATAATTCCCTTGTTAACCTATATTGTATATATTACATCTCGGCCAATTACAACCCCGATTTTTTTAAATTTAATCGAAAAAAATCCACTCATAGGATGCCGAGTTAGATGCGATTCCCACTAAAATATAGGTATTATTATGATAATTCCCTTACATGATATTCGAATTGCAGCAAACATAAAAGTAACTTAACTATTATCAAGTGAGCTACAATTCATACATCTACACAGACAACAAAATGATCTCCACCAAAAAATTCACGCGTAAATTCATGAAATTCGCTAGTTTTTTTGGACATGATAAAAGGCATTAAGTTAACTTACATGCTAACTTAACGCCTCTTATGTTTATTTAGCAGAGACGCTATTAATAATCATCTCTAATTTCATCCCGCGTGAGCCTTTTACAAGAATAAGCGAATCGTTCGTTGCCGATGTTTGAATCGCTTCAATAATCGGCTCATAGGCTGATTCACTGTATACTAAGCGCTCTTTCTGGAATGTTGCCTGCAATTTTTCATATAGCCAGCCCATACGCGGACCATATAAACAAACATGCGAAATTTTTTCCGCATCAATATGTGTAGCTAACTCTTCATGGAACGGTTTTTCATCCTCACCAAGCTCTAGCATATCCCCAAGTACAAGCCATTTATCTGTACGCATCACTGTATCTTGCACAAATTGAATCGCCGCGTGCATCGATGTTGGTGCTGCATTATACGCATCATTAATAAATAACAGTTCGCCCGCTTCAATCAGTTGCATGCGCATATCTGTTAGCTTCACCTGCTTCAGTGCCGCGCGAATTTGCTCATCTGTTAAGCCAAGCGCCTTCGCGACAAGCATCGTGCTCAGTGTATTTTTCACTTGATGCTCACCTAAAACAGAAATAAAGAACTCACCCGCAATTGCACCGTTTACCGTAAAACTACTGCCATTTTGCGTCGTATTAATTTGTGAACCGACAAGTGCATTGTCCGTACCGAAACCAAAACTTTGCGTCTGCACATCTGTTTTTGCAACAAGCTCCTGTAGTAGTGGCTCATCCCCATCAAAGAACAGCACACCCTCTCCATTTAAGCCTTTGACAATTTCAAACTTCGCCTGTGCAATACCTGCGCGCGAGCCTAAATCACGCATATGCGCCTCACCGATATTGGTAATAATTGCATAATTCGGGCGTGCAAGCTTCGTTAAAAATTCAATTTCACCAAAGCCACTCATGCCCATTTCAAGCACCGAAATTTCCGTATCCTCATCTAATTGTAAAATGGTAATCGGCAAACCTAACTGATTATTAAAATTCCCAATCGTTTTTTGCACTTTATAATACGGTGCTAGGGCTCCCGCTAAAATATCCTTTGAAGACGTTTTACCGTTTGAACCCGTAATGCCGATAAATGTTGCCTTGTGCTCAGAACGATACGCATACGCCATTTGTTCTAGTGCTTTTTCTGGGTCATCAATGAATAGTAGTGGACGGTTTTGTGGTGGATTTGGCTCATCACGCATCCACAGTGACGCAGCAGCCCCCTTTTCAAAAGCCTGCTCGACAAAGCGGTGACCATTTGTTGCTTCACCACGGAATGGAATAAATAAATCGCCTGGCTCGAGTGTACGTGTATCAATGGACACACCTGTGACAAGCGTATCGCCAAAAGACTGCTCTTCAATATTTAACCACGTTGCAAGTTGCTGTAAATTCTTTTTCACTGTTTATCCCACTCAATCTTTATTGTATTGAAGCTGTTGTTTTTCTGTATGACGCTCAATTGCTAATGTAATTAAACGCGTAATGAGCTCTGGATATGCAACACCTGTATGCTGCCATAATAACGGATACATACTTACCGGCGTAAAGCCTGGCATTGTATTGACCTCATTGATGTAAATTTCATTGCTGTCTGTTACAAAGAAATCTGCGCGCACAAGCCCTGCACTATCTAGAATTTTGAACGCTTTAATCGCCATTTCACGCATATCTTGATATGTGTCCTCTGGCATTTCTGCTGGAATGACAAGCGCTGTCGAACCATCTTTATATTTTGAATCATAATCATAAAATGCTGTTACTGGTTTGATTTCACCTGCTACCGATACTTGTGGGTCATCATTACCAAGTACACCGACTTCAATTTCGCGTGCAACAACACCTTGCTCAACAACAATTTTGCGGTCGTAATGCAGTGCGTATTCAATGGCCTGAATAAGCTCCTCGCGCGTGCTGGCTTTACTAATGCCAACACTTGAGCCTAAGTTCGCTGGCTTTACAAACATCGGCCAAATTAGATTTTCCTCACAGCGTGCTAGTAGCTCCATTTGTTTCGTCAGCCATTCTGCACGTAGGAAATGTACGTATGGAACTTGCGGCAAGCCGGCAATTTCGAATAATTGCTTCATTACGACTTTATCCATCCCCGCAGACGAGCCTAGTACACCATTCCCGACATACGGTACATTTAATACTTCAAGTAAACCTTGCACTGTACCATCTTCTCCGTTTGTACCATGTAATAATGGGAATACAACATCAAACGGGTTCGCTGTATGCGCTGCGATAAACTGTGCGATATTATTTGCCGCACTGTTGTCTGCTGTAAATTGTAGTGCTTCTACTGACTCCGCTGGTGCTGTTAACTCCGCACCAACACGCCATTCACCGTCAAGAGTAATAAAAATCGGGTATACTTCATATTCATCAAAGTTTACTGCTTGCGTCACCGCACGTGCTGTCATCAGAGACACCTCATGCTCCGCAGACTTTCCTCCATATAATAAACCGATTCTTTTTTTCATTTGTCCGTCCTCCACTTACTTCAATGTATCTAGTGTATCACGAATCATCTTTTCCACAGAAAAAACTTCAGGCATCTAGCGCAACATATTCCATCTCGAGATGCCATTAACCCTGTGGTACACCTGTTTAGAAGATAAAGCACCCACCGCAGGAACATGCGCTGAGTGCTAACCAATCTGTATCAATTCATCAAACCCATGTTTTAAAATTTCATCTAAGTCATCCCACACTTCATCTGGAAAATCATATTCCGATAGTGTACGAATTTCTACTCCATAATGCGCGTTCTTATCCATTTTGTAAAGAGAAAGTAAAGCGCCCTCTTTCGCATAGGAACGGTATGCTCGCAAAAGTGCCGGGTCGAGCTCTGGTGAGGTATCCTTTGCCTTACGACGCCAAAAGCTACCAGTCGATTCCTTTTCCTTCACCATCCGATTAAACAAATTTGCTACAAGCGCTTCTGAGTCGCCCATAAAACGGAAATAGACCTTTATCATTTTATCATCGGCCGAAGAATAATATGCATATCTATTTTGTAATTTCGCATTAAATGGTGAACTAATCGGCTCACGTTTATGGCTGAAATATAAAAGTTCGGCCTGTTCAAAAGGTGTTAATCCGTTCACATTTTTTTCACTATTAAAATCAATCCAGCATAAATCCTTCTTGACATCCATCTCTTTTTTTATAAAGCTTGGAATTTCGTCCGCCGTTACAAAGTCGAATTGCGTATGCATATTAAAGGAACCCTCTTCGTATGTGTGTTTAATTAACAAAACATTTTTTAGCGGCTCGATGGATGTCATAAATTGCCTCAATGTTAAACCGCTATAAACAACAAAGTGATCAACATCATTCATATGTACATACAGATGATGTATAAAATCCTCCGCTGCTTTCATTTTCTTTGCCACAACATACACGCTCCCTTAAATTCGAATAATATGATTATTATATGACGGAATGCTAGAATTTGAAACATTTTAAACTGTGATTCGTCACATCTTTTATCATCATTCAAATACAGTATTTTTCACGATAATATGATAAAGTTAAACAAGCATTTATCCATTTTTAGCATTGCAATTTTAACTTGCACTGAAAAGCTCTAAATGTATTTGTACCGAAAGCTTCCGACACGAATGAATTATTCATGTCAAATTTATATAAATAGTAAGGTGGAATTCATGGAAAATACTCAACAAAATTTTGCGAAGCGTTTTGATTGGACATTGGCACTTATTTTATTGCTATTCCTCATCATCAGTTTACTCGCAATTGCTTCCGCTCAAACATCCGGACAATATGGAATCAATTTCGTACCAAAACAAATTCAATGGTATTTAATCGGTGCCGGCATTGTCGCCTTTTTAATGTATTTTGAGCCTGATCAATATAAAAGAATGGCATGGCCCTTGTACGGCTTCGGCATTGCACTACTCGTGTTATTATTCATTATTCCCGAATCAACTGGACTAACAAAAACCGTAAACGGCGCAAAAAGTTGGTTTGAGACACCCGTTGGTAGTATCCAGCCAGCAGAATTTATGAAAACCTTTTATATTTTGGCGGCCGCGCATTTAATTAGTAAACATCATGAGCTCTACCAAAATAAAACTCTAAAAACAGATTTCAAGTTGCTAGGGAAAATTGCAGTGACGCTCCTTTTACCACTCGGCTTGATTATGACACAGCCTGACCTCGGCTCGTCACTCGTATTTATTGCGATTACAGCCGCACTTGTTATTGTAGCCGGCATCTCATGGAAAATTATTTTACCGCTTTTTGGAGGCACAATATTCGTCGGTGGCTCACTACTTTGGGCAGCAATGTACATGCAGAACTTCCTGGAATCTGCATTTGGCTTTCAAGCCTATCAATTTGCTCGTATTTACTCTTGGCTTGACCCTGACTCATACGCAGAAGGCTCTGGTTACCATTTGATTACGTCACTAAATGCCATTGGCTCAGGTGAAATTTTTGGTAAAGGGTTATTTAACCGTGAAGTGTATGTAGCCGAAAACCATACAGACTTTATTTTCACTGTTATTGCAGAGGAATGGGGCTTTGTTGGGGCAAGTGTTGTCATTTGTTTATATTTCTTCTTAGTGTACCATTTAACAAAAATGACACTTATGCTAAAAGATCCGTTTTGTACGTATGTATGCGCAGGCATTATCGCGATGTTTACATTCCACGTATTTGAAAATATCGGTATGACAATTCAATTGCTTCCAATCACAGGTATTCCGCTACCATTCCTCAGCTATGGTGGTAGTTCACTCATGGGGAATGCACTCGCAATTGGTCTTGTATTTAGTATGCGATTCCATTACCGCACATACCTATTTTCTACAAATGATACAGATGAAGATTAAGAAAAGCGCTACAACTTTCTATCTTATCGCCAATTTTAAAAATGAAAATTCCCGCTCCGATCATTCGGTAGCGGGAATTTTTATATCCAGGGTATTAATTTTGTGTTTGTGTTGCTTGTGCTGGAGGAGTTAATACTTTTAATAGCTCTAAACGTGATTTTGTCACGGTCGCTTTAACACCTTGCATTGATAAATTTGTAATGATTTGCTTTAAGTCAATTTCTTTCGTCATAGCAATCCACCTCAACCTTTCAGTCTCCTACTTTATATAACGCGCTTCATTATTAAAAGTTCCATTTCCCAAGGATGTCAGACATTCAACTTCTTTATTTATCATATCATTTATTAACAGTTGAAAGTTTTTCAATTTTGTTACAAATTAAATACCCTAATTTTTTTCTATTTAAAACAAATCGCATAAAAAGGGTAAAATCACATAAATTCAGACAAACGAGTGTAACTATTTATGACTTTTAATAACTATCGCTCGAAAGTTTTTTAACATATATTAAAACTTTTTCAATTTACACTACAGAAATAGTAAAAACCTCTTCTTATAATAGCATATAACGTTTTCGTATGTTTAGGAAGTTTTAACCGTGGAAGTAATTAAATATCGCATAGTTAAAAATTAACTATTGTAAAACAATATACTTCAACGTTTACATCAAAGGAGGAACATCCATGAGTTCATCAAAGTCGTTTATTATGCCCGATGAATTTTTACCAATTCAGTTGACTTTACAAAGCTCCATTTGTGAAACAACGATTTTAACACCAACAGCTATCCAACCTAACACTCTACAAAGTAAATTAGCTGGTTATCCTTACTTACCTAAAAATGAGCAGCCTGTACTCGATGACAACGGGCAACCGATGCTTTTACTAGCTCAGCTAAATTTTGCAGACATTATAGCACCAAAGGAATTTCCAACAGAAGGAATATTGCAATTTTTTATCGCACAAAATTGCTACGAGGACTATACACTCGAGCAAGCTAATTCACTCTTCTCTGTTCGTTATTATTCAACAATCACAAGTGATCTAGACATTTCTACGCCTAATTATTTACACGATGCAAATTTCACAAATTTCCCAATTCATTACGAACAATTATTAGTTTCCCATACACATTTTGAACCGGTATCAGCTACTGACTTTCGGCTAGCACATTATATCGATTCAAATTTTTTAGCACAGCCTTTTACAACAGGTGGCCAAACGTTACATGATATTTACTTCGAATATTTTTTAAGTGCCGATCACAAAATAGGTGGATATCCGTATTTCATTGATGAAGATATCCGAGTTAAAAATCCTTCATTTTATAAATACGACACATTATTGTTTCAGCTTATTTCGAATGATGCCCAGTCGATTATGTGGGGCGATAGTGGCGTCATTAGTTTTTTCATTAACGCTGAAAAATTAAAGAAGCGCGATTTTAATGACATCTTGTTTTATGCAGAGGACTATTAATAGGCTGACAATGTTTTGAAGACTTACCGAATTACGTTATAATGAATATAACGATTTTTAAGTAGGTGAGTATGTTGAATTTCTTATCGCAACTGAATGTATTGGTATTACTACCTTTAGTTACATTTTTAAATATTTTATTTGCACTTGCCGTTATTTTTTGGGAGCGGAAAAACCCTTCATCTACTTGGGCATGGCTACTTGTGTTATTTTTCTTACCACTTGTCGGCTTCATTCTCTATTTAATGCTCGGCAGACAGCTCCGGAAAAAGCATCTATTCCGCTGGGATGGACGCAAAAGTATTGGGATTGATAAGCTCATCACGTATCAAATTGATGCCATAAAAAACGGTACGCTTGAATACCGCACAAATCATGTCGAAGATTATAATCATCTTATTTATATGAACTTAACGACAAATAATGCCGTACTTACACAGGATAATCATCTTGATATTTATCAAGATGGGGGCGATAAATTCGAAGCGCTTATCCAAGATATTTTAGCTGCTAAAGACCATATTCATATTCAATATTACATTTTCAAAATTGATAATTTAGGAAACCGCATTTTAAACACGCTCATAAAAAAAGCAAAACAAGGCGTGAAGGTGCGGGTTTTATTTGATGAAATGGGTTCACGTGGTGTGCATAAACGTCATTTTAAAGCGCTTTTAGCTGTTGGCGGTGAGGTAGAGGTTTTCTTTCCTTCTATTTTACCGATGATTAATCCACGCCTTAATTTTAGAAATCACCGCAAAATCACCATTATTGATGGCCGTATTGGTTATGTAGGTGGCTTTAATGTTGGGGATGAGTATCTCGGACTCAATAAAAAATTCGGCTACTGGCGCGATACACATTTACGCATTGAAGGGAGCTCGGTGCATCCGTTGCAAACACGCTTTATTTTAGATTGGAATCAAGCGAGCTCGAAACAGCGTATTCATTATTCCGAGCGCTATTTCCCGATTATTCCAAAAAAAGGTGACGTGGCACTACAAATTATTTCGAGTGGACCAGATACAGAATGGCAAGTCATTAAAAATAATTATTTAAAACTTATTACAAATGCGAAGCGCTATATCTATATTCAATCTCCGTACTTCATACCGGACGAGAGCTTTTTAGATGCGGTGCGCGTTGCAGCACTTTCCGGCGTCGATGTACGCATCATGATTCCAAATAAACCTGATCATATGTTTGTCTACTGGGCGACGTATTCCTATGTTGGTCAGCTCGTCCAGGCGGGCGCTAAAGTATATAACTACGACAAAGGTTTTATTCATGCAAAAATGATTGTTGTGGATGACGAGGCCGCGACGGTTGGTACAGCGAATATTGATGTACGTAGCTTCAGCCTCAATTTTGAAATTAACACAATGATTTATGACCACAACGTTGCGCATCAGCTAGCAGAAATTTTTGAGCACGATATACTCGACTGCTCCGAATTAACAATTGAGAATTATAATAACCGCTCTACAGCTATTAAATTTAAAGAGTCGATTTCAAGATTATTGTCCCCAATATTATAAAATGCGTACCGAGTAATTTCGGTACGCATTTTTTAGTTGATGCCTAAATATTCTTCTAATGTCACACCTGATTCATATACTTTCGTTGCAATATCTATCCCCAAATAACGGAAGTGCCACGACTCATACATAAACCCTGTAATTTGCTCTTGCCCTTTCGGATAGCGCAAAATGAAGCCGTGCTTATGCGCATTCTTCACAAGCCATTGCCCAGCCTCTGTCTCGCCAAAAGCACTCGTTAGCCATAAATCCTCGCGACCTTTTTCACCAATATCAAATGCAAGGCCTGTTTGGTGCTCTGAATGGCCTGGACGCGCACTATAGCGGTCTGCCTTTTCCTGCCCGTCACGCGCGACATAGTTATTGTAGAGCGTCGTTTGATATTCATATGAACGGAAACCACTAAATGCGACAAGCTCAATATTTTCTAACTTCGCCGCGGCCGCCATTTTCTCGAAGGCCGCCTTTGCTGTCGGATCTTCACCTTCATTGTACGTAGCTGGTAATGGATATTTTTTGTTGGCAATCAAAATCCCCTTGATATACGTCGGTTCTGTTGGTGGCTTTTGACCTTCAATATACCCACTTGTAGAATCCTCTTTCTCAGATGCTGTTGCTGGTGATACCTTTTCTACTGGTTTCTCTTCTACATTTGTTGCTGTTGGTTGTTCTATATTTTTCTGCTCTACTTGTGGAGTTTGCTGTTCAGCTTGTGTTACTGGTTGCGCCTGTTCTTGCTTATTGTCGATAAGCGTTTCTTGCTGTGCTACTGGCTCTACCTTATCTGTCTTATAAAAAATCGAGCCAATAATCGCTAAAAGCAATACGAAAGAAATAATTGCCCCAAAAATAATTGTTCGGTTATTACGTTTCGTTGATAACTTTCCCATAAAATGCCTTCTCTCTTCATACATTACAATTATTCTATCATGTTTTCTTATATTATTTGAGGATTTTACTTATGACATCTTTAACCATTAAGAACCACAAAAAATCGAGACATCACTGCCCCGACTTTCCAAATATTATTTCTTTTATGTATTGTGATGTTAAACCTTTTCGTACTCAGGCTCGCCAATTTCAAAGCGATAAAATTCATGATGCAATTCATCACGAAAATGCTTTGGTGTGACACCTGTGTATTTTTTGAAAATACGAGTAAAGTAGCTTTGATTACAGAAATGGAACTGATCTGAAATCGATGTAATGCTTTTATTTGTATGACGTAAGTAATATTGTGATTCTTCTACACGACGTACATTTAAGTATTCTACTAACGTAATCCCGACATGCTCACGGAAAATACGCGATAAGTGGCTCGTACTAATATGGAAATTAGATGCAATACTTTCCACTGTCAAATCATTTTCTAGCTCATCATTAATATACATAATGACCTTATTCACCGTTTGATGACGGAATGTTGGCTGCTTGCGATCTGCAATAAAGTACACATAAAAATCAATTAAATCGTCTGCAAACTGTAAAAATTCCGCATCCTTCATATTATTTTCAATCATATCCGAGCAGGCTAAATTAAATGCAAAGGCCTTCTTTGAAGGAACTTGGTTATCTAATAGCTTACGTGCAACGATTGAAGATAACGTAATAAAGTAGCTACGTACCATTTTAATTACTTGCTTACCAAAACGAACAGAAAGAATATCAATGATTTCATGCAAAGATTTTTTTGCTTTCGCTGATTCAAGATGATAGATTTCAAAAAGTAGTTTTGATTCGATTGTAAAAAAGTCTTCAATTCCAGCATATTGATTAATATTATCAATCTCTTGGAAATAACGCTTGGAAATTGTTTCAGATATTGAATGCTGATGTAGTTGCATAAATTACCCCATCCCTCTTCAGAATGCATATCGCATTATTTTTTACATAAAATAACATTTATTTATTTTTAAAATATGTAATAAATTATAAAATTTAACGGTGTATTTAATATGTTTTTTGCAGATAAATGCTTATTCATCTAAGTAAATAAACCATTTATCTCTAATCAAAAAGGAATATTTATTCATTTAACAATATTACTCAACTGAATATTACCATAATTTATATTTTTTTATCAACCTAATTTTAGCGGCCTGATAGTCCAAAAATCTCATTGAATTAGATAATTTTTCTATTTAACCATTTTTTGTTTAGATGAATAGTCACCAAATCCTCATAATTACACAATTTAAATAGACTATTACATAAATTTTTGATTTATTTTTTTATTTTTTATAATTTTCCAGCAAATAACCTTACATATTTCCGACACATTTTATTTTCCCTCATATGAAGTCAATTTAGCTCTATATGTGTACATCCTTTATTTACTTCAAAAATTCGAACATTACACACTTGAATTATTTTACAATAAAATACATCTAAGTTTTAAAATGTATGAAAAATCAAATTTCAAGTAAACATTTCATACATATCTCTACATTATTCGTAAATCTTCTCTCTTAAATACTTTAAATCTGTAGCAAAATACGTCATAATTGTTTAAAATGCTTATGAAGAGGTGTTAGAAAGTGGATCCTAAACAAATTGAAGAAATTATGGACGTCATTAAAGAATTTTTCCCTGAAAATACGTCCATCGCTATTTCAGATACAAATGAGTATTTGTACTACCAACCAAGTAAAAAGGTTGACCTAAAGATCAAGCCAGGTGACCCAATCAAAGAAGGCTCTGCAGCACATAAAGCATTGACTTATGGTCAAAAGATTAATTCTTACATTGAGTCTGATGTTTTCGGTGTTCCTTATTTCGGTATGAGTATCCCACTTATCGAGGAAGGCGAAACAAAAGGTGCTATCACAGCAATCTTCCCTCAAAAACCATCACCATTTTTAACAAACTATATTACTGTTAAAATTGATGATTGCTGGTACCCAATCAAGCATAACCAAGTTATTTATTTAGAAACGCAATTACGCAAAACATTCGTAAAAACAATGGGACGTGAAGGCTATCACCGTCTAAACTTAAGCGATCTTGAGCTATTTTTAGCACCAGATTCTTTTATTCGCTGCCACCGTTCATACATTGTTAACATTGATTTCATCGAAGAAATTCAACCAGATTCTCATTCAACATTCTTATTAATTATGAAAGACGGCACTCGTATTCCTGTTAGCCAACGCTATGCAAGCTACTTCCGTCGTTCATTAGGATTCTAATTTCTGTTCGTTTATCACAAAGCAAAAATTAAAATTCTCATAACATTCAAGGAGACCTTTTGTACTAATTACAAAAGGTCTTTTGTAATTTTCCGCCAACTAAAAATACGCAGATTCGCTCGATAAATAAATCATTATACGCAAAAATATCGTTTTTATCTCTTTAAAACATTTTTTAAGCGCTTTTATGTGAGATTTGAAGAATTTGTGACAATTCGGTGTTATTATTACGTTATACGTCAGTAAGTAGGACGCTCGAAAAGACAGAAAATTACAATATTTTCTGCATTCTCAGAACCATCAAAAAACTTTTTAGGGGAGGATTTTTTAAATGGATCCACGAGTTGAGAAACGTTTAGGTTTAAAACAATTACAAGATAAAGTTGTATCTGCACAAGAAGCTGCAGCTTTAATTGAAGACGGCAGTGTAGTAGGTATGTCAGGCTTTACACGCGCTGGGGACGCAAAAGTTGTTCCTATGGCATTAGTAGAACGTGCTAAAAATGAAAAATTCCAAATTGATGTATATACAGGCGCTTCTTTAGGTCCTGAAGTAGATAAATATTTAGCAGAAGCTGGTGTAATCCGTAAACGCGGACCATTCCAAGCTGATTCTGGTATCCGTAACATGATTAACGCAGGTAGCGTAACTTACGTTGACGCTCACCTTTCTCACAATGCAGAACTTGTACGTCAAGGTATCATTGGCCCAATCAAACACGCGATTATCGAAGCAACAGCAATTACTGAAGACGGTATGATCATCCCAACAACTTCTGTTGGTAACTCTAACATCTTCGTAGACTACGCTGAAAACGTAATTATCGAGTTAAATCTTTCTCACCCAGAGTCATTAATCGGTATTCACGACATTTACACACCTGCTGAGCAAGGTAAGCGTGAAGCAATTCCAATGACAAACGCTGAACAACGTATCGGTACTATCGGTATTAAAGTTGACCCAGCGAAAATTCAAGCAATCGTTATTTCTGAAGAGCCAGATGCGCCTTCAATGATCGTTCCTCCAGATGAGGAAACACAAAATATGGCGAACATCCTACTTGACTTCTTCCGTGAAGAAATCAAAGCTGGTCGCTTAACAAACGAATTAGCACCATTACAATCTGGTGTAGGTTCTGTAGCAAATGCTGTACTTGACGGCTTCGCTGATTCAGAATTCGAAAACTTAGTAGTAGCTTCTGAAGTATTACAAGATGCAGTATTTAACTTAATCGATGCTGGTAAAGTACGCTTTGCAGCAGGTGCTTCTATTACACTTACTAAAGAATTACAAGAAAAAGTATACGGTAACTTAGAGAAGTACGCAGACAAAATCTGCTTACGTCCACAAGAAATCTCTAACCACCCAGAGCTTATCCGTCGTTTGGGCTTAATCTCAATCAACACAGCTCTTGAGTTAGATATCTACGGTAACGTAAACTCTACACACGTATCAGGTACTCGTATGATGAACGGTATCGGCGGTTCTGGTGACTTCGCTCGTAACGCGCGTCTTGGTATCTTCGTAACGAAATCATACGCTAAAGGTGGCGCGATTTCTTCAATCGTACCAATGGTTTCTCACGTAGACCACACTGAGCATG
>JBEMAQ010000032.1:0-33541 GCA_040274725.1 Solibacillus sp. | reverse complement strand
ATTGTCGTAATGAAGTTAATACCTGTCATTAACGTACCAAGACCTGCAATTTGCAGTGAAAGCATGTAATAGTTCGTACCTACAGAAGCAGAGAACTCGTTATCTGCTAATGGGAAGTAAGAAGTCCAACCTGCGTCTGGTGAACCACCAACGATGAATGAGATATTGAATAATCCCATACCCATGAAGAATAACCAGAAAGCTAAGTTGTTTAAACGTGGGAACGCAACATCACGTGCCCCGATTTGTAATGGAACTAAGAAGTTAAAGAAGAAAGTAATGAATGGCATTGCCATGAATAAAATCATTACTACCCCGTGTGTTGAGAATACTTCGTTATAGTGCTGTGCTGTTAAGAATGAATTTTCCGGTATAGCTAATTGGTAACGTAACATAACTGCGTCTACGCCACCACGGAATAGCATTAATAATGCTACTACAAGATACATAATACCGATTTTTTTATGGTCTACAGTAGTGATCCACTCACGCCATAAATAGCCCCATAATTTAAAGTACGTAATTACTGCAACTAACGCGATCCCGCCAAGGATGATTGAAGCCATTGCAATGTAAATTAATGTACTTGGGTGTGGAACTGCAAACTGTGCAAAAAATTCCGACATAGTATAGTGCTCCTTTCAAATTTCTTGCTAAAAAACTAATGTGAAGAATGCTCTTCAGTATGTTCTTCGCCTGGCTCTTCACCAGCAACTGTGCCATGCTCATGTGATGGCGCTGGAGAGAACTCTAAGTGTGTACCTGTATAAGTAGAGCGACCTAAGTGTCCTGGCTCTAACATTTCATTGAATTTTTCTTCTGTAAGTGGTTCAGCAGTTTCATGAACTTCTGTTACCCACTCATCGAAGGCTTGAGGTGACATAGACGTCACTTCAAATGTGTTTTCAGCTACACCAGCACCACTGAAGTTTGCGTTACGTCCGAAGAACTCGCCTTCAACATCTGCTGCTAAGTGTAAAGTTGTTACCATGTCTGACATGGCATATTTTTGTCCACCTAATTGTGGAACCCAGAAGCTTGTAATTGGACCGTAAGAGTATAATTTGAACTCGATGTTACGGTTTACAGGAATGAATGCGTAGTTAACCGTTTCAATTCCTTGCTCTGGATAACTGAAGTGCCATTTCCAGTTTGATGAAGACGCATAAATCACTAATGACTCTTGATCTGCATACTGCTCTGGTGCACTTTCTACTGCATAGTTACTTTCAATCGAACGAACAGATAAGAAAATAACGATGATGATTGGAATACCGATACAAATTGTTTCTACTAACCAGTGACCATGAATATGAGGTGGCTCATATTCATTGCTAGTTTTTGAAGAGCGGTATTTAACAAGCATGAAAACTAAAATAAGTAATACAACTAATACAATTCCTGACATTAAATAAATTAGCATCATTGTATCATTTGCTTGAACTTCTGCCTGTGGACCTTTAGGATCTAATACTAATAACGGTTCACAGCCTGCTAGAACAGCAGCACTCATTGCTAATAGCGCTAGAAAAGTTCCTTTGATATTCAATTTCATAATTGAACTCCTTTCAAATCGATGTCGTGTACTTTATTTAGGATACTCACTCAATTAAATGGTTGTTTTTCTCTTTTTTACGTATCTTTTACACTACATTATGTAGTGTACTTCTCCATAAAAAATCCCCCACAAACCAATAAAGATGTTTTCATCACATTCTTAAAGCAAGTTACACAAAATAACACACGAAATTCCAGTCATTAATAGTTGGAATCGTGAACTGCCAGTCCCTCACAAGGTGAAGTATGTCAGTTCCATGTTGAAGTGGTGTCTCATTCAAAAACATTGTAGTACCGTCAATCGCTCCACTTAGCCGATATCTGCCCATTGATTTTGAAACCATTGTAGTACGGGTTATATAAGGCAACGTAGACGCAATTAGTAATAATAACATGGATTCGGGAATCTAACAATTTTAATAAAATTTCGAAGATGGAAAATTTCGTTCTCGTTTTGTTATACCCTATTTTAATCATTAAATCCTGAGAGTAGCTCATTTTATAAAAAAATGACGTTATAACTTACGATAATATCTTATCTCTCCTTGATTCCAAAAACTAAAATATGGTAATTATTTCTTTTCACCACTAACACCTTATTAATAGGTTTTACTAGCTAAAAACATTGCGCCCATTTCTCAGTTAGAAATAAAAGCGCATACAAAACGATCTTTTCTAATCTAAGAGTTGTTTAAACTAATCAATTTTTAAATACAGTTATCACGCATGTATTGCACTATCATTTGAATAAACAAGATCCCTCAAATGATACAGCTGGACTCCGGTGACTATTCAACCTTTTTCCATTCGTTAATTTTTCGCTCCATCTGCATTATTAACGATTCATCTGCCTCATGCAATACATCAATCATATGACTTACTATTGTGTGACCAAATTGCTTTGTCAATAAGTGCGCCATTTCTTGTGACTGTGCATTTAAAAATTCATTTCTTGTTTGAACAGGTTTAAACAAAGAAGAACGACCTTCGATTCTCTTTTCAAGAATTCCCTTATCAACTAGTCGATTCATAATCGTCATCACAGTATTAAATTTCGTTGCCTTTTCTTTTTGTAATGCTTGCTGCACTTCTTTAATCGTAAGATGTGCCTCACGATGCCAAAGTACTTCCATTACTTTAGCCTCTAATGGACCAAAAAAGCATTTTAATCCTGTTTCATACATTTTGAATTCCCTAATATTTATTATACTAATACACCTCGTTCAACATCTCGAATTTTAATTTACTAGGAGGAAAGTGTCAATGTTATTAAGTATTTGCTCAATATGTTGTCATAATAAAAGAAAATAATCCATTTTATCAATTAAAACATTTGACTCTATTAAATTAAAGTGCTAGAATTCTCATTTTTATTATACGAAAATAATTTACATAAAGTTACTATATATTCCTTTTATTTGGATTTCAATCACTTTTTTCACATAAATAAAACTACAAAAAAACATAAAAACTAAAAAAGGCACTATGTAAGCGAAAAGCCTACATAATACCTAAAAAAAATCATTTTCTCTTATTGCGTAGTTGTTTCATTAAATCCGCAATTTGTTGCTTTTTTTGGGCTGTTTCCTCTTGTAAAAGTTCAATATTATATCCTGTGCCATAGTCTTGAATTTTTACTAAGTCTCCTTGCTTTAAATGAACCTGTAAGTCATTTTGATGAATAAGTAGCTGCTCTATCTCTGCTGGACGCTTCAAAAAAACAGCGTAATGTCCCTCGAAGCGGTCTAATGTGTAATTATTCCAATTCACTTACAATCTCCCCTTTAGCATTCTTTAACTGCGCTGGATCTCCTGTATTTAACCAAATTTGTTTTTTTGTCCACTCTAAATAGTTCGTACCTGCTTTTGCATCTGGACCACTCGTTACATAAACTACTTTGCCAGCTTTGAGTGTAATCTCTGGGAAGTTATACACCTGATCGCCCTCTACTGAGATTAGCTGCCAGCCTGCAAGTGATACATCTGCATCACTATTATTTTGAATAGCAACAATTTCCGCCTGCACATCCTTACTAGCTAGCTCAATCTTATCAGCTTTTGAAACTACTGGTGCCGTACTTGCTGCACTCGTATCAATGTCCGTGCCATCACCTGTCCAAGTCGATGCATTGACCTCGAATGTTGTACCATCTGTTTTTACAATAATTGTCCCTACTTCTGCCGTACCGTAAATATCACTGCCAACTCTTTGTAGTGATTCAATTACTTCTACATGTGGATGACCGTATTTATTGTCTTGCCCATAGCTTAAAATTGCAGCTTGTGGATGTACTGCCTCAATAAAGCTTGGTGAGCTACTCGTATTTGAGCCATGATGCCCGGCCTTCAAAATTGTTGCCTGCACATCACCGCGCGCCATCATTTCCTTTTCGCCTGAAATACCTGCATCACCTGTAAGTAAAAATGAAATATCATTGTATGCAATTCGCAATACAATCGACGCCTCGTTATTATCCGATGCCTGCTCATCCGCAGCTAGCACCTCGATCTTTAATGCCTCATCAAGTGGCAACGTATCACCAATTTCTGGTACGGTATATGGAATGTTTTTATCATTTACAAGCATTAGCATTTCCTCAAATGTTTGTGATGTATGCACCTTTCCCGAATCGACGAAGTTTTTAATCGAAATAGAGTTTAGCACCGTAATTAAGCCACCAATATGGTCGGCATCTGGATGTGTCGCTACAACATAATCAAGTTGACTCACGCCCATGCCTCGTAAATAAGCAACAACATCTTTCCCAGCGCCCTTCACACCACCGTCTATTAGCATTGTCTTCCCATTCGGTGACTGCACTAAAATCGAATCACCTTGCCCAACATCAATAAAGTGCACAAGCATTTCCTTACCCGGTGCTCCAGTTGGTGGCTGTTTAACAGGTGTTGTTACTTCCGTACAGCCGACAAGTAATAACGCCATCAAAAATATCAATAATTTCTTCATTGCTTTATCCCTTTTCTTTCTTGTTCATTTTTCTTCTATATTTTAGCATATATAATAGTAGAAAAAGTGTCACGAAAGCAATTTTGCTCTCGGACACTTTGGATTATTTATACAATTCGTTTAAAATCGCAATCTTCTTCTCAATTGCTTCTTCAAACGTTAAAATGTAGGCCGCTGGGTCTTTTGGGTTGTGGAATTGTGTAATCTTCCCTGTTTCAGGGTGTACAAATTTCGATGAAGCACCACAGCCAATACCTAAAATCGTTTGAACCTCTTCCATAATAACAATATTGTAAATAGATTCCTCACCAGGCTTACAGTAGCCCACGTTTTCAAGGTTCCCTAAAATATTTTTTTGGCGATATAAATAATACGGCACATAACCATTTGCCTTCGTCCAATTGCTTGCCATGTTCATCATTTCGGCAACTGTATCACGGTCTGCTACCTTATATTTATCTTTATTGCGCGTCATTTCTGAGGCACGCTTAAAGCTAAGTGTATGCACCGTTAAGCTTTCTGGCTGCATCTTTGCCGACTCTTCCAGTGAGTGTCGGAACTCTTCAATGCCCTCATTTGGCAGTCCAATAATTAAATCCATATTAATATTATTCATGCCCATATTACGTGATAGCCAGAATTTCTCGACCGTCTCTTCTACTGTATGGTGACGTCCGATTGCTTTTAATGTTTCCTGCGTATAGCTTTGTGGATTCACTGAAATCCGGTCAATGCCCCATTTTTTTAATACGTCAATTTTTTCCGGTGTAATTGTATCTGGGCGACCGGCCTCTACGGTAATTTCGCGGATTGACTCCGGATTTGGGAACGCGTCAAACATCGTTTTATAGAGCGCATCCATTTCGTCTGCCTCGATTGAAGTCGGTGTACCACCACCCCAATAAATTGACGTAATGCGCATATTTTTCTCCGTTAGCCATTTCCCCATTTCACGTAGTTCAATATGCAGCCCGTCGATAAATTTGTCGACGCGTCCCGCTTTACGATTTGACTGAATGGCATATGCCGGGAATGTGCAGTACGCACACATTGTCGGACAGAACGGCACACCAATATAAATTGAAATTTCGCGACCTAGCTCGTCTAAATCTGGAATAACATTTAGCTGAATCGCAACAATTTCCTTCAGTAAGCTAATTTTCGCATCAGATAGACGGAAATCCGTTTTTAGATTATCAAAAATTTCCTGCTCGCTCATGCCCTCTTTACGCATTTTATGGTACAGCTTCGTTGGGCGCACCCCTGTTAAAATCCCCCATTGCTGCGACATACCTGAATATTGTTCTAATACGTCTAGCATAACATGCGACAGCGCACGCTTTAGGCGGATGTTTTGCTCCTTTTCCGTGCCTTCTGTTGCGTAACCGATTGAATAGTTATGTGTATATTCTTGCCCGTCTACTACAAGACGCGCCGATGTCTGAATCGAAAAGTCTGGCAAAATGTCATGCGTAAACGAAATTGACATGTCCGCGCCGTCCTGCTCAAACGTAATGACTGAATCCTCGTAAAATAAATTAGCTATATGATTAAGGACGCGACTCCAGTCTTCCTTAAACTGCTCATGAATATGAATTGTTTTCATCACTGTTCTCTACTTTCATTAAAATCTTCATTCCAAAAATCTATCCTATTGTATCAAATATTGCACGTATTTTGCTGTCTGATAAATTTTTCCTTGAAAATCTTTCGACAAAATACTGCTTGTATAGAAAAATCCATACATTAGCTTAACTTAAGCTTAATAGTAGGGGCTTATACTAAATTTAATTAAGTGTCCTGCTATGAAAGTGTCCCTACTAACATTAGACATTTTTCATCATATAATTTATAATTTTCTTAATATTCAAAATATCAAGGGAGGTTTTAACTATGTCCATATTCAAGCCGCCTGTTTCTACTCCATTATTCACCAATATTACGAAGCAAATTACGATTACGTTCCATGAATTCGACATTAAACGCTGCGATGAACGAACATTCTATATTACTATTTCACTTCAATATCAACAGCACAAAGAAATCTGTGACCTCATTTTCTTAGTTGATAAAGACGAATTATACGGTGCCATTTCACTCAATAATCGCTACGAAAATGCCCAACGATTTTTCCAACAGCATTTTAATTATTCGATGCTTTATCTTGATGAGCTTCATATTGCTAGCTCTGCCTCTACATGTACACAGTTTAAAAAATCCTTCTCACAATATGCAGGCAAGTATCCAAAATACGCGATGGCAAAATAAAAGGATCCACACATTCGTGTGAATCCCCTCTACTATAATCCGTCGTATAAACCTTGAATCGGCTCTGTAATTTGACGTGTCACTTCTTCTAAAGTCGTGCTTAATGCCATTTCAGTTTCTAACATTTCCAAAATTTTCATGTTCCCTTGAGCAAGTTGCGCTGTCTTTTGTAAGTACACATACTCATCTTCTGTTAACTCCTCACCTGCGACTTGCTTTTGCTGTAATTTCATTTGAACATCACGGAAATTTGTAAATAATGTTTTCGCCTCTTCGTCTTGGCGTACTGCTTCTACTGCCGCTTCTAATGCCTTGAATTCTGGTAGCTCACGGAAAGCTTGTTGTACATTTGCGATATGCTGATAAATTGTCATCATTAGCCTACTCTCTTTAATTTGTTAGAAAAACAATCACTGCTTGAATAATCCCGACAAGACCACCGATAATCCCACCGAGCCACGTAATCATACGTAATTCTCGGCTAATAATACCTAATACTAGTTCCTCTAACTTTGCAATTGGGAATGAATCGACCTGTTCACGTACAACTTCCGCTAAATTCAAACGTGCAAGCACATCTTCAATTTTACCTTCTGCCTCTGTAAACACCTTGTCCATCATTTTTGGCAACAAATCATTTGTCGCCCAGTTTGCGCCATTTGGCCAGTAATCATTAATCGTTTTATCTAATCTTGAATCCAGTGCAAGCTCTCGTTTTGCATAGCTTTGAATGCTTTCTACAATCGTATCAAACTTTACATCTTTCATAAAGTCCATTGCAGGGCGTTCTTTAATTTTATCCCATTCACCACTGAAAATGCGCTGTAGTAATAGCGTCGTTCCCGGTGCTTGAATAAATTTCACAAGTTCTGTTTGAATTTTTGTGACAAGTGACGACGAATCACCGAAGAACATTTGAATCATGCCGCCAAGCGAGCCCTTTGTCGCCAGGAAATCATCCAGCATATTTTTGATTGTTGCTTCCCCTTCTGGTGATAAGAAGAAGTCCTCACCCTTTTGTAAAATTTGCGTGACTGCCTCTTCCACCTTTTGATCAAGCACAGGTATTAAATCATCTGGAAGTAGTTCACGTATTTTTTTCGTTGATAACGTATTTTTCACTTGCTCAAATTGATTGTAAATCACGACATCAATTTTGCCCTCTACCGTGCGTGGTAAATGCTCAAAGCCTGCAAGTGTTAACCATTCTTTAATCGTCTTGTCATCCGTAAAAATTTCCTTCTGCACCTTGTCTTGCGCGAATGTCAGTACACTCATACGCACTTCTGGTGATAAAAATTTCTTTTTAACCGTTGCGGGTGTTAATAAATAATCCGATACGGTTTTCCCTAGCTGCACCGCGAGCACGTCACGACGCTTCGGAATAAGCCCTGGTGTCAGCGGCAAGCGCCATTTCATAAAGTAAATCGGCTTATACGGACGGAATAACATTTTAATTGCCATATAGTTCGTCGCCGCGCCAACAATCGCACCGACACCTGCTAATAATAGTAAAAGTCCTAATATGTCCATACGAATCCTCTCTTTTCAGTTAGTCAATGTATTATAACATTTTTACCCTATTTTTCATTGTACAACAGCCCTACTATTTTGTACGATGATATAGGGGTGAAGTTTCATGATTCAACATTTTCACGTAAAGCCATTATTCGAAAATAGTCAAATTCCAGGTTGGACAATTAGCTTCTTTTACAAACAGCGACGCTATCAAGCCGAGTATGAAAAAAATGGGGCGATTCATTTTCTCGGTGTCTCGCCCAGTGAGCGCGAGCAAGTTGAGAAAATGATTCACGAGCTCATGACGTTTCATGTTTATGAATAATTTCATCAAGTACCATTCGTTAATCTAAGTCCAGCGTTTTTCAAGCAAACTCGAAAAACTTCCTTTTAAAAATTTGTGACATTAGATGTAAGCCTAGAGCAGTCTGGTGTCAGTCGTTCAGTTAAAAAAGGCAGTCTCTTTTAATGCATGCAAATACAAATAAATGGAGGGTTCTGAACATATTCAGACCCTCCATTTATTATGCGCATTGAAAATAATCTAAAATAATCGTTCCACAATTGCTGGCGGCAAATTGATTTAGAATCCATTTTTCGATTATTGATAATAGTAATATTATTTCTGTACAGATTGTCTTTGTCAAGCGAAAGCTCTATTTTATGTAATTTTCTGTAAAATTTATCAACGTACAATATTTGTTTTTTTTAACAATGTCCTTTATTATAATAGTATTAAAAAAATTTTTAGGAGGTGTATTCTTTACTTGCCCCGCCCATTCGCGCCGTGAGTAAAGGGATCATTGGACGTAGACATAGTTGAGCTAACCATTAAGCTTGGAGCATTCGCTCTATTAATTGCCGCTACGGCATTTTTCGTTGCAACTGAGTTTGCAATAGTGAAAGTAAGGACGACACGTATTGATCAGCTTGTTGCTGAAGGAAACAAAAAGGCGATACAAGCTAAAAAAGTAATCAGCAATTTAGATGAATACTTATCCGCCTGTCAATTAGGTATTACCATTACCGCACTTGGTCTTGGTTGGTTAGGTGAACCGACATTCGCATTAATTTTGCATCCTTTATTTGAATTGTTGAATTTACCAACCAACATCACACCTATACTTTCATTTGCTATTGCATTCGCACTTGTAACGTTTATACACGTTGTCGTAGGGGAATTAACGCCAAAATCATTTGCAATTCAAAAATCTGAAGAATTGACGCTAAATTTAGCAGGTCCGATTATTTTATTCCATAATATTATGTATCCATTTATCCGTGCGTTAAATGGTGCTGCTCGTGCGCTTGGCCGTTTTTTCGGCTTACAACCTGTTTCTGAATCAGAAGTAGCGCACTCAGAGGAAGAACTACGTATTATTGTGGCCGATAGCTATAAGGGCGGCGAAATCAATCATTCAGAATATGAATATGTAAACAGTATTTTTGAATTTTCTGAGCGCCTAGCAAGGGAAATCATGGTTCCTCGAACTGAAATTACTAGTATCGAAAAAGATTTAACATTAAAAGACGTATTTGAAGTGATGGGTGTCGAGCAATATACACGTTACCCAATTACCGATGGCGACAAGGACCATGTCATCGGCTTAGTCAATATGAAGCATTTATTAACAGCCTACATCAAAGACCCTGCAAATGGTGACAAGCTTGTTACCGATTATATGCAGCCTGTTATTCGTGTAATTGAAACAATGCCAATTAGTGATTTACTCCTTAAAATCCAGAAAGAGCGCATTCATATGGCGATTTTAATGGACGAGTATGGTGGGACATCAGGTCTTGTAACCATTGAAGATATTATCGAGGAAATCGTTGGTGATATCCAAGATGAGTTTGACGAGGACGAAATTCCTGAAGTACAGCAAATTGCAGAAAACCACTACATTATCGATGCAAAACTGCTCTTAGCAGATGTAAATGATATGCTTGGTACAGTTATTGAAGATGCGGATATCGATACAATCGGCGGTTGGTTTATGACACAGCATTTTGATGCAGTAGAAGGCGATGCCATCGAGGAACAAGGCTTCCTATTCAAAATTAAAGAATCTGATGGTCATCATATTTTATATATTGAAGTAACAAAAGCAACTGAATCAACAGAAAAATAATCAAAACGACTCCCAAATTGGGAGTCGTTTTCGTATAATGACAAAAGTTGGAGGGGGGAAACAATTTGGTGCGCAATACAAACTTAAGCGCCGGTGAAAAAGGGGCCAGGCGATCCATTGGGACGTATATCTTTTTAAGTGCCATGAAGCTCATTATCGGAACACTCGGTATGTCCGCTGCATTAAAAGCAGATGGTCTAAACAATACAACCGATATTATCGCCTCAGTCGCCGTACTAGTAGGCCTACGCATTTCACAAAAACCACCAGACTCAAACCATCCATACGGACATTTACGTGCAGAAACGGTCGCCTCACTTGTCGCGTCATTCATTATGCTCGTTGTCGGGCTACAGGTTATTTCAACATCGATTCAAAGCTTTTGGCATGAATCTCACGAAACACCATCACAGTTAACTGCTTATGTAGCAATTTTTAGTGCCATTATTATGTATTTTGTCTACCACTACAACTTAGCATTAGCGAAAAAAATTAAAAGTACAGCTGTAAAAGCCGCAGCCTATGATAACCGCTCTGACGCCCTTGTAAGTATCGGGACCGCTATCGGGATTTTTGGTGCGATTTTTGGTATGCCCATTATTGATAAAATTACTGCGTTCATTGTCGGCGTCATTATTATTAAAACCGCGGTTGAGATTTTCTGGGAGGCCGTGCAAACATTAACGGATGCATTTGATATTGATGAGGCGGAATCACTTTGGAAGCTCATTGAAAACGTCCCTGAGGTCATTACACTCATTGATTTAAAGGGGCGCTCTCATGGTAATATGAGCTTCGTCGATGTCACTGTAACGGTCAATCCGCTCCTCAACGTGCGGGAGAGCCATGCCATTACTGAAAAAATCGAACAGACCGTACGGCAATTTAATCCCTACTGTGTTGTACTTGTCCATATTGAGCCGCATGAGCTGACTAGTGCGATAGATGATGATTATCATTTTTAAGAAAAAGGAGATTTTCGCCTATACGAAAATCTCCTTTTTCTATTCCTCACTGCCCTTCGTCAGCCCGTGCTTCACCGCATAAAGCGCGGCCTGTGTACGATCCTGTACCTCAAGCTTCGTAAAAATATTTGATATATGCGTCTTGACTGTCTTCTCTGTCACAAAAAGCGATGCGGCAATTTCACGATTACTTTTGCCCTTCGTCAGCTCCGCTAATACATCCTGCTCACGCGGTGTTAATGGATGTTGAATATGCGGTTTATTTTCTTCCTCACGCAAGCCCTCTTCAAGCTGTGACGTTACTTCTTCATGGATTGTATGCTCCCCGCGCATAATTTGGCGAATCGCTAATACTAAATCATCCGGCTCAATATCCTTTAACTGATAGCCTGAAGCGCCTGCTTCAATTGCTGGCAGCACATGATCCTTATCTGAAAAGCTTGTCAGCATCAGCACCTGGACTTGTGGCCACTGCGCCTTAATACGCTTCGTCGCCTGAATGCCGTCTAGCTCTGGCATCACTAAATCCATCAGCACAATATGTGGCTGCAAGCTCTCCACTAGCTCTACTGCCTCCAAGCCGTTTTTCGCCTCACCCACAACTTCAATATCCTTTTGCGTCTTCAAAAAAAACAGTAGCCCGCGTCTTACAACATGGTGGTCATCTGCAATTAATACACGAATCATCAAAATCTCCCCTTAATAAGGTACACGAATCAGTAGTTCCGTACCTTCGCCTAATTTACTTACGATATCTGCTGTCCCACCAAGTGCATGCGCGCGGTCCTTCATCGACTGCAAACCAATTGATGGAATTGTTTCGTACGCATCGACCATAAAACCGCGCCCTGCATCCTTCACAACGAGTAAAATATCCGTAGCCGTCACAGTCAGATACAGCTCGGCCATCGTCACACCGGCATGCTTACGAATATTATTTAAAGCCTCCTGCACAATGCGAAATAGTGCCTCCTCTACTCTTGATGGGAACTGAATAACACCGGTTACTTGCACAGAAATTTTTAAGCCAAGCATTTCCGCATACACTTTAATCGCTTCAATTAAGCCGCTCTCAAGTCCTTGCGGGCGTAACTGCCAAATGAGTGTGCGCATTTCCGTCAATGCTTCTTGCGTGAGGCTTTGAATTTCTTTAAAGGTTTCCTTGACCTCAGTTTCGGCCGTCATCTCGACACCCGCTCTTGCCGTTAACGTGACAGAAAACAGCAGCTGATTGACCGAATCATGCAAGTCACGTGCAAGGCGGTTTCTTTCTTGTACAAGCGCAATTTCCTGCTGCTCGTTCGTTAAATGGATACGCTTAATGGCCGAACCCATTTGAAATGCCACCGACTCTAATAAATCAAGCTCCTCATCAGAGAACGACACCGTATTTTTCGACGCAACATTCAGTATTCCGAAGCGCTCGTGCCCTGATTGCAGCGGCACGGTCGCATGCTTTGTAATGCCCTCTGTATCACCGCAACAAGCGTCAATCGCACTTTCAATACGCTGGCAATCAATAATATTTGTCGCCTTTTTTAACTCATCCTTGCGGTAGCGCGACACACACCAGCAGCCCCCACTCGTTAAATGCTCACATTGATTATAAGACAAGGCTCCTGGCAAATTTTGCTGGGCAACAAGGCGGGATTTGCCCTTTTCGTCAATAAAAAAAATCCAGCCTGTTTCAAATTTTGTGCCACTTAAAAACTTTGATAATGCACCGTTTAGCATCGGAATCATTTCAGTTTCCTCATTTAGTAACTCAGCAATTTCCTTTAAAATTGTTACGTCCTTCATTTGCGAACACCTCTTATCCATATGATACCACTAGCAAAGAAAAAGCACCTAGAGCAATGTCTAGGTACTATTTCAAATAATTCACTCGGTACACATCATGGCGGCGGTCCTTCAAATGCTTGACGGTCCCATCCTGACGCTGGCGCCGTAAAATTTCTAAATCAACATCTCCAATGAGCACCATTTCTAAATTTGGGCTCGTCTCCCCAACAATGCCGTCGCGTGCAAATTCAAAATCACTCGGTGCAAAAATAGCAGACTGGGCGTATTGGATATCCATATTTTCCGTTTCAGGCAAATTACCGACCGTGCCTGAGATGACCGTATAAATTTGATTTTCCACCGCACGTGCCTGCGCACAGTAGCGCACGCGCAAATAACCTTGGCGATCCTCGGTACAAAACGGCGTAAAAATAATATTCGCCCCCATATCAGTCGCAATGCGCGCCAGTTCAGGAAACTCAATATCATAGCAAATTTGAATCGCAATTTTGCCACAATCGGTATCAAATACCTCGACAACATCCCCACTACTAATCCCCCACCATTTGCGCTCATTTGGCGTAATATGCACTTTGTACTGCTTTTCAATTGTGCCGTCACGGCGGAAAAGGTAGGCGATATTGTAAATTTCCTCATCATCTTCTTCCACAAAATGCGAGCCGCCAATAATATTCACATTGTAGCGCACCGCTAAATTCGTAAAGAGCTCAATATATTGCGGTGTATATTCCGTCAGCTTGCGCACGGCTTGCGACGGAGATTTTTCATTGAGGAAACTCATGAGCTGCGTCGTAAAAATTTCCGGGAACACAACAAAGTCAGATGCCGCATCCGAGCCGACATCGACAAAATACTCACACTGCTTTGCAAAATCCTCAAAGCTATCAATTGCGCGCATCATATATTGCACAACACAAATGCGCACCGGATAGCTCGTTTTGAAATGGCGCTTTGATAATGGCTTGTAGTCGACATTATTCCATTCCATCAGCGTTGCGTACTTGCCACTCGCCACATCATCGGATAAATAATTTGGATTAATACGCATTAAATTAAAGCCGTTCATCATTTGGAATGTCAGCACCGGATCATAAATTTTATGACGACTCACCGCATCGACATACTCGCGTGGGTTCATCTCGTCCGTGTGCAAATGATAATTTGGAATGCGCCCGCCAATAATAATTGACTTTAAATTCAGTGTACGTGCAAGGTCCTTCCTTGCCTCATACAGCCGCTGCCCGACCTTCATGCGGCGATAATTCGGATGCACCATCACCTCAATGCCGTACAAATTATAGCCTTGCGGGTCGTGATTTGTAATAAAGCCATTATCCGTCACATCATTCCACGTATGGCGGTCATCATACTCATCAAAGTTAATACGCAGACTCGAGCACGAACCAATGACCTGACCATTAAATTCAGCGACAAGCTGCCCCTCTGGAAAAATCGTCAAATGGCTATGCAAATGCGCGCGCTCCCACGGTACCATCCCCGGAAACGACAGCTGCTGTATTTTTAAAATCGCCTCAATATCATCAATTGTCATAGGGCGTATTTCCATATGCTTTTCAAATTGTGTAATATCCAGTGAACCCGTCATACCTAACTCCCCCTTTCCTATATATATACCCACAAATTCAAATTAATTTACTTCCTTTTCTATTCCAACTATAATCAAGAAGTATAAAATATTATTGCAGGAGCTATACCTATGTCAAAAAAACTCGAAAATAGCTTACTCGTTATATGGGTTGTTTCATTACTGGCGACACTTGGATCACTCTATTTTTCTGAAATACGCGGCTACGAGCCGTGCGAACTATGCTGGTATCAGCGGATTTTCATGTACCCAATCGTGCTCATGACAACTATTGCATACATACAAAAAAATGCACGCATCGCACTGACGACAGCTGTTTTTGCTTGTATTGGCGGGGCGATTTCGCTTTACCATTACGGTATACAAAAGGTATCATTCCTACAGGACAGCGCACCCGCATGTGGTCGCGTGTCATGCACGGGCTATTATATTAACTGGCTCGGCTTTATTACGATTCCATTTTTAGCATTAACAGCGTTCGTGATTATTGCCGGCGTTAGCTTTTACATGCTAAAGACAATCAAGGGGGACAATGAATTATGAAAAAGCTTTTAATTTTTGGTGGTGCCATCGTTGTATTATTTGTGGCGATTATCGCACTAACGAATATGTCAAACAGTAATAAATTAAAGGACAATCCGTATGGTACAAACGAATTAAATCAAGCAACGATTGATTTATTATCAGATAAAAACTATCAAAATATTATTTTACCGGATGATTTAGCAAACCAAATCACATCAGGTGAACCGACTGTTGCGTATCTTTTTAGTCCACTTTGCTTACACTGTAAAAACTACACACCAAAACTTATGCCACTTGCAGAGGAATATGGTGTAACAGTTAATCAGCTAAACGTGTTAGAATATGATGAGGCTTGGGATACGTACGGCATCACTGCAACACCGACACTACTTTACTTTGAAAATGGTAAAGCGGTCGCACAATTGGTAGGAGACGCAGCAGAAGCAGAAACGCGTCAATTTTTAGAGCAAGTACAAACGAACTAACACTAACAATCGTGTTCGGCATCGAGCACGATTTTCTTTTTTAAGGAGGAAATTTATGTTTACTTACACAATCGCACAAGACAAACTTACTGTAGAAGATTTACTACGTACCAAATGGCGTCTTGGCAAAAAAATCGTCCATGAACTACGCATGGCAAAGGCTGTCACTATCAGTGGTGAGCCTGTTTTATGGAAAGACCCACTCGCAAAAGGAACTGTTTTAACTTTTGCATTTGAGACACCTGCGTCAAGCTATACGCCGACAAATGAGTGCCGCGTCGACATTCGCTACGAAGATGAGCACTGCTTAATCGTGTCAAAGCCAAAGGGAATGGCAACACATCCGAATGACGAATTTGACCGCAATACATGTATGAACCATGTCATGAAGTATATTCAGGATAATGGCGGCCATTACGCAGAGCATGTACATCGTCTAGACCAAGGGACAAAGGGTCTACTGCTTGTCGCGAAGCATCCGATTGCGAAGTCTATTTTTGACCGTATGATTGAGGAAAAAACAATTACCCGCACATACGCAGCAGAAGTGCAAGGCAACCTGCGTACAGATAGCGGGACAATCAACGAGCCAATTGGTAAAGACCGCCACCATAATACACGCCGTGTTGTATCACCTACTGGTCAACCTGCTGTAACGCATTACGAGGTCGTAAATCGCTACAAAGGGACGTGTGTTGTTCACCTTGTACTTGAAACAGGACGTACACACCAAATCCGTGTGCATATGGCCTATTTAGGTCACCCAATTGTTGGCGATACGATGTATGATGCACGTCAAACAGATAGTGGCACGTACGAGCTACATGCCATTCAGCTACAATTTGACCATCCGTTCTTAAATGAAACAATCGTTGTGAAGGATAAATAAGAAAAAAATGACTGCCTCTAAATGGGGGCAGTCATTTTTTTATTAGAGCTTTAACCCTGCATACACATCATCTGGATTTGTTGCAGTGCGGTGGAATGTGTTGAGTGCCGTAATGGCCGCGACCTCATCCGCTTGTAAGCTAAAGTCAAAAATATTTAAGTTATCCGCCATGCGAGATGGTGTTGCCGATTTTGGAATGATAATATTACCAATCTCTAATTGCCAGCGCAGCACAATTTGTGCCTCTGTTTTGCCGTATTTTTCAGCAAGATTTTTTACAACAGGGTGTGTGAAGACAATGCCTGTACCAAGTGGCGCCCACGCAGTAACGGCAATCCCTTGCTCCGCGCAAAACGCACGAATCGCGTCCTGTGATAATGACGGGTGACATTCAATTTGGTTTACTGCTGGCTTAACTGTCGTTTCTGCAAAGAGCTTTTCTAAATGATTAACATGGAAATTTGAAACACCTGGTACACGAATTAATTTGTCCTCATACAGACGCTCTACTGCTTTATATGTGTCGACAAATGTTTGCTTTGGCCAGTGAACTAAGTAAAGGTCCACATAGTCTAAGCCTAATTTTTTAAGCGATGTTTCAAATGCACGCAATGTGTTGTCATAGCCTTGGTCCGTATTCCATACCTTTGTCGTAATGAAAAGCTCCTCGCGTGCAATGCCTGAATCACGAACCGCCGCGCCGACTGCTTCCTCATTTTCATAAATCGCTGCCGTATCAATCGCACGGTAGCCTGCTTTTAACGCTTCCTTCACGCCATTATAGGCTACTTCATGCTCCTTCATACGGAACACACCATAGCCAACACGTGGCATTTCTACACCATTTGATAATGTAATCGTTTGTGAAATTGTCATCTTCTCTCTCCCCTTCTTGTAAAAGAATACAAGTTTAGTATACACAAACTATCCCAACTATTCCAATATGTTTTAGAAATCAAAATGGAAATTATCCGGACTCCGACCGAAACGTTGCTCGCGGTTCAGTGCATTAATGTGGGCGATTTCTTCATTTGTTAGCTCAAAATCAAAAATAGCCGCATTTTCTTTAATGCGTGCTGGTGTCACCGATTTCGGAATGACAACAATATCGTTTTGTACATGCCAGCGCAGGACTACCTGTGCGGCTGATTTACCGTGTGCCTCACCGATTTTTACGAGTAACTCATCTGTGAGCACCCCACCGCGACCGAGCGGCGACCACGCTGTAACAGCAATATTTTGTTCCGCACAAAATGCACGCAGCTGCTCCTGCGTTAAATACGGATGAAGTTCTACTTGATTAACCATCGGCGCAATATTTGCTTTTGCGAGTACTTGCTCAAGATGAGGCTGATGATGATTCGATACACCAGGCACACGGATTAGCTTTTCGTCATAAAGACGCTCAATCGCACGGTATGTATCAACAAATTTCCCCTCTACTGGCCAATGTGTTAAATACAAATCAACATAATCCATATTCAATTTTTTAAGTGATGTCTCAAACGCACGCAGTGTATTGTCGTAGCCTTGATCACTATTCCATACCTTTGTCGTGACAAATAACTCCTCACGTGCCACGCCCGCATGACGAATCGCTTCGCCGACCTCGGCCTCATTATAATAAAGCGCTGCCGTATCAATGGCACGATAACCAGAAGCAATTGCTGTTTGAATCGCCTCAATCGTTTCATCGCGGTCTGTCATTTTGTAAACACCTAGTCCAAAAATCGGCATCTCTACTCCATTTGCTAGCTTTTTGGTTGATTGTAAATTCATATCCCACACTCCTATTATTAGAATATTTCCATTATACGCGTTATTAGAACTTCTTTCGAGTAAAGCGTTTGTTATTGCAAAGTACTCTAAAAACGAATATTATATTAAATGTTGTTTAAATCGTTCGTGTTTAGTTAATAGTATTATGAATATTTAAAACTTCTATCTTTATAGAATTCAAAAGAGGCGAGATTATGTTTCAATTAAAAGAACACAATACAACCGTCAAACGCGAAATGTTTGCGGGTCTTACTACATTCTTGACAATGGCTTATGTCATTATCGTCAATCCGATTATATTAGCTGATGCTGGTGTGCCGATTGACCAAGTATTTATGGCGACAATTATTGCAGCCATTATCGGAACAGGCTGGATGGCACTTTGTGCGAACTATCCAATCGCCATTGCACCGGGGATGGGGCTGAACGCATACTTCACGTATACAGTTGTCCTTGCATCAAACGGTCAAATTGATTACTTAACAGCATTCGCTGCTGTCTTTGTTGCAGGTATTCTCTTTATTATTTTAAGCTTAACACCCTTCCGTGAAAAGCTCATTGCGATTATTCCAGAAAACTTAAAGCTTGCGATTACAGCAGGTATTGGTTTATTCATCGCCTTTATCGGCTTACGTATGTCCGGCCTGATTATTGCGAATAAATCAAACTTAGTTGGTCTTGGTGACTTAACTGCACCCGCTACACTCCTTACTGTTTTCGGCTTAGCCGTAACAGTTGCCCTTATGGCACGTAAAGTACACGGTGCATTATTTATCGGAATGATTATTACAGCAATCGTTGCTGTCTTCACAAATCAGTTACACATTGAGCAAGTGATAGCACCGCCACATTTACCAGAGGGCCTTTTAGTGTTTAACCCAGCTGATGCGATTAAACAAGTAATTGAATACGGTCTTTACGGCGTTGTCTTCTCATTTATTTTAGTTACACTATTCGATACAACAGGTACGATGATTGGTGTTGCTAAACAAGCTGGTCTTATGAAAGACGGCAAATTACCTCGCGCACGCAAGGCTCTTGTTGCAGACTCAATCGCAACAACAGCAGGTGCAATGCTTGGTACGAGCCCGTCTACTGCGTACTTAGAATCAGGTGCAGGCGTAGCCGTTGGTGGTCGTACAGGTTTAACTTCTTTAACAGTTGCCTTACTATTTGCCGTTGCATCATTTTTCGGACCACTTGTTGCTTCACTTTCAGGTGTCGCAGCGATTACAGCACCAGCACTTATTATTGTTGGTAGCTTAATGATTAGCGTTGTAAAGCATATCGAATGGGATGCGTTTGAATATTCATTCCCTGCGTTTTTAGTTATTTTAATCATGCCACTAACATCAAGCATTTCAACAGGGATTGCACTTGGCTTTATTAGCTATCCGCTTATTATGATTGTAAAGGGCCGCGCTCGTGATGTGCATCCACTGCTTTATATTTTTGCTGTGCTATTTATTATTCAATTAGTTTATATGCCGCACTAAATAGGAGTCGCTTCATTCATTGAAGCGGCTTTTTTTCTATTCAACTACTTTTCTCTTCCTATCAATAACATCTATACGTTATAATTCTTTTAACAGAATTTTCTTACTTCTAGTTTTCTATGTTGCCCCTGTCGCTGTATTTTAGGAAGAGGAGTTGGTCTTTATGATGGATACACCGTTAGTTTTGACAAGCTTTTTAACACGCGCAGAAAAATACTTCCCGGAAAAATTAATTATTTCGAGAACAAGTGACACGAAAACGCACCGCATCCCTTACAAAGAATACGTAAAACGAACGCGCCGCCTAGCTGATGCACTAACAAAGATTGGGATGACGCGCGGCACAAAAGTCGGTACATTTGCCTGGAATCACCACCGCCATTTGGAGGCTTATTTTGCGATTCCATGTAGTGGTGCCATTTTGCATACAATTAATATTCGCCTCACACCGGAGCATATTGTCTACATTATTAATCATGCCGAGGACGAAATTTTACTCATTGATGATAACTTATTCCCTCTTTTTGAAAAGGCAATTCCACATTTAAAAACGGTGAAGCATATTATTGTGATGAGTGATCAGTTGGAGGCTCCTACATCACAGTTTGAAAATGTCTATTCCTACGAGGCATTACTTGCAGAGGCCGATGAAAATTTCCGCTTCCCAGAGGATTTAGATGAGCGTATACCGGCCGGGATGTGCTATACGTCCGCAACGACTGGCATGCCAAAGGGTGTCGTATACTCACACCGTAGCATTGTACTGCATAGTCTCGCGCTCGGACTTGCTGAATCCTTTGCGCTTAAAGAACGTGACGTCGCGCTCCCAATTGTCCCTATGTTCCACGTAAATGCATGGGGCTTCCCATTTGCGTGTGTTAATTTCGGGCTCACACAAGTACTGCCGGGTCCCATGTTCACACCTGGTCTTCTGCTAGATTTAATCGAACAGGAGAAGGTAACAACGACAGCAGGTGTGCCAACCATTTGGCTCGGTGTATTAGCAGAACAAGAACAATCACCGCGCGACCTATCGTCTGTTCGCCTCATTATTTCAGGTGGCTCCGCAGCACCAAAGGGATTAATTCAAGCGTACAATGAAAAGCTCGGTGTTCCATTTGTCAATGCATATGGGATGACAGAAACATCACCACTCGTAACGATGTCGCAGCCATTGTCAACAATGGACGGCTATTCACAGGATGAGTTACTTGATTTAGCAGTAACACAAGGCTTAACCGTCTCCTTAATTGAAACAGAAATTGTCAACGAGAACGGTCCAGTTCCGTGGGACGGTGAAACAATGGGGGAACTGCGTATTCGAGGACCATGGATTGCCTCGGAATATTATAAAGATGACCGCACAGTTGATGGGTTCCGAGACGGCTGGCTCTATACAGGAGATATTGCGGTGCAAACGAAGGAAGGCTATGTAAAAATTACCGACCGCACGAAGGATTTAATTAAATCCGGTGGTGAATGGATTTCGTCTGTTGATTTGGAAAATGCACTCATGTCACACCCTGCTGTTTTCGAGGCGGCTGTTATTGCAGTCCCACATTCGAAATGGCAGGAGCGTCCGCTTGCCTGTGTTGTATTAAAGCCAGCCATGACTGTGGAAAAGAACGAGCTTATCAAGTTTATTGCAGACGATTTTGCAAGTTGGTGGCTGCCAGATGATGTCGTCTTCTTAAATGAAATTCCAAAAACATCCGTTGGCAAATTTTTAAAGGCGAAGTTACGTGATGATTTGAAGGACTACACATTACCAGTAAACTAAATGAAGCGGGGACAAAATGGTCCCCGCTTCATTTTATTTCTCATCATCAAACTGCTTCGGATCCGCGACACGGTCATCGTCCTCTAACTGCTGCCCGTCCCGCATGTTTTCCATTTGCTTGCCTAATTGCTTCAACTCCTCCATCGAATTCGCCATATTACCATTTACTACTTCGTCTTTTCTCTCCATCTCCATCCACTCCTCATTCGTAACATTTAATACATAAATTAGTGTAGTAAGTTATTCTTATTTGGGATATACTTGAAATAAATTAAAGAAACATGAGGGAGGCACTTCCATGAAATTAATTTTAATCCTTGGAATTTGCGTATCATTCTTAGTAGCAATTTTCACTGCTGGCTATGATAGCAAACCATTCGTTGACAAAAACTAATTCATATTCGTTGCCTTAAAAAACAACTGCGAGCTCTCGTAGTTGTTTTTTTATTTGACTTTTTTGAAACGTCATATTATATTAGTTACATAAAGTAACCTAATTACAAAATACAACTTTAAGGAGTTTTAAATATGACAACCCACTTTCATAAAAAGCCAAACATGTACACATCTCACGTACAGTTAAAGGTTTCAAACTTAGCCAAATCAATTGAATACTACACAACAATTATTGGCTTTAACGTGTTATCTCAAACAGCTGATACAGCTTATTTAACATTCGACGGTAAAACGAGCCTCGTGTCGTTAGTAGAAGTACCAAACGCGGCGCCACTTGAACACGGTGTAACAGGACTTTACCATCTTGCTTTACTTTTACCCTCGCCTAAAGACTTAGGAAACATTATTCAGCATTTTATCGCGTTAAACGTTCGTATCGGTGCAGGTGACCATCACGTATCAGAAGCGCTTTATTTAAATGATCCAGACGGTAACGGCATTGAAATTTATATAGACCGTGACGAGAGCGAATGGATTTGGGATGACAAGGGGCATGTTTATATGACGACAGAGCAAGTAAACTTCCAGCCGCTACTTGCACTTGCAGACGGGTCATGGAATGGGCTTCCTGAAGGGACAGTCATGGGGCATATTCACTTATCTGTAGCGGATTTAAAAGAAACAGAAGCATTTTATACAAACGTACTCGATTATGAAGTAGCGACACGCTACGGCGGACAAGCGCTCTTTATTTCAACAGGTAAATACCATCACCATATTGGTCTTAACACATGGAATAGTGCTGGCGGTAGCAAACCAGCAGCAAATATGGTCGGCTTAAAATCGTATACCGTTGTATTAAAAGACGCGGCTTATGCACAGCACGTGAAAGAAAAGTTAACAGCCAACAATTATCCAGTCGAGTCATTTGTAGAAGCACCTACTGAAGGCGGCGAGCAAGTCTTCTCCACAGTAGATCCAAATGGTCTGCGTATTGTGTTTACATTAGACGGCAAATAACCAATAGCAAAAACGACTCATACTTTTATCGTTGAGTCGTTTTTTTATAATCTATTTCGAAACCTTTTATAACTTCTTCCGTATAGTATAGTAATAAACTTTCGGAGGAATGAACATGTCCCTATTCAATAAAATTTTAGCAAGCGTCGGCATTGGTGCAGCAACAGTTGATACAAAGCTACATAAATCTACTTATACAGTCGGCGAGCAAGTTTCAGGTGTCGTTGAAATCGTCGGTGGTAATACCGAGCAGCAAATTGACGCGATTTATTTATCGCTGCACACAAATTATGAAAAAGAAGTGAATGACACGAAGGTAACTGATACGGCAACACTTTCGCGCATCCGCATTAACGAACCATTTATTATTCAAGCAAATGAAAAGCGCGACATTCCGTTTTCATTCTCACTACCTGCTATTGTGCCCATGACAATTGGCAAGACGCGTGTTTGGCTACATACAGGACTTGATATTAAAAATGCGGTAGATCCGACTGACCAAGATTTCATCGATATTGTGCCAACTAGCTTAGCAAGTAATATACTGCGTGCAGTAACGAGCCTTGGATTTCGCAGACGCAAAGTCGACTGTGAGCAAGCACCGCATTACTTACGCCATCAAACACCAGTTGTACAGGAATTCGAATACACACCAACAAACAACACATATCGCCGCTATTTAGACGAGCTTGAAGTTGTCTTTTTAAATCAGTCCGAAATGTCTGTTGAGGTGCTACTTCAAGTAGACCGCCGCGCACGTGGCTTAGGTGGCTTTTTATCAGAAGCTCTTGATATGGACGAAAGCTTTGTACGCGTGACAATTTTTGCTGGCGATAATATTGCAGCAAAGCTTGAGCAGGCCATTACACGTTATATGAAGTAAACTAATAGAAAAGGTGTCACATGCAAAATTTCACATGTGACACCCTTTCTTTATTTTAAGCCTGGATAATTTTGCTGACGTAGCACCTCATAAATAACGATTGCTGCTGTGTTTGATAAATTGAGTGAGCGTACATGGTCACTTTGCGGAATTCTTAGGCACATATCCGCGCGTGCCTGTGCAAAATCCTTCGGTAAGCCTGTTGTCTCGCGGCCAAACATGAAATATTGGTCGCGCGAATAATCGCTAAAATCATGTGTTGTAAACGGCTCATCGCTATAGGTTTCGATTAAATAAATATCGCCACCCTCTGCGTACTCAATGAAATCCTCTAATGAATCATGATACACAACATTGACATGCTCCCAATAATCAAGACCTGCGCGCTTTAGCATTTTATCGTCTGTAGAAAAGCCGAGCGGGCGAATTAAATGCAAGCTCGTATTTGTCCCTGCACATGTGCGGGCAATATTCCCTGTATTTGCAGGAATTTCTGGTTGGTATAATACAATATGATTTGGCAAAACTTAATCCTTCTTTCTTATAGTTAAATAGCGTTTTCTGCTAAGAGCAAAAGCCCCTTGTCAATTTCAGCTACTACTTCCTCATCTGTCTCACGCGCTTTCGCCGCAAGCAATACTTCCTCTACTTCTGGGCCACCAATTTTCCCTAGCGCCCAGGCAGCCGTCCCACGAATCATTGGGCGATCATCTTTTTGCAGTAGCTCCATGAGTGCAGGCTTGGCAGATGCCTCTTTGAAATGTGCAAGCGCCAAAATCGCATTGCGCTGAATTGGTTTTTTGCCGCGCCACGAGCCGGATACGTGGCCAAATTTTGCTTTAAACTCTTTATTTGAAATGTTTAGCAGTGGCTCAAGTAAAGGCTTAGCAAGCTCTGGATCTGGTGTGAATTCGTCATGAATCCAGTTCACCTTCCCTTTATTTTTCGGGCAAACGGTTTGACACGTATCACAGCCGTATAGTCTGTTGCCAATTTTTGTACGGAATTCATCTGGTAAAAAGCCCTTTGTTTGTGTTAAAAACGCCACACAGCGCTGCGAATTAAGCTGACCTGGTGCAACGATTGCACCGGTCGGGCAAACATCTATGCAAAGTGTACAATCGCCACATTCATCTTCCATCGGTGTATCTGGGATGAATGGGATGTTCGTTACTAGCTCCCCTAAATAAATGTAGCTGCCGAATTCTGGCGTAATCACCGAGCAGTTTTTCCCTACCCAGCCAATGCCTGCGCGCTCGGCAACAGCGCGGTCTACAAGCTCTCCTGTATCGACCATTGACTTAATCTGTACATCCGGCACACGCTCAACTAGCCACGCTTCAAGTAGCTGCAAGCGCTCACGTACCGCCGTATGATAATCAACGCCCCATGATGCGCGGCAAAAAATACCACGGCGCGCACCCTTTTTTCCAAGAGGAGCACCCTGCATGCGTGACGGGTACGCGAGCGCAATCGATACAATACTTTCCGCACGCCCGAGCAGACGTAGCGGCTCTGTGCGCAGTTCCACATCGGACTCCTCAAAGCCTGATTGATAGCCAAGCTCCTGCTGGCGGCGGAGTTTATTTTTCAGCTCTAAAAACGGGGCAGCTGTCGTAAAACCGATTTTATCGACGCCGATAGATTTCGCGTAGGCTACAAACTGTGCCTGTAATTGGTCGACTTTCATCGCTTTTCTCTCCTTATAAATGGTACAATATGCTATATAAAAAAATTACTAGTAGGTGATCTAGTTGAAAATCGTTTTAAATGATTCACTCGCTACACAATATGACCAATTAAAATTTGGCCTTATTCATTATACCAAAATTACAGTTGGGGAATCGCCTCAAATGATTAAAGGCCGTACACAGCTTTATCAGGAAAACCTATTTTTAGAATTGCAGGAGACACCTGTGACAGAGCGCGTAGGCATCAAAGAATGGCGCAACGTTTGGAAGATGCTCGGCGCAGATCCGAATCGCTACCGCCACTCGGCTGAGAGCTTAATGCGCCGTATTGCCAAGCAAAACTATTTAATACCGTTTCATTCGGCGGTCGATCTAAATAACTTCTTCTCACTCCAATACGAAATGCCGATTGGGATTTATGACGCGGCAAAGCTTGACGGTGAGATTGAAATTGCGCTTGGTGATGAGGAAACTGGCTACGATGGCTTAAACGGTCGCTACAATGCATTAAAAAACATCTTGTACACAAAGGACAGAGCAGGTGCTTTTGGTAGCCCATTTGTTGATTCTGCACGCACTGCGGTAACAGAGGTAACAACCGAGGCACTTCATATTTTCTATTTACGCCCGTCACTTTCTCTAGAGGAATGTGCGCAACTACTGCAATCGGCGGGTACTATGTTTACACAAATAAATGGTGGGGACTTCGCGGTACAATTACTAACAAGTACGCAGCGTGAAGCCAGCTTTTAGGAGGCTTTTAGGATGACAATTTCTTTAGCAGAAGCAGTAAAACTAAAAAGCATTTTAAATCGAAAAGTACATGAGCTAACAGCAGAAGCGGCTTCGGTTGCATATACAATTGTCGAAAAAGGTACTGAACCAAAATTACCAACGCACACCTTGCAGCAAGTTGAAGTTGAGCTCGCTGAAGTACGCCGAGATGCCCGTAAGCTAGACGCGCTGATTTATCGCGCGAATATCGACAATACGATTACATTTAAAGAAGAAGTAATGCCGATTGTGGAAGCCATTGAGCTTGCGACACAACTACGCGCTGAAGCTGAGCGCTGTAAGCAATTAAGTCAGTCCGAAAAAGAGAGCTTATATCATTCACCAGGTGATACTGTATTTTATCACGTTGCGTTATTTGAACCTGCTGAGTATCGCGAGCGCGCAAACATGCTTGAAAAAGAAGCGCATCGCTTATCGAATGCGATTAACGCCAAAAATTACGAAGTGCAAATCGATTTTGACGATCACAAATATTTCTAACCTCGGCGCGGTGAGACTCCAACCTGAGCAACTATGAGCTGCCAACTTTATTATTCTAATCGAACAAACCAATCACCTGTTACCTGTTACATTGTCACCTTTTACCGATAACCAACTATAGGAAAAGCATCCAAATTAACTGAGCAGGCACTACCCGGCACTCATCGTTGAGGGGCTACGGACAACTGCATTTGCAGACGCCCGTAGCCCCTATTTATATCCCAATATCCGCAATTTGACGATTTAAATTATCCGTTAGCTGGCGCATATGCACGGTAATATCTTTTAAATCTTCTACCGTATGCAACTGACGATCTACTGCGCTTGCGATATTTTCTGTATCGCCGCGGTAGCTCCGTACTGCTGTTGTCATCTCTATAATGAAATTCGATACATCCTGCACATCAATTCCGATTTGTGCTGCGGTTGTATACGATTCGCAATCGAATTAAAAATTTGATTCGACTCATCGACCTTCGCCACACCCTCTTTTCAGCATTTCCATACAAGTACTATAAATTTTAATGCGAATTTCAAATTTATTAAAAATACTTTTCATCTATATTTATTCCAAAAAAATATTGTCCTTTTATATGTTGTATTCCCCGGAACATTATGTGATAAAACCTATATGTATAATGGCTACTAAAAGAAAAAGCTAGTATGAGAATTCTCATACTAGCTCACTTAAAATATTATTCCACACCCGGTAAAATGCGTAGAAGTTTATTATTCGCATCTAAAATTGCTTCGACACCGAGTGGAATCCCAATATTCGGTGCACAGTGCCCGATTTTAAAGCCACTTACTACAGGCTTACCTAAATCCGCTAAGTACTCGGCTAGAACACGCATAGCATCCGCCTCTGTCTCTCCATCGCCTAACTCATTAAAACTACCAATAACAAAGCCTGCCGCCTGCTCTAGCTTGCGTGCAATACGTAGTTGATTCAGCATATTATCGATGCGCTCGACGCTTTCTCCCACATCTTCAATGACGATAATTTTATCACGCGTATCAATTTCAAACTTCGTACCAAGTGTACTGACAAGACGATTTAAATTACCACCCATCAATTCACCGCGAATGATGCCTGGCGCTAACACCTCAAGCGCTGAAATATGCTCGCCGTACTGAATTTCAATCGGCGTAAACAGTTGCTGGAACATTTTTTTCGATAGCTCATCTAGTGGCTCACCGCCATTTGTTAGCATCGGACCATGGAACGTCACCACATTTGAAAACTCATTCACTGTCGTATGTAAGCACGTTACATCTGAGAAGCCCCAAATAATTTTCGGATTTTCTTCAATAAGCGCATAGTCAATTTTGTCCATAATACGCCCTAGCCCATAGCCACCGCGCACGCAAAAAATAGCTTTCACCTCAGGATTACGAATCATTTCGTGCAGCTCGTTCACACGCTCCTCATCGGTCCCTGCTAAATAACCCTCTGTTTTTAATACATTATCTCCAACAATATAACGAAGTCCCAGTTCATCTAACATCGCAAGCTTCATTCCTAGCTGCTCCTGCTTCACTGGACTACTCAATGCAACAACCGCGACTAAATCGCCCGGCTGTAATTTTTGTGGACGAATTTTCACCCCGATCACTCTCCTCTTCTCCCTTTATTGTATCATATTCAAAAACACTTTCTTTATGCTCACTCCCCAGCTCTCTAGAAAATCCATTGCAATTGTAAACATTATCGCCCTATAATTAATCAAAACTTTCAATTATTTAGGAGTGTCTCATTCATGAAATTCCCACCACAAGCCTTGCTCATCCTCGCGACATTATTATGGGGTGGCAACTTTGTTATCGGACGCGCAGTTACCGGTGATATTCCGCCGATTACACTTGCTTTCTTACGCTGGTGTGTTGCGTTTATCGTCTTTTTGCCAATTGCCTATCCCTACATAAAAAAAGATTGGCCGAAATTAAAAGCACACCTACCAATTGTCTGCATTCTGGCACTGACAGGAGTCGCCTGCTTCAACACGCTCGTTTATATCGGCGTTTATTACACAACATCGATTAATGCTTCACTGATGAACTCATCCACACCGATTATTATTTATATTTTATCGTTCATTTTCCTAAAGGAACGCTTATCAAACTATCAAATTTTCGGGACACTTCTTTCACTAGTTGGGGTGCTCTTTATTATTTCAGGTGGCTCACTCACTACACTATTTGCCTTTAGCTTCAACAAAGGTGATCTGATCGTGCTGTTTGCCGTATTTTGCTGGGCCATTTACTCGCTTCTTATTAAACAATACGCAGGGCGCTTACCAGGCTACTCAACGTTTCTATCGACAATTGCTCTTGGTGCCGTCATGCTGATTCCCTTTACCGTTTATGAGCTTGCGACAACTGATATCTCAATTCATTGGTCAGCGTCAACATTCGGTGCCATTCTTTATGTCGGCATCATCGCATCCATTATCGCCTTCCTTAGCTGGAACGCTGGTGTTGTCGCGCTCGGTGCAAACCGCGCGAGCATTTATTTAAACTTCATCCCAGTATTCGCTGCGATTTTTGCGATACTGTTTTTAGGTGAACAATTACAACTTGCACAGCTGATTGGTGGTGCTGCTGTAGTGAGCGGCGTTATTTTAAGCTCCTACAAAGGTAGAAAAAAAGACATCTAGCCGCGGCTAGATGTCTCCTAATTATTTCACACCTGTATAAATAACTGTCACATCTGGGTGCTTGTGTAGTGCACTTGCAGGGAAATCCTCTGTTAATTCTGCGCTACGCAAACGGTCAAACGCCTCTTGCTTCGAAGCACCTGAAATTAATAATACAACCTTTTTCGAATGTAAAATTGTATCAATGCCCATTGTAATCGCATGTGTTGGTACATCCTCATAGCGATCGAAGTAAATTTTATTCGCCTCGCGCGTTGATTCTGTCAGCTCAACAATCTGTGTTTTTGAATCGAACTTCGAGCCTGGCTCATTAAAGCCGATATGGCCGTTAATACCGATTCCCAATAGCTGCATATCCACACCACCAGCAGCTTCGATTAACGCCTCATATGCCGCTGTAGATGCTTCCATATCCTCCACATTGCCTTTTGGTACATTGATTGCTTCACGACGCATATCAACATGTTTGAACAATTGCTCATCCATATAATAGTGATAGCTTACTTTATTATCCGGCTCAACGCCGATATATTCATCTAAATTAAACGATGTCGCCTCAGCAAACGAAATCTCACCCGCCTTGTAGCTCTTCACAAGCTCCGCGTATAAGCCTTCCGGTGTACCACCTGTTGCTAAACCTAACACCGCATTTGGTTTTTCCTTTAATAAATCAATAAAATACTGCGCGCCTAACGCACTCATGTCATCATAATTTTTCGCTTCTACCCATTTAAAGGTATTGATTAACTGCTCCATATAAAACTCCATTCCTTAAAATAAATTACTCTTTTATTATCACATAAATAAGGGAGATAGAAAAATAAAAAATTGTCGTTTAAACAGTTTTTTGTCCCTCTGTCATCTACTACTCACTTATTCCAATAAAATCCTTTGTAAATTTAATAAATATGACAAATTCATTTCATATTCGCCAACCTTTTAAGTCTAAATTCATACATATTTCATGAATATCTTATAGAATAGAACCATCGTAATGTAAGGAGGATTTTTAATTATGAACAAATGGTTCACTACCGCAAGCGCTAGCCTGCTTGCACTTACAGTTTCAACAACAGCTTTCGCTCATTCACATCTAGGTGGCTCAACACCAGCTGATGGCGACATTGTCACAGCGCCACTTGAAGAGATTGTGTTAAATTTTGACGGCAAAATTGAGCAAGGCAGCTATTTTGATTTGCAAAATACGACAGGGACAAGCGTAGACGTTGAAGAATTTATTATTGGAGACGGTACATTAACAGGCACATTCACCGAAGCACTCCCAAATGATGACTACACAGTCAACTGGAGCATTATTAGCGCGGACGGTCACCCACTTGAAGGGACGTTTTCATTTACGATGAATGCACCGATTCCAGAGCCTGTTGTCGAAGAAGAGCCTGCTAAACAACCAATTGCCGAGGAAACACCCGCAACAGAGGAGCAGCCTATAGCTGAATCCACTCCGACGGAAGAAAAATCCTCTTCACCTGTAATCATAATCGCCATCCTTGTCATCGTGATTGCCGCAGTTGGTATACTACTTGCTCGCAGAAAGAAATAAACGATGGATACATTAGTCATTATCAGTCAGGCCTTACTTTATATTAGCTTCGCACTACTAACAGGCAGTTTTATACTCTCTCTTGTACCAGCAAGCTATAGACCGGCCTTTCATATTTCAGCAAAGTTTTTAAAGCTCTGTGCAGTAAGTATTCCTGTGCTCAGCTTCTTCCCAATACTGAGTATCACACTCTACATCGCCCCGCGCTTTGGCTTTGTAGAGGCACTAACGATTGTTTTATCGACATACACAATGGGTCATGCTTGGCTCGCTACACTTGCTGCGAGTATGCTACTGTTGTTTACTTTAACTATAAAAAAAGAGAAGCTCGCTGCATCACTGAGCCTCCTTTTCATAATGACAGCTATGCTTACAATTGCTTGGGCAAGTCACGCTGCCTCAATTGATTTCGTTGTCGGTATAATTAGCGATTTTTTACATCTACTTTCTGTTAGCGTCTGGGTCGGTATTTTACTCGTCATCGGCTGGGGTGCGACAAATACAGACAACTGGCTCGCCTTTTCAAAATGGTTTTCATTAGTAGCCATTAGTTGCCTAAGCATCACCGCACTAAGCGGTGTACTGATGATGGATATTTTAGTCGATAGCTACATCAAATCATGGCCAATCGCCTACGGACAAGGCTTATTCATCAAGCACCTATTTTTAATTCCGCTCGTGTTTTTCGCACTAGCAAACGCCTTTTTAGTGAAATTCAAGCTATCACGCGATCCACAATTCAATCCGCTACGCTGGATTCGTGCAGAAGGCCTCCTACTGCTGACGATTTTCACGATCACAGCCGTCTTTTCACAGCAATCCCCACCGCACGGATACTTCCTAACAGCAGACGCCATCTCGCCGCTGTTTAAGCTATTTTATGATGGGGAGATTGATATGACGAGCCGCATTATTTTTGATGCGAATCCGGGCAGTGTTGGGTTTTTCTTTGGATGGATTTTCACTTCAGCGCTGACTGTATTATCCCTTGTGAAGAAGACGCCGAGTTGGGTTTCTTATTTGCTAGGGTGTAGTGTTGTTTGTTGTGTGTTTTTGATGGTGATGTTGGCGGTTGTTGTGATTTAAATGAAAAAATCCTCGAAGTTAAATTCGAGGATTTTTTGTATAAAGCTCAATTAGCACTGCCGTTTATCTGAATTGGTGCATCATTTTCGAAATGATTCTTTTTTCGAGTAAATGCTGAAGCGTTGGGTATTTCTCCTTTAGAAACACACTCAAAACAGCGTCAGCTATGCCTTTTAGCCGTCTGATACGAATAGTAGAACGGCTTCTTTTGACACGGTATCACGGTGCATGTAGCGTCTAAATATACGCACACATAGCGATTGTGCAGTGGACGGTTATTAAACGCTTCAACTGTTTCAGCAACCACTTTTGTCATGTTCGAAATCGTTTGCGGCGTATAATGATGCCCGTACATTTTCTCGATTAACTGCGCGATTTCAGCCATCGTGATGCCCTTTTTAAACAGGTGAATGACTGTCTCTTCTAGCATATCGTTTGAGCGCTTGTAAGGGGCCACAGTCTGTTGTTTGAACTCACCATTGCGATCACGTGGGATTTGAAGAGCCAAGTCACCGTACTCTGTGTGAAGGGTACGCGAATAAGCCAGTAGTTAATTAATCGCCTTTAACGGTATTACATTAGCCTCTTTAACAAAGAAAAAAAGAACCCTTGATATAACAAGGATTCTTCACTATAAACGATACCGATAGTCGGGGTCGAACCGACACTTCCGAAGAAACCGGATTTTGAGTCCGGCGCGTCTGCCAATTCCGCCATATCGGCAAAATAAAAATGGAGCGGAAGACGAGGTTCGAACTCGCGACCCCCACCTTGGCAAGGTGGTGTTCTACCACTGAACTACTTCCGCTCGATATTAAAAAATGATATAAAAAAAATCGGAAAACCGATTATTTAAAAGATGGAGGCGGCAACCGGATTTGAACCGGTGGTAGAGGTGTTGCAGACCTGTGCCTTACCACTTGGCTATGCCGCCATATTTTGGAGCGGAAGACGAGGTTCGAACTCGCGACCCCCACCTTGGCAAGGTGGTGTTCTACCACTGAACTACTTCCGCTCGATATTAAAAAATGATATAAAAAAAATCGGAAAACCGATTATTTAAAAGATGGAGGCGGCAACCGGATTTGAACCGGTGGTAGAGGTGTTGCAGACCTGTGCCTTACCACTTGGCTATGCCGCCATATTTTGGAGCGGAAGACGAGGTTCGAACTCGCGACCCCCACCTTGGCAAGGTGGT
>JBEMAQ010000031.1:0-33552 GCA_040274725.1 Solibacillus sp. | reverse complement strand
ATGTCAACAGCTTTTTAATATTATTTTGTATTTCGTTTTTGTTAAGCGTTTGTTGTGCTTCAACGTTTACAACTATACCTCGCGCCTAAATATTATGCAACCTTTTATTAAAAGTAAAAATTTTCAGATTACAATTAAGTGGTTAAATATGAGTTTCTTCCATTATATATTTAGTAAAGCTAATTTACTTGTCACATATCCTTTATGCTAGTCTACATAAAAATACATTTCATTATTCCTATCCTTATTTATAAACAGAGACTACTATTTATATCCTTTCATTTACACTCATCAAATATTTATCCTCATATAGAGTAAAAAAACACCTTCTACTAATAGTAAGCAGAAGGTGTTCCTTTTAAGTAATTAACGATTTTGCATCCATTCAGGTTTACCGAAGCCTTGGAACTCAGCATCGATTACTTCCTCGAACTTCTTAGACTCAACAATTTCGACTAAGTCTTTTGCAAGCTGTGTATCCTTGTTGTCCGCTTTTACTGCCACAACATTACGGAATTGATCTGGCATGTTTTCTAAAAATACTGCATCTAATAAGTTTAAACCTGCTGCAAGTGCAAAGTTACCTGGTACTGCTGTTAAATCAGTTGAACCTACTTGACGCGGAAGTCCCGCTGCTTCTACTGGTTGGAATACTAAATTTTTATCGTTTTTCACAACGTCTTTTTCAGAAGCTGTTAATTCTTCGATTGCTGGATCAATTTCAATTAAACCTTGCTCTTGTAGAGTCATAAGTGTACGTGCTGCGTTTGATGGGTCGTTTGGAATGGCTACCGTTGCGCCATCAGCGATTGCTTCAACTGAGTCGAATTTTTCAGAGAAGAAGCCCATTGGTGCAGTTGGTACGATAATTAGTGCCTCTAAATCCATATTATTTTGTGCTTCAAAGTTTTCTAAGTAAATTGTGTGTTGGAAAAGGTTTGCGTCAATGTCACCATTGTTTAATGCCATGTTTGGCTGTACATAATCACTGAATTCAGTCAGCTCAACCGTATAGCCTTTTTCCTCTAATTGAGGAATGATCGCTTTTTTCAGCATATCGCTGTAAGGACCTGCTGTTGCGCCCAGTTTTACTGCTTTTGACTCTTCCTGTGGTGCTGCTTCCTCTTTAGAGTCGCCGCATGCTGCTAATACCACGGCAACTAGCGCTGAAAGGAATAATAATAAATACTTTTTCATGAATGGTTCTCTCCTTATCTTTTATCGACTGCTTTTGAAATCCAATCGCCGCCAAGTTGTAGTACTTGAACGAAAATGATTAAAATCGCGACTGTTGCAATCATAATTGTATTATCATAACGGTAATAGCCGAAGCGGATGGCAAGGTCACCAATACCGCCGCCGCCAACTACCCCTGCCATCGCAGAGTAGGCAACTAAGCTAATCACCGTCAAGGTAATCCCTTGAATAATGCTTGAACGTGATTCTGGAATAAGTACGTCCTTAATAATCATCCACGGTGTCGCACCGACCGCTGTTGCTGCTTCAATGACACCTTTATCAATTTCGCGTAGGGATGTCTCAACAAGTCGTGCGAAAAATGGAATGGATGCCACTGAGAGCGACACACTCGCTGCGACTGGCCCAATCGTTTTGCCGACAATTAAATCTGTCAGTGGGAACAATGCTACCAGTAAAATAATGAACGGAATCGAACGAACTAAGTTAACCGTGAAGCCGAACACTGTTTTAATAAACCGATTTTCCCAAAACATCCCCTTCCCTGTGACGAATAAAAATATTCCAAGCGGCAAGCCGAGCACAAGTGATGCAGATAACGAAATCCCAATCATGACAAGCGTTTCTTTAAATGCTTTAATAATGTCAGGAATCATGCTGACAAAGTGTGCAAAATCAAACATACTCGCTCACCTCCACTATCGCACCGCGTTTTTCCATATAAGCCTTTGCTTTTGAAATTTCCGCTTTTTCTCCATTCAACTCCATAATAAAAATTCCAAGCGGACGCTCCTGAATGTATTCAATCGTGCCGTGCAAGAAGTTACCCTTCACCGCAAACTGCTGCATCGTATCGGAAATAATCCCCTCACCTGCAATGGCACCTTTAAATAGAATTTTCACGACTGTACCGCGCACATCATCTAGCACCTGTTTTGGAATATCAAACGATACAACGCTATTAATAAATTCCTTTGTTAGTGGCTTTTCAGGGCTCGCGAAAATATCATATACATCGCCAAGCTCAATAACTCGCCCATCCTGCATAATGGCCATTCGGTTACAAATTTCCTTCACAACGTCCATTTCGTGTGTAATGAGTACAATGGTAATGCCGAGCTTATCATTAATTTCTTTGAGTAAACGCAAAATTGATACGGTAGTTTTCGGATCAAGCGCACTTGTTGCTTCGTCACATAGTAAGATAGACGGATTATTCGCAAGTGCTCTGGCAATCCCGACGCGCTGCTTTTGCCCACCTGACAGCTGTGCAGGATAGACATCACGCTTATCTGAAAGCCCAACCATTTCAAGCAGCTCTTTGACGCGCCCTTCAATTTCATTTGAAGGTGTTTTTGCCGCGCGCAGTGCAAATGCAATATTTTCTCCTACTGTTTTTTGACTTATTAAATAGAAGTGTTGAAAAATCATACCGATTTTTAAGCGTGCCTGGCGCAAACCTTTACTCGATAATTCCGTTAAATCCACACCATCGACAATCACTTCACCCGATGTTGGGCGCTCTAATAAATTGACGCATCGTAGTAGCGAGCTTTTCCCCGCACCTGAATAGCCGACAATGCCAAAAATGTCTCCTTTATGTACAGTAAATGACACGTCATCTACGCCGATAACCTCTTTATTTTTCGTTTTATATACTTTCGAAATATTGCGAAATTCTAACATCTAATCACACCTACATTCCTTTAAATCTCCACAATTAAATCCCTAGTCAATCAGTAAGATATTACGACTATAAACTGATGGAAATACTTTGTCAATTAATATTTAGAAAATTTTAATTGTTCTAACTATGTAAGCGGTGACATTTTGATTTTAGGAAAACGAAAGAGGCTACTCTATTTCTAGACAGCCCCTTTCCCTTTTTTATAAAACGTTCTCATCTTTCGTGATGTGCGCTAGTTGTTTTTGAAAATAGTAAAGTGATGGCTGAATGATGTAGCCCGTGCCAAGCGCAAGCACAATTGTACCAATACCAACTGGGCCACCTAGTAGCCAGCCTAATGTGACTGCAAAAACTTCCATAATCATACGCGCCCGGCGAACGGTCCCACCAAAGCGCTCGGTAATAATCATCATGACCGTATCACGCGGACCTGCACCAAGATTGGCAGAAATATAAAGCCCGCAACCAATACTTAGTACAAAAAAACCAACGATAAAATACGCTAGCTCTGCGGCAAAGACTGTCGCGTTTGGTAACAGCCAGTTAAACAAATCAATCAGTAAACCAATACTAATCATATTAATCCAGGTCGCAATGCGTGGCAATCTCTTCATATAAAGTGATGTACTCACCACAATCATGAGACCCGTCAAAATGCCCCATTGCCCAATCGTCAAACCGAAATTTTGATATAAGCCAATATGTAACACGTCCCAGGGGCTAACACCAAATACTTCCCCTTTAATCGTGAGTGTGATTCCAAGTGACATTACTGTGATGCCGACAACATAAAAAATCCATTGCCACCTATATTTTTTCTTCATGTATACGCCTTCTTCTTATTATATTTACACGACAATCTTCGCGAATACCGCCTTTGCCGCTTGCGCAAGATCTTGTGGTGTGAGCTTCATTTGCATACCAATTTTTCCTGCGCTGACAATCATATAATCTAAGCTCTCTGCTGTCGCATCGAAATACGTTGGGAACGGCTTTTTCATACCAACTGGTGAACACCCACCGCGTACATAACCCGTCAAGCCGAGCAATTCTTTTACAGCAATCATTTCGACCTTTTTCTCACCAACTGTTTTAGCAGCCGCCTTTAAATTTAGCTCAGCCGCCACTGGGATGACAAACACAAAATACTTCCCTTTCCCTGCTGTAGCAATTAGCGTTTTGTATACATATCCCACCGGCTGCCCGATTTTATTAGCGACCGTCACTCCATCTACTGCCTCGCCATTTTCTGTTTCATACTCAAATACTTCATGTGCGATTTTTTGTTGTTCAATTAAACGAATCGCATTTGTCTTTGCACCCTTTTTTGCCACACTTGTCCACCTCACCTAAAAAATTAATATTAATTTCAGTATAACGCACACACAAAAGGCTGTGCTAAAAGAACAAATCTTTTCACACAGCCTTTCTCATTATGCAGTTTTTGAAAATACCGCTTCGTCGAACGAACGGTAATTATTTTTCACCATCGCGATATGCGCTCCGTACTTCTCCGTTGCCTTATTAAATGTACGCTTGAAAAGTAAGCTCTCCAACTCTTTTCCGAATACTGTTTGTGCGTGAGGGTCACGGATTGTTGTTGCTTCAAAGCGCTCTGGCACATTTACCTGCAAATCTTCATTTGCAAATGGCGCCTCTTCTAGCTCCTCGGTAATCTTTTCACCACGTGCCTGCTGGATTTGCGCAGTTGCCGTCGCAGCTACACGTAAATCCTGAGGTGACGGCTGAGCAGGTGCTAGCGCCGCCTGTTTAACCTTCTCTAAAATGGCAATCGTTTCATCTGGCGTATCGCCCGTCTTCGTATCAAGCGACACTTCACCGCCCGTAATATAACGCTTGTCATCAGGACCTGTCGTATGTGTATACGAAATTGCACCCGTTACACCGGCACCCGCAGCTTTATGTGCCTGCTCATGTGCGATTACTTCTTTTTCTGTTTGCTTTAATTGCTCAATTGCTTTTTTTATCTCAGGTTGCTCTAGCTGCTCTTCCTTTAGCTTGGCATAATCCTTGCCGGCTGTATCCGCTGCATGCAATTCCTTATCTGTCTTACCAGAAAGTAAATTTTCAAGTACTTCAAGCATTGGGTTTTTCTTTGGGTCCGAGTACGACGCATTTTTCTTATACGTGCTCTCAGCCTCTTTTCGTTGCAATGCGCGCTTTCTTTCCTCAAAATCAAGCGACATATTGCTCATCAAACTAGCAATTTTCATAACCTCTCACCTCACATTATAATTATTCTTTTTTATATAATACCTTTTTTATCATACTTCTAAAATATGTTTTAAGCTTTTCTTTATTTTTGAGTCTTTATACTCAATTTTCAGATAATTATCATTAGAAATCTAGTTCTGAACGCAGATGAAAAATAGTTCGCCGCGTAATTTCCTCTTAATCTTTGTGAAACGACTATTATTTTTACAAAATTTTACACGAAATTTATATGATACTAATATTCATAGCACATAGTAAAGGTAACTTACTAATTAAAGAAGGTGTAATCTTGAAAACAAGGGCTCTACAAAAAGCAATGTCATTTTTATTAAGCAGCCAGCTGTTTTATTGGCAGCGGTTATTTGCATTAAAGAAAATGATGACATCTGAAAAAATGACTACGTTTTTTCAGCCGATCTATGATGTGCAGGCGAGTAAAACATTTGGCTTTGAAGCGCTGAACCGCCCGTACTCCTTTACTTATTTTCAGAGCACCGATGATTTTTATGAATTTGTTGGCCAAACAAAAAATGTCTTTTTGTTTGAACGCTTCTGTCGCAACCTTTCCATACGTCGTTATTGCGAAAAATTAACCCCTGACATGAAGCAAAAAAATTTTATTTTGTTTTTAAACATTCATCCACATGTGTTACTCGATAAAAATTATCATAGCGGTGAAACGCTCGCCATGCTAAAATCATTCGGTATTTTGCCGCAGCAAGTTGTATTTGAATTGACTGAACGCAGCGCTGTTACGGATTTCGATGAATTTGCGCGTGTTTTATCACATTACCGGAAGCAGGGCTACCGCATCGCTGTTGATGATGTCGGCTCAGGCTATAACAGCTTAAAAACGCTTATTTATTTAAAGCCAGAGTTTATTAAAATTGATCGTTCGCTCATCCAGCATATCGATACTGAAATCCCGCAGCAGCAATTGCTGACCGTGCTACTAAATTATGCGCGACAAAGTGAGACAAAGGTCATTGCTGAAGGCATTGAGCGCTTAGAGGAATATGATTATATACGCGAAGCTGGTGTACATTATGCACAAGGTTATGCTGTTGGTCATCCGCACGAGCAGTTAGTAGAGGCCATCGCCCCGCAATCGCACTGGTGGCGATGATTTTGTTGTCATCCTCCCACATTTTGACGCAGCGCCGTTATGCGAGTGTATCATTTCAACGTTCGCAGAAAATATTCATACGTTTTATGATGACGCGCATTTGCGTAATCCACCATTCGTCAAAAATCGTGACGGCGAACAGGTGACATTTGCACCAATGACACTATCGATTGCCGTTATTTCGAATAACTACCACACCTTCGACAATGAAAATGATTTATCAGATGCTATCGCAAAGGTCAAGAAGCAATGCAAAATGCAGGAACAAAATTGCTATATACATTATCATGAAATAGAGCTATGCCGAGCATAAAAAAATTTCGGTATAGCTTTTAACTTTTTTTTGCGTACATTTTTCGTGTAAATTCGAACATTTTTCCTAAATAATATAAATAATATTCGTAAATTTATTGGAATGTTCTTATCATAAAGGAAATTACTTCATTGAAATAACACCCAAACAGTTTTATAATTTAAGGTATAGAATATCTACATCTAGATGATTCTATCTTTTAGAGGCACAAAAGATGGTAGTTACGCAATATGACTATTAGCAACGTAGTAATAGTCTATTTTTGCGTGAAGTAGTATAAAAAAAGTATTAGTGATGGCAAAGGAGAGCTAAACATGTCAGAAACGAACAACCAAGCACAGTTATCTGTGTCAAAAGAGCAACTAGATTTACTAGATCAATTATTAAAGCCAGAGGTACAACAATCTCTTACGGTTTTAGTGGATCAATTACCAAAGCTAGCTGAGCTAACAACAATCTTAACAAAGTCTTATGATTTCGCTCAAACTTTAGCAACAGATGAAACATTAAAAAATGATACAGTTAGCGCTGTAACAGAAATGGCTTCACCTGTAGTGGACGGAGCTAAATCTTTAGCTCAAACAGCAATCGAAGCAAAAGACCGTGCTGATGAGTCAAACGAAACAGTTGGCCTATTCGGTCTAATCAAAATGTTAAAGGACCCACAAGTACAAAGCGTGTTCCGTTTTGCGAACGCATTTTTACAAGTGAGTGCTGAGCGTCAAGCTAACAAATAAGTTTCGGATAATCATTCGCAAGGACGGAGGAACAATTAATCATGTCAAAAGAAATCGTCATCTTAGGTGCTGGTTATGCAGGTGTTTTAGCAGCTCTTACAGCGCGTAAATACTTAACAGCTGATGAAGCTAAAATTACTGTTGTTAACCAATTCCCAACACACCAAATTATTACTGAATTACACCGTTTAGCTGGTGGTACTATGGCTGAGGGAGCTGTAGCATTACCGTTACACCGTATTTTCAAAGGGAAAAATATCGACCTACACATCGCTAAAGTTGAAAGCTTTGATGTAGAAACGAAAAAAGTAGAACTTTCAAACGGTTCTTCTTTAACATACGATGAGCTTGTTGTTGCACTTGGTAGCCAAACGGGTTACTTCGGCATCCCAGGCTTAGAGGAAAACTCAATGGTTTTAAAATCAGTAAATGATGCAAACCAAATTAACGCACACATCGAAGCACGTATCGCTGCTTACGCGCAATCTAAAAATGCGGCTGACGCAACAATCGTTATCGGTGGTGGCGGTTTAACAGGCGTTGAGCTTGTTGGTGAAATCGTGGATAACTTCCCGAAAATCGCTGCAAAATACGGCGTAGACTTCCGCAAAGAAATGCGTGTCGTATTAGTAGAAGCTGGTCCAAAAATCTTGCCAGTATTCCCTGCTAACTTAATCGACCGTGCAACTGAGTCATTAACAAAACGTGGCGTTGAGTTCATCACATCAACTCCTGTTACAGGTGTTGAAGGGAACACAATCCAACTAAAAGACCGCGAGCCAATCGTAGCGAATACATTCGTTTGGACTGGTGGCGTTGCTGCATTACCTGTCGTTCAAGAATCAGGTATCGAGTGTGACCGTGGTAAAGCGACGATTACAGAGCAATTAGTATCAACTTCTCACAATAACGTAATGGTGATTGGTGACGCTTCTGTAGTCATCCCAGAGCCAGGTGCTCGTCCACTTTACGCGCCAACTGCACAAGTTGCATGGCAACAAGGTGAGCTAGCTGGTTACAACCTAGCTGCAAAAATTAAAGGCCAAGACATGAAAACATTTGAGTTCACAAACTCAGGTACGCTTGGTAGCCTAGGCCGTAAAGATGCAATCGCAACAATCGGCGCTAGCAACACACAATTAGTTGGTCTTCCAGCGACATTAATGAAAGAAGCTTCAAACATCCGTTACATGAGCCATATTAAGGCGCTATTCGGTTTAGCTTACTAATATTCAGAGACACCACTTCTTTACGGAGTGGTGTTTTTTGTTGCGCTCAATTCCATTTTTTTGTATAGTTATTACATACAAAAAGTAACCTACTTACAGAAAGGAAGTTTTGAGATGAATTTTGAGCAATTAGTCAAAGATCTACCTGCTACTATTAATTTTGAACAATTAGTTACAGACCGTCATTCCGCTATGAACTTCGTTAAAGATTTCCAAATGACAGATGAAGATTTCCAAAAGATTTTTAACTTAACGAAAACAGCGCCAAGTGCGTATAATCTACAGTTTACAAATTATTTAGTTGTCATGGATGAAGAGAAAAAAGAACGTGTGCGCGCACTCCATTTTGATCAATACAAAATCCATACAGCAAGCGCGGCCGTTATTGTCATGGGCAATAAACAAAGCATTGAACCTGAGAACGCTGAAAAAGTTTACGGGCCGATGAAAATGTTAAAAATGATGGATGAGACAACGTATGATATGACAATGAATATGATTAAAGGCTATGCGGATAGCCTGAAAGCTGACACGCAAAAGCTTAACGAGGAATTATTCCGCAATGCGGGGCTTCATGCGATGCTCTTTATGATGAGCGCGAAGCATTACGGTTTTGATACGTGCCCGATGCATATTCACAATGTCGATGAACTACGCAAGGAATTCAATATCCCTGAGCACTTAGAGCCAATCATGCTTATTACAATCGGCAAAAGCGTCGACAAAGCACGCCCGCGTGGTTACCGCAAGCCTGTTGGGGAATTTGTTCAATTTAATTCTTACTAATCAACAAAAATTCCCGAAGAAATTATTCTTCGGGAGTTTTTGTTACATAGCACTTGCTTTAGAGGCTTGATTTGATTGAATGAATGCATGAACTGCCGCGTTTGTCTCAGCACTTTTTTCAATGACACAAACATGCCCACAATCATCTAAAATGTGTAGGGTAGCATATTTATTTTGCGCAGCAAGCTTTGCCTCATCCAAAAATAAATGATCTTCCTTGCCGATTAAATACATTTTTGGAATCGTACAATTACTTTGCTGCAATTGCTCATACGGCTTCTTTGCATTTTTTAATAAATACGTCCACTTAATAAATTCCGCTCTCCCTAACTTTGACGCTTCACGTACAAAATAAAAACGCGATTTTGCATGCGATCTTTTCGGCATAATTAAGTAAGCAAATATTTTGTAAAATAACATATACGGTGCAAAATGACGCAATGTCCACGCACTCTCAATTAATAACGACGACCACGTATTAAATTTTAGCACAGGCCCTGCTAGCGTCATCGTTTGAATATACTTTTTCGCACGAAACATTAGCTCATTGCCGATAATCGTCCCAACAGAGAACGTTAAAAAATGCGCACTTGAAATATGTAATTTCTCTAGCACTTCCGTAATCTTCGGTACAACCTCTTCCGCCACATAATATTTCAACGACAACCCTTCTGAATCCCCGTGCCCAGGTAAATCAATAAATAATAAATTGTAATGCTGTGATAAATAATCTGCCTGTTTATAAAAAAGCGTACTCTTCCCGCCTAATCCGTGTAGTAGCACTAGCCATTCCTTTTGATGACAAGAAAAAATTTTTGTGTAATGTAACATATGTAGCTCCTGCCTATGTAATTTCTACGTTGTAATAAAGCCACATACTTGTAACGAAGAAAGACATTAATGTAATGAAATATCTCGTTAGCTGATTTCTGAAGTACCACTCAAAAAGAAGCCTAAAAAGCTATATTTATTCCGACTATAACGAGTACATATAGGCAAGTCAATTATTATAGAGTCATTTCACAAAATGCTCATAAATTTATTATTTATACTAATTTTATGTAACTTTTTCTATATTTAAGCGTCTTTACAAACTCTACTTACAACAGTTAAATATAACCAAAAAGTTTTTCGTAAAATAATTTATTACAAACTAAAAATCCTGCAAACAGTAATTAAACCGTTTACAGGATTTCATTTATTTCAACTCTTTATCTGGTGTAGTATTATTCGACTGCTTGGACTGCATATATTCTTTCTCCGTCATGACATCATCTACATGCATGTTAAGTTCGACAACATTGAGGCCCGTCATATGATACACCTGCTCTTTTACAATTTGCGTGACGCGCTTGAAAATTGCTGGTGCGCTCTCCCCGTATTCTAAAATAACCTTTAAATCAATGGCCGCCTGCTTTTCGCCGACCTCGACCTTCACGCCGTTTCGTAAGCTATCGCCACCGAAGCGATTTGTGAGCGATGACGTAAAGCCGCCCTTCATATCTAAAATCCCCTTCACCTCACGCACCGTAATGGCCGCAATTTTTTCAATCACGATATTTGAAAACGTTAATGAGCTTTCAAAATTCGGTGCTTCTGGCTCCTCTACCCCTACTTGACCATTATATTGTTGCTCGCCATTTTTCTCCATTGTGCATCTCTCCTTATTTTAAATTTCGCAATAATTGTGCTACATCAATATTCATGTCCTTTATATAGCCAAGCAGTAAGCCGAGAATACTGACAAGCATCACCGCAAACGCCGGCCAAAAGCCGAATAAAATAATGAGTATACTAAATAAAAACATTATGAAAAATCCAAAAACAGACCACTTATATTTCACTAAAAAATAAAAATTGTCTCGCTCCATCACGCCTCCTCCTCACTTAAAGTACGCGCTTATTTAACATTTTTTGATCCAATAGATTGAGTGACACTTCCCTAACTGGAAGCTCCGCAAAGCTTTCTGCATTTGCTTTAATATCTTCGCGTATCGTTTGTAAATACGTTTGGATATTTGCTGTTTGTATAACGAATAAATCTACATTGACATCAATATAAGAAGACTGCTTTTTCTGAAACAGTTGTACATTTACAGATGGCTGAAGCACATGATCGTATTTACGGATTGTATGCAGCACGGTTTTTTCGATGGATTTTTTATCGATGTATAATTCACCATCCTGATAGCTAAGCAGTAGTCCCTTTGATTTGTAAGACGGACGGAAAGCAAACAGCATCATCACAAGCGCGACAAACATGAGTAGTCCAGCAGACCAATATACTGTTGGTAAAAACCATCTATACTGCTGCAGCTCCTGCTGATCCGACTGCAATGAATCAATATCTAAAAAGACGAATAACAGCACACCGACTACAAGCAATATCCACAAACCGAATAGAAAGCTTAGGATTCTTTTCACGTATTCACCCCATTCCCTTTTAATATTTTTCTGTATTAATACCCCTATTTTTGTAATCCTTTTTCAAATTTTTATAAACATTTTATGAAAGATAGGCTAAATAAATCACTCAAGACTCAGTAATACCTCAATGCTTTTTACCAAGAAGGACTTGCACAAAAAAATAATCTATGCTTTACTTAAGTTGGTTTTAAATCGTAATCATTACTATTTGGAGGTTTCGAAATGGATAAAATCCCCGTTACCGTCTTAAGTGGCTACTTAGGATCAGGTAAAACGACTATGTTAAATAATCTATTATCAAATACAAAAAATTTAAAAATCGCGGTCATTGTCAATGATATGAGCGAAATTAATATTGACGCAGAGCTTGTTGAAAAAGGTAGCGGCATTTCTCGTACAGAGGAAAAATTTGTAGAGCTATCGAATGGCTGCATTTGCTGTACATTGCGTGAGGATTTATTAGTTGAAGTGAAGAAGCTAGCCGAGCAAGGTGACATTGATTATATTGTCATTGAATCAACAGGTATTAGTGAGCCGATTCCAGTTGCCCAAACATTTAGCTATATCGACGAGGAGCTTGACATTGATTTAACTACGGTTTGTCGCCTTGATACGATGGTAACCGTTGTAGACGCAAATCGTTTTTGGGATGATTTCCAATCAGGTGAAACACTACTCGAGCGTAAGGAAGCGGTTGGAGAACTAGATGAACGAAACGTCGCGGATTTACTCATCGATCAAATTGAATTTTGTGACGTGCTTGTCTTAAATAAATGTGATTTAGTTGATGATGAAGCGATTGAAAAGCTAGAAAGCGTGATTCACACATTGCAGCCTGAGGCGAAAATTATTAAGACGACTCAAGGACTTGTCGAGCCAAGTGAATTATTAAATACGCACCGCTTTGATTTTGATCGAGTCTCCAATTCAGCGGGTTGGTTAAAGGAATTACAATTAGGTCACGAAAATCATACGCCAGAAACTGAGGAATATGGCATCAATTCATTTACATATGTGAGAAGGTTGCCGTTCAACCCCGTGCGCTTTAAAGAATGGACGGAAACAATGCCAAAGGAAATCGTCCGTGCCAAAGGGATTGTTTGGAGTGCAAAGCATAACGACCTCGCGATTTTAATGTCGCAGGCTGGCAGTTCCGTAACGATCAACCCCGTTGCAAAATGGGTAGCTGCCCTACCGCCACAGCAGCAAGACCAAATTTTACAACAAAATCCTTACATCCAGGAGGAATGGGATGTCGAATACGGTGACCGTATGACAAAAATTGTTATTATCGGCATCGATTTACCGAAAGAAGCCATTATAAAAAGCTTGGACCAATGCTTACTGACAATAGAAGAGTTTGAAGCAGACTGGGCAGCATTAAGTAACCCTTTTAAGTGGCAATAACATAAAATTCCGTAAAGTAGGATGCTAATCGTGACGAGCACCCTACTTTATTTGCATTAAATTCAGTTTTTAATTTTGCACACCGCTCATTCTCCCACTTCAAATTTTCCAATCACCTTGCAAATATAGGATTCACCAACTCAGACCCCTCCTTCTACTGCCTTTCACCTTTCCTGCACGAATTTAAAAATCGAAAACAGCTTAACTAAATAACATATGCTATATTTAACACAAGGATATACGAAAGGATGTTTAACATGGCTAAAAGTGTAGTACTAGCAGAAAAGCCTTCAGTAGCACGCGATATCGCGAACGTGCTGAAGTGTCATAAAAAAGGAAATGGATTTTTAGAGGGTGACAAATATATCGTGACGTGGGCTCTTGGTCACTTAGTCACATTAGCAGACCCTGAAAGCTATGACGAGAAATATAAAAAGTGGAATTTAGAAGACTTACCAATGCTACCATCGCAGTTAAAATTAACAACCATTAAACAAACGAGTAAGCAATATAATACGGTAAAATCACAGCTAACGCGTAGCGACGTGAACGAGATCATTATCGCAACCGATGCCGGACGCGAAGGTGAGCTTGTCGCTCGGTGGATTATTGACCGCGCGAAGGTAAATAAACCATTGAAGCGCCTATGGATTTCATCTGTTACTGACAAAGCAATTAAGGACGGCTTTGCGAATTTAAAACCAGGTAAAGATTACGACAATCTATATCATGCAGCAGTTGCTCGTAGTGAGGCAGACTGGTATATCGGGCTGAATGCAAGTCGTGCCCTTTCGACAAAGCATAATGCACAGCTCAATACGGGCCGCGTTCAGACACCTGTAGTTGCAATGGTTGCCGCGCGCGAGGACGAAATTAAAAACTTCAAGGCACAAACATACTACGGCATTGAAGCGCGCACAAACGAATTGAAATTAACATGGCAGGACGCAAATGGCAATTCGCGCAGTTTCAATAAAGAAAAGGTAGATGCGACCGTGAAAGCTTTAGGTCAACAGGATGCAAAGGTGGTCGACATTGAGCGCAAGCCGAAAAAAACATTCTCGCCAGGGCTGTACGATTTAACAGAATTACAGCGTGATGCGAATAAAATCTTTGGCTATTCTGCAAAAGAAACATTAAATATTATGCAAAAATTATATGAATCGCACAAAGTTTTAACTTATCCGAGAACCGATTCACGATTCCTGTCTTCCGATATCGTTAGCACGTTATCAGAGCGTCTAAAAGCTTGTGGTGTAGGCGAATACCGCTCACTAGCAAACAAAGTTTTAACGAAGCCAATTAAAGCGAATAAATCATTTGTCGATGACAGCAAAGTGTCGGATCATCACGCAATCATCCCAACGGAAGAATACGTAAATTTTGCGAACTTCAATGATAAGGAGCGCAAAATTTATGATTTAGTGGTGAAGCGTTTCTTAGCGGTGCTATTCCCTGCACATGAATATGAGCAATTAACGGTACAGGCACAAATCGGCAGCGAGAAATTTATCGCACGCGGGAAAACAGTGCTTACAGCTGGCTGGAAAGAAGTTTATTCAAATCGTTTTGATGATGAGGAATCAACAGATGACGTGAAAGAGCAACTCTTGCCTCGCCTTGAAAAAGGGCAAGCATTAAAGGTAAGCTTAATCGCGCAAACTTCAGGTCAAACAAAGCCACCAGCACGCTTCACCGAGGCGACGTTACTTTCAGCAATGGAAAACCCGACGAAATATATGGATACACAAAACAAACAGCTTGCAGACACACTAAAAACAACAGGTGGTCTAGGTACAGTTGCAACGCGTGCGGATATTATCGAAAAGCTGTTCAATTCATTCCTAATCGAAAAGCGTGGCAAAGATATTCATATTACATCAAAAGGCCGTCAGCTACTTGATTTAGTACCGAACGAATTAAAATCACCAGAAACAACAGCTCAGTGGGAACAAAAGCTTGAGCAGATTGCAAAAGGCAAGCTGAAAAAAGATACATTCATTAACGAAATGAAGCAACATACAAAGGATATTGTCGCGGATATTAAAAACAGCGACAAAAAGTTCAAGCATGACAATATTTCAACAAAATCTTGCCCAGATTGCGGCAAGCCAATGCTTGAGGTGAACGGCAAGAAAGGCAAAATGCTTGTGTGCCAGGACCGTGAATGTGGACATCGTAAAAACGTGTCACGCGTGACGAATGCTCGTTGCCCGCAATGTAAGAAAAAACTTGAGCTGCGCGGCGAAGGTGATGGTCAAATTTTCGTCTGCACATGTGGGCACCGCGAGAAGTTATCTGCTTTTGAAGCGCGTCGTAAAAAAGAAGGCAGCGGTAAAGTGGATAAACGTAGTGTGCAGAAGTTTATGAAGGAGCAGGAGAAAGAGGCTGAGCCGCTAAATAATGCGTTTGCGGATTTATTGAAAGGTATGAAATTTGATTAATAGCTAATAAAAATAAACCTCGCAAAAGTAGAAATTTCTACTTTTGCGAGGTTTTTACATACTACTTACTTTTAGATTCACACCATATTTTATACATTCCTTTTAAGAAAGTCCCCCTCTTATCTATGCATAAGTAAGCGATGACAATCTAATTTAAATTCCAACATATGTATTATCAACCGTCTACTTTTGCTAAAATAATACTTGGATAAAACCATTTAAAAAGGAAAACTGTAGAAAAGTATAAATAAAAGATATCGATATAAGGAGGAATTTCATGAATATACAACAGCTAGAAAATAAAGTATCCGAGTTAACGAATTTATTAGAAGCCTTTAAGCAGCTGAATTCACACATTGAAATTCAGGAAGTATTTGAAAATATTTTGTGGCAAATGGTGACGGTTGTAAAAGCTGAGGCTGGGACGCTTTGGGTCGTGGACAAAACGACAGAGGAAGTAGTCGCCACAGCAGCACACGGTGTTGCCTCCTCTACTATTTTAAATGTCCGTATGAAAAAGGGTGAAGGCATCGTTGGTAAGGTCATTACGAGCGGTGTCGCAGAACTAATTGAAGATGTGACACAGCATCCAAGTTGGGCACAGCGCGTGGATGATAAAAGTCAATTTGTCACAAAGTCGATGATTACAGTACCGCTTATTGCGAAAGGATATGTGCTTGGCGCGCTGCAACTGATTAACAAAAAAGAAATCGCGTTTTTCAATGAAGAAGATATTAGCCTTGCGGTGACACTGGCGAATCAGTCTGCGCTGGCAATACATAATAGTCAAATGTATGAAGAAATTCATTTAATGTTTTTAAGTATGATTAAGACACTCGTGAAATCGCTGGATGCGCGTGATCCGTATACAGCCGGTCATTCGGAGCGTGTGGCGAAGTATTCGGTGTGGATTGCGGAGCGCTTAGGGCTTGATGAGGCGGCATGCGATCAGCTTTATAAGGCTGCGCTGCTACATGATATCGGCAAAATCGGCATTCCGGATCATATTTTACTAAAGCATGGTCGCCTAACAGATGAGGAATTTGACACGATTAAGCAGCACACCGTGATCGGCGCAAGTATTTTATCGAATATGGAGCCGAAAAATTCGCTTACCTATGCCATCCAAACCGCACGCTCACACCATGAGAAAATGAACGGCGCTGGTTATCCGGACGGGCTAAAAGGTGAGGAAATACCACTTTTCGCGCGCATTGTTGGGGTAGCAGATGCATTCGATGCAATGACAACAGTACGTCCTTACAGCAACGGCTTGTCCTATGAAAAAGCAACAGAGGAGCTTATTCGCTGTAAGGATTTTATGTTTGATGCATCGGTTGTTGACGCGTTTATTGCGATTTTAAAGGAAATTAATTATGAAGTAGATAACCATGCGTTACAAAATAAACACAAGAAAACATTTTTCGCATAATTTCTCTTCAATAAATACTGTTTTTCAGGAGGCACCAGTTGGATTTTTTAATTCTATTATTTGCCCACTTATTAGCAGATTACCCTCTCCAAGGTGATTTTCTATCGAGAATGAAGGGCAAAAATTTCATTATTTTAGGCACGCATGCCGGTATTTGGACAGGTACTGTACTAACAGCTGCCCACTTAATTGGCTATTCTGTCGATGCGTCTGATGTATTTATTTTATTTATTGTCCATGCAGTTGCAGATTATATGAAGGCACGCCCTCTGTCGTTTTATAAAAAGCTCGACCCACTCACATGGGGACTGGCGATTGACCAGCTCATCCATGTCGTGCAAATTATTGTGTTTTTACAATTCATGTCTGAGAAAGTATCTTAGGAGGGCTTTATGAAAATTAAATTAGCCTACATCTTTGCAATTATTACGTGCTTATTTGTGTTTTTCATTTACAATCAAAGCTTTCATAAGGTTGAATTGCAACTTCAGGATGCGCTTATGCAGCAGGAGCGCGATATTGATTACCGCGTTGCTATTTTAGCGATTGATGATGAGAGCCTACACGCAATCGGGCAATGGCCGTGGCCGCGCGATGTGCATGCTAAAGTAATTCGTGAGCTCGCGGATTCGGCGGCTGTTGTCGGGTTTGATATTACATTCCCACTCGCCTCTGAGGACCCCACAAATGACGAGGCACTCATTACAGCTGTCGGCGCGGCAGATAACGTTGTACTGGCGCGTTACGGTATGTTCGACAAGTACGCACAGCTCGGTATGATTGAAGCAATTGGCTTATCTGACCCGTTCCCTGCGCTCCGTGATGCAGGCGCGGCGCTCGGTCATTTAAATACATTCCCAGATGAGGACGGTGTTGTCCGCAGTGCGTTGCTACGCTTTTCACATCAAGGACAGCTCGTGGAACATTTCTCGTATGTTATTGCACAGCAGTATGCAGAAAAGATGGGTGAAACACTAACATTTGATGAAGCAGCACTCAACAAAATTCAGCAATTCCATATTAATTATGCAGGTGGACCAGGACAATTTGAGGTCATCCCCTATTCCATGGTGTACAACGGAGATATTCCAGCAGACTATTTTGAAGACCGCATCGTGCTTGTCGGACCTTACACAGTCGGGATTAAAGATGATTTCTTCACACCAATGGATAAAAAGCAAAGCATGTACGGCGTAGAAATTCATGCCAATATTATTCAAAACCTGCTTGAAGAAAACTTCAAAAAAGAGCTCGCCTGGTATTGGAATGCAGTCATTTTAATCGTGATGAGTATCGCTGCTTACGCGATTTGTCGTATGAAATCACCTGTTTTGTCACTAATTACATTAGCGATTGTTGCAGTAGGCTTTACGTTTGGCGCAAAATTTGTCTATGATGCTGGCTTCATCCTAGCCGTTAGCTATGTGCTCCTTCTGCTTGCGGTGCTGTACATAAGTGCAGTCGCCTACAATTATTTAACAGAGCTTGCAGAGCGTAAGCGCATTACATCGATTTTTGGTCGCTATGTGGCACCACAGGTTGTGAATGAAATTCTTGAAAACGGCGAGGATGGCTTAAAGCTTGGTGGGAGTCGCAAAGATGTAACGATACTTTTCGTAGATATTCGCGGCTTCACAACATTATCTGAGCGAGTCGAACCGGAAGAGATTGTTGAAATATTAAATGAATACCTTGATTTAACAGCCAACTGCGTCTTTGACTACGGCGGCACGCTTGATAAATTTATTGGCGACGCGACAATGGCCATTTACAATGCACCGCTCCCTCTTGAAGAACATGCATTGCAGGCTGTGCGTTCTGCTTGGGCAATGAAGGAAAAATCAATTGCGCTTCAGCAACAATTAGAGGAACGCTTCGGCAAAAGCGTACAGTTCGGGATTGGTATTCACTCTGGTGCAGCGGTTATCGGCAATATCGGCTCGAAAACGCGTATGGACTATACAGCCATTGGTGATACCGTCAATACAGCAGCACGCCTTGAAAGCAACTCACAGCCTGGCCAAATTATTATTAGCGAAACGGTTTATGCGCAAGTTAAAGACCACATTCTTGTCCATTCTTTAGGCGAGATTCATGTGAAAGGTAAAATCCAAGCAATTTTAATTTATGAAGTGATTGGATTGAAGTGAGACTTTATGCTCCTTCCTTCAAAGGAGTTTGGAAATTAGAATAACTATGGAAAAAAAACGATTTTATTTTATAATTGATATAACATATTTACATAATATGTTATACAAATAAAAATATGGAGGACATGTATGAGAAAAATACAAATTTTATTACTGTTTGTTGTTGTACTTTGTCTCGCTTTCCCTCAATCAAGCTTCGCAAAAGATACGAAGCTTGTGGGGAAATTTGCAGAAGTTGATGGCACAGTTGAGCTGAAAAAAGGCGGCGGTAAAAAACAATTTGATGCCGTGAAAAATATGGGCTTCACACAAGGGGACCAAATTCGTACAGGCACAAAAAGTAAAGCAATCTTACATATCGACAGTGATAAAAAAGTAACCGTTTCTGCGAATACAAAGCTTGTTGTCAAGCAGCTTGTTAAAAGTATGGATGCAGAAGAAGGAAAGACAAGCTTAAGCTTAAATGGCGGGAAAGTAAAAGTTAAAATCGATAAAAAACTAAAAGGCAGTTCAAAATTTGAAGTACAAACACCAAATGCCATTATGGGCGTTATGGGGACTGAGTTTGATGTAGCATATGATGGCGAAAATACATATGTAGGTGTTTCTGAAGGTGTTGTAAAAGCCGAATTACCAAATCAAGACACACCAATCGAGCTACATCCAAATGAATTTTTAGAACTGAAGGCAGATGGTACTGCTGAGGTGAAAGCATTTGGCCCAGCTGAGCAGCAGTTTTTCAATGCGGAATCAAACTTGTCAAAGGAGTCTACGGTAACGACTGAAAAAGCATCAACGCACGAAGCAGCGCGTTATGAGGTCATTCGTGAAGAGGAATATGATGATGATGACGACGATGACGATGTAAGCTACAGTTCAGAATACGAGCGTGGCTATGAGAATGGCTATAAGCAAGGGCTAGAATGGGGTCTAGAAGATTCTCACTGGGATGGCTACCACGATGGTCGCGATCAACAATTAGAGTCAAATCGCCCTTATCAAGAAGGCTTAGCAGTTGGTGCAGAGGAGGGGCTTACAGACGGCACTTATCAAGCTGGCTATGACGAAGGTTATGGCTACGGCTATCAACACGGAAAACAAGATGCCGAACATGAAAATGTGACTTCCCCTACCGAGCAATCTGACTATAGTAAAGGCTGGAATGATGGCCATCACAAGAGCTGGAATGAAACTTATCCGAATCAAGAAAAGTATGATGAAGGCTATGTAGAAGGTACAGAAGACGGTCTGAATGCTGATTATGATACAGGTGTGTTAGACGGGAAAGAAAATGTTTCAAACGAGGGCTGGAGTGATGGCTATCAAGACGGCTATGACGACGGCTACGAAGAGCACAAACAATAATTTTTTGAAGCTGTATGAAGTTACTTCATACAGCTTTCTATAAATAAGGAGCGAGAACATGAAAAAGAAACATATTTGGCGCAGCCTACTACTGAGCTCAGCCATTTTATTTGCCTATCCAAGTAATCAGCCTGCTGAAGCGGCAAGCGTAGAAAATATTTCAGGCACAGTGAAATGGCAGGAGCCACAAGGACTATGGATTGATCCAACAGGTAACTTACTCGTTGTAGATACGACAAACCATACGATTCATTCCATTACAGAGCAGCTAACAAAGGCCTCTGTCATCGGCCAAAACTCTGGCCTTGATGCATACGGCTTACCACTTGGTGGCTATATTGATGCGAATGCGAATACGGCAATGTTCAATAACCCAACAGATATTGTCGTCGATAGTAAAGGCATTATTTACATTAGTGATGCAGCAAACCATACAATTCGTAAGGTAGTAAACGGCGCTGTTTATACACATGCAGGTACGGGGGAAGCCGGCTATCAAAACGGGACGAAAACACAGGCACAGTTTAACTACCCAGCAGGCCTTGCTCTTGATGCCAACGACCACCTTTATGTAGCCGATTCACTAAATCACGTCATTCGTAAAGTCACGCCAGACGGCTTTGTGACAACGGTGGCAGGAACAGCTGTTGAAAACGGGGGCTACAAAAATGGCAGTGCCTTTACAGCACAGTTTAACGAGCCGAGCGATGTTGAGTTTGGCGCAGATGGGCAACTATTTGTATCAGATAGCGGCAATCAGGTAATCCGCCAAGTTGTAGATGGTCAAGTAACAACCTATGCCGGAGTGGCAGCAAATTTAGATGCGGAATCTGGCTACTATGAGGGCGGCTATCAAAACGGGTTGAAAGACACGGCACGTTTTAATTTCCCGAAAGGCTTAGATTATGCAGACGGCTACTTATTTGTAGCGGATAGCTTAAATAACCGCGTACGTGCGATTACACCAAACGGCTCAGTCGTTAACCTTGCTGGCCAAAGTGAAGCTGGGAAGACGCTCGGTGATATAGGTCAAGCACAATTCGACGCTCCAAGTGCTGTTCAATATTCCAACGGCACATTATTTGTCACAGATACAGGCAATAAACAGCTTAAATCATTCCCAGTTGATCTAACAAATGTTGTAGCGGTGCAATCAGATGACGATGTAATGAATAGCACACCACTCCTCCCTGCAAGTGCGACACCGCAAATTTGGTTAAACGGCAAACAAGTCGCCTTTAACGAAAAAATCGCACCAATTAAAGTAGACGGCAAAACGTACATTCCAGTCCATGCCTTCTTTAAAGAGTGGGGCGCGACAGTGAAGCAATTAACATACAAAAAATCAATTACAGTCGTAAAGGATCAAACTGTACTTAGCTTAACAATTGACGAACAAAATATTCTATTAAAAGATGGACGTAGCTATATTGAAGCAGGCTACCTACAAACGCTAAAGCCATTTACAATTGTAGAAGTTCAAGATTATAACGCAGTCATTATCCAAAGCGCTAACTAAAAAAACGAGCTAATTGAAGTGGATTTCAATTAGCTCGTTTTTATTTCTAGTAATCACTTAAAATTGTATTTCGTCACAATTAACTCGCGGTCTAAACGTGCATCCTCAAATGCCTCGTATAAACAAATGCCTAAAAATGAGCCGGACACATTTGCTACATTACTATAGCCACTATGCTCTAGAGCCATCACCGCATTATAACTGCGCTGTGCAGAGCGGCAATGTACGTAAACCGGTACGTCGCGCGGGATTTCGTGCATGCGCTCACGGAATTGGCTAAGTGGAATATTCACTGCGCCTTTTAAATGCCCATTCGCAAATTCATTTTCCTCACGTACGTCGATAAATACCGCACCTGACTCAACAAGTGGGCGCACCTGTGACACGCGCACCTGCTTGAAACGGCCTGCAAGTAAGTTTGAGGCAACAAGTGCTGCCATGTTCACGACATCCTTTGCCGTCCCGTACATCGGTGAATAAGACAGTTCTAAATCCTTTAAATCCTCAATCGTGCCATTCATCGAAATTAATGTCGCGATCACATCAATTCGCTTGTCGGCATTACCTTTACCAATAGCCTGTGCACCGACAATGCGACCTGTTGGTACTTCGTAAATGACTTTAAAATGCAGTGGATTGCTTGATGGCATTAACCCGACTTTATCCGGTGCAATCACATATACTGCTTCTACTGGCATGCCAATTTGCTGTGCTGTACGCTCATTAATACCTGTCGCTGCTGCTGCATAGTCAAATACTTGAATGCTTGTCGAGCCAATGACACCACGGCTTTGATTAACGATTCCATACATATGATCCGCCGCCGCGCGTGCTTGTTTTTGTGCAGGACCTGCAAGTGCTAAGCGAACTGGCTTATGCATGATGCGGTGATACACTTCAATTGCATCCCCTACCGCATAAATATCGCGGTCGATCGTTTGGTAATTTTGGTTAACCTTAATCGCACCTGTCACGCCAATTTCTAAGCCAGCCGCCTCAGCAAGCTTCGTATCTGGCTGCACGCCGATTGCAAGGACAACGATGTCTGCTGCCACTGTTTTACCAGAGCGCAGTGTTACCTCACCTTTCGCAACTGCCGCAAGTCCGTCACCCACAATTAACTGGACGCCTTGATCCACAATTTCCTTATGCAAAATTTGCGCCATATCAAAATCAAATGGCGTCAGTACTTGATTCGCCGATTGAATAAGTGACACATGACGTCCTGCTAGCTTTAAGTTTTCCGCTACCTCAACTCCGATAAAGCCGCCGCCAATGACCGCAATATTTGCTGCCTCATTTTCTACGACTGCTTTTTGTAGGCGTTCAATATCGACTACATTACGTACTGTAAATACATGTGGCAGTTCAATTCCTGGAAGTGCTGGTACAACTGGGTTTGCACCTGGTGATAATACAAGCTTGTCGTAATTTTCTTCATATGTACCTTCTACCGTTTGTACTGTGACCGTTTTTGCGTCACGATTAATGGCGATGACTTCGCTTTCCACACGCGCATCAATATTATATTTTGCTTCAAATGAATTCGGATTCATCATTAATAGCTTTTTACTATCCGCGACAACCCCGCTTAAATGGAATGGCAATGAGCAGTTTGAAAATGACACATGCTGTCCTTTTTCAAACATGATAATTTGTGCTTGTTCATCTAGACGGCGAATACGAGCGGCTGCTGATGCCCCGCCCGCTACGCCTCCAATTACTACGATTTTCTTCATTTTAAAACGCTCCTACAATCGTTATTTTGCCTGCTGCAAAGTTTTTAAAAATACCTCTATCGGCTCCACGCCGATAATACCATATTTGTTATTAAACACAAAAAACGGCACACGCGTTACTTGCAGTTGTTGCGCGTCGTAGCGGTCTGCGACGAGCTCTTCAGAAAAAGCATCCGACCGCAAAACACTGCGCGCCTCCTCTACTGGAAGGTTTAATTTTTCAACAATGACGAGTAAATCCGCCTCACGATTTAAATCCACGCCCGCTTCAAAATAGTACTGAATCAGTTCATCAAAAAATGCTTTACCTTTACGATACATCTCGGCCCATTTTGTTAAACGGTGCGCATTTTCACTATTGCCCGCTACGAGCTTATCAAAATTAAATGTCACGCCCACCTCTTTTGCATGCTCGGCAATCGCGTTCTGTACATCTTGCTTCAACACAATTTTTGGTGAATCGATTTTTGAGGCGTCTGGCTTCAATTGATATGCCTTATACGTGATTGTCACCTCATCCGACATCCCAAGCTGCTCAATCGCCTCGTACAATCTTGTTTTGGCGATATAACAAAACGGGCACGCAAAATCTGAAAAAATTTCGATATTCATTTAGTTACCTCCACTTAAATCACTTGCCTCAGCATGATTGCATCCAAACCCGACTGAAAAAAGTTAGAGTAAAATATCCATCCAAATTTTCACCGCAGTCGCCGCAATCATAACCGCTAAAATCATTTGCAGTACCTTTGTATTGATCTTCTTACCAATTTTCGCGCCGAGTGGAGCCGCGATGATACTGGCAATAATCATAATAAACGCAGGCCAGTACTCCACTTGTCCCGTCATTAATTTGCCGATACTGCCGCCAATCGACGAAATAAACGTAATCGCAAGACTCGTCGCAATCGTCATACGCGTCGGGATATGCAAAATCGTTAGCATAATCGGCACGAGTAAAAAGCCACCCGCTGCGCCGACTATACCTGACGCAACACCGACGACTAGTGCAAGTATGACAGCGAGTAATTTATTAAAGGTTACCTCACTCAGCGGCATATCGTCCACTTGCTTTCTCGGGATAAACATCATAAAAGCCGCAACTACCGCAAGGACACCGTACACAATATTGACCGTTTCCTCTGATAAGTTACCCGAGCCGTAACTACCAATAAAGCTACCAATTAAAATCGAGCCACCCATATAAAGAATGAGCTCTTTATTTAAATAACCGCCTTTTCGGTACGCCCACACACCTGCAATTGATGCGAAAAACACCTGCACCGCGCTAATACCAGATACCTCATGGGCCGTAAATGCAGCAAGGCCAAACATTGGCGGAATATATAAAAGCATTGGATATTTAATAATCGAGCCACCAACACCGAGCATGCCCGATAAAAACGAACCGATAAAGCCTAGTGCAAAAATAACGGCAATAAATGTGAAATCCATGTTGTTTCCTTCTTTCTAAAAAAGCGAGTAGATTGCTCTACCCGCTCTATTTTTCTTATGCTTTTTGAATGTAGAAATACAGCACACCTGCATCTTCCTTTTGCTCTACAATTGTGTGACCACCAGCCTTTGACCAGGCCGTAAAGTCATTCAGTGCGCCTTTATCTGTTACTAACACTTCTAATACTTCACCAGAATTAATTGTATCCATTGCCTTTTTTGTTTTTACGATTGGCATTGGGCAAGCTAAGCCTTTTGCATCTAAAGTTTGTGTAATGTTCATGATAATTTCCTCTTTTCGTTTGTATGTGAGTCATATATTTTGTTCAGGTTATTTAACAACGGTTTGAGGCCAACACGATGTTGGTCACAAAAACGTTGCCACATGGGTGTGGCGCTTTTAGCTTTTGTTCCTCTAGATTGGGCAAATCATTAGCGTACTGCGCAACGATTCGGCCCAATTTCCATCTCCGTCTGCTCGTCATCAGATGGTGTTACTTTCCCCATGTTGACGTGACGAATTTCTTGGTACGCGTTTGGCTGTGGTGGTAAGTTATCTGTCACCATTGAACGGAATACATCCTCGTCCTCCACATTTAAGCCATGATTTTCAGCGAACAGGTCGCCTAAGCGCTTCGCAACTGTACCGTCTTCATTTAATTCTTCAATAATCATGAAGTGTGCTGGTAAAACAATTAAGTCCTCCGCAAGCTCACGGTAGCGGCGATACAATGTTTCGCGTAAATCGCTTACCCAGTCTTCTGCAAGCCCGGCTAAATCTGGACGACCAATTGAATCAATAAATAAAATATCACCCGTTAATAAATAGCTATCGTCAATGACAAATGATGTAGAGCCAATTGTATGACCTGGTGAATAAAGTGCGCCCACTTCAATCTGAGAAGCACCTAATTGCACCGTCAAACCATCTGTCAGTGGTGTATAGTCAAATACGACTTCCTCTGCATCCTTTGGTGGTAAGTAATATGTCGCGCCTGTTTGACTTGCAATATGACGACCGCCTGAAATGTGGTCCGCGTGTAAATGTGTATCAAATACGTGCTTAATTGCTACACCTTTTTCTTTTGCAAAGTTTGTGAAGACTTCTGTGAAACGTACAGCATCAATAATTGCTGCCTCACCACCGTTGATCGCCATGTATGAAAGACAGCCTTTACCTAAGCGAACGAATTGGTAGAGTTCACCGCCACCAGCTAAATCACCGACTTTAATTGGCTCAAGATACATCGACCAGGACTTCATCCCGCCTGCTAAGTAACTAACTTCACGACCTGCGTCTGACAGCATGTCTGCAATCATAATAGAAGAGCCTTCTTTTGCACATACTACTAACACATCTTTATCTGTTGGGATCTTTGGTAAAATCTCTTCTACACCGTCTAGTAACTCAAAGTAAGGAATATTTAAATAGTCAAATTGGTGACCATCGATTTTCCAATCTTCAAATGCATCGGCATTACGTACGTCTAAAATGAATAGTTCTTGATTGTCGATTACTTTGCGTGCAACTTGTGCCGCTGTCCATGCTGTTACTGCCATACAATTACCCCCATAGGTATATTTTAAACTAAATTTTTTTCGTTTTAGGCAGCAGACGTACTACCTAAAACGAAAGTTAAATCCATTAGAATGTTAATGTCGGTGCTGCATCCTTTGCATACTCAAGGAATGTCACAGCGCCGCCCACTTCGATTCCGTCTACGAAATCGCCTTTCGTTAAGCCCATTACATCCATTGTCATTTGGCACGCGATAAATTTCACACCTAGCTCCTGTGCTATTACCACTAATTGTGGAATTGTTGGTACGTTTGCCTTTGTAAATCCTTCCGCAAAATGCTCTTTACCTGTTGGCATTTCTAGTGCATGCATTGCCTCTTTATGAATTAAGTTTAAACCTTCGAACGTAAAGAAAATTTCTACCTCTTTTTCTGAAGCAGCAGCTGCTGTTGCGATATTAAACACTTTATAAGCGTCAAAAAGACCACCATTTGCTGCAATAATTGCTACTTTATTTGACATATTATTTTACCTCTTTCACTAATTCGCCTTCGTAGCCTGTCATACCAGGTAAGACGTTGTAAATTGTTGTAAAGCCTGCCTCTGCTAATTGACGAGCAGCTAAATCTGAGCGTGTACCTGTACGACAGATGACATAAATAGTTTGTGCTTGATCTAGCTCATTCATACGCGTTGAAAGTTCGCCTAACGGAATCGATTTTGCACCAGGGATATGACCAAACGCATATTCCGCTGCCTCGCGCACATCTAAAATAAGCCCGTTCCCATTTACTGCCTCTTCATTTGAAACCGTTTGTTCAAATATTTTTTCTACCTGCTCACTTGTCTCTTGGTTGCATTTACGGATGTAGTGATAAAACACACCATTTTCCTCATGGCTGCCAATGTACTGGTGACCAACTGTTTTTGACCAAGCAGCAAGGTCCGCTACTGAGCCTTTGTCTGTTGCTTGTACTTCAAGTACTTGCCCTTCAAGCACGTCTGCCATTGCCTTTTTCGTTTTTACGATTGGCATCGGACACGCAAGGCCCTTTGCATCTAGCTGTACATGTGATTGAATCATTTTCGTGCTCCTCCTTATACCACTACAGGTATATTTCCAACTAAAATTTTTTATTTTACTTCGCCGGCCCACTCTAGCATGCCGCCCGTCATATTCGTTACATCATAGCCTTGTGCTTCTAAAAATGCTGTCGCTTGACCACTACGTCCACCTGAACGGCAAACCATAATATATGGTTTGTTTTTATCAAGCTCATGCATACGGAATTCAAGTAAACCAAGTGGAATATTCACCGCCCCTGGAATATGTCCCTCCGCTACTTCGCCTACTTCACGCACATCAATTAAATTTAACGCTTCACCAGCTGCTAATTTCTGCTGTAACTCTGTTGTTGTAATAGATTTCATTCTTGTTTCCTCCTAATAAGCACTCATGCCACCGCGGACATTTGTAATGTTTGTATAGCCTAATTTCTTTAATTGCTTACACGCACTCGCCGAACGCATCCCACTCTGACAAATGACCACGATTTCTTTATCCTGCGGCAGCTTCGAAAAATCTGAGCCAAGTGGCATATTGGTAAATTGCTTTAAGCCGCGTGCTTTGTACTCACCTTGTGTGCGCACATCAATAAAGAGTTTATCTTTATCATGAATGATGTTTTTTAATTCTGCTGTTGAAATAGTGTTTACACCTTTCGTCGGCTTCATACGCCACACGAAAAAGGCAATGACTGCTGCAATTAATAGTGCTGTTTCCATTTACTCATCCCCTTAAATAAATAGGTTGACTGTGCCGTCCTCAGCATCCGCTAAATAGGCGGCTACACCCGCGTATTCAATCCCGTCTAATAACTCTTCTTTTTGAAGTCCAAGTAAATCCATTGTCATCGTACATGTGACTAATTTAATGTCTTGCTCCTGCGCCATCTCGATTAACTGCGTCAGTGTTAAAGCGTTGTGCTTTGCCATGACATGCTTAATCATTTTTGGTCCCATACCCGCCATTTGCATTTTCGATAATCCGAGCTGTTCTGCACCGCGCGGCATCATTTTCGCAAACATTTTTTCTAGAAAGCCTTTTTTCACTTGTATTGGCTCCTGTTTACGTAGTGCATTGATACCCCAGAATGTATGGAAGATTGTTACCTCATGATCATAAGCTGCCGCACCATTGGCGATAATATACGCCGCCATTGCCTTATCATAATCTCCACTAAATAATACGATTGTTGTTCTTTTCTTCTCCATAATTACCCCCATAGGTATATTTTTATATAAAAAAATATAGGCCACTCTCTAGCACTACACTTATTTCAACTTTAATTTGCATCGTTACGCGCGACTTTTTACGACTAATTGCATCGCCTGTGAAACGACCTCTGTTACGTCCTCGTTGTTCGCCTGTGCTTCCTTTAAGCAATCAACTAAATTTTCTGCAACAATGACGCCGATTGTGCGGTCAACCGCTGCACGAATCGCACTTAGCTGTGTAATTACGTCCTGACAACCCTGCCCCTCGTCCATCATGCGAAGTACACCGTGCAATTGCCCATCAATACGTTTCAGACGATTCGTTACTTTACGATCAAATTCCATAACGCTCATCCTTTCAGTAAGCTTGTTGTGCTGCTTACATGACTTATATTATACCTATAGGGGTATATAGTCAACTGTTTTATCTTAAAATTTTTTACTCTCCATTTTATAGTTTCAAATTGTTCTTTAGAAAAAATAACCTAAATGTACGCTGTTTTGTTTTTTCAAATATACCGATATGACAACGATGTTTTACACATCTAACAATCTACTTTTTTTATTTTTAATGTTATTAAAATATAGTATATTGCGTTTTTTCTGTTAATTATATTGAATTATCATTCATTTTAAGTATATAATTTTCCAAGGAGGGGATATTTATGAGATTAAAAAAATACGGTATTATTTCTAGCTTATTATTATCTGGAGCAATTTTAGCAGCATGTGGTGGAGATGAGGGTACTACAAATGATGCAGGCAATACTTCTGAAGACGCATTATCTTCAAACATCGTAACAATTGCAACTGGTGGTTCTTCTGGTCCTTACAATATCATCGGAACAACATTGGCAAACGAGTACTCTTCTACTTATGGCGTAAACTCAAAGCCACAAGCAACAGGTGCTTCTGTTGAAAATATCAATTTAATTAAAGAAGGAAAAGTTGAAATGGCATTCGTGATGAGTGATGTTTTAACAGAGGCTGTGACAGGAACAGGTAACTTCTCTGAAAAAATCGATATTCAACAAGTTGCTGCATTGTACCCTAACTTCGTACAAATCGTTACGACTGCTGATTCAGGCATTAAAACACTTGATGATTTAAAAGGTAAACGTGTAGCCGTTGGTGACCAAAACTCAGGCGTAGAAGTAAATGCACGCAATCTGTTAAATGGTTACGGTATTACGTATGATGATATTAAAGTAGACTACTTAGGCTATGCAGAAGCTGCTGATGGCTTAAAGTCAGGTAACATTGATGCAGCATTCTTAACATCTGGCTTACCGAACTCTAGCGTATTAGAGCTTGCGAATAGTATTGACCTTTCATTAGTATCAGTAGATCCTGCAAAAATTGAAGAGATTGCAAAAGATCAACCATATTTCTTACCTATGGAAATCCCAGCAAATACTTACGGTAATGCAGAGCCAGTTCCAACTGCTGCTATCATGAACGCATTAGTTGTCTCACCAAAATTAAGCGAAGATGATGTTTACAAATTAACAACAACATTCTTCGGTAATTTAGACAAATTGGTTACTTCACACCAAGCTGCAGCTGACATTTCTCTTGAAGGCGCACAGCAAGGTATGGTAGCACCAGTACACCCAGGAGCTCAAAAATTCTACGATGAACAATAAGAACTATTGGTTTTTAGGCGTGCCGATCGTTGCACTCCTATTACTAATACTTCTTTTTCGAAAAGAAGTTGTCCTTGTCGATTATGGCCAAGGACAACTTTTCATTACGAGTGATTTTACGTTGAACTGGATTCATTCTGTCGAAAAAGAACCTTGGTTTGAAAAATATCGTATCGACGAGCATACGCTTTTTTTAGAAGAAACCTATTTTAAAACATTCGGTGCTGGCGTCCCCTCTGAAGGGACATATATCGAATCTAACGATGGCTATATCCATTATGCAATTGAAAGACCTGTATCAGAAGTTAACATGATGGTGTCTACAAATGTACAAGTGACCGTCTATACCCAAAATCATACTATTCAACTGTATGAACTAGTTGATGATTACACGAACGTGTCCTTTTCTGTCCAACGTATCCCATTATGGCATTATTTAAGAGGTGAAAAATATGACTAAAGAACAAGTAAATCTTGATTCACAAGCTCTTTCAGAAGAGCAGCAACAAGCAATTTTAGAGAAATTTGATACAGAGTCAAATGTTCGTAAAATTATTAGCAAGCCCGTTTTATTATTTATTTCTGCTGTAGCGATTATTTACTCACTTTATCATTTATATGTAACATTTAATCCGCTACCTGCACTGCAGCAACGCGCGCTTCACGTATCCGTTGGTTTAGCGTTAACCTTCCTAATTTACCCAACCTTTAAAAACCAAGACCGTACGAAAGTCGCGATTTATGATTGGTTGTTATTTATTTTAGCATTTGTTTCGGCTGGTTATTTGATCGTTCAGTATGATGCGATTATGACCGAGCGCGGTGGTATTCCAAATACACTAGATATCGTATTTTCTATTATGACTGTACTTTTAGTATTAGAAGCAGCTCGCCGTGTGACAGGCTGGATTTTACCGATTTTAGCGCTAGTTTTTTTAGTGTATCCATTTATTAGTCATAATTCTTGGCTTCCAAGACAAATGATGACGCGTCAATATGATTTGGGCGATATTTTCGGTCAAATGTACTTAAAAACAGAAGGTCTATTCTCAACTGCAATCGGCTCTTCTGTACAATTTATTTTCTTATTCATCCTGTTTGGGGCCTTTTTATCAAAATCAGGTATGGGCCAACTATTTAATGATTTAGCTCTTGCTTTAGCTGGGCATCGTCAAGGTGGACCTGCGAAAGTATCGGTTATTTCAAGTGGTTTCATGGGGAGTATTAATGGTGCGGCTGTCGCAAACGTAGTAGGTACAGGTGCATTTACGATTCCATTAATGAAAAAAGTGGGCTATTCGAAAAACTTCGCCGGTGCTGTTGAGGCAAGTGCGTCAATTGGGGGCCAAATCTTACCGCCAATCATGGGTGCTGCTGCCTTCATCATGGCTGAAACAACGGGTGTTGCCTACGGGACAATTGCACTTGCTGCACTAATCCCAGCTGTCCTTTATTTCTTAGGTGTTATTATGCAAGTTCACTACCGCGCTGGTCGTGAAAATTTACGTGGTATTCCTAAAGCCGATTTACCATTAGTAAAAGAAGTGTTAAAAGCACGTGGACATTTATTATTCCCAATTGTATTTTTAGTTTATTTATTGTACGTGGGTGTACCAATTGGCCAAACAGCCTTTTATACAATCGTCGCAACCGTTGTTGTGGCTGCGATTCGTAAAGAAACACGTATGGGCTTTAAAGATATTTTAGCTGCACTAGATAGCGGTGCACGTCAATCATTATCCGTTATGGTTGCCTGTGCGGTTGTCGGCATTATTATCGGTGTTGTGAGCTTAACTTCATTTGGTAATGTGATGACATCATCAATCGCAAGCCTTGGTGCTGGATCTTTATTCTTAACACTGTTCTTTACAATGATTGCCTCAATGATTTTAGGGATGGGCTTGCCGTCAATTCCTGCTTATATCATCACGGCAACAATGGCCGCTCCAGCTTTAGCTGAATTTGGTATTCCAATTTTAGTTGCACATATGTTTGTATTCTACTTCGGTATTTTCGCAAACATTACACCACCAGTTGCACTTGCTGCCTTTGCTGGTGCAGGGATTTCTGGGGGCGACCCAATGAAAACAGGCTTCGCTTCATTAAAGCTTGCTTTAGCAGGATTTATTATCCCGTATTTATTCGTTTACAATCCGGCTATGCTGATGATTGATACGACGGATATCGCAGTCAATGCAAAAGAATTCCCGATGGCTCCTATTTCGTCCATTATTTTAATTACGGTTACGGCCATTATCGGTATTATTGCCTTAAGTGCAGCTGCTGAAGGCTTCTTTAAATCGAATTTAAATTGGATTTTACGTATTATTTTAGCCGCGGGTGCGCTTTGCTTAATTATTCCAGAAACATATACAGATATTATCGGTTTAATTATCGTAGCAGTAATTTTAAGCTATGATTTTATTCGAACAAGAAATAATAAAACAATTACCGCTTAACAAAAAAGTGCTAACCTGACACTTTAGTTTAGACATTAAAAATCCAAATTTTATACTTTTTACCTCTAAAAAATCCAGTTTTCCTTGAAATGGTCTTATACATTTTGTAGGGTACTGGATTTTTTTCTGACACCTAGCCATTCTCAATTAAATTATGAGAAAAAACAAAAAATAACGTACTTATTTACGATTTATTCTAGACAAATGCGCTTATTTGGTATAGAATGATGTTAATAATTTAATTTCAACAAACGTAAACGAGAATTCACATATTAAAAAGTGAACGTAATTCTTCGCTTTCTAATATGTGAATTTTTTTATACGTAATGAAATTCAATTAATTTTAACTTTTTGGAGGTTTTCTCTCATGCAACAAGGTACAGTAAAATGGTTTAACTCAGAA
>JBEMAQ010000030.1:0-35536 GCA_040274725.1 Solibacillus sp. | reverse complement strand
AGCCATTACCTCACCAACTAGCTAATGCGCCGCGGGTCCATCTTATAGTGATAGCAAGACCATCTTTCAACTTCTGAACATGAGTTCAAAAGTATTATCCGGTATTAGCCTCGGTTTCCCGAAGTTATCCCAGTCTATAAGGTAGGTTACCCACGTGTTACTCACCCGTCCGCCGCTAACGAAAATCTGGTGCAAGCACCAAAATTCGTCCGCTCGACTTGCATGTATTAGGCACGCCGCCAGCGTTCGTCCTGAGCCAGGATCAAACTCTCCATAAAAGTTAGTTTGAAAGCTCATTTGCTTTGCTAGCGATTCAACTAATGAAAGTTGAAATCTTGTTTTGCTTCATTTAAGAAGCTGTATTCATTAACGTTGCTTGTTCAGTTTTCAAGGTTCATGTTGTTGTCGTTTTTAGCGACTTCATTATCTTATCATCGCTAGCTTTTCTTGTCAACAACTTTTCAAATAAGTTGTTCAAGTCATTTCAGCGACTTTCTAAATTTACTACAAGTTATCCAATTCGTCAATCATTATTTCAAAATATTTCCCGAAGTAATGTTGCCGTTGTTAAGGACAAGACTTAATATACCTTAACAACAACAAAGAATCAATACTTTTTTTGAAAAAAGTTTTCTATTTTTTTGAAATCTGCGACGAATAATGTTATCCCTGACAATACAATAAGACCACCTACAACTTGAGTAGTCGTTAAATACTCATTAAAAATAAACATCGCCAAAATAGCCGCGCCTACAGGTTCGAATAAAATAGCAATTGAAATAACATTCGTACTCACCCATTTGACAGCCCAATTAAATAAATTATGCCCTAATAAATTCGGAATTAACGCTAATAAAATAAACCAAAACCATTCCGTTTCTGGATAGGGTCCGAACGATTCGCCTTTTATAACAACATAAAAGAATAATGTAACAACGCTCATTGAATAAACGACCATCGTATACGTCATTAATGACAAACGTTTTCTTACATCTTGTCCAAATAACAAATAGCCTGTAATAAGTGCACAGGCTATAAGCGCTAAAATATCGCCGTAAAGCGCAGAGCCACTAATTTTAAAATCGCCCCAGCTAATAAGTGCGCTCCCTATAATTGCAATACTTCCGGCTAAAATCGTTTTACGTGAAATTCTTTCACCGAAAAATAAATATGTACCGATAAACGCAAACAATGGCTGCATCGTGACTAATACAGTCGAGCTCGCAACAGAGGTGTAATTTAACGACTCAAACCATAGAATAAAATGAAACGCTAAAAATATCCCTGCTAAACTTGAATAAATCCAATCTTTCTTTGAAAGTTCCTTTAGCTCGCCTATGTATTTCCATACAAATACGGGTAACATCATTAATACCGAAAATAGCATTCGATAAAAAGCGATGACCCCGGCATCAGCGGTAGCTAGCTTTACGAAAATAGCTGAAAGTGATACCGAGATCACACCGATGATAATTGGAATGTACGGATGGATTGGTGGTTTGTTCATGCTGACACTCCTTTCTCTATTTTTTATTGTACCTTAATGTTTTGTGCATTCAATACGAAATATTAGATAGAAAGGAAGTTGCTGATGGATGCATTTATTATAGACAATCATACGATTGAACTTTTATTTAAATTAGGAATTGCTGCTGTTTTAAGTTTAATTATCGGAATCGAGCGGGAATTGAAAAAGAAGCCGGTTGGATTGAAGACGAGTTTAGTTATTGCAACATTTAGCTGCCTGTTAACAATCATTTCAATCGAAACGGCTTATTCTACACCTGCACGCGATGATATTAATATTACGATGGACCCACTTCGCCTCGCCGCACAGGTTGTAAGTGGTATCGGCTTTTTAGGTGCTGGTGTAATTTTACGTAAAGGAAATGATAGCATTACGGGGCTTACAACAGCTGCGATGATTTGGGGAGCAGCTGCAATTGGCATTGCTGTCGGGGCAGGCTTTTATGTTCAAGCTTTCGTAACTGTATTTATCGTCGTGATCGGGATTGAAGTGCTAGCGCCATTTTTAATAAAAATCGGACCGCGACGCTTACGCATGCGTGAAGTGTCATTGAAGGTGCTCATTGAAAATATGAATTGCATCGAAATGCTCGTCACTTATATGAAGGAACATGATATGAATGTCGAAAATATTCGTATTCATGATATTGTCGTCAATGGGCAAACTATGCATGAAATTGACTTTCGCTTTTCAACCGTCAAAAAACAAAATACCGTCTCGCTCTATAAAACACTTCATGCGCTTGAGTACATCAAAAAAATTGAAATCGAATACTTAGTTTAAGACCTTTCCAATGGAGGGATAACTGATGGGAGAAATTTTTAAACTACTAAAAGGCGGCAATAAACCATCGTTACTTGCAGCTTTCGTCAACGCATTTTTAGGGCTTATTAAGGGCGTTGCTTTTTTTTTCACTGGAAATGTCGCGATGTTCGCTGAAATGATGCACTCATTTGGTGATGCAGCGAATCAATTTTTCGTGTTCATTGGTTCGGCATTATCGAAAAAGGCACCAACCCCGCGCTTTCCAAATGGCTATGGGCGCGTCGTCAATCTCGTCTGTTTAGGGGCTGTATTAATTGTCGCGATTTTATCGTATGAGACAATCAAAGAAGGCTGGCACCATTTTCTGCATCCTGCGACAGAGTCGAATGGCATCTGGATTGCACTTAGCGTACTAGCAATTGGTTTTATTTTGGAATTTTCCGTTTTGAATAAAGCCGCAAAAGAGATACTCCACGAAACAGGTGTTGAACCAAAAGGCTTTGCTGTTATTCAATCTGCCCCGCTACTTAACCGTGCAAAGCCTGCAACAAAGCTTGTATGGATGGAAGATTTAGTCGCAACGAGTGGCAATGTACTCGCCTTCGCTGCGATTGTTATTGCGTACTTCACGGGCTTTCACCGTTTAGAGGGCCTCGTTTCGATGATCATCGGGCTTATGATGTTTTATGTTGTTGGCCGCGTTTTCCTTGATAATGCACGCGGTGTAATTGGGGAAACAGACGAGGAAATGCTTGTGCATATCGGCAATCTCGTAATAGAAGATCCAAATATTACAGACATTCGTCGCTTGGAAGTTATAAAGGAGGGTGAATTCTTGCATGTTGAATTAATCGCTGAAACAGACCCTAATTTATCGCTCGCCTATTTAGATGATGTACGTGATCATTTAACAAATTTACTGCTTAATCAAAAAGGCGTAACAAAGGTGACGATGGCATTTGACGAGGATGATGGTGAACGCGCATGGAAGCATACATCGACAATGGCACCTGAAAAGAAAGGTATGATTTAACAAAAAGAGGATTCGCCCCGTCGCGAATCCTCTTTTTGTTACAGTGATTTTTCTAAAATCGCGCGTACATCCGACGCCTGTAAATCAACAAAGGCACTCGGTGTATCCTCCGCCATGACATGCGAGATGATGTCATCAAATCGGCTAGCGTCAATCCCGTAATCTGCTAAACGACTTGGCGCACCGAGGGATTGCCAAAATGCGCTCAAACGGTCAATGCCCTCATATGCAATTTCTTCTAATGTTTTCGCTTCCTGTTCAACCGCAAATACATCCACTGCAAACTTCGCAAAGCGCGCAGGATTCACATCGACAAAGTGACGCATCCAGTGTGGCTGCAAAATCGCGAGTCCCCCTGCATGCGGAATATCATAAATCGCTGATACCGCATGCTCGACCATATGGGAGCCCCAGTCCCCGTAGACACCCATTGTTAGTAAACCATTTAACGCCATCGTACTAGCATGTAACACCGTTTCTCGGTACACAACATTTTCTGGCTCTGCTACGAGCTTCGGTGCTACCTCAATCATCGTCCGTAAAATACCGGTCGCAAACGCATCGATAATCGCCGTATTCGTTTCATTATGAAAATATTGCTCGATACAGTGTGACATAATATCAACCATCCCGTACACCGTATGATCTTTCGGCACCGTTACTGTATAACGAGGGTCCGCAATCGCAAATTGCGGGAATACATAGCCACTCGCCCAGTCGAGCTTTTCATTCGTTTCACTATTTGTAATGACGGAATTATTGTTCATCTCAGAGCCTGTTGATGCAAGTGTAACAATCACACCAAATGGCAAAGCATCCTTCACCTTCACCTTTTGCGTTGGAATCGCCCACGCATCTTCTTCTATTAAAGCACCGGCCGCAATGAGCTTCACGCAGTCAATGACCGAGCCACCACCGACAGCTAAAATAAGCGCAATGTTTTCCTTTTTACAAATCGTGATCCCTTGTCGTGCCGTTTCTACGCGCGGGTTTGGCTCGACACCACTCAGTTCAAATACTTCAACCTGTAATTCACGTAGCTTTCCCATTACTTCATCATAAACACCATTACGCTTAATACTTCCCCCGCCATACACAACAAGTACTTTTTGCTGCGGCTGTAACATCTTATTTAATGCGCGTAAGCTTCCCTGTCCAAAATACAGCTTCACTGGATTGTGAAATAAAAATGGTCTCATCCCTTTTCCCCCTTTTATAAAAAGCGCCCTCTATAAGTGAGCAGACTTATAAAGGGCTTGAGCAGAATCTTATTATATTGATATACTTTTATTACACCCAGCCACGGAAGCGAGATGCTTCAGCAGTACGGCGCACACCTACCATGTATGCAGCTAAGCGCATGTTGATATTACGATTTGTTGCGGTTGTATAGACATTTTCAAAAGCAGCTACCATTTTTTTGTATAGCTTCTCGCTCACTTCTTCCTCTGTCCAGTAATACCCTTGGTTGTTTTGTACCCACTCGAAGTAAGATACTGTCACGCCACCAGCGGATGCTAATACGTCTGGTACTAGAAGAATGCCGCGCTCTGTTAAAATTTTTGTTGCCTCAGAAGTAGTTGGGCCATTTGCCGCCTCTACAACAATACTTGCTTTAATGTCATATGCGTTCTCTGCTGTAATTTGATTTTCAATTGCAGCTGGCACTAAAATATCACATTCAAGCTCCAGTAGCTCTCGATTTGAAATCGTATCTTCAAAAAGATTTGTTACCGAGCCGAATGAATCACGGCGATCTAATAAATAGTCGATATCTAAACCATTCGGATCATGCAGTGCACCGTGTGCATCAGAAATCCCGATAACCTTTGCACCTAAATCACTCATGAATTTCGCTAAGAAGCTACCTGCATTACCGAAGCCTTGAATCACAATACGCGCGCCTTGAATATCAATGCCACGTTTTTTTGCTGCTTCTTGAATAACGATTGTTACACCTTCTGCTGTTGCACGATCACGACCTTGAGAACCACCTAGCACAAGCGGCTTCCCTGTAATGAAGCCTGGTGAGTTGAATTCGTCCATACGGCTATATTCATCCATCATCCAAGCCATAATTTGTGCATTTGTAAATACGTCTGGTGCTGGAATATCCTTTGTTGGTCCAACAATTTGACTCGTTGCACGTACATAGCCACGGCTTAAGCGCTCCACCTCACCCATCGACATTTGACGTGGGTCACAAATAACGCCACCTTTACCACCACCATACGGAAGATCCACGATACCACACTTCAAGGTCATCCACATAGAAAGCGCTTTCACTTCATCTTCAGTCACCATTGGATGGAAGCGAACGCCACCTTTAGTAGGCCCTACTGCATCATTATGCTGCGCACGGTATCCAGTGTATACTTTCGTCGTGCCATCGTCCATTTTGACAGGAATTCGTACAGTTAACATACGCAATGGTTCTTTTAATAATTCGTACATCGCTTCGTCGTAGCCAAGCTTTTGTAATGCTTCCTCAATAACAACCTGCGTAGATGTGAATAAATTTAGATTTTCAGCCATTTTTCTCGCCTCTTTAAGTTTAGTTGTATGGTGTAACACCGCGTACATTGTAACATACTTTAGAAATAGTATGATATCTAGAGTGTAACAAGTTGTACACTTTTAGAAAAGCATTTTACATTATATTTTTGGGTTTTTTTACAATTTTTATTCATAAAAAAAGAAGATACAAAAATGCGCATCTTCTTTCCATAAATCACTATTGTCCAGACTGCTCAATCCAATCCTTTAATCTGTCCTTTAATAACTTAAATCCATCTGCATCCACTTCATCTACACGATCCTGAAGCGACCTTCTTGGCAGTGCATCCTTTTTCCGATGTGTTGTCGGTGCCTCTTTTAGCTCACGAATGGATAAGCTAATTTTACGCCCATCCGCATCTACCTCTAACACCTTCACTGTTATTTCATCGCCAACCTTCAAAAAATCACCAACATCTTTGACAAAACCATATGTTATTTCAGAAATATGGACAAGACCTTGCGTATCTTCGTCGAGCGCAATGAATGCCCCGTATGGTTGGATTCCAGTCACTTTTCCAGTTAGCACGTCACCTACTTCGTATTTTTTTGCCATACTGTGCGCCTACCTTCTTTAATTAGCTACATCAATCAAGTGCGCCTCGGCGTGCCTGCGTCCAGAAAATTTTTCGAACTTGCTCAAAAAATCTGCGACATCCACGAGAGACCTTCTCTTTATTCTAAAGGTAATCCAATCACCCATTGAATAAAGATTAAATAAGCCTTCTTCTTCCATCTATAGAGGTAGAAGTCTTTTGCTGAATAAAGATATATTTTCATGTTAAATTATAACATATGTCAGCAAACGTCACAAAGTTTCGATAATTCTTCTTTCTTCGGGTATAGTGTGTATAAGCCTTGAAAAAATATTGAAACTTCATAATTTTCAATATTTTTTAAAAAGACAATTTCCTTTTGCTTTATTACGATGAAGTGTGTAGAATAGGTATTTGTCCAGCACTAAAGGAGGTTTTATTTTGTCATCTAGAGATCATTTCGCATCGAAGCTTGGATTTATCCTTGCCGCTGCAGGGAGCGCTATTGGACTTGGCGCTATTTGGAAGTTCCCCTATGTTACAGGAACAAATGGTGGAAGTGTCTTTATTCTACTATTTATACTTTGTACATTACTAATCGGCTTACCGATTTTAATTGCAGAATTTATGATTGGCCGTCGCGGTCAAAAAGATCCAATTACATCCTTTAAAGAGCAAGCACCAGGCAAGCCATGGTATATGGTTGGCTTTATTGGTCTTGCTGCGTGTGGGTTAATTTTATCGTTTTATAGTGTTGTAGGTGGCTGGATTTTAAGCTATTTAGGCCGCGCATTAACATTCACATTAACAGGAAAAGAGTTGGACTTTGGCGCATTATTCGGAGGGATCATCTCAAACCCTTGGGAAGTACTCGGCACACAAGCCGCATTCATGCTGCTAACATTACTAATCGTTCAAGCCGGGATTAAACAAGGGATTGAGCGCGCAGGTAAATGGATGATGCCACTACTATTTGTCTTCTTCCTATTATTATGTGTTCGTTCATTAACACTGGATGGTGCAATGGAAGGCGTCAAATTTATGTTTGTGCCTGACTGGTCCTACTTTAACTCAGATACCGTGCTACTTGCACTTGGCCAAGCATTCTTCTCATTAAGCTTAGGTGTTTGTGCGATGCTAACCTATGCATCCTATTTATCAAGAAAAGAAAATATCGTCAGCTCAGCGTTTAATGTGGCCGGGATGAATATTATTATTTCAATCCTTGCAGGTTTAGTCATTTTCCCAGCCGTTTTCGCTCTAGGGTTCTCACCTGAGGCAGGTCCTGGTCTTGTATTCATTATGATTCCAGCGGTCTTTGAGCAAATTCCATTTGGCGCTGTATTACTTGTGATTTTCTTCATTCTGTTATTATTTGCAACGGTTACATCATCAATCGCATTGCTTGAGGTTGTTGTGGCAATCGGCATTGGTGAAAAAACACATACACGTAAAAAAGCATCTTGGATTTTTGCTGCCGTTATTTTCATCATCGGGATTCCTAGTGCACTATCATTTGGTCTACTAGCTGATATAACGATTTTAGATAAATCCATTTTCGATTTTGTCGACTATGTGACAAGCGCAATCTTAATGCCAATTGGCGCCCTTTTAACATCACTTTTCGCGGGCTACCACTACTCGAAAAAGATTTCAAAGGAAGAAATGAACGCTTCACCTATTCTTTATAATATTTGGCTCATCATCGTTCGCTTCATTGCGCCAATTGCGATTTTAACCATTTTAATTACAGGACTATTTTAAAAAGACAGCTTCCCCGCTCGGGAAGCTGTCTTTTTCATTTAAATCCTACATTTCACTTCGAATTTTACGGCAATTAACTTGTACGCCATCGCGACACATTGTTCAAGTGGAATCCACTCTTCAAACGAATATTCATACACCGTTTGAATGACTTTCGCTAACTCTGACGGATCATCAATTCCTTGTAATGCCGCCACAACATCTGCTGTTTCCGTCTCATAATTTTCCGTCCCAATCATAAATGGGTCCCACTCTTCTAGTATCCGCACACATTTTCGATTCATCTCTATATTTTCCAATTTTTCTCACCCCACTACTCATTATCTTTTTTCGTATGATAACATAAGTATTAATAAATCAAAAAGCAAAGAGGGGTGTAAGATGCAACGATTTGATGAAACCATTAACCGTAAACAGACACAATCGTATAAATGGGATAAATTAAAGGAAGTTTACAATCTTGAAAATGTTGAGGATCTTTTACCGATGTGGGTGGCCGATATGGATTTTGCCGCACCAGCCGTCATGTCACGAGCTATTGAAAAACGACTTGCTACGAAAGTATTCGGCTATACATATGCCGATGAAGATTTAAAAGTAGCGATTAGTCATTGGTTTACGACGCGCCATCAGTGGACAATCGACCCAAGCACGATTCTATTCAAGCAAGGGGTCGTACCAGCCATTGCAACGATTATCGAAACCTTTACAGCACCAGGTGACAAAATTGCGATGTGTACACCTGTTTATCCACCATTCTTCAATGTTCCACAGGCACAAAACCGACTAATTGTCACATGCGATTTAATCGAGAATGATGGACACTATACAATTGATTTCGATGCACTTAAACAATTGTTTAAAGACGGCGCGAAGCTCTTCATATTATGTAATCCACACAATCCAATTGGAATCGTCTGGAGTCGCCAGCAACTTGAACAGCTTGTTGCGCTTTGCATTCAGTATGATGTGTATTTATTATCCGATGAAATTCATGCGGATATTTTATTTAAAGGGCCTTATACACCTATTTTTACAGTTGATTGTATTGAAAAAGCGAAGGTCATTACTTGTATTGCTCCAACAAAAACATTTAATGTAGCCGGTATTCAACTAGCAATGGTCGTGGCGGAAAATCCAGACATTCGCCAGCAACTTGAGCTGACGATCCAGCGCCATGCAGAACTTGGCCCAAATATTTTTGCACTTGACGCAGCAAAGGCTCTTTATACAGATGGTGCTGAATGGCTGGATGCACTGCTTGTTTATTTACAGCGCAATATCGATTATGTCAGAGAACAGTTAAATGCGCTTGATGGGATTTCTGTCCAAGCACCCGATGGCACATATTTAATGTGGGTGGATACGCGTGCAACAGGTTTTGCAGAAAAAGCACTTATGCAGGCACTACTAACTACCGGGAAATTGGCCCTTGAGCCCGGCTCAAAATACGGAGTAGCGGGAACAGGATTTTTCCGTATGAATATTGCCTGTCCATTTGACGTTGTAAAAGACGGCGTAGAACGCTTTAAACTTGCCCTTTCATCACTTCAGTAAAAGTAGGTTGCAGCATGAAAACTTTATCACTACAGCTTAAAATGTTTATTTTTTCATTTTTTATCGTGCTTTTTTCTATTTTAACAAGTGGATTATTAATGATTCATAATATTTCTGATGCGTTTGAAAAGGAATTCGGCGCGCGCGCGATTGCGATTGCACGCTCGGTGTCACAGCTTCCTGAAATACAAAGTCAAGTAGGAGTAAAAGACGGTGCCCATGTGATTCAGCCAATCGTTGAACGCATTCGGCTTGCAACAGATGTTGATTATATCGTTATTTTCGATATGAAGGGTGAGCGCTACTCTCACCCTTCTGTTTCAAAAATCGGCACAATACTTGAAGGGACTGAAGACCGTCAAGCATTGTCACAGCATGAGTATATTTCTAAGGCACTCGGTGTACAAGGCTTTTCTATTCGTGCCTTTGTACCCATTATGGATGAAAATGGGACAAAGCAGGTCGGTGTCATTAATGTTGGCATCCTCTCCCCTAAATGGTATCAGCTCATTGAAGAGTATCGTTTTGATTTATTTATTTCCTTACTTTGGGGAATTGCAATTGGTCTACTTGGCTCGATGCTAATCGCACGTCATCTAAAAAAGCAAACGCTTAATCTAGAGCCATACGAAATTGCACGTATTGTACAAGAGCGCTCTAGCATTATGCAGGCAATGGATGTTGGTGTACTCGCAACAAATGACCAAGGACATATTACATTTATTAATCACCTTGCGCGCAAATATACACATTTCTTCAGTGAAGAAACAACACGATTCGAGCTTTTTGCCGGAACATGGCTTGCAGAAGGCCCACTTGAAACCTATGACTCACACCGACCGCTATTGCTATTTGATCAAATGTATTTAGTACGTACGTTTCCCATTCATGTTAACGATAAAAACGTGGGACATGTTATTATGATGACCGATCAAAAAGATGCACATATGCTTGCAGAAGAGTTAACCGGCATTCGTGTACTTGTTAACACGCTACGTGCACAGCACCATGAATATATGAACCGGCTACATAGTATTGCTGGTCTTATCCAGCTTAATCGCAATGATCAGGCACTTCGCTTAATCATTGACGAAATTTCAGATGAAGAGGAAATTATCCAGCAGCTACGTGATGAAATTCATGACTATTCGATTCAAGGACTACTACTCGGCAAATATTCGCGTGCAAAGGAATTAGGTGTTTCACTGTCTTTAGATGAAAACTCTTATTTAACCGATATTACAAATGGCTTTTCTAGCGGTGACTTAGTGACGATTATCGGCAACTTGTTAGACAACGCCATGGAGGCTTGCGCACAGCAACAACAAAAAGATGTAGAACTATTTATGCAATGCACAAAAACATCCCTATTCCTAGAAGTACAAGATAGTGGGACAGGTATAGAAGGTAACCCTTATCAAATATTTAACTATGGCTTTAGCACAAAGAAAAATAAAACAGATCATGGGATAGGGCTCGCATTAGTGAAGCAACTCGTTGATTCCAATAAAGGTTCCATCCACATTTCAACTGAACCTACTATTGGTACGACCATTACAATTACTACAGGAGGTACATTTATAAATGAGTAATATTTCTGTTTTTATTGTTGAAGACGACCCGATGGTACTCGACGTAAATAAAAGCTTTTTATCGAAGTTATTTGGTTTTACATTAGTTGGCGAAGCATCAAGCGGTGAGCAAGCATTAAAAGAAATTACAGAACTGCAACCAAATCTTATTTTGCTCGATATGTTTCTACCCGACCTGACAGGAATGGAGCTTTTCACAAAATTACGTGAAGCACGCATTCCTTCAGATGTCATTATGATTACTGCCGCTCGCGATATTGCAACTGTGCAGGAGGCGATTCGCTTTGGGGCAGTAGATTATTTAATCAAACCATTTCGTGCGGAACGTTTCCAAAAGGCATTGCAAAATTACCGTCTCCAAACAAAATCACTCTCAACGATTAAAGTACTAAAGCAAGAGGACTTAGATCAATGGTTTGGACATACAGGTGACAATTTAGACTTACCTAAAGGTTTAAATGACATAACAATGCAGCAAATTAAAGAGGAGTTACAAACAATCAACGGCGCCATCACATCCGAGCAGCTCGCACAAATTGTCGGTATGGCTCGCGTAACCGTTCGAAAATACTTAGATTACCTTGCCGGACGAGGAAAAGTACAGATCGATTTGAAATACGGTACAGTTGGTCGCCCAACGAAATATTATTCATTAAAATAAAATTTGAAGGCAGAAATCATCGAAAGCGGATGATTTCTGCCTTTTTCACGTCCGTTCTGTACCACAACAGTTTGTCTGAAATAATAATTGTTATATACCATAAATACCAAAATGTCCATTAATACCAAAATATTGTTTTAATCATCAATTTATTTAAAATGAACTTATCATCCGGATGTGATGAAGGAGGGCACAATGAAGCATACTTTATTATTCTGTTTCACACTTTTTTTAATTCCTCTTACATTAGTTGCTTGCCAAACAAGCAACGTAAAGTATCCATATGATTATGAACAATTAAGTGAGGATGAGCGGATTGTTATTCGTTTCTCGCATGTTGTTGGTGAAGACACGCCAAAGGGAAGGGCAGCCCGCAAATTCGCCGAGCTTGTCAAAGAACGCAGTGAAGGCTTTATCGAAGTACAAGTATTCTCTAACGGTAGTCTCTACAAAGATAGCGAAGAAATGAAAGCGCTTCAAAATGGCGATATTCAAATGATTGCACCAGCCATTTCGAAATTAACGTTTTTGATTCCTGAATTTGCGATTTACGACCTGCCATACGCTTTTCGTAGCTCTGATGAGGTCCATGAATTTGCAGATAGCCCTGCTGGACAAAAATTAACGAGCAGGCTACAGCCATTTAACTTAATCTCACTAGGTATTTGGGATAGTGGCTTTAAGCAGCTCAGCAATAATGTACGCCCTATTTTACATTATCGAAATTTACAAGAACTTCGAATTAGAATTATGCCGAGTGATATTTTGTCTGAACAGTATGCCAGCGTCGGTGCTACACCGAAACGAATTGAATTTAATAACGTTTTTTCTGAGCTTGAGCAAAACAACGTCGATGGACAAGAAAATACGCTGTCCAATATTACGAGCAAAAACTTCCACAGCTTACAAGATTACTTGACTGTTAGTAATCACGGCTACTTAGGTTACTTTGTACTATTTAATTTAGAATTTTGGAACAGTCTTCCTGCCGATATGCAATTACTCCTTTTTGAAACATTGCAAGAAGTACAGCAATGGGAATGGACTATAGCCGAACAGATGAATGCGAATATTTTACAGCAAATTGAAAATTGTCAATGCATTGATATTCATTATTTATCAGCAACTGATATTGAGGAATGGCAACAAGCCTTTGAACCAATTTACAACTATTTCCGAAATACATATGGCTCTTATTATGTAAATGCATTACCACGCTTTTCTGACTAAGGTTATAAAGAATCGGTACGCACCAATTCTTTTAACATATAAAAATATTTAGGGGGATAAAAAATGAAAAAATGGTTATTAGCTTCAATCATTAGTGTGTTCGCACTAGTACTTGTGGCTTGTGGCGGTGGTGGAAGCGACAGCTCATCACCATCTACATCGGATGGCTCACAGTACACAGCAGAAAAACCACTTGTGATTAAGTTTTCTCACGTAACATCGATTGAATCTGTAAAGGGGAAGGCTGCAGATGAATTCGCTAAATTAGTAAACGACAAAACAGAAGGAAAAGTAAAGGTAGAAGTTTACCCTTCTTCTCAATTATATGGTGACAACGACGAGCTAGATGCATTAATGTCTGGTAACGTTCACATGATCGCACCATCTGTTACAAAGATGGTAAAGCTTGACCCACGCTGGCAGTACGTTGACATGCCTTTCTTATTCCAAGATGACGAGCATGTTCAAAAATTCTTTAAGTCTGACATTGCCCAAACAATTTTAAACTCTGATCAATTAGCAGCAAATGATATTCAAGGGATTGCTTTCTGGGGGAATGGCTTCAAGCATTTCTCTAACAACAAGCGCCCACTTGTAGCGGTTGAAGACTACAAAGGTCTAAAATTCCGTGCACAGGCTGGTAAAGTATTAGAAGCTCAGTTCCACGCACTTGGTGCTGGGTCTGCAACAATTGCATTCGGTGAAACTTACGCTGCCTTACAACAAGGTACTGTAGACGGCGCTGAAAACCCGTACAACAACTTCGATACACAAAAATATCACGAAGTTCAAAAATACTTATCAACATCTGCACACGGTCGTCTTGACTACGCAGTTTTCGTAAACAAATCATTCTGGGACAAAATCCCTGCTGATTTAAAAGGACCTATTGAAGAAGCTTTAACTGAAGCAACTGACATCGCAAACCAAATGGCAAAAGACGAAAATGCGAAGTCTCTAGAAAACATTAAAGCAACAGGTGCTGTTGAAATTCACGAAGTAACAGATGCTGAGCGCGAGGCATTAAAAGCGGCATTACAACCCGTATATGATGAGTTCACTTCTGTTATTACACCTGAATTAATCGATGGTATTAATGGTCTAAAATAATTTTTATGAGTGTCGGCCTTTGCTGACACTCTCTCTTTTCACTAAACATCAAAGGAGTGAGCAAATATGCAAGCGCTAAAAAAAATCTGGGCACATATTGAAGAAATCTCTTCTGCATCGTTCTTTACAGTCGGCGTTGCGCTAATTTTTTATGGTGTTATTACACGCTATATTTTTAACTCACCGCAAGCCTGGGTTGAAGAAGTAGCCCGCTACACAATTATTTGGGGTGTATTTTTAGGCTTTGGGATGGCGCTACGCCACAATCACCATATTCAAGTAGATATTTTATACGATAAATTAAAGCCTGCCATGAAGCGCATTATGGATATTGTTGCAACAACTATTAGCGTTATTTTCTGTCTTATTTATACATACTTTGGATTTATTTTAGTAGAAACACGCTTCCATTCAGGCATGGTTTCACTAGATGTTGGTATTCCAATGTGGATTGTCTATTTAATTTTGCCGTTATCTGGTCTTTTATTCCTACTACGCTTTATTGAGCGATTAGTCAATATCCTAAAAGGAAAGGATGAGAACTATGCTAATCCTCTTAATTAGTTTCTTTGTTTTAATCTTCTTGCGTGTACCGGTTGCAGTTAGCTTAGCGATGGCAACGATTTTTGTGTTATTCCAAGCAGATTTCAATATGAATATGATGCCACAGCGTATGTTTACTGCGCTTGATTCATTTCCAATGATGGCAATTCCAGGCTTCGTATTAGCTGGCATTATTATGGCACGTGGTGGTATTTCTAAATATTTAATCGAAGCACTCCGTTCATGGGTAGGCCATTTACCTGGTGGATTAGCAGTAGTTACCATTTTAGCTTGTGCAATTTTCGCGGCCATTTCAGGCTCTTCTCCAGCTACCGCTGCTGCAATCGGTTCGATTATGATTCCAGCAATGCTTGCGGCAGGCTATGAAAAGCGTTACTCGATGGGTCTAGTAGCTGCTGGTGGTACGTTAGGTATTTTAATTCCACCAAGTATTCCATTAATTATGTACGGGATTACTTCTGAAGAATCAATTGGCCAATTATTTATGGCGGGAATTGTGCCTGGTCTTGGCTTAACAGGTTTATTAATCGTTATGGCCGTTATTTACGCAAAACGTAACGGCTTCAAGGGCGATCAGCCTGCAAGCATGAGTGAGCGCGGAAAAAAATCACTAAAAGCGATTTGGGGTGCCTTCCTACCAATTTTAATTTTAGGTAGTATTTATTCAGGTGCTGTAACACCAACTGAATCAGCTGTAATTGCCGTTGCATACGGTTTGATTGTCTCTGCATTTATTTACCGCGAATTAAAATGGCGCGACATTAAGCCAATTTTAGTCGAGTCAATCAACATTACAGCGATGATTTTCTTAATCGTAGCTGCAGCCTCACTATTCGGATTATACTTAACAAATGCCCAAGTTCCACAAACAATTGGTGCATGGATTGCTGATAGTGACATTAACAAATGGGTATTCATGTTCATTATTAATATCATGTTCTTCATCATGGGGATGTTCCTAGAAGCCGTATCCATTATTTTAATAACGCTACCAATTTTATTACCAATTTTAAAACACTTTGACATTAACTTAATCCACTTTGCAATCATTATGACAATCAATATGGAGCTTGGTATGATCACACCGCCAGTTGGTCTAAACCTGTTCGTAGTAAGTGGAATTGCCAAGGAAAAGCTCGGTGAGGTTGTAAAAGGTGTCATTCCGTTTATTGTGATTATGATTTTATTCTTAGTTGTCGTGGTGCTTGTACCGCAATTATCGCTCTGGCTGCCCGACATTATGAAAAATTAATAGGCTCCTCCTTGGACTACCACTATAATTTGGCACCCTCTGCATCAAACAGCGGGTGCCCTTTTTTTCACTAAAATCATTTCTTCATTCAGCGCTATTTTTTCACTAACATGCATCAAACGTAAAATACACGATTTGGCAAAAATGATATACAACTTATCAGTAAATATGTGCCAATCTATTATTTATACATTATCTTTTACGGTTTCTAGCACCAAAAACATCATTTTTATCATTTACGCCTCCAACCGTTAAGACCTTCTCTCTATAAAAATAGGCTCTTTTTATCTAAAACCATTGCTTTTTGGATGAAAAACAATATTTTCGGGCAATTTCCCCTCATTCATTTCTTCGCTAGCTCACTTAAAATGGCTGCTGTAGTTTATTTCATTTGCCAATCGACTTCAATCAACTTTTGAAAAAATCCAACGAAAAAAGCGTGATTTTTTAGAAAAACACGCTTTTTTCGCTTCATTTCCAGCCGATTTTTTATAGTAAAGAAGTCTCTTTTTATCGTATATTTTTGTTTTTCACTATATTTTCTTAAAGGAAACAAGAGAAATCTATCCATTGGCACTTAACTAAAAATATGTTGTATGTTCATTCCGCCAAATGAACATTTTTGAATTTAAAAATTGTGCGGTATTTAAAAAAATATAAAAAGCCTCGCTCCAATTAGAAACGAGGCTGTTCATTCATTTTACTTGCTTTGCCATACGCTCATCACGCTCTTGTAGCGCACGTGCCTCTAGCTGCTTTGCCGCCTCTGCCTGACGCGCAGAATAACGGCGAATCCAGCGATATGTAGCAAAGACAACGATGATTAAAATTCCAAATTCAATCGCCGCAGGTAAATACGCGGACTTATCCTCTGGCACATAGAAAAAATTGCCCGAAAAGCTTAGCAAAAATTGATTCACAGTTCACACGTCCTCTGCCTTTGATCCCGCAAATGCGGGTAGTAATCGGCTACCGGGCACTACCCGCATCAGCCAAATCAATGAGGAGCAAGTCAGAACGAATTACTCAACTACAGTGATTGACTCAATTTTAACATCTTCTTTTGGTTTATCGTGCATATTTCGGTCAACGTTCGTCATTTTGTCAACAATATCCATACCTTCGATCACTTGACCGAATACAGTGTGCTTACCATCTAACCATGGTGTACCACCGTTTTTCTTGTACACGTCTACCTCGTCTTTCGACCAGCCGCGTACTTCCATTTGTTTCAGCATAGACACTTCAACTTGTGGTGCTTGTACGATGAAGAATTGAGAGCCGTTTGTGCCAGGACCTGCGTTTGCCATTGATAGGGCACCGCGGATGTTTAAAAGTTCTGGTACGCACTCATCTTCAAATGTGCCGCCCCAAATTGATTCGCCGCCCATACCTGTACCAGTTGGGTCGCCGCCTTGCACCATGAATTTTGGAATAACACGGTGGAAAATGACGCCGTTATAGTAACCGCTGCGTGCGTGACCTAAAAAGTTTTCAACAGTTTTTGGTGCGTGCTGTGGGAATAATTTGATTTTGATTGAACCCATTGTTGTGTTCATTTCTACTAATACTTCATTTTCTTGTACTTCAGATGTTAATTGTGGAAACATAATGTCTCTCCTTTTAAATAAATATTTGTAGGGTATACATAGACGAAAGACCGTTTCGATCCCTGTAGCTAGTTTACCATGAACAACGCGCTTTATGCCATTAACTTGGCAACAACTTCCTTAACTACGATGAAGTACGTTATAATAGCCATTATTTCCCTAAAGAAAGAGTGTGATTTGCATAAACGCCATGCGCAGAAATTTTATTATTTTACTCGTTTCCAATTTTATTGTTTCGGCATCTTTTACAATGATTATGCCCTTTTTGTCACTTTATATTGAAACGATGGGCGATTTTTCAGAAAGCTATGTCCAACGATGGGCTGGGCTTATTTTCGCTGCTACATTTATTAGTGCCTTTATTATGTCACCGATTTGGGGACGTGTAGCCGATAAGTATGGCTATAAGCCGATTATGATTTTAAACTGCTTTGGGATCGCGCTTAGCATTTTTTTAATGGGCTATGTTGAAAATGTTATTCAATTTTTCTTCCTGCGTCTTGCGATGGGCGTTGTAACAGGCTTTATTCCGATGTCTGTTGCCTTTGTAAGCAAGCATACACCAAAAGAAACGGCTGGAAAGACGCTCGGTACGATGCAAATGGGCAGTGTTGGCGGGACGTTATTTGGTCCTATTATTGGTGGAATTATTGCCGATGCGGTTGGTTTTCAGTATACCTTTACGTACACCGCGCTCGCGATTACGATTGCTGCCCTTATTATTTCATTCGGTATTCATGAGCCGCATATTATTCGTAAAAAGAAAGGTGCACTTTACGCACGACGCAATATCATTTGGGCGCTATTCCATCACCGCCTCATGCTAAATGTCATGCTTATTACAACACTTATTCAAGTCGGAAACTTTAGCATTCAGCCACTGCTCTCTCTTTATGTTTCCGAGCTGACCCATACACAGGAAGTTGCATTACTTGCGGGGATTACATTTAGCGCAACGGGACTTGGCAATATTTTATTTTCCCGTATTTGGGGACACCTTGCAGATTTATATGGTTACGAGCGAATTTTAACGTATTTACTACTTGCGTGCGTTGTCTTTATTATTCCACAAGCTTTCGTGACAGCACTTTGGCAGCTTATCCTTTTACGTTTCTTATTTGGCATTGTTGCAGGAGGGCTTATTCCAATTGCAACTGCACTCATTCGCCGTGAAGCGCCTGTTGCCATTCAAGGCGAGGTGATGGGCTACAATCAGAGCTTCCGCTTTTTTGGTAATATTATCGGTCCCATGCTCGGTGGCGTCATTAGTGCGTTCGGCGGCATTCACTCTGTTTTTTATTCGACAGGTGCATTATTTTTCGTCGCCTTTCTCATTCTTATTTTCATCCAAAAGAAACCGACTCAATACATGGAAGATTTATTAGAAGAACATGCGTAAGCTCTTTTTGTTGACAAACGTTTATGATACGCTAAACTTCGAAAATTAATGAAAGGGGGGTGCTAGCAAGTGAAGCAGCTTTTTGGCTATATGTTCATTCTTTGCTGTCTACCCGTTATTTTATTTTTCGGGCGAGCTGCTTGGGTTGAGCTTGCAGCGGCAAAGACATACGAACAGCAAATTGAAGCAGCTATCGTGTTACCCGAAGTGAAGAGTCCCCTCCCCGTCACGCTCATTGACCGCGACGGCCAAATATTTAGCGAAGAATATGTAGAATGGTCGCAGCCAATGGCACTAAACGATATGCCAGAGCTTGTAAAGCAGCTATTTTTATCGAGTGAGGATACGAATTTTTATACGCATCTTGGCTTTGATGTCAGTGCCATTGCGCGTGCGGTTGTCGCGAACTCAGCTAGTGATACTACACAAGGAGGCAGTACTATTACACAACAGCTTGTACGTATGCGTTATTTATCTGAGGAAAAAACATATGAACGAAAGCTTGTGGAATTATTTTATGCCTATGAATTAGAGCAAAAATATACTAAAGATGAAATTTTACAAATGTATTTGAATGAAATGTATTTTAGTAATCAAGTGTACGGTATTGGTGCTGCGGCGAGTTATTATTTCGACAGGGAGCTGACGGAGCTGACACTAGCGGAAACGGCTTTTATCGCAGCAATTCCGAATAACCCATCACTCTATGATCCCGTCCGTCATTTCGACAATACGAAAGAACGACAGGAGCGCCTCATTGATACGCTCGCTAATTATGACATTATTTCGCAAGCTGAAGCGGTGACGCATAAAGCAGAACAAATCGAGCTACAAATTAAAGCAAAAATTCAAAAACACCCTGCTTATAGCACGTATGTGTTACAGGAAATGAAATGGCTAGTCGCCGAGCAAACAGGCATTGCCGAAAAATTAAAAACAGCCTCTGCACAGGAAAAAAAGATACTTGAAACCCAACTGAAGCAAGAAGTGGATGAGCTCTTACACGCGGGAATTATGATTCATACCGCTCTCGCACCAGAAAAGCAGCTACAAGACGAGGCAGCAATCAATTCGCTTTTACGCATAGATGGCTTACAAGCGAGCGCAACGGTCATTGATAATGCGACCCGTGAAATAGTGAGCATTTATGGCGGCAAAGACTATGCAAAATTTGACTACCACCGTGCATTCCAAGGGCCACGTCAGCCAGGATCAGCGTTTAAGCCGCTCTCTGTTTATGCACCGTATTTTGAAACGACGCAGGCTAACCCGTCTTCCATCGTTAGCGGCGCCCAGTATTGTGTCGGGAATTTCTGCCCTGAAAACTACGGACGCATTGTGTATGGTAATGTATCGCTTGAGACAGCTTTTAAGCAAAGTATTAATACAAGTGCACTACGCCTTTTCGATAAAATGGGTACGGATACCGTATTTCGTTATATTGACCAATTTCAATTTCGTTCCGTTACACAAGCCGACCATACGTATGCAGCGGCGCTTGGCGGCTTAACGTACGGCGTCACAACACTTGAAATGGCCGATGCCTATACGAGCTTTATCGACGGCTACTACACACCCGCACGTAGCATTCGCAAAATTACCGACTTAGACGGTGAAGTACTTTACAAATGGGAAGAGGAGCGCGAGGAAATCTGGTCAGCAAGTACGGTGACGACAATGCGCCACTTACTCAACGAGGTGGTACGTTCTGGAACAGGTGCTGGTCTTTACAGCACGTCCGACTATATCGGTGCAAAAACCGGCACCACGAACCAGTTCAAAGATTTCTGGCTCGCTGGTTTAACCGAGGATTATACAACGGCCGTGTGGATTGGCTATGATACCCCCGCTTCTATGGAGCGAATCGAAAAATCAAAAATTCATTTCGCGATTTTTAATGCGATTACCGATTAAGAAAAGCGCTAAAGCGCCCGTTTAGCCCCGACAAGCGCTGGAGAGCCCGAAGTGAAAGTGCGCTCTTTACTTTCACCCGAGGGATTGAAGCGACCTCGAGGGGCTGGCGCTTTAGCCTAGACATATAAACGCCAAATTTTATACTTTCTGATACGTTAAGAAAGCGAGCCGGACATCCGGCTCGCTTCTTTTACATTATAAAAATGGTAAACTCGCAATGACGCTATTATAAAGCTTGAACAAGGCATATACGATTAATGTCAGCAGCGCGGTCCAAATTAAAATTTCAAAAAAGATTAAGCCAATCACGCCACCAAATGACATAAACTGACTCATTTTAAATACGGTATAAATAAAATAAACGAATACCGTCAGCATAAAAATGCCGACAAGAATCGGTAATGACTGCATACCAACAACGGAGATGATTGCGCCGACAAAAAACACAACATAGCCGCCGCGCGCGACGCTAATGGTCTCCCCTGCTTGATCCTTCGAGAAAAACAGCATCCCGAGCTCATGAATCGTCTCGCCGACTAGTTTAAGCGCCGAAAATAGCATAAAAAAGCATACTGCAAATAAAATAAGTAGTACAAAGCGTAGCTCCAAATCGGATAAAAATTCACGCATGCCGTTATATACACCGATCGATTCAAACAAATCGAGTGAGGCCGTCACCGCAAAAATTCCGAACGTGAAACTAAATAATAGCACTGTAATGAGTGGTAAATAACCATATAAATACGGGTTTTTCATAATTTTTTTACTCCAAATCTCGGTTTCTCTTCATATTTATAATAGCCAATTCTATTTACCTATAGCAAGTAGAATTGGAACGAGGTTTTATGCAATACGTACAAAATTCATGTATAATTTAACTATTCACTGCGATAAAGTTAAACTTCAATCAGTGGGGGTTCTCATCCCCCACTGATTGTTAGTTGAACCAATCGGGCTTTTACGGGCAGTTGGTCTCCTCAAGCCCTAAAGAGGAATCCTTACTGCCCGTTAATGCGGGATATAAATGCATTTTGAAAGGAGGATCATTTTGATTCAAGTATTAGCCATCTTCATTCCGATACTTGCCACTCTTTTCTTACCGTTTCTATTTAAAAGAGTGAAAGCAATTCATACGGGATGGTTTGTATTAATAGTGCCTGTGCTACTAGCAGCCTATTATGCAACGTTTATACCTCAAACGGCGAACGGGAAAACCTTCATAGAAGCATTCAATTGGATCCCTTCGCTAAACATCGCATTTGTTTCTTATTTAGATGGCCTAAGTATCCTGTTTTCGGTACTGATTAGTGGCATCGGGGCACTCGTTGTGCTGTACTCGATTTTTTATTTAGATAAGACAAAAGAACAATTGCATAATTTCTATATTTATTTACTCATGTTTATGACCGCAATGCTTGGTGTTGTACAGTCAGACAATATGATTACCCTCTATCTTTTCTGGGAACTCACGTCCATTTCTTCATTTTTATTAATTGGTTATTGGTTTAACCGTGATAAATCAAGATTCGGTGCCTTAAAATCCATGATGATTACCGTAGCGGGCGGTCTGTTCATGCTTGGAGGGTTTGTACTATTAGCCATTATCGGGGATACATATTCAATTCGTGAGTTGATTGCGAGTCCTACCTTAGTGCAACATGAGTACTTTACGTATGCGCTCATCTTTATTTTACTTGGCGCATTCACAAAGTCCGCACAGTTTCCGTTTTACATTTGGCTACCAGATGCGATGGAAGCACCGACACCCGTTTCAGCGTATTTACACTCCGCAACAATGGTCAAGGCGGGGATTTATTTAGTCGCACGCTTTACGCCGATTTTTGCTGTTTCTGAATTGTGGATTTGGCTTGTGATTAGTACTGGGCTACTTACACTCTTCTGGGGTTCACTGTTTGCCGTAAAGCAAACCGACTTAAAGGGTATTTTAGCGTTCTCTACCGTAAGTCAGCTCGGTCTCATTATGAGCCTACTTGGCGCAGGGGCCATTGCGTACCATGTGGACGGTGCAGCAGAAACCGTATTTAAGTACGCCGCATTCGCAGCGATTTTCCACTTAATTAACCATGCAACGTTCAAAGGAAGTCTGTTTATGATTGCCGGTATTGTCGATCATGAAACAGGCACGCGTGATATTCGCAAGCTGGGCGGGCTGATGAGCTTAATGCCGATTAGCTTTACAGTCGCTGTCATTGGCAGTCTGTCAATGGCGGGTATTCCACCGTTTAATGGTTTCTTAAGTAAAGAGATGTTTTTAACGGCGATGCTATCCATTAAGCAATTCGAATTGTTTGAATTTAGCACGTGGGGCATCTTGTTCCCAGTCGTGGCATTTATCGCAAGTATCTTTACATTTGTCTATAGCTTCTATTTTGTATTCAAAACATTTACAGGCAAATTGCAAAAAGAAGCACTACCGAAAAAGCCGCACGAGGCGCCGATTGGTATGCTCATTTCACCAATCATTTTAGCGACACTTGTGCTTGTCATTTTCTTTATACCAAATGTAGTGGGCAACACATTGATTAAGCCTGCTGTTACGGCGATTCAACCGTTTTTATATAACGCGCCGAGCGATGTCGATGTCTCTATTAAGGCATGGCATGGGTTCAATACAGAGCTACTTATGACGCTTGGTATTATTGCGCTTGGGGCCATCCTTTTTGCAACACTTCCAAAATGGCAAAAAATGTATAATATCTGGCCTAAAAAATTATCACTCAATAACTTGTACAATTTCATGATGGACGGTGTGTTTGACCGCGGTGCGGCGAAGTTTTCTACTCTCTATATGACAGATTCTATTCGCCAATATTTAACGTATATGTTCGCGGCCATTACCGTACTTGTCATTGGGACACTATTCTATAAAGACGGCTTCAAGCTCTCACTTGAGGGTACCGCACCAATCGCGGTTTATGAAATTACAATCATTATTGTGCTTGTCATCGGAACAGCCGTTACACTGCTGGCAAAATCGCGCCTAACAGCCATTATCGGTTTAGGTGCAGTCGGGTATACGGTGTCACTATTTTTCGTTATTTTCAATGCACCAGACTTGGCACTGACACAGCTTGTGATTGAAACGATTTCAGTCGCGCTGTTTTTAATGGCCTTTTATCACCTGCCGAAGTTACGTAAGTCTGAAGAGCGCGTACGTTTTCGTCTCAGCCGCGCGATTGTTTCGGTAGCAGTCGGTGCAATGGTCACACTTTTAATCTTATCTGCCCATTCACAAAAACTCGTGCCGTCGATCAAGACGTATTACGAGGAAACGGTGTATACACTTGCGGGTGGCGGAAATATCGTAAACGTAATTCTTGTCGATTACCGTGGTTTCGATACATTATTTGAAATTACCGTACTTGGCATTGCGGGTATGGGTATTTACAGCATGATTAAACTACGCATGAGCAGGAAGGAGAAAGCACATGAAAACAAATAACGTCATTTTGCAGTTCACGACGAAAATTGTGTTCTTTATCATTGTCTTCTTCTCCGTGCATATTTTCTTCGCCGGGCACTACACACCAGGTGGCGGCTTCGTCGGTGGCTTACTGACATCAAGCGCCATCGTGCTCCTGCTGCTAGCATATGATTTGAAAACATTGCGTGCAATTTTACCGATTAACTATATGTATGTGGTCGCAACCGGCCTCATGATTGCCCTTGCAACAGCCGCATTCCCAATGTTTGTCGGCGAAGCATTTTTCACGCATTTCTTTGATTATTTCTACTTGCCAATTATCGGAAAAACATCGCTACACACAGCAGCACTGTTTGACCTTGGCGTCTTTTTAGTCGTTGTTGGTGTCACAATGACCATTATTCAAACGATTGGGGAGGATGAATAATGGAAATCGTTATGGCTTTTGTATGCGGCTTCTTATTCATGGCCGCCATTTATTTAATTTTATCGCGTAGCTTACTGCGCATTATTATCGGGACGGGACTTCTTAGTCACGGCGCCCACTTAACGATTTTAACGATGGGCGGACTTAGCGGTGAGGCACCACCAGTACTTGCTGACGGTGTGACAAATTTCGCGGACCCACTGCCACAAGCGCTCATCTTAACAGCGATTGTCATCGCATTCGGTGTAACAGCGTTCTTCCTTGTACTTGCCTATCGCGCGTATCAGGAGCTGAAAACAGATGATACAGCACTAATGAAAGGAAGTGATGACGATGAGTAACTTCCTATTATTGCCGATACTCGTGCCATTTTTCACGGCAATGGTATTAATGTTTTTCCAAAAAAGTATTGTCCTACAGCGCACGCTCACTATGTTTGCCCTGCTTATTGCAATTTCATTAGCAGCGATTTTAGCTGTGGATGTCAATACAAACGGGATTCAGACAATTACATTTGGTAGCTGGCCTGCACCGTTTGGGATTACGATGGTATCAGACTCTGTATCATCACTACTCGTCTTAACAACGCTCATTTTAGTATTCTTTATCGTCTGGTACGGTTTTGAATCCATCGGTAAAGAACGTGAGCATTTCTTCTATTACCCTGGAATTTTACTAATCACAACCGGGGTAGCAGGTGCCTTTACAACGGGCGATATTTTCAACCTTTTTGTATTTTTTGAAGTATTACTGATGTCGTCTTATTTACTGATTGTGCTAGGCGGCACAAAGGCGCAACTGCGCGAATCAATCAAGTATATTTTAGTAAATATTATATCATCGGCACTATTCGTTATTGCCGTTGCGTATCTTTATTCCGTTGTCGGCACGCTCAATATGGCCGATATTTCCGTGAAAATTGCTGAAATTAATCAGCCAGGTATCATCACAACAATTGCCGTACTATTCTTAATGGTATTCGGTCTAAAGGCAGCGATTTTCCCGCTCTACTTCTGGCTACCTAGCTCGTACGCCGCACCACCAATACCGGTGCTTGCGCTGTTTGGTGCACTCCTGACGAAGGTTGGTATTTATGCGATTATGCGTACCTATACACTATTCTTCGTGCATGACCTTGGCTACACGCATATGCTGCTGCTTATTTTAGCGGTGCTAACAGTCGCAGCAGGCTGTATCGGTGCGCTCGCGACATTTGACGTGAAGCAAATTATTATTTACAACATCGTCATTGCAGTTGGGGTTATTTTATTCGGTGTTGCGCAAATGAACTTTGCCGGACTTGAAGGAGCGATGTTCTATTTAATTCACGACATGCTCATTAAAGCCGCACTATTTATGCTCGTTGGCATTGTTGTCTATATAACGGGTACAACGAATTTACGCAACATGGGCGGGCTGATGAAGGACTATCCTGCGCTTGGCTGGTTTTATTTAGTAGCCGCATTTGGCCTTGCTGGTATTCCGCCGCTCAGCGGATTTGTTGGGAAGCTACTTATTGTGCGCGGCGGCTTCGAGGCCGGTCATACGTGGAGCACTGTCTTTATTTTAGCGACAAGCTTACTTGTGCTGCTCTCTGCGATCCGCATTTTCGTCTACGCTTTCTGGGGTGAAGGTGGTCAGCAGGTGAAGGTGAATCCAACGGTGTACCGTCGTTTATTTATTCCAACAGCACTACTTGTCCTGCTATCCGTAGCATTTGGTGTTGGGGCAGAATTTATTGAGCCGTTTATGGCCAATGCTGCAAGCGTGCTCCTTGACCCATCGATTTACGTCGATGCTGTTATGAAAGGAGGACAATAAGTTGGCCTTTCAAATTTTACTAAATGTTGTCTTAGCGTTTATTTGGATGTTTTTATCCGGGCGCATGAATGCGAGTGGCTTTGTTATCGGCTTTATTTTAGGGCTGCTGTGCATATTGATGATGCGCCGCTTCTTTAAAACACGTCTTTATGTTCACCGCGTTTGGGCTGTAATCAAGCTTTCTGTCCTATTTTTAAAGGAGCTTATTTTAGCAAACGTTGCCGTACTTAAAGTTGTCCTGCAGCCAAAGATGACAATGGAGCCGGCATTCTTTAAATACGAAACCGAACTGACGGAGGAATGGGAAATCACGTTATTATCGAGTCTCATTACATTAACGCCGGGGACAGTGGTTGTCCACATTTCGGACGACTCAAAATATTTATTTATCCATGCGATTGATGCGGCTGATGTTGACGAAACAATCGTAGCCATCCGTGATTCTTTCGAAAAAGCGATTCGTGAGGTGAGCCGTACATGACCTACTTTATTTGGGGCTCGATTGTCATTATTACACTCGCAATGATTGTCCTAATTTACCGCCTTGTCATCGGGCCAAGCGCCTCTGACCGCGTGATTGCCCTTGATGCGCTAGGTGTGGCACTTATTGCACTGATTGGGCTATTCTCGATTATGGTGGAGACGAGCTTTTACTTAGAAATTATTTTACTGCTCGCGATTTTATCATTTATCGGGACAGTCGCCTTCTCAAAATTTATTGAGAAAGGAGACATTATTGACCGTGACAATTCTAGCAAATAGCTTAGTCATTTTTTTCATTGCGATTGGTGTTCTCTTTATGGTCGTGGCGGCGATTGGTGTATTTCGTCTGCCTGACCTCTACACACGCGCACATGCCGCGTCTAAAAGCGCGACGCTTGGTGTGATGTGTATTTTGCTTGGTGTCTTCCTTCACTTCTGGCTGATTGAAGGCTATATGAATGCACGCATTTTACTTGGGATTCTATTTATTTTCATTACAGGTCCTGTTGGTGGGCATATTATGTCGCGCTCGTCGTATATTGCGGGCGTCAAGCCGTGGGAAGGCACGAAGCATGATGAATTAAAAGAAGAGATTGAACGCATGAAAAAAGAACAAGGAATTCAATAAAATAATGAAGAAAAAGCTGGTAGAGTCATTTCTACCAGCTTTTTTGCTTTACCAATAACGGCGGCGTGGATACGGATAAAAATACGGATAACGATAAAATGAGCTACCTAGAAAACCGCCTAAAAAACTACCTAAAAATGGTGCGCCAAATGAATATGGATAAAATGGTGGCGGACCATAATAAGGATAATTCTGAACCATTCCGTCCCCTCCTATTATCATTTTATGTCACCCTTCTCCGTTAATTTAGTCAAAATACCCATCTCCATTTACTTTCCAAAACACTTGTATTGACATAATTTTTTTAGCCGTATAAGCTACATTTAATAATCATTTAACAATTTCAATTACTTAGCTACATTTTTGATACATATATCCAATTCTCTAAACTTAGTAGTAAAAGGGGTCACTACAATGGAAATTTTTATCGGTAAACAACCGATTTTCAATGAACATGAAATCATCGTTAGCTACGAACTGCTCTATCGAAATAAAAACAAAAATCAAATACCTAGTAAATTTGACGGGAATTTAGCGACAGTCGATGTGCTAATTAACTCATTCCTCTCTATCGGCATTAACGAATTATCAAAAGGGAAACCTGTCTTTATCAATTTTACAGAAGAGCTTTTAATGGCCGATTTCCTTGACCATTTCAGCCCGGATAATTTAGTGATCGAAATTCTTGAGGATATCGTCATTACAGAAGCCATTATCCAACGCGTTCGCGAATTGAAAGGTCTCGGCTACCGCATTGCGCTGGATGATTTTACACTCGATCTTTTTACAGGCATGCACGAGCGCTTGCTTCCGTCTATTGACTATATTAAAGTCGATTTCATGCTCACAACAGTTGAAGAACGCCAGCAACTTAAAGATAAAATTATGCAGCTCGCGCCAATGATCAAATTTTTAGCAGAAAAGGTCGAAACACGTGAAGAATATAAGGAAGCACTGGATGCTGGCTATGTCTTGTTTCAAGGCTACTTCTTCCAGCAGCCACAAATCATTTCATCCAAAGAAATTCCTCCGAATACATTACAATATTTTAGACTGCTTACTTTATTAAAGGATGAAGAGGCGGATGTGTATGAAATATCCGAAATGATTGAATGCGATATTGCGCTTACGTATAAATTATTACATTTAATCAACAGCTCTGATTCACGTGGGCGTACAAAAATTCGTTCGATTCACCAAGCAATTATGCTACTTGGCTTAACGGAATTACAAAAATGGATTTATTTATTAGCGGTTCGCGATGCAAAACATACCGAAACAGATGTCTTTAGCGAGCTCCTACAAATTTCATTATTCCGCGCGAAGGTGTGTGAGCAAATTGCACGTATGAAGGGGTTACGCAACTACTCCGAATATTTTTTAGTCGGGATGTTCTCAAATATTGATAGCTTATTACAGCGCCCGCTTGATAAAATCATGCAGCAGCTACCATTCTCAGAGGATATTATTCATACGGTTCTTTATCAAAATACCAAGATGGCACCAATTTTGCAGCTAAGCATCGCGCTGAATTCATTAGACTGGGAACTGATTTCTACGCTTAGTCATGAATTAGACATTCCTAGTGATCAAATTGATTTAATTTATTACAACACACTCGACTGGGTGCAGCTTATTTTTGAAGAACGTAAAAAGCTAGAACATTCTGGTCTATAAAAAATGGAGATGAGCAAATACTCATCTCCATTTTTTATTTCGCTAATTGCTCAACAAACGTCGCTAGTGTACGCACCATCACGCCTGTCCCGCCTTTCGGGCCAAGTACATGCGGTGAAGTTGCATCCGACGTACCGGCAATGTCTAGATGAATCCACGGCGTGCCCTCTGCAAACTCCCCAACAAAGCCGCCCGCAAAAATCATATGCCCGTCACGACCCGGCGAGTTATTTAAGTCCGCTACGTCCGATTTTCGAATCCGCTTTTTATCCTGCTCTGTTAACGGCATTTGCCACACAAATTCACCTGTTTGCGCCGCCGCTTCCATAAATTCATTGAAAAATGCCTGATTATTTGTCAGTGCACCTGTTTTATCCATACCAAGCGCGACAATGACGCCACCTGTTAATGTCGCGGCATCAATTAAAGCTGTTGCTCCCTGCTGCTTCGCATACGTTGTCGCATCTGCTAACACCAGGCGCCCCTCCGCATCCGTATTTAATACTTCAACGGTTTTGCCGTTATACATCGTAATGACATCATCCGGCTTAATCGCTTCACCCGAAATCATATTGTCCGTCGCGCCAATGACTGCAAGGACATTTTTCTTCGGACGCAGCTCGCCGATAATACGCATCGCACCGAGCACTGCTGCTGCACCGCCCATATCACCCTTCATGCCGACCATGCCGTCCTTAGGCTTGATGGAGTAGCCACCTGTATCATACGTGACCCCTTTGCCGACAAAGCCAAGTACGTCCTCCCACTTATCCTTTGCCTGATACTTGAGTGTAATAAGACGCGGCTCCTCAACCGAGCCTTTATTGACCGCTAAAATACCGCCCATACCAAGCGCCTCTAGCTCTGCCTTGCCTAACACTTCAATGTCAAAGTCATACTGCTTCGCTAATGCCACTGCGTAATCTGCTAAATCCGTCGCTGTCAGTAAATTTGGCGGTAAATTAATTAAGCTACGCGCCTCGTTTACTGCATGCCCATAAATCTGCCCTTTTTTATAACTAGCTGCGACGTCTGCTACCTGCGCCTCTGTCACAAAGTGGACAGCATCTAAATAGCTCTCCACTTCATTCGACGATGTTTTATAATGTGGTACCTTGTAATAGCCAAGCTCTATGCCCTCGCCTGCTAGACGCGCGACTGCCTGCTCATCTAGCGCCTCTGTCATAAATGACTCTGGCCACAGCGTAAAATCATTCACCTTTTGCTTTTTCAGCTCCTTACCGACTCCGGCAAAAATTTCGCGTAGCTGATCCGCCGTCATGTTTTTACGCTCGCCAAGCCCGACAAATAAAATGCGCTTTAGTACTGCCTGCCCGACAATCGGTAGCTTCGTTAACTCGCTTGGATTGGCTGAAATGTCGCCTGCACGTAGCCATTCATCCATTGTCTCCCCGAAAAACGCGCTAAATGCAGGCCAATTTTTCATTTGCTCGCGGTGCTTTTGTACACCGACAACTAATAATTTCGTTGGTACTGTTTGAAATGTCTGCTCGATTTCATATATATTCACAATAATCGCCCCCTACGCTTATTATAGACCTTTTTTAGCCGTTCATAAAACGTCCGCTATTATTTTGAAACGCCCTTTAAAAATGGTAAGGTATACGTATATAAAGGGGGTTTGCCGCTATGTCATTTTTCGAAAACCTGCCACTTTGGCTTGGCGCTTTTGCCATACTTTTTGCTCAAGTCCTTAAAGTCCCGATTAATTTCATCGTGACCAAAAAGTTTGATTTTAGCTTACTTACCTCAACAGGCGGCATGCCAAGCTCTCATTCTGCTGCGGTCACAAGCGTGGCAACGGCTGTTGGCTTTGAAGTGGGCTTTGACTCACCAATCTTCTCTGTCGCCGCGATGCTTGCGATTATCGTGATGTATGATGCTAGCCATGTGCGCTACCAGGCGGGACAGCATGCCGCGGCACTCAACGAAATTCGCAACGAGCTCCAGGTCTTCTTCAAGGAAATTAAACGCTGGCCCGAATTAAACGAGGAGCAAAAAATTCAGGACCTCAAAACCTTGCTCGGTCACAAAAAAAGCGAAGTGCTCATTGGTGCACTCGCCGGTATTTCGCTCTCTTCTGTTGTCTATTTGCTCATGTAAGAAAAGCGCTGGAGAGCCCGAAGTGAAAGTGCGCTCTTTACTTTCACCCGAGGGTGAGACCGCGACCTCGAGCAGCTGGCGCTTTAGCCTAGACACTGCCCTAACGCCAAAACTTTATACTTTCTTATCTAGTAAAAAAGACTGTCTACTACAGACAGTCTTCTAAAACATGCGGTAGCCCGCCTTGCGTAAATAAATCATCACAACACCGGCTACAATGGCGCCTAAAAAACCGCCGGACAAAACCACAATATCGACAATTTGCAGTGCACCGAGCTTTTCAAGTAATAATGGAAAAGCTGTCCCCGCCTTGAATAGATAGTCAAGAAAGCTGACCTCATCAATAATGAGCACCACAACAACCGGATAAACAATCGCCATGAGCCACGTCATACGCAGTAGCATATTTACTAAAAAACCGATACCGAAAAACATCACAAAAAATAACACAAACGAAATGATTAATTGCACTAACGAAACTGGACCATCCATAATATGTATACCCTCCGTTTTCCTCTCATAATTTTACTATGTTTCCAAAATACAAGCAATTATGCATCGATATAAAAAAGGAACGTTTCTTTAGAAGTCTTTTTTTTGTCATTTTTCGTCAACTTTAGTATTTCCAAAAAACAATTGATATTCCCGGTACCCAAAAATATCCCCTGGATTAATATCGTCATCTCTATGTAGCACCGACTGTATACCCATTGCGGCCATTTCTTTTAACATAACAGACGATAATTCATCGGTCACAAGCTTGTCCGGATGAATCCAGCATGCCTCTAAAATCTCCCCTTCTTGTATCACGATGTCTCGGCTGCCCGCTAGTGGTCGACAATAAAAAATGGCCATATTATCACTTACTTCATTCATTAAGACACCCGTTCGAAAACCAAGAAGCCCCTTGACTGTACAGGCGATTCCTGTCTCCTCTAGCACCTCACGCATCGCTGCCGTAGTGACGGTCTCCCCTGGCTGTACAAAGCCCGCCGGCAGTGACCAGCACCCCTTTAAGCCGCTATACGCCTTTTTCACAACGAGCCATTCACCGTGCTCATTTTCCACAATGGATGCTACACCTAACCACACTTTTCCGCGATCTTTTTTCATTTTCCTCACCTCACATCCATTATAAAAGAAAAACACTAGGCTTTGTACTCGCCTAGTGTCACGATTAATTGACGATATTATGCTCATATAAATAATCGTACGTAATATCAATAAATAAAAATTCATTGTTCGGCAGTGCCATCGAGAAGGTACGCGTTTGCTCGCCTGTTTCAATATCGCTATACGCATTCGAAAACTTGCCCTTCATCCCGTGCTCCATCCGAATAATATTCAGTAAAAAGTACGGACGCCAGCTCCAATTTTTGCCCTTTGCCTCGTGTTCTACAACCCACTGCTGATTGTGACGCACAATATTCGGCGTCGTTTGGAAGCCTTCGCTATTACAAATATAAATACGGAACGCATATGGCTGTAAGGCCTGTGCTAAGCGTAAAAACTTTTGCTCATCATCACTTGTTGGATGAAGCTGCTCAACGATTGCGAGAATTGTGTTTTCAAGACGCTTTAGCTCCTCATATTTGACTGCTAGCAGCTTTTTCTCGGTCGTAATAAACTGCTCGCATTCATCACGGAAACGCTCTTTTAATGTATCACCCTCGATAAATTCTTGCTGTGGCGCTTGTAAATATCCGCCCTTATAGTAACGTGCACCATTTTTCCAGCCGTGCTGTAGCTGATAGACGGTATCAATATTTTCAATCAATAGTGCTGCACCCATTTTCAGCGCAAGTGTACGAAGTGTGGAGAACACATGATTTTGTGCGCCCCATAAATTATAATTTAACTGTTCCACATTAATTTTTAACACAGTCGGTTCTAACATGAGTATGTTTTCTAAATGGCTTTGTGCACTCACATTAGCTAGTGCAATTTTTACCCCGTATGTTTTAATATAACGAACGGCATGCTGCAATTGCTTCATGTCACCTGTAAATAAATGCTCCGTCATCACAAGCGTCACATTCGGCAACAGCTCCTCCTGCAATTCCTCTTTTAATAAGCCAAAATAGCTATCACCAAAGTCGAGCATTAGTAAGTTCGGGTTACAAGGAATATATAAATTAATCGTTGTGAGCTCATGTTTTACGGGCGTAATTGCTTGGCGAACAAGCAATTGTTCAATTTCTGCACGAATGTCAGCAGGCACCTCTATATCATACATAAACGTTTCTAAATTAATCCGATTACCTTCTATTTCTACTTGACCAATCACCTCATAGCCAACGACACAATGACCGTCCGCACTATAAATTGGCTCGTACAATACTTCAATTTGGTCAAGCTTGTCTAAAATCTGTAGTGACCCCATCTAGTCTTCCCCCTCGTGCAACTTCTTACGACTATTTTAAAACATCTTTTCAAGAATTCAAAATATACGGTTAAATCCCTAGTTACATTATACACTTTGATGTTTCATTGAAAATGCGAAACTTCACTTTAAGCCTACATTGTGACGTCTTTTTAACAGTCTGCTTTTTAAAATAAAGAACATGCTAAAAATAAATCGCGCCATTTTTTCAATAAAGGTAAAAAATAAGGGACGTGCTAGAAGTTTAGCACGTCCCTATAGATTAATTCCCTTTCTGCTGCTTTTCGAACTTTTCTAATGCTCGCGCTAAAAATGCAACAAATTGCGCTCTTGTAACAGGTTCATTTGGATTGAATTTTCCATTATCACCTAAAGCAATTTCTGCTGCCTCAAGCGCTGCAATGTATGGATAACTCCAATGCGCTGCATCCACATCTGTAAATGACGTTTCATCCTGTAATGGAATCTCAAATACATTCACAATCATTTTTGCCATTTGGGCACGCGTTGTATTGTTGTTCGGGTTAAAGTAACCTTCATACCCATCAATAATACCCGCTTGCTGCATTGTCATAATCTCCGCATAGTAAGTATGCGTTTCTGGTACATCGCTAAATGGCGGTAGGTCACGCTTCGCCTCAAAGTCGAACATTCTTGTTAAAATAACCGCTAAATGCTTGCGCTGTAAAGGCTCATTTGGACGGAATGTTTGATCTGGATACCCTGTAATGTACTGATTTAACGCGAATTGTGCAATTAATGCATTTGCCCAATGTCCATCAGTATCACTGAACATTGACGGTCCTTCCTCAATCTTCACAATACTCACTGCACTTGCCTGATGCTCTGGCGTCTCGGCTATACGTACCTCGTATTCACCTGGTGCTAAGCCTGTCACTTTTGTTGAGGTAATCGGCTGCCATTCTGTTGTACCTACTGCTCTATATTCTTGGCCGATTTCTACACCTATTAATTCGCCATCTTTTGCACCAAACACACTTTCCGCAATGGCTACCATACCTGTTGGCGCGTCTAAGCCTTGTTCAATTAATCCTACGCCCACGACAACTGTCACAATTTCTCCAGCTTCGTATATTGACGTTTCAGCTACGCGAATCTCATACTCGCCTGATGAAAGATTTTCAATTTCAGCTCCCGTAATCGGTTGCCAAATTGTACTACCCACTTTCCGATATTCTTGTCCTTTCTCCACACCGAGTATTTTTCCATCAGCTTTTCCAATCATTGATTCTGATTGCGCCGTAACCCCTGCTGGTGCAAGTGGTCCCGGTAACAATCTTGAAGATGATGAAGATGACGAATCTGTTGCTCCTTCTCTTACATTCACTTTTACACTCTCGCCCGCTTTATGTGTCGCAGTTTCTGCTTCACGTACTTCATAATTACCTGGGGCTAAGTTTATTACTTCTGCTCCTGTCACCTTTGTCCATGTTGCTTCGCCTACTAAACGGTATTC
>JBEMAQ010000029.1:0-40664 GCA_040274725.1 Solibacillus sp. | reverse complement strand
TCTTTTTACATGAATCTCGACATCCACGTACTAGAAAAAGAACTCGCTTTCATCCCACCTCTAAAGAAGTGGGCTTTCCCGCTCGTCGGAATCTGTAATTTACCTCACATAACGCCAAAAGTATAACTCATTCATCTTTATTGGCTGAATTTTTATTAAACTCCAAATATTTATGTCATACTATTCCCTAAAATAAATCATATATAATATATTTTTACTTTAATTCATTTAAATATGATGTTATAATATACCTATTTGACCGATAAAGTATATTACATATCAGTCCTACTATTCCACACTCGAAAGGAAGTACATATTTGAATTATTTTAAAAATTTAAAGTTGCTTTACAAAATGATGTTTAGTGCGATTATTGGTGTCCTTTGTATTGCAGCTGTTGGCTTATTTAGTTTTTATAATATGTCATCAACAACAAACAACATGGAAAAAATTAATGACGAGGAATATATCCCTTCTCGCTGGGTATCCTCTGCCGTTGAGTTTAACCAGCGCTTAGATGCTGTGTTACTTGAAATGATGCTCATTGATGATTTAGAAAAGAAAAAGCAGCTTCATGCCGATGTGAATGAGAATATCGATGAAATATTAGCTAATTTCGCAAAGTTTGAGGCGATGGATATTTCAAATGAAGAACGTGCATTACTCGAAGACTTCTATAAGGCTGTCGAAACATTTGAACAGCCACAAGAACAAGTCATGCAGCTAGCCAGTGCAAATAAAAATGCGGAAGCTTTCGCAATTTATTTAGCGGAAGTACAGCAGCCTCGTAAAGATTTAGTGGATGCCCTACTTGCCATCAACGAAATTAAAATGGCAAAAGTAACGGGTATTATTGAAGGAAGCGTAGAGGATGGTCGTTCAACTGCCCAAACATTACTATTCATCTTCATCGTTGCGACGATTTTGCTATTCGTAAGTGTTTACCTCCTATCGAAAAACATTTTAAAACCGATTAACATGCTATTAGGTCACTTAGAACGTGCAAAAGATGGCGATTTAACTGCGCGTGCCGACTATGAGGCAACGAATGAACTAGGAAAGCTAACTACTGCCTATAATGAAACAATGGATAGCTTAACAAATGTTCTACACGAAACGAAGCAATCTGCGGCTGAAGTAGACGCCGTATCAAACGAGCTAGCATCAAGTGTGGAAGAAACAACAAAATCGATTGAGCACGTTGTCAACTCGATTCAGGATATCGCAAAAAGTAGTGAACAAACGCAAGAGAGCATGCAAAATAATACGAGGATTATGGCAAAAATTAAAGATGATATTCATACAATCGAAGGTCGTCTAGGTGAAGTAACCGATTTATCTCAACAAAACTTTAGCCATTCACAAGAAGGCTCACTTATCGTCACGGAAAACGTCGCGCAAATGAAAAATATTACGCAGTCTGTTCAGCTTTCAAATGATCGTGTCACAACCCTTGTCGATAAAACAGCGCAAATTAATAGTGTCTTAACGACAATTACGGACATTTCAGCGCAAACGAATCTTTTAGCATTAAACGCAGCAATCGAAGCGGCTCGCGCTGGTGAACATGGCAAAGGCTTTGCAGTCGTAGCAGATGAGGTGCGAAAACTAGCAGAGCAATCATTAGACGCCACAAAATCAATCGCTACAATTATTCAAGAAATTAAGCTTGATGGTGAAAATACAGTAGAAGTAATGCGAGCTGTTAACACCGAGGCACTAGAGGGCTTAAAAAAATCAGAAATTACAGCTGAAAAATTCACTGAAATTATGAACTTAACACTCGCTGTCGCACCGAAAATGGAAGGGGTCACGAGCGCACTCGCTACAATGATTCACGAATTTAGCACATTAGATGCGGGCTCAAAACAAGTGCTTGCCATGGCAACTACAAATGCAACGGCATCTGAATCTGTAACGGCTACCGCACAACAGCAGGCCGCTACAATGGAAGAAATTAATAACTCTACAACAAACTTAGCAACAACGGCGAATGACTTAGCACAGTCCATTCAGCACTTTAAAATTTAGTAGCACGCAAAGGACTTCGTTATCGAAATAACGAAGTCCTTTTTTGCGTCTACGCTTAAATCTATCAACCACCAATGATTAACATACTGTTTAACCTTTTCAGTGTCCCAATAATGCTCATCGCCGCTAAATAGCTCGTTTTTGGGTTCGCTGGAAGCGGGTTGTTTTTTACTTCAATCGTCACCTCGCCAAAATCCCCTATAACCTTAATTTGATGAATGTTTTGCATAATTTCTGGATCAGCTATTAGCGTGACTGTCGTTTGTTCAAATCCCAAGCTTGCGAGTGCAAGTACAATGGAGACGTTCATATTTTTCGGGTACAGCTTAATCGCCTCCCTCGCTGTCCCCTTAAAAATAACCTTGGCCTCACTAATTTCCTCGTCTAATAAAGAGTATGCAGGCTTCCGCGTTGTTAATGAAACGTTTGTCATCGTCCCAAGAACCGCAGCATTTTGTATTAAATCGAGTCCACCAATCGCACCCGAAGGCAAATGAAGCGCATGCTGATGCTGCTCTGCTAATGTAAGTAATTGTGTCAGTAATGGTTCATACGCTAACGCACCAACACTTATTACTACGATGGGCTTTTTCACCAATACAGTAGGTACTAGCTCTTCTACCGCTTGAATATCCGCTGCCTCCACAACAATATCTACGCCCGAATCTAAAAACGCCGTCACATCCGTATATAACGCCACCTGATACTTGTCTACTAATGGTTCATACTTTTCCCGATTTCGTACAAGTACACTCGTCACCACCAAGTCCCCTACTCGCTGTTCGTTCAAGTGCTGTAATAAAAAGTGCGCTATTGCCCCCGCACCGATTATGCCGATTCTCATGTTGTTCTCCTTCATATTCCATGTATTGAAATTCTCATTTTATAGGAAAAATGCCTAGAAAACAAAAAAGCACCACCTTAGACTTAAAAAGCTTAAGAATTTGTGCCAATATGTTGTGCTATTGAATTTACATACATTCAGCTTCCAACGAGCAGAGGCTAGGCAATTAAATAAACGCTCATCTCAACAGTGTTAATCGACAAAAGGAAAAATCACTTTATATGTAGCTCATATTTTTTGACATCTCGTTACTAAAATAAGATAATGCAACTACCAACCAACATGACGGTTGCGAGTATGAAGGAGTGAATGCTAGTTGGATAGACTTACTTTGTTATCTTCAGTTACTTACGTATTGTTATTACTCTCACTTCTTTGCTGCTATTATGCCGTGCAGAAAATAACAACAGCTCTCCGTTACCGCATTTTTGTTTTAGTCATCGGGTTCGCTTCAATCGCACTTTTAACATGGACATTAGTTGATAATAAAATAATGGACTATCAAGACGCCAATATTGGACTTGGTCTAGTTTTCTTCTTAATATGGGCCATCACAATCGTCGTATTTTCATTGTCAATTATCCTACTTTTTATTTCCGCTAGAAAAAACAAGGCAAGGTTAAATTAGAATGATACGCAAAAGATAAGCACCTCACGAAACTATCCTATTTAGTAAAAAAAGCTGTGTCGAAAAATCCTATCTCAATTGGATTTTTGACACAGCTATATTTATTGGAATCCAAAAGACTACTGCCTATTGACGCGCTAATACACCATTTGGTTTTTCTAACTCGTCAATTGATAGTTGATTCATCTTACAAAAATGGTGTAAAAATTGATGTACTTGCACTTTTTCCATCGGATCTTCTTTTAACGTAAAAATAGCTAATAAAATTTGAGCCATCCAAACATTATCAAAATAACGATACTTCCCTGTATTCCATGATACTTTTTCAGGAGATTTGTTATTCGTATAATATTCCCAAAACAGTAGCTGATCAGACTCCTCTTTTGTTAGCTTGATTCGATGTTTTGCATGTGCTGGAATATTCCCATCATCAGAAAGCTTTCCGATAAAATCGCTAGCTACCATATACATTCCTAAAATACGGCGCTCTTTTTCCGCTACACCTGTATCTCTTGCCGTTAATAACACGGCACTATTGCGATGTAAACGCACGGCCTTATTCGGCTTGCCTTTGTTATTCCCACTTTTTACGATCCCCGTAGAAACATTCCATTCAGAAAGAGCACTCTCCTGCTCCTCTTTATCACACCAAAAGACCATTTGCGATTCGTTATGAAGCTTATGGTTATTCGTCATTCTTTCATATTCAGAAAGAAGCTTTTGTTTTTTGCGGTGCTGCAGTCGGTCCTCTTCTTGTTTCAATTCTTGCTCTTTTAATTGTTTGCCTTTTAGTTGAATCATCTCTGCAAGCAGCTTAGCGTCCCCACTGTCGTGTAATTTCAAATGTTTTTCAAATACATCAGGGTACATAAATCTTTTATTTTCTGAAGCAAAATTAATCTCAATACTCGAATCGTTATAGTTTACGACACTGCCTTCACCAAAAAGCTTATGTGTAACTTTCTTTTCTAATAAATTCATTATCCGTTTCCTCCTCGTAGAATTACATTCGGTTACCGAAAAAAGGCTTGCGATTGTTTTATTCAACTGTCTTTCTTGCAATTTCATACAATTGCCGAAGCTTTTCTTCGATTCAAAAAGGATAAAAAAAAAGTATCTAAATTCTACCTGGATACATGTGCAGAAGAATTTGAGATACATTTCAATCAACAATTGTAACTCTATTGTAACATTAATTCAAAAAAACCACAAATCTTTATTGACAAGAACACCACAAAATTATAAAATAAAATTTTGTTATTTTTATGATGAACTTAAAATAGTTATCCGTTAAGATTACTCTATAGTTAATATGTACAAAATGATGTCTATCATACCAAGAATAAATTCCAATATTTTTACGTACTGATACTTCACCTGAATCTGAATGAATAAATGTCTTTTCTAAATTATTCGGCGTTAAACTACGCAAAAGATGAGCCCAACGCTTGTGTAGTGTTTCGAGAAGTGAAAGCGATGGTGCAATCGGCAATGTATAATCAACTAACTCTGCCCATTTCGTTTCATCATAGGGCAATGCTGTTGTTGATGCATTCATTTCAATAAAATAGCGTTCACCCTTTTTCTAACAAAAAAGAGTGAATCCTTTAAATAGAATTCACTCTATATTTTCTATTTATTGATTAACCGAAATCACATCACTCAGCAACGTTGCGTCGTTTTTTATAATTTGTGAATAGCTCTAGCATTCCATCCCTGCAATCCCAAAGCCACCTGGTCCTGCATGGGTAGAAATCATCGCACCTGCCTGTAGCCACGTTACCTGCTCAAAGCCCGCTTCCTTTGCCACTTCATCCATCCGCTTTTTAATACTCGCATCTAGCCCTATTGAATAAATCAAATACAGCTGTTTGCGGTCAATATTATACTGCTGTAAATAATCACGCATCAGCTTTTCCGCCACTACACTCATATTCCCGCGATATTTCCGCGTTGAAACAAGCTTACCTTCCTTCAACTCAATACAAGGCTTGATTTTCAGGAGTGCCCCACCAATATACGCGAGGTTACTGACTCGACCTCCTGCTCGTAGAAAATCCAAGCTTCCTGGGAGAAAGGCGAGCCTTGCTTTTGGAACAATTGCTTCAATCTTTTCAATGAGACGTATATGATCAATAGCAGGCTCTTCCTCAAGAACCGTTGCTGCATACAAGACAACTGCCCCGAGACCACCTGTAACATTGAGCGTATCAATTAAATAAATGTTCTCAAAATCCTCCGCCGCAATTAACGCACTCTGGAACGAGGCCGATGCTTTTGATGTATAGCCGACGTGAATGATGATGCTCTCCGGAAATCGCACTCGAATTTCCCTAAAAAGCTCCTGATACTCATGTGTATTCGTCGCTGCGGTAGACGGTATTTTCTTCGTACGACGATGATAATCAAAAACCTCTTCTACAGATAGTTCCCCGTCTAAATAATCCGTCCCTTCCATCACAACATGCATCGGTACAACATAAATTCCGTATTTCTCCGCTAGCTCCTGCGGCAAATCCGCGCCACTTTCCGTTGTTAAAATAATTTCTCTCATAATACACCCCTTCATTTCATGCAGTAGTAACTACACAATGATTATTTCTACCTTTAAGGATACACCAAAAGGAGATATTATCCATTTAAATTCACAAAAAAAGAGGCATCCTAATAAAAGGATACCTCTTTTGTAGCTATATCAGTAAAAATTAAAGTTTTACGATGTTAGCAGCTTGTGGACCACGTTGACCGTTCTCTACTTCGAACTCAACTTTTTGGCCTTCTTCTAAAGATTTGAAGCCTTCACCTTGGATAGCTGAGAAGTGAGCGAATACGTCTGCTCCGCCTTCAACTTCGATGAAACCGAAACCTTTTTCTGCGTTAAACCATTTTACTGTACCTTGTGTCATTTAAATGACCTCCATTTTAATTAAATTTAATAAGATTCAATTTCTTCCAAAAGAAAAAAAATTCACATATTACAAAAAGTACTAAATAAAACACGCATACTTTTTGTAATAGGTGAATTTATCGTTTTTATTTGTAAATTTCTTATTGACTTAAGTATACAACGAAAAATCTCATTTGTCTAGCACTTATATTTATTCCCTTACTACTTTTTTTACATAAGTAAGCTTTTATTGTTGTGTTAACGTTTAAACCTGCCAATAACTACTTCGAATAAAAAAACACCGCCAAAACGATTTGCTACTCACCATTACAAGCATAACCATTTTAGATGTGTTTTATTCGTCTGATGATATCAAATTACTCTACAACTACTTTTATTTCATCATTTCCACTTCACATAAAGCGTGCGTAGCTGTTTTTCAGGCGTATTCCAACCCATCCAAGCCTATAAAAAAGACCATCAAAAGATGATCTTAAAAACATTGCGAAGACTATTTCACTAATACGTATTCACTTACTGCCGAAGAATCCAATTATTTTGCAAAAGCATATCGACATGCGGGATATTATCATCTAAATACGTTTCAGAAATCGCTTCAAAGCCAAAAGATTGATAAAAGTTTCTTAAATAATCCTGCGCTTGAATTTTCACCGTTGTTTCTTTTAGTTCGTTATGAATAAACTGTAACGCTGTCGTCATCAGTTCCACTGCGAGTTTTTGCCCTCGGTATTCTTTTTTGACCAATACTCTGCCAATCGAAAGCTCTTTATAACTGACACCTGCTGGTAAAATTCTTAAGTATGCAATAACTTCACCGTTTTCTTCTTTAAACAAATGATACGATTTAGGGTCTTTCCCATCCACCTCTGGATACGGACAATTTTGCTCCACGACAAACACTGCTGTTCTTTCCTTTAAAATATTATACAACTCGATATTTGTTAATTGTTTAAATGTTTTCAATGTATACTTCATAATATGTCACCTCAAATTTTTTACAGTAAACGAACGAGCAACTTATACATACATCCAAATGTTTATTATGCCATTTAAGTTGGCTAATATAAAGTTATCAACGACACAAAGGAGTTTCTAACATGAATTATAAACAGATTACCATTGCTGGTAGTGGTGTATTAGGTAGTCAAATTGCTTTCCAGTCAGCGTTTTTCGGCTTCAATGTCAATGTTTATGATATTAATGAAGCAGCCATTACTGGTGCAAAAGGACGCATGGAAAATCTAAAAGGTATTTATGCGGAATATTTTAACGACACAGCCCGTGCACAACAAGCTTTCAATAGCCTATCGTACTTTACAGATTTAAGTGAAGCCGTAAAAGAAGCAGATTTAGTCATTGAAGCAGTGCCAGAGCGTATCGAAATTAAACAAAGCTTTTACGAAAATTTAAGCAAGGTTGCTCCGGAGAAAACCGTGTTTGCCTCAAACTCTTCAACATTATTACCAAGCCAATTCGCTGAGTTCACAGGCCGTCCTGAAAAGTTTTTAGCCCTTCACTTTGCCAACTCGATTTGGAAAAACAACACGGCTGAAATTATGGGACATCCTGGCTCAGATGAAATCTATGTAAATGATGTAACAGATTTCGCGCGCGCAATCGGCATGATTCCATTCGTACTTAAAAAGGAACAGCCTGGCTATATTTTAAATTCATTACTTGTACCATTTTTATCAGCAGCGATGGAGCTATGGGTAAAAGATATCGCAGACCCGCATTCAATCGATAAAAACTGGATGCTCTCAACCGGCGCTCCAGTAGGCCCATTCGGTATTTATGACATTGTGGGTATGGAAACACCATACAACTTAAACTTAATGCGCGCAGAACAAGATCCCGCCGCAAAATTCGTCGCAGATAAAATCAAGCACGAAATGATCGACCAAGGTAAAATGGGCATCTCTACAGGTAAAGGGTTTTATGATTACCCAAACCCCGCTTATCAGCACCCTGATTTTTTAAAATCGAATTAATGACAACGGCTCCTCATTACTAATGGGGAGCTTTTTATCTTGTGTTTAGCTAGAAACTAAAAAGGCAGAAACATCAACTGTCCCCGCCCTTGCCCTCACGATTATCCTTCTACATAAACCGCCTCAAGTAGACGCGCAATCTCCATCGTTTTCTCTAAAACAATTGGATGCGAAACAGCTACATAAATCTCCCCATCAAAAAAGCGGAACGGAATGTGCACATTCTCCAATTGCCACATGAAAAAGTGACCTTTAATTTTCATATGTACACCGTCTTGGCTTGAGCCAAAAAAATCTTGGTAAATAAAATCTGATTGCGTCGCAAAAAAGCGTTGGCACTCCTCTAGGCTAAGCACCGGATTGCCCGCTGCATCAAGACGTGTAATTTTGTATCGTGTATTCATCAAAAAACTCCTTCAAATCTTTACTCTCGCTCTATTATAATCGCTTGTCGCTTTTTAGGCAAAATGATGAAAAATTCACCCGCGTCCTTTATACTAAAAGCATTAAACTGAAAGAGGCGTTACACATGCAGCAGCTATATTTCCACCCGACATGGGACAGACAAATTAGCGCACAAGACCGCGCATTCATTGAACAACTATTTACAGAAACATATAAAGACGTTGACGATTTCATCATGAGCCCAACCATTCGCGTTGCACTCAATCATAAGAAAGAATTATTAGTAACGGTGTTAGTGCATAACTTCACACATCATAGTGCAAAATTCCACAATCGCTCGGTGTTTATTCAGTGTGACGGCTACGAGGAGGAGCAGACTTTTACTATTCCAGACCTTGTCATCGCGCCATTTACAAGCATGCCGTGGACATTTATTTTCAAACCTGACCCGGCACATGAATCACTTCCGCTAGAAACACTAACAGTAGAAATTGACTAAACGAAAAACCAGATGAACACGCGTCATCTGGTTTTTCGTTTAGTCATAACAGGCAACATCCGCCAATTGCTTATTCCTTGCTGTCTTGCGTCTTTTCAGCATTGTCGATTCCCGTTGCGTTTGCTGGTGGCTGAATCGCTTCCTCGATGACAAACGCCGCCTCATCGTCAGGCAAGGTTGCGGCTAAATCTGCCTGCAAATGTTGCTTTGGCTCTACTAATTGATTTCGACCATAAGAAGCATTCGTTTCAACGAGTTCCTTCATATTAATGCCGGTCGTCTCCTTCAAAATATCCTGTACAACCCCGAGCATCCCGAGTGACGTGCCTGCATATTGCTCCATGCCATTCTTTTTGCCGTCACCGCCCATATCAAATACCTTTACTTCATTGATATTTGCTAACGGCTCTGACACCGCACGTGCCACGTCTGGTAATACTTTAATTAACATCTCTAACACCGACGCCTGGCCATACTCCTTCATCGCCTCAGCCTTCTTCGCAATCGCCTCGGCTTCCGCTAACCCCTTCAAGCGAATGGACTCCGCCTCTGCACGCCCCTGTGCCTCAATGGCCGCAGCTTTTGCACGCGCATTCGCTTCAAATACCTTGGCCTCAGCCTCTGCATTGATGACCTCAATTTCGGCTAATGTTTGGGCACGAATTTTGTCATCCTGCGCATGAATTAACGCTTCTTTTTCCTTCACTTGACGCTGTGTTTCCTTAATGGCAAGTAACCCTTCCTGCTCCACCTTTGTCGCCTCAATTTGTGCGATTTTCAACGTCTTTTCAATTTCGGTTTGCTTTAATTTAATTTGCTCGTCATTTTCAGAACGATTTAATTCGATTTCTCGTTTATTATGCTCTTCTTTTAATTGACGTGTTTTGATCGATTCATTTGTCGCAATCGCTGCTCCGTCTGCTGTTAACTGCTCTGAACGACGGTTTTCCGCCAACTTATTCGCTACCTCTAGCTGGGCATCCGAACGTGCAATCTCGGCATTACGCTTGGATTCTGCAATCGTCTTTGCCCCCAGGTTCACTAAGTAGCCATCCTGCTCATCATCATCCTTCACATCATCTAACACAAGCGACACAATGCTAAAGCCCATTTTCGTCAGCTCTTTTTGCGCAATTTCACGCACCTGATCGACAAACTGCTCACGCGCATTATTCACCTCAAGCGCCGTCAACTTCGCCACAATCGTACGCAAATTCCCTTCGAGCACATTACGCAATTCATTCGCAATCTCCTCGCGCTTCTTCCCTAAAAACTGCTCCGCATAGTTGACAATCGCATCCAGCTCATCCGCAATCTTGATCGTCGCTGTCGCCCACACACGAATCGGCACCCCTTCATTCGTCACAATACGCGGCGTTGTCAGCTTAATTTGCATCGAGTTTAAGCTCACAGACTCCGCAATTTGAAATGGTGTTACTAATACACTCCCACCACGAACAACACGCATCATACGTCCGTCCTTGACATAAACACCCGGCTCGCCCTCTTTTCCAATACGAGACCCTGTAATAATTAACGCTTCATTTGCCGAAACCTTTTTATAGCCAATTTTGAATATGCTCATCCCATTACCCCCTACAAACCTTTTATTTTTAGTGATTAATTGTTATACGGGGATAAAATGGTAAAAGTTTCAAATATTTAAATTTATCAGTTAATTAAACAGCTGTTTCGGAGTGTGTGGAGTGCTGACCGTTTACTAGCTTTTATGAAAATAACTCTAGAAGATAAAATAGCACCTAGGATTCACCTCTACATTTAGCTTTTTTTCAATTTTCTATTGTACTTCTAACATATTTATATTGTTGTAATTGTTTTTTTAACTGTACTTTGTATAAATTTTTATAACTTAACGTTATTAAGAATTTTTCCAATTGGTCCATTAATACACAAAAAATATCTACTGTTTGATCAGTTATCCCTATTATTTTTTTATTACTTAATACAAATAGCTGTTTAATATTTAAGCTATTAATAATATTTTCAATTTCTCTATGGGATTTTCCCTTACGAATAACGATCGGATATATTTCTTCTGAATATAATATTCCTTCAAACAAACTAATAAGTTCATTCTCATTCACATCTTCTTCAATTAAAATCAGTACAATTTCACGTTGTTTATTAATTTGATTGAGCTTTAACATAGTATCCTTCATCAAATGACAATACGTTTCTTTAATTTTTTTAATCTTTGCTCGCGATAATAAATGATTTGTTTCTAATACTTTCATAATTTTAAAAAGAGGTATGTGAATATGTGTATACCATTCATATGAAGGATACCACTCTATTAAATCTTCGAAATATTTTTTCGCTAAAATATCTTCTGCGCTAAGTAGAGCTTCCGAAAATTTGGAAAACAATCGTTCTAAAGACATTTCATTATACGAAATCATTTTACAAATATTCAATTTAAAATCATATGGAATTTGAAAAGAATTACCACCTTGAAATGACCGCACCTTTGGTAGAAGCGGATTTGGCACATCCATACTTTCTATAATAGCTTGCGAACCATCTGATAATAATACAATAGAATTCTCTGGGAAAATGCCTAAAAAGTTCGTAAAAGCATTTAATACTTCTTCATTGAAATTTTGTTTATTGTTATACATAAGCGTTATTGCCTCAGAGGGATGCATCGGTTCTTTATAAGATCGCTGCAATGTTAATGCAGAATACACATCAACAATTTGTAAGAGTTGAATTTCTATCGGCAAAGATAAACACGAAGTTCCAGATGGATACCCTGTTCCATTGGCATTTTCATGATGAGACATTGCTAAATAAGCAATTGATTCCAATCCCATATCGCACAATAATTGATATCCATTTAAAGTATGACGCTGTATTATTTCTCTTTCAGTTCTCGTTAATTTCGTTTTTTTATTTAGAATTGACTTTGGCGATTTTAATTTACCGATATCATGAAATAAAAATCCTAGGGCTATTTTTTCAAGACATGGGACGTTTTTTTCTCTTGCAAACATCGTACAAAGGGTAAACACATCAACCGCATGAAGAAATGTATAATAATCGTGTCCCTTTAATTGTTCTAGTTTTAATCGGTACGTTAGATTTTCCATATATGCATCAAATAACTCAATCACATATTCTATATAATCCTTTTGTTGAATGCCTTTGCCATAACGAAACTCAACATTTAATTTTCCTAAAAGCATAAAATAATCTATCTGGTCAGAAAAAGTAATAGATTCAGAATGATTTTCCCTTTCCACTTTGTTAGCCATCTTTTCAGGTGTCATTTTTATATCCACTAATTTAATATTTTGCTTCATTAAAAATTCAATAATTCTATTCGTTACAAAACTACCTTCTCCAATTAATTTCCGATCGCCCAGATAAATATCTTCCATCAAAATTTGACCTACAGATAAATCTTGCGTTCTAATTCGTTCAGTATTTTGTATCATTCCTCTTGCTCCTTCTTTATGTTCTTTATCTTTATATTAGATTCCAAATAGAAGACCGCATATTGAGAAATGTTAATAATATTTTAATTAACAATATTTGTGGCAAACTTACTTTTCAGTTAAAATGGCACTATCAACTTACATAAAAATGTAAAAATAGAGTAAAAGTATTACAGAAAGAGGGCGATAGAGTTGAATAACATTTTTTTAACACCGAAAATCATTCTTCCCAAAAAACCACCTAATATAATCGAACGTTATCATTTAGAAAAACAATTAGATGCCCAAACAGAGAAACGCCTCATTATTTTTAAAGCTCCTGCTGGATATGGGAAAACCACTTTATTGAATAGTTGGTTACAAAAAAAATTTTCCAACATTGCTTGGGTTTCTTTAGATGAATCAGATAATAATCCCGTAAGTTTTTGGACATATATTGTAACTTCCATTGCAAAAACAACGTCTTTTGAAAATTACCATCAGTTAATACAACTTTTACATATCCAAAATCAAACTAGTTTCGAATTATTTATCTACAATTTAATTGAAGAAGTATCAAAATTAGAACCTCTTCATATCGTTTTAGATGATTTTCACTATATCAACTTACCTAGTATTCACAATCTATTTATTCAGTTCATCGAATACTTACCTGATCATGTACATGTATACATAACAACAAGGTCTACTCCTCCATTTCCTATGATGAAATGGCTCGTGAAACAATGGCTATATGAATTAGACTTGCATCATTTTAAATTTAATCGAGGAGAAGTTCGTCAATTTTTTTTACAACGTTCTAATCAAATGTTGGATGAACGACAACTAGAAAGAATTTATAAAACTACAGAAGGATGGGTGTCTGGTTTACTGTTAATGACATTAGCAAACAACCAGGTTTCGATTCCAAAAGTATCTTCTCTTAATTTCATCTCTGAATTTTTATGGGACGAAATCATTTTAAAACTGCCAAAAGATAGTCAACTTTTTTTGTTACAAACAAGTTTTTTACGTGAATTAACACCCGAATTATGTAACGAGATAACCGGGCGAAAAGATAGTGAACTTTTACTACAACAGTTAGAACAACAAGGTTTATTCACCTTAAAATTACAAACAATTGAACCAACCTATCGCTACCACTATCTGCTTATCGATACACTTCAGCAGCGTTTTTATCAGCTTTTTGAAAAAGACGAAACGTTTAACTTCATTCAAAAAGTAGCAGAAATTCATTGTAATAATGCAAACTATGATTACGCAATCAATCTTGTTCTACGAAATGAACAATATGCATTAGCTGCAAAATGGATGGATACATATTTTGTAGAAATTATTCAATCCATTCAAATTGGACAATTTTTAAATTGGGTACGAGAAATCGTAAATGCACAAGTTTTCTGTAACGATGAAATAATAATTATGGGATTTATTCAAGCAACATTAGCCCTTGATTACGAATTCGCTGAACAATTAAAGGAGCTTATTGAAATCCGCCAACAGCAGGACCAATGGTTTAATAAAGCAGAAAAAACAAACTGTATTATATATTTCTTATCCGCAAAAGCTTTATATCTTGTTGGATTAGGTAATCGTTTGCCAGAGGTCATTCATTTACTACAAAATCGTTTAGATTTACAATATACACCTGATCGATGGGGAAATTTTACGATTGATTATAATAATTTCGAAGTGAATTTATTACGTACAAGTTTAGCTTCAAAAGGGAAAATGTTATCTATTCAAGAAATTGAAAAAGTTATTCATTTATTTCGTTATACAAATTTAAACGAAATCGATGTCGCTCTACATATCTTCAGCGTATGCGCGACGATGTTTTATGAACAGAACGAATTACAAAAAGCAGAGAAGGAAATTGAAGAAGTAATTAGTTACGGTTTAAAAAATGATTTACCTCATTTATATATTCCAATGTATATATTAAAAGCGAAAATTTTTATCCATAACAATCAAGTAACAACTGCTCAAATTATGCTTGAACAGATGTTACAAAAAGTACGTGAAAACCATTGGAAAAATGCCTTTAAAACGATGATTGCTCAATGTTATCTTGAATTGGATGACATTGAAAATGCCAAGTTCCTTCTAAATAAAGGGCATTCTCTCCATATTTTCGATCGCCTCATTTATGTGAAGTTATTACTGAAAGAAAACAAATATAAAGAAGCTTTGAAGATTATAATAGATATCCAAATGATTGCGAAAGAAGAACAACAATTAGCTACTATTATCGAAGCTACTATTTTTGAAGCAATTTGTCATATAAAAATGAACAGTATGGAGTTAGCTTGCCACGCCATTCATAACGTTTTACCTATTGCATCTCATAATTATTACCTTCGCCTATTTTTAGATAATGGAGAGATTTTACCTGTCTTAAAACATTACATCAATCACCCTACGTTCTCTCTAATGGCAAGTCAAGAGGTTATACAGTATATTGAACAAATATTGATACACGCTAAAAAGGTCTATGACGCAGCAACAGACCTTCAATTAACAGATAGAGAAAAAGAAATTTTAACGCTAATCGCTGAAGGAAATAGCAACCGAGAAATTGCAACGAAACTCTATTTATCGGAAGGCACAGTGCGTGTGTATATTTCGAACCTCTACCAAAAAATCGATGTTAAATCACGTAGCCAAGCGATAAAATTTTTCCAAAAGTATTAACAATCATCACTTAAGTTCTATTAGCTCTTTGTTTAGTATTTATTCTTGGGGGCAATTGGTCTAGGAACTATTCTCGTCGCATCAACTATCGGCTAAGCGTTTCTTTTCTAATGTCTACAAAAAAGCAAACGGTTTAGATGTGTATACCAACACTTCTAAACCGTCTGCTTTTTATAATTACCTCATTACATTTTGATAAACGACTTCTAACCACGCTACTGCTTCACAATGTGGTGAGTGTATGTGGCAACACATTACGTGGATTACATGACCGAATCAACAATTACTTTTTTTATATTTTGAAGCGATTCAATAATGCTCTTAATTCTTCTGCAAATTGAGCTGTTTTGTCGATTGATGCCGTGATATCTTGAATAGATCCTAACTGCTCTGTGGAAGTAGCTGCAACTTCATGAATATATTTTGATGATTCGATCGATTTTTCTGAGTTTCTATTAAGGATGTGTTCAACATCTTTGACCTTCGAAAGGAGATTTTCAATTTCTGTAAATATTTGGTCTACACCATTTGAAGATTCCCCAGATGAATGATATACATTCTGCAATATTCCATTTACATCTTGTAATTTTTCCATGCCAGTTCCAAATTGATTCGATCCAGATTCAATTTCAACAACTGCATTCGAAGTATCTGAAATTATTTCTTTAACCAATGCTGAAATTTGCTTAGCCGATTTAGCAGATTGCTCCGCTAAGCTTTTAACTTCCTCAGCAACAACAGCAAATCCTTTACCATGTTCACCCGCTCTAGCTGCCTCAATGGAAGCATTTAATGCCAGTAAATTCGTTTGTTCAGAGATACTCGTAATGACGCCAATAATATTACCAATTTCAGAGGATCGATTCCCTAATTTTAGGACAAGTTCCGCTGAATTTTGAACAGACTTCTGGATATCCGCCATTTGTTTTAACAAAACATTAATTTCATTATTCGCTTTTTCCACATCATTGTAGGTACATTTTGTTTTGTCCGACACTAAGGAAGACGAGTCCTTAATATCCGATACACTGTCCATAATTTTAGTAATGGACTCTAAATTTCTTTTATTACCTCGTTCTTGTTCCGATGATATTTCTGCTGCATTTTGAACATTTTTTGTAACCGTATCAGATAATTGAACCATTTCTTCTGCGCTGTTTGATAAAGTCAACGTTTGCTCAGAAACGATTTCACCTTTATGTAATATACCACCCATTAAGTGCTGTAAACTATCTAGCAAGGAATTGAAATTTTTTGCTAATTCCCCAATTTCATCTTTCCTATTGATACTTAATCTTTGAGTTAAATCACCCTCATGATTTGCAAGTTCTTCAATCTTGTTATTTATCTCTTTAATAGGCTTTAAAGATCTTCTATTAATCACATAACTTATGAGTGTACTAATCACTATAAATACCAATGTAATGATTGTAAAATACTTTAACAATGAATTTGCATCAGCAAATGCTTCATTTGTTGGCACTGAAATCATAATGTTCCAATCTACTTCGTTTGCTTTACTATAAAAAAGTAAACTATTTTCACCGTTTAAATCTGTTTCAATTACGCCTGTTTCTCCAGTAATACTTTCTTTAACCAATTGGTCCAAGTCACTGTTTCCATAGTCTTCTATTTTCTTATTAAGTGTATCTTCCTTATTTTCACCTACAACAATTGTTCCATCATTCGTAAACACCGTAACATAACCGCTATCCCCTAATGATATATTCGATATAATATCAACAAGATTCTCGATTGGATAGCCTCCCGAAGCAACCCCCACAATTTCACCGTTATATCCGTATACGGGTGTCGATGCTAACACAATTGGGGCTCCATTTACACTTGGAGATTCAGAAGGTACAGGATTATACACACTAGTTTTTTCATTCATACCACCAATGTAATGTTCATAATCAGAAACTGGAACTTTAACTTTTCCTAAATGTAAAAAACCTTCATCATCCATAAATGCAAATGCATCGGGGTTTTCCATTCTTTCTCCTACTCTGGTGCTTAAAGCTCCTGCTTTATCCAAATCTCTCGCTTTTAATTCATCTGTTTCCGCTAAATTTCCCACAATCTCTTCTTTGTCTTTTATCCAGATGTCGATATTCGCTTTTACGGACTCAAGTTGATTAAAAGCTTGATTTTCAAATCGTTCATATAGAAATTCTTTCGCTTTCAAATAACCAAATGCAGAAATACTTATCATAGATATTGTAATTAACAAACTAATCACTAACGTATTTTTTAGAACTAACCTCACTACTTTCACTCCTCAATGATAATTTATTGTAACTATCCAATTGATAACTGTATTCATCTCATCTTAGAATTATAAAGAGTTATAGTTCCTTAACGAAATTTGTCAGCCAATAACACTAAATTATTATCGTCGAGTGATATTAACATTTAAGGTAAGATCTTTAGATAAGGTTCATAGACCCATTTTAAATCCGTTAACACTAGATAGTTTTAATCACAAATTCTCTATCACCTCTGTAAAATAGATCTTATAAACTACTTTTGACACATAATATTAATTGGAGATAGAAAAAAGAGGCTCGATACAGGCGAAGTTATTGAAACACTCATAAACCTCAAAAATTCCTTGTAATTAATTTTGAATTTCTATTTTTATAGCAAAATTAAAGTCGATTCTTACTAAAATTTTTAGTGTAAATCGACTTTTTTACTGGCCTCGATATAGGCTTTTGGATTATTTATATTATCTGAATGGCTATTAATACTGGTTGAGTATTTTTTGATGTTTAATTAACGAGATAGACTTTAGTAACATGAAAGAAACGAATTCCAAAATCGAAATCCGTTCTTTGCAAGTTATTATATTAACTCCAACCAAGCCACCGCTTCACAATGTGGTGAGTGCGTGGCGTAAAAGTTTAGCTTTCGTCAAGTAGGTTAATCCAAATGCTACCACCGCTTACAGTAATATAGTAGTTTTGTTCGGTACCGTCAGCATTTTCAAAACGAATAAAAGTATTGCCATCACGCTTGGCAGTCAGCGTAACATGGTTCCCGGCTGTAATCTCCACAACAACAATGGATTCATCCTCCAACGAGTAAGTCCAATTTCCCTCGTTAAGGAATATTTCCTCCGTCTTGTCTGGTCCAGTGAAAAGAGCAAAAACAATAAGAACTATAGCTATGACAGTAAGGGCCGCGACGCGATGCTTTTTCTTATCTAGCAAAACAAAAACAAAGAAAACAGCCAGAGCAAGGCAGAATATAGAGCTGAGCAAATGATTCGGGAAATTTGCTAGTGCAGCTCTGAAATAACCGACGCTAGCAGAAGCAAGATAACCTGTTGCCACGGATAAAACTAGAACGCTGAGCCAGTTTTTCTTTTTGAGTTGGAATGCGATTACAGCACCTGGCAGGGTCAGAAGTGTGATTTTAAACCAGTAATCATAATATCGGAATATTTCCCAACCTTGTTCATAAAACGGCACCTCAATTAAATAAATGAGGGGCTGGCTGACAAGGAAGAACACGAAACATTTAAGCGCGGCTTCCCACCACTTTTCGCAGTTAACAATGATGAATATGGCAAAGAGAATCCACCAGTCAACATAAACCGCGATATCCTGAAATGAGGTGTCCTTCAAAAACGGCACCTGATTGATAAGGGCAGTATATACTGCGGTAATAATAGCCAAAAGAATAACCCTCGGCCAGGTCATATTCAATTCACCAAAGTACTTTTTAATTTTTTCCATATTTTCTCCTAGAAGTAAAATCTTATTTGAAAGTAAATTTTGTCCCAATTTCTTTAAGAGCTGTCGCCTGTTGTGTGAAATCATTTTTATAGGCGATAAAATATAATGAAAAATTTTTTGTATGCAAAATGTTCGTTTTTCTGAAATGGACATACAACATATTTTTTAATAAGTGTTAGTTCGCTTATTTTTGCTATTTTTACGTGCGTTCGACTTCAAAAAACAGAAAAATAGTATCGATTCTATCCATTCTACTAGGAAAAGCAGCTATAATTTTTGCGAAAAACTGTGTTTTTAGCTGAATATGCTCCATTTTTCGTTTGATTTGTGCAAAAATGAAAAATTGCTGCAAATCAGGTGAAATGAGTTGTTTTTAGTTAGAAAAAGTTGTTTTTTAGTGAAAAATCGCGTGCTTTTTTATCGTTCGAAAGCACGGATTTTAGAGAGGGTGCGGTAATTATTTTTGATTTTTGTGGATATTTTACGTGAAAACACAAACAGTTAGCGAATTGCACTTATTTATTTATAAGTTGTATGTCAATTTTGGAAAACCGGCTCTTTTTGAATGGTGAGTAAGGTGGGCATATTTTTTCTGAATAAAAGTTTTAGTGAGCGTGTTAATATTTTCTCCTCTAAATTTTAGCTCTTTTTTAAAATATGTTCTTGATTGAAAGTAGATCAAATTGACTTAACAGAAATTAGTAATCCAATCCCGTTTCTTAAGCAGCTCCATTCTTTAAGCCAGCGCTCTTTTTAGAACAAGCACAAATTTTGGTGTAGAACCATATTCATTATTTTTAATTAGTAATAATTTCTGCCGCATTTAGCGCTTGCTTTTGTAAAACCTGTTCTTGAAGTGTTTCAAGCGTTAATTTCGTATTCATTGCTTTTTCACCTAGCTTGCTTTCTTATTTGTCCCTACCTAGAACTACTCCGTGTACATCCATATTATACCCCCAAAAACAAAACCCCCACCAAAATCGGCAGGGGCTAGCTCATCTATTTTCTAATTCTTAATAATCATTTCGTAAAATCAATCTTCTTCTGAATCAACCAAATCGTCACACCACCAACAAGCATTGAAAACGCTTCGCCTACTGCAACCATTCCATAAGTTGGCCAGAACGGCATATCGAACACAAGCATGAGCTGTGTTGCGACCGTGAACATGGATGCTGTAAAAATGATCCCTGTGACAATCAGTTTCCACACAAGGCTTGTCATATTTTTTGTGACCGCGCGGCAAATCATTAAGCATAGGAGTGTCGCAATCCCGCCTACTGGTACATCAATCCACCACATAGGAGATAAGAAATTGGCGATTACTACGCCGAGTGTAACCGCATAAATATAGCGCTTGTGGAAAAGTGCTAAGTAGTTGAACATTTCGGACAGTCGTAGTTGGACTGCACCGAAGCTAATTACTGCTAAAACAACCGTCACTGCCACATAAAGTGATGCAATGATGGCGACTTTAGCCGTTTCATGCACGCCTGCGCGCGACGTTGAAACAGAAGTTGTCATATGTAGTTCCTCCTTTATGAAATAGCTTTTGCTACCTCACTAATAACTATGACCAAAGGAGCGAGGCTTTTTGCCTTGCCGAAGTGCCATAGTGTGCTGTGTACGAGTTTTATTATGCTGTAAAATCCATAATATTGCAATATATTATTTATTCATCCAGCCTCCGTCAATTGGTACAATCGCTGCATGCATATAACTACTTGCCTCGCTTGCTAAAAATAGCGTGACATTTGCGACCTCCTCAGGCTTTGCCCAGCGCCCAGCTGGTGTTTGCTCGGCAACCCACTTGGCCATTTCCCCGTCTCCTGCAAAATCGGCCGCGTTCATTGGTGTTTTAATGGCGCCAGGTGCAATGCCGTTTACGCGAATGCCCTCTTTGCAGTAATCATAGGACAGCTGCTTCGTATAACCAATAACCGCATGTTTAGACGCCGTATATGCCGCGCCTCCACCACCTGCAATCAGTCCGGCAATTGACGCCATATTCACAATGACACCTGCTTTGTGCGGTAGCATTTTCTTGAGTACCACATTTGTGACGTTATACATCCCTTTTACATTGACAGCAAAAATTTTGTCCCAAAGTGCCTCAGCTGTTTCAAGTGACGGTGCATAACCATCTAACATGCCTGCTGTATTACACAAAATATCAATCTGCCCAAGTGGTGCAAGCGCCTGTTCAAGAAAGACTTTATCTGTTACACTCCCAACCAAATGAATATAACATTTATGTTGTAGCGTACTTTCCTGAAGATCCACACCATAAACGAGCGCACCCTTTTCTAAAAAAGCTTGCACCTGTGCTTGTCCAATCCCTGAAGCTGCGCCTGTCACAACTACTATTTTATTCACAAAATCCATACAAACCTCCATAAAAAATGCCGACCTGTTAAACAGATCAGCGTTTAATTTTTATTCCACAATCGCCCAGTCATCCGCTAAAATATCGCACACAGTTGGCGTAAACATTGTATAGCCCTCACCTGTTACATTAATGGCGAAGTACGGATTCATCGCAAGACCATCAAGTGTTGTTGCTGGCACATATTTCACATACAGCTCCGCGCCGCCCCAGCCTGTGCGAATAATTTTTCCGCCGTTTTTCAGGCGTGGTAAAATCTCTTCAAATGTCATGTTCATCTTCCTTTTCATCTTTTTTTCCACAAAGAATAGTATACCAAATTCACTCATTTAAAGTAGTGAATAATCGGATTTGAAAAAAAGTAATAACCAATCTATACGATGCACTACTTCTTAAGCACTTAAAAAATTTTTCGATTTCTTGAAACCTTCTCTCCTCTCACACGTATATATTCATATCTTTTCATTTAAAAGGAGAAACGATTTTTTTGGATCATTGAAGGAAAGTTTTATTAATTTTCATGTATGTCATTATGATTAGTGACGCGTACTATACGACGCTCACAATCGAAACAAAAGCACCGCCGCAGTTGCAATTTGCGCAGGTCTTCGCTGTTGAAGTAGAGCAGCGGTAGCAAAGCTCAGAAAAAACAAAAATACGCAATGTCTGCATTCGTTGTGAAAATGGCTACCGTTGTAAAAAATACGGTGACGTCATTCAAACAAGCTGAGCTTTATACACTACGTTGCTGAAACCAAAACAATCGCCGCACAAATTTTACGTGCGGCGATTGTTTTTCATTCTCTATTCAAATGTTTCAAGATAATCTGCAATGTCAGTTAAGCCATAATCAAGCGCCAATTGATGCGCGGTATAGCCTTCTGCACCTGTTAATTCTTTATTTGCGCCTGAAGTTAGTAAGAGCTCGATTAGCTCCATATTTTCATGCGCAATCGCTTCCATCAGTGGTGTATATTCATAGGAATCAAGCGTATTTGGGTCTGCACCTTGCTGTAGTAGATAAGAGACCGCTTCGTAATTACTTTCTAAAACAGCTAAATGGAGCGCTGTATAACCATCTGCATTTGTCGCATTTAGCATCGTTTCATCTGGTGCATATTGTGCCACTGCATCCATATCATTTTCGACAACCGACACCATTAGTTCATTCAAGCTTTCCGTGTCGTAAGAGCTGTAAGGTAGGTCATTCGCACTCGCGAGCCCGTCCATTTGCTGCACGAGCCACACGCCACTAAATATCGCGCCTACTGTCACAAGTAATAACAGTCCCGCACCTAAAATAGGTCCTTTTTTCGATGTTTGAATTACATCGGTTTCAGCCGCATTAAAAAAACGATCCAGTGCATGAATACGTCGTGGTAAGTTTGGATGTGTCGACGTAATTTCATCAATCCAGCCAAAAACCCCTGCTTCTGCCGCAATTTGCTGCGTGAACACGCCCTGATCCACCTTTTTATAAAGTTGCGGACCAACCGCTAAAATTGTCAGCGCATTTTTTGCCGATGTAAAGGATTCACTATAATATGCGCCGTAGCGATCACACGTAAACTCACACGCACGTGAATAGGCCGAGCCGAGGAATGGCAGCGACAGCCCTGGCATTAAAAGCCAGCCATAGCCAACATGCTTGCGCTTAATATGCGCAAACTCATGGGCTAGCACATACAGTACCTCCTGCTCCCCCTGTTCCTCTAATAAGGCAAAAATATCGGAATAAAGCACGACCATATTTTTCACGCCAAATTTCGTCGCAAATGCATTTAACACCCCACCTGATTGCACGACATAAATATCTGGTACGGATGTTAAATTCATTCGCTGTGCGACATTCACAGCCTGCTCATAAAAGGCAGGAAACTGCTGCTCGCTAATTCGCACACCATTTTTACGGATCGTCACGATTGTTAAGTTATGTATAAACCAATAAAATAATATTAACGCAACTAAAAATACTATCCCAACAATAGAAACAAACATCGCGAGATATACTACTATACTCGTTACTAATAATATCCCAAAATACAACTTCTCTTTCCGGTACACTAAATCATTTTCTGAATACAATGTTTAATAGCCTCCATCCTTTTAAATACTGCATTATTCCCAAATTTGTATCATTCATTCGCTTAAGAGAACCATATCAAGCCGCCTACATTACTTGCTATTCTTCTCCCAGAATATTATAAGGAAATAATTACATTTTTAATGATATAGTTTCCATATTATAAAATGAATAAGGATAAAGACCTTTTTTATTCCTGTCTATAAATCGGTCTGCGCAAATTATGTTTATAAAACGAAAAAACAGCACGCCTAAGCGTACTGTCCTCCTCTACTCACAAACCACAATCTCACGCTCAAAATTACTCTTCTGCACAACTCCGCGGTCCACAATCGTTAACCCGGCAGCCGCGATTTTGTCGTCCATTGACTCAATCGTCACAATGACAACACGTCGTGCGATACGACGTGCGTGCTTAATAATGGCGCTTTGAAGGTCGCTTGAAATATGTGTAAATAAATTATACGGCATATCAACAATCGCCACATCATAGCCTTCTGGTGCTTCCTCGATTGGACCGATATCCACGTCTGGCTCATAGCCGAAGTGACGAAGATTGATACGCGAGCCCCACACAACACGCTTATTCATATCGCGCCCTTTAATATCCATGCCCATTGACATCGCCTCAACAAGCACTGTGCCAATGCCGCAGCACGGATCAATGACTTTTACACCGTCAATTTGCGGTGCGGCGATATTTGCGACAGCGCGTGCGACACGTGTGCTAAGCGCAGTGGAGTACATTTCCGGCTTTTGCATATGATGTAGCCACACCGACTCACCGTGTACAACTTTACCGAAATAATATTTCTCCTGCGTGAACAACAGCGCAAACTCCACATCGGGGTTAGTTAAATCCGGCTCTGCCTTGATACAGTCCGCTACGGTTCTCATCATTTGAAGACGCTCTGGACGCGCCATTTTTGGCTTGATTGCAAGGTCCTTATCGTTAAAATGCGTGATTTTAAATGTTTGCGCACCTAAATCAAGCGCCTTCACCTGCTCGCATAAGCCTTCTACTGTCGGCTCCACAAACAATAAATCAATGCGCGCACGTATAAACGGACTACGGCTCGGTTCGATACATACATCACTCATCAGCACATTTTCTGCTGTATCTTCCCCGAAAAATGCCCGTTGCTCTAAACGAGACAGCTCATGCTCGCCTAGTTGGCATGCGTACGTATATAAAAATTTCGTCATCCTAGCTTTCCGCCGCAACGATCAAGTCAAAGATGAATTTGTATAATAACCGGTAAATTGCCTCAAACGATAAATCGTCGCTATAACCCTCTAAACAGTCAAGTGCGATATTTATTTCCCATAAACCTTCCTGACCTGAGAACGCGGCACTGCTGCTACCAAGCGCTGATTTGACGTTTTGCTTTAAATACGTGCGAATCGCTTCACTGTATTTCTTTTGTAGCTTTAAGCCAAATAACACCGTATTTAAATTAAACGCATCATCAAACTCTAATGCAAATGCATCCACACGAATTGCGTCAAACGCGCTTGACTCTGCATAAATGAATTCTGCTTGGTTTTCCTTTAAATACGAAATTGGCTGCCCTAAAAAGTCTGCCTCTACCGCGCGTAATGTGTCCTCTGTTTCCTTGCTGCACACTTCAAGTACGTCAAATGTAAGTGCTTTTTCTGTGATCATTTTGCCTTCAAATGACACGCCTATTTGTTCTAAGTACGCTTTTTCAAAGTCAAATAACGCGATTTCTGATTGTTCTTTTAGTATATCTTCATATTGTTTTTTTAACATTGTTTACACCTCTAATTAAAATATCCTTACCTAGTATAACGCACAACCTTGATAAATAAATAAAATCTTTTATTTCCTCATCTTATTGTACCTTATTTAGTCAGCTATATCCAAAAGGAAACCGCCTCTCAACTTTGAGAGACGGTCACGAATTAGGAAGCGACTTTTTTCGTTTAATATTATTTCGCCTCTTGCTCCATATTTTTCAGTGAATAGACTAAAATATAGCGCTGCAAGCCCTTTGTTTTCTCAATGGCCGCGTCCCCGTGCTTGCGGAACGTGTGCATATCGCGTGCTGCATACGCAATCATCGCCTCAACCGCACTTTTCATCCAGTCTTCCTTTAACGTATAACTGCGTGCCTCACTTGCTTGCCCCTGCATCGCAGCAATGCTCGCCTTGCCGTATGTACCAAACGCGTGTGTACCGAGCTTTTCGGCAAATTCACCTGCTCTTGTATAATCATCTAAGCGTATCGCCTTGTTCATTTCATATGTATGTTGCATAACCGGTTGACGATAGCGCGCTAAAATTTTATCGATTGCTACCACCTCGTCCTCCTTCGTGCCAAATTCCATCGTCAGTGCATATTCACACATCGGGTCCTTTTTATTCTTTTGCAAGTAACGGCGCATCGTGTCTAAGTTTGTTGTAAAGTAGGCTGCATGTAGCATTTTCACAACAGGAACCAAACCAACTGCTAAAATAATTAAAAACGCCACCCATATCGGCCAGTCAAACATCGCCGCTAGTACACCTAAAATCAGTCCTAATACAATAATCGGTATAAACTTCACTTTTTCACTCTCCTATTTTTTCGATAGATGTTAGATTGCCCTTTAATTGCTTATCATTCCAAGTATAGCTAAGCAAATAGTCAGCCGCCGCGTCAAATCCGTCGTATTGCTCGCTAGATATTTCAATCATCCGCCCTTCTAGGCTAATGTAATAGCGGTCATCTTCCTTATACTTACCGACTTCGCTATAGATCCCTGCCACTGAACTATTAGCTACTTGACTATTGACAGCATACGCCATATAAACTAGCGACACACCGATGACAAACCAGCTCGCCGCACGTCTTCTTGTCATATCCCGCACTACTTTCGCGCGCATCATGTAATAGCAAAGCACAATGAATACGATTGGTCCTACATACATGCATAAAAACGCGGGTATATACAGCATTTCATGTAGCGTATAGTTAAAATCCGTAATGGCCTGCACACGTCCAAGTTGCCAGCCAGTAAAGCCTGTGTACAACAATAAAAGTAGACTAAAGCCTGTAATCCGGTAACGCTTTACAAAATCATTTTGCATACAATTCACCACACTTTACAAAAGATTCAGCGCCGCTAACGCAAAGAACACACCAATAAAAAACGACACACAGCCCACTATTCCTTTATCGCACATCCATGCTTTCATTTTTCTAGCAGCGTGACACTCTTCAACTAAAAAAGCACCGCCAAAATAATCGGTAAACAGAGCATGCCAAATGCTATCTCGCATCTCTTTAGTCCTCCCGTAAATCCTCCAAAAAATCTTTACTAAAGCTCGTTTTCGACGCGTAGCTCGTGCGCTTTGCTCGGACGCCGCGCTGAATCGCGCCCTTACCAAATTTCTGTTCGATTTTATCGACAAGATTGACAATTGGCTCGTCCTTCACATGCTGCTCATAATTAAATAAGCTCAGCTGCTGCGCCCGTTCTGCTTGATCCACAACATTCGATACCGTCACACCAAGCAGGCGCACAGGACGCTCATCCCAGTGCGCTAGAAAAAGCTCCCAAGCCATGTCAAAAATCTCATTCGGATTTTGAACCGCATTACGCACAGTTTTACTGCGCGTCTGGTTATGCCACTGGTTGTCACGAATTTGGATGCTAATGGTTGTACCCGCTAAATATTTTGCCTGTAAGCGTTCCGCAACACTCGATGCTAATTTTTGGAATGTCTCTTTTAGTATATAATATTCTGTCTCGTCGCGGGGTAGCGTTGTCGAATTTCCGACGCTTTTCGTATCATAAATCGAATTCGGGTCTACCGCGCGCGCATCAACGCCATTCGCCTTCTCATAAAGACGCACACCGTTTTTCCCGAAGCGATGATGCAGTTCACGCTCTGAGGCTGTTGCTAAGTCACCAATTGTGTGAATACCGACTTCATTTAACTTACGTGCTGTACTTTCACCAACGCCGTGCATATGAATGACTGGCAGCGGCCATAATTTTTCTGCCATATCACGCTTACGCAAAATCGTAATACCAAGTGGTTTTTTCATATCAGATGCCGTTTTGGCGAGAAATTTATTTGGGGCAATGCCGATGGAGCATGGAAGGTCGAGCTCACGTAAAAGGCGTTGCTGTATTTCAGCGGCAATATCTGGTGCATGACGCTCACTCGCAAGTTCTGTTATATCCATATAGCCCTCATCAATGGATACGGGCTCCACTAACTCCGTATAGCTACGCAAAATGCTAAACATCGCCGCGCTCGCCGCTCGGTATTTTGGAAAATCAGGAGGGAGCAGTAGCAGATGCGGACATTTTTTCAGCGCTTCACCAACTGTCATTGTCGTATAAATCCCAAAACTCCGCGCCTCATAGGAACTCGTCACAAGAATACCGCGACGCTCCTTGACATTCCCTGCAACAGCAATTGGTTTCCCCTTCAAACTCGGGTCATGTGCCTGCTCCACTGATGCGTAAAAACTATTCATATCCACATGTAAAATGATGCGTGCTTTCGCCATTGTCTACTCCCCCTCTCCTCATTATTGTACCAAAAAACAAACAAACATTCGTCTATTACGCAAAAAAGATGAACATCCGCGTGACAGATGTTCATCTTTTTTGTTCATCATTTTTTTCGCGTAAAATACGTGCCTGCAAGTAGATTACTAAAAAATGGATGCGCGAAAACACAAATGGTTACTGCGGCAAATACGAAGAAATACACATACTGCCCCGCCTGTAACCATTCCTTATAAATCGGCAACTCTCTAAATGTTTGCACCGCAACAAGGTGCAAAATATAAATCGCCATTGTGCGCTGTCCGATGACCGTCCAGCTAAATTTCGTTGCCGGAACAATCGCTAAAAAGGCAATTGTCGCAACCGCACAAATTGCGTACACAGCAAGGCGATTCAATATGCCCGAATCAACTAAAAATGGCTCCACTTCTGCATATGGCAGGCGGCCAAAAAGCCATTCCTTCCACGACGTGTCATTGAAAAAGTACATCGTCATAAATAGTAGTATAAGCGCAATAACACCTGCAATTTTGCCTTTACTTCCCGCTTTTTTAAATGGCTCTACAGACAAATGATAGCCCGCGATAAAGAACACGAAGAAATACAGTGTGCGCGATAATGAAAACGGCTCGCTAATAAATGGCAGCTTGCCCGCAATCAGTGCAATAATCAGCGCGACTGCAATCATCCATTTCGAGCGTGTAAATAGTGGCAGCATCACTCTCCAGCAAAATAAGCTCACTAAAAACCACAGCCCCCAGCGCGACTGCTCAAATAAATTAAACTCAACATTAAAATCGAGCACATACACATAGTAGGCCGTATAAAGAAACTGGAATACAAAGTACGGAATAACAACCGCCTTCATGAGCTTCCACCAGTCTTTTTTCGTGCGTAGTACTTTCGCGTAGTAGCCCGTCACAAAAATAAAAGCTGGCATATGAAATGTATAAATCGTCATATACAAGCTATCCATCCAGCGTGCCTCTCCAAGCATACCTGATAATGTGTGACCAACTACAACACAGACAATTAACAGCGCCTTTGCGTTATCAAAATACGCATCGCGCCCCGTAGCAGTTAACTGCTTATTCATTGTTCAAAACTTCCCTCATCGTAAATTTTCAATCGTAATAATAGCATAACAGTAAAGAAATCTGTATTTTTCTTACTTTTCTTTATACTTCCCTAAACGACAAAAAACACGTCACAAAATGGTGACGTGTTACACATTCGCTAAATCATACTCATTTCCTGCTCATATTTACATTCCCCCGCGCAGTATGTCGCAACAATCGTATGCGGGAATGTTTCTCCCTCATAAATCGTCGCCTTATGCTTCGCGAAATGGTTTTCTTGTGTAACCGTGTAAGGCTTCCTTGTGACAATTGTAAAATCGGCCGCGTAGCCAACTGCAAGCTTGCCGCGCTTTGTCAGTCCAAAACGCTTAGCAGGATTTTCGCTTAGCCATTTCGCGGCTTGCCCATACGGCACATTGTATTCATCACAAAGTGCAAGTGTCGCCTGGAGTGTAAACTGACCACCATTAATCCCGCCCCACGCCTCGAAAAAGTGCTTGTTTGTTAAGTCTTTCATATGCGGTGGGCACGGTGAATGGTCAGAAGCGATGATATCAATGTCCCCCGCAAGAAGTCGCTCGATAAGCTCTCGGCGTGTCGCTTCATTTCGCAGTGGTGGCGCACATTTTGCGAGAACGCCGTGCTCTAGCATTTCTTCATTCAATCGGAAATAATGCGGACACGTTTCAACTGATACATCCTGCCCGCGCTTTTTCGCTGCTTGAATGAGTCGGACCGCTTCGGCACTACTAATATGCACGAAATGCAGCGCACAATTCGTCAGTTCCCCGAAGTAAAGCGCACGGTTCACGGCCTCGACCTCTGCAACAACCGGACGAGACTCGGCGTAGTCTTGTGGTGTGAGTAAGCCCGCTGCAATTTTTTGTTGCTGTAAAAACTGCGTTAGCTCATCACTTTCTGCATGGAGTGCTAAAATTTTGCCGAGACGTGCAATTTCACGCATGCCTGCAAGCAAAGACTCCTGCTGTACCGCCGCAAACGGTGTAAAGCCAGAGTTTGATAAAAACGCTTTAAAGCCAATAACATCCGCGCTCATCGCTTCAAGCTCCGCTACATTATCATGTACAAGACCACCCCAAAAGTATGGCGTAATACGCGATTTTTCACTGGCAAGTTGCTTCTTTAGTTGAAGTGCTGCTTTATTAATCGTCGGCGGGTTGGCATTTAGTGGCATATCAAAATAGGTTGTCACGCCGCCCGCTGCCAGTAAATGTGTACCCGTCGTAAAACCTTCCCACTCCGCATTGCCCGGCTCATTTAAATGCACATGCACATCAATGACGCCTGGGAAAACAACATCACCTGCCGCGTCAACCACTTTTTGCGCCGCGCCTAATCCCTCGCCAATTGCTTGAATAACACCATCCTGCACAGCCAGCTCACCTGAAATCATGCCGTCTGGGCACACGATTTGTGCATTTTTTATGAGTAGATCATACATAGAGCTCCTCCTCTGCTAGCTTCGGTGCCTCGTAAAAATCAAGGGCTGCCTGAATCGCCGCACCACGGTTCACCGCGACATTTGCACGAATAAGCGTCGCCTCAAGTGCCGACAACACGGCTAATACATTTTCCTTGCGACAGCTAAAGCCCATTGTCCCAATACGCCAAATCTTACCATGAAGTGGACCAAATGACGACGCAATTTCAATACCAAACTGCTCAAGCATCAATTGACGCACTGCATCACCATTGACACCTTCAGGAATTTCAATACACGTGACAGTCGGTAATTTATATAGCTCCCCGCCAAAGATCGTCAGCCCCATTGCCTTTAAGCCGTGCACGAGTGCTTTTTCGTGGTAGCTATGACGACCAAAACGCTCATATAAGCCTTCCTCTAATACGAGGCGCAGTCCCTCGCGTAGCGCGTAAATCATAGAAGTTGCCTCTGTATGGTGATTTAAGCGGCGCGGGCTCCAGTAATCTTGTAGCATCGCTAAATCGAAATAGTTACTGCGAATGCGGTTTGTGAAATTGCCTGCAAGCTCATCATCAGCTGTCGCAATGCCTGCCTCGACCTTTTTACGCGCTAAAATGACTTTTTCAATACGCTCATTATACGTAATTGGTGCCATACCTGCTGGAACGGACAAGCATTTTTGTGTCCCGCCAATGACCGCATCTAAGCACCACTCATCTACCGCGACATTCGCACCGCCAATCGACGCCACTGCATCGACAACGAGCAGCACATCCATTTCACGGCACGCTGGCCCTAACTGATTGAGTGGCTGCATGCGTCCTGTTGATGTTTCACCGTGGACAATCGCAACGATTTTCGGCTTTACTTCCGCTACTTTCGCAAGTATATCCTGCTGGTCAAACACCTCGCCCCATGGACATTCCATCGTATGGACGTCCGCACCGTAGCGCTCACAAATTTCCACAAGCAAATGACCGAAGCGCCCGAAAATTGGCACGAGCACCTTATCACCCGGCTCGATAATGCTGCACAGCACCGCCTCATTTCCCGAGCGTGATGTACCGTCAACTGGAAATGCCCACTGATTTTTCGTTTGGAACAACTCGCGTAGCATCTCCATCACTTCATTCATAATATCCGTAAATGCTGGGTCAAATTGTCCTAAAATCGGTGTGCTCATCGCCTGCAACACGCGCGGGTCCACCTCAACAGGCCCCGGTGTCATAATTGTGCGAAGTGGTACTTGTAATGGTTTATACGTCATGCGAAATCCGTCCCCTCATAAGCTAATTGATATAATAAGTCTTCTACTAGTAAAACGCCGCGCTCTAGCTCCTCAGTCGCTGTAAATTCATACGGTGAATGACTAATCCCGTTCTTACTTGGCACAAATAATAATGCGGTCGGAATATGCCCTGCAAACACTTGCGAATCATGCCCGGCCCCGCTAATCATCTCCATCGCTGAAAATCCGCGTTTTTTTGCGAGCGCAAGCGTCATTTTTTGCAAATGCTCATCTAATTGCACCGGCTCATCCGCAGAAAAGCGTTCAATTGTATGTGTCACATCATACATCACATCAATCGTGCGTAAAATGTCCTGCATATCGGTGACAAAATCATCAATCACGACCTGATGATGATGGCGAACATCAATCGTAAAGCTTACCTCCCCCGCAATCACATTCGGTACATTCGGCTTTGCCTGCAATTGACCAATCGTTGCACGTAGCTTCGGTGAATATTTTTCATTCGCAAGTGCTGTAAGGAGCGTAATCGCATTCGCCGCACAGACAATCGCATCCTTGCGCCCAAACATTTCCGTTGTGCCCGCATGATTACTCTGTCCGTAAAACGTTACTGTAAAGCGTTGCTGCCCGACAATATGACTCACAGCACCGATTTGCTGATGCTGATTTTCTAGCGTTACACCTTGTTCAATATGTACCTCAACAAAGTAAGCAAGGTCTTGACGTTTCTTGGATTGATATACTGCAAGCGGATAGCCTGCGTTTGTCATTGCGTCACTAAATAAAACACCCTCACAATCCGTTAACATCGCAATCGCCGTCTCATCATACTCGCCAACGATATTTTTCGAGCCCCAATACGTTAGCGGAAAGCGGCTGCCCTCCTCCTCGCATAGTGACACAACCTCAATTGTTTTTTTCGGTGGACCATATTTTTTTAGGAGCCTTTGCACCGCAAGTAAGCTCGCTAATACGCCGTATGCCCCGTCATACTTTCCGCCTTGAATCACGGTATCTACATGCGAGCCTGTTAAAACGACCTGTTGCGGCTGCTCTGTTCCTTCTACTCGCCCAAATAAATTGCCTACCTGGTCTGTATATGGCGTAAGTCCTGCACGCTCCATTTTTTGCTGCAACGCTTTTTGCGCCTGCTGCCACGTGTCCGAATACAATAGTCTCGTCACACCGCCCTCATCTGTGCGACCAAAATCAGCAAGCCATTCAATTAATGCTTCAATTGTCCATTCCTCTGTATTGATTATGGAAGGAGTTTGTACATGCACCATCACCACTCCACCTTTCAGATGTTAGATTGTATCCCATTTTAAAGAAACTAACCGAAAACATCACTGACATTTGTGCTAAAAAACCAAAAGTTTTTAGATAATTTGCACAAATCATATTGGCAAAATATAGTTTTTATGTTAGATTTTCTAACATAAGGAGTGATTAGATGGATATCGAACAATTATTAGCCCAGAAAGAACTTATGCCCATTTCATTAGTAGCAGGTCACTTAAGTAAAAAGCAGGAAATTCGTTCCATTACAATGATGGACGCACCTGATATTATTCCATTTTTACGTCCACATGAGTTCATTATTACAACCGCTTATCATTTAAAAAACAACTTACTTTATTTTAAAGAGCTTATCGTGGAGATGAAAAAAGCGAACTGCGCAGGTATTGGCATTAAAAAAAATCGCTTTCTTTATGAGGTGCCATCCGAAATTTTGCAGCTTGCTGATGAACTAAATGTGTCCTTTATCGAACTGCCAGAACATTTATCACTTGGACAAATTAATTTAATCATTACGGAGATGATCTTACATAGTGAGGCGTCCGTGCTGAACTATGCGATGGACATTCACCGTCAGTTTACCGACATTATTTTTAAAGGTCAGGGCGTGGCGCGACTTGTAAAATACTTAGCATCGATTATTGAGCGCGATGTACAGCTGATTAGTCAGTTTCTACGCCCAATCCATTTGTCCCAGCAATACATTCACGCCATCGCCGTCATCCAGCAATCGATGAAGCACGGCTTTATTTATCCGATTTCAACGAATACAGCATGGTATTTTTCCATTCTAAGCGACAAAAGCTCCTATTCCCTGTATCCGATTGACATTAATTCCGAGAAGCATTTTTTACTAATGGTCAAAGGCTTTGTTGATGAAAAGGATACAAAGCTGCGCCTAACAATTGAGCAGGCTATCAATGTGTTGTCATTTGCGATTTTGCAGGAAAAGGCACTACAGCAACAAAAACGCAATATCCGTAATCAGCAATTTTTCGATTTACTCGAAAACACGCACCCAACCTCTGCGCTCATTAAAAATAAAGCCGAGGAGCTTGGCATTCCCTTTCAGCAATCCTATATTTCGATTGTCGGGAGGCTGCGTCAAACGGCGAATCTCCATCCGTATCAATTGCAAATTTTACTTGATCAAATTCATAAGTTTTGCGAGGAAGCCTTACAAGCGTCGCACATTCCGATTTATATTTTCATGGTCAAAAACGAGCTCATCTTTGTGCTCGAATTGCAGGATGCGAAAGCTGACTTTAAATTATTTATTACCGAGCTCTTTAAGGAGCTATACGATTCTATTGTGCAATATTTCGATAAGCAAATTTCATTCGGTGTCAGCAATACAACGCTCAACTTTTCAGATATTCAGCGCAGCGTCAAGGAGGCGCAAAGTGCGGTGTTAGTGATTGGCGCACGAGTAGAACTCATTTCCTTCTATAAAAGAAAGGAAATTAATGAGCTACTGCAAATGATTCCGGAAAACGATTTAATGAACTACCAGCAAATGATGTTTAAGGAATTTGCGACTTTGCCACTTGATGAGCAAATGATGCTGCTTGAGACGCTATACGAATATTTGGAGCACCATTGTCAAATTTCTGAAACAGCAAAGCGCCTATTCGTACATCGCAATACGGTCATTTACCGACTCGAAAAATGCAGTGCCCTGCTGAAGAAAGATTTAAAGGATCCTGAAGTCACAATTCAACTTAGACTTGCACTGCGCATTCGTAATCATTTAATGGTCGAGCAGGACATGTAAAGCAAGTTAGTCACTTTACCTAAAAGTTTCTTCATTATTTAGCTAATCCATCCAAAGACAATTGACTGAATATTTTTTATTATGTAATAAATGGTAACGCATTTAGTCATTAAAACTAACACTACTGATTTGGAGGGATTTTTATGCAAGAACACGTTAGCGCACCAAAAGCCGCATCACTTGGCCTGCAGCACGTACTCGCGATGTATGCAGGCGCCATGCTCGTACCCATCATTGTCGGTGGGGCAATCGGCTTAACACCGACACAGCTCGCGTATTTAATTTCAATCGACCTGATGACATGCGGGATTGCCACACTGCTACAAATGTGGAAAAACAAATTTTTTGGCATCGGCTTACCCGTCATACTCGGTACATCATTCGTCGCAGTAACACCAATGATCGCAATCGGCACTAATTACGGCATTACAGCCATTTATGGTGCAGTCATCGCAGCTGGTCTATTCATCATCTTTTTCTCTAAATTTTTCTCTTCGTTACTCAAACTTTTCCCACCTGTTGTAACAGGAACAGTTGTTGTGCTAATCGGTCTTGCACTCATTCCTACCGGCGTAAAAAACATGGCGGGCGGTGCGAGCAGTCCAAACTTCGGCTCTAGCCAAAATCTAATTATTTCGTTCACGACACTCGCGATTATTTTAATTATTATGTATTTCGGCAAGGGCTTTGTAAAATCAATCGCCGTACTGCTTGGGATTATCGGTGGTACAGTCGTTTATAGCTTTATGAATCCCATCGACTTTTCAACAGTAATGGCGGCCTCTTGGTTCCATTTACCAGCACCTTTCTACTTCGGTGTACCAACATTTGAAATTGTACCGATTTTAACAATGATTTTAGTCGGCATTATCGTCATGATTGAATCAACAGGTGCCTTCTTAGCGCTTGGTGAGATTACCGACCGCAAATTAACACCACAAGATTTAGAGCGTGGCTACCGTGCTGAAGGGATTGCCTTCATTTTAGGCGGGATTTTCAACGCCTTTCCGTACAACACATTCGCACAAAACGTAGGTCTTGTTCAAATGTCTGGCGTAAAAAGCCGTAACGTGACAATTGCTGCGGGTATCATCTTAGTATTAATCGGCTCTGCCCCAAAAATCGCCGCGCTTGCAACACTCATTCCAACAGCCGTTTTTGGCGGTGCAACAGTTGTGATGTTCGGGATGATCGTATCATCTGGTGTACGTATGTTAAGTAAGGTAGACTTCACAAACCAAAACAACTTAACCGTTATTGCGTGCTCGATTTCACTTGGCTTAGGTGCCGTTGTTGTACCTGAACTATTCTCAAGCTTACCACCTGCACTAAAAATGCTGGTCGGTGATGGACTGATTACAGGTAGCTTAGTTGCCATTTTCTTAAACTTATTTTTCTCAATCGGACAAAAGGAGCAGTCGCCTGTTGACGCGAAAGAGGCGCACCGCGAACTTGCTGCTCAAGGAGGACATTAAATGATTTCACTAACACAACTAAATGATTTTACATTAGAGCAATTCACCGAAACATTCGGAGGGATTTTTGAAAACTCGCCACACATTGCACAAAAGGCCGCGCTTGCGCGACCTTTTGTTTCACTTGAACAAGCTTTTGACACAATGAAAGACATTGTAAGTGCGTCATCTATTGAACAAAAAACAACACTTATTTTAGAGCACCCGGAGCTTGGTAAACGCATTGCGATGAGCAACGCCTCTGTGCAGGAGCAGGCTGGTGCTGGGTTGAACGCATTAACGCCTGAAGAATTCGAAAAGATGTCTTCACTCAATACACAGTATATGGAGAAATTTAACTTTCCGTTTATTATCGCCGTTACGGGCCTTGGTAAGCATGATATTATGCAGGCAATCGAGCGCCGCCTTGCATTTGACTACGAAACAGAATTTGCAACAGCGCTTCAGGAAATCAACAAAATCGCGCACATCCGCTTTACTGCATTAACAGCGGAGCAGGCTACCGTTTAAGGAGGATTTTTATGCCATCATTATCTACACATATACTTGATTTATACAGCGGCAAACCGGCGGCGAATGTCCAAATTGACGTACGCTATAAAGCCGCTGATGCAGACTGGGTATTACTTCAAACAATTGCAACAAACAACGACGGCCGCACAGATCTGCCTGCTTTAGCAGAAGAAGCTTGGCAACCGGGCAGTTATGAGCTGCTGTTTTATATCGGGGACTATTTCGCTACAAAAGGCATTGCGCTACCAGAGCCGGCGTTTTTATCGGACGTTCCGGTGCGCTTTACAATGCATGAGGAGGGCGGTCATTACCACGTTCCCCTCCTCGTCTCACCTTGGGGCTACCAAATTTACCGAGGAAGCTAATCCACTTAAATTGTGCAGAAATATACACTTTCTGCACAATTTTCTTTTATGTAATAATTCCTTACATATCGTTAGACCACTTTAGCTACTATCACTAATCAATCCGATATATTTTAGTTAAACAAACCAATTACTTATCTGAAAATTCGAGCTATTATAAATGTATTAGAAAAACATGTTAGAAAATATAACAAAAGGAGTTGTTTTAAATGGGTTTACAGCAATTAAATGAACAAGTAAAACAGGATCTTTCATACATCGGTTTAAGCGATAAGGAATGGGTACAGCCTAAAACACATGCAGCAGGTCATGTGTATGATGTTGTCATTGTCGGCGGTGGTCAAAGTGGTTTATGTTCAGCTTTCGCCCTACTTCGCGAACGTATTTCAAACATTTTAGTGCTCGACGAAAATCCTGAAGGTACAGAGGGTCCTTGGGTAACGTACGCACGCATGTACACGCTTCGTACACCAAAGCAGCTGCCATCGATTGATTTAGGTGTTCCTTCGTTAACATTCCAAGCATGGTATCGCGCACAGCATGGCACTGAAGGCTGGGACAGCTTAGATAAAATCCCGCGCGTTGAATGGATGAACTACTTAAAATGGTATCGCCACGTTTTACAATTGCCAGTACGTAATGAGGTGAAGCTTGATCTGATTGAGCCAACAGGTGACGCTGTTCATAAATTGCATGTTACGGTAAAAGGCGAGAAACAACTAATTTTAGCGCGTAAAGTCGTGCTGGCAACAGGCATTCAAGGTGGCGGCGAATGGCATGTGCCTGATTTCATTAAAGCATTACCGAAGTCACTGTATGCACATACAGCGGAAACCATTGATTTTGACCAATTAAAAGGCAAGCGCATCGGCATTTTAGGCGGCGGCGCATCAGCGTTTGACAATGCGAATTACGCATTAGATGCCGGTGTCGCGGAGGCGCACGTGTTCGTTCGACGCAAGCATCTACCACGCGTCAATCCGATTCGCCAACTGGAGCATTCAGGCATTATTGAACGCTTCCATAAGCTATCTGACATCGAGAAATACACAGCCATTTCGCATTTCTTTAAATTCAATCAACCACCAACAAACGATACATTTTTACGCGCAGCAAGCTTTGAAGGCTTCCACCTTCACAATGATTCACCGTGGCTATCGGTTGAAGAAAACAAAGGCGGTGTGACCGTCACTACACCACACGCAACATTCGAATTTGATTATTTAATCATTAGCACAGGCCTGATTTCGGACTCACGCCTACGCCCAGAGCTACGCCTGATTAATGAGCACGTGACGCGCTGGGAGGATGTTGTACAGGTCCCTGCTGACATTCAAAACAATTTGGTGGATGCACACCCGTACTTAACATCAGAATTCGCGTTTGTACCAAACAGCGAAGCAGGCGCTAGCGTCGTCCGCGGCATCTTCTCATTCAACTACGCAGCACTTGTCAGCTGCGGTGTATCCGCCTCTGCCTTGTCAGGTATCCGATTTGCGATTCCAAAGCTTATAAAAGGAATCGCCGATGAGCTGTTTGAGGAGGATAAGGATGTGATTTTGACGAACTTTTTGACGTATGATGTAGAAGAGTTTGTGGCGGATTTGGAGATTAGGAAGAAAAAGGATGAGACTGTAGTGCCTGTAGCTTGAGTTGATCCACCCTGACCTTAGTTTTTGAGGTTGGGGTGGTTTTTTGTTTGACGCTTTAAAAGCTCCTATTCTAACTTCTCCAACCACATTGTTTTTCAAAAAATCTAAATCCACTAAATGAACAGTTGATTTCGCTTTATCTAACATTGCTGGCACCATCTTTTTATTTTACTTTCGATACAATTACACATTAAACTGTACATTTTATTGTATAAATCATCTGACAAATACTGTAGACCTCTCTTGCTTTATGCAGCGCTTCCCAATGAAAAAGCAAGCAACATCAACATTTCAATAGCAAGGACTATTTTACTTGTTACATCAAAAAAGGGAAAGCATTCGGCCCTATCAGTTACGGATTCTCTTTAGAAGTACAACAAGAATTTAAAAGTGAATTGATTCAGCACATTGGTGCAATGATGGTGTTTATTGGATGGTTTGTTACAAGCATCGTAAGTTGGAGAAAGGGAAAGATAAGTTTAATAAAAAGTGCTGTAGTTATTTTGTTAGGCATATTAGGAATAGTAGCGTACGGATTTATGATTTATTTAAACTAACAGGGCTTTAGTATAACAAGCACTGCAATAACTGTGTCTAACTTTTAGGGGTCACTTCAATCTCGCTTTGGGAATGTTCTAATGAAGCGAGAAGATTGAATCGAGATATTTCCCGTTAGCATGACATATTCTTTTACTTATAAGGAGATGTTACTTTGAGTAAAGGGAAAGTAATTGTATGGGGACTTGGTGCCTCACTATTAGTTTCAGTACCTTTTATTTATCATCAGGTTTTGGGTGCAGAAAATAAACGACAATCAGAGATTCCGCAAGAAATTACGGCATCTAAGGTATTACATTTTAACGATTTAGTAGTTAAAATATCATTTAGTTTAATGGAATTAGATTATGGTCTTTGGTTAAGGGATGAAGAGTTGCCAAATAATCAATACTTATTACATGTTAAACTACCAAGATATAATGTACCCCAAAAAGTCAGAGAGGAAATACTAGAGCGAATTGAAAATGTAATAAGCGAGCATCACTTTGATAGACAGAACTTTTTCATTAAGATAACGACTTATATTGATACAGCAGAACAACCTTCTTCACAGGAACAAGAAGAATTAGATACATTTTACAAGGAACTTAATAAAGATGGTGGATTTTTTGAACAGGTCGGAAAAGAGTTAGATAAAGCTGGATACTCTTATACAGAGGGATACAGTATAGTTGGTATGGTTTATGCTCCAAATGAAGTAAAGCTACAAATTATTGCTCCAAATGAAGCAGTAACTGAGCAAACACAAGTTGAAATAAATCGTATTTTTAAAAGCCAAATGACAAAGTTTAAATTAAATGATGTGGTTACGGTTAATGTAATCCATATTAATGAACTAAATGATTCTTAGTTGAATAGAACATACAAAATTAACTAAATAACATTCCAAATGAAAGTTAGGGAATAACAAAAAGCGCTATTAAATCAATAAAAAACAGCCTACCAAATCAATGTCGATTTAGTAAGCTATTTGAAGTGTTATTTCATAATTTGTGATTCAAAACATACTAACATTAGTAGTACAGACCGAGGCCATGGTTTGTGCTACTATTTT
>JBEMAQ010000028.1:0-42829 GCA_040274725.1 Solibacillus sp. | reverse complement strand
AAAGCCACCGCAAAAAAAGCACATCGGTTGCTTTTTTTGGTCAAGAACATGTTTTGAAAAAGAGCCTACTGAGTATGGATAAATTTTTAAAAAGGAGCCTACCATGCGACCACCACTAACAAAAACAATCAACCTAGACGATTTCACCAATCATTATTGGCTTAAAGAAGAACTCCAGCAATTTTGCCGGGCGCACGGTGTTAGCGCAGCTGGCTCAAAAGTAGACATTTCCGAAAGAATCACGATTTTTTTGCAAACAGGCGAAATCGTCAAGCCGAAGCGAATTAAGAAAAGAAAGGTTGCGCAGACTGTATTAAGCTTAGAAACGGTCATAACAGAACAGCATACATGCAGTCAAAACGTGCGCCATTTTTTCAAACAGCATATCCCGAACTTTCACTTTTCGACATATATCCAACAGTATTTCAAGGAAAATATCGGGAAAACGTATGCAGATGTGCTAGCTGCCTGGCACGTAGAGCAGCAGCGTTTGAAGGATCCGTCCTATGTGAAGGACATTGCCCCGCAGTTTGAATACAACCGGTTTATACGTGATTTTTTTGCGGATGCTGTGAATCGTGGCAAAACGAGAACTGACGCAATCGCTGCCTGGAATATTGTGAAGTTGCAGCCTGGGGATCATACATATAAACCGAAATAACTTTTAACGCCTGCTTCACCTAGCCCGCTGTCAAAAAAATTGATAACTACCGAAACTTTCTTCCTGCCTCACGCGTACACTATAGTAGAAAACTAAAGGAGCTATTTACGATGTTCAAAAAAATTATTAGTAGTTTATTAGGTTCAAAGCGTTCTTCAAGCAGTTCACGACGCTACTCGCGTCGCAGCAATCATTACGGGCACGGGCACTACAAGCGCTCTTCTTCAAGTAGCTCACGACGCTATTCACGCCGTAGCAACCACTATGGGCACGGGCATTACAAGCGTCGCAATAGCTCTAGCAGCTAAGCATGCTGTATTTTTCCCAAAATAAACGCGCACATGAGCAAACAACAAGCTATATTGAAAAACAAACGGACTACACATATCTTACGCAAATTGGCGAGGGCTCGTACGGGGTGGCGTATTTACTTGAGCAGGACGCAACGAAACAGCGTGCCGTGCTCAAACGACTAAAGCCAAAGCACCATCACCGCCGCGGCCGCGCACGATTTGAGCAGGAGATGCAGTTTTTGCAGCAGTTGCAGTCTTTACCTGTTCCGCAAATGATGATGGCTGGTACAATTGACACCTCGCCCTTTTATGTAATGAGCTACGTAGACGGGGAAACATTTGAGCAGGCTATTTTTGAGCGTCAGGCGGTTTTTTCAATCGTCAATACGCTCCATTATACAAAAATGCTGCTTGAAATCCTGCAGCAGCTTCACGCGAAGGGCATTGTACACCGCGACCTGCGTATCCCGAATATTATTTTAAAAAATGGACAGCTCACCATTCTTGATTTCGGCTTAGCGACAACGATTGATCCTCATTTTTCAGTGATGCACTTGAAAAATCCGAAAAAAGCACCGCATCCGATGAGCGATTTGTACGCGCTCGGTCATTTTATGCTGTTTTTACTGTATTCTACATACGAGCCGACAACGAAAAAAAGCACGTCGTGGCAACAGGAGCTGGCCCTACCAGATGCGGTGAAAGCGTTTATTGAGCGACTTTTAACGATCCAGCAACCATTTTTAAACTGCGAAGAGGCGCTAGTGGAGCTTGCGCGACTGTCTAAATAAAAAATGAAAATCCCACATAAAGACGAATTTACTAGTCTTTATGTGGGATTTTTCATACAAATTTTGAAGCAATTAAACAAATGATGTCTCCCTTGCCTTCCAATTCTCCTGATACTTACACTAGTGCAATAATTATCAAAAATAATCATCATTTCTTCTCTATACTAAGTTTTGAGGTGAGCAGTCATGTATAGTCAACTTGTGCAACAGATTGTAGATACACTAGAAGAAAACATCTTATCCAAATGGCAGCTCGAGCACTATGCCGAAAAAATTGGCTACTCGAAGTTTTATTTAACCAGGCAGTTTAAAAAGGAAACAGGCGTCTCCATCGGGGCGTACATTCGTAAAAGACGTCTAGCTGTCGCTGCATTTTTACTATTACATTCGGATGATACAATTCTTACTATTTCATTTGAGTGTCAATTTCAATCACAGGAAGCTTTCTCACGCGCTTTTAAAGAGCTATACCATATGCCACCAGGAAAATACCGCAATTTAATGCGCTCCATTCACTTAAAGGAGGAACAGGAAATGACAAAAAACGAAGTAAAGGGCTGGCTGTTAACTGGCTCAAATCCGCATTTATACACAATAAAGGCCGACCATGAAGTATTTCATACAGGCTCAAAATCAGGTTATTTAGGGAGCGCACTTGCTACTGAGGAAGGCCATTTTGGCACGATGATGCAAGTGTTCTCAGCAAAAAACTGGCTTGGTAAGCGCATGAAAATGTCGTGCTTTCTAAAAACAAAGGATGCGATGAAATGCGGGGCTTGGTGCCGTATAGATACGAAAAATGGCGACCTCGTGCAATTCGATAATATGGATAATCGTTCGATTCACGGTACAACCGATTGGAATTATTATTCGATTGTACTCGATGTACCTGAAGAAAGTGCGGCGATTCATTTTGGTGTGCTGCTTGTTGGTTCAGGGGAAGTATGGATTGATGGCATTACGTTTGAAGAGGTCGATCGTTCCGTCCCTTCAACGAATATGACTGGCTCTACTAGCGATTTACCAGCTGAGCCGGTGAATTTAGATTTTGATGAGTTGTAATGCTTCTCAAATTGCTTTTCGAGTTTCTTATAAACTATACTTCACTAGGCTCTGGAACAAATGAGAGCCCCCGACCTAGCTGCTTTCGAAAGACAAAAAATGATTCGCTTAAATATCAACATGAACTAACTGTCCATGCGATTTATGCGTATTTTAAAACTACCGATTAATTTAAGCCTGCTCTAAAAATGGAGCAGGCCATTTTTTTAACTGTTTTACCCTTGATAAATATCCAAATCCTTCTGCAATCGCTTTTTACGCCCGATTATTTTAAACGCTACCCCAGCTAAAAGAGCTGCTGCAAGTCCGTTTACGATAAATAACGCTTTACGTGCCGATGAATACTCCGCTAAATCCGGAAAGCTCATCACAAAGGTCAGCAGATTGAGCAGGCAAACCACCATATACAGCCCTAACAGACGATTTAAATAGCTCTTTTTCGAAGCGGCATCCGTGTACAGCTCAAACGTCCCCTGTGATTTGTCTTTACGGAAATATGCCCAAAACATATTTTTGTACACAAGCTGTGCGCCGGTGCTCTCGACAAACTCAATATAATCCTTCCCCTGCCCGTAAATACAATCCGTCCGGTACGTGTACTGCTTTTGCTCCTGCTCGAATGTGTATGTCAGCGTAAAAGGGGAATACTTCACAAACTGCCAGCCCTCTCTAGACATGTCATTGATCCATTGCTGTTCTTTTTCTTCATTGAAATAAAGTCGTACCTTTTTCATGTCGTCAGCTCCTCGTCTCCTATAATTTTTTGACCGTTCTTATAAAGCTCCTTCAAACGCAGCATCTCAAATTCCACAATTTTTTTGCCCTCTGCTGTAATGATGTATTCCTTTTTGCGCCCCTCACCGAGCAGCGTTTCAATCCAGCCCTTTTCCTGCAGGCTTTTCAGAGCACCATATGTCGTACCCGCACCCAAATTCACTCGGCCACCGCTCATTTCATCCGCAAATTGCATAATGCCGTAGCCATGACAGGGCTTGTGTAGCGCCAGCAAAATATAGTAAACCCCTTCTGTTAATGGTTGTTGCATGTTATCCTCCTTTATCGGGTTCCGATATATCATCTATCGATATATTTAATATATCAGCAGCCGATATAAAACGCAATAATATTTCTGAAAATAAAAATAAATCAAACTTCTTATTTAAAAAGGATAGTGTCGTTATTCAACAAGCCGCTGAGCTATTGGAAATGGAGGAAAGTATACCTGCTATTCTACATTCAATAAGACGCACGGATTTTGATGCTGATCTATTCTTGCCCATGAAATAACTTCTGAAATTTCCTCTAATATTTCTGGACCACCCTGTAAAGCAATATAGCAGTTTCCTAATTCAATCATTTTTTTACGCACTGACATGGAATGAGCTACTTCTAAACGGGTTAAATTAGGATGACTTAATTCTCGATCCACTAAAAATATAGATTACTTCCCCATTATGTAATAAAACCTCGTCAGCAATGACTCCCATCAAGCCTGCCTTTCCTCCTTTATTAACCTATACAAAAAAACGGCCCAAAGCGGCGCCGTTTTTTTGTAAGTAATCTATGTTAAACACCGGTCCATACATCCTTCGCATACTGCGCCGTACTGAGCATTTGATCTAACCATTGCACAGCTTGCTCTTCACTGCATTGATGCTTGTCTCGGTACGCCTGTCGAATGGTTGCTTCCACATCAGGAGCCATTTTTGCCCCGTCACCGCACACATATAAATAAGCACCGTTCTCTAAAAGCTGAAGTATATGTCCTGCATCCTCTTTAATTTTATGCTGAACGTAAACCTTCTCCGTTTCATCTGCGCGAGAAAATGCCGTGTGCAATTTCATAACGCCCTTTCGCTCAAATGCCTCTAGCTCTTCTTTATAAATAAAGTCCTCATCTGGTCTTCTACAACCAAAGTACAGATGAGCCTCACCTAACATTTCCCCTTCACTTTGTAGCACTTCTCGAGCTTGTAAAAAGCCACGGAACGGTGCCACACCTGTGCCTGGACCAATCATAATAATAGGTGTTTGTGGATTTTTAGGAAGCTCAAATGTTGCACCCGGTCTGTGGATGAATACTGCGAGTGTATCGCCATCTTGTGTATCTTTTAAATAATTGGAGGCAATCCCGCGATACTCACCGTTGCCGCTACGAGCAGGTCCCACAACTACTGCCACGGTGATACTTAACTGATTGGCATTCTTCATTGGTGAGCTAGAGATTGAATAATACCTCGGCTTCAGCGCTGGCAACAGCTCTAAGAAACGCTCGAACGGTATTTCGCAGGCCGGATAGCGTTCGATTAGCTCAAGCATTGTCCGTCTTTTTTTAACGACCTCTTCCTGATAAACTTCCTCCTGCAATAGCGCTTCTAGCTCCTCTTTATGCGGTGGGCATACAGTAAAGGCTGCCAATTCGCGAATTTGAGCACGACTTGCCGCCTCCTGCAATTCGACACTGCTTCCGAGAAGGTCTTGAATACTCACAGGCGTACCTATTGGCAAATGTGCCGCGCCACTGCGACCTCCCTCAAGTAAAAGATGATCATCTGAACGTAGCTTGAACCGATCAATTACTCGGTCTATAAGCTGTTGCGGATTTCGCGGTAGCACGCCTAAATGATCGCCCTCATGGTATTCCACCTCTTCTGGAAGACTCAGTTCAATATGGCGCGTGCTTCGTAAACTGGTTGCCTGTTGAAGCTCTCGATTTATTACTACATGCGCATGAAAGGCATCATACGTTTGAGCAAGCGGCATCCCTGTCATGCTACTAACGAATTGGATTGACAATGTACTTTCGCTATTTTCCACTTTCTTTAGCTTCAAGCCAAAGCCATCCATTAAAGCGTCCCAAAATTGCTCCTTCCACGTATCATATTGAAGTTCAAAGTCCCCACTTGCGTCACCTTCGCCTCTTTCTAGTAGACGCTTACCACCTAACTGCTCTAAGCGCTCATCAATAAACGTCGGCACCTTTTGATACGTGCTACCCCAATTTCGGTCGCCACATCCAAATACTGTATAACACAGTCCGTTCATTGAACCACCCTCTTCTCCGGCTAACCAATCTACGAAATTTCTTGCATTATCGGGCGGGTAGCCGTTATAAGAAGAACTAATCATCAAGACTGCTCCGTCAGTAGGAAGCTTGCCAGCATAGGCGTCAAGACTAGCTACCTCACTCTTGAAGCCAAGCATTCTTCCGTTATCCGCAAGCTCGCGCGCGATTCCCTCTGCAGTTCCTAAATTCGAGCCGTATAAAACAAGCAGCGGTGTATCATGACCTTTAATACTTGAATCCACTTGGAGAATTGAAGACTCCTTCGCATGACTTTCTTGATGTTTCTCTAAATTGGTCAACCCTAGTGCCGGCTGTTGTCTTACCTTCACCTGCATCGTGAAATGATCAGGCTTAAGCGTCAGCGATTCCTTCACCTTCAACTGATATTGCGCGTAATCAATCGGCTCAAAATGCTTTAGAATCAACCCTAATACGAGTGTCGCTTCATGCATGGCAAACTGCTGGCCGATACAAGCACGCTGACCGTTGCCGAATGGCTTAAACGCATGGTGAGGAACCTTGCTCTCGTCCTCAAAGCGCTCTGGACGAAACGCCTCAACATCCTCTCCCCATACCTCCTTATCTCGGTGCAGCTGCGGGATGAGAACAGTGACCGGCTCCTTCTTCTTAATCAGGTACTTACCTGCAAGCAGTGTATCCTCCTTTGCGTACAGTGAAAACGCAGGGGCGGTTGGCCAAAGACGCAGACTTTCGTTTAATATCATTCGAATGTATTTTAACTCCCTAACCTGCCTGTAGGTCGGCACTGGATCCGTCAGTAAACGGTCCACTTCTTCCTGCGCCTTCTTAAGCTTGTCGGGATTTTTAAGTAGATAATAGAAAGCAAATGACAATAAACCACTTGTCGTCTCATGTCCAGCAATTAAAAACGTAATCATTTGGTAGCGAATATTTTCATCATCCAGTGCTTCACCCGTTTGTGGATCTTTACTGCTCAGCATATGAGAAAGTAAATCATCCTGTCCCTCACTCTTACCAGCACGTCTCTCCGCTATAATTTGGTCAACCGTTGAATACATCGACTGTATATCATAATTCAGCTGTCTCTTCGTTATAAGCATCAGCTTATTTTGAATGGAAAGCCGGTGCCCCTGATTCATCACCTCGTTTAATGCCCTTGTCATACTTAATACAAATGGATGAGGATGCTCACGATAGAAGCTATTAAAGCGATAATTGAATCCGCATAAGCCAATCGTATCCAATGTTAGGCGTGTCATATCCTCTGGCACATCAACCGATTCCCCAGGATTCAAACGAGCCCATTTTTGTATCAATTGCAGTGCAATATCCACCATCATCGCATGATAGCCCTGCATCGCTCGTTGGCTAAAGCTCGGCAATAAAATATTGTGTGCTTTCTGCCAATTTGGTTCATCCGTCCAGCTCGTAAATAACCCGTCTCCAGTAAATGTTCTTACGCGCTGTAATGGACTCCAAACATTTTTATCAAATTTTGATTGATCACATACCTCTTCTACAAGTCGATTGTCTGAAACAAATGTTTGATACTCTCCAGGCATCTCCAGACGATAAATCGGTCCATATTCCTGTGCAAGTTTCATTAAAGACTGAACAGGCTGGTTCGCATCAATATCAAGAATATTTCCTAATATCCCTTTTGTTTTTGGTTGGGGAATAATTTGGTGTTCCATGATTGATTTCCTCCTCGTTAAGTTGCGAGTACTATTGGCAAATCGATTACGTGCTTCTTCTCTTCTTATTATTCCAACAATCTGACATAATCATGTGTTTGATTTACAGAATGACTATTCTTTTCAATTTACTTTTTAAACGCATTTCTGATCGGTAACAACAAATCCACAAAAAACCAGGCGCTTTTCAACAATCACCTTTTCCCATTGCCATGAACAAGTCTAACCCTTTCAATTTTTTATAAAAAACCAAACTTCCCTCCCCCTACAGTCGTCTAATGTTATGAAAGGAGGAATTAAAGTGGATAGCTATTCAATTGAACAAACAAAGCAACCTTCCTACGAGGCCATCATTGATGAGCTGATGACTGATTACGGACAAAGTATCTTGCAGCTTGTCATGCAGTACGTACATAACCGCGCTGTTGCGGAGGATTTAACGCAGGAGATTTTTGTGAAGTGTTATCACGCATTGCCAACATTTCATTTTCAGTCCTCTGTGAAAACATGGCTGTGGCGCATTGCGATTAATCATACAAAGGACTATTTAAAAAGCTGGTACGCAACAAATGTGGCGGTGGCAAATGAAGACTTATTTGCGCATGTGCAAAGCGCGGACTGTGTCGAGCAGCAGCTGATGCAACAAGAGCAGGATGACGAGCTTGCACGCGCGGTATTTGACTTGCCGGTGAAATACCGCGAAGTCATCTATTTGTGCTATTACGAGGAGCAGTCAATGAAGGAGATGGCCGACATTTTGCAGTTACATGAAAGTACGGTCAAGACAAGATTGCGAACAGCAAAGCAACTATTAAAGAAACGATTGGAGCGTGAGCAGCATGGATGAGCGCTTAAAAAATTTGAAAAAAGCTGTCGATCAAACAGCCTTTCAGCAGGTCAAATTTACAGCACAGCATGAAGAGCAAATACGTAAGCAACTTCAAACATCACAACTAAAGGAAACGATTTTGACGATGCTCGCGGAGGCAAAATCAGGCGTGGAGCTCACGCAAATGTTGCATGTACGCGGCGCGGAGGCAATTGTGAATAATGAGGGATTAATTTATTCCGTTTTACACGAATGTGAGCAGCAACACTGGCTTTCAGCGAACTGGGTAGATGGTGTGAAGTATTACCAATTGACGAAGCTTGGGAAAAAGCAACTCCAACAAAGTGGCACAGAGAAATTGTCGATTAAGGAGCGAATTTTGGGGGTGCGTATGCATGCCGAGTAAAAAGTTTTTACAGCAAGTGACGAGCTTCATTCGCTCAAAAGAAGCGCGCGGCTATGTAGAAGAAGAGCTACAACAGCATCTAGCGCATGCGAAAAAAGCATGGATAACTAAAGGCTACTCCGACAAGGAGGCTGAACAAAAGGCGATTGCCGAAATGGGCTCTGCCACGCAGCTAGGCAAAGCGATGGACAAAATCCACCGCCCGAAATGGGATTTTTGGTTAATTGGCGCGGTTCTTTTACTCATTGCTGCGAGCTTTATTCCGATTTTGACAGCTGATTATACGGTACAATTTGGACAAGATATTACGAGCTTTTTCGTTGAGCGCAAAATTATTCACACCCTAGTCGCACTGATTACGATTGCCACTATTATGTATGTAGATTACCGAAAAATCGAGCGCTTTAGTACCGTCATTTATGCCGTTGCGCTCTTGTTATTAGTCATGATCCTGTATATGCCAAACCGCTCGATTCAAGGTGAAGCAATGCTAGCAATCGGCCCCATTCGCATGCAGGCATGGACGGTGCTACCTCTCCTACTAGTCGCATTTGTAGGCTTTTTTACGAAGCGAAAATGGAATAGCTGGCAGCTTTTAGGCTTATTTATCCTACCCCTTTATTTTTTCATGTTACTACCAAATCTTGCGGTGACGCTGTTATATATCGTCGTTGTTGCGGTGCTCTTTTGCTTTAGCTATTTCTCACGCCGCGTCAAGCGTAATGTGCTGTTAGTGGTCACAGGAATGGGCGTAGCAGGGCTCGGCTCATTTATTTATGCCTATCACCATTTACTTGCGCCCTATCAAACCGCACGCATCGCGGCATTTTTACAGCCGGAGCTTTATGCAGAAACAGAGGGGTATCTTATACTCCAACTAAAAGCAGCACTTGCCGCAGCTGGCTGGTTCGGCACAGAAACGATGTACACCCTTCCCGACGCCCATACAGACTATGCACTCGTACAGCTAATTCAGGCTTACGGCTATGCAGCAGGAAGTGTTGTCATTGTCGCTATCCTTGCCATCTCACTACGCATTTTATGGATTGTGCGTACAATGCCGCAATCATTTGGGAAATTACTTGTAATAGCCTCTGTAACAATTTACAGCTTTCAAAGTCTGTACTCAATTTTGATGGTGATTGGTCTATTGCCACTTACCGGCATCCCGCTACCATTTATTAGCTACGGGCTGACACCGCTACTGCTTAATGCGATTTTAATTGGACTTGTATTGAGTGTTTACCGGAGGAAGGGGTATGCTCGGGGACGCGGGGTTATGGTTTAACTAAGTCTAGATAGCCTGCTCCAAATTTGGAGCAGGCTACTTTTGGTTTTAACTGCCTCTTAAGTATTAAGCGATGTAGTAGCCAATGCACCTAAACGGATATGAATCAAACAATTTTCTATTGTTGATAAATCAACTAAGTAAAACCTACTTAACGGGATTTCTCCTTATGAAAAAATCCAGCAAAATCTACTCCTGTATAAGTAACATTTTATGATCCCGTAAGCTACAGTTCAGCTGAAGTACAACCGTTTTCACCGCGTATTGATCATTCGCAAATACTAATAATACACGGTCATCCAGTAAATCAATATGCCCGTTATCCCCTTTAAAGGTAATATCCATTGACTCCTCAATCACCTCATCGGTCGTATACGGACCAAATAACTCGGCCTTTGTCCAGTCAAATGTCGTGATTTCAGTTAAATCAATTTCCGTCTGCCCCTGTTCAAAAAGTGCTACTATTTCTTCTGCTAAAGCTGGATCTTGCGTTGCTCGATTGCTGAACGTCGTGAAAAGGATGGCTGCTAGTGCCATAACTAAAACTAGATACATATATTTTTTCATAAGTGCCCCTTTCTTGTTACGTATTTTAACAGACGATTTCCGCAATCTTTAAGTTTCCGTAGTAGCGATTCCATTTCGTGCTCCTCTGTAAAAATCAGATATTTATTAGCGGGATTAAGTTATAGACATACTCAAGCCTGCCCAAAAGTACTTTGAGCAGGCTTGAGTCTTACTAGTATCATTACTCCTTACAACTCGAACATAAAACACGAGTAGCCGTTTTCGCAATCACCTTATCCAAAGGTCCTACTAGCATATTTTTTTCAGCAGGTAATGTGATCGTTGCGGTAAATGAATCGCCTTCCATCATTTTCATCCCGCACACGGTACATGTTAGTTCCTCTGTTTTGACTAACTTTTTTAAACGCTCTAACATCACAACGCCTCCATTCATATCTACAGTAGAGCAATTCATTTTAATGTCTCTAACTTTTTAAGCTTCAAAATTATCACAATCCCTAGAACACTTAAAACAATAAGATAGTTTGTCTGTGTAGAAAAGGAAATAACCTCATCCAAAATAATCCCTACCAAAGCCGCACAGCCTGCATAATAGGCACGAATCATTTTCTGAGTAAAGTCGTCTTTTGTCTCAATGCCCAGCCTCCTGCATCACCTGTACCGCGCGAGCTAGTAAATCGTCCAGCTTGGCCTCGCCTTCATAGCGCGCAAACAGCACAATCTGCCCGCGCGACGCAATCAATACCTTTTGCCCAAGCGCCTCGCGTACAAGCAGCTGGTCAAAATCCGCATGCGCCCTTTTCGTAAACGCAGGTACTTCCTCATACGTATACCATTTCGCCAAATCTGTCATGAGCGGCGTAACGAGACCTTGGAAGCGCAGTTCATACAGCTCAGTTTCAATCCTGACCGATATGTCTCCCTCGTCCGTTTTGACCGTCCCATATTCATCGACCTCATACTGCACAGGTGCAAACACGCTCCAGCCAACCGAATACCAACCGAGCTCATCATCCTCGTTAACGAGTAAATTCGATTCAAGCTGTGCAAGGTGAATAAACGGCAACTCTAACTCTGATGTATTTACAGAACCATAATCTGTTTTTATTAGATGCATCACTGACATCGTCGCTACAAGCAATACAAAAATAACAACTAGCCTTGAACGAATTCGGCTAATCCACCAGTGCCCGCGCCATTTGGCATAGTGATCCAAATCTCTCCCCGTGCGCACATTTTTCTCCATGCGTCGAATAGTACGCATGCCGCGCAGTGGTTCAAACAAATTGCCAAGCAGTATGAAGACGAGTATCGTTTGATAAATCACCGGTCCTTCCACCATGAGTAAAGTCGGTGTCCCGTCCATGAACCAAAGCGTCGCTACTAAGCCGATATACACAATCAGACCGATCAAGACAAACAAAAAGTTTGACCTTAACGCCTTCCTTAGCTGCTGCAAGACGTGCAGGTCCACTGGTACTTCTCTCGTCTGCACACCTTCTGCTGCCACAAAGATGTGGAAATACTGATGGCTCGTCACATATGTCCAGCCGTTTTCTTTGTATAATGTTATTTGCGCATCGCTAATCTCTTTGTCCGGCGTTAACGTCATGCGGTATTCCATCTTCCGCGGCTCACCTTTTTTAAATTTGACAAGGCACGTGCCGATCCTTTTTATATGTAAGCCTTGTAAAGACATATCCGAAAACCAGCTTTCATACTGCTCGGTATACCAATAATCTGCCGGACGGAATTTACGTATCAATCTTGCCATATTGTCCCTCCTTCGCTGTACAAACGAATTAGCGTACGTTTATTACCTTCACTTCCTCCACTTTCGCTCTCCCTGGCTTCGAATCCGTTCTACTCCCTTCAATTGTCGCTAAAATTTTGTCACCTAACTTAAAATTAGCTGTCTCTACATTTTCTAGCATAATAAAATTCACACTGTAATTCTCAAAATCTATGTGCGGCAATTCCTCCTTCAGCCACTCATAATCGAGCATTGTCACGTTTTCTGCAATCAGCATGTGCTCGTCTTTTATTTCTACTATATAGCCTTGCACAGTCGCTTTCTGTTTGTCCGGTTGCCCTTTAGCCGATTGCTCTATTATATAATTGGCAAGCTCTGTAAACTGCACACCATCCGCACTGTGATCACAAGCCTTCCACTCATAGTCACACTGACCGCCATTTATATACACTTGTAGCTCATAATTCATCGAGCTTTGCGCATCACAAGAGCTAGTGAATTCTTTGTCGGCTAAGTAATTGGCCAAAACGAGCTTTTTATATAGCGCTTGCTTTGCATCCATATTCAAATCGTCTATTGTGTATTCAACATTTCCCCCGTCATGCAATATAAACTCAAATAAATCCTGTTGGTCTAAGTTATAGTTAATATGCAAAATTTCCTGCATCGGGTAAGGCATCTCGCAGTCAACCGCTATATAGGTCGTGTTAGCCGGATTCACCTCTTCAATCAAATCACCGCACATCGTTGTCGTAATCGCACCATTTCCAAAATTGTCCCGCGTCGTGTCATCTTTCACTTCAAGAAATCCATCACCATAGCGCAAATCTGTCACAAGCGGGTCACCTTCAATTGTATAGTGCACAATGCGCAAATTAGAAGACGTAGCGTTTTTGACATGGTCATAAAATTGAATCATGCTTTCTAAGCCTTCTATGCTGTTGTGGTGATTGACGACATCGACATTTTCCACACCCTTGACAGTACCATTGTTTTCATTTTGACAAGCAGCCAGTAACACCGTGAAGACAAGAAGAAACAACAAATAGCTCGTTTTTTTCACTACAATCAGACCTCTCTCCTACGCTTTATTTTTCCCGTCCAACAAGCACACGCTCATCTCGTATGCTGTCAATTCTGTGCATCGGTAACATGACGGTTTTCACTGCGTAGTTGTCATTCGCAAAGACCAGTAAAAAACAACAGTCAAATAAATCAATATTTCCGTTATCCCCTTTAAATGTTATATCCATTGTCTCTTCAATCACTTCATCATGCATATACGGTGGGAAGAGCTCTACCTTTATCCAGTCAAATATCGTCAGTTCACTTAAATCAATTTCCTTCTCGCCCTGCTCTAAAAGCGCGATAAGGGACTTCTCTAAAGCTAAGTCTCGTGTTGCTCGGTTGCTGAACGTGTTGAAAAGTATGACCACAATGCCAATCATGAGCAATGTATATACATACCTTTTCATGTGTACCCCTCCATTTCCGCCTTCTACTATTATACAAATTTTTGGAAATAGTTTCAAAAAAGATAGATTCACACCAAGGGACAGCCGACCGCATAGGATTGCTGTACGCCGAATAACTGAAAAAAAGCCAGATGAAGCCACGCCTCATCTAGCTCGCTCAATCTCACTTCTCAACGTAAACCAAGTCCATTTATCAAATCGTGCCATTTCTTCAGCTAATCTGACTTAACGCTAGCACCTGCTCCACGACAATATCCGGCTCCTCCGCTTCAAGCAGCTCTTTTGTATGGCTCCCCCACGTCACCGCACACGTCCGACAATTCGCGGCCTTGCCCATTTGCATATCAAACGTTGCGTCGCCAATCATGACACAATCAGCCGCCTGTAAACGAAAACGTTCTAGTAACAGAAAAATACCTTCTGGGTGCGGCTTATAGTGCTTCACCTGATCCGAGCCGATACAGTCCTGAAAAAAGCCGTCAATTTGCAGCGCTGTTAAATTTCGTTTTAATACGTCCGTTTTTTTGCTCGACACCACAAAGCATTTCGCGCCGCGTTGCTGGAGCGTTTGTAGTACTTCCATCATGTCCGGAAATAGCTGCAATGTATCTGGCTCAAACTGTTGGTAATAGCTACGAAATGTTGTCAGCAATTCATCGAAAGCTTGCTCCGTAAAATCTCTATTCGCCATCTCCTTAAACGACCGCTCAATCGGAATGCCCATATAATGCGCAATTTCCGCATCCGTCGGTACAGGCAAATGACACGCTCGAAAAGCCGCCTGCGTTGCTAAAATACTACAGTTTTCCGAATCGGCTAACGTCCCATCAAAATCAAAAATATAATGCACAATTCTCCGCTCCCTATTGCAGCTCATACACATTATGCGCCGCTTTTTGCTGTAAAAGGTGAGGACTTTTAATGATAATCCCTTCCCTAGTCCGCTCTAAAATTTGTTCCTCTACGAACGTTTGAATGATGCGGTTTTGATGGCGCACAGTGCTATTAATGAATTCCGCGATTTCAGCTAACTCACTCTTTTTCACAAGTGACTTTGTAAATTGTCCCTGCTCATTATGTGAGATGGACAGCAAATAGCTCGCAAAGCGCGTGCTCGCCTCATTGAGCAAATGAAACGACAGCACCTCGGATTTTGTATAGAACTTGCGGCTCAAACTATCGAGCAAGTAGTCATTAAAGGTCGTCTCTCGTTGTAGGCGCTTTGCTTCTGTTATTGAAAAGCGTAGAAACTGCACCGTCCCTAACGCCTCAACCGTGTTTATCATTGTTGACCCCTGCAAAAACTCCACATCACCAAACAGCTGAATCGGTCGGTTAAATGCCACAATGAGCCGCTTGCCTTCTAATGATGTACTATAAATTTTCACCTTGCCGCGCATTAAAAAATACAAAGACGTCAATGCCTCACCTTGCCGCAAAATGACTTCTCCGGGCTGACATTCCACCAAGTCACACGCAAAATTCCGTGAAAATGCGGTATGTAATAACTGAATATACTGCTCTTTTAATATAGGGTTATTATGAATTTTCATTGTCCTCATCCTCATGTTTATCCTGATAACTCCCACCCCTAAAGGAGTGGGGTTCTAGGGAATACAAGCATTCCTTTTCTTTCTTCCACACAGGCTCGTCCGACAAAAATTGTTGAGCAAACCTGCGAAGACACTGAGAAAAGTCTCCTAGAACTTCGTGGAACTAACGCGCGAATGGCGTGGCACTTCGCCAACTAGCCGTTTTTCCAATTGGATGCACGACATTTTGTATGCTTTCGTTTCCACGTTTTCTGTCGGTGCTATCAATCCGACTGGTTCATTTTTATTTAAGCTACATACCAACCTAAATGCGGGTGTTTTGCGATACGCTGCACCAATTCATCCTGTTGTTGAACAAAGGACGACCAACGTTTTTGGCATAAAGACAAATCAACAGCTTTTAAATCATCGGTTGTATTTTCGATTAAAAAGGCACTATACACATCGCGTTGGATTCGTCTTCCGCCGATGTTTTCATTCCAACGTGTAGAAAGAGATTTTTTCTCATACGTTTGCGTCACATGGTTGAATTGACTGGCTTTTACAGACTTTGTATCAATGGGCATCAGCTTCAAGCCTTGATACGCTAGTTTGCGGTCAAGAATGGCAAGCAACAGCGCAGGCGCCCGATTGCCAATGACTTTACCAAAGCGTTTTTTACGATGGATGCGTCCATTTTTTCGATTGCGCGTGGTCTGTTGGGCGCGTTTTTGTAGCCCACGTACACGCATCTTTTCCACTCGAATAGCAGAGCCAAGTGATAAAATAACATTCGCTAATTGTTCATGGTCTTGTTTCCGTTTCGCGGCGTTTTGGCGATGCATGTCTTTTAATTTAGCTTTTAATGCAAGGTAGCGCTTCGATTGCACCCATGTGAGCGGGACACCACGTTTGACGGTTCCATCTGGGTTGAAGTTCGCTGGATTCATTGCGCGTCTTGAACGGTCTAATGCGCGTTGGAGAACACGTATTTTTTGTGCGTTCGCGGAACAGCTCGGGGCAAGCTCAACCAAATCCACGCAAGGCTCACTGGAAATCGCGACGGTGGACACGCCGATATCGAGCCCCACACGCTTTGTCGCATCATTTGCTACAGGGCGATGGCGCTTTTTAGGGGGAATCCCTTCCTGGATGAGTTGAACGAAATAGCGAATTTTCCCCCGAATTTCACGACGAAGAATGCGAATATATTTCGTACGGTCGGCTAATGCCTCGTGGACATACACATCGTTCTTTTTGATACGTACGGCGAGCGACAGCTTTCCCCAAATGACGCGTTGGTCTTGAAAGCGCAGTCCACTTGTATTCGATTTATTTTCAACGGACATGTTATCCGTTTCGCGTTTAAAATAGACGCGTTTCGCCTCTTTATAATGGACGCGTTCTACCGCCTTAAAGACACGCGTCGCCAGCTTTTGCGCTTCGTGTGAGCCAATATGTGGTTTGAAATGATGCTGCATCGGTGAAACATACGCGTGGAGCTGATATTCAGAATAGCCATAGGCGCGTTCGATTTCACGCAGGCGGTTGTTTCGTGCTTGCGACGACGCTTCTTTTAGCAGGAGGCGATACGATTTGTCGGCAAGTACTTTTTCCAAGCATTTCGAGGCATGGGCAAGACAGGCGTTGTAGATTTGCTTGGCGACACGCATCTTCGTTTCTACTTGCTTTCGCTCTTGTGGGTTCACAGACAATTCTAATTCTACGATATAGCTTGGTGTTTTTACTTTTGCCATTCAATCTTACCCGCCTTTCTATTTGAACGAATGAACGTTTTTCTTCTACACCAAATATAGCACATACGTTCTTGAAATTCAAATATTCAGATAATTTAAAGTGGTATTTCTTTTTTCTCTCTTTTTACATGAATCTCGACATCCACGTACTAGAAAAAGAACTCGCTTTCATCCACCTCTAAAGAAGTGGGCTTTCCCGCTCGTCGGAATCTGTAATTTCGACGCTATTCACGCTCTGTTTTCTCCACCCGCACTGTCCGAATCTGCCGTGCAAGTTTTTGATCCGGATAGCCAAGCGCATTAATCGCAAACGTCACGCCGTCCTGCTCATACACCTGCTGCTCGTGACAATGACCAAACACGCAAACAGACGCCTTCACAGTTTCAAGCTCATTTAAATAGCAATAGCTGTTCCCGTACGCGCGGTGGCTGTCGATTTCAATTGGCGGCACATGCGTAATGAGCACGTCCACAGAAGGCATTTCCCTGTAGGCGGCCATTTCCTCCTGGTGCTGCTCGGCAATCATATACTTCTTAATCAGCACCGAGTCATTGGACACATCCCGATAAAATTGCCACGCTGCATCAAGTTCAAGTGAATACCAATTGGTCGCCCCCGCAAAGCGCACGCCGTTATACACGGCGACCTCAAATTTTTGAAGTACCTGTATACGATCAAGCGCCGACACAAGTTCGATTAGCTCCACCTCACGCTCCGCACTGCGCTCATGGTATTTGCGGCGCTGCTTATTTGATACTAAATAATAATCATGATTACCAAACACGAAAAACACTTGTGCATAATGCTCACTAAAAAACTTTAGCGCATCAAATGACTGCCGATTGTAATGTGAAAGATCCCCTGCCACAACAAGCACGTCCGCACACACTTTGGGCAAAAGCTCCGCTAAAAAGACACGCGTACGCTCTGTATAATCCGCATCGTCGCCCTTTACTTTCACATAAAAGTCCAGATGCAAATCAGATATATAGTCGATGTTCATACAATTCAGCTCCTTTAAAAATGTGATGCTTATTTACACTACGAATAAAATCCTAAAAATTTCCAAAAATTAAAAAAACAGCCACTACCCAAGTAGTGACTGCTCTGTTAACGTGATGCTTTCGGTGGCTGACACGTATCGCATTTACGCTGATGATTTTCTTTAAATTTTTTCCACGGTTTTAAAAAGACAGTGCCGCATGCACACTCGAATTCTAGCTTTTGTGAAAAGCCAGTGAACTCTGTTGATAAAACTTTTGTATCTGTATTTTTTTCAACGAAGTCACGGATTTCTTTGATTGTCCATTTTTTACTCATAACTAACACCTCCACGAAGTTTCTATTATAGCACGTTTACCTACTACTTCACTAGCACATCCTGAATTTCCGGTGTTTTTGCAAAAACGACCTTCGCAAACGGACATTGTGGCTCAACCTTTTTATCATGCTCGCGCGCATAATCAACAAGCGCGTCTATTAATTGACGCCCGTAGCCCTTGCCTTTATACGTTTCAAAGACAACGGTATGCGTAATGATTATTACATTGCCCTTCATCCCATAATCATTTGAATGAATATATTGCATCCGTGCGGCGTTACGGCCACCTACTTTTATTATAAATTCATCATCACCTTTAACTAGCATTGCCATCTTCCTCTCTCGTTCCCTACAAAAATAATTGTTCATTTCAACATTTTAACTATTTAGATTTTTGCTCTTTTACGTTATAATTACCAAAATTATTGGAGGTGTCAACTGATATGAAAAAAATGATCGCCGTTTCACAGCAACAATTGCAAGCTGATTTTATTTTACGTAATGCAACCGTTGCCGATGTTTTTTTATTGCAATGGAAAAAAGCAGATATTGTCGTTGCTAACGGGCGCATTATCGCGATTGATCCCGACGGCAAGTACGAAGCAGCGCGCGAGGAGGATGCAGGTGGGCGCTACTGTATCCCGGGGCTGATTGACGCGCATATTCATATTGAATCGTCGATGCTGATACCGGAGCAGTTTAGTCGCATCATCTTGCCGCACGGGGTGACGACCGTTATTTCGGACCCGCACGAGATTGCAAATGTTGCAGGAAGAGACGGACTTTCGTATATGTTAGACGAGGCGAGACAAGCCGTGATGGATATTTTTTATATGCTGCCATCAAGCGTGCCGGCGACGAGCTTTGAGCATGCGGGTGCTGTGCTAAAAGCAAAAGATTTAGCGCCGTTTATAAATGACAATCAGGTGCTCGGCATAGCAGAGGTCATGGATTTTGTCGCGGTGTTGACGGGTGATGCGGACATGCTTGAAAAAGTCGAGCTTGGTCGTGCACAGAACATGATTATTGACGGACATGCCGCTGGACTAAATGCTACGCAAATTACGGGCTACCGCGCGGCGGGCATTCATACCGACCATGAATGTGTGTCAGCTGACGAGGCGATAGAGCGCATCACACAAGGCATGTACGTGCTCATGCGCGAGGGCTCAGCAGCGAAAAATGTGCGCGCCATCCTCCCTGCCGTTACACCACAAAACGCCCGCCGCTTCGCCTTTTGCACCGATGACAAGCATTTAGATGAAATCATCGCAGAAGGCACGATTAATGCGACGGTTGCGATGGCCATCGCACAAGGCATGGAGCCGCTACAAGCGATTCAAATTGCCTCACTCAATGCAGCCGAGTGCTACAGACTGCATGACCGCGGCGCACTAACAGCAGGCTTCATCGCCGATTTTGTGCTGCTTGATGACCTGAATACAATGCAGATTGCCGCTGTGTGGAAAAACGGGGAAAAGGTGGCCGAGCATGGTGCAATGTTATCATCATCTGCTAACCAAGCGCATGTGCCACCTGCGATTTTACAATCCGTGCACTTGCCAGCCATTACAGCAGCGGACTTCAAGCTGCCACTCACACAATCACGCGTGCATATTATTGAAGTCATCCCGCATCAAATTATTACAAAAAAAATGATTGCGCATGTCGATGTAGCCGGTGGTGAATTTGTGCCAAGTACCGAAAAAGATTTCCTGAAAATTGCGGTATTTGAACGCCATTTACAGCGCGGCACAAAAAACGTTGCCATCGTGCACGGCTTAGGTTTACAAGCAGGCGCGGTCGCAACAACAATTTCGCATGACTCACATAATGCGATTGTTGTCGGCACAAATGATGCGGATATGGCCGCTGCACTTAATGCCCTTCAAGCGATGCAAGGCGGACTCGTTGTCGTAAAAGACGGCGTTGTGCTCGCCGAAATGCCGCTACCGATTGGGGGCATTATGACAAATGTAGACGCGGCGCTTGCTGCCAAGCAGCTACATGCTGTTCACGACGCCCTACACACGTTGCACCCGACATTATCATTCCATTTATTTTTGACATTGTCGTTTTTAGCACTGCCAGTCATTCCAAGCTTAAAGCTCACAGATACAGGGCTCTTTGACGTGGAAGCGTTCCAACATATCTCAGTTGAAGCGAACTAAAACAATCCTCGCAGTTGCAAAAAACTGCGAGGATTTTTTAACGCATCATCAACCAACTTATGTACTGACCGAATAACACCGGTGTAAATAATGCAATCGCTAACGACAGCACAGCCCCCTTCTTGGCCTTGTGCATGCGCTCCTCATCTCCCGCTTTCCAGCCCTGGAAAAAGGTTAATATGAAATACAAACACATTACATAAAACGCCAGTGCGACGAGCTGAATAAACATGGTAAACGTCGACATTGCTTGAAATTGCTCCATCACCCTCCACCTCCTACTAATTCTAATTAAATCCTATATTAAGAAAACTTACAATAAACAATCACTTTAAATTATCTTTATAGGTGTATACTTTTTTACTCGCTCATCCGTTGTTTAAAGGGAAGGAGGACATATATGAAAAAAAATGATTATTTAACCTCCTATTTACTGTCACTTGGCAACGAGGTGCTATCATTTCTTCGCAGCAAGGGGGCTAGTAAAGAGGATGCGGAGGACATTATTCAAAATACGTACTACAAAATTTACACGCTGCTCGACTCTCTTGACGAGAAGACACTGAGGCCTTGGTTTTTCCGCGTTGCTTTCAATGACTTTATTGATCTAAAGCGCAAAAAAGCAAGTACTACAATTTCGCTTAGCGCAGAATTACTGACAAGCTTACACGCTGCAGAAAATGATTTTGACCGGATTTTCAATACCGATGAAATCCTTTATTTACTGCGAAATGTGCAAACCGAATACCGGGAAATTTTCTTTTTAAAGTATTACTACGATCTATCCTACGAGGAAATCGGTGAAATGTTAGGCATGAAGCTGCCGACAGTGAAACAAAAATTATACCGCGCGCGACTGACAATTCGCGCTCAGTTTGGAGGGAAATCGTAATGGAGCAATCCTTACAAAAAGCATTAAAGAAAGCAAAGCGCAAACAGGTGTTAAAAATTACGCTCATTTCATTTTTAGTGGTGCTTCTTGCACTACCAGTCTTTTATAGAGTAGGCAATCATTTTGCCGCAAAGGGCTCAACTAGCTTACATGAGAAATTGTTTTTGCTTCATGAAATCTCGCAGCCGAATGTCCAAATCAACTCACAGGTCACAAGCAATCGCTCGATGTTTGGCGGCAATATCGTGACCAATCGTTCGAAAAACATAAACGGTTATATCGTGCCATATAGTACATTAACAAGCTCCTACGGCTGGATTCGCTCTGATATTGATGTAAATGAATTAATACCGAGTTTTCACTGGTCAGAAAAAAATACGTACCAGTTTGATAAACAAACAAAAACAAAGGTCGCGAGCTTTTACAATCCCGCAATCGAAAACTATTATCATATCGCAAATGATTTACCAGCTTTAGCACAAATGGACAATTACGTGGCCGAGGTGGCTATTTCATTTGACCAGCCTTACACCTATCAAGAGATCCAGCAAATGATCCCAGATAATTTAAATATTGTATGGCTATATATGACGTCACAAATGGTGGAGGAAGAGTACGGGCCCTCTGGTGTGACAATTTACGGCTTTGATCCGGGAGATGGCAGTGAACAAGTTTACGAATCATTCAGACAGGCACTCAAAAAATACGATGCACGTGGCTATAATGAGACGATTCAATCGTTCTTAACAGGTAATGCCGATTGGGACACGGCACCCATTTTAGGTGTCCTCCTAACAGGTCAAACACAAAACTTCGCCGTGCTCGAGCAGCAAACTTTCGTACGCGGTGCTTCAATCGGAGCAACGGCTGAAATCGTGCCCTATATTACACCTGAAAAATAATGGCACCCCTCCGAAATTCATTTCGGAGGTTTTTTCAATAAAAAGTACTATCTTCACAAAATTTTTACATAACTTAAAGCATACAATTCACGATGTGTCCTGTTCAGCAACGTATGAAAATGATATGATGAACCTTTAAGAGAGAAGTTCGTCCTGTATTCAAAAGAAGGAATTTATTAGGTGGAGTTGATTTTGTTTTGTTAGATAGCTTTGTATTATCGATTATTGAATTTTTTAAAGGATTCGGCTATTTTGGCGTGCTGCTCGCGCTTTGTTTAGAATTTGTCCCGGCCGAAATTGTGTTACCACTCGCTGGCTTTTGGGTGTCTGAAGGAGAGTTTAATTACTGGCCCATGGTCATTGCCGGCACGGTCGGTGGTACACTCGGACCGTTGACACTGTATGCTGTTGGACGTTTCGGTGGTCGCCCGCTCGTCTTAAAATACGGCAAATTCTTTTTAATTAACGAAAAACAAGTAGATGTTGCGGATAAATTTTTCGCAAAATACGGTGCGGGTGTCGCGTTCTTTGGCCGCTTTATGCCCGTTGTGCGCACAGCAATCTCGGTTCCTTGTGGGATGACAAAAATGAACGTCTGGAAATTTTCATCTTACACATTTTTAGCAATGCTACCGATTACTGCACTTTACGTCTACCTAGGTATGAAGCTCGGTGAAAATTGGGAGCAAGCCGGTGCCTTATTTGCGCAATATTTACAGCCATTTGTCATTACGATTTTTATCCTTGCTGTCCTGTATGGTTTGTATAAATACCGTTTATGGCTACTTGAGCGTAAATTAAATTTAAAGAACAAAAAATAACAAAAAGGTGTTTTGCGAACAGTGAAAACTTTTCGCAAAACACCTTTTTCATTTCCGTCACACATCCAGCGGTAGCATCGTCGTCGATTTCACATCACGTAACACGAGCGTCGTCTGAATACGCGTCACCTGCAACTGATTCAGACTGCGAATAAAGCGCTCGAGATCCCGTCTTCCTTTGTGCACCGTCTTCAACAAATAATCGTGCTCCCCCGTAATACAATGGCACTCGAGCACCTCTGGCATTGCCTGTAGCGCCGCCTCTAATGCCTCTAGCTCACTTTTTCTATGAATATTCGTACTAATAAAAATAAACGTCGTCAGCTCTAAATCTAGCTTCTCCTGATTGAGAATCGCCACACGCCGCATAATATAGCCGTCCTGCTCCAACTTTTTCACACGCCCATGCACCGCCGCAATCGACAGCTTCACGTTTTCTGCTAATTCCGCATGGCCAAGCTGCGCATTTTCCTGCAATAATGCGAGCAGCTGCATATCAATATCATCTAAAATTCGTCTTGATACCGTCTCCACGAATAAATCCCCCTTAAAATTTTTCACAAAATCTTGTCTTTCGCCAAAAAAAATACGGCCAAAATCTACTTTTAAGCATTTACACTAAAAATTATATCGTATTTCCCACCTCAAACAAAATAAATTTCATTCCATTCGAATTTCCTATAAAATAATTTCATACATACGAGGTGATAACATGAAAAAATATACATTCTTTTTATTGTGCACATGCTTCGGCTGGGCCGGTAATTTTATCGTCAGCAAGCATTTAGTCCAGTTTGCGGACGCGCTCACGATTACATCGCTGCGCTGGATCATTGCGACGGTTTGCTTACTACCAGTCGTCCTTATCGTCGACAAAACGCTACGCATCCCGAAAAAAGCCATCTTACCCATCTTCTTTATGGCGCTAACAGGTGTCGTGCTGAACAATATTTTTCAATTTATCGCACTCGCCCACACGACCGCAACAAACGCCGGCCTACTATCTGCACTCAACATGCTCGCTGTTGCAGGGTTTGCGATGCTGTTTTTTGGCGAAAGACTGACGCGTACACAAGCCATTGCCGCCGCCATTTCATTTTTCGGCGTCATGATTGTGTTAACAGGCGGCCACCCACTAACGATTTTACACATGCAGTTCAACCCGGGGGATCTATGGATGCTTGCCGCAGTGCTTATGTGGGGGATTTACACTACCGCGAGCCGCTGGGCAATGCAGTACACTAGCCCACTAACGGCCATTTTTTACTCTGGGGTGTTCGGGCTCGCTGTACTGCTGCCGATTAATATCCCGACATTCCACGTTGAACACATCACTTGGTCCTTCGTCGCAGGCATTAGCTATACTGCGATTATTTCAACCGTACTGTGCATGCTTCTCTGGAATATTTGCGTACAAAAAATCGGCTCACTGACATCCAGCTTATTTTTAAACTTTAATCCGATTTTCTCGGCACTGCTTGCTATTATATTTCTCCATGAACGTATTTCCGTTGCACAAGTCATTGGAACAGCCGTTGTCATTGCCGGATGCTGTTTATTTTTGCTAAAAGATAAAATTCGGTTCTCCCCTCGCAAAATAAAAATCAAGCACGGACATTAATCCGTGCTCCTAGAATGGCATTATGCTAGATTACTTGTTTCACTCGAGGCTTTCTAGCTAATCAAAAAAAGAATCCTTTGGTCTAAGCCAAAGAATTCTTTTTTCTTCATGCACTGGCAATCCTTCTCTTACACTTCAGAATCCGATGCTGTTAATTTAGCTGCTCTAGCAATTTCTTCCTCTGCTTTCGCCATTTCAACAGCTTTTTGGTCTGCCTTAAATATAGATGTTCTTTCAATGATAATGTATAAGATAACGCCTGTGATAAGTCCCGGTGCCGCTCCATAAACAGCAAGTGCAACAGCCATTACTCCCGCGACACCTCGTTCGGCTTCTGTTTTTACTTGGTCGATACCGATTGTGATACATAAATACCCCGTTAAAATGAGTGTAAGTGACAACGCGATTGATAATACAGGTTGAAATATCGTGACAAGTGGCAACATGAACAATGCTAAAAAACCAGCAATCCAAAAAGTCCCCGCTCCACCGTAAATAGAATCCATTGCATCCCTACCATTTCGGTAACGTTCTGAAACCGTCGCGGTAATCGCCGTCCAAATCGGACCAGCCAGACCTGGATAAGGCGCAAAAAATGAATGCAATAAGTTTCGAATCCCTGTAATAATATGAATTCTATTCGTATTGGAATCTATCAGTTCGTCGTCTCTATCTTTACTCGCTCGATCTATTAATGCGCCACCGACAACGATGTCACCATAAGCGATGATGTAGGCAATAATTGCAGTAGGAATCGCTGCAATGTATAAGCTTATATCAGGAAAACCAACTGTAAACGGTAAGTAATTCCACATTTCACCCAATGCCGGTAAGTTGATGCCCCATTCTATATTAGGTGTTTTATATTCACCAACACCCCACCCAATAACGATTGCAATTAGCAAGGCAGGTACGATACCCGCATTCGAAAGAAACCGCGCTAGTTTATTATTCGCGGAAAGCTTTTTGAAGGATAATGAAAATAACAAATAAATCGCTGCAAAGCTACCAATCGTTAACGAAATCGGTGTTTCCGCTAGGCGACCACCCTCTTTAATTTCCCCTAACAGTGCCGCAATCCCAGCGCCAATTAAAATTCCGCCCTTGAGTGAGTTAGGCAAGTTATTGGCTAGCTTTGCTCCAAGCCCCGTAATCCCTAAAAATAAAAAGATAAATGTAACAAGGAGTTGTAAGGCAACTAACGCTTTAATCGCTTCAGGCCCGGCTGGATAATTACTTAAATATAAAATCACAATCGGAATTGCAGGCGTAATCCACCCCGGTACAACTGGTTCTCCAAGTAAAGCAGGGAGCATAAAGCCAATCCCACAAACAAACACATAAGCCATTGCCACGTCGTATGGTAGGCCCAAACTTTGTTGTAGAAGCGGAATCATACTCACACTTACAACAAACATAATAAATGCCTGAATAAATTCTGCTTTTTCTAATTTATAATGTACAAAAGGTACTCGAATTTTAAAAATCCCAAACGGTAAATATGGTTGTTCTTTGCCGTGCTCTCTTTTTTTAGTATCCAATGATCATTTCCCCCTTTTTAAGAAACGTATTTACGGCTTATTTCGCTTCCCCTAGCCGTCCCGTTCATTAATCCCCTTTTTTCATCTACAAGCGTCGTACTAGCGCCGGGATAAACACCCCTGTCTCCCGTGTGTTTCGCATCATCACTTGTCAAATCGCTTTAAACGCTTACTTCACATTCATAAACGATTTTAGATGCTACTAGTATTTTTCCATCTCTACTTACAAGCTCTTATGTATGACCAATTGCCACATCAGCTTGTAAAAAAGGCCACGAAAATACCTTAAGCTATCGGTTTCACAACAACCTAACTGAGCGCTCGTTCAATACCAAGGCAAGTAAAGATTCTTCCGTCCCCCCTTTCTGATTTACCACAAGACTCCTTATGCGCTGCCACTTAAACCGTCGTGTCCCACACGATCCATTTAGCACACATATAATAGGTATAATTTGTAAATCAACTTTAACTTTATATAAACTACCAATTTAAGTCAATAATATTTTTGAATATTAGAAATTTTAAAGTGGCCGTTATTACACTTTGATGAGATGGCGAACTCGAATATTTGAATCAATCGCTAACGGTGATGCTTAGGAGGTCAGTGATGAGGATGCAGTAGATGTTTTGTGTTTGGCGTATCTGAGGAGGCATAATGGCTCAGCATTTATGGATGCCACTGGAGAAAGTAGGCTGTAAAATCAAAAATTTAATCCTGGACTATTCATGTAAAAACTCAAAAAGCACAAATCACCTTTCCATCTACTTGTTTCTCGACAATTCAAGTATATAAAAAGTGTGATCTTGTGCTTTTTTATGCGGAATTCTTCAAAAATCCCAATAAATATTATAGAACTTTATTTTTTAATTAACTCAAGATTTACCGGAATAATCGCTTCCACCGCTTCACCATTTAAATAAGCAAATGCTGTTTCCATTGCGATATTCCCAATCTCATCTGGCTTTTGCGCAACGGTAGCAGCTAGCTTCCCTGCTTCAACCGCAGCGACTGCATCATCTGTTGCATCAAAGCCGACAACTTTAATGTCTTTACCTGAAGCAGCAATTGCTTCTAACGCACCTAAAGCCATTTCGTCATTGTGCGCAAATACAGCTGTAACGTCTGGATTTGATTGCAAAATGTTCTCCATAACTGTTAAGCCTTCTGCACGGTTAAAGTTCGCTGTTTGCTTTGCCACAACGTCTAAATTGCCTGCAATCGCCTCGTTAAAGCCTTGACCACGGTCACGCGCGGCAGAAGAACCTGCCACACCTTCTAATTCCGCAACTTTCGCACCGTCACCAACTAGCTCGGCGATATAAGCACCTGCTAGCGCGCCACCTGCTACGTTGTCAGAAGCGATGTGTGATAATACGTCCCCGCCTTCAGAAGAACGGTCTACTGTAATGACTGGGATATTTGCTGCATTAGCCGATTCGACTGCTGAAGCCACTGCCACAGAATCAACCGGGTTTACGATAATTAAATCAACGTTTTGTTGGATTAAATCTTCAATATCTGACGCTTGCTTTGATGCGTTATCTTGCGCATCAACCGTCGTTGTTTTCGCACCAAGCTCTTTTGCTTTTGCTTCTGCATGTTCGCTTAATGTGACGAAAAACGGGTTATTTAATGTTGAAATCGATAAGCCGATTGTCAATGTCTCGCTCTTACTCGCTGTAGAGTTCGCTGCCGAGCCAAATGACGGCTCCAGTGAAAAGCCAGGCTTCACTGAGCAAGCCGATAATAGAACCGTGGCCAAAAGTGCCATTAAAAATACGAATTGTTTTTTCACGCTGATGACCTACTCCCTATGCTGTCTTTTTGCGGTCGATTAATACCGCGATTAAAATGACAATCCCTTTTACAACCTGCTGGAAGAATGAAGACACACCGATTAAGTTTAAGCCGTTATTTAATACACCGATAATGAGTGCACCAACTAATGTCCCAAAAATCCAACCTTTACCACCTGTTAAACTTGTACCACCTAATACAACCGCTGCGATTGCGTCTAGCTCATACGATGTACCTGCTGTTGGCTGTGCTGAGTTTAAGCGTGATGTTAAAATAAGTGCAGACAGCGCTGCTAGCATACCTGTTAATGAGTACACCGCAATTTTCACGCGGTCTACGTTAATCCCTGATAATTTCGAAGCACCCTCGTTGCCGCCTACTGCATATACGCGGCGACCGAACGTTGTTTTGTGCATGATGATGTATAATGCTACAAACGCTAAGATCATTGTACAAACCGGTACGGGAATCCCGAAGAAATACCCTTTTCCTAACATTTGGAACGAAATTTCATTCCCTAAATCCGATACGGGGCGACCATCTGTATACACAAGTGTTAGCCCACGGTAAATCGTCATTGTGGCAAGTGTCGCGATAAATGGTGCGACTTTCCCTTTAGCGATAATGACACCGTTTACTGCACCTAGAACGGCACCTAAAGCGAGCGCCGCTACCATTGTTAATACCGGGTCCATCCCTGAAGCAAGCATTGTCGCAGCAACTGCACCTGTCAACGCGAGTGTCGAGCCGACTGATAAGTCAATCCCACCCGTAAGAATTACAAACGTCATCCCGAACGCAATAAGCGCACTAATCGATACTTGACGTAAAATGTTTAAAATATTGTCTGTTGTCATGAAGCTTGGGTTTAAAATCGTCACAACTGCTACGATTAAAAGTAATCCTAAAAGAGGACCTAGCTTTCCTAACATTTCCTTTGAGCTAGTTTTAAGCACTTTTTTCTCCTCCTGTTGCATAATGCATAATTGTTTCTTGTGTCAAATCCGCGTTTTCTAACATCGCTGTTTGACGGCCTTCCTGCATGACCATTACGCGGTCTGCCATCCCTAACACTTCCGGAAGCTCCGACGAAATCATTAAAATCGCCACGCCTTCCTCCGCTAATTTATTCATAATCGAATAAATTTCCTTTTTCGCACCAATATCGACACCGCGCGTCGGCTCATCCAAAATTAAAATGTCCGGATTTGTGCCAAGCCACTTCGCAATGACCACCTTTTGCTGGTTCCCACCACTCAAGCTGCCAACTGTTTGCGTCGCGTCACTGCAACGAATTTTTAGCTGCTCAATGTATTTGGCCGCCTGCGACTGTTCTTGCTGACGCTTAATAAAGCCGCCACGCGCAATCATTTTTAAATTCGTTAAAAACATATTTTCTTTAATGGAGAAATCAAGAACTAGCCCTTCTGTTTTACGATCCTCTGTCACAAAGCCAATGCCGTGCTTCATCGCCTGGATTGGGTTTTTGATGGATACCTTTTTGCCACCAATCAAAATGTCACCCTTCGTTCTTTTACGACTACCGAAAATCGCCTGTGCCACTTCCGTACGCCCTGCGCCCATTAGCCCTGCAAATGCTAAAATCTCGCCTTTGCGAATTTGGAAGTTAATGTCCTGACAAACGGATGAACATGTTAAGCCTTTCACCTCAAGCGCAACGTCACCAATTGTGGCATTTCGACTTGGGAAACGCTCGCCTAGCTCACGGCCAACCATCATTTGCACAATTTCATCAAAGGTTGTTTTCGGAATTTCACGAACGCCGACATATTCGCCGTCACGTAAAATCGTAATGCGGTCACAAATCGCAAAAATCTCTTCCATACGGTGTGAAATATACACAAATGAAATGCCCTTTGCCTTCAGCTCGCGAATCGTTTCAAATAGCGTCTCAATCTCGCGGTCTGTTAGTGCTGCTGTTGGCTCATCCATGACGATATATTTCGCCTCTGAATTAATCGCCTTCGCAATTTCAATAATTTGCTGTTTGCCGACTGATAGCGACCCAGCAGGCTGGCGCACATCAATACTTAAGCCAAGCTTTGAAAGTAGCGCCTGTGCTTCCTTATTCATTTCGCGTGTACGCAGGAAGCCCGTGCGGCCCACTGTTTTTTCTTTTCCTAAAAATAAGTTTTCCGCAACAGATAAATGCGGTAGAATGTTTAATTCCTGGTGAATAACGTGAATACCTAAGCTCTCCGCATCCTTTGCAGAAGTAAAGGTATACGACTTACCATCTACAAGCACATCCCCGTTATCACGCGGATAGATGCCGGCTAAAATCTTCATCATTGTTGATTTACCCGCACCGTTTTCACCCATTAACGCGTGGATCTCACCGTTCATTAGTGTGAACTCAACATTGTTCAACACAACGTTACCACTGAACGCCTTTGTTATGCCCTTCATTTCAATCATGTTCCGACACCTACCTTAGAAAATTACGCCACTTTGTAGCATGATGTTTGCGTAAGGCGTCATTTCACCTGTACGAATAATGACCTTTGCTTCACGCGACATCTGTTTAAACTGTTCATGTGTGATATATGTAACCGGTTCCACATTTTGCAAAATAGCTGTATGAACCGCTTCATTTGCTGCCTTGATTTCTTCCGCTACATATGCCTGCTCTACTTTTACATCATCTAAAACCACTTCTAAAATCGCCATAAAGCCCGGTTCGCCTAGCTTGTACGCTAAATCGATACATGTCACACCGTCCGGAATCGGCAAGCCACAATCTGCAATGACAATTTTGTCTGTATGACCGAGTCGTGCAAAAATGCCTGCTAACTCACGATTTAAAATGCCATGCTTTTTCATTTTGTGCCTTCCTTTCGAGCGAGTACGTCCTCTAATTTCGGCATACCACCTTGTGCACCGAACTTCTCAACTGATAATGAGCCCGCAATATTCGCAAAGAACACCGCTTCTTCAATCGACTGACCTGTTGTGATGGCATGTGCGAATGCGCCGTTAAATGTATCGCCAGCACCTGTTGTATCAACCGCTGTCGTTTTATAGCCCTGTACATGTACGTGCTTTTCACCGTCAAAATAGCGCGCACCATTGTCGCCTAACGTCACGATTAATTGATTTGGATAGTTTTCTAATGCTGCCTCGACATCGTCGCCGAATAGTAGCGCACACTCTGTTTCATTTGGTGTTAAATAAGAAATATACGGCATCCAATCAATATTGAAGTTCGCTGCTGGTGCTGGGTTAAATAACACCGGCACGCCTTGCTCCTTACATAGCTTTAAGCTATAGTCAATCGTTTCAACCGGAATTTCAAGCTGCATGACAACGAGTTTACTCTTTTCAATGACCGCCTTTGCCGCATCAATCACGCCTGGCGTTACCTCATAGTTTGCCCCTGGTACAACAACGATTCGGTTGTCCGCTTCGTGCAGTAAAATATTCGCAATGCCTGTTGCACCGCTCGTCGTCTTCACGAAATGTGTATGAATATTTTCTTCATTCAAATTCGCGCGCAGCTCCGCACCAAAGCTATCTGAGCCGACCGCGCCGACCATTTTCACCTGACTACCTAAACGCGCCGCAGCCACTGCCTGGTTTGCGCCTTTACCGCCTGGAATCGTTGTAAACAAGTTCCCTAAAACCGTCTCACCTTGTGTTGGAAAAACGTCCATTTGAACGACTAAGTCCATATTAATACTTCCGATTACTGTAATCATTTCGCGACTTCCTCTCTTGTCGTACCTCGCACTACTAGTTGTGCATCTATATGTAGTACTGTTTGTTTTAATTCTTTACCTTCAATTTGATCAATAAGCATTTCCGCCGCAGCCGCACCCATTTCATATAAGTTCTGGCTGACGGTCGTGAGCGCCGGTGATACCATTTCCCCGAGCGCAATGCCATCAAAACCAACAATTTGCAAGTCCTCTGGTACACGCTTGCCAAGCTTGTGCGCAATATGCAGTGCCGCAATCGCTAATGTATCACTACTCGCAAAAATGCCATCAATGTGCGGACTTGCGATGAGCACCTGCTCAACCGCCTCAGCCGCCACATTAAAATCAAATGTAGTGGTGACAATTGTAGTCTCTCTATCCTTGGTCACTTCAAGAAACCCAAGCAGACGATCATCTGCCGTTTGTAGCCCTTGAGGCCCGCGTATACACAGCAAACTTTTGGCACCGCACATTAGCAAATGCTCCGTACCGATTTTTGCACCCTTTTTATTATCTGTCGCAACAGTTGGGATACTCGCATCAATCATACGGTCCAGCGCCACAATCGGCGTTTGGAGCGACGTATAAATCGACGCATCCATTAAGCTCGTCGTCACAATCAACCCTGCGACATACGTTTGCGTTAAACGCTCTATGTATAAATGTTCTTTTTCCGTTTTCTCATCTGAATTGCAAAGCACGACTGTGTAGTCATACTGCCAGGCTGTGTCCTCTACTGCACGCGCTAGCTCTGGAAAATATGGATTTTTAATATCTGGCACAATCAAGCCAATCATATTCGATTGTTTTTTACTCAGTGAACGTGCAACACTACTCGGCTTATAATCGAGCTCCCGAATTGCTTGTTCAATACGTTCCGTTGACCTTTTACTCACATAACCATTTTGATTCAGGTAGCGAGATACAGTTCCCACAGAAAGCTTAGCGACCTTTGCTACATCCTTAATGTTAACCATCTGCCTACCCCCTCAAATGAATTGTGTTACCGGTTACATAATAATGCTATACAATATAAACTGTCAACGAAATATAAAGCATAACAGACAAGAATAAAGCCATTTCTACTTAAAAACTATATATTTAACCGAAAAATACTCCATATTAAGCTATACTAATATTTGAAAATAACATACTAAGATTGTTTTTCCTTAATAAAACACGGTACTAAAGCAGGAAATATCATCCTTTTTGCAGCTAAATATTCAGAAATGATGGATTTTTCAGTTTATGAAATGGTAGGAAATTGGGGATTTTTGGGTGGTTTTTGCACTTGAATTGTACAGAAATTAAAAGTGTTATACTAATTGGGGATTGATTGATAAATAGTTCACTGTTTAATAGGTTGGGATGGATAAAATTTGTTTGTCGCAGCAAAAACGAAAACCCGAGCACGGCTATTAGTTCGCGCTCGGGTTTTCGTGTATACGTTTATGTAACAATAGAAACTATTTTTAACTGAATTGATTTTGCCTGTCCCAAAAACCTTATTAAATCAGGCTTTTTCTTTCGCCATCAATCTAAATAAAGATTTGTCTGAAAACAAACTTTCAGACAGACCCTTACTCTATTTAATTACTTCTCCACTTTAATATTATGATTGTGACAAAATACGTTTGTCGGGTCATATAACGCTTTCACTTGTTGTAAACGCGCGTAATTATCTGCAAACGCATCCTCTGTTGCAGTTTCTGTAGGATGAATAGAATTTAAGTAAGATGCTTTTTTATGCGCGTATGGGCGTAATCCAGCATATAAATCGTTAATCCACGTTTCACATACTGCATCGTCGTCGTCCAGTGCCATCACGTCCACTATTAATACCCATCCCGCATCACGCATCGCAAATGGTGAGTTTTGCGCTGTCATTTCGTTCATCTTGCCACCGAGTGACCATACTTGCCCTAAAATCCCAGGTGATGGTGGTGCATCCATAAAACTTAAAAACTTCTGTAACGTTTCTCCTTCTAATTTATCGAAGTATAAGGCTGTGCCGTAGCAGTTTACGCTTGGTGGAATCATCGGGTCAAGCTTTTGCTGTAGTGCACTATACGGGATAATCGCGGATTGGTCCACGATTGGCTTTGCTAGCTCGCGTAATGGTTGCATAGCTGCTTCGCCGTCCTCTTTCACACCTGCATACATCCCTAACACCATAATGACTTTTTTGAAGTGTAGCGCTTCTGGTAAAAATGGTGCTGGAGGTAAAATCGTCACCGTAAAGTTGACCGCCACACTTTCATTTGGTGCGGCCTCTACAAAGCGTTGTGCCTTGGTGAACACCTCTTTTGCATCCGCGTAGTCATACATTAAATCTAATGCAAATACATCCGTGCCGATTTCATACGCTTGGAATACAAGCTTCGTTACAACACCGAAGTTTCCACCACCACCGCGCAGTGCCCATAAAAGATCTGCGTGTGAATATTCATCGACTGTTAAAATCTCTCCATCTGCCCTAACAATTGTCGCGCCGATAATATTGTCGCAAGCTAAGCCATACACACCGCGCAAATAGCCAATGCCACCACTTAGCGCGACACCAAATGCGCCTGGGTTTGAAGCGGTTCCAAGTGGTACGGCTAAACCGTACTTTTGCACTTCAGCTGTTAGTTCCCCCGCCCTTACGCCGGCTTCCACTTCAACTGTTTTCGTTTCTTCATTTACCGTCATTGTTTTCATCGCTGACTGGTCGATTACTACACTACCTTCCGCGATTGCAAACCCGGCTAAATGATGTCCGCCACCTTTGACCGCTATCGTTAATTCTCTTGCATTTGCATAATTTACGGCATTCACTACATCCTGTTCCGTTTCACAAACAATGATCACTGCAGGCTTTGACTGGATTGCTGAGTTGAAAATTTGGCATTTTTCTTCATACAGCTCGTTTGTCGGTAATAGTAACTTCCCTTGTAACGCTTGCTCGTACTCTTGAATACTCATTCGACACCTCATTCAATTTTCTGATTTCCTTAAAGGAATATCAGGTAAATATATGTAAGCATATCCACTAATACGACTCTGTTTATTAGAATAAAGTATCCTTCAACATCCATTACACAACCGATTATTTCAAAATCCCCCCAGTTGCCTTATCCCGCAACCGCTCAAACGGTCGCACCAAAACCGAACCTACCCCAAGAAAAACAACCAAAAACACACCCAACTTCACATAATAATTCTCAAAATAGTCACTAATCCAGTTCGCACCATAATAAACCGCTACAAACAACACCCCAATTACTCCCGCATACAAAGCAATCACATTCACCCACTGCCTCAAGCTAAGCTTTTTCAACCGATCACGATTGTTATAAAGCACACGCAACGCATTCAACACGCAAATAAGTATTATAATATTTGTTAACATTTCCCATACACTCCTTATAAAAAAAGCTCTAGGGTTTCCCCTAAAGCTTGTTATTTTTTCTCCGACTTCTCCCCGTCAAAATGCACAAATTTCCACACGTAAACCATTGCGCATATCCACAGCGAGCATTCTAACAGTTTCGTAATGAGTGCCATTGTCGGGTTGTAATCAAGCCCGATGACTAAGTGCGCCGTAAAATACGCCGCCAACGCTACAATGATCCACTCTAATGCGATTTTCATATGAGACACCTTCTTTTCACTACTCCCTCTACTGTAACAAACTCTGACCCTAAAAAAAAGTCCAATCATCCAACTCACTTATTTTGGTATAATTTAGAAAAAAGGAGTGGCATAATGTACAAAAAATTTTATGTACTACTCGTCAGCATACTATTGCTCTCCGGCTGTAGCGGTGAATACTTATATTCCAAAGACTCCATTTCCATCGGCCAAATCGGTAATTCAGTATTACCTGATTACAAAAACGTGACAATTATGGAGCTGACAATAGCTGACCTTTTTAGCGACACATTAAAAAATGATTACGATTTTCTCATTATTAACCCGTTATTTTTTGAAGCGGTTTCTGATGATTTATTTATTGACGTATTTCATGACAAGGAGCTTACTGTGTTATTTTTAGGCTCGGGCAAAGGTTATGCGCCGTTTTTAAAGCAGGCGAAGGGTGACGTGCCGAAAACGTATAATGATTACAATCACGCACTGCACAAGCAGGCCATCTTTATTCGCTACGGGCAGGATGACACTCATCGTACAACAGCTATGCAAATGGACGAGGTGCTAGCTAAAGAGGATTTCGAGCAGCTTGTGCAGAGGCTTTACGACTAACCTAAGCGCTCGTCCCGGAACCCGGGCAGCATTGCACAAGATTCATTTTCCCCGCGTAATACACGTGCCGCAGCGCTTTAGCTAGTTTCACTCTGTCATATCTTCTATAATCATACTATTCTTATATTGGTGGTGGAAAGTATGAACAATCGAAAAATCGGCTTTCTCTTCGTGATTTGTGGGGCGATATTTTTGGGGATTGGTGGCACGGTGGCGCAACGTTTGTTTCAAGATTTTCATGTCGAGGTCAACTGGCTCGTGACAGTACGCCTTATACTTGCAGGCATCCTGCTTCTCTTCCTGCAAGCATGTAAACCAAACCGCGCGCAAATATGGCGAGTATGGCAATCAAAATCCGTCGCCATCCAGCTGCTCCTGTTCGGTATTGTCGGCATGCTGATTCACCATCTCACTACAATTGCAACGCAGAAACGATAGAGCAGCTTGATGTCAATATATTTATTGGCGATTGTATCGTCATTGATTGTCGAGGGGAGCAGATTATTACTGCGAACTTTTTATAAACTATTGATTTTCAAGGTGTACAGCGTGTGCTATTAAAAACAGTCGATGCGGTGAGTGAGCAGTTTCCTGAACACATTCCGATTATTGATGCTGATGTAGCACCGCTTTTACAAGAACGCGGTGTTGTGCTGCTCGGTGTAGACAACCCATCCGTCGATCCATTAACGAGTAAGGATTTAGCCGCGCATCATGCATTGTATAAGCATCATGTTCAAATTGTAGAGGGATTGGATTTGAGCCGGATTGATTCAGGCCTGTACGAGCTCATTTGCCTGCCATTAAAAATTGAAGGTGCTGATGGTTCCCCAGTTCGCGCTGTTATTCGAGAGAAGAATAATAAGTAATTGAAAGCCGCATTGCTAAATTTCAACAGTAGCAATGCGGCTTTCTTACGGTTAGTCAAGTGTATCCCTATAAATTCTTTTATGTTTTTGATTTAGTTGTAGTTGGGAGGGGTACCCCTCCCAACTACAACTAAATTTTCACATGACAAAAAGACCTCACGATTTTCTTTTTTTCGAAAGGTCAATATGCTATAGTTAATTTAAACTTGGTTACGATTTCTGAGCTGGTAATGCGGACTCATAATCGTACAGTATACCGTGTGTCATTAACTGAAATGTCACTTTCAGAAATTTATTGATACACGCCACAATTGCGACCTTATGGGGCTTCCTCTGAGGTTGCGTTTTTAATTTGTAATAGTAGTCCACAAAATGGTTCGGCTTTCCTTTTGCCATAATCATCGTACAGATCATAAAATATAAAATCTTTCGTAGTTTCTTGTTTCCTCGTTTATTAATGCGGTCACGGTACTGCGTATTCCCAGATTGATAGCGCATAATATCAATCCCTGCGTAAGCGTTAATTTGTTTGGCATTTTTAAAACGTCGAATATCGCCTAGTTCCCCAATTAATCGGCACGCGGTTGTATCGCCAATGCCTGGAATCGAGTGTAATACGAGATATTCTTTTCTTGCCTCAGACATCGCCACCATCTGCTTCACAAGCTCTTCTTTCTTCTCCATTAATTCCATTATACGTCGAGCATAATCGCGGACTTGATCACATCGGATATCTGTTGGTTCAATAGCCGGATATGAATTTTCCGCAGCTTCTAATAATAGAACTGCTTTTTTCTCTGCACGTCCTAATGAAAGGTTTTTGCGCGTGTTATTTTTTAAGCGATTTTTAATGATTGTCTTTGAATGTTCTTTTAAAAGAACCGGGTGCGGATACAACTGTACGAAATTTAAAAATAGTGCCGAACTTGGCGTAATAAGCTGTTCTAATTCCGGGAATGATACATGTAAAATCGCGTGCATTCGACTGCGTAAAAGAATGATTTCCTCATCAATTTCATCGTAATATCGTGTAATCGCACGCATCTGTTCATAATAATCGTCCTGCACATACGTTGTTTCGCGTTCTATTTTAAAGTGGGTTTTTGCCAACTCATGCGCATCACTGACATCGGTTTTATGACGACGCATCTTAGCCATTTGTAGGTTCGCTTCAAGTGGATTCATGCGGTAGTATGTGTGGCCATAATCAGTTAAGAACTTTTCTACTGGCTTTGAATAGACACCTGTCGCTTCAAAGATGATTTCAGGAGCTTGGCCATCCAAACTAGTTATTTCCTCGATACGTTGTTGAAGCTGTTCGAAACCAACACGTGTATGGTACAACTCACCTTCAAATTCACATTGCATATAGCCATCATAAACCACCATCGTACTTTTCCCTTTACTGACATCAAGGGCAATCACATGTTTCATATAAATCTTCTCCTTTATAGCCAATTATAGAAGTCTTCACATAGCCTTATCGATTCCATTTTCTTATACGCGATTTCTTGGACCCAACATACTAAACTGATTCAAATAAGGGTGTGAAGTCGGTCTGTTTTCTATACGGACTCTGAAATGGTCCCCTGCACCTCTCAACCTTTCTTCACTTCTACTATAAAAAATAGTAGCACAAACCATGACCTTGGTTTGTACTACTAATGTTAGTATGTTTTATTAATGAAAAGTACTTTCATTTGCACCGCCCCTATTCACCAATTTTACTCTGGACTTTTCTACGCTAGACTTATCCCTTCTGGATTATAGTTAAAATTTGATAGGATTGGTTTAACAGTAAGGTTTTTAACTATTTTTTGGAATTCATAAAAATCGAGGAAATAGTTAACTGAAATATACCTAAAAAATGTATAATAAGAAATAAAAAGTACTTGTTTGGAGAAGATAAAAAATGGGAACACCGATTAATTTTGTAACAAATAATGTTGATTCACATAAAGAAAATTTAATACTTTTTATTCATGGTTTCACTAGTAATTCAAAAACATGGGAAAATGTTAACGGGACTAAATTCTCCGATTTCTTACTAGAGGACAATATAATTAAAGAAAATTTTGATATTGCTTACTTTGAATACTTTACTAAATTAATGGATTTTAGTAATGTACGACTGGTGAGATCTATTACTAATATCCTTTTAGGAAAAGGGTCTAATTCAAAAAAGAACATAGGAATAGAGAAACTTAGTGATTTTCTGAAATCTTCAATAGAAACATATTGTAGGGCCTATAAAAATATAATATTGGTGGCTCATAGTATGGGTGGCTTAATATCAAAATCATATATATTAAATGAACTAGAACTTATTGGAGAAACAAAGGTTAAACTTTTTATTTCACTTGCAGTTCCTCATAAGGGTTCTAACTGGGCTACAATAGGAAAGAAATTAAAACTTAATAATTCACAAGTAGTTGATTTAGTACCTTTGAGTGAATTTTTGGATGAGACAACAAGTAGATGGATAAAAAATCATGGGAAATTGCCTAAAACGATTTATTATTATGGCCATTTTGATGACATTGTAGATGAACAAAGTGCTGTCGGGTATGAAGTAGAAACGGGATTAAAGGTATCGTGTGATAATGATCATTTTAATATATCAAAACCTGAAAATGTAAATAGTATGGTTTGTAGGTCAGTTACAAATAATTTAAATGATTTTCAGAAAGAATTAAGTTATTCGATTGCAATGAATAAAATTGAATTTACTAATGATGGCAAATTAGATGATGAAATATTTGTCTTAAAGTTATTGTTGGCAGATGTACATAATAAAATAATTAAAGATTCCAAAGAAACCTTTTTTGAAGCTGAATATATGCTTAAAGTTTTGCTCAGCAGTGGATACTCAATGGATGATTTGAAACAGTTATACAAAAATTTAGAAAGATTGTATTTACTAAATTTCATGAAGCTTACAGAGGGAACAATTAAATCAAGTACAGAATTAGTCACTACTATCTATGAAGAAATTATTAAAAATGATAATAATTTTTTAAATATAACGATACCCCTTATTGATGCAAATAAAAAGACGGGTATGTTGAATCAACTTGCAAATAATTTAGATAAGGATATTTGGTGGGCAAAAGAAAACTGTATTAAAGATTTAGAAACATTGAGAAAGGAAAAACAAAGGCATGGAAGATAATACATCAATAAATTTTATAGTTCCAGAACTCAATTTAAATTATAGATTAATTCGACAACTAATTATTATTAAAGATTTATCATATTCTAGTAAAGGAAATCCAGTATTAAATTTAGTCAAGATTGGTATTTTCGATTTTCTAGTAAAATATCCACATATATTAAAACAATTATTAGAAACAAAAAAACGAAAATTGGAATTATTAAATTCAGAAAGGAAATCCATTGAAACCTTATATCCCAGTAAAAATGAATTTTTAGATATAAATAAAACAAAAACACTTTTAATAATAATGCTTAAATTTGGATTAGTAGAAGTGAGTTTTAAGAATGAAGAAATTTTTTATGTTATAAGCGATAAAGGTAGATTATTTATCAATGATCTGGATATTGAAGAAATTCTTAGAATTAGTGAACTTACAGATTATTTACAAGTACTAAAATCAGTATCCAATAATGAGTTGACAAAAAGTATCATGCCTTTAATTAAGGGGGTCTAAATATGAGTAATTCATCACCGAAAATGATTATAAATCAATTAGTTTTGGTTGGAAGACAAAAATCATATTATGTAAGTTTTAATAAGGGTTTAAATATAATTTACGGGGATTCAGATACAGGTAAATCCAGTATATTAAATATTATTGATTATATGCTGGGAGGGAAAAAGGTTGACTTGTATGATGAAATAGAAAAGCACGGAAAATATGCCCTATTGGAATTAGAAATTAATAACGTTACTTTTACTATTAAAAGAGATATATTTGATGCAACTAAATATATTGAAGTTTATAAAAGTGAAATTGATTCAATGGATGATGTATTCCCCAAAGAGTATGGCCCGAATTTTAGTATACAGGGCTCAGCAGGATTCTATTCAGATTTCCTCTTATCTCAATTAAATATTCCCTTAATAAAAATAAAAGAATCACCGAGTAAACAAGATTCTAAAATGGCAAGACTAAGCTTCAGAGATATTTTTAAATATTGCTTTTTTAATCAAGACGAAGTTGGTAGCAAAGAAATATTAGATAGGAAATCCTATTCATTAATAACAAAAAATAAAGAAACCTTCAAGTTTTTGCACAACGTATTAGATACTCAAATTACAGAGTTACAAAATGAAATTGCAGAAAAGGCAAAGGATAAGAATAAAAAGAAGAATGAATATTCAGTAATATCTACCTTTTTTAGAGAAACAAATATCTCGACTGAAAGTTCTTTAACAAGTGAAAAAAATAATTTACTAAAAGACATAGAAATAATAAACAGTGAAATTGAAGTATTGAATACTAATATGATTGCAGATAGTAATATTGATAACGAATTAAGAGAGCAAATTTTAAGTTTAGAAAAGCTAGTTAGCAAACTAAATGAAAATAAGATTTTTAAGGAAAGACAATTAGAACAAAATATTAGGCTTAAAGCTGAATATGAAAAGGACATAGATAAATTAAAGATCTCGATAAATACTAAAAAGAGGTTATCATCTTTAAAATTTGAACATGTAGATTGTCCAATTTGTAATAATAGTCTTTCTATTGATGGTGCAAATGAATATTTTAATGATCATAGTGACTTATTATTAAAAAAAGAATTAAATAGCATTCAGAATAAAGTTAAAGAGTTAAAAAAACTAATAAGCGATACGAGAATTGATCTTGCAAATCTTGAAGTAGATATAAATGAACATTACGATATACTTAAAGATTTAAAAAACCTATTAGATGAGAATGCTAATAATTTTATTTCACCCTTTATCTCTCAGAGAGACATAATTATTTCTCGAAAATCACAGTTACATGAAGAATTAGAAAGAATAAATTATTTATTAAAGTTAAGAAATCAATTAGACAATATAAACAAAGAAATAGAACTTTTAAATCAGCAAATTACTGAATTGAACATTAAATTAGATAATTTAAAAGCAACAGCACCAACTGTAAATAGTGTTTTAGATAATTTAGGTAATTATTTAAAAGAATTTCTTGAATTTATACCAATTAAAAATCCGTATGGAATTAGTATTAGTGATAAAACATATTTACCTATAGTCAGAGATAGAGATTATACAGAATTAACTTCAGGTGGTCTAAGAACATTAGTTTCAGTTGGTTACATAGTAAGTTTATTAAAGAACAGTTTAAATAGCAGCACACAATATCCTTCCCTAGTAATGATAGATACTATCGGAAAATATTTAGGTAAAACAAAAAAAGATGATGCGACCTCGGAAGAAAATAATAACTTAAACGAGGCATTGGATGATCCAACAAAATATAAAAGAATTTATAAATATCTTCATGAATTTTCTTCGAAGGCTTTAGAAGAAAATAAGGATCATCAAATTATAATTGTTGATAACGATTTTCCTGAAGAATTAGAAACAAATTATAATAAATATGTTATAAAGAAATTTAGCGTAGAATCTAAAGAGGGATTTGAAATAGGATTTATAAATAATGCTTAAAACATACTAACATTAGTAGTACAGACCGAGGCCATGGTTTGTGCTACTATTTTTTCATAGTAGAAGTGAAGGAAAGCCGTGGGTTCTTTTGGACCATTTAAGAGTCCGTATTTAAAAGTAAGCGTCAAATACACCACACCTTCAACGAATTCAACTGACATGAGACAATCAT
>JBEMAQ010000027.1:0-45115 GCA_040274725.1 Solibacillus sp. | reverse complement strand
GGTGCCAAACCCATTAGAGTTCTTCAGGAACAAAGAATTCTACCGCAGCATCTCCTTGTGAGATGCTGCCTTTTTTGTTTCCATAAAATTTAATAGGGCTATCAATTAAGTAGATTTACGCCATACATATCCTCGATTGCTTACATCCATGGTAACCTTGGCTAAAATCGTCATTTGGTTTATAATTAGCAAAACCACTAGGAATATTGTTATTTCAATATTCCTAGTGGTTCTTTTAAAAAAACTGTAATTACTTGTGATACGGTTCTCCGTAATGTGGCTAAGTGCAGTTAATTTATACCCCATATTGTTCTAGCATATGTAAAATACTTGTATTTAAAATCCATAAAGAATTATCGTTGCTTACTTTTTCACATTGAAGATTACATAAAGATTTATATTTTTCGAATTCCTCGTATTTATCACCCAAAATATATTCTAATTTTTTTTGATGTACTAATATAATATCTTTAATTTTTTCTCCATCTAAAAGTTGTATGTCAGTAATACACGTCCTTGAATCTACTAACCTCTTATAATAAGATGTCCCTCTTGACCTTTTCTTTAAATCCTCAAGAGTCACTTCGCTATTATTAAAGCTTCCATCTTCTAAACTAGTTATATCTTTATATGATTCAATCATAGGATAGTTAATATATAATTTCCCTTTATCCGTCGATTCATTAAAATTTTCTACAAGTATTTCCAGTTTATCTGCATCATAACTAGGATCATGTGGGTCGAAATCAAATATTAATATGATATCTCTAAAATCAGATTCATTTAAAATTTCTTCGCCCTCCAGACTAAAATAATCATTTAAAAATAAAGGAATATCAATAAAATCAAAATCAATTACTCCATCTACAGAATAGTCATTAAACAATCTATGATAAAACGCATAAATATGCGTTTTATAGGAAATTATTTCCACATCATTTATGCCATAGATTTCATATAAATGTGAGAACAATTCTTTTTCTGTTTTTTCGCCTTCTACAAGTAATAGAATCTTTGTTTTTTGACTCAACTTGATTCCCCCTATGCTTCTATATGAAATTCTCCACTTTGATATAATTTTTCTAAATTATGTCCTTGTCTTAATTCTCTCTTAGTAGCATCTGCTATAGAAACAATTTTATTTGGTAACATTAAGAAATAACAATCTGGTCTTAAATATTTATTAGTCATTAAATCTGTATTATGAGTAGTTAAAATAATTTGAGCTTCTTGTTTTACTTTTACGCTTTCTAACATTCGTTCTGCTAATTCAAAATGGAAGTTCGCATCAAACTCATCAATAAATAAGAAACTAATTTTATTTAACTTTTTCAGAAAAATATATAAAGCAGTTAATGCTAACGTTCCACTAGAAGCATTATTTATAAATTCGATTGGTTTTTTATAATCAAAATATAGTTTTTTTTCTCCTTCAGGTGTAATATCTATTTTCAACTGAATGTTAATATCACAATTATTTAAAAACTTTTCAAAGTCATGTACTAAATCCTCTTCAATTATAGTACTTACTATGCCTGTATTTATAAGTTTTGGTCCTCTGAAATGTACTCTACTGTCTGAAGGCTTAAGTATAGTCATACCTTCAATAAATTTACTTAATTTCTTTAAAATATTTAATTCATTAAGTTTTGAATTACTTAAAATATATCTTAGGATAGGTATCTCATTATCCCATTCTTCAAAGTTCAAGTGCTTTAATTCTTCGTAGCCTTTTAAATTATTCAAATTCCCATTTTGATTTAAAAAATCGAAGTCATATACTAATGTATTATCAATACTTAAACTTTCATAACTGAGTTTATTAGGAGTTTCCTTTTCATATATAAATTCTATTTCTTTATTATCAATCATGAAAACATATTCAAATCTAGCAGATTTTTTCTCACTGTTTGCATTTAGATAACCAATATGATCGTTAACTTTTCTTTCATTTGGCAATACTGTAAATCTTATATCAATCAGTGCAAAACCCAGGTTGGTTTTACCTACAGCATTTTTACCATACATAATTGATTTACTAATTAGTCCATTACTAATACAGTTCTCATTAAATTTGTAATCACGTACTTTTGAAAAGTCCAATGTAACTTTCTCATTAAAAATTTTATAATTTGATACACTAAACATCTTTAGCATTGTGTTACCTCCCGTAATTTTTTTACGTCAATTTTATTATATATTAACAAATAAACATTTATACATCTATTCAAAAGATTTTATATGGTTTCTTATCCTGATTACATTTACTGAGATTAAATTAAAAACAGCCTAACTTATATGTTAGACTGTCATAATTAGTTTTATAAAAAACCGCCCCTATTTATGATAAGGTTCTCCCTTAATAATCCTAAAACTACGATAAATCTGCTCTACTAGCACGAGCTTCATTAGCTGATGTGGCAGTGTCATTTTACCAAAGCATAGTTTCTCATCCGCGCGGCGTAGTACGTCTGTATGAAGACCAAGTGAACCTCCAATGACAAACGCAATCTTACTTTTCCCGTACGTCATAAGCGCATCTAAGTCGGCGGCCATTTCCTCACTTGTTTTCATTTTTCCATCGAGTGCGAGCGCGATAACGTACGTGCCGTCATTAATCTTTGCTAGGATACGTTCGCCTTCTTTACGTTTAACAATTTCCATATCCGCATCGCTTAGCTGCTCTGGCGCTTTTTCGTCAGCTACTTCAATAATATCGATTTTTGCATAGCCACCTAAACGCTTCACGTATTCATCAATGCCCATTTTCAAATACTTTTCCTTTAATTTACCGACAGAAATGATCGTTATATTCACAAATTATCCACCTTTATATTCTATTTATAAACGAGTTATCCACAGGTTTATCCACATATCAACAATTAACCACTATATATTGTGTAAAGTTATTTACTTGATACAATATATACGGCTTTGTTTTCACAATAAGAGCAAGCTGTTGATAACTTTTCATCTTCTGAGAGCATTTCCATCATCGGAAATTCCTCTGTCTCTGCAACATGCATGTCCAAGGCGTGATCTATATGACTTTCGCAGCTAAATTTTTTCATTATCTTATTCCTCCACTATTCTGAAATTTCCACAAACTTATACACAATCCGGTGAATGTTATCCACAATCTATTGTAGCAAACAAAAAACAAGTAAGAAAGAAAAGCATTTTCTCCCCTACTTGCTGTGTGTAATTTTTAAATTATTTTTCCCGATTATCCACAATTATAAGGTTGTGTTATCAACAAGTGTTAACTTTACTTCGATTAATTTACCTTGGCGATACGCTTTTAATTGCATTGTATCGCCTACTTCTTTTTCATTGTATAAATGCTTCCGAAGATCAATGACATCCTCAATTTTCTTCCCGTCCATTTCCACAATGACGTCATATTGCTGTAAGCCTGCTGTATCTGCTGCTGATCCGCGCACAACCTGTGAAACGACGACGCCTGTTGTAATTTCTTCAGGGATTTTTAATGTTTGTTGCTGATAGAATGCTGGTACTTCTGTTAAATCAAGTAGCGATACCCCCATTGTTGGGCGCTGTACTTCACCTGACTTTTCTAGCTCTTCAATAATCGGAATGACCGAATTAATGGGGATAGAGAAGCCTAATCCCTCAACAGATGATTCTGCAATTTTCATTGAGTTAATACCAATTAAATCACCTGCAATATTCACTAAAGCACCACCACTATTGCCTGGGTTGATTGCTGCGTCTGTTTGAATAACGTCCGTTGACCAGTCTTCATAACCATCGCCATTTAAATCCACAGGTACAGAACGGTCCTTCCCTGATAATACCCCTGTAGTAACAGAGCCGTAAAACTCTAAGCCAAGTGGATTACCGATTGCAATCACGGTTTCACCTTGTTTTAATATTTCCGAATCGCCGAACTGTGCAACTGTTGTTACTTTCTCATTAGGAATTGCAATCACTGCTAAATCTGTCCAAATATCACTACCAACTAATTCTGCTTCTACTTTCGAACCATCTGCCATTGTTACTTCAAGCTGTTTCGCCCCATCAATTACATGATGATTCGTTACAATAAATGCTTTATTGCCTTCTACTTTATACACAACACCTGAACCATTTCCAGCCTCTTGTGTGGATGTATCTTGTGGATTCCAGAAGCTCATTGATACTTCTTGAATGTTCGTAATTCCCACAACCGCCTCTGATACTTTATTAACTGCCGACACAATATCAGACGTTACCTCTGTTGCAGTTTGCGTAATTGCAGGCCCCGATTCTGAGCCAGTAGTTGTTGTACCTGGTAATTGATTTACTAATGACGGCAGTAATAACCACATGAGTAGCGCACCAACAATCACACCCGATAAGCCACTAATAAAATAGCCGCCCTTACTGCCCCCGCGCATGCGTTTTCGCTCTGCCTTATTTTTGCGCTCCTCCTCTTCTCGTTTTAACCTTGCCTCAAGCGGCGTTAATTGTTCAGTTTGCTTGTCATCATCTTGAAGGTAACTCATCTCACTCATCCTTTCTCTCTACTTTGTACTACCATTCTATCCGCAAAACATTAAAATTAGATGAAAATCATTTAAAAGCTCATTAAAAAAGGACTTTGCCTAAGCAAAATCCCTTTTCCCTCATTTATACCGTTATAAGCCTCGTCGGCTCTTCTGCATCTGTATCATGCAAATGCACATATTCACCTGTCATGACTCCGCACGCCTCAAGTGTTTGTGTGACACTCATGCGCGCTAAATCCTTCATATTATTATCCTTCGATAAATGGGCTAAATAAATTTGTGTCGGCTTTTCCGCGACAACCTCACTCATCGCAACAGCCGCATCCTCGTTTGATACGTGCCCAACATCTGATAAAATACGTCGCTTAATGCTCCATGGATAGCGACACATTTGTAGCATGCCGACATCGTGATTACTTTCAAATACATAAGAATCAGCTGCCGCAATATGCCCCTTCATACGATCACTCACATAACCCGTATCTGTAATGACAACTAGCTTGCGTCCATCCTGATTAAATGTATAAAACATTGGATCCGCCGCGTCATGTGAGACTGCAAATGACTGAATATCAATACCGCCAAAAGACTTCACCGTCTCCATATCAAAATGGAAACGCAAATCAGTTGGAATATTACCAACTAAGCCGTCCATTGCATCCCATGTTTTTGCATTCGCAAAAATTGGTACATTGTATTTACGCGCCACAACGCCTAACCCCTTAATATGGTCACTATGCTCATGCGTTACTAAAATGCCTGTTAACTTTTTCATATCTCGATCAATTTTAGCAAATAGCTGCTCCATCTTTTTACCACTTAAGCCGACATCGACTAAAAATGCGTGCTCATCATTCTCTACATACACAGCATTACCTGTACTACCACTCGCTAAAACACTAAATCGCATGCTGCTAGCTCCTTACTCTTCTACATCATTTATTTCTACAAAGCCTTGCTCAATATCAAGAATCTTGCCCTCGACAGCATTTACAAAATACTGCTCCTCGTTATTATCCTTCGTCTTCACATGTACCTCCCACGTCGGCGCAAATACTTGCGTTTGCGTCAGTTGTACAAGTGTAGAAAACCCAAGCTTCATTGACGAAATACGGCTATCTGGCTTTAATAAGTTTTTCGAATATAAAATTTGAATCACTTGAATTGGGGATAAAATGGTTTCCTTTTGCTCAAGCTCCTCTATTTTTTCAAGCATTGTTTGCTCATAACCATACACTGCACCGTCTGTATTCCAATACAACTTCACAACAGCGCCAATATTATAATAAAGCGTCCGATCATTTACACGCTGAAAGAAGGTAGCCGTACGCTCTTCTTCATCGACTTGCCACAATGTATAGGAAGCGCCTTCATACACATAGTTTTGCATAAATGGTAGAAAACGCTCCGAATCACTGCCTGCTTGCAGTTCCACCGGTGTTTGGTATGTCGCATACAATTTTGTTTCATTTTCAATAATAAGGTTTGGACTACCGCTTGTTGGTACATCCGCCTTCGTAAATTGCTTCACCTTACCAGAAAGATACGACGCTGATTCAATGTTATTTGGCAATGCAATATACGTAATATTTTCTTCTTTTAATTGCGCCTCAATTTTGGTCGTCTCACCAATAACTTCAAGCTTCTTTTCTTCATTTTTACTCCCTAAATATTGCGAGTATAAAAAGACATTCAGTATTAAAAAAACGACGATGAAGATCGATTTCGTTTTATTCCAATCCATCTTCATCACCTCCTAACATAATGCGCGTCCAGCTACCATTAATTAATGCAAACCAGCTCGGCTCTAACGTATAAAAGCGCAAGTTTTGATTTTGCATTAAATAATAACCAACAACAAGCTCGCCTACCGCATCATAGTCAAGCTCAGGATTATCCTGAATATGCGCGACAACCTCTTCGCCAGAAGGCAGCTCTCGCACGGTTTTTACGCTTGTAATATCCACATCTAACGAATAATACGGTCGACGATAGCGGAAAATACGATTATCTCCCCACGTTGTTGTAATACGTGTGGTCGTCATATGGCTATACACTGGATACCCTTGTAAATACATTTGGTATTCTACTGCATGCCTGCTCGCATTCATCGCAGAAAAACGATAGTCTGCTGTAAAGCCACCATGCTCATTTAAAAAATTAACACTATCACGTATTAGCTTTGAGGCGGGAATTGGCGTAATACTTTCAGCCGCTGGATATACATAATTCAAAATACGGTTTTGCGTATCGACCGTCATGAGCGACATGCCATCTGTATAACGCTCTGACTGCGCACTTTCTACATTACGCTGCACAATACTTGGATCCGTAAATAAAATATTTTTAAATAGATCTGGTGAAATGTCATCAATATAATATGTATACTGAATCGATTCCATAGGCTCCTGTGCTACATACATCGATAATTCACCTAAACGCTCTATTTCTACATACTCATCATAATACGTAATCGAATCTAATACCGTCTCTTTAAATTTTGAACGCTTCGGTAATGTTACATACGCTCTGTATAGTGAGCGCTCCTTTTTATTAACAAACAACAGTTGCAATTGGTTGGCCGCGCCCATGCTACCCCAATCTAAAATGATACGGTCGAAGCTTACTTCAGGCAGCTCATCCTCCTGAAATTCAAGCATCCCTGCAAAGAGCGGCAGGGGAATTTGCTCACTAAAAAATAGCGTCATACGGTCATCAACACGTAGTACTTCATTTAATTTATCATTCGATAAGTTACTATTAATTAAGTTGAATTCCTCTGCCCTCCATGTTGTAAGTTCCTGGTATAAGCTATCAATAGCAGAAGAAGACACAGTACCTTTTAAGGCCCCGTCCTGTGTAAATAACAAACGATAAGGCTTTAGCACATCCTTTAGCTGCTTCTCCTCACCAATTGTGATCTCTTCAACAGGTGCTTCCTCTAAAAAGGCATAGTCCGGCTTATAATTCCAAATAAGCAGCGTGAGTACAACACTTAGAAGGACTAAAAATAGCAAAACAACCGATTTCACTTGCTCTACATATTTCATTCCCAGTCCCCCGCTTCATCTAGTTCATAAGGTAGCGTAAAGAAGATTGTCGTGCCTGAGCCCTCTTCACTTTCTGCCCAAATCTTTCCGCCATGCGCCTCAATCATTTCACGTGCAATCGCCAGACCAAGGCCCGTACCACCCATCGAGCGTGCGCGTGCACGGTCAACTCGGTAGAAACGGTCAAAAATACGGGTCACATTTTCTTTTGGAATCCCCATCCCATCATCCGAAATCATAACGCGTAACATCGTATCATACACGGTAAAACCAAAGCGAATATTACCGCCATCTGGTGAATACTTCAGTGCATTTGAAATAATATTATCAATTACTTGTGTTAATTTATCGGTATCAATATCAACAAAATAGCTCGTCTCCGGTAGCATGCGAATAAACTCCACATTTTGCGATTTTGACATTTCAAAGCGGTCAATAATACGTCTGAAAAATTTATTAAACTCTACAACCTCTTTACGCAGCTCATAATCCTGGCTATCCATTTTTGATAACTGTAGCAGGTCATTTACGAGACGAATCATACGCTCTGTTTCAGTTTGTGTAACATTCAAGAAAGTAGGTGCGATATTCTCATCGCGCCATGCCCCGTCCGCTAACGCCTCTAAGTAACTGCGCATCGTTGTAAGCGGTGTACGTAATTCGTGCGATACATTCGCTACAAACTCACGGCGCTCCATATCGATTTTTTCTTGCTCGGTAATATCATGCAGCACCGTAATAAGCCCATTCACAAAGCCTGTCTCTTTCTGAATAACTGAAAAGTTTGCACGTAAAATATACGGTGCGTCTTGCGTGCTAAAGTCTAAATTCACTGAATCCTTCATATGAATTAAATCTTCAAAGCTATAATCCTCTTCAAGTCCGAGAACAGACGTAATCGGACGATTTAGCGTCGCCTCTCGCGTCACATGTAATTGGCTCAGTGCCGGGTCATTAATTAAAATAATTTTCCCTTTACGATCTGTCGCAATGACACCGTCTGTCATATTACTAAGGACACTCGTTAATTTGCGGCGCTCTGCTTCCGTTGTAGAAGTCGCTTCTTGTAGACGGTTCGTTAAATGGTTAAATGCAATCGCAAGCTGTCCAATTTCATCGGTACCATATACGCGCACCTTTCGCGAGAAGTTCCCTTTTGACATCGCCTGCGCCTGCTTACGCATATCCGAAATTGGACGTGTAATCGTACGCGCAATTAAGATTCCTAAAATAATTGTAATTACAAGTGAAATTAAAATCCCAATAGCAAAAATACGATTAATTTGATTCATTTGCTCAAATACTTTTTCAATATCCGACTCAATATAAATCGCACCTAGCAGCTCGCTATTTGGCCCGACTGTCTCCGTAATTGGACTGACAAGTACCCACACGCGCTGCCTCGTTTGTTTATCTAACGAAATCGTATCGAGCGGCGTTTCGACGGAAATGACTTTACGCACTAAATCATCATTCGAGCGCTGGCCGACAAGTGACTGATTGTCTGGCTCAGATGTCGCTAAAATGCGATTGCGATTATCAATCACACGAATTTCATTAATATCCTCTGTTGAAAATTCACGTAAAATAACGCTCAGGCTCGCCTCAAGCGTTGGAGTTGTATCAGTACGATCCTTAAGTAGCTCCTCACGAATACTAAATTCAACCAAATCTATACGCTGCTTAATTGACTGCTGGAAGTTTGTTTTCAGACTATCCTCAAGTGCCTGCGAGAAATATAAACCAATAATTTGCAGGGCAATAATAATAAGCAGCACATAAATTAGTACAAGCTTCACATGAATTGATTTAAAAATGCCCACTTTTTTCATGCATCTTACTCCTGTTCAGGATTTCGTAAATAATAGCCTACCCCGCGTCGCGTCACAATCCACATCGGGTGACTTGGGTTATCCTCAATTTTCTCACGCAAACGACGAATCGTCACGTCTACTGTACGTACATCACCAAAATAATCATAGCCCCATACGGTTTGTAGGAGGTGCTCACGGGTCATTACTTGCCCAATATGCTTCGCTAAGTAATGCAATAGCTCAAACTCACGGTGCGTCAATTCAATCGCCTCTTCACGCTTTAGCACAAGATATGCGTTCGGCTGAATTGTCAGTGAGCCTACAACAATATCATTTGAATCAACTGTCGGCTCGTCGACTTGTGGTGCTGTAGATCTGCGGCGCATATTCGCTTTTACGCGTGCAATGAGTTCACGTGTACTAAACGGCTTCGTTACATAATCATCAGCCCCCATCTCAAGACCTAGCACTTTATCAATTTCAGAGCCCTTCGCTGTTAGCATAATAATGGGGAAATCATACTTTTTACGTATCTCACGACATACTTCCATGCCGTCGCGCTTTGGTAGCATAATATCAAGAAGCATTAAATCCGGTTGCTCTTCTTCTACCTTTTCTAAAGCTTCGTCCCCATCATAAGCACAAATAACACGGTAACCCTCTTTTATTAAATTAAACTGCAAAATATCTGCAATTGGCTTTTCATCGTCAACGACTAAAATTGTTTTATCCATCATAGACCCACCCTTTATTCTGAATTTCATTTATGTTCAAATACATTATTGATTTATTCACTTACTATTTCACTCTATCATGCTTTGCCTTTTCGTGCATTAAACATGCTATGCTGAATGGATGCACAAATTATTTTCCAGGAAATAAAAAGAACAGTCCTCGCAAACAAAGCTTAGACTGTTTTATATGAATTACTTATTTAAATATGCCATTGGATTTACAGGTGTTCCTTCTTTATGCACTTCAAAATGTAAATGCGTGCCTGTTGAACGACCTGTTGAGCCCATTACACCTAATGATGCACCTTGTGCGACGGTTTCACCAACAGAAACATTGATTTTTGACATGTGACCATATACTGTCTTGTAGCCATTATTATGATCAATCATCACATAGTTACCTAACGTTGAATGACGCTCTGCCTTTACGACAACACCATTATCCGCAGCTTTAATTGTATAGTTGGATGGACGAGCAATATCAATTCCTTCATGCTGTCTCCCCCATCTGTGACCCATATGACTTGAAATATAACCGCCTACTGCTGGCCATGCAAATTGCCCTGTACCTTGAGAAGGAATGACCTTTGTCCCAACAACAACAATACGGCTTTCTGGTTCACGCAATACCTTTTCATCTGTTTGAACACGGTCCGTACGTATACCATTTTCCTCAGTAATTACATACGTAATGTCGATTTTACCAACTGTGCCTTCTTGCTTGACAACTTTTTCACCCTTTAACATTGTCTCGTCTTCTTCAACAATTTTAGCGAAATCAATTGTGTCACGATTCATTTTCTCTCGCACTACTTTTACCGTAACAAATGGTTTAGCAATTGTAATATTTAACTCTTGTCCAATATTCAAAATCGATTTCTCTGTTAAATTCGGATTTAATTTTAATAACTCAGCTAGTTTTAAATTATGTGCCTTCGCAATCGAACCTAACACATCACCCGGTTTCACCTTATATACCTGCTCTTCTAATGAGCCTGTTTTAAGAACGCGCAGTGCCTCGTCCACAGTCATGATAGAAGAGGGGAACACCTTTTTCTCATTCCCTGTAATATCTGCCGATAATGAAATTTCTAAAATACGTGTTTCATTTTTCTTTAAAGTGGGTAAAGTTTCATTAGGCTGTCTAGAAGCTAATTCATCTAGCTCTTTTTGTGACGCGTACTGAAGCTTTAACTCCTTCACTACTTGCTCAAAATCTGCTTGATCCTTTAAGTAGGCAACTGGCTCACCATTTACTACTAACGCATAAGCCGCTGCTTTTACAACAATTGCTTCTTCAAGTTTTTTTGCTGTATCTGTATCATCCGACTCCACTTCAAACACTTGCTCAGGCACTACTTTCACCATAGATGCCGCATCTACCGCAAACTCTTTATATTTTTCGTTTGCCTCTTGCTCTTTATTTTGAATAATTTGTTCAACAATTGCATAGTCAGACACTGTTCCAATATAAGAATTTGCTACATAAATATGATAAATTTTTTCAAATGAATTTGTTTGCTCTGTCTCTTTTGCAAAACCTAGGTTAAACGACACACTTGAGATTAAAAGTGCCGCAAGCGCTGCAACTTTCAACTTCCCATTATGGTGACGAACAATACTAGTTTTTGGCGTATTTAAGTCTTTATTATTCGTATTCGAACTCATGTAAAGCCCCTCCGAAAGACATTCTATAAATTTCCTTTTATAGATTTTATTTGTTGTGTGAATTAAATCACACTTTTAAAATTTACCACACCTCACCTTTTTTCGAAAGAAATTCTCCTCTTTTGTAATGAAAATGTATTATTTCATCTCTTTTTGCCATATTAAGTTATTGATTATGATAGACAAATTTTTACTCTAATATTCATGTTTTGTGAAATTTATACATAATAGACAACGAAAATCCGAGCCACTTCGATAAATTCAAGTGGCTCGGATTTTAAACTACTACTTTCTTATTTCCAAACGTTATTCACAATATTCGTCTGTTCACGCGCTGGACCAACAGAGAAGGTCATCAACTGCACACCTGTTAGTTCTAAAATACGATTTACATAGTTTTGTGCGTTTACTGGTAAATCCTCAAAATTGCGAATACCTGTTACATCTTCTGACCATCCTGGCAGCTCTTCGTAAATCGGCTGACAATCTTCAATGATATGCAGGTTTGCCGGGTATTCTGTAATTTTTTGTCCTTTATAATCATATGCCGTACAGATTTTCACTGTCTCAAGACCTGACAGGACGTCAATTGAATTTAGCGCTAAATCTGTAATCCCTGATACGCGGCGAGAGTGACGTACGACGACTGCATCAAACCAACCAACACGACGTGGGCGACCTGTCGTTGTACCGTACTCACGACCAACCTCGCGAATCCGATCACCAACAGCATCCATCAACTCTGTCGGAAACGGGCCATCGCCTACACGTGACGTATATGCCTTACATACACCCACTACTCGGCTCACCGCATTTGGCCCTACACCTGCACCAATTGCTACACCACCTGCTACTGGGTTTGATGATGTAACAAACGGATATGTACCTTGGTCAACATCGAGCATAATGCCTTGTGCTCCTTCAAATAGCACTCGGCCTCCCTCATCTATTACATCGTTTAAAATTTTCGATGTATCTGTTACATACTTCGCAATTTCTTGTCCGTACGCAAAATATTCTTCAAATATATCCTCAAAGCTGATGCCTTCAACTTCATAAAACTTCGTAAACAAACGGTTTTTCAGCTCTACGTTATGACGTAGTTTTTGTTCAAACACTTCTTTATCGAGTAAATCTGCAATACGAATACCGATACGCGCCACTTTATCCTGATAGCACGGGCCAATCCCTTTTGCTGTCGTACCAATTTTTTGGTCGCCGCGGCTCTGTTCATCGACAATATCCTGATGAATGTGATAAGGCAAAATAACATGTGCACGGTTTGAAATACGTAAATTTGACGTATCAATGCCGCGCTCTTGTAAGCCATTTAATTCTTTCACAATCGATTTTGGATTAATCACAAGTCCATTGCCAATTACTGACGTTTTTTCTTGATAAAAAATACCTGATGGGATTAGGTGAAGCTTATATGTCTCGTCACCAATTTTAATTGTGTGACCTGCATTATCGCCACCCGCAAAGCGAGCAATTACATCGGCCTCTTGTGATAAAAAGTCTGTAATTTTGCCCTTTCCTTCATCGCCCCATTGTGTTCCTACTACAACTACTGATGTCATACGAGCACCTCCGCTAGACGTGTTACCGTCCTTGTTTGTGAAACACGAATATTTTAACAATTCCGAACAGTAAAAGTCAATAAAAAACACGAACATTCTTAACTATGTGAGTTAGAGTGTTCGTGTTTTATCTACTTATTCCCTTGGTTCAGGTCGTTGGTGCTGTGACCAATCGACATTCAGGAATTTATTAAATTCTTTACGGAAAGCAAGTGTTACCGTACCTGTTGGACCATTACGCTGCTTTGCAATAATAATTTCAATCATATTTTTACTTTCGGATTCCTTATCGTAATAATCATCACGATAAAGGAACGCCACGATGTCAGCATCTTGCTCAATCGAACCTGATTCACGAAGGTCACTCATCATTGGGCGCTTATCTTGACGTTGCTCTACGCCACGAGACAGCTGTGATAAGGCAATAACGGGTACTTTTAACTCACGTGCTAAACCTTTTAACGAACGAGAAATCTCAGAAACCTCTTGTTGACGATTCTCTCCAGGTTTCCCACTCCCTACAATTAGCTGTAAGTAATCAATTAAAATCATCCCAAGCCCATCTTCCTTTGCAAGGCGACGGCATTTCGCACGAATATCATTAATACGTACACCCGGCGTATCATCAATGTAAATGCCTGAGCTCGACAGCGCACCCATTGCCATTGATAACTTTTGCCAATCCTCTGTTTCTAGTGAACCTGTACGTAATTTTTGTGCATCAATATTTCCTTCTGCACATAACATACGCATGACAAGTTGATCTGCGCCCATCTCTAGTGAGAAGATAGCAACATTCTCCCTTGCCTTCACAGCCACGCTTTGTGCAACATTCAGTGCAAAGGCCGTTTTACCAACAGATGGACGCGCAGCAACAATAATCAAATCATTGCGCTGGAAGCCTGCTGTAATTTCATCTAAATCATCAAAGCCCGTCGGAATACCCGTTACATCACCATCGCGACTTTGCAATGTCTCAATATTTTTGAATGTGCCTACTAAGACATCCTTTACATGCTTAAAGTCGCCCGCATTTTTACGGTTGGCGACTTCAAGCATCTTCTTCTCCGCTTCAACGAGTAACGCCTCTACCTCATCCTCGCGTGTATAACCGTCCTCGACAATTTTTGTCGCAACACGGATTAAACGACGAAGAAGTGCTTTTTCTTCTACGATTTTGGCATAGTGAGCAATATTAGCTGCTGTCGGAACAGCATTCGTAAGCTCCATTAAATACGTGAGGCCGCCTACATCCTCAAGTTCCTTTTTTGCCGAAAGCTCCTCTGTTACAGTGACGACATCTATGGCTTTTCCTTGATCACTTAAAGTAAGCATCGTTTGGAAAATTTTCTGATGCGCTGTACGATAAAAATCATCAGGCATTAAAATTTCAGATGCTGTAATTAACGCTTGCGGCTCAAGGAATATAGCTCCGATAACCGATTGTTCAGCTTCATTGTTATGCGGCGGAACGCGGTCTATCATAGATTCGTTCATAAAAGTCGCTCCTTATTCTGCAATGACGTGTACTTTTAACGTCGCCTTCACTTCATTGTGAAGTTTGACCGGTACATTTGTAAAGCCAAGCGCACGAATACCATCATTTTCCATTTTACGTTTATCAATTTTAATACCATGTGTTTTATTTAATTCATCTGCAATTTGTTTTGTTGAAACCGCACCGAATAGACGGCCGCCTTCCCCAGATTTTGCTTTAATTGTTACTTCTAATGCTTCTACTTTCTCTTTTAAATCTTTTGCTGCTTGTAACACTGCTGCTGCATTTTTTTCTTCAAGGCGCTTTTGACCTTGTAATTCGCTAATAGCCGAATTTGTTGCTTCTTTTGCATGACCATTTTTAATTAAAAAGTTACGTGCATAGCCTTCTGCAACCTCTTTTACTTCGCCTTTTTTTCCTTTACCTTTAACATCTTTTAAAAATACTACTTTCATGATTCCTGACTCCCCTCTAATACTTCAGTAATTGCTTGTGATAGTTGTTTTTTAACTTCTTCAATTGATTCTGCTGTCATTTGCGTTGCAGCATTTGTTAAATGACCACCGCCGCCTAGCTTTTCCATCACGAGCTGGACGTTAATTTCGCCGAGTGACCTTGCGCTAATACCAATTCGACCGTCGGAACGATGCGCAATCACAAATGATGCAGATACATCCTTCATTGTCAGTAAAATATCAGCCGTCTGTGCGATTAATACGGAATCGTAAATAATTTGCTCACCTGACGCCACCGCAATGCCCGGACGGACAAAATCAACCGATTGAATAATTTTTGAACGGGCAATATACGTATCCACATCCTCTTTTAAGAAGCGCTGAATAAGAATCGTATCTGCACCATGTGTTCGAAGGTACGAGGCCGCCTCAAATGTACGCGCACCTGTACGAAGGGTAAAGCTCTTTGTATCCACTATAATACCAGATAAAAGTGCAGTTGCCTCTAGCATTGTTATTTTCTCGGTCTTTGGTTGATACTCTAATAGCTCTGTCACTAGCTCAGCTGTTGACGATGCGTACGGCTCCATATAAACGAGCGTCGGATTATGAATAAAGTCCTCACCGCGGCGATGATGGTCAATGATAACGACCTTCTCTGTACGGCTAAGTAGGCGCTCATCAATCGTCATGCTCGGCTTATGTGTATCAACTACGACAACTAATGATTTCGTCGTCATTTTTGCTAATGCTTCCTCTGGCGAAATAAAACGGTCATAAAAATCCGATTTCACTTCAATTTCATCCATCAGCCTACTCACACTGCCATGTAACTCATCAAAGTTAACGATAACATAACCAGCAACGTTATTCATTGATGCCATTTTGCGTACACCAACTGACGCACCGATGGAATCCATATCCGGATTTTTATGCCCCATCACAAATACTTGATCACTATCCTGAATTAAATCACGTAAGGCATGCGAAATGACACGCGCTCTTACACGCGTACGCTTCTCTACAGGGTTTGTTTTACCACCATAGAAACGTAGCTTACCATTCGGATGCTTAATCGCTACTTGGTCCCCACCACGCCCTAATACTAAATCAAGACTCGACTGTGCAAGCTGACCAAGCTCTAGAAGCGATGGTGAATCGACACCAACACCAATGCTTAGCGTTAAGCTTAAATTTTTCTGCAATGTTCTCTCACGGATATCATCTAAAATCGAAAACTTCTTCTGCTCAAGCTCCGCTAAAATCGACTCATTTAGTACGGCAATAAAGCGGTCCGATGAAATACGCTTCGAGAAAATTCCATGCTCAGCCGACCATTCATTAATGATTGACGTCACAAGCGTATTCGTCAAGCTTCGCGCCTGATCATCCATTCCAGATGTAATTTCATCGAAGTTATCAATAAACAAAATCGCCAGCACAGTACGATCAGCAAAATACTGCGTCTGAATTTCTACTTGCTCTGTTACATCAAAGAAATAAAGTAGCTTTTCTTCTCGCTTATAGTAGACGCGATATTTTCGGTCAACAATTGTAATCGTGACCTCTCGTTTTTCTTCCTGCTTCGTTAATGTATAAAGGCTATCTGACAAGTCAAATAAATCACGCCCTACTAATGAATCCGCATCAAGCATTTTTAACATGAACGGATTTGCCCATTCAATCATATATTGTTCGTTAATTAGTAAAATCCCAATTGGTAATTCTAAAAATGCCTCTTCCCCTACATTTTTCATGCGGTAAGACAATGACTCAATATGCTTCTCTGTTTCGTTATACGTAATTTGCTCCACTTTCCATGCATAAACCATTACACCGATATAAAGTAAGGCAAAAATCAACCCAATCCATATATTCCAACTCATCACAAGGATGGCTGCCACTAAACTAAGAACACTAAGCAAAATTAATGGATATCGAATGGCACGTTTACGAACTATACCCATACTACGTTCAGCTCCTTATTTCTGAGTTTTGTTATTTATATACTCTCTCATATTAAATCCTAAATCGAGAATCCCAATTAAAATAACAAAAGAATATAATGGGATTGCCATAAATACGGTCACTACTTTTAAAATTGGCGGTGATTGATACGCATCCAGCACATAAAAAATAAAAGCGAGCCCCTGTATTGTTAACAGTACCCATAATATCATCGAAATATTTAACATAATCATATGCAATGTTGTTCCCATTTCTGGGTGCACAAATAAATTAATTGATAAAACAATTAAATAGTACCAAAGCACAGCGCGTGGTAAACGTAAATTTTTGAACGTTGCAAACTTAGGCACCTCAATTCCGAAGCGCTTAAGTAGAGGGAAATTGACCGTAATAAAAATAATCGATAAAAACACCATGGCCATTGTTACCGATGCAGGAATCGTCATTTCTACCATACTGAACATATCAGCCAATGCTTCTTCGTCTAATGGACTTTGGCCTGTCGTACTTTCAACAAATTCGATGGATGCCATGTAGCTCTCTTTCATCATCTTTAAAGAATCTTGAATTAAATCAAATTCAAATAAACGTAATGAGATTAAATATTCAATCGCAAATGTGAAAAGTAGCACGACACTTGTTGAAATAAATAAATATATTTTACTTTTCTTTAATCGTAATCCGTCACCAATTACAAAGCCTGCTGCCGCTAAAACAAGTGCTATTGGCGCAACTAATATACCGCCAATAAAGAAGGATAATAACACAGCAACGACGGTAACAAGTATGGACATTTTTCGGGCATAAGTTGCACTGTACCAAGCAATTGGTAATGGTGCAAATAGCGAGGCAACGATACTAATGATTGGCACATTTACAGTAATTGCGAGTAAAATTGTAAAAATCGCCACCATCATGGCGCCTTGTACAAGCCCTTTTGTTTTGTTGTTTGGCATGAAGTACCTTCCTTTTTTAATTCCAAAAACTTTTTATTAACACCCTCTATTGTACCATTTTTCATTGCAGTAAGAAAATCAATTAGGGACGTCTGTTCGATAGGAAAAGCAGCAATACATTATTTGTGAAGCATTGGAAAATACCGCTCGACAACATATTATTTCAACCATTTTTTTCAACACCTATTTTTCCCTCGGTCTCTTAAAAATTGAAAATCTTTCGTTTTGCAGAATTTATATACGACATAGTTTAAAATAAGCGTCAGCTATCATTTATTGTAGAAAGCAATGCTATTTCAATAAGAAAATCCAAACTTCCTACAAAAATACGCTATCAAAACAAGACCTTTCACTCATAAAAATCCTTTACTTTTTTCACAAAAAAGCGCTTATTTACGCTAAAAATACGCGCTTTATTTTGCTTTTATATAAAAAGCAAATTCCACTGAAATCCAGTCCTTTCACGCTATTTTTCAATGAAAACATACGATTTCCATGCGTTTTTTCACACCATTTTTCTACTCAAAAAGTTTTAGTTGCACGTATCTTTTTATCTTTTAATGACTTTTTAAGAGCAAAATCTAAAATATATAGCAGTTGGCACATATTTAAAAATATGTTGTATGTCAATTTCCGCAAAATGGAGATTTTTCTCCAGAATATGTTTGTATTACTTTTTAGAAGACGAGCTTTTAACGTTGCTACTTTATTCAACAAAAAAAATCCTATGAAATCAAGGTTGATTTCATAGGATTTATATAAGATTTCATTCTGAATAATGAAATGCTTACTTCTTATTTGTCTTCTGCAACGAATGGTAATAAAGCCATAATACGAGAAACTTTGATTGCAGATGTAAGTTTACGTTGGTATTTAGCTGAAGTACCTGTTACGCGACGTGGTAAAATTTTACCGCGCTCAGAGATGAATTTCTTTAAAAGATCTACATCTTTATAGTCGATGTGCGTAATGTTGTTAGAAGTGAAGTAGCAAACTTTACGGCGTTTGCGGCCTCCGCGACGTGGTGCCATTATTGGTGTCCTCCTTTATATTTTTTAGTAGATGTGAGGTTCTTAGAACGGTAAATCGTCCTCAGACACCTCAATCGGTCCCTTGCTATTCGCAAATGGATCTTCATCTACGCGTGTATAATTTTGCTGATTTTGTGGTGGTTGATTTTGGTTATTTCCAAATGAAGGTTGTCCAGTTGGAGCATTACCATACGATTGTTGTGGTGGTGGATTGTTAGTTTGGCCTCCACCGTACCCGCCACCGCCATATGGTGGTTGTTGTGTCGGAGCTGCACCAGCTGCTGCGCTACGTGGCTCTAAAAATTGTACCGAATCTGCTACAACCTCAGTTGTATAGACACGCTTACCATCTTGACCCTCATAACTACCAGTTTGAATGCGGCCTTCTACGCCAATTAAGTTCCCTTTACGTTGGAAGTTAGCAAGGTTCTCAGCCTGCTTACGCCAAGCGACACAGTTGATAAAATCTGCTTCCTTCTCACCACTTTGTCCTGAAAATGTACGATTTACAGCAATTGTAAAACGTACAACCGCAAGACCACTTGGTGTATAACGTAGTTCAGGATCTTTCGTTAATCTCCCTACTAGAACTACACGGTTAATCATAGTATCTACCTCCTTTTTTCAGCAGTTAAGTTTAAAAAATTATTTATCTTCTTCACGAACAGCGATGTGACGGATAATGTCTTCGCTGATGTTAGCAAGACGAGTGTATTCGTTGATAGCTTCTGTACCAGCGTTGATTTTCACGATTTGGTAGAAACCTTCGCGGAAGTCGTTGATTTCGTAAGCTAGACGACGTTTACCCCAATCTTTTGCTTCAGTGATCTCAGCACCGTTTGAAGTTAAGATTTCGTTGAAACGCTCTACTAAAGCTTTCTTCGCGTCCTCTTCAATGTTCGGGCGGATGATGTACATTAATTCATACTTTCTCATTTGTGTTTGCACCTCCTTATGGACTTGGGCTCTCCTAATATAGGGAGCAAGGAGTAAGTAACTAGTTATTACTCACATCAATGAATTGTATCACAACAAAAACAAACATACAAGTTTAATCTCTAGTTTTACTACTATATAAAGTGTCCTCTATCAAAAGGAACGTTTGTTCTTATTTTAACACATGCTATACTTGTAGGCAACTATATTCCACAATCTTTAGGAGTGATTTTTTGAATCCCATCGTCATTGAACTCGATATTAAAAAACTCACGAAACTCAATATTTGGTGGACCATTATTTGCACCATTGTCCTCGTCACAGCAAATATTCTCGTGCAACCGCAATCACTATCATTCCACCCATTTGCTATTTTGCGTGCCATTGGATTATTTTTACTGCTCTATATCCTGCTCATCATTTTACATGAAGCGTGCCATTTATTCGGGTTTTGGGTATTTGGTGGTGTGCCGTGGACATCGATGCGCTACGGAATTGATACGAGTCTCGGTGTCGCCTATGCTACGACGAGCCAGCCACTATTAAACTGGGCAATGAAAAAGGCACTACTGTTACCATTTTGGCTCACAGGTATAGTGCCCATCATTATTGGTTTCGCACTCAATAGCTTAATTATTATTGTTGCAGGTGCCTTCTTAATCGCAGGTGCAGTTGGTGATTTTGTCATGTATAAGGAGCTACGAAAATTCCCGAAAGATGCGCTTATAAAGGATGATCCTTTGCAGCCAAAATTATATGTGTATATGAAAAAAGAGGCATCCAACTAGGATGCCTCTTTCACCATTATACGTTAAATAAGAATTCCATTACGTCGCCGTCTTGTACAACGTATTCTTTACCTTCAGCACGCACGCGGCCTGCTTCTTTAGCAGCTGGCTTTGAGCCGTATTCTACTAAATCAGTAAATGCAACTGTTTCTGCACGGATGAAACCGCGCTCAAAATCAGTATGGATAATGCCTGCACATTGTGGTGCTTTCATGCCTTGACGGAATGTCCAAGCACGAACCTCTTGTACACCAGCAGTGAAGTACGTAGCTAGACCAAGTAAGCTGTAAGAAGCTTTGATTAACTGATCTAAGCCTGATTCAGCAATACCAAGCTCTGCTAAAAATTCTTTCTTTTCTTCGTCTTCTAACTCAGAAATTTCTTCCTCGATTTTTGCACATACTGTAATCACTTGTGCGCCTTCAGCAACTGCGTACTCTTGTACCATTTTTACGTATTTGTTGTCAGATGGGTCAACAACCTCATCCTCTGAAACATTTGCTACATAAAGCATTGGTTTGATTGTCAACAGGTGAAGACCTTTAATGATTTTGTACTCATCATCAGAAAGTTCTACAGCACGAGCAGGCTTTTCAGCTTCTAATACTTCTTTAATTTTTTGAAGGATTGGCTCTTCTACCATCGCATCTTTATCTTTTTGTTTCGCCATTTTTGCTACGCGCGCAATACGTTTATCCACTGATTCCATATCCGCTAAAATTAACTCCAGGTTAATGACTTCGATGTCGTCGATTGGGTTGACTGTGCCTGCAACATGTGTGATGTTTTCATCTTCAAAGCAGCGTACTACTTGGCAAATTGCATCTACTTCGCGGATGTGTGCAAGGAATTTGTTTCCTAAGCCTTCACCCGTAGAGGCACCTTTTACGATACCTGCGATGTCTGTAAACTCGAATGTTGTTGGAACTGTTTTCTTTGGTGTTACAAGCTCCGTTAATTTATCTAAACGCTCATCAGGAACTGTTACACTTCCTACATTTGGTTCGATTGTTGCGAATGGATAGTTGGCTGCAAGTGCGCCTGCTTTTGTAATTGCGTTAAATAACGTTGATTTACCGACGTTTGGTAAACCGACGATACCAGCTGTTAATGCCATGAATGACACAACCTTTCTATGTTTAGTCCGTAATTTTCTGTATAACCTTGTTTATTATATTGATAACTCGCGAAAAAGTCTATTTTCGCTTTATTGTGCATCGCCTGCTGAGCGAAGCATCTTTTTCATCTTTTTCTCAAACTCACGACGCGGAATCATGACACTATGCGCACAGCCCATGCATTTAATACGGATGTCCGCACCAAGACGAATAATTTTCCACTCATTTGTTCCACATGGATGCTGCTTTTTCATTTCAACAATATCATTTAGTCCAAATTGTTTCGGCTCCATTATTCACCCTCCTCGTCTCGGTCCCATACCATTCTGCGTGGTGCAGATAACGGGATTCCGTTCTTTTGTAAAATATCAATGACATCACGGCGAATAACGCGCATAATGGCATGCTGCTGAAGTGGCAATGTTTCTACTGTAATGCGAATTGTTGCCTCTGTTGGTGTCGTATTCACAACCCCTAAAAACTTCGGTGGAATGACTAATTCCTCGTGCTGCTCTGGTAGGAATTCTAAATAATTTTGAATAACCTTCTCTACTTTTTCGATATCGGCATTGAGTGCCACCTGCATATCGACATTGCCCTTTGCATTGTTCACTGAATAGTTCACAACATCGGTAATTAAACCATTCGGAATAATAAACTGCTCCCCAGTATTTCCCTTGATTTTTGTTGTACGTAGACCAATTTCAATAACTGTGCCCTCTGCTGCATTTAACTTAATATAGTCCCCAACACCAAACTGATCCTCAAAAATAATAAAGAATCCTGTAATAATATCCTTTACTAAGCTTTGTGCACCAAAACCGATAGCAAGACCCGCAATCCCGGCCCCTGCAAGAAGCCCGGCAATTTGAATGTTCAGCACCGATAAAATCGCCATAATAGCCGAGAAGTACACGATGTATGAAAGTACACTTTGTAATAGCTTTAAAATCGTCGTTTGCCTGCGCTCCGAATAGCTAAGTGGTGCGCGCATACGCAGTGTAAATACATTTTTTATAACTTTTTTCCCTATAACAACGATAAGCCATGAAATGATTAAAATGGCTGTAATTTTAATTGTTCCAACCATAATCGCATCCCAAAGCTCAGGGCTTTTCAAATAATCCCAAAACTTGGCCGTCAGTCTCGCCATTCCTTTTAAATCCGTTGTTGCAAAATCTTCCATTTGCGGTACCGCCATTTTTTCCACCTCTTGTATAACAATGTATCTTTTTGAATATACTGCATTCAAAATCATAAAGGAGCATTAGCCTATGGATAACCCCTCATTACAAACAATACCCGCTATTCATTATGAACAGACAGGCGCCGTTTGGCAATTAAGTGAGCATTTTTTATTGACAATTCCGTTTAACTCGCCATTACTATTTTGCTGTATCGGCACAGATCGCTCAACGGGTGACGCACTTGGTCCGCTCATTGGTAGTCAGCTTCAAGGCGATTTTGCCTTTCCTTTTCCGATTATCGGCACGCTTGAAAAACCACTACACGCACTTAATTTACAGGAAACAGTTGAAGGGATTCATCAGCAAATAGAGCAGCCATTTATAATCGCCATTGATGCCTGCCTCGGTGAGGAAAGGGCAATTGGTCAAATTTTACTCCAGCACGGTCCGCTTTATCCTGGACGGGCTGTCAAAAAAAAGCTCCCTCCGATTGGCGACCTATCCATTAAAGGCATCGTCAATGTAGGCGGCTATATGGAAACGACTGTCCTGCAAAATACGAGACTGCATGTGACAACTTCTATTGCTGATAAAATCGCGCGCGGTCTCTTACTTGCTTGGCAGCGTCACTTATTGAAAGGGAAATATAATCGCCACAATCACAGCAACAACCAAAATACCTGGCAGCAAATTCGCTACGCGGATTTTCGTTAAGCCTGCAATATTTAAGCCAATCGCTACAATCATAATTCCACCTGTTGCTGTCATTTCTTTAATAAATAAATCAAGTGCCGCGTCTGGCACAACAAGACTAATAACACCCGCTAACAACGCAATCGCACCCTGGTAAACAAAAACAGGCACCGCAGAAAGTAGTACACTAATCCCTAATGTCGACGCTAAAATAATCGCTGTAAAACCATCAATAATGCCTTTTGTAATAAGTACATTATGGTCCTGACGAAGCCCGCTATCTAACGCACCAATAATCGCCATTGAGCCAATCACAAAAATCAGTGAGGCCGTCACAAAGCCCTCTGCAACCTTGCCATCACTTTTACTGCCAAATAGTGACTCTACCCATTGGCCAAAACGATTGAACAGCGCATCTAAATCAAGCCATTCACCAATTACTGTGCCGACAACGAGACTGACAATGATAATAATAAAATTATCACTTTGAAAACCCATCTGAATGCCTAAAACCGCAACAGCAAGACCAATAATCGACATGACGGTATCTTTCATTTTTTCTGGGATGTTTTTAAATTTACGACCTATTAGTGCACCAATCACAATAAATAGTGCATTCAAAAAAGAACCGAGTAGTACCATGTCAATTTCCTCTTTCTATGTTACTAAAAAAATATCATTTCGAAATGACTCGAAATGATATTTTTTATACGTAATTTTAACATACTGTGCGCACTACTCTTGTTCCAGCTGCAATATTTCTAAAATTCGTTGTAAATCATCCTCAGAGTAAAATTCAATTTCAATTTTCCCTTTATTTTTTGCCTTTTTAATTTGCACCTGTGTACCGAAAAACTCACGGAGCTGTGTTTCTGTTGCCTGCACAAACACATCCTTTTTCTCTGTTTTTGTTTCACGTGAAACATCGTCATTCAATTGTTGGACAAGTGCTTCTAACTGACGCACATTTAGCTGCTCTTTTACAACTTTAGCCGCTACTTCTGGAATACGACGTTTATTTTTAAGTCCTAGAAGCGTGCGCCCGTGTCCCATCGAAAGAATGCCCGTGTTTATAAGCTGTCTCACATCTTCTGGCAGCTGCAAAAGACGAATATGGTTCGCAATATGCGGACGACTTTTCCCCAAACGCTTCGCTAAATCATCCTGCGTAAAACCGAGTTGCATAATTAAACTATTATACGCTTCCGCTTCTTCAATCGATGTTAAATCCTCACGCTGTAAGTTTTCTAAAATCGCAATCTCCATCATTTGCTGCTCATCTAGTTCTTTTAAAATAGCCGGAATTTCTGTTAAACCAGCTAGTCTTGCCGCGCGTGTCCGACGTTCTCCAACGACAATTTCATATTTCTTTCCCTTTTTCCGTATAACAATTGGCTGAATAATCCCGTGCTCGCTGATTGAATCAGCGAGCTCCTGAATCGCCTCTTCATCAAAAATTTTGCGTGGTTGAAATGGATTTTCTACTATTTTTGTTAGCGCAATGTACTGTACATGATCCTCATTATGTACAGCCTCCTCACGAAACAACGCATCAATGCCCTTACCTAATCCTTTAGCCATTTTTAATCACTTCCCTTGCTAACTCTAAATATAATTCTGCCCCGCGCGACTTGCGGTCATATATGATAATTGGCTCACCGTGGCTCGGCGCCTCACTTAAACGAACATTACGTGGAATAATCGATTTATATACTTTATCCTGAAAATACTTTTTCACTTCTTCAATCACTTGTAAACCTAAGTTTGTTCGTGCGTCGAGCATCGTCAACAGCACACCATCAATCATCAGTTCTTTATTTAAATGCTTCTGCACAAGACGCACCGTCGACAGTAATTGACTGAGCCCCTCAAGCGCGTAGTATTCACATTGTACAGGAATAATAATCGCATCAGCGGCGGTTAATGCATTAATCGTCAATAACCCGAGTGATGGCGGACAATCAATTAAAATGTAATCAAAATGATTTTTTATACCTGCTAGTGCCTGCTTTAAACGAATTTCACGTGAAATTGCTGAAGCAAGCTCTACTTCTGCACCCGCCAATGAAATGGTTGCCGGTACAACATATAAATTTTCAAGCAGTGTTTGTTGAATAACCGATTTTACATCTTCATCATCGATCAACACATCATAAATACAGCTTTCAAGCTCCCCCTTTTTCACTCCAACACCGCTTGAAGCATTACCTTGCGGATCAATATCAATAAGCAGTACCTTTTTACCGAGCGTCGCTAAACATGCACTTAAATTTACAGACGTGGTTGTTTTCCCAACGCCACCCTTTTGATTTGTAATCGCGATTATTCTTCCCAATCTTTGCACCTGCTTTCATCACCCGTTATTTCTCTTCACTAAGCTTCCTACTAACATTGCTCATCTGATCAAAATACAATTACTCTCTATATTTATTTTAACAAAGAATAATCTTTAAAAAGTGATTATTCTCCTGAAAAATATATAGCCTTTGTTACATAACTTCTCCAAAATAAAAAACTTTCCTGCACATTTTTCATATGCAGAAAAGCTCTTCTATTTTTTCTTTGGAATTTTCACAGTGATTTGGTAGTAATCCTCTGTATCTTCCTCTTCTGTCTTTATATTTATTCCACTTTTCGTAACAAGAGTTAATGATTGTTTGATTGTATTGAGTGCAATGCGTACATCTTTACTAATGGCCTTGCGTTTTGGCGTTTGTTTTTTGACAGGCTCCTCAGCAGGGTTTAATAGTTGATGAATTTGCTGCTCAAGTTGACGCACATTCCAATCAAATTCCTTCGTCGCGGCAATAAGTTGCATTTGCAATTGCTCATCCTTAATTGCAATTAACGCACGCGCATGACGCTCCGAAATTTCACGTCTTAAAATTGCATCTTGTACAAACTGTGGTAGCTTCAATAAACGTAGCTTATTTGCCACGGTTGATTGCCCTTTTCCAAGACGCTGTGCGAGTGCTTCCTGTGTAAGTGAATGCATCTCTAACAGTTGTTGATAAGCAAGTGCCTCTTCAATGGCTGTTAATTCTTCACGTTGAAGATTTTCAATTAACGCAATGGAAGCTGTTTCACGATCATTTAAGTTACGAACAATAGCTGGTACTTCTGTCCACTCAAGCTTTTTCATCGCACGGTAACGACGCTCGCCCGCAATGATTTCATACTGGCCTGCTTCGCCTTCGATTGGACGTACAACTATAGGTTGAATAACACCATGTGTATGAATCGTTCTTGATAATTCCTCAATTTTGTCATCATCAAAAACCGCACGTGGTTGGTAACGGTTTGGTGTTATGTTTACAATTGGAATTTTTACTACGTTTTCTGAAGCCATACTCACTTCTTCAACTTCGACTTCATTTTTCACTTCTGGCTCCTGCTTTGTTCCGCCTCCGAAAAAACGTGAAAAAGGACTTCTCATCCGAGTGGCACCACCTTTAAGAAACTATGTTGCTTTCAATATTATTTCTGATTCTTGCATAAAAGTATAGAGTCCATTGAACGGTAATTTCATTAAAAATTATCTCATTGTAATTATGTATGCACAAAAGTTAACAATTACGCCTTAACTAAATCTTAACACTTGTGCATGTTCCACATGAAACAAATTATTTAATTGGTGTTTTATTTGGCACACCTGGTTTACGTGGATATTTTTTCGGTGTAGCCTTCACTTTATTAAATATATAAAGTGCACGCTCACTTTCCTCTACAGGTAAAAGGAATGCAAATTCTTCCTTCAGTTTACCGCCAAGCGTTGCAATCGCTTTTGCCGCATCCTTCATCTCTTCAGCACCTGCTGCAGCCTTTAGTGCTACAAAATAGCCACCCTCTTTTGCAAGTGGGATACATAGCTCTGAGAGAACTGACAGACGTGCTACTGCGCGTGCTGTTACAACATCAAACTTCTCACGGTATGCTGCATTTTGCCCAAATTCCTCTGCACGTGAATGGACAAATGATACGTGATCAAGACCAAGTTGCTCGCTTAAATGATTTAAAAATGTAATACGCTTATTTAGTGAGTCGACAATTGTTACGTGCAAATACGGGAAGCAAATTTTAACCGGGATACTCGGGAAGCCTGCCCCTGCACCAACATCACAAACCGATTCAACCTTTGTAAAATCAAAATAAAATGACGCGCTAATTGAATCATAGAAGTGCTTTAAGTAAACGCCCTCTAAATCTGTAATCGCCGTTAAATTCATTTTTTCATTCCACTCAACAAGTAGCTCAAAATATTTACGGAACTGCTGGATTTGCGTATCTGACAGCTCAATACCTTTTTCTTTTAGCGCAGCAATAAATTGTTGTTCGTTCATGTACAATCTCCTTCTAAAAACAAATTGACACCTCACGCAGCGTCGCGTGAGGTGATACATTAATTTTAAATACGGGCAATTTTTCCCTGTTCAATATAAACAAGTAAAATCGAAATATCCGCAGGGTTTACACCTGAAATACGACTTGCCTGTGCAATTGATAATGGGCGCACATCTTTTAGCTTCATACGTGCCTCTGTTGCTAAGCTGCTAATCGCATCGTAATCGATGTTTTCTGGGATCTTTTTATCTTCCATTTTGCGTAATTTTTCAACTTGTTGAAGTGCTTTTTGAATATAACCCTCATACTTCAGTTGAATTTCTACTTGCTCACGCTCTTCTTCGCTTAACGCCACGTCTGACGGGATTAGCTGTGCCACTAAATCATACGTCATTTCCGTACGCTTCACAAAATCCGCACCGCGAATCCCGTCTTTTAGCTCGGCACCGCCAACTGAACGGATTAATGCTTGCGTTGTTTCGTTCGGTTTCACAATAATGCTGCGTAGACGCTCAATTTCTGCCTCAATTTGCGCACGTTTTAATTCAAAGCGTGCAAAACGCTCATCACTAATCATACCCGTTTTGTGACCGATTTCCGTTAAACGTAAATCGGCATTGTCATGACGCAGTAGTAAACGGTATTCCGCGCGTGATGTTAACAAACGGTAAGGTTCATTCGTACCTTTTGTTACTAAGTCGTCGATTAATACACCGATATACGCATCAGAGCGTGAAAGGATTACTTCTTCTTTACCTTGTACTTTAAGACCGGCATTGATCCCTGCCATTAATCCTTGACCTGCTGCTTCTTCGTAACCTGATGTACCGTTAATTTGGCCGGCTGTGTATAAGCCTTTCACCTTTTTCGTTTCCAGTGTTGGCCATAATTGCGTCGGTACAACCGCGTCATACTCAATCGCATAGCCTGCACGCATAATTTCTGCGTTTTCTAGCCCTGGAATGGATGCAACCATTTTACGTTGTACGTGCTCTGGTAAGCTTGTTGAGAAGCCTTGTACGTACACTTCTTGTGTTTCGCGTCCTTCTGGCTCTAAGAAAATTTGGTGACGCGGCTTATCATTAAAGCGTGTTACTTTATCTTCAATCGATGGGCAATAACGAGGACCCGTTCCTTTAATCATCCCTGAGAACATTGGGGATAAGTGCAAGTTATCCTCAATTATTTGATGTGTTTCTAAGCTTGTATATGTTAACCAGCATGGTAGTTGATCCATAATGTGCTCCGTCGTTTCAAAGCTGAATGCACGTGGAACCTCGTCACCTGGTTGAATTTCTGTTTTTGAATAGTCAATTGTACGACCATTTACACGTGGCGGTGTACCTGTTTTAAAGCGAATAATGTCAAAACCAAGCTCAAGTAAATTATCCGCTAAACGAATAGACGGCTGTTGGTGATTTGGGCCTGATGAATATTTTAAGTCGCCGATAATAATTTCACCGCGCAGGAATGTACCGGTCGTTAAAATAACGGCATCCGCACGGAAAATCGCGCCAACCTGTGTAATAACCCCTTTTACCTCACCATCTTCAACGATTAATTCCTCAACCATTGCTTGGCGAATTTCAAGATTATCTGTTTCTTCTAATACGCGCTTCATTTCGCGTTGGTAAAGCTGCTTGTCTGCTTGCGCGCGCAGTGCACGTACCGCAGGACCTTTACCTGTATTTAACATACGCATTTGGATATGTGTTTTATCAATAACGCGTCCCATTAAACCGCCAAGTGCATCGATTTCACGTACAACGATGCCCTTCGCTGGGCCACCTACTGATGGATTACATGGCATAAATGCGATTAATTCTAAGTTGATTGTAAGCATTAATGTTTTTGCGCCAGTTTTTGCAGCGGCATATGCTGCTTCTACACCAGCATGACCTGAACCGACAACAATTACATCATATGTGCCTGCCTCATAAATTGTTGGCATGCGAACTCTTCCCTTCTTTTGTTGCTCTATATTTTATTTCCCTAAACAGAACTGTGAGAATAACTGATTAATTAAACTTTCTTGCATAGTATCCCCAATAATTTCACCAAGGATTTCCCATGTGCGCGTTACATCGATTTGTACCATATCAACGGGTACACCCATCTCTGCCGCGTCTAACGCATCCTGCACGGTTGTTTTTGCTTGGTGCAACAGTGCAATATGACGCGCATTTGACACGTACGTCAGGTCGCCGGACTCTACCTGACCTTCAAAGAATAATGCCGCAATTGCTTCTTCAAGCTCTACAACACCTTCTTCTGTTGCCATTGAAGTCGTTACGATACGATGACTACCTGCAAGCGTGCGTACACGGTCTAGATCAATATTTTGCTCTAAATCCGTTTTATTAACAACAACGATGTAATCCATCGCCTGAATCGTTTCAAATAGACGCTCATCTTCTGGAGAAAGCACCTCATTTGAATTTAACACAAGTAAAATAAGGTCTGCATCTTTTAATGCTTCGCGCGAGCGCTCTACACCAATGCGTTCAACAATATCTTCCGTATCACGAATACCGGCCGTATCTACAAGGCGAAGTGGTACACCGCGCACATTTACATACTCTTCAATGATATCACGAGTTGTCCCCGCAATATCGGTTACAATCGCTTTATTTTCTTGTACTAAACTATTAAGGAGTGATGATTTACCAACATTTGGACGACCTAAAATAACGGTAGATAAGCCTTCACGTAAAATTTTCCCCTGTGATGATGTCTGAAGTAACTTATCAATCTCGTCACGTACCCACGAGCATTTTTCAAGTAGTACGGGTACTGTCATTTCCTCCACATCATCATACTCTGGGTAATCAATGTTTACTTCAACCTGTGCAAGTGTTTCAAGTAGTGCTTGGCGCAGCGACTGAATTAGACGAGATAACTTGCCATCCATTTGACCAAGTGCCACATTCATCGCACGGTCTGTTTTCGCACGGATTAAGTCCATCACTGCCTCAGCCTGAGACAAGTCGATGCGGCCATTAAGGAAGGCACGCTTCGTAAATTCACCAGGCTCAGCTAGTACTGCGCCCGAGCGCAGTACTAATTGCAATACGCGGTTTACTGACACAATGCCGCCGTGGCAGTTAATTTCTACAACATCCTCACGTGTGAATGTCTTTGGTCCACGCATAAGCGATAGCATGACCTCTTCTACAACTTCATTTGTTGTAGGATCTATTAAATGTCCATAATGGATTGTATGTGTATTTACTTCTGTTAGTTTTTTGCCGCTTGGCGATTTAAAAATTTTATCTGCGATGGCAACTGCATCATCTCCACTTAAACGAACAATGGCAATCGCGCCCTCGCCCATCGGTGTGGATATCGCAGCAATCGTATCGAATTCCATCTGTATCCTCCTCTAACGTTATCCACATGTGGATAAAATAAAAACGTTCTTTTCTATCTAACAATTTAGCCTACCATATTTCCCGTAAAATCGAAAGCAATGCAGTTTCATCTTCAAGCCAAATTCGATTTTCCCCAACGCAATTTTGTCGGATTTTGACTACGAAGTAAAAAGAGGCTGTTAAAGTAAGCCCTAATCACTCATTTTTTAACTAGAACTTTGTATTTTTCTGTTGTTTCCCGACAAAAATTATGTGTTGATTATCAAGACACAAAAGGGCTGCAACGAAAAGGTCGATTTCATCGACCTTTTCGCGCAGCCCCTTTTTATTATTTAATTGGCTCAATCACCAAATAACGATTTGGTTCCGTACCTTCAGAATACGTTTCGATATCTAAACGGTTCGACAGGGCATTGTGAATAATTTTACGCTCATACGAAGCCATTGGTTCAAATCGAACCGCTTTCCTTGTACGAACGGCCTTATCCGCCATACGGTCTGCTAATTGCTCTAGCGCAGCTTCACGCTTTTCACGGTAATTTTCAACATCCAACTGCAAAATCATAAATGACTTAGCGCTTTTGTTTAACATTTGCTGTGCTAGTTGCTGTAATGCGTTTAGTGTATGACCGCGCTTCCCAATAAGAAGTGCTGCCTTTTCACTCTCAAGCATTAAAAATACATTTTTACCGTCTACTTTATGTTGGATGAATAAATCTGTGACCCCCATCTCTACCGCAATGCTTGTTAAATAAGCTTTCGTAGTAGCGATTGGGTCATCTTGTTCACTGCGTGGTGCTTCCTCTTCCATTACAACGTTTGACCGTTCCTCGAAAACATCTGTAGTTTCAATCGATTCTTCTGCTGTCTCTTCTAGTTCCACATTCACTACAGGTTGAACAATTTCCTTTACGGTTACTCGCACTTCTGCTGGGCGAGAACCAAACCCTAAAAATCCTTTTTTACCTTCTTGCAAAACTTCCACATCAACTTGTTCACGAGTATGGCCAAGCTTTTGTAACGCTAATGAGATCGCTTCTTCTACAGTTTGACCTATTTGCGTAATTTGCTTCACTTTTTCGCTCCTCCTGCGTCGGTAGCTTCCGGTTTATTTTTTCTCCAAGGTTTATAAATGCCTAAGTTTTGTAGTACAGAAACAATATTTCCGACTACCCAGTATAACGATAAGGCTGCTGGTAATACGATACCAAAACCAATAATCATTAATGGCATAATGTACATCATTAACTTCATTTGTGGATTATCCATCGCTGGACCTGTCATTAATACAACGTACTGAATCAAACCAGCAACAACGGCTAAAATGATGCTTGGCTCAGCAAGTGACAGTCCCATAAATGTACCAAGGTCAAATGCTTCTGGTGTTGCATTCATACGGCTAATTGCATGGTAGAAACCAATTAAAATTGGCATCTGGATGACAACCGGTAAACATCCTGCAAGTGGATTAAATCCTGATGATTGCATTAAAGCCATCATTTCTTGCTGATATTTTTGTTGTGTAGCTGCATCCTTAGAGCTGTATTTTGCTTGCAACTCTTTTAATTGCGGTTGAATTTCTTGCATTTTTTTCGAACTTTTAATTTGCTTGATTGTTAAAGGTAAAATACATAGACGAATAATAATCGTTACAACGATAATCCCCCATGCATACGTCCCTAGCAGCTCAGCAAAATATTTAATGAATGATACTAATGGCCAAACAATGTATTCATTCCAAAAGCCATCGCTTTCGGCTGAAATTGGCTGGTCAAATTCTGTACAGCCAGCTAATAGCATTGTAACTAAAGCTAGTGACAGCATTACCCAAAGATTTTTCTTCAAGCTACTTCCTCCTAGAGCAAAACTATTCAATTTACTTCTAAAATCAGTTTACCATGTGTTGACGCTTTCACTCTACTAATTGTTTCGGTTATACACGCTTTATTTCAAAATTCACATATTTTAACTAGTTTTATCATATAAAAAAAGCATGTGTAGGTTATTGCTTTTTTAAAACTTTCGCAATTTTCAACACATGCTCTAAACTTTTTTTCGTTTCATGAAAATCCAAATTGGCCGCCTGCGTTCGGGCGATAATGACATAATCTACATCTTGTTGTAGATCATCCTTAAGTTCCAGAAAGGCTTGGCGCAGATAACGCTTCACTCGCACACGCGTCACCGCATTCCCAACTTTCTTACTTACTGATAAGCCAATGCGAAACGCCTCTTGTTCCTTTTTCATTACATAAACAACAAATTGGCGATTCGCATACGACTTACCTCTTTTAAACACCTTTTGAAAATCTTCATTTTTCTTAATACGTTGGCGTTTATTCATTGATCCATTCACCTGCTCCATCTAATCATTGGTACTTTTTTTACTTCGTTCATTTAGTAAAAAGAAAAAAAAGACCACTGATGTGGCTCAGTGGACTTATGCTGATAATACTTTTCTTCCTTTTTTACGACGACGAGCTAAGACGTTACGGCCGTTTTTCGTGCTCATGCGTGCGCGGAAACCGTGAACTTTGCTGTGCTTACGTTTTTTAGGTTGGTACGTACGTTTCATTATATACACCTCCTACAATCTGAGTGTTACTATATCTATTTCTACATACAGACCTGTACATTATATAAACAAGACACCCCTTTTGTCAACCACTTTAAATTTATAAACTACTGCGGATCATCTACTCACGTACTTTTTAAAGCCTATTAAGTTATCCACATATCACTCATATTTTATAGAACTTCCTGTGAATATAAATTTTGTTGTTAAAAATTATCCACAGCTGTTATCTACAGCTTTCCCACAAATTCATAGGCTGTGGACAACTGGTTCGTGAATAACTATTCTTTTTGTGGATAAAGTAGTTTACATATTGAATTTACAGTATTTTTTTGTTACGATAGTTGTGTTTTCCTTTGTGGAATTCTTTTCTTGGGAAATATATTATCCACAACCATCAGCAGCCTGTGGATATTTTTTTACACTGCATTTGGATAACACTTATCCACAGCTTGTGACTATGTTAATAGACTACTTATTTTTGATACATTTATATTTTTTTTTACTGCATTTATTCATCCTTCATCAACAACTGCAAAATATTTATTTATTTGATTACGTTTGTCCGAGGTATAATATGAGAATGCTATATGAAAAGGAGAAAAAAGCTTGGAACATTTAGAACACTTATGGAATACCGTCCTAGCCCAAGCTGAACAAAAAATTTCAAAACCTAGCTTCGAAACATGGCTAAAATCAACAAAGCTGCTTGCACATAATGGCTCAGCTGTAACGATTTCAGCCCCTAATTCATTTGCTCGTGATTGGCTTGAAAACTACTATATTCACCTAATCACAGGCATTTTAAATGAGTTAACTGGAGAGGATTTACTTATAAAATTTGTTGTTCAGAAGGAAGATAATACGGACGATTTTGAGTTACCACCACCGATTACCAAAGTAAAATCAAGCGAACGACACGATGTTTCGCCTGGTATGCTAAACCCAAAATACACGTTTGATACATTCGTCATTGGATCAGGTAACCGCTTTGCACATGCTGCAAGCTTAGCTGTCGCAGAAGCACCAGCAAAAGCGTACAACCCATTCTTTATTTATGGTGGCGTAGGTCTTGGTAAAACACACTTAATGCACGCAATTGGCCACTATGTGAAAGAGCATAATCCAAATGCTAATGTTGTTTATTTATCATCTGAAAAGTTTACAAATGAATTTATTAACTCTATTCGCGACAATAAAACGATTGATTTCCGCAATAAATACCGTAATGTGGACGTGCTATTAATTGATGATATTCAATTTTTAGCAGGAAAAGAATCAACACAGGAGGAATTTTTTCATACGTTTAATACGTTACATGAGGAATCAAAGCAAATTGTCATTTCAAGTGACCGCCCACCAAAGGAAATTCCGACACTTGAAGATCGACTACGTTCGCGCTTTGAGTGGGGCCTTATTACAGATATCGCGCCACCTGATTTAGAAACACGTATCGCGATTTTACGTAAAAAGGCAAAAGCTGATCGTTTAGATATTCCAAACGAAGTGATGATGTACATTGCAAATCAAGTGGATACAAATATTCGCGAACTAGAGGGTGCATTAATTCGCGTTGTTGCTTACTCTTCTTTAGTTAATGAGGATGTTACACCGGAACTAGCAGCTGCAGCTCTTAGAGATATTATGCCAAACTCAAAACCGCGCACCATCTCCATTTTGGATATCCAACATGCTACGGGAGAGCATTACAGTATTCGCTTAGAAGATTTTTCCGCAAAACGTCGTACTAAGTCAATCGCTTACCCGCGTCAAGTAGCGATGTATTTATCACGTGAATTAACTAATTTCTCCTTACCTAAAATAGGAGAGGAATTTGGTGGTCGTGATCATACAACCGTTATTCATGCACATGAAAAAATTGCGTCTCTTCTAAAAACAGATCCGCAATTACAGCAAGATGTAAAACAAATTCGTAGTATGCTAGGTAAATAATAATGGGGATAACCTATAGAATTACACACAAAGTTATGCACAGTCTATCTACAACTAGATAGACTGCTTTTATGCCACTTAAGGCTAGTTATCCACAAATCCACAGCCCCTACTACTACATCTTTTAATATCTTTAATAAATAATACTTATATAAGTGAGGTAAAATCATGAGATTTGAAATTATGCGTGACCGTCTAATTGACGGCTTAAATGATGTAATGAAAGCAGTTAGTTCAAAAACAACAACACCGATTTTGACAGGCATTAAAATCGATGTAACAACAGAAGGTATGACATTAACAGGTAGTGATGCAGACATTACGATTCAAACATTTATTCCAGCTGAAGAAAATGGCCAACAATTAATGGCCATTGAAACAACAGGTTCAATTGTTTTACAAGCTCGTATGTTCAATGAAATTGTTCGTAAATTACCAACAAATGAAGTAGAAATTCAAGTAACTGGCAATTTAGCAACAACAATCCGTTCGGGTAAATCAGAATTTAATTTAATGGCACAAGATGCAACAGAATATCCGTTACTTCCAGAAGTATCAGCAAACCGTCAATTTGAGTTACCAACAGATTTATTAAAATCAATGATTCGTGAAACAGTATTTGCTGTTGCAACTTCTGAAAGCCGACCTGTATTAACGGGTGTAAACTTGATTATTAATAAAAATGAATTAATATGCGTCGCAACGGATAGTCATCGTCTGGCTCGTCGTAAAGTGAATGTCGAAAATTTACCAGAAAATACAGGTGCAATTGTTATTCCAGGAAAAAGTTTAAATGAATTAAACAAAATTTTAGAAGATTCTACAAACCCTGTACAAATCGCAATTACAAACCAACAGGTATTATTTAAAGCAGATAATGTATTATTCTTCTCACGCTTACTAGAGGGGAATTATCCGGATACATCACGCTTAATCCCAGAAGATTATCAAACGAACTTAACAATTAACGGAAAAGCATTACTACAAGCAATCGATCGTGCATCACTTTTAGCACGCGAGGATCGTAATAATGTTGTACGTTTTGAAACATTAGAAAACAACACAGTAAAAATTTCTTCAAATTCACCTGAAATCGGGAAAGTAGAAGAATTAATTCAAGTCGAAACACTAGAAGGCGAAGACCTAAAAATTTCATTTAGTGCGAAATATATGATGGATGCACTAAAAGCGATTGATAGCCAAGATGTAGTTATCGAATTTACTGGTACAATGCGTCCATTCATCCTACGTGGAGCAGAGGATGATTCAATTCTGCAATTGATTTTACCAATCCGTACTTACTAAGCATTTTTCTTACCTGATGAGCGAATTTTCGTTATGATAAGACAGTCGTACATATGTGCGACTGTCTTTTTTTACTTCTTCCGCAAATTTAGGTATGATAGAGAGATAGACTTTAATTACTCGGAGGATGAATCAATCGTGAATGAATTAATAATTAATACAGAATATGTAACTTTAGGACAGGTTTTAAAAATGACAGATGCAATTAGCTCAGGCGGAATGGCTAAATGGTTTTTAAGTGAACATGAAGTATTTGTAAATGGTGAAGTAGAAGATCGTCGTGGGCGTAAAGTTCGTCACGGAGACTTAATCAATATTCCAGGTGTAGGTCGTTTTAAAGTGATTGACGCATTTATTGCAAACGGAGAACAATAAATGAATATTGAGCGTTTGCAGCTGACTAATTATCGCAATTACGAATCGCTAACACTTGAATTTTCACCAAAAATTAATGTGTTTATTGGTGAAAATGCGCAAGGTAAAACAAACGTTATGGAATCCATTTATGTGCTCGCTATGGCAAAGTCACATCGCACATCAAACGATAAAGAATTGATACGTTGGGACGCGGATTATGGTAAAATAGAAGGTGTGATTGAAAAACGTTATGGTAGCTTACCAATTGAGCTGACATTATCGAAAAAGGGCAAAAAAGGGAAAATTAATCACCTTGAACAAACAAAATTAAGCAATTATATCGGACAAATGAACGTAGTGATGTTTGCGCCGGAAGACTTAAATATTGTCAAAGGAAGCCCCCAAATACGAAGACGTTTTATCGACATGGAAATTGGTCAAATTTCACCTGTTTATTTACATGATTTATTAATGTTTCAAAAAATATTGAAGCAACGAAATCATTTATTAAAAAATAACCAAGGGCGTCAAATAATCAATGACGTCATGTTTGACGTATATACAGAACAATACATTCAAGCAGCAGTGCAAATTATAAAAAAGAGATTCCAATTTATAGATTTACTTCAAGAGTGGGCTGAGAAGGTTCATGCGGGTATTTCAAGAGGGCTTGAGCAGCTTGTCATTAACTACCAACCGATTACGGGTATGGAAGCTAATTGGAGTAGTGAGGAAATGGCTGCTTATTTGGCTAAAAAGCTAGAGGAAGTAAAAAAGCGTGAGTTAGATCGTGGAGTTACACTTGTAGGTCCACATCGTGATGATTTGCAGTTTTTAGTTAATGGTTATGATGTTCAAACATATGGCTCACAAGGTCAGCAACGTACTACGGCACTTTCTTTAAAGCTTGCGGAAATTGAGTTAATTAAGCAGGAGACGAAAGAAGCGCCTATTTTGTTGTTGGATGATGTATTGTCAGAGCTTGATGATTATCGTCAATCTCATTTACTAAATACAATTCAAGGTGAGGTCCAAACATTTGTTACAACAACAAGTGTAGAAGGTATCAACCATGAAACAATGAAACACGCAAAAATGTTCCACGTGAAACAAGGAACGATTGACTATTAATGACTAAATAAGACACATACTGAGGTTACGAAAGAGTGGGTGAATATAGTGGCTTTAGAAGAAAATAATGTTCAGCAAGCGTATGATGCTGATCAAATACAAGTTTTAGAAGGTCTCGAGGCGGTTCGTAAGCGCCCAGGGATGTATATCGGTACAACAAGTTCAAAAGGATTACACCATTTAGTTTGGGAAATCGTGGATAACAGTATTGATGAAGCACTAGCAGGATTCTGTACAGAGATCTCTGTCACAATCGAAAAAGATAACTGGATTCGTGTAGAGGATAACGGACGCGGTATTCCAGTAGATACACAAGAAAAAATGGGCATGCCTGCCGTTGAAGTAATTATGACTGTACTGCACGCTGGAGGTAAATTCGGCGGTGGCGGTTATAAAGTATCTGGCGGTCTACATGGTGTAGGTGCATCCGTAGTAAATGCTTTATCTGAAGAAACAATTGTTCACGTGCACCGTGATAGTAAAATACATGAAATTAAATTTGCGCGCGGTGCAACCGTTCAAAAATTAAAAGTTATTGGTGATACAGACTATAACGGGACAACTACTCGTTTCAAAGCGGATGTAGAAATTTTTAAAGAAACAAATGTGTATGAATACGATATTTTAGCAACGCGTATTCGTGAGCTTGCCTATTTAAATCGCGGGATTAGTATTACGATTGCAGACGAGCGTGAAGGGCAAGAAAAGTCTGAAACGTTCCACTTTGAGGGCGGTATTCGTGAATACGTTGAACATTTAAATGCAAATAAAGAACCAATCCATGAGCCGATTGATGTGTTTGGTGAAAAAGACGGTATTTCAGTTGAGATTGCGATGCAATATAATGCGGGCTTCAATTCAACGATTATGTCATTTGCTAATAATATCAATACGTATGAGGGTGGTACGCACGAATCAGGCTTTAAGACAGCTCTAACACGTGTGATCAATGATTACGCACGTAAAAATGGCTTAATTAAAGATGCAGATACAAACCTGACGGGTGAAGATGTACGTGAAGGTTTAATAGCAATCGTGTCAATAAAACATCCAGACCCTCAATTCGAAGGGCAAACGAAAACAAAACTAGGGAACTCAGAAGTGAGTCCAATTACAAACTCACTGTTCTCAGAAGGCTTTGAGCGCTTTTTACTGGAAAATCCTTCAGTTGCTCGCCAAGTTATTGAAAAGGGTACAATGGCAGCGCGTGCGCGTGTAGCAGCGAAAAAGGCACGTGAATTTACACGCCGTAAATCAGCACTTGAAGTATCAAGCCTGCCAGGTAAACTTGCAGACTGTTCATCAACAAACCCATCTGAATGTGAAATTTATATCGTAGAGGGTGATTCTGCCGGTGGTTCAGCAAAATCTGGTCGTGATCGTCACTTCCAAGCAATTTTGCCACTGCGCGGTAAAATTTTGAACGTTGAAAAAGCACGTCTGGATCGTATTTTAGGCAATGCTGAAATCCGTTCAATGATTACAGCGTTCGGTACAGGTATTGGTGAAGAATTTAATTTAGAAAAAGCACGTTATCACAAAATCGTGATTATGACGGATGCTGATGTAGACGGCGCGCATATTCGTGTTTTAATGCTAACTTTCTTCTTCCGCTTCATGCGCCCGCTTATTGAAGCTGGCTATGTGTATGCAGCGAAGCCACCACTTTACCAAGTCAAGCAAGGCAAGCACGTTGAGTATTGTTATTCAAACGAAGAGCTAGATGAAATTTTAGCGCGCCTACCAAAATTACCAAAGCCAAACATCCAGCGTTATAAAGGTCTTGGTGAAATGAATGCAGAGCAACTTTGGGATACAACAATGGATCCAGAGCACCGTACATTAATTCGTATAGAACTCGATGATGCAATGGAAGCAGACCGCATCTTTGATCATTTAATGGGTGATGAAGTAGCACCGCGTCGTGATTTCATCGAAGAAAATGCAGTGTATGTGCAAGATTTAGATATTTAGTGCAAATGGAAGGGGGTCCTTATTTTGTCTGACATTCAGCATGGACATATTGAGTCAAAAAATATTACAACGGAGATTAAGACTTCGTTTTTAAGTTATGCAATGAGTGTAATTGTTTCACGTGCATTACCAGATGTACGTGATGGCCTAAAGCCCGTTCATCGTCGTATTTTATTCGGCATGCAAGAGCTAGGCAATACATCGGATAAACCATATAAAAAGAGTGCGCGTATCGTTGGGGACGTAATGGGTAAATTCCACCCACATGGTGACTCGTCTATTTATGATGCGATGGTACGTATGGCGCAAAACTTCAGCTACCGTTACATGTTAGTAGACGGCCACGGGAACTTTGGTTCTGTCGATGGTGACGGAGCAGCAGCAATGCGTTACACAGAATCACGTATGTCAAAAATCGCAATGGAAATGCTACGCGATATTAATAAAGATACAATCGATTACGGGCCAAACTATGATGGTAGTGAGCGTGAGCCACTTGTGTTACCTGCGCGTTATCCGAACTTAATCGTCAATGGTTCATCGGGGATTGCAGTAGGGATGGCAACAAATATTCCGCCACATCAGCTAGGCGAAACAATTGATGCCGTACTTGCGATTTCAGAAAACCCAGCCATTACAACAGAAGAGCTAATGGAGATTATCCCAGGTCCAGATTTCCCTACAGGTGGTCTGATTATGGGACGTTCGGGTATCCGTCGTGCGTATGAAACAGGACGCGGTTCGATTATTATTCGTGCAAAGGTAGAGATTGAACAAAAAGCAAACGGGAAAGAAACGATTTTAATTCATGAGCTACCATACCAAGTGAATAAGGCAAAATTAATCGAAAAAATCGCAGAGCTTGTACGCGACAAAAAAATCGACGGCATTACCCATTTACGTGATGAATCAGATCGTCGCGGCATGCGTGTTGTCATTGAAATCCGTCGTGATGCGAATGCCAATGTTGTATTAAATAATTTATATAAACAAACGGCGATGCAATCAAGCTTTGGTATTAATATGCTTGCGATTGTTGACCGTCAACCAAAGGTACTGAGCTTAAAAGAAGCGCTTTATCATTATTTAGAACATCAAAAGGTTGTTATTAAACGTCGTACCGCGTTTGAGTTGCGTAAAGCAGAAGAGCGCGCGCATATTTTAGAAGGCTTACGTATTGCGCTTGACCACATTGACGAGATTATTGCGATTATCCGTGGCTCTCGCAGTGGGGAAGAAGCAAAGCCGCAATTAATGGAGCGCTTTACATTAACTGAACGCCAAGCACAGGCAATTTTAGATATGCGTCTTGTGCGTTTAAGTGGATTAGAACGCGATAAAATTGAAGCAGAGTACCAGGAGCTTCAAGTATTAATTGCAGAGTTACAGGCGATTTTAGCAGATGATGCAAAAGTAATTGAAATTATCCGTGCAGAGTTACTTGAAGTAAAAGAACGTTATAACGATAAACGACGTACAGAAATTACTGCTGGTGGACTTGAGATGATTGAGGACGAGGATTTAATCCCACGCGAGGACTCAGTCATTACATTAACGCATAACGGATACGTAAAACGTTTAGCAGCGAATACATATCGCTCACAAAAACGTGGTGGTCGCGGTGTACAAGGAATGGGCACGAACAACGATGATTTCGTAGAACATTTATTATTCACATCGACACATGATACGATTCTATTCTTTACATCAAAAGGGAAAGCATTCCGCGCAAAAGGTTATGAAATTCCTGAATTCGGCAGAACGGCAAAAGGCTTACCAATCGTTAACTTACTAAACATCGAAAAAGAAGAGCATGTAACAGCTGTTATTCGAGTAGATGAGTTTAAAGAAGATGCCTACTTCATTTTCACAACGAAAACGGGTGTGACAAAACGTACACCTGTATCACAATTTGCAAATATCCGTACAAATGGCTTAATTGCAATTGGTCTGCGTGAGGATGATGAATTGATTTCTGTTCGTTTAACAGACGGAACAAAGCAAATTATTATCGGTACGCAAGATGGTATGCTTGTGCGCTTTAAAGAGGACGATATTCGCTCAATGGGTCGTACAGCAGGGGGCGTACGCGGTATTAAACTGCGTGAGGGTGACTTCGTTGTTGGCATGGAAATTATCGAGCCAGGTCAAGAAATCTTAACAGTAACAGAAAAAGGCTACGGAAAACGTACGCCTGAAATTGAATACCGCCTGCAAAGTCGTGGTGGTGTTGGTTTAAAAACAATGCAAATCACCGATAAAAACGGGAAAATGTGTGCAGTGAAAACGGTAGATGGCAGCGAGGATCTAATGTTAATTACAATTAACGGCATGTTAATTCGTATGGATGTCAATGATATCTCAGTCATTGGTCGTAGCACGCAAGGCGTTCGTTTAATTCGTCTAGCAGATGATGAGACAGTTGCAACTGTTGCACGTGTGAAAAAAGACGAAGATCAGCCAGAAGATTCAACAGAAGAAGCTGAATAAAGAGGAGAGCTACATTAAAAGGTTTACTTTTAGTGTAGCTCTTTTCAATTTATGTGAAAAATATCCTTCTAATTAGCTGAATTGTTCGATACAATTACATTAAAAATAGTAAAAAGGTGGTTTGGACTATTGGAAGCTACATTTGTCAGAGTTGGGGAGCTTCGATTAGGTAAGGTTGTGGCGGAAGATATTTTTGCTAACACGCAATATCCAATCGTTTTTAAAAATACACAAATTACGTATGAACATATCCATATATTCAATGCATTTTCTATTGCAAATATTTTAGTTTTTAAAGATGAGTTAGAAGAAGAGCTAATGGAACAAGATGAAATTACAACGGTAACAACGCCACAGTTAAATACATTCGAAAAATACTATATTGATGCAATTGGTCAATTTAAGCGTGAGTTTAGCAACTGGCAAGCTGGCGCAAAAATTGATTTACCAAAAGTTCGTGGCATGATTATTCCATTAGTGGATCGAGTATTGGAAGACCGCTCATATCTTTTTGATTTAAATAGCTACTCAAGTCCAAAAGATTATGTATATCATCACTGCATTGCTACGGGTCTTATTTCGGCTGTCATCACACAAAAGCTAGGCTATAATCGTGCAATGGCCACTCAAATGGCGATGGCCGGCATGTTAGCAGATTGTGGCATGTCAAAAATTCCGGTACGTATTCGAGAAAAAAAGTCATCGCTAACTTCACAAGAATTTGAAGAGGTACGTCGTCATCCATATTACAGTCATTTATTGGTGAAAGATTTACCAATGTTAAAAGAGATGATGAAGGAAGCCATTTACCAACATCATGAGCGTTTAGATGGTAGTGGTTATCCAAATGGTGATCGTATCGGCAGTATTTCAAATTTCGCACAAGTAATTGCTGTAGCAGATGTATTCCATGCGATGACAAGCGAACGTCTATATCGTTCAAAAGAATCGCCATTTAAAGTAATCGAAATGATTAAAGAATCAGAGTTTGGAAAATTTGATATTAAAGTAGTACAAGCTTTAATGGATATTGTAGTGGACCTACCGATTGGCACAAAAATTGAGTTATCCAATTTAGAGCGCGGTGAAGTAATGTTCATTAATCGCTACGCACCAACACGTCCACTAGTAAAATTATCGCGAACAGGCGAAATCATTGATCTTTCAACAAAAAGAAGTTTCCATATTTCACGTGTAATTACAAAATAATTGTTGAATAAAAGCTTCGTACATTGTATTTGATTTCAATATATGAAGCTTTTATCTATCCAATTAAACTATTAAAAGTCTAAAATGTTTTAAAATTGTTATACCAAAAAGCATAAAAATACAATGTGACAAGTAAAAACACTTTACGTTGTTTTTAATCATTATAATGGAAGAAACTCAATAAAAGTAGTGGATTAAAAGAGAGAATAATCTTTCTTTTTGAAAAGGGTTGCATAAATATTTTATGAATGATATATTAATAAACGTTGAAGCGCAACAAACGCTTAACAAAAACGAAATACAAAATAATATTAAAAAGCTGTTGACATCAAAAAGTTAACATGTTAATATTATAAAAGTCGCTAACACGACAACAACATGAACCTTGAAAACTGAACAAGCAACGTTAATGAATACAGCTT
>JBEMAQ010000026.1:0-51448 GCA_040274725.1 Solibacillus sp. | reverse complement strand
TACGTGCTTGTTGTGCTTTTTTGTAGTAAGCATCATACGTACCTGCTGATAATGAGTACGTACCAAGCATGATACGGCGTTTAACCTCTTCACCGAAGCCTTCAGCACGTGAGTTTTTGTAAAGCTCTAATAAGTTTTTCGCATTTTCTGTGCGGTAGCCGTAGCGAATACCGTCGAAGCGAGAAAGGTTAGAAGAAGCCTCTGAAGATGAAAGAATATAATAAGCAGCAAGTGCGTATTTAGAATGAGGAAGTGAAACCTCTTCTACAGTCGCACCTAAACCTTTTAATACTTCAAGTGCATCAAGTACAGACTTGCGAGCAGCTTCGCCAACACCTTCCCCTAAGAACTCTTTAGGTACAGCGATACGTAAGCCTTTAATGTCGCCATTTAGAGCTGCTGCATAGTTTGGTACTGCTACATCAGCAGAAGTTGAGTCCATTTCGTCTACACCAGCAATTGCTTCTAAAAGTAAAGCATTGTCTGTTACGTTACGTGTAATTGGTCCGATTTGGTCAAGTGAAGATGCGAATGCGACTAAACCGAAGCGAGATACACGACCATATGTAGGCTTCATCCCTACAACGCCGCAATATGCAGCTGGTTGGCGGATTGAACCACCTGTATCAGAGCCAAGTGAGAATGGTACTTCGCCTGCTGCTACTGCTGCTGCAGAGGCACCTGAAGAACCGCCTGGCACGTGGTTAAGGTTCCACGGATTCTTCGTTGTTTTGTATGCAGAGTTTTCGTTAGAAGAACCCATTGCGAATTCGTCCATGTTTAACTTACCGATTGTCACCATACCTGCATCGCGTAATTTTTTCACGATTGTTGCATCGTAAATTGGCATAAAGCCTTCTAAAATTTTAGAAGCACAAGTTGTTTCTAAACCTTCAGTTACGATGTTATCTTTAACCCCAATCGGCATACCGAATAATGGGCCGCGCTCCTCGAATGGAACTTGATCTAACTCTGCTGCACGAGCAGTTGCTTGCTCTTTATTTAAAGCTAAAAAAGCTTGAACGTCGCCGTCTAATTTTTCAACGCGGTCAAACGCTTCAGCCGTTAAGTCCGCAATTGTCAGGTTGCCCACTTTAATTGCTTCTTGTAGTTGTGCACTTGTTTGCTCAAATACTGTCATGCGTGATTGTCCTCCTAAATATTAGTCCATGATTGATGGTACTTTAATTTGACCAGCTTCTTGTTCTTTTACGTTCAGCATTACCTTTTCACGTGGTAAGCCTTCTTTTGCCACGTCTTCACGAAGTACGTTTGCAATTGGGAACACGTGTGAAGTTGGTTCTACGTTTGTTGTATCTAATTCGTTTAGCTGTTCAGCGAAATCTGTAATTTTACCAAGTTGTTCAGCGAATTTTTCCGCCTCTTCTTCCGTAATAGCAAGACGCGCTAAGTTCGCAACGTGCTTTACTTCCTCTTTTGATAATTTTGCCATTTATTACACCTCCAAAATTGAATCCAAAATGCTATCTTCCTAAGACGTAGCATTCACTTTCTTAATTCACGTTAACCACTTTATTAAAGCAGTTAAACCACGCCAATAATCATATCATTTTTCGTATTAAAAATCACAACTTTACCGAAATTTACTGAAAGTACCGCACCGCTTTTGACGATTTTGAGACAAGCACAAAAAAGCAGTGTCATCACGAAAATGACACTGCTTTGTTAGTTAAAATATTATTCGTAAATGTGCACGAACGGCTCATCGTTTGATGGCTCTTTTTTAATAAGCGCCTCAGGGCCATTCACCGATGTAATGCTTACTGTAATAGCCAAATCCTTTGGTAATGTATTCAGCATGACACCTGTTAAATATTGCGTAAAGCCGATTAGCTCTGCTGTACCGTAAAACTGAATCGGAATTTCAATCTCTAGCGATTGGATACCATCGTTTCGATAAAAACCAGTCCCAAATACGCTCGTGAAATTAGAGAAATACGTATCAACATCCTGCTTAAAGTTTTGGAATTCTTTATTTATTTCTCGGTATTTCTCATCCGGTGAAGACATCGGGAACGTTACATAACGTTCATTTATCCCCTCCCATGAACCCGCATTGTTGCTACCTGCACTTGAAACAGCATACGAAAAATACGTACCTGGTACAATTGAATTTTTCGCCTCTTGTCTAAATAAACCGACCAAAATCGGTACATCTGCTAACTCAGGACGTGCTCGTAGACGCGTAATAATCTCCTCAGCAATTGCTTTGCCCGCTTTTTCTAATTGCGCCTGCTCAATTGGCTCCTCATAAAATTCACCATACTGCTCTTTTTGATAGTAATAAATTGAATTGAGTGCAAGGCCAATTGAAACACCGCCAAGCTTCACTTTATTATCATCTGTCTTCGTTAAATAGTTTTGCTCAACAATATGCGATAAATAAATCGGTGCCTTCTCTGCTTTCACAATCGGATCCATTTCCGTATTTGTTTTCGCATCTAAACTAGAAGGATTCAACCCTTGCTCATTTGGCGCTTCTTTTGATGTTTGATTCGGGCGCGCTAACCAGTTTTTCACCGTGCTCGCCGATAAATATTGTCCCTCTTGGAAATAATAATTGCTCGTATCAAACTCGCGCTGCGACAAACGCATCAGCCCGTTTTCGACTTCCTTCATATCGTATTTCGTATTCAAATTCGATACGACAAGGCCACGTGTCGAGCTTTCTTTATATGGAATTAATGTGCGGTAATAATTTTCACTTAATTGTCTGCTCGGGATAATCGTTGTTTCTGCTTGCGCGGTTTCCTTCAAGTCCTGCGTCACTTCTGTGTTGCTCGATAACTTTGGAATACAAGCTGTCAATAAAAACAACGATACAATCGCAGGCAATAGGCGTAATCGATTCATGATCGAACGTCCCCTTTACTGTTGTAATTGTTCGATTAGGCGATTTTCATTCCAAACTTCGATACCTAAACTCTCAGCTTTCTCTAATTTCGAGCCTGCATCTACTCCGGCAATGACAAGGTCTGTCTTTTTACTAACACTCCCTGCCACTGTACCACCTAACTGTTCTATTTTCGCCTTTGCTTCGTTGCGTGTCAATTGCTCTAACTTTCCTGTTAGCACAATTGTTTTTCCGGCAAACGGATTCGCACCTACTTCTACAACTACTTTTTTACCTTTAAATGTTGTATTAATGCCTAAATCTTTCAGGCGTTTAATGAGCTCTTTAATTTCTGGATTCGCAAAATAATTCACAACAGACTCTGCCATCTTATCGCCAATTTCATGAATGGCTGTCAGTTCAGCCTCTGTTGCTGCCATTAGCACATCCATCGTTTCGAATTCAGTTGCTAAAATTTTCGCTGCCTTTTCACCAACGTGACGAATGCCTAAACCAAATAATAAACGCTCTAATGAATTATCCTTTGATTTTTCAAGCGCCTCCACTAAATTCGTCGCAGATTTTTGCCCCATGCGCTCTAAAGAAACTAATTGCTCGACACGTAATAAATACAGGTCCGCTACATTTTGAATTAGTTTTTCACGTAGTAGTTGCTCCACAACCTTTTCGCCAAGCCCGTCAATATTCATCGCATTCCGTGATACGAAATGCTTCACACCCTCTGCGATTTGCGCTGGACATAGTGGGTTGATACAGCGCAGTGCGACGTCCTCTTCAATACGCACAACCTCACCCGTGCAGGCTGGGCATTCTTTTGGGTATTCATAAGGAACCGTATTTTCTGAACGCTGCTCAAGCACAACCTCTACAACTTGCGGAATAATATCCCCCGCCTTGCGAATAATAACCGTATCCCCTAAGCGAATATCCTTTTCGCGAATTAAATCCTCATTGTGTAATGACGCACGGCTTACTGTTGTACCGGCTACTAGTACAGGTGTCAGGATGGCAGTTGGTGTAATTACCCCCGTGCGCCCTACTGTTAGCTCAATATCAAGTAGCTTTGTCATCACTTCTTCGGCTGGGAATTTGTATGCAATCGCCCAGCGTGGTGACTTGGCAGTAAAACCTAGCTCGTCCTGATGTGCATAACGATTGACTTTGATGACAATGCCATCAATCTCATACGGCAAGTCATTTCTTGCGGCTGTCCACTTTTCTATAAACGCTAACACGTCATCAATAGTTGCACATGCCTCGCGCTCTTTGTTCGATGGGAAACCGAGACGCGCTAAATAGTCCAGCATCTCCCCGTGCCCATCAATACCGTACGCCTCACCGTCTCCACCTACTGCATAAATAAATGTAGAAAGCTGACGACTCGCTGCGATTTTCGGGTCTAGCTGGCGCAGTGAACCCGCCGCTGCATTACGCGGATTTGCAAATAATTCTTCGCCATTTTCCGCACGTCGCGCATTCAGTGCCTCAAATGATTTTTTCGGCATATACGCCTCACCGCGCACTTCAATCGTCACAGGCTCTGCTAAACGTAGCGGGATTGAACGAATTGTTTTTAAATTTGTTGTAATGTCCTCACCCACAGACCCGTCACCGCGCGTCGCACCTTGTATGAACACGCCGTCCTCATAGCGTAGTGAAATCGCAAGACCATCAATTTTCAATTCACACACATACGAAAAATCATCGCCAATTGCCTGACGAATTTTGCGGTCAAAATCGCGTAAATCGGCTTCGTTAAAGGCATTTGAAAGACTCAGCATTTGCGTCGTATGCGTCACTTTTGTAAAGCCTTCAAGCACCGCTCCGCCTACTCGCTGCGTCGGTGAATCGGCATAAATAAATTCAGGGTTTGCCTCTTCTAAAGCAATTAACTCATGCAGGAGCTGGTCATATACGCTATCTGCGACAATGGGTTGATCAAGCACATAGTATGCGTGGCCATATTCATGCAGTAGCTTATTTAGCTCCTTTATGCGCTGTTCAATTTCACTCATCATATTCCTCCTAAACCTTTGTAATCGGCGCAAACTTTGCGAGTAATCGTTTAATGCCCGTTGGCTGCGGGAAGGCAATATCTAATTCTAGATTCTCTCCATCACCGCGCACACTCACGACCATTCCCGTGCCCCATTTACCGTGCGTTGCCTTATCGCCAACTTTCCAGCCAAGCGTATTACCACCTGTTGATGTTAAGCGAGATGTTTGCGACGCTGTTTGTACCTCACCAATTGTACGCTTCATACGGTCAAAGCGATTTTGTGTTTTGCCAAACGGTAAGCTACTACCGCTACTTGCTTTTGAGATATGCTCAAGAACCTCTGCATCAATTTCCTTTAAAAAACGTGACGGTGCGTTATAACCTGTACGTCCGAAAATTGTGCGTGAGCCTGCGCAAGATAAGTAAAGACGCTGCTCTGCACGCGTTGCGCCGACATACATAAGACGGCGCTCTTCAGCCATTTCCTCTTCACTTTCAAGCGAACGAGAATGTGGGAAAATATTTTCCTCTAAGCCAATGATAAATACAACTGGAAATTCTAATCCCTTCGCGGCGTGCATCGTCATTAAAATAATCGAGCCGTCTGTTTTTTCCTCTTCATCGAGGGCATCAATATCCGCAATCAATGCCAGGTCCGTTAAGAATGCTACAAGTGATTGGTCCTCACTACGCTTTTCAAAGGCATTCGTTACCGTTAAAAACTCCTCGATATTTTCTAATCGGCTTTGTGCCTCAATCGATTTTTCCGCCTTTAGCATGTCGCGGTAGCCTGACTTTTCAAGTACCTCTTCCACAATTTCTGTCACCGATAATTCTTCTTGGCGCTCCGAAATACCACGTATCATTTGATAAAACTTATCTGCCGAGGCAGCCGCCTTACCTGTTAAGCCCATAAAAATGAGCTCCTGCATCGCATCAAAAATCGAACGGTCCTGGTCCATCGCATACAGCGCCATTTTCTCAAACGATGTCGCACCGATTGCACGCTTTGGCTCATTTATAATGCGCGCTAGTGACAAGTCATCGTCATTATTCGCAATCAGACGCAGATAAGCAAGCAAGTCCTTAATCTCCTTGCGATCATAGAACTTTGTACCGCCAACAATTTGGTAGCTCATATTCGATTTCACAAGCACCTCCTCCATCACACGTGATTGGGCATTCGTGCGGTAAAGAATCGCAAAATCCTCAGACTTGTAGCCGTCCTTCATGAGCTTTTTAATCGTCTCTACAACATGCCATGCCTCGTCCTGCTCATGTGATGCCTTATAAAGCTGGATTTTTTCACCCTCAGCATTGTCTGTACGTAGCACTTTCTTGTAACGATTTTTATTATGTTCAATAACGCTGTTCGCCGCTTGCAAGATGGTTTTTGTCGAACGATAATTTTGCTCAAGCATGATGACCTTTGCGTCTTTGTAATCCTTTTCAAACGATAAAATATTCGTAATATCCGCACCACGCCAACGATAAATCGACTGGTCTGAATCCCCTACTACGCATAAATTACGGAACTTACGCGCGAGCATTTGCACAAGTGAATATTGAGATTTATTAGTATCCTGATATTCATCCACGTGAATATATTGGAACTTATTTTGATAAAATTCGAGCACATCCGGTGCTTCTTGGAACAGCTGAATTGTTTTCATAATCAAATCATCAAAATCTAAACTTTGATTTTTACGGAGGCGACGCTGATACGCCTCGTACACATCTCCCGCTACTTTTTCGAACGGATTGTTGATATTTAGATTCGCCTTATAGCCACTGACAGTAATGCACTCATTTTTCGCTGAGCTAATCACATTGAGTAGCGCACGCGGGTCATATTGTTTCGGGTCAATATTTAATTCTTTTGACACATTTTTCACAACTGATAACTGGTCTGAGCTATCTAAAATTGAAAAGCTTTTTGCGTAGCCAATGCGGTCGATGTTGCGGCGAAGAATGCGCACGCACATCGAGTGAAATGTTGATACCCACATGCTTTCGGTTGTGCCATTACCAAGTATCGCGTCAATTCGCTCACGCATTTCGCGCGCTGCTTTATTCGTAAATGTAATCGCCAAAATTTTTGACGGGTATACCTGACGCTCGACGACTAAATACGCAATACGATGTGTTAGTACGCGCGTCTTTCCTGAGCCTGCTCCAGCCATAATAAGAAGTGGCCCTTCCGTTGCTTTGACCGCCTCAGCTTGCTGTGGATTCATACCTATTAATAAATTTTTTGCAATATGCTCCATACTGCACCTTCCTCTCAAAAGAACATCTGTTCTTAATTATAACTTAATGTACCGTATTTTTCACAGCTTTCACAGTTTTTAATGCAGCCTTTAAATCATCATAAATGACATTGCCGACAATCACTGTGTCCGCATACTTTGCCATTTCCTCCGCTTGCTGTGCTGTCGTAATGCCGCCACCGTAAAATAATTTCGTTTCTTCTAATACATTACTTACTTCCTTAATAATTTCCACGTCGCCATATGTGCCGCTATATTCTACATAAAAAATCGGTAGCTTAAATAATTTCTCGGCCATACGCGCATAGGCTACGACATCATCTACATCTAAATCTGTCTTTGCATCAGTTGCATGCGCTACCTTGCAATCTGGATTCAGTACACAGTACCCTTCTGCAACAAGCTCGTCCCACACCATAATATCCCCGTATTCCTTAATCGCTGCATGATGTAAATCCTTTACCCATGTTGTATTTGTACTATTTAATACAGACGGGATGAAATAATAATCATAGCCCGGTGTAATACTTTCTAAGTTTGAGATTTCTAGCGCAATCGGCACTGAATAACGGCGCACACGTACAAGCATTTCTAGCACGTTATCGAGCGTCACGCCATCCGTTCCTCCTACTAAAATAACATCTGTGCCCGACTCGCAAATTTGCTCTAGCGCTTCGTCTGAAATTTCCTTTGCCGGGTCTACTTTAAAAACGTGTCGCCACTGTAAATACTCCATGTTAATTCCACCTTAATTTAATAGTTAGTCATGCTTTAGTATAGCGAAATATGATATAAAATTAAAAGACCATGTCATAAGAAGATCATATTCTAAATATAATTATTATTTCCTTATACATCCTAAAAAATGTTCGGGATCAATTTACAATCACTACCTCTAATATAAGTCTATTAACCCAAATCTATATTAAAATCTAGTAAAAATATATTACGCTACTTTAAATCTAAAAATGTAGGTTTTCACCTCCTTTTCTCTACAAATTTAACATTCCGTTATATCTGAGCATTATTTTAGTAAAATAATGACATAAATGTTCAATTTAATAGAATTTTATACGGAGGGAATATTGTACAAATGTTGCAATTTAAATCTTTAAAGACAAGCATACTGTTTTCTTTTTCAATCGTTATCGCCTTTATGCTTGCGCTATCTACTTATTATTTTATGAACACTTCAAAAAGCACAAAAAATATGAATCATATTGTGAATGAGGAACTTCAATTATTAACCGTTGACTATGATTTAGCACAAACGATGGCATTACGCATTGCAGCAGCTCGTGGATATGTTTTATCTGGAAATCCTGAGTATCAAAAAATATTCGATGGAAATGTAGCGATTGCATTAGAAAGAGAGCAAACATTACGATCTTTAATCCAATCAGACGACTTTGACAAATATTCTGCGATGGCCAAAGAATGGACAGCTTATATTCAGCGTTCCGTTTTCGATGAATATGATGCAGGACATCATGAGCAGGCCATTGAAAATTTAGTTCTAAAAGATGCTGAGGCAACTGAAATACGTCTTGGTTATGAAAGCTTAGCTAGCTACCGACACGAACTCATTACTTCTTACGGTCATGAAACGATCGAAGCAGGCAATACATCCAAAGTTGTAAGTTTCGTTGTTTCTATTTTAATCATTGCTTTATCTATTCTGATTGCTTCGATTTCAGCACGAAAAATCGTGCGACCTATCGAGCGAATTACTGTACGTATGAAAAGTATTGCACAGGGTAATTTAAGCGAGCCACTACTTGAGAATACATTGGTCAATGAAATCGGTCAGCTAACCGATGCGACGAATACGATGGTTAAAACGATGAATGAGACATTAAAAACGATTCAAGGTGCTTCAAATGAAGTTGCTTCACATAGTGAAGAGCTAACGCAAACTTCAAATGAGGTAAAGAGTGGCACAGCCGTGATTTCAACAATGATTTCTGAAGTGGCTGAAGGTGCTGAAAACCAATCAACCCATGCAGCAACCGTTGCGACAACGATTGGACATTTTACTCAAAAAATGACTGCTGTCAATAATCAAGGTCAAGACATCACTACACATTCAACAGATGTTCTCCATTTAACAAATCAAGGCCAGCTCCTGATGAATGACTCAACAGCACAAATGCAAAAAATCGATTCAATCGTTCAAGATGCTGTCTTAAAGGTAGACGGCCTTAGTACGCAAACAAAGAAAATTTCGTCAATCGTTAACGTCATTCATGAAATTGCAGACCAAACAAATCTATTAGCACTTAATGCGGCCATCGAAGCTGCGCGTGCAGGTGAACAAGGAAAAGGCTTCGCTGTCGTTGCAGATGAAGTGCGTAAGCTAGCCGAGCAAGTAACCGATTCTGTAGACGATATTACTGAGATTGTTGACGAAATTTTAAAAGATTCTCAAGCGGTAACCATTTCTTTAAAAGATTGTTACGACGAGGTTTCACACGGGACAACAAAAATTTCATCAACAAATGAAACCTTCTCGGACATGGCAGGTAAGCTGTCTATCGTAATCGACAGCATTACAACGATGTCTGCAGAACTAAATAATATCGTAAAAAATACAGGAGCTATTCATCAATCCGCGGATGAAATCGCCACCGTTTCTCAACAATCTGCGGCTAGTATTGAAGAAACCGCCGCAACGGTTGAACAAGCTGCTAGTTCTATGGATGAAATCTCAAATAGCGCACGTACATTAGCAACAATTGCCGAGCAATTAAATGATAATGTCCACAAATTCAAGCTACATGGTTAATGACTAGAAGCAAAATTATTCTATCAAAATAAACAACAAATAAGGAGTGTACGAACATAACTCGTACACTCCTTTCGTTTCTATTACTTCGGTGCTGTAAAGGGCTTTTCGTCTGGATAAAGACGACCTAGCATCTCATCATATGTGTCGTTACCGTAATCGAAGCAGCGACGTACGCGCGAAATTGTTGCAGTAGAAGCACCTGTTTCTTTTTTGATTGTTTCATACGTTTTCTTTAAACGTAATAAATGCGCCACTTCAAATCGCTGTGCAAGCGACTGAATTTCGCTGATTGTGCATAAGTCATCAAAAAATTTATAGCATTCTTCAATATCCTTCAGTTCTAGTACTGCTTTAAATAACTGGTCTGTTTGATGACCACGAACTTTTTCGATTTGCATGTCAATCACCATTTCCTTCCTGTTGTAAATATGTGACAGACTGCGCTAACCCTGGAGAAGTCGGGACAAAATGAACCCATGTTTGACCTGGTACAAGCAAAGTATCTGTACCATCTTCTTCAATAACTGCAAGGAAGCCGTCTTCATTTTTCCATTTTACCTCGCGCATTATGCCCGCTTGGAACAGGTAGGCTTTCCCCCCTTGCGAAATATCGATATCTCGTCTACCAACACTATCAATAATTCGGTGTGGCATTTCAAAAAACAACACATTCGCAAGCGCTAGCGGCTCACCTGATACGTAATCAACTGTTTCTACATCTGCTGAAAAACGTGTATAACGATTTGTTTCTGCATCATATACATAACGGCTATTAAATAGCGCATTCTTGCTATAGTTTACATTGACCTCATTCGTTTCCACACCTATTTTAACATTTTCCTGCTCATCATAAAATGAATATGCCACTTTTTTATTGTAAAGTAATGAAGCGCCAACTTTCTCGGCTCCTGCCACAACATTTTCTCCTGAAATATAAGAGTTATGCGGTGCTCTTCTCTCCTTTGAACGAAGGAAATAAATACCGTCATATTGCATTCCGTTCATGTTATCCACAACACGGCGCTCAAGCATCGACTTTGCCTCTGGACTATAGCCATGCGCCATATAAAAGGCATCTAAGCCATCTGCAATGTCGATAAAGTACGAACGTGCACTACGAATCGGCCCGATTGATTCAGGTAATTCCGTTTGGTAGAGCGCTAAAAAGCGTGTCACATCACCCTCTGCTAGCATTTCGTACACGACATCCGCACTTGTCAGCCCTGATTGCGGGCGTGCATCTGGATGGTTGTTAATCGTCGCAAGCACCGGACGCATTACTACTTCCTCGGCTACTCGCTCACCTGTAAACGGCGTCACAAATGGTAGCACCTCTTCTTCTACAGCTACCTCTTCAATTACTTCTGGCTCCTCTAGTGCCTCAACAGGAGCGACTTCTTCTTTATTTGAACACGCAGCTAAAATACAAACACTCATCATTAAAAAACTTAACTTTTTGCCTAACATTCCATTTCCTCCTAATAACCATTAACGCATAACAGATGGTAGTAACACCGTATTTTTCATGACATCAAACAGCCCTCTTGGTGTAATACGAATATATGGTAAATGTGTTGATTGTAAAAATAATAATGTATAAATCGCGTCCGAGTGATGATAACCACGCATCTTTAAGGCATCCTTTAAGGCAAGCTCTAAAGGAATTAATGTCTCCACATTACCATCATAGAGACTTCCTGCAATGGATAATGGAATCGCCGCAACAACCGCACTATCCTCGGTAAGTACAATCCCACCTTTTAAACGCTTCAATTCATTAAACGCCGCGAGCATATCCTTTTTAGATTTCCCGATTAAAATAATATCGCCCGTGTTGGAATAAGAAGACGCAAAGCCCTTCACATGTGTCGCAAAGCCTTTAATCATCGTATTAATACGCCATTTACCTTTGCGGTCAATGAGCATTAAATAGCTCTCATCATGCACCGTACTAAGCTCGCCTTGGTGTGCGTGTACCGTCACACTATACGGCTTTGTGATGACATCATTGACCATGGCGATTCCAATTGGCATCGAAAACTGGAAATCATCATCTGTCAACTCAAAATCAAGCTGCAGGTCGCCCATTAATGACCAGTCCATCTGTGGCAGGCTTACCGTACGCTCACCGTCACGCTTCAACCAAACGCCTTTTGATAATACCGCTTCAGGTGTCGGCGTGAACTCGTCCACTAAAATATTAATATTCGCTAGTCGACCCGTCGCAATCATGCCGTGCAAATTCGTCATATTGTAGTAGCGTGCCACATTATAAGTTGCCATTTGGTACGCATCAATCGGGCGCACACCAGCTTCAAGTGCGACGCGAATGCATTTATCGATAATCCCGTCTGCATAAAAGGCAGGTGTCGCACCGTCTGTCGTCATCATGAGATGTCCAAACACATCTAACTCACGCTCTACAATTCCTTTTAGTAAATCTGGTAAATCCGGACGAATGGACGAGTGGCGCAGCGTCACCGCGTAGCCATGCTGAATACGCGCCTCCACATCATCCACTGTCATTGCCTCATGATCCCCATCCGCACCAAAAAGGCGCATTTTCGTTAGTGTACGCTCTGAGGCACCTGGGAAATGCCCCTCGATTTTTTTGCCCTTATGCTTTGCCGACTGAATCCAGTACAGCATTTGATCGTCGCCGCGAATAAGTCTTGGCCAGCCTGTTAATTCGCCGCCAAGCAGTACGTCGTGGCGCTCTAACCATTCACATACAGAGGCGTTTGAATAAAGCTCACCCTCATTTTCTAATTCCGTTTGTGAATCAAAGCGGCTCCACCAATAAAATGAAAACGGCATTTTCGCTAGCTCGTCCATCAATGTAAACGCTTTATTATTTGAAAGTAAAGAAACGAACGTCATGTTGTCTGAAATAAACGTTGTCGTACCAGATTGCGCGGCAAAATCTGCGAAGCTATGCGGATTGTATAATTGGAAAGGATGTACATGCGGCTCAATATATCCTGGAACAATCGTTTTCCCTGCGACATCTACTACTTCTGTTCCTTCTAAATTCGCAGGCATATCGGTTCCTACATACACAATACGATCACCTAAAATCCAAATATTCCCTTCTCTCCACGTTTTAAACATACTATGTAAATAACGTGTATTTTTTAACACCATTGTCGGAGAGACCTTGCCATCAATTACCGCAATTTGCTCTCTTATATTTTTTATTTTCCATTTAATTTCTGGCATTGTAAAACTCTCCTTTCAATTTCACGTATCAATTCCATAAAAAAATTCCATACTAAACTCGTTGTATAATGCTTTATGTCAGCTTTTGCTACATTATTCCTATTTGTGAATTAATCGTATCATAGCACTTTAATAAAGCAAAGCGTTTCGATAAGAATTTTGAAAATCACTAAAAAAGGAGGATTATCCCATATGTTACAACCGAATATTTCAGAAACCAATGCCTTTGTGCGCATGATGTGTGGCGTCGCAATGACAGCTTTCGGCATCGGCCGCATTGCACGTAACCCTACTTGCACAACAGGTCGCGTCATGATCATGGCCGGTGCGATGAAGGTCGCTGAAGGTTATTATCAGTATTGTCCGTTGACAGCAATGGTCATGCAGGATGAAACAAATCCGGAAATGGAATCGAATACGTTTTCATAGTAGTTCAAAAAGACTTGCTTTAAAGGACGTTTCCTTTAAAGCAAGTCTTTTACATTTAAAGCATTAAGGAATATGGATTTTCTAAGTATTTACTAATACTTTGTAAAAATACCGCAGCTGGTGCACCATCTATTACTTGATGATCAAATGTTAAGCTAAGCGGTAATTCTTGTTGCTCCACTATTTCTTTTTCAGCATTGAATACTAATTTACTCGTCAATGCTCCAACACCTAGGATACCAATCTCTGGTGTATTTAAAATCGGTGTGAAATATTCCACACCTGTGCTACCTAAGTTTGAAATCGTAAACGTTGAGCCCGTTAATAAATCACCACTCAATGTATTTTCTTTCACAGCTGTCGTAACTGTCGCTAAACCTTCTGCTAATTGCGTTAATGTTTTCGCATTTGCTTGACGAATTACTGGTACTACAAGCCCACCTTCTACTGCTACAGCCATTCCAACATGAATGTCCTCATGCACCTCATGTGTTCCATTACTATAGGAAGCGTTCATTTCTGGATGGTCACGTAAAGCAAGTACAACCGCACGCATTAATAAAACATTTACATTTAACGCAGCCTTTGCATCATCGCCTAACTTCGCTTTCAGCTCCTGACGGAATGCCATCAACGGTGTAACATTTACTTTTTGATGAAGCGTTACTTGTGCACTTTGCTGCAAGCTATAAGACATGCGCTGTGCAATGACTTTACGCATACCGCTTAATCCTTCTCCAGCTTGTGTAACGGATTTTGCTGTGGCTTCAGTTGGTGCGGCTACCTTTACTGGTACAAAGCCTTCAATATCGCGGCGCGTAATACGTCCATTGCCACCTGTCCCTGCTACCTGTGTATAATCTATCCCTTTTTCAGCTGCAATTTTACGCGCAAGTGGTGTAATAAAAATGCGTGCTGTTGGTGATGAGCTTGCTAGTTGTGTTGGTTTCTCTGCAACACTTGGCGGCGCTACTAGAACCTCTTGGGGCTTCTCTGCCGATATTGAACGTGAGGATACTTGCTCTCCTGCTGCGCCTAAAATCCCAATTGGTTCCTTACAAACCTGCTCTTCTGTTTCCTGAACTAAAATTTTTAATAACACGCCTTTGTCCGGTGCTTCCACATCATGCGTTAATTTTTCTGAACTAATCGTACAAACTACTTCCCCTTTTTCAACAGGGTCTCCCTCTTTTTTATACCAGGAGTCCACCGTTCCCTCTGTCATCGTCAAACCTAATTTTGGCATTAAAACTTGAATCGCCATCTAGCTCACCACCTATCTATTTTTTTAAATCCTCAATTAGCTCAGCCGCTACATCTAACACTTTCGCTGCGTTTGGAAGATATAATTGCTCTAAATTTGCGGCAAATGGTACAGGGGTATTCGGCGCACATACACATTTAATCGGACCATCTAAGTAATCAAATGCTTTATCTGCAACAACCGACGCAATGTCTGTCGCTGTATTGTTATGCGGATTTGCCTCATCAATAATAATAAGGCGACCTGTTTTTTCAACCGATTTAACAATCGTTTCTTGATCCCAAGGTGCAGCTGTTACTAAATCGATTACCTCTACGCTAACGCCTTCTTTTTCTAATTGATCAGCCACCTCAAGCGCCACATAAAGCATTTTGCCGATTGTCACAATTGTTAAGTCTGAGCCCTCTTTTTTCACCTTTGCTTTACCGATTTCCACTGTATAATACTCTTCTGGCACTTCATCCTTTAAACCGTACAGTGTTTTATCCTCAAAGAAAATAACAATATTATCATCTTCAATTGCGGCATTCAATAAGCCCTTTGCATCGTATGGATTTGAAGGAACTACAACCTTCACACCTGGAATCGAACCAAACATACCATAATATGAGCCTGAGTGCTGTGCAGCTGCTGAGGCTCCTGCACCGTGACATGTACGAACCGTCATCGGGATTGATGCCTTGCCGCCAAACATGTAACGCATTTTTGAGCCTTGCGCTAAAATCATATCGAAGCAAAAGCCTAAAAAGTCGTTAAACATTAGTTCTGGTACTGGTCGTAAACCGGTAGCTGCTGCACCAACTGCAGCACCCATATAACCCATCTCAGAAATCGGTGTATCAATTACACGCTCGCGTCCGTATTTTTCAACTAATCCCTTCGTTACACCAAATACACCGCCCCATGCGCCTTCGTTTCCTAAATGATCAACTGTTGCGCCACCTGCAATGTCTTCTCCCATTAAAAAAACATGGTCATCGCGCTCCATTGACTGGTCCATCGCTTCATTAATTGCCTGCATAAATGTAATTTTTCTCGTCATGTTCTTCACTCTCCTTCTCAGTCTACGTACACATCTTCTAATAATGCTTCTGGGCGTGGAATCGGGCTATCTTCTGCAAATTTAATTGCTGCTGCAACCGCCTCAACAGACTTTGCTTCAATTTGATTTACTTGCTCCTCCGTCAATAAGCCTTCCTCAAGTGCCTTTTCACGGAAAATTTTGATGCAATCACGACTTGCATGCTCTTTTTCCGGCCCTTCTTTTGCTTTATATTTTTGCTCATCACCCTCGAAGTGACCATATTTACGATACGTTATACACTCGATTAATGACGGTCCTTCGCCATTACGCGCACGTTCAATCGCTTCACCAGCTGCCTCATAAACTGCATGGACATCCATTCCGTCAATCTTCACTCCCGGAATATCGTAGGCAACTGCACGTTGTGCAATTGTTTTTGATGCAGAAGAATACGTTTGTGGCGTTGATTCGGCGAACATGTTATTTTCACATACGAAAACAACAGGTAATTTCCAAATAGCAGCTAAGTTAATGCCCTCATGGAATGTGCCTTCATTGGCCGCACCATCTCCGAAGAAGCAAATTACAACGCTGTCTGTTTTTAAATATTTATTGCGAAGACCCGCACCGACCGCGATTGGGAAGCCACCACCAACAATTCCGTTCGCACCTAACATGCCTTTGTCAATATCCGCAATGTGCATCGAGCCGCCTTTTCCTTTACATAAGCCCGTTTCTTTCCCGTAAATTTCCGCCATCATGGCATCTAAATCGCAGCCCTTTGCGATACAGTGACCGTGACCACGGTGTGTACTCGTAATATAATCCGCCTCTGTTAAATGTGCGCATACACCTGTAGCTACCGCCTCTTCTCCTGCATATAAATGCACGAACCCCGGGATATCACCGCTTGTGAAAATACGGTGCACTTCGTCTTCAAAATTGCGGATATCATTCATCTTTTCATAAATCCAAGTTGCTCGTTCCTGTGTTAATCTTTGTTCCCGTATTAATTTTTGCATATTTTTTCCTCCTTTTATTTATTCATGAATCGCCTTTGAAATAAGGCTATTTGATACTTCACCAATTAACTCCGAAAGCGTCGGATGACCAAATGTCATAGTAGCAAGCTCATCTAAGCACCCCTCCGCCTGCTTCACTGCCAAAATGGTATGAATTGTTTCTGTAGCATGCGCGCCTACAATAACCGCGCCTAAAATTTCGTTATACTTTGATTCTGTAATAATTTTGACAAAGCCCTCTGTCTCTATTGTTGCAATTGCTTTGCCAAGATGACTGTAGGGCATTTTTTTCACCTTTACGTCATAACCAAGTTGCTTTGCCTGCTCCTCAGTTAAACCAAAGCTTGCTACTTCCGGATTTGTATAAATACATTTCGGAATCATTGATGCATGAACAGGTGCTGCCACATCGCTATATAAATGCGTCGCTACGTGAATACCTTCTGCACTTGCTACATGCGCTAGCATTAAACCACCAATCGCATCCCCAATCGCGTAAATTCCCGCAAGTGATGTTTCATAATGCGTATCTATTTTAATAAAGCGATTATTTTCAAGCTCTAAGCCTAACTGCTGTGGAATCGCTAAATTTGCCTTGCGCCCCGTAGCAATGAGTAACTCATCATATGAAATATCCCCTACGGCTGTTTTCACGGTGTTTGCCATTACTTCAAAAATTTCCACACCCGTTTTCACCGTAATATTTAGGCTTTGTAATTTTCCCTTCAATAGCTGACGAACATCTACATCCTCTGTGAGTAAAATATCCTTTGCAACTTCAATAATCGTTACCTCTACATTTAGTGCGGCCATCGCAAATGCTAATTCGACCGCAATGACACCTCCACCAACAATTACTAACTTTTTAGGAAGCGTTTTCATTTCAAAGAAAGTATCAGTTGTATGATAGACTACCGCTTCTAATCCTTTAATCGGTGGAACAAAGGGTGTACTACCTGTCGCTAATAGCACATGCTTCGCTTCAAATACTTGCTCGCCAACTTTGACTTTTTTCTTACTATCTAAAGTTGCCTCACCTTCGACATACACTATGCCATTCTTTTGCAATAAATGTTGAATGCCATTTTGAAGTGATCGCACGACGTTATTTTTTCTTGCTACGAGCTTATCAAAATGAATCGCCTTTACTTGATGCTCAATGCCAAATTGCTGTGCCTGCTTCATCGTCATCAGCCAATCGGCATGCTTTAAATAAGACTTCGATGGAATGCACCCCGTATTTAAACATGTGCCACCAACGTGTTGCTTCTCAATTAACACAACCTTTTTCCCTAGCTGAGCTGCTTTAATGGCTGCTACATATCCCCCTGGCCCAGCACCGATTACAACTAAATCAACTTGTGACATTTTCTCACCCCCTCTAAAATTAATTCCCTACACTCTTTTATTAAGCAAAAAGCGTGCCAACTGCCAAAATGGCGGTAAATTAGTCTTTATTATTGAAAGAAAAAACACACTGCAACAAAATGTAGCCATTTTGTTGCAGTGTGTTTTAAATTGTTGCATTTTATTTCAAATTGTATTTTTTCATTTTTCTATAGAGCGTACTTCGAGCTACTCCAAGTTCCTCTGCGACCTTTGATAAATGATATTGATGGCGCTCAAGTACCTCCTCTAGCTGTTGCTGTTCAAATGAAGTATTTGAAACAATCTCTTCGTTCTCCATATTAAGTGTGCCTACTTTAATTAAATAATGAATATCTGCCTCAGTCGGCTCTTGTTGCGCAAAATAAAGGTGCAGGCGTGCTAAAAAATTGCTGAACTCGCGAATGTTTCCTTGCCACTCATATTGCTTTGCCACCTCATATACTTTGGCTAGCCACTTAGGTTGCCATTGTTGCTTGGCACAATAATCCTTTATAAGCATCATTAAATCTTCCTTCCGTTCACGTAGCGGTGGAACATTCAATGGGCATACATAGATTCGGTAAAATAAATCTAAGCGAAAGGCATCGTTTTTTACTAGTTGCTGTAGCTTTCTATTGCTTGCTGTAATAAGGCGAAACGAAATAGACTCTACTTTATTACTACCAATACGTGTCAACTCTTGATTTTCTAAAACTCGTAGCAATGATGCCTGCATACGCGGTGACATACTATCCACCTCATCTAAAAATAATGTCCCGCCGTTCGCCTCCGCAATTTTCCCCTTATACCCTTTACTATTGGCACCCGTAAAAGCTCCTGGCGTGAAGCCGAATAGTTCACTTTCTAGCAAACTTTCACTAATTGAACCACAGTTAATCGTAACTAGTGATCCTTTGGCAAATGGACTGTTTTCGTGAATTGTTTTTGCAATAAGCTCCTTACCGCTACCTGATTCCCCGTAAATATGCACAGGTAAATGGCTTGGCGCTACCTTTTCGACCTCTCCCATAAACAATTGATAACGATTATTTTTGGTTTGAACACCGAAATGAACAAAAGCTTTACGCTGTTTCTGAACAACTGCATAAAAATAACCAATTAAACGCTGTTCAAAATACAAAGGCTCTGGTTGATGTGTCATTAATGACTTTTGTGCTATTAATGACGCAATAGGCTGGCCTACCCATTCCTCCTCATCCACCATTAATCCATCTGAGCATTTAATAATTTGGTTATTTTTATCGCAATAAATACCTAATTGCGTACCAGAGTAAGCATAGTCTATAAGCTTTCGTTGCTCCTTTAAATAATTACTTTTTAATTTTTCAGTAATATTAGCCGAAATGAGCTTTAAAAATAAACTTACTTCTAACTGAATAGCTGAATGGTTCAAATAAGTCGAAACATCCAATACCGCACATATGGCATCTCGCTTATCACGAATGACAACTGCCGTACAAGCCCATTCATGTGATCCTACTGCATAATGCTCATAGCCTAGCACCGTTGTTAAGTCACCACGCTGCAAGGCAAGCGCAATCGCATTCGTCCCAACATCCTGCTCTAGCCAACGATAGCCTTCCAAAAATGTCATGTTATTGGCTAAATGCTTTGTTTGCTCGTGACCTTCGCGCCATAAAATATATCCATCCTCATCCGTCAAAATAAATAATGGCAGTTGAATGTCAAAATAACTCCTATACTTTGCTAGCTCCTGCTTTACAAGCGTAATAATAAACATATTTCTTTGCTGACGTTCTCGTAACATCTCGGGTGTTAATACGGTTACACTTTTTTGTCGAAACGGGTCCACGCCAAGCTGCTTACAGTTTTCCCATGAAATCATTACATTTTGCGGAAGTACTTTTGAATCAATCCGATTTGTGTCAATAAACCTTTTCCAATCCTGTTTTTGTACCTTCACTATGAATGCCTCCCTTTAGTTGAGTCAGCCGTCTATTCTATTGAGTAAATTCGTTTAGATGAGCTTGGAATATTTAACTCCTGCCGATATTTAGCAACCGTACGTCTAGAAATTTGAAAACCGCTAGTTTTTAATGCCGTCATAATCTGCTGATCTGAAAGAGGTTTCTTTTTATTTTCACAGGCAACTAACCGCTGAATATGATTTTTTACTTGATTAACAGATTCTAGCTCTCCTGCCTGATTCGCTACGCCCTTTACGAATAAAGCAGAAAAAGGATAAACTCCATGAGGAACCTTTATAGATTTATGGCGCATCGCACGGCTAATTGTTGATTCATGCAGAGAAAGAGCTTGTGCTACATCCTTTAATTTCAATGGCTTTAATGCTGGAATGCCTCGCTCAAAAAAGTCTTGCTGCAGAATTAGTAGCACATTCGTTAAACTATATAACGTACGATCTCGTTGCTCGATTCCTTGCATTAGCAACAAAGCATCCTTCAAGCAACGCTTACAATAAGTTGCATTTTCTTTTGAATTTTTTAGCATAGCTACATATTCATGATTAATTTCTATAGATGGACGGAAAGGATGCTGCACATGAATAAGCCATTCATTTTCTATTTTTTCAACGACTACGTCTGGAATTTGCGAAACTTGTTGATCATCTAAATGCGCTACATAAGGTGAAGGGTTTAATTTGCGGATATACTGAATAATATTTTTCGTTTCTTCATGACTAATTTTATAATGCTTCGCTAAAAAGCTAACAGATAGGTTAGCAATTTCTTCTAAATGCTGCCTGACAAAATCTTGAGCTAATAGTGGTGCCTCTGTATCATGGTCGATTTGAATTAATAAATACTCACGTAGATTACGTGCGCCGATTCCAATCGGCTCAAATGTGTGTAATAGTTTTAAAATTTGCTCAACCGTTTGGATTTGTACTTGAAACACTGCTGCTACTTCCGCTAGTTCAATAGCTAAAAAGTATTTTTCATTCAAGTTAAAAATTAAATATTTTAAAATACGCTCCTCACAAGGCGTTAAATGTTTGTGAAAAGGAATTTGCTCAAATAGAAAAGTGTAAGGGGATTCTAGATTCGCAATTCGCGTTTGCATAAAATTAAATTGATCTCTTGCAACATACGAATCATTTCTCTTATTAAAGGTGGCCAAATCAAGCAATTGACTTAAATACGCGACTTCAGGCTCAATCACCGTTAGTAACGGATTTTCATTTGCCTTTTCATAAATATGCCTCTCTAATTCTACATTTGAAAATTGAAGTACTTCCAAACTGTTTCTTTGTTCTAGTGTTAATGTTTGCTCTGTTTTTTGGGTCAAATTTAATGCAATATTCATTCAACTTCCCCCTGTATCTCTAATTTACCAGATTCATCTTCTGAAATTATTCTAGAAATAACTTCCGCTCAACACAATTAAAACGCTTACAAAAAGAAATTAATTTCATCTCAATCTAATAAAATAACTATTCATCTTTAATATAACTCAAAAAAAGTAGGATTTACAATTTAATCCACCCTCTTATTTTCCACATATAAATTAAGAAGGTACTTGCACAAATTATAAAAATATATTGTATGTATAACTTTGATATTTCGGAAAATCATTAAAAAAAGCTATTAAAAGCTTGAAGCTTTTAATAGTCTTTTCTTCATTACTCCATTACCTTCAACGCCTTATCCAACATCCCTACAAACTGCCCACGTGTCACTGGTGCATTCGGCTTGTACTTGCCGTTATCACCACCGACAACGCCTAAGTCTGCAAGCGCCGTAATATAATCATAGCCCCAATAGCTCGGCGTAAGGTCTGTAAATGTTGTATTGCCACCTGGTGTAAAGCCTGACGCTAATACTAAAATTTTTGCCATTTGTCCGCGTGTCAGCGTTTCCTCTGGGCGGAACTTGCCGTCTGAGCCGTGGATGACGCCTGCTTGCTGCAGTTTTGTGATTGCGGCATAGTTCGGGTGGCTCGCTTTTACATCGCTAAATGTTGCAGCCGCATGTGTTTGCGGTAAGTCATACACTTTCGCCATAATCGCTGCAACGTGCTTACGCTTCATCGGCTCGTTCGGGCGGAATGTGCCGTCTGGGTAACCCGAGATGATGCCGCGCGCGACAAGCTCGTCAATCGTTATTTTTGCCCAGTGGTTGTTTGTGTCTTTAAATTTCTTCGTTGTTTCAACTGGCTTTGGCACATTTGGTGTTGGTGCCGGTGTTTCTGGCTTTGTTTCTGGTTTTTCTGGCTGTGGTGTCGGTGCTGGTGTTACAGGCTTCGTAGCATCGTCTTTCCACGTCACATACAGTGGACCTGCACCTGCTGCCTTGCCCCAGTCTTTCCATACGTTTGTATGCTTCGCGTCTTTATAAAGTGGACCAAATGCGCGCTTAAATTGATCGGGCGTATAATACTCGCCCTGCTCGATTTTCGCCTTTGCCCCTTCAAAATAAAGGACATTTACGTTTGTATCTGCAATTGCAGGCAGCCAAAAGCTCTCGACATTTTTTGGCACCGTTAGCTCGGTTAACGGGTTATCCGCAAGTGCAAACGCCTCAATTTGACGCAACGTATCTGGTAACGTAATTTCCGTTAATGCATTGTTTTTAAACACAGAGTCCGCTAATCGTTCTAGTGTGCTCGGTAAATGAACAACCGTTAGCTCATTATTTTCAAATACACTATTATGAAGAAGTTTCACAGTTTGTGGAATCGTTACCGTGTGTAACGCATTGTCGCGAAATGCACCACCTTCAATACGCTCTAAGCCTTCTGGAAATTCTACTGCCTTTAGCTCATTGTTCATAAATGCACTATCCCCAATTACCTTGACCTCACTTGGAATGACTACTGCTGTTAGCGCATTATCTCTAAACGCACTTGCTTCAATCGTTTCAAGCGCAGTCGGTAGCGTAATGCTCGTTAGTTTATTTCCGCTAAATGCACTGCCGTTAATTTTTTTCACCGTATTTGGCATGTACACCTCGCGCAGCTTGTTGTTTGCAAAAACGCCATACTCAATCGTTTCAAGCGGCGCTGAAATCGTTACCTTCGTTAATTCATTACTCATAAACGCATCCGTTCCAATCGTTTGCACGTTTGCTGGAATCACGAGCTCTGTTAGCTTGTTTTGCTTAAACGCATTTTCTTTAATGACTTTTACAGTGCTTGGAATCGTTACGCCTTGTAGATGGTTTTCCGCATAGGCATCCGTAATGACTTCGATGCCTTCAGGGAACACTGCTTGCGTTAATTCATTTTTCGCAAATGCTTGTGATTCAATCATTTTCACATTTTTCGGTAACGAAATGGTACGTAGCTTATTTTCATAAAAAGCATTTGCCGGAATGACTTGCAAGCTTTCTGACAGTGTCACTTCTGTTAGCGTATTGTTATAAAATGCGGATTCACCGATTGACTGCACCGTATTTGGTAATGTTAGCTTTTGCAACTTGTTATTCGAAAATGCCCACTCACCAATTTTTGTGACTGTACTTGGAATCGTTATAGCTGTTAATTCATTGTTTGACAGCATATGATTTGTGATTTCCTTCAAATTCGGTGGTAGCTCAATTGCTGTCAGCTTATTGCCAAAAAGAGCATAGGCATCCATTGTTGTAAGTGACTCTGGTAAATCCACCGATTGAATTTCGTTATTCAAAAAAGCAAATTCGCCTAATGTTTGTACCGTCGCTGGTAAAATAAGCGTTTTTAGTGCGTTATACGTAAACGCGCCCTTTTCAATCGCCTTTAACTGCCTCGGTAATGTTAAGCTCGTAATGTTATTTTCGTAAAATGCTTCTTCTTCAATAACTGTTAAGCCACTTCCTAGCTTCACGGTCGTTAACTCATTTTGTTTAAACGCTCGCTTGCCAAGCTTTGTTAGAGCGTCCGATACCGTAAGCGTCGTTAGTTTATTATTCGTAAATGCGTATTCACCGATTGACGTTGCGTTTAGCAGCTTCATGTCGCCCTTTAAGCCACGCTCATAAAATGCATAATCGCCCACTTTTTGAATCGTTGCAGGTAGTGTTACTTGTGCGAGCTTCGTCACCTCGCCTATTGGGTTGAACGGATTGGCATCAGAAAACGCATAATCGCCAATTTCTGTTACCGTTTTACCGTCAATTTTTTCAGGGACGGTTAAGCTCGTTTTCGTTGTTTTCCGGTTAAAGCCTGTAATGCGTACCGCTTGTTTCCCGCCTTGTGTAATCGTTACATACTTTAATTCGCCCACTGTTTTTTCGTTTGCAATAAATAGCTGCTTCGGTAAGTCGAGCTGTTTAACGTTTGTGTCGCGCACGATGTTCACACCGATTTTTTCAATAGATTTCGGTAAAGTGAGCGCGTTCAATTGAGTACGTTCAAACGCATAGTTCCCAATTTCAACTAAGCTCTCTGGTAGCTGGATTTTCTCTAATTCATTTCCTCTAAAGCTATAATCGCCAAGACGTTTCATTGTATTTGGGAGCTTCACCGTTCGAATATACGGAATATTCGACTCGTGATGCCAATCCTCACTGTCCATGTAAAACGCGTAATCGGCAACCTCTGTCACAGGCAGACCGTCAATTTCACTCGGTATCGTCAGGTCGCGGTAAGATGGGTTCGCGGCACTTTCCTGCCACTGTGCAATCGCCGCGTCACTATAGCCGAGAATGCGAATTTCCTTTTCCTTCGTCACCTCATACTCAAGCGTGCCGTGCGTGAGCGTTTCGGCATGTGCAGGCAAAACGAGCATAAAGCTAAATAAGAAAATAAATGCTAGTAATCGTTTCATCCAATCCCTCTTTTCTCTTTATGTACGCGCTAGACGTTTCTTTTAGTGGTTGGTAGCCTCGTAAACAAGAAACGTCTGCGCTAATCTCCTTTTTTATGCTATTTACTTTCATAGCATTGTACAGACGGAGGAATTCAAAAATAGTTTCAAAAAATATTAGAAAAACACATGACGCGCCAAATAGCGTGTCATGATGTCTTTTCTTATGTGGATTTCCTTGAAAACCTATACTTTCCTATCCACTAAAAAATTTTTTCAAACGAAAAAAAGGCTACACATTTACTGTGTAACCTTACTTAATTAATTCCCCCACCGCCAAATGTCTTGAGAATTTTTGTACATATAAAACACATACTCCCCAACACCTGCACGGCCGTAAGAGTAACGGATTTCTACTTTATCCTCAGATAGCGGTGTCACCGTGCGATAGGCCGCCTCTAAGAATAATTCGCTAATACGATTACTATTTGGGAATGGCCCTGCATTTACCGAAAGCTCACGTGCAAGCTCACCTGCCCCAAAAATTTGGTCATATAAATACAAATCAAAATAGTGCTCTGGTGCGTAGCCCGCACGCACCCCGTCTAAATAAATCGACTGCGTAGCGCCTTCTTTTGCTAGCGCGACAACCTCACCATATATTTTATGCACCGCGGTAATCGTTGCGGCCTGCAGTGTACCCTTTGCCGGGAAATGGTTGAGCAGTAAATATTCACGCGCATTCAGTAGCTGGTCATAGCCACCCGCGATTTCGTTCCCATTTGCCTCATATAATTCGAGTAGTGCTGACTTCACCGGCTTACCGTTCACCTTCAGCTCACCGTTTTGTAGTACAACGCGGTCGCCCGGAATTGCCACGACTTCATAATAGGCCTTATCATAAATCGGCAAATGGCTGCTCGTATTTGTCATCGTGCGCACGACGTCACCCGGTGCGTACACAACCTCATCAAATAAGCCCGCCTTACGCTCAATAACAGTATGATACATTTCACCCGCTAGCTGTAGTGGCTCCGCGTCTACGTATTGCAGTGGTGTTAGATTGTTTAAAACAGGTAATGTTAAGAGCTGCTTTTCGTCAAGAACAGAAAGCTCGCCCTTTTGCTGCAGCGTCGCAATTTCTGCCAAATCATCAAGCGGATCGTACGGAATCCCGCGCCCCTCGTCGGCAGACAGCTGATTGTTCATTGTGGAGGAAATAAAGAAAATCGCAAGCAGCACAAAGCTTACCGCAACAGCCGGCATTTGCCAATTGCGCTTTTTCGAACGCTCTGCTAATCTTGCGGTTACATGCTGCTTAATACGCGCTTCCTGACGTGACGTATCGCCCATCATGTCATCAAGCTTTCGTTTAAAGTTCGTCATATGCTAGCTCCCCCTCCTCAAAAAATTCCTTCAGCTGTTGCTTCGCGCGGCGCAGTCTCGTTTTCACTGTATTTTCGTTCAAGCTTAAATAGCTGGCAATTTCCGCGATGGACTGCTCATCATAATAATACAAAATAAGCGGCTCGCGGTATTTTAGCGGCAGCTGGAATAAATTTTGCTCAAGCTCAGCAAGCTCTTCCTTTTGCATGAGTGCCTCATCCGCGCCTCTCGTTTGTGCAAAAATCGTATCAAATAGCACGTCCTTTTTATGCTTCCAAGAACGTAAATAATCCTTCGCCCGGTTCGCTGTAATTTTCGTTAAATATGTTTTTATGGACGCCTCTTGCCTAAACTGCGTGCCCTTTTGAAAATATGTCACAAACACATCCTGCACAATATCCTCGGCAATACCCCAATCCTTCACATATAAATACGCAATTCTTACAAGGTAGCTACTATGCTCCTCCATTACGGTGTCAAACTGATTCATGTTCAAACATCCTCAAAGTTTCATTTTCTATTATTATAGTACAAGCACAGCGACTATCAAAACGGATCATTAATTCAACTTTATCTCACCGAGTGATTAAAGATTCTTCTAAGTATCGTAAAATTGATTCCGTATCCCACTAAAGTTTTTATTCCAATTAAAGGGATTAGAACAAACTTGTCCAAACTAACCTACGTAAAAAAACCGTACGCTCGATGAAAAATGAACATACGGCTTCCTCTTGTTGAGAGGGCTACTTGAAAATTACCACTTACCAAATGTGTTAAGGAAACAACATGTGGCTTTTTACATGTATGAAAGGAATATTATATCCCTACTTAAGAAATTGTAATTCCTGCAGTTGCAGCACCTGTAAGAGTCGTTGCATCTGTGCCACCCGCAAGAGAGAATACCATGACTAAACGGTCTCCTGCTGCTACTGGGACATTTACCATATCTACTGTACCAGAGAATACCGTACCAGCAATTGCTGGACCAGTAATTGTTGGTGTTAAATTAACGAATGCATTCGTCGCCGTAAACGTTGAGCTACCAGCAGGCGCACGATAAATTTGGGCTGTAATAACACCCGTGCCTGTAAATGCGGCTAGATCTGCAGTTGGCGTAAATGTTGCAGAAATGGCTGTAATTCTACCATTCCGTGGAACAGAGAAAGCCTCTGTTTGACCATCCCCATCTGGTAACGTAATAGTCGGAGGCGTTGTTGCTGAGACCGCTAAACCAGTAATGGCCGTACCAAAGCCAACTGCACTCACTGTCGCAGCCACGCCAGCAGTAGTTGTTAATATAACAGGTACCGTTCCCGAAGAAAACGGGATAATCGACCCGACATTTGGTGTTGGGCATTTCGCAGAAGCCGCTCTAAATGGACCTAAGGAAAAACATTGATTTCCACAAGGTTGCCATCCATGACCGGAACAACCACTACACCCTCTATTCATACAATTACACATACTTCCACCTCCCTTCAACCGTATTCTATTCATAAAAAAATAGAGATGAAGGGCAGTTATCTAGTATGGTGTAATAGAAAATCTTCACTTTCACATTAGATTGAGAAAAACTAAAGCAATATCACTCATAATGAAATCATGTAATAATTGAAGTTCAATAATTTTTTTAGGGGATTTATTTACGGAAAAAATCAAAAAACGAATTACTCTTCTGTTTTTTCTCCTCCACAGTAGCAGCATCTGTTTGTTCAGCTGCTATGATAGGTCGGGGCTGTTGTTCAATGATTGGTTCCTCTACCGTATGGACGATATTAACTGGTCTATTTTTTGGTTTATTGGTAATGGAACTTGGGGGAAGTTCGCTATCAAACTCCGAAGTAGCGAGATGTGGAAGTTGATGGTCTTTTTCATGAGCAATGGTCGTTTTCTTATAGTCTGGGGTTTCGCTTGCTGACTTCAGATGAGCCTTATTTTTCAGTGGCATATTTTTATGCAAACCAGTATAACTGTTGTTCGTCTGTTTATTTAAAGATTGAAAGAAGGCTGTATTAAAATGACTTTGTTGGCGTGGTATATAGTTATTCTCCTCCAAAGGCTCCTTACTTTCCTCGATTGTTTCAAGATGACTTACCTCATTCGCTAATTTCTTTAATTGACGATAAGATGGCTGATTTATAACAGCGGCTTGCTTCTTTGTTGGTGTCGATTCATTAGGACGTTCCAATTCCGCCTTCATTTTATCCATAAAGGTCACTTCGTCATTTGATTCTTTCTTCTCTGGACCTGGAATCAAAGTTGTTAATACCGCTATAACTTCTTCGACCATTTGATTAAGAGACGTTAATTGAAGTGTGAACTGTTCAACCTGATTGTTATGCTCAACAGGTTGCGTCAATTGCACATCCTCCACATGATCCTGTAAAAAATCCATCTCCGAAATTTTCTTTTTCATTTCCTCAAATTCATCCTTAATTTGAAGATAATCTTCCATAGAAGTGCTGGTCTTTAATGTATACAATAAATTCCTATATGCGAGAATCCTTAATTTTAATTGCTCAATTTCCTCCGTAGTATAAAACTTGGAATTTACCATTGTATTTCTCCTCACTCCTTTCATTCTCAATATTTTATTAAAAATATTTGCCTTGTGTGACTACACAAGAAATAATCATTTTCTTCAAGAAAGAGATTACGCGCCTTCCTAATAAAAAAATCGAGAACAATATGTCTGCCTATGTACCCGTATCAGCACATCATATTATAAAAACGAACGACAGAATAGATGGAGGTGTCAAAGTATGCACGAAAATAATATGCCATCTCAAGAGCTCATTTGTATAAATGTCGAGAAGGTATATGACTGGATTGTTAAAGATATGTCATTCGAATTTTCTCCAACAAGCCCTATTAATTTCCCAGGCTTACCGTTGGGCACAAGTTTAACGGGTGCTCGCGTAACGTGTCAAGTTGTTCCTGATGATGTTAATCCCATTGTCATTATGGAACGTGAAAATCGGAATTTTACTTTCGATGGGACATCAGTGTGCTTACAACAACTGACTATTCAAAAAAACTTTATAGTCACAATTTGTCTTACTTTAGCAACTGGGACAATGTACACAAGTACCCCGTTTGAAATTTCCCGCTGTGAGCACGTTGTGATGTGTGCACCAAAAGGTACAAACGTCGATGTTACTTACACAGACCTTGATTGCTTCGTATGTTCAACTGGTCAGCCTACAGTAACAGCTGAGGGATTCGTATCATTCGAAAACTTATCTCTTTCTGTATCGGTGTGCCAAAGTATCCAGTCTACGTTCCCTGTCACTGTAGAATTCTTAGCTGATTACTGTGAGCCAAGAGCAGATTTACCATTTGCTTGCCCACCAATTAGTCGTCCTAGCAATTGTTCTGTAATTTTCCCATAAAATATATGAACTAGTGCTAACTCAAAATGAAACATCATAAAATAAGGAGAGGGAAATCCCCTTTCTTTATTTTTATATTTGCATGCCCAATAAAAGGAGGCACCTAGGATGTCTGCTGATAAAAATCAGCTAGAAGAAAAAATAAATGAGCTCCAACAACAAACAAAATTTTATGTAACAGAATTTAGAGAACTCATTAAACAGTTGCCAGTCCAGCAAACTAGCCATGTAATTAGCTACTTTACTACGTCCTTCAACATTTCTCATACGCTTCATCAGGAAAACTTATGTTTAGGCTCTCTCCATATTTGGAATATCGGGACTGTACCTTTAACGAACCTCAGTCTTACAATACAGCTCCCAGAAGACTCCCCATTTTCTTTTACTGGAAGATACGTCTACAAACACTTCCCACAAAAATTAAAGCAGCCAAATGAATGGCTACGAATAAAAAATACAGACAAGAAAGATATTTTTTCTTTTCAGCCACTTGAAAGAACAACACTTCAGCCAAACGAAAAAATCTCATTTGATAATTTCCAAATTAAATGGTTATCAACTAGTTCCTATTCAGGTAGTATTACTGGTTTTACATATTGCGATCAATTTCCAGATGGAGTCTCTGTCATAAATCCAATTAATTTGAGTGTCATACGCCTTGAACAGGAGGAATAACATGGAGCGTACAGAAGAGCAAATATCAATGGAGCATATTATCAATCACTATTTACAGGAAAACTTTTCTGATTTAAGAGAAAATCTAAAGGAAAATAATAATAGCTTTATTTTTTTAGAAAAGACCTCATTAAATTTACTATTAACTTCCCTTTTATCGATGACGACAAGTCCAACAAGTAACATAAAAAATAAAGTAGATGAGTCAACATTAATAGAAAGTCTAGACCTTGTAATAAATGAGAACAAAAAAGAGTTTGAATCTCTTTTAAAATTATTAAGAGACATTACTCAATAGGGGGTGTATGGGTGAATAATAGGCGGAACCCAAATCAAGATACGCTTCAGTTACAACAAATGATTATCTTTTTGAAGTCAGAAATAGCTAAATATAAAAATGAAGTTCATCAGCTACAAAAAAACGATTATTATTCACTCGCACTTAATCTTGAGGAAGAGAATCTTCAACTAAAAAAACAGCAACGGGAACTTTCAAAGGAACTTTTGAAAATAAAAAGATTATTTCAAAAAGAAGTGACAACCTTTCAAATGGACGTCCAAACATATGAGCAGAAAAGGAAGAAGCTCCTCTCTTCCATCCAACGTTTAGTAGCCGAGAAAAATCAATTACAACTAGCAAATCAACAATTAGCAAAAACGTTAAAAAATACACAAAGAAAAACACAAAGTATGCTATCGTCCCAAAAGGAGCGTTACCAAAAATCATTCGAACAGTCGCAACTTGATTTTAATGAACAGGCTACAAAACAGCTCAATTCCATTCAAGAGCAACTAAATAACGCCTTTCAAGATGCATTTGGAAAAGTCGAAGTTGAAAGCAATCAAATCAAGCTGCTCTTAAATGAACTCAAAGGGGCGAGAGAGGGAACTACATCTTCTGAAAAGGTAGTGAAACATTCTAATACGCTCGCCCACCTAGAGGATCAAATGCAAATCATCTATAACAAAACAACACAATTTGAACAGCAATTGGAGAAGAAATTTCAGATGCTACATAATTTTGAAAAGCAATTCATTCAACTGACAAATGACATTAAAAATAATGACGAATAGGAAAAGCGTATTCACTGTCTTTTCGCCTCGACCTTGAGGAGATGCGCGGTTACCTAAACAATAAAAAACCACCGCAAAAATACTTTTTGCGGTGGTTCCTTATTATTTAAATGTTCTCCAGCCAATATCTTTGCGGAAGAAGAAGTTTGTCCATTCTTTTTTCGCAAGCTCTGCATATACCTTTTCTTGTGCCTCTTTTAAACTTGCTGCTTCTGCTGCAACAAGTAGCACACGGCCGCCGTTACCTACAAATTTGTCCCCATCAAGCTTCGTTCCTGCATGGAATACAGGTAACGCGATATCTGAAAGCTCTGGCAGTGCATTACCTTTTTCCACATCACCTGGGTAGCCTTCTGCTGCCACAACTACACCTAGCATTGCTTCTTCTTTCCACTGTAGGTCAAATGATTTTTCTTCCATAAGGCTGACCATGAATTCACCGAAGTCTGAAGCCATGCGCGGCAGGACAACTTGTGTTTCAGGGTCGCCAAAGCGTGCGTTAAACTCAATTACCTTTGGACCTTTTGCCGTTAAAATTAAGCCGGCATAAAGAATACCTGTAAATGACACACCCTCTGCATCCATTGCTTTCACAGTTGGCTCAACAATTGTGTCATAGGCAACATTTACAATATCGTCAGAAATTTGTGGTACTGGTGAATACGCACCCATACCACCTGTATTTGGCCCTTTATCACCGTCATAGGCACGCTTATGATCTTGCGCGATGACCATTGGATAAATTTGTCCTTTATGCACAAATGACATAAAGCTGAACTCTTCCCCGTCAAGGAACTCTTCCACAACAACGCGAGATGAAGAGTCGCCGAAACGCTGATTGCCGATCATATCTTGAACTGCTTCAATAGCCTCTTCCTCAGTCATCGCCACAATTACACCTTTACCAGCAGCTAAACCGTCTGCTTTAATAACGATTGGCGCGCCTTGCTCTTTAATGTAAGCAACGGCTTTATCTGCTTCTGTAAATGTTTCATGCGCTGCTGTTGGAATACCGTATTTATTCATAATATCTTTTGCATAAGATTTTGAGCCTTCAATTTTGGCTGCCGCTTTTGTAGGGCCGAAAATCACTAAGCCTTGCTCATTGAAGTAATCTACAATGCCCTCAGCAAGTGGCTGCTCAGGACCTACAAATGTTAACTTAATGTCATTTTCCTTTACGAACGCTGCAAGTGCCGCGAAATCTAACGCGTCAATTGCCAAAATTTCTGCATCCCCGCGCATACCGTCATTGCCAGGTGCAACGAATACCTTTTCTACTGATGGTGCGTTATTAAATTGCTTGGCAATCGCATGCTCACGACCACCACTACCGATAACAAGAACTTTCATTTAAACATCCTCCTAAGGTTAGAAGCTAGATGCGTTGTACGTTATGTATAAATAATGATTTAAAGTTTTTTAAAATAGAATATTTTAATCAATTTTGCCGAGGCAAAATTGCGTTCGGATTCGGCTTTAGGCCCACACGAGGTTGGTCAGTCAACCGTTGTCGCACGATGCGACGCTTTTAGGTTGACCTCCTCTTTGCACAAAGAACTCCTTACCGAAGCCGTAACATCCGCCGGAGGCTTTTTTTAATCGAGCCTTGCTCGATTAAAAAAAACGCTCGCCAAATAAATTTAGCGAGCGTTTTATTAATCGGATTGTATAGAAGTTATCCGACCAAGATAACCGTTTATACAACAAACGATTAATGAAATTGTAAGAGTTCATCCCCCGACCAAAGTGGATGAACTTTCACATCTATTTGACATGATGCCCGGCCAAGGCACTCATGCCGTCAATCGTTCTCCTCCCGGCCAGAGAGTAGAAAAATTGAACGTTTGCAAACGCCTCTGCTAACGTCCGGCCAGAACATTAGCGAAACTTTATTCTATTATAACGTTATAACGTACAAGTTACTAGCAATATGGTTAAAATTTTTGATTTCCAATAAAAATTAGTGTTTAAAGTGACGTACGCCTGTGAATACCATCGCGATACCTGCTTTATTTGCCGCATCGATTGAATCTTGGTCCTTCACAGAGCCGCCTGGTTGAATGATCGCTGTAATACCAGCTGCTGCTGCTGCTTCCACTGTATCGGCCATTGGGAAGAATGCGTCAGATGCAAGTGCAGCACCTTTTGCTTTTTCACCCGCTTGCTCGAAAGCAATTTTCGCTGCGCCAACGCGGTTCATTTGACCAGCGCCAACACCTAGTGTCATTTGTGCATCTGTTACTACGATTGCATTTGATTTTACATGCTTCACAACTGACCAACCCAGTTGTAATGCTTCCCACTCTTCTTCCGTTGGCTCGCGGTCTGTTGCCACTTTAATGTCCGCATTGCCGAAACCAAAACGGTCTGGCTCTTGTACAAGTAAGCCACCTTCAACTGATACTACATTGAATTTATCTTGTTTTGCTTGTGCAAAATCAATCGTCATAAGACGGATATTTTTCTTCGTCGTTAAAATTTCAAGCGCCTCTGCTGTAAAGCTTGGTGCGATAATAATTTCAAGGAAGATACCTGCTAACTTTTCAGCTGTTGCTTTGTCCACTTCCATATTTAACGCAATAATGCCGCCGAAGATTGATGTTGGATCTGCTTCATATGCTTTGTTGAATGCTTCTTCAATCGTCATACCCGTACCAACGCCGCAAGGATTCATATGCTTCACTGCTACTGCTGCTGGCATTTCAAATTCTTTTACGATTTGAAGTGCTGCATTTGCATCTTGAATATTATTGTATGATAACTCTTTACCGTGTAATTGATTTGCATACGCGACCGAGAAATCAGAGCCTAAACGTTTTGCGTAGAAGGCCGCTTTTTGGTGAGGGTTTTCACCGTAGCGTAAGTTTTGTTTTAACTCATATGTTAACGTTAAGTTTTCTGGGAACTCTTCACCAATTGCTTCTGTTAAGTGATTTGAAATGTAAGAATCGTATGCCGCAGTGTGACGGAATACTTTCGCTGCCAGGCGACGACGTGTTTCGATTGTTGTTTTACCATCAGCTTTTAATTCAGCTAACACGCCCTCGTAGTCGTTTGCATCCACGATTACTGTTACGTAGTCATGATTTTTCGCTGCTGAACGTAGCATTGTTGGACCACCGATATCAATGTTTTCAATTGCATCGTCCCACGTTACATTTGGTTTTGAAATTGTTTCAACGAATGGGTATAGATTTACACACACGACTTCGATTGGACGGATGCCGTGCTCCTCCATTTGTGCAACGTGGCTAGGCTCATCAAATTTACCTAAAAGACCACCGTGAATTAACGGGTTTAATGTTTTTACACGACCATCTAAAATTTCAGGGAAGTTTGTTACCTCGTCCACTGCTGTTACTGGTACATTGTTATCTTGAAGTAATTTTTTTGTACCACCTGTTGATAAAACCTCATAGCCAAGAGCTACTAGTTCCTTTGCAAAATCTAAAATACCATTTTTATCTGAAACACTAATAAGTGCGCGCTTTGTCACGATAAAATCCTCCATTTGTTTGCTGATTGTTTTTCACCAGCTGTTCTATTAAAGCTCTGTAAAATTTATTGAAATAACTGATTCAACGCCGTCGTGTACAGCTTATGCTCTTCTTTATGAATAAGCGCCTCTGTTGCCTCGCGGTCACCGTCCACTACGTTTACTGCTACTTGTGCAATAATTTTTCCTGTGTCCATACCCTCGTCAACATAATGCACCGTCACACCTGTCACCTTTACGCCGTGTTCCATCGCTTGACCAATGGCATCTTTGCCTGGGAATGATGGCAACAGTGATGGATGAATGTTAATAATTTTATTAGGATACGCTGCAAGTAACACATCACTTACTAAGCGCATATAGCCAGCTAACACAATCCACTCCACATTGCGGCTCTTTAACTCTGCGATAATCGCTTCCTCATAAGCTGCTTTAGATGTGAATGTTTTTGGTGCTAGTTCAAGTACAGGAATACCAAAGTTATTTGCGCGTGTTACGACAAATGCACCTGGCTTATCCGTAATGACCACTTCAATGTTTGCTTGCAAGTCGCCACGCTCAATCGCTTCTTGAATGGCTTGGAAGTTTGAGCCGCTACCTGAAGCAAATACTGCAATTTTCTTCATTACACTAGGCTCCCGTCGTGCTCGCCTGTAAATACAACACCCTCGCCTTTAATAACGCGGCCAATTGTGTATGCTTTCTCGCCGTTTGCTTCAACTGATGCGATTACTTTATCCGCCTCTGCTGCTGGTACAGCGATGACAAAGCCGATGCCCATGTTGAATACGTTATATAAATCTTTGTCAGCTAGCTCGCCTTTTTCTTTTAAGAATTCGAAAATGCGTAGTACTGGCCAAGAGCCAAGATTGATTTCTGTTGCAAGTCCTTCTGGCATCATACGTGGTAAGTTCTCGTAGAAGCCGCCACCTGTTACATGCGCACAGCCGTGAACATCCGCCGCTTTTAATGCTGCTAAAACTGGCTTTGCATAAAGCTTTGTTGGTACAAGTAATGCTTCGCCGATTGGACCTAAGTCCTCATAGCCTTCAATTACTTGGTCTACCGCATAGTTATTATCTGCAAATACAACTTTACGCACTAACGAGTAACCGTTTGAGTGCACACCGCTAGATGCGATTCCTACTAACACGTCGCCCTCAGCAATTTTTTCGCCTGTTACGATGTCCGCTTTTTCGCAAGCACCTACTGCGAAACCTGCTAAATCGTACTCGTCTTCTTCGTAAAGACCTGGCATTTCAGCTGTTTCACCGCCGATTAATGCTGCACCAGACTGCACACAGCCGTCCGCTACGCCTTTTACGATTTGCTCGATTTTTTCAGGGAATGCTTTTCCTACCGCTACATAGTCAAGGAAATAAAGAGGCTCTGCACCTTGTGCTACGATATCATTCACGCACATAGCAACACAGTCTACGCCGATTGTGTCGTGCTTATCTACCATAAACGCAAGCTTTAATTTCGTCCCAACACCGTCAGTACCTGAAATCAGTACTGGTTCTTTTAAATTAAGTGAAGACAGGTCAAACATCCCGCCAAAGCCGCCAAATGTACCCATTACACCAAGGCGATTTGTACGCTCAACGTGTGATTTCATGCGCTGTACTGCCTCGTAACCTGCTTCAATATTTACGCCTGCTTGTTCATATGCTTTTGACATAATGATCCTCCTAATTAAGAAAGGCTTTGTGCCTTCAACAACTTTAACCATTTATTTAGTAAAAACGGTGCTATTTCGTCGAGAGGTGCTTTGCTAAAAATTCATGCTGACCCTTTAGAAACGCTTTCTCTCTATTCAATAGCACCGCCATATGTGGATTATTTAAATATTAGCAATCTTTTTCATGTGGTAACACTGTATCCGGGAAAATCTCAGTCGGGTATTTCCCAGTGAAGCATGCCATACAAAGTCCACCCTCTGCATCATCAAATGGACGAGCTGTGGCGCGTACCATACCGTCTACCGTCAAGAATGTTAATGTATCCGCCTCAATAGCCTCGCGAACTTCTTCGACGCTATGGCTCGATGCAATTAACTGCTCCGGCGTTGACGTATCGATGCCGTAAAAGCATGGATTTGTCATTGGTGGTGATGTAATCATCACATGCACCTCAGCAGCACCCGCTTCTTTTAGCATACGTACGATACGACGAGACGTTGTACCGCGCACGATTGAGTCATCTACCATCACAACACGCTTGCCTTTTACGACCTGCACAACAGGTGATAGCTTCATTTTTACGCCACGCTCACGTAATTCCTGTGTCGGCTGAATAAATGTACGACCAACGTAGCGGTTTTTAATCAAGCCAAGCTCATACGGAATGCCGCTCTCCTCTGCAAAACCAATTGCAGAAGATAAAGATGAATCTGGCACGCCTGTTACAACGTCAGCCTCAATGCCCGCAACCTCGCGCGCAAGCTCTTTGCCCATGCGCTTACGGGCCATATGTACATTGATTCCGTCAATATTTGAATCAGGGCGTGCAAAGTAGACATACTCCATCGCACACATCGCACGTTTTTCTTGTTCTGCAAATGTATCTGACTCTAAGCCGTCCTTTGTAATGAATAAAATTTCGCCTGGTTCCACATCACGCACGTATTCCGCACCGATTAAATCAAATGCACATGTTTCAGAGGCTGCCACGTAAGCATCTCCTAATTTACCAAGTGCTAATGGACGCAAGCCGTTACGATCACGCGCAACAATCATCATGTCCTTCGTTAAAATCATGAGTGAGAATGCACCCTTTAATAAAGAAAGCGCATTTTTCACCTTCGCGCGGAATGGTGAGTATGACGATTTTTTAATTAAGTGAATGACTACTTCTGTATCAGATGTCGAGTTGAAAATACTACCTGAGCGCTCTAAGTGCTGCTTTAAATGATTTGCATTTACTAAGTTTCCGTTATGTGCAATCGCAAGTGAGCCTGTAGACGAACGGAATAGTAATGGCTGAACGTTTTCAATACCGCCTCCGCCTGCTGTCGGATAACGTACGTGTGCAATTGCCGCGTGACCTGTTGCCGCGCGTAATTTTTCCTCATTGAACACGTCATTGACTAAGCCTTCTCCTTTTACAGGATGCAGGCGAGTACCGTCTGTTACGACGATACCTGCCCCCTCTTGACCACGATGTTGCAAGGCGTGCAAACCATAATAACTCAGCTGCGCGCTTTCAGTGTGTCCCCAAATCCCGAAGACACCGCATTCCTCATTTAAGCCTCTGATTTCAGTAAGCATGGGATTGCCCCTTTCCAAGCAGAACGGAATTCCTCCACAGTACCCTCTACAAGTACACCAGTTTCACCGTTAATAACTAATTTAGAATCATTTGTTACGTGACCGATTTTTTTAGCATCTGTAACGATTGCTTCAAATGCAGCCGCGTTTTGTTCTTTTACAGTTAATACGAAACGAGATTGTGATTCAGCGAATAATGCCGTTACTGCTGAACCTGTTAATGTAACGTTCAGACCTAAGCCTTGTGCTGAGAACGTTTTTTCAGCAAGTGCCGCTGCCATACCACCTTCAGAAACGTCATGTGCAGACTGAACAAGTCCTGCACGGATTGCTTCTAAAATCGATTGTTGACGAGCTGCCTCAATGTTTAAGTCGATTGTTGGTGCTTGACCAGAAATTTTGCCTTCAACAAGCTTTTGTAATTCAGAGCCACCGAATTCTGTTTTCGTTTCACCGATTACATACACAACATCGCCAGCAGCTTTCACTTCTTGTGTTGTTACGTGAGATAAATCTTTTACTAAACCAACCATACCGATTGTTGGTGTTGGGTAAACCGCTTCACCAGAACGCTCGTTGTACATCGATACGTTACCACCGATAACTGGTGCATCAAGTGCAAGACACGCTTCTGAAATCCCGTCCGCTGACTTTTGGATTTGCCAGAAGATTTCTGGTTTCTCTGGGTTACCGAAGTTTAAGCAGTCTGTAATCGCAAGTGGTTGACCACCAGAACATACGATGTTACGCGCTGCTTCTGCAACCGCAATTTTACCGCCTGTTGTTGGATCTAGGTAAATATAGCGAGAGTTACAGTCTGTTGTCATCGCTAACCCTTTGTTTGTACCACGTACGCGTACTACTGCCGCGTCAGAGCCTGGTGCTACAACTGTATTTGTACGTACTTGGTAATCATATTGGTCATAAACCCACTCTTTAGAAGCTACAGTTGGCGCTTTTAGAAGTGCTGTTAATGCCTCTTTGTAATTTGCGACAGTTGGCTCTGCGTTTGGCATTGCTTGGAACTCAGCGAAGTAAGCTGGCTCCTCCTCTGGCATGATGTATACTGGTGCATCCTCTGCAAGTGCATCTGCTAATACTTCAGCAACAACCTCACCGTTGTGGATTAGGCGTAGCATTTTGTCATCTGTTACGCGACCTACTGCTACAGCGTCTAAATCATATTTATCAAAAATTACTTTAATTTCGTCTTCACGACCTGCTTTTACGACCATTAACATACGCTCTTGTGATTCAGATAACATCATCTCATAAGCTGTCATGTTTGTTTCACGTTGAGGAATTAAATCTAAGTTCATTTCTACACCAGTACCAGCTTTAGAAGCCATCTCTGCTGAAGAAGAAGTTAGACCCGCTGCGCCCATATCTTGAATCCCAACTAATGCGTCAGATTTCACAACTTCTAGGCAAGCCTCAAGAAGAAGTTTTTCCATGAATGGGTCACCAACTTGTACTGCTGAACGGCTTTCTTCTGTATCCTCTGTTAATTCCTCAGAAGAGAACGTTGCACCGTGAATACCATCACGACCCGTTTTTGCCCCAACGTACATCACTGTGTTACCTACACCCGCTGCTATACCCTTTTGGATGTCCTTGTGATCGATTAAACCGACACACATTGCATTGACAAGGGGGTTGCCTTCGTAGCAAGGGTCGAACTGAATTTCGCCGCCTACTGTTGGAATCCCGATACAGTTACCATAACCTGCGATCCCCGCAACAACCTCTTCGAACAAGTACTTACCACGCGCTGTTTTTAACTCACCAAAGCGTAGAGAGTTAAGCATCGCGATTGGACGTGCACCCATTGAGAATACGTCACGGATAATACCGCCAACACCTGTTGCTGCACCTTGGTACGGCTCGATTGCTGATGGGTGGTTGTGCGATTCCATTTTGAATACAACCGCTTGCTCATCGCCGATGTCAACGATACCAGCACCTTCACCAGGACCTTGTAATACTTGAGGACCTTTTGTTGGGAATTTGCGTAATACTGGCTTTGATTTTTTGTATGAACAGTGTTCAGACCACATAACAGAGAATAGACCAATTTCAGTCCAATTTGGCATACGACCTAATTTATCTACTGCTAAATCATATTCTGCATCTGTCATCCCCATGTCCGCGTATAAACGCTTTTCTTTAATTTGCTCCGCTGTTGGCTCAAAATTAGTAGTTGTTGACATGTTGTTCCCTCCACTGCTTAACAATTGATTTGAATAATTTTAGACCGTCTGCGCCGCCAACAATTTCGTTCGCTGCACGCTCTGGGTGAGGCATCATACCAAGTACGTTACCTGCCTCATTTGTAATCCCCGCGATATCTTCTAAAGAACCATTTGGATTGTCACCTGCATATGTGAAAGCAATTTGGTTATTTGCTTTAAGGTTTGCTAATGTTTGCTCGTCACAGTAATAGTTACCTTCACCGTGTGCGATTGGAATGTTAATCACTTCGCCAGCTTTATACTGGTTCGTGAATAATGTGTTATTATTTTCTACTTTTAACTGCACTGTACGACACATGAACTTTAAGTTTTTGTTACGTAAAAGTGCACCTGGTAAAAGACCAGATTCCGTTAAAATTTGGAACCCGTTACACACACCTAGTACTGGCTTGCCTTGTGCTGCAAACTCTTTCAGTGCCGTCATGATGTTCGATTGGTTCGCCATCGCGCCGCAACGTAAGTAATCCCCGTAAGAGAAGCCCCCTGGTACTAATGCACCATCGAAGCCTTCAAGAGACGTTTCTGTATGCCAAACGTATTCTACTTCCTCGCCTAACTCGTCTTTAATTGCATGATACATATCGACGTCACAGTTAGACCCTGGAAAAACGAGTACTGCAAATTTCATGGAATTATGCCTCCTCGATTTCGTAACGGTAGTTTTCGATTACCGTGTTTGTTAATACTTTTTCGCACATTTCCTTTACGATTGCGTCGATGTCGCGTGTTGTTTCGCCAATTGTTACTTCTAAATATTTACCAATACGTAAGTCTGTTACTTCACCGTATCCGATTTTTTCTAATGAACCTTGTACCGCTGAACCTTGTGGATCTAGGATACTTTCTTTTAACGTTACGTAAATTTTAACTTTCGTCATGACTTATTTGCCTCCAAGTTTTTGTAAAATAATTTCATATACTTCCGTTAAACTGCCTAAATCACGGCGGAATACGTCTTTATCAAGCTTTTGCTGAGTCTCTGCATCCCAAAGGCGGCACGTATCTGGTGAAATCTCATCGGCAAGTAATACATTGCCGTCCGCGTCACGTCCAAATTCTAGCTTGAAGTCGATTAGTCTTACACCAACCTCTTCAAAAATCGGACGCAGTACATCATTAACTTGTAGCGCTCCCTTGTAAAGTGCGGCTACCTCGTCTTTCGTCGCAATGCCTAAGATATCGATATGCTCCGTCGTAATGAACGGGTCACCTAATTCGTCATCCTTATAGTAAAATTCCACGATTGGGCGAGGAAGAACTACCCCTTCCTCATAGCCGATGCGCTTTGCTAAGCTTCCCGCCGCCACGTTACGTACGACTACCTCAATCGGAATGATTTCTACTTTGCGAACAAGCTGCTCCGTCTCAGAAAGGCGTTTCACGAAATGTGACGCAATTCCGTTAGCTTGTAATTTTTCGAAAATTAATGTTGTAATGCGGTTATTTAGCACACCTTTACCAGCGATGTCTTGTTTTTTCTCACCGTTAAATGCGGTTGCGCTATCTTTGTATTCCACGAATAATACTTGCTCGTCCTCTGTTTGGTATAGACGTTTTGCCTTGCCCTCGTATAAAAGCTGACCTTTGTTCATGACGTATTCCTCCTGATTATTTAATTTAGTTAAGACCTAAACGCTCAAAAATTAAATCAACATTTTGAATATGGTAATTGTAGTCGAAGCAGTCGTTAATTTCTTCCGCAGTAAGGCGCGAAGTAATTGTTTCACTTGCCTCGACTAGCGGACGGAATTGCGTTTGCTCATCCCACGAGCGCGCTGTTAATGGCTGTACTGTATCGTATGCCGCCTCGCGTGTTAATCCTTTGTCGATTAACGCGAGTAAAATGCGCTGTGAGTAGATTAGACCAAATGTACGCTCCATATTACGTTTCATGTTGTCAGGGAATACTGTTAAGTTTTTCAGAATGTTACCGAAGCGATTTAACATATAGTTCAATGTAATCGTCGCATCTGGAATGATCACACGCTCAGCAGATGAATGCGAAATATCACGCTCATGCCAAAGTGCCACGTTTTCGTAAGCTGTCAGCATATAGCCGCGCATCAGGCGTGCCATACCTGTCATATTTTCAGAGCCGATTGGGTTACGCTTGTGTGGCATCGCAGACGAGCCTTTTTGCCCCTTCGCAAAGCCTTCCTCTACCTCACGTGTCTCTGATTTTTGTAAGCCGCGGATTTCCGTCGCAAACTTCTCAATCGATGTTGCAATCAGCGCTAACGTCGAGAAGTACTGCGCGTGACGGTCACGCTGCAAAGTTTGTGTTGAAATTGGTGCCGCTGCTAAGCCTAAGTTTTCGCACACATACGCCTCTACGCGTGGATGGATATTGGCATATGTCCCAACTGCACCGCTCATTTTACCTGTTTCAATTACGCTTGCCGCTTCTTCAAAGCGCACTAAGTTACGTCGCATTTCTTCAAGCCATAATGCTAGCTTCAAACCAAATGTTGTCGGCTCTGCATGGACACCATGTGTACGTCCCATCATGACTGTGTATTTATGCTCTTTCGCTTTTTCAGTAAGGATGTCGATGAAATTATGTAAGTCTTTACGCAAAATTTCATTCGCCTGTTTAATTAAATATGACAACGCCGTGTCTACAACGTCCGTAGAAGTTAAACCGTAGTGAACCCATTTCTTCTCATCACCAAGTGCTGGTGTTTCGGAAACAGCTCGTGTGAATGCCACAACATCATGGCGTGTTTCTTGCTCAATTTCGTAAATGCGATCAATATCAAATGATGCGTTCGCGCGTAACTTCACAACATCTTCTTTCGGAATATCACCAATTTCAGCCCATGCCTCACAAGCTAAAATTTCTACTTCTAACCATGCTTTAAATTTGTTCTCTTCAGTCCAAATTGCACCCATTTCAGGACGTGTATAGCGTTCAATCATATATTCTCTCCTTCTACTCTGGCCAAATACCAGAATCCGCGATTTGTTTTAGTGTGTCGTCTAGATTATCGGTCATAATTGTCACATGACCCATTTTACGATTTACTTTAGCTTCTGCCTTCCCATACAGGTGAACAGACCAATCAGGATATTTCGAAATAGAATTTGTTAATGGAACTACATGTTGCCCTAGGACATTCACCATAACAGATGGTGCCCATAGTTTTGGCTTGCGCAAAGGCCAGCCACAAACAGCACGAATATGCTGTGTAAATTGAGAAATATTGCACGCCTCCATTGAATAATGCCCCGAGTTGTGCGGACGTGGCGCGCATTCATTAATAACAATATCACCGTTTTCTAACACGAACATTTCAACCGCAAGTGTACCGACTAATTGTAAGTGATCTGCGATTTTCGCCGCAGCCTCTTCCGCTTTCGCCGCCGTGTCTTCTGCAATTCGCGCTGGCACAATTGTCTCATGCAAAATGTGATGCACGTGAATGTTCTCGCCAACTGGTAAACAGCACGTCTCGCCTTGGCCATTACGCTGTACAATAACTGAAATCTCTTTCGTAAATGGTACAAAGCCTTCGACAATACATTGCGAATGTTCGAATAATTGTTCCGCTAGTGGTAGGTCATCTGCTGATTTTAACAGCTGCTGCCCCTTACCATCATAGCCACCGCGTGCTGTTTTCACGATACATGGATAACCAACTGTATCGATATTTGTGACAAGCTCTGCGTATGTGTTTGCAACCGCATATGGTGCTACTGGACAACCAGCCTCGACAATCGCTGCCTTTTCTGTCACACGATTTTGTGTAATACGTACAAGCTCAGCTCCCTGAGGTACATACGCAATTTCTGTTAAACGCTTTAATCCTTCGTAATCAATATTTTCAAATTCATATGTAATTACGTCGCTTACTTCTGCTAGTTCCTCTAGTGCTGCTTCATCATCATAAGGTGCCACAATGCGAATATCTGCCACTTGTCCACAAGGCGAATCCATTGTTGGTTCGAGTACAGCAATCTTATAACCAGCTTCCTTTGCTGCCATCGCCATCATTCGTCCAAGTTGACCACCGCCGATCATCCCGATTGTTTGGCCCGGATAAATCATCTTTGTCACACTAAGTCACCTGTGCTTTCTAATACTTGTGCCTTCGTAGCCTCACGACGGGCATCAAGCTTTTCTGCAAGCGCCGTATCTGTCGTACTTAAAATTTGCGCTGCAAGTAACCCTGCATTTGTCGCACCTGCTTTGCCAATTGCTACTGTCGCAACCGGTACACCGCCTGGCATTTGTACGATTGATAATAGTGAATCAAGGCCATTTAAAGCGCGTGATTGTACTGGTACACCAATGACAGGTAATGTCGTTTTTGCTGCTACCATGCCTGGTAGGTGAGCTGCTCCACCTGCCCCAGCAATGATCACTTGAATACCACGTCCGCGTGCAGCCTCTGCGTATTCAAACATTAAATCTGGTGTACGATGTGCTGAGACAACCTTTTTTTCGTAAGGCACAGCAAGCTCATCTAAAATATCGCAAGCATGCTTCATTGTTTCCCAGTCACTTGAACTTCCCATAATTACGCCAATCTTTGGATCCATGAGTTTATTTCGCTCCTTTAGACATTTCCAAAGCCGTGTCATACTGCTTTGTTCTGTGAACTACAATCCACCAAAAAAATCCCTAAATAATCTACTCATCTCGGCGTGAGAAAGCAGATTACTTAAGGATTCGCTTCGAAAGTTTATGTAGACGATTCATCAATGGCCACACCTTTCCGTTCATTCCAGAAGTCGCTTTCCCACATAGTCCGGTATTTACGGTACCGGGTAGAGACGCTAGACCATATTTTCTAGCATATATGCGGGATATTGTTTTTCCTTTTCACATTTTAACAAGGCTTTCATAGAAAAGCAATGCCAAAATGCGAACATTTTTTTTCACTAAAAAGCAATCGTTCGGTTTTTCGTCTAAAACGTACTATTCTTCTACTAAAACGCCTTTAAATTTGATTTTTTGACGTAATACAACTGGTTCACCGTCTACCATATGAAAAATTGGCTCCTCCATGCGTCCAAACGGCATATATCCGTCCTTCTTCATTCGCTCCAAACATTGTTCAATTGTTTCATTTTCTTCTACTTCATACCACACTTGCTTCTTTGCCAAGAAAAGGCCTCCTTTAATTGTTTCACTTGCCTTTACTATATCATGTGTTTTTATAAGTTTTGCTGTTTCTTCAAAATCGACAAAAATATGACGAAAGTTTGGCATGTACTTTCCATATAAATAAAAAAAACTCTATTCGGTGTTTCCCGAATAGAGTCTCATTTTTAAAGCATGCCTGCTAACTGCAACGCTTTATACAATACTTTCGTCATTTGTGAACGCGTTAATTCACCTGATGCATCAAATGAACCGTCTGATTTCCCTGTAAAGATACCTAATTGGTACATCAGTGCAACAGATGACTGATAGCTCGCTGGCACTTTATCAAAATCTGTAAATGGTACATTTTCTAAATCTGCCTGTGGCAATTCTACACCTGCATATTTCAGTAAACGTTCCACCATGACACTCGTTTGCTGACGCGTAATCGTTTGGCCTGGATCAAACATTTCCGCTGACTTGCCTGTTACAATACCTGCCTCCGCTAAAGCTTGAACAGAACCTTCATACCACTTACCTTTTACATCAGCAAAGCCCGTTTCCTTTTCCGCCTCTAAATTCATCGCGCGTGCAATCATCGCTGAGAACTGCGCACGTGTCATGCCGGCATTTGGATCAAAGCTTTCTGCATCGACACCTGTAACAATATGACGCTTCGCTAGCGCATCAATATATTCTTTATGACCATCCTTCGCTACATCGCCAAACGTTACATTCACTGTGCTCACAACGAACTCGCCGGATGTACGTGTTTTAATCACGTGCTTACCATCTTCAACTGTAAACGGCACAGCTGATAAATTTCCATTTTCATCACGGCGTAAAATCACCGCACCATCCGGTAAATTCGCAACCTCAAATTCAATATATGTTGCAAATTTCACAGGAGCCTCTTCAATTGTTGCTTTAAATTGAATAACATTTGCCTCGCTCACATCCACTGACATTGCAATGGATGCTGTATTAGCCGCTGTTGGAATCGCTGCTTGCGGTACCGTGATGCGTACATTTTCAGATACGGTAATTGTCACTGGCTGTGCGTTTCCTGTTGTCGTTACTGGCGGTACAACAACGGAGTAAGATGTGCCATTGTCGCCTACTTGTACAGTTGGTGTGACAGTAGTTGATTGTTCATTGCCTGATGCTGGCGTGTTCGCTGGTGAATTTGATCCGCCGCTTGATGAACTACCTCCACCTGTTGAGCTTGAGCCACCACCCGATGAACTTCCTCCACCTGATGAGCTTGAGCCGCCACCCGATGAACTTCCTCCACCTGTTGAGCTTGAGCCACCACCCGATGAACTTCCTCCACCTGTTGAGCTTGAGCCGCCACCCGATGAACTTCCTCCGTCTGTTGAGCTTGAACCATTACCCGATGAGCTACCGCCGCCTGTTGAGCCTGAGCTACCATCTGTTGATTCACCCTCGGCTGCACCTGAATTAATACCTGTATTTGCAAGCGCCGCCTCTATCTCCACAAGCTTCGCCATATTTGGTACAAGCTGTTTTTGATTGGCTGTTAGTGCATTATACTGTGCACGCGCTGTTTGTACAGCCGCCTCTGCTGAAGCAGTCGTTAATGCTGCAATCGCTGCTTCTACACTTTGCGCCGCCGCTTGATCGGCTGCTACATTCGCTTTTGCCTCTTCTAGTTTTGCAACGGCTTCCTCTGAAAGGAATTGCTGATAATCAGAAGAAAGTGACGCATATGCGATCTCCGCTTGTGCGACCTCTGCATAATAATTCGTGCTTAGTGTATTTAGTAATAAAAGCTTCGCCTCTACCGCGCGAATCATTGCAATGTCCGCCACGTATTGTGCAAGTAACGCCTGTACGTCCGCTGCAACAAATGTGACCTGTGCTGCATCAAATGTAGCGATGCGATTTTGTGCCGCCTCCACGTCTGCAATAAACGTCAAGCTTGCTGTATCAACTGACGTCACCTGCGATTCAAAATCTGCTGCGATTTCCTTCAACTTAGTCATCGTTTGTTTATGATTCGCAATGTCTGCTGCATTCGTTACCTTTGCTTGTTGCTCTGGCGCTAACGCATTATACGCTTGCTCGGCCTCCGCAACAGCTGATGAGAACGTCGCTGCTGTATCATTAATTTTTGCAATTAATTGAATGACACTCGCAATTTCCCCATTACTTTTAACAATGTCTGCTACACGTGCTACTGCCTCTTGAAGTTTCGCCGTATTTGGCACAAGGTCCCTTTGCACCGCCGTTAACGCTTCATACGCTGTTTGCGCCTTTGTCACATCTGCGATAAATTGATTTTCGTCCGTTTCAACTAAATTCGTAATCAACGTTTCAACTGTTGCTGCCTTCACTTCATTTTCGAGGTTTGTTAACGCCGCATCATTTGGCACGAGCTGCTTCTGAAGCGCTGTTAATGCCGCATAATCTGCCTTTGCTTGGTCAATCTCCTCAAGTGATGAACTATTTGTTAATGCCTGAATAGCCTGCTCCACTTTTTCGGCTGCGGTAACATTTGTTGCAATAGCCGTTAGCGTGCTTTTATTCGTTACGGCTACTGTTAGAGCAGTATCTAACTCATTGTATTTAGTTTGTGCGTTACTCGCATTCGCCTTGTATGTCACAACCTCTTCAACAGCATCAATAGCATCAATAACTTCTTGAACTGCCTCGACTGCGCTTGCTACTGCTAGTAAATCCGCATCGTTCGTCACATATGCTTTTTGGTCTGCTGTTAATCCTTCGTAGGCCACTTTTGCCGCCTCGTACTTAGCAATAAAGTCCTCAGCTACCTGTTTAAGTGCATTGATTTGCCCAATGACCGTATTGGCTTTTACTTGATCATCTTTCTGCTTAATGCCTAACTCCGCCGCCTCTAAATCCGCTAGCTTCGTCACAAGCTCCTTCGCTAATGGCGCTAATGCATTATACGCTGTACGCACTTCTGCTATATCAGTCGCTGATGAATCAGTCGTTAACGCCGCGATTTTTTGCTCTACATGAGTAGCTGTCTCAACAATTGTGCCTGTCGCTTCCAATTTTGCTGCATTCGTTACATGCTTCTGCGCATCCTCAGATAAAGCATCGTACGCAACCTTCGCTGCACCATAATTCGTAACGAAATTTTCAGCAATTTCCGGAATTGCATTGATTTTCGCAATTATAGCTGCAATCGCATCCACTGTAGCCTCCGCATTAGTGAGGTCGCTGTAATTTTCAACAAGCTCCTTCTGAACAGCTGTTAACGCATCATACGCTGTACGTGCTTCTGCTACCTCTACGGTAAAGTTTGTCTTCGTCACATTTATGCTAGCAATTTTATCAATGACAGCCTGTGCCGCGTTCAGGTTTACTGAAGCTACATCCACCATTTTTTGCAGCTGCTCCTTAGCCGTCTCCGAAATAAACGTTTGCTCAGCGACATTTAACGCTTTATATTCATTATTCGCCGCCTGTACATCCAAATAAAACGTCGATGCTGTCTCATTTAAGGCAGTAATTTTCTGCTCTAAAGCGATAGCCATTTGCACATATTTCGCATGCGTTACTTCCGCCACAGCTAGATCCTCAATCTTCAAAACAAGCGTTTTTTGTACAGTTGTCAGCGCATCATATTGCGCTCGAAGCTCTGGCACGATTGTTTTAAAATTCACTGCTGTCTCATTTAATAAATCTAATGTATAGTTCACATTAAATACAGCATCCTCATCCGCCTTCTTTTTCTGCTCCACGTCTACTAATTTTTGTAACACAGCATCCGAAATTAAATTACGTTGCGGTGTGATTAATAAATCATACGCATTGCGGGCTTCTGTCGTCGCTTTAAAATAAGCCCCATTTGTTGGATCTAGTGCATTGATTAACGCCTCAACAGCGGCTGCCTTATTTTTATCAGCCTCCACCTTTACTTCAGCCGCCTTTAACGCCGGTTCATTCGTAATGCGCAGCTTCAAGTCGGCTGATAATTTATCATAAGCCACTCTCGCGTTATTTACGTTTGCATGGAATTGCTCATCTAGTTCATTTAACTGGGCGATTTGTTGAATCACCTCATTCACCGCAGCATTTTCCTGCGCCACCTTTATTTCAGCCTGCTGTAACATTGCTACATTTGTTACATAGACCTGTTGCGCAGTTGTCAGCTTGTCATATGCTGTACGTGCATTTGCCACTAGCTCGATAAAGTTCGCCGCAGTGTCATCAATCACAGCAATTAAATCACTAACCGCCTTCGCTGCCGCTTTATTTTCTTCCTCTGGGTCAATTACCTGCATTCTTTCGACTTTGTTATCTGTAGTCGTATAAACTAAATCATTGCCATCTAGCTTTAAGCTAGTAATCGCAACATTCTTCACGATGGATTGCTCTGTCCCATCTAGCTTCATTTTGCTTAAATACGCACCATTCGAATAGTTACTGAAATATAACCAATCATCCACAGCAACTAAATGTTGCACGCGCGTAGAGGATACCTTCGTCGCACCTGCCGTAACATTTGCTAAATCAACTTTATATAGATGAATATCATCATTCGCATTTGGGAAATACAGCACACTATCAACTTGAACAGGTGTTTGTACATTATGTAATGGTCGATATGTATTATCTGTAGCTGCTGGGTAACCGTTATCATCAATAGTGTGATCTTTTTTTATATCCTCATCCGATAACAGGAAATATTCATAGTGAACGTAATCCTTTTTCTCTCCAGCCGATTCACTGAAAACAGGATCATTCCACGTCGTATCTACGTGATACCATTTATTATCAAGCTCTACTAAGTTCCACGCATGCGCATCACCACCGGCATAACCTGTTACATACTTTGCCTCGATACCCGCCTCTTTAAATAAGCGATACGCTAATAAAGCATAGGCCTGGCACACGCCTTTTCCGTGTTTTAAAATTGTATACGCCGCATGTGTATCTGTTTCAGCAGTTAATGAGTATTTCGTATTTAGTACAACATAGTCATTTACTGCCTTAATTTTCTCAAGATTTGTCATCGAGGCCGAAATAATTTCCTTCGTAATTTCTTGTACTCGCTCAGTTACAAACTGCTCCTGTACTGCTGTTGTATGGTAGCTTTGTGTAAAATTGAGTTGTAGCTGCGAATTGACGTAACTTCCTTGCATATTCATTTGAGATATTGTTCCCGATTCATAAATCATCGAGTCATCTTTATGAATCTCAGTATAAATTTTTGAAATGTCTGCTGATAAATTACTTGTGTCCCCTAGATATTTAATCGAAAATTCAGTATTATAAAGACTCAAATTTTTATGAATTGCTTTCTTTAACTCTTCGTAAGATGTCGCTTCAATTGGTGTTACTGCTGCTACAGCATTCACGGCTGCAACCTTTTCTACTACAGTATTTCCCTCAGAAATAAAATGAGGATTTACCCAACTAGTAGAAATAAGTTGTGTGTCTTCCTGTGGCGCAGCTTGTACATTCTCGGCAGGAATTGCTGTAACTGCCGCAGGTACTGCTACTAACGACAGCATCGCAATTGATTTTTTATAATCCATTTTATAACCTCCTAATATTATCCTTTATAAATTTTACCATATTTTTTGTATTATCTAATTAGATTTTCCATATTCCTCAGAAATAAAAAAATCACTAAACTTTAGTACTTATCTACATTAAACTCAATAATCTGTATTACCTATTATAATATTCTCTAATAAGTTTTTCTACATTATCATTATTACCTCTATATTTAAAGAACACAAAAAACCCACTGATTTCTCAGTGGGTTTTCTTTGTTGCGAAGCGACGTCCTACTCTCACAGGGGGAAGCCCCCAACTACCATCGGCG
>JBEMAQ010000025.1:0-55530 GCA_040274725.1 Solibacillus sp. | reverse complement strand
AGCTGTATTCATTAACGTTGCTTGTTCAGTTTTCAAGGTTCATACCGTTGTCGTTTGTGACAACTTTCATATTGTACCAAGTATTTTTCAACTTGTCAACAACTTCTTATTTTTCATTACTGTTTCGCAACAGCAACTTTTTTATCTTATCAAAGGCATATTGCATTGTCAATAACTTTTCTGTCATTTTTCCGAATATACCTTAGCGACATGTAATAATATATCATTTTTAATATGAATATCGCAATAAATATTTTAAAACAAACAATAAATACGATTATTAGAGTTTAATAATAGCATTTTAGAGCTACGATGGTTTCCCTCATTCCTTTAATACATCTTTCATTCTCTTATTATCTATTAAAAGGCCACTTCTTTATTGAAATTTTTGATTTCTTATTCATCTATTTATATAGAAAGACAACTTAAAGTGCTTAAAATCTGCCAACATTAAAATTCACTTTAACTATTCGACAAAAAATCGAATAGTTAAAGTGAATAGCTACTAACTTTTAAATTAAAGAAATTTAATTACAATGTACTTAAAACCTTTTTAAATGTCGCAACTACTGTATCGACTTCTTCTTTTGAGATTGTTAAAGGTGGTTCAATACGAATTGTTTTTGAATTCACTAACGTACCTGCAACTAAAACACCTTCATCAAACATTCCTTTTGATAAAGCATACCCTATCTCATCATTATGGAATTCGATCCCAATCATTAATCCTTGCCCTCGGATTTCCATTACTTTATCTTCGTGACCGATTGTTGCTTCACGTAAACCTTGTAAGAAATATTTACCTACATCAGCTGCACGTGCAGGTAGCTCTTCTTCTAATAATACATTGATTGTCGCTAATGCTGCTGCACAAGCTAACGGATTGCCTCCAAATGTTGTTGTATGCATAAATGGATTATCAAATAAGCTTTTAAATGTTTTTTCATTTGCTACAACTGCACCTGCTGGCATTACACCTCCACCAAATGCTTTTGCTAAACATAAAATATCCGGAACTACATCATATAGCTCTGAAGCGAACATTTTACCTGTACGCCCCATCCCTGTTTGTACTTCATCAAAAATTAACAACGCATCATATTCATCACATAGCGCGCGCACTTCTTGTAAATACCCTTCTGGAGGTAAAATAATGCCACCTTCCCCTTGAATCGGCTCTAAAATCACCGCTGCAACATCCTCACCAACCGCTGCACAAGACTCAAATGTCTTACGTAAATATTCCGTATCACCAAATGGTACGTGTCGGAAGCCTGGCGTTAATGGGAAAAATGGTTTGCGGAACACGCCTTTAGCTGTTGCAGATAATGCACCTAGGCTTTTCCCATGAAATGCACGTGTTGTTGAAATGAATGTTGTTTTATCACTGTACATCTTAGCAATTTTTATTGCAGCCTCCACCGTTTCTGTACCACTATTTGTGAAGAAGCAATATTTCAAATCACCCGGTGTAATATCTGCGAGCACTTTCCCTAACATTGCACGTAGGGGATCTAATAAATCTTGGGTATGCAACGCTTGGTGCTTCAATTGGTTTTGAACAGCTTCGATTACCTTTGGATGACGGTGACCAACATTAAAAATTCCAAAACCACCTAAGCAATCAATATAAACTTTCCCATTAATATCTTGGAAGCAAGAACCCCCATCTGACCATTCAACAGCTGCAAATTGATTATCCAATGTAACTGTTTTACGATATTCTAAGAAACCTGGATTGATATACTCGCGGAATCCGTCTACAGTTTCTTTCGTAACCCATGCAGCTTCTTCTGCCGTCAGTTCTTCTTTTGCAACATATGATAAAACTTTGTTAATGTAATCTGCAACTTCAATCGACTTTGTCTTTGGATTTAATTGTGTATTTGACATATTATATCCATCCCCTTTTCATTTTTGACTGAATGTCAGTCATTTTTTTATATAAGACTACATTTGAAATGTAGTTTTATTTACATATTAATGAGCGCTGAATAAAACAGAATAGCGCTTCTTTTGAATCATCACACGTCATTTCTTGATCTTTTGAAATATAGAAACGCTCTGCAGCATTTTCAACAGAATTAATAATTAACTTCGTCGTCCAGCTAATTGGGATTAACGAATCCACTTCTCCTCGCTCAATCGCGATAATCAGCAAATTTTCAAACCACAAATAAAACGGCTCATAAATTTTCTCCCATGTTTCCATCGAATAATCAAAAGCAAGTCCAGCGTAGCAAAGCGATAATACATCCTTATATTGATCCGTTAATACAAATGTTTCATCAATATAAATTTGTAGCGCCTGCCAAAAGCTTTCATCAGTATTTACCTGATTTTTTAGATTATCTAAAATAATCGTTAATAAATTCTTTGCAATTGCTGGTATTAACGCATTTTTAGAAGAGAAGTATAAGTAAAATGTTCCTTGTGCTACTTCTGCCTTTTTTACGATATCTGAAATTGATGTTTTATGCAGACCCTTTTCAGAAATCACTTCAATAGAAGCCTTTAAAATTCTGTTGTATTTATCCCCTTTATCATTCATGCTGTTTTCCCCCAGACCGTATAGTAACTTCATCGTACTAAAAAAGATTTAATGAAGCAATATACAGTCCGTGGATGAACATTTCATCTACTACTGGACACTTGGCTGCGCCATTACCGGCTCTGCAATACCGACCATTTCTTCCTCTTCATTCCCATAATCAAATCGCTCAATCTTAATATCAAAATATCCATAAATAATTGCAATGACTGGGCTAATTAAACAAAGAAATGCAAATGGTAAGTATTCTAATGTAGCAACACCTAAAGTAGCGGCCATAAATGCACCACAAGTATTCCACGGAACAAGTGGGGATGTCATGGTCCCCGCATCTTCAATTGTTCTAGAAAGATTTTTCGCATGTAACCCACGTTTCTTGTACGCCTTTAAATACATGCGCCCTGGTAACAAAATCGCTAAATACTGATCGCACGCAATGATATTCGCTGTAATACATGTAACAACTGTCGTAGCAACTAAGCTACCTGTCGAACGCGCTAACTTTAGTAAGCTGTTTACGATTGCTCCCAAAACACCTGAAACCTCTAAAATTCCACCTAAGCTCATCGCTAACATAACAAGACTCACTGTGTACATCATCGCTTCAGTCCCGCCATTATTTAGCAAATTACTCAAAATTTCATTATCGCTTTCTACAGTAAATCCATAAATCATCGTCGCTAGCATATCACCCATTGTTTGTCCTTGTACTGTAATGGCAACGATACAACCAACAATAGCCCCTGTAAGTAAACTTGGAATTGCAGGTATTCTTACTGAAATCAAACCTAAAACACAAACAGGTACAAGTAGTAACCAGGGAGAAATAACAAATAATTCATCTAACTGCTGTTGTAAAATGATAATATCTTGCACTTTATTTGCATCTGCCGTATACATAAATCCTATAATGAAAAATAAAATAATCGAGATTATCCAGGCTGGTACCGTTGTAAACATCATATGTCGGATATGATCAAATAAGTCTACACCCGTTATACCAGGAGCCATATTCGTTGTTTCTGAAAGCGGTGAAATTTTATCACCAAAGTAACAGCCAGAAATCACTGCACCTGCTACCATTGCTGGGTTGAAGCCTAAAACTGTCCCAATTCCCATAACTGCTATTCCAATTGTACCAGCTGCTGTCCAAGCATTCCCTGAAGCAACCGACACAACACTACAAATAACTACAGCCAAAGGTAGGAAAAATGCAGGTGATAAAAAATCGAGGCCATAATAAATCATTGAAGGTACGATACCTGCTGCTAACCAAGCAGATATAATCATCCCTAATATAATTAAAATCAACAAAGCTTGTAGTGATAAAGAAATACCGTTCACAATCCCTTGTTCAATTTCCCTCCATGTATAACCAAGATACATAGCAACTAGAGCAGCTATAACAGCACTTAATGTAATCGGAACATGTGCATCCGCCTCAAAAATAAAAATACCAACAAATAAAATTGTCACCATCGAAATAATCGGAATCATTGCGATTTTTAGCGATGGTAGCTTTTTTTCTTTACGTGCCATCAGGTATCCTCCTCACCTAGCTGTATATAAATTTACAAAACCATCAACCTCCACAAATTCATTTATTAGCAACATTGTCTTTACATCATTTCCAAGTAATAATTTCTACAAACTGCGCGATTACACCTCCCACAAAATGAATGATAGTCAGTCATAATGGTGCGGACTGAATTAATAATTTATTTAATACGAGTATATATCCAATGTAACCTTTTGTAAATGTATTTTTTAAATATTCTGATATTAATGTTTTTTACGCGTTAGATTTTCTAACATAATAATTTAATATTCAGATAAAATATATCACTCTTTATATTCGCACTTATTTTCCCCGCTCGCATAGAAATACTTTTTTATTTATATATTCATTTAGTATATTCTATTCAATAAAAAGGAGGTCGGGACATAACTCGAATTTTTGAGGAAATCTAAAAAACGGGCATTAATTTTCTGATTTATAAATTCGATTATTTTTCTATAACGCAAAAAAATGTTAGACCATTTATAAATTTGGTCTAACATTTTTCTTTTGTCCCAGCCTCTTTTACCACTTTTTTCTCAACAATTTTGAGCAAAAATAATTAAAAATAAAACTGTTATTGTAATTGTAAGACTTTTTTATTTAGCGATACTTTTGATTACTTCGCTGTATGACGCATCGTTGGGAATAATAGTACGTCGCGGATTGATGGTGAATTTGTTAATAACATCACAAGACGGTCAATACCGATACCTAAACCACCTGTTGGCGGCATACCATATTCTAATGCTTCGATGAAATCGTTATCCATGTCGTGTGCTTCATCGTTACCAGCTTCTTTTTCAGCCATTTGGGCTTCAAAACGTTCACGTTGATCGATTGGGTCGTTTAACTCTGTGAAGGCATTTGCATGCTCACGGCGAACGATGAATAACTCGAAACGATCTGTGAAGCGCTCGTCTTCTGGATTTTTCTTCGCAAGTGGTGAAATTTCCACTGGGTGACCTGTTACGAATGTTGGTTGTACTAATGTTTCTTCGATTTTTTGCTCGAAGAATTCGTTAATGATGTGACCTACTTCGTGAGAATCTTTAATTTCTACACCGTGTTCAGCAGCGTGCTTACGTGCCTCTTCTACTGACATCGGTGCCCAGAAATCTACACCCGTTGCTTCTTTAACGGCATCTACCATGTGTACACGTTTCCAGCCCACACCTAGTTCGATTGTATCCTCACCGTACTGAACAGAAGTTGTACCAAGTACTTCCTGAGCTACGTGTGCAACTAAGTTTTCTGTTAAGTCCATGATGTCGTTATAGTCTGCATACGCTTCGTATAATTCGATCATTGTAAATTCTGGGTTGTGACGAGTTGAAATCCCTTCGTTACGGAATACACGGCCGATTTCGTATACTTTTTCTAAGCCACCAACGATTAAACGTTTTAAATGTAGCTCGATTGCGATACGCATGTATAATTCCATATCAAGCGCATTGTGGTGTGTAATGAAAGGACGAGCCGCTGCACCACCAGCGATTGTGTGTAGCATTGGTGTTTCTACTTCTAAGTAACCATTGTTATCTAAGAAGTTACGAATAGCACGGATAATTTTTGAGCGTAGGATGAATGTTGCTTTTGATTCATCGTTTGTCATTAAGTCTACGTAACGTTGACGGTAACGTTGCTCGATATCTGTTAAGCCGTGGAATTTATCTGGTAATGGACGTAATGCTTTTGTTAAGAATGTGAATTCAGTTGCTTTCACTGATAACTCACCCACTTGTGTGCGGAACACGTTCCCCTTAACACCTACGATATCGCCAAGGTCTGCTTTGTTGAATAACTCGTACGCTTCTTCACCGATTGCATCTTTACGTACGTAAATTTGGATTTGACCACCAAGATCTTGAATATGTGCGAAGCCGGCTTTTCCTTTACCGCGCTTTGTCATAATACGACCAGCGATAATAACTTCTTTTACATCTGCTTCTAATTGCTCTTTGTCGAACTGATCAAAGTCAGCTACTACTTCTGTTGATAAATGTGTACGCTCAAAACGTCCACCGAATGGATCTAAGCCATTTTCACGGATATCTGTCATCTTTTGGCGACGAACCAAAAGTTGGTCATTTAATTCTTCAATATTTGACACGTTTGTCACTCCTTATTAGTTGTCTGCAGCACGTGCGACACTATTACAATATTTCTATTGTAACGTATTTTTTCAGTCCGTTCACCAATTTCGAATTAATTCACATCGTTTTCGAAATGTTGTATTTTTCAGAAAAAAGAAAGATACCATCTAAAATGATACCTTTCTTAAAAAATCAAATAACAATTTTTGTTTCTTCAATCTCAGCTGTATCATCATCTAATTCGACAACACCATTCAATATCATAACCATATCTGCTCTTGTTTCAGCTTGATTAATCGCTGTGCGTACTTTCCCATTACCACGGATACCTTTTAAATACCATGACGCGTGCTTGCGCATTTCACGTACGGCGACCTTTTCGCCTTTTAATGCAATCAAACGCTCTAAGTGTAAAATACATACGTCCATTTTTTCGCGAATTGACGGCTCAGGTGCGAGTATACCTGATTCTAGATATTTTACTGTACGATACATCATCCACGGGTCACCAAGTGCCGCGCGACCAATCATCACTGCATCTGCGCCAGTATGATCTAAAATGCGCTTCGCATCCTGCGGTGTTTCCACGTCGCCATTTGCGATAAATGGTACGTTAATGTTTTTCTTCACTTCTGCTAAAATGTCCCAGTTCGCCTTACCCTCATACATTTGCACACGCGTGCGGCCGTGCATCGCAATGGCTGATACACCCGCACGCTCAGCAGCCTGTGCGTTTTCAATCGCAAATACATGCTCATCGTCCCAGCCGATACGCATTTTTACCGATACCGGCTTCTTTACCGCATCCACTACTGCCGCCACCATCTCATAAATTTTGTTCGGGTCAAGCAGCCATTTTGCACCGGCCTCGCATTTAATAATTTTATTAACCGGGCAGCCCATATTAATATCAATAATGTCTGCATTTGTGTAATTGTCTACATATTTTGCGGCCTCGACTAAGTTTTCCTTATCGCCACCGAAAATTTGTAGTGTCATTGGATTTTCGCGCTCGTCAATATAGAGCATATCCATTGTTTTTTTATTGCGGGTATTGAGCGCCTTATCGCTAATCATTTCCGCATAGACAAGCCCTGCGCCGAATTCCTTTACGGTTAAACGGAATGCCGAATTACAAACACCCGCCATTGGTGCTAGCACTACGCGGTTGTCCATGACGATATCGCCAATTTGAAACGGCTTTTGTTCCGTAGTTGTCATTGTCTTGCTCCTTTCTAGTTGCCTTTTAACTCGTTTATATTAATTTGTAGCTCCTGTGCAATTTTTAAAAGCATTTCCTCTGTCGGTACTTTCTCGCCGCGCTCCATACGTCCCAAAATAGTTGTTGAGATACCTAAACGTTTCGCAAATTCTACCTGCTGTACACGCTTTAGCTTTCGAAATGCACGAATTCGTCTACCGTATAAATTTTCTTCCATTGCTTCACGCCTTCTTCCTGTGCATCTATCGTCTCAAGTTTGTGCAATGCTTTTTCTAACATTGTATCTCTGTCGATCGCAATGTCTTTTAGAGGCACTAGCGCAAATGCACGTTCATACATACGTGGATGTGGAACAATCAAATGCTCCGTCTGAATATTTTCGTGATTGTATAGCAAAATGTCAAGGTCAATAATTCGAGGACCCCACCGAAATTCACGTACGCGACCTAGCTCATTTTCAATTTGCTGGCACACAGTAAGCATAGCCTCAGCTGATAGCGACGTTTCTACATGAACAGCAATATTTAAAAAATCTGCCTGCTCTGTATAGCCGACTGCCGCTGTTTCATAGATAGAAGAAACTTGTTTTACCACGATATGCTCCTGTGCCATTAGCAATCGCACTGCCTGCTGCAAGTTTTGTGCGCGCTCGCCGATATTTGTGCCGATTGATACATACACCTGATTCATACAAAGGTACCTCGCACAATTTCCACCGCTACTTCTTTATAATGACCTGGAATTGGCGGATCTGGCTTAATAATTTCAACGCGGCAACCAAATACTTGCCCCTTGTATTGCTCGCGAATACGTGTTGCCACTGTTTCTGCAACTGCCTCAATTAATTTAAACGGTGCACCTTCAATAACATCCTTACAAATATCATATACCCCTACGTAGCTTACCGTATCTTCAAGTGCGTCTGTTTTCCCTGCTTGCTCGATGTCTACTGCAATCGACACATTCGCACGAAAACGCTGACCTAGCACTGTCTCCTCAGGCAACACACCATGATAACCAAAAAACTGCATCTCTCTTAAATGAATATAGTCCATATGAATTCTCCTTTAATGTCTCGGCGCAAGCTCGCCCTCTACTCGTCTCTTCCCAGCAAGCGCATCCACCATTTTCACTGTGCGCGCTACTTCCTTTACATCATGCACACGCATCATGTGACAGCCCTTCATCACACCAAATGCACACGTAGCAGCTGTTCCCTCCACGCGCTCATCCACTGGTAAATCGAGCACTGCACCAATGAGCCGCTTACGTGATGTGGCAAGCAGTACGGGGTAACCAAGTGCGACAAGCTCATCTAAACGCTGCATAGTCTCAATGCTTTGCGCTAAGTTTTTTACAAAGCCAATGCCTGGGTCTATGATAATGTGCTGATCCGGCACACCCGCCTTTTTTGCTAAACGAATACTGTCATTCATATCCGCCATAAACTCTGACCAAAAGTCAGCGTAGTCTGCCGTTTCGCGGTTATGCATAAGAATAATTGGCGCATTCATCTCCGCCGCTACTCGCACCATTTCGGCATCCTTCTTCGCACCCCAAATATCATTAATCATATGTGCACCCGCTTCAAGTGCCGCGCGTGCTACTGTAGATTTTTGTGTGTCGACTGAAATAATAGCAGGGACCTCTTTTACTAGCGCCTCAATAACAGGGACAATGCGCGTAATTTCTTCTTCTGTAGAAATTGGCGTATAGCCAGGGCGCGTTGATTCACCGCCGATATCAATAATTTTTGCACCGTCTGCAACCATTTGCTTTGACTGTGCGACAGCTGCCTCTACAGAGTTAAACTTACCGCCATCTGAAAAGGAATCCGGCGTTACATTGAGAATTCCCATAATGATTGTTTCTTTTTTAAAATCTAGTTCAATATTATTTAATACTAACGACACTTAATCTCTCCTTAGCTGCTGCGAAATTTCATGACCATATGCGTGATATAGCCTTTCATATAGTAAGCCGGTCTCACCAGCGAATGTTACATCACCTAGTCGGCGTATTGGTACAATATCATCTAACGGACTTACAATAAAGCACTCGTCCGCTTGTTCTAATTCATAGTTCAAATAAACGCCCTCCTGCACTTGGTAGCCCATAACCCTAGCTAACCGAATCACAAGCTGACGCGGTACAGTTGGATAAATGCCTACATCTAACGAAGGCGTATACAGTATATCATTTTTCACCCAAAAAATTATAGAACGACTCCCTGCCGCAACAACGCCCTCCTTCGTCACAAAAAAGCCCTCGTGACTTTTACTTGACCGCTCGAAACTAGCACGTACATATACGCTTGGCGAATCACAATTGTATATAGTTTTTAGCCAAAATGCCTCCTTCTCACGGTAAAACAGAATCGGCTCAACCGGATGTCGTACAATAATGACTAGCATTTCTGTATATGAATGATCAAATTGAAATACATCCGGATTTGTAGCGGTGACATGAATAGCAAAGGCACCATCTTTGTTATCCTGGGCGTTTAGCTTGTTAATAACATCTCGTATTTCTAAAATCGAATATGGCATCATCATATAGTAATCCTTTAGACGCTCACATAATTGTGCATAGTAGCTTTCTAAAAAAACAGCTTCTCTATTATATGTTCGAAATGTTTCTGTATAGTTTACTCCGAAAAAAGCACCGTGATTAATTGGTGACACCATTACCTGTGCTGAATCTACAAACTCCCCATTTGTCCAACATAACATCGCTACTCGTCCCCCTTTTGTTTCATCATACTAAAAAAGCCAAACTATTTTGAGTTACAAAATAGTTTGGCTTTGTAAAATATACTGAGATGTAATTGATTAGTCTTCGAATTGATATAACGGAGTTGAAAGATAACGCTCACCATTTGATGGCACAATCGCTAATACGTTAGATCCTTTACCTAAGCGCTTTGCTGCTTCAATTGCTACGTGGATTGCTGCGCCTGAAGAAATACCGCATAAAATCCCTTCTTCGCGAGCTACTTTACGTGCTACTTCGAAAGCTGTTTCGTTTTGAACTGGCGCGATTGATGTATAGATGTTTGTATCTAACACATCTGGAACAAAGCCTGCACCGATACCTTGGATTTTGTGTGGACCAGGGTTACCACCAGAAAGTACTGGAGAATCAGCTGGCTCAACTGCGATAATTTCGATTTCTGGGTATTTCGCTTTTAATACTTCACCAGCACCTGTAATTGTACCGCCCGTACCAATACCAGCTACGAATGCATCTAATTGTAAACCGTCAAATGCTTCAATAATTTCAGGTCCTGTAGTTAAACGGTGAATTTCAGCGTTTGCTTCGTTTTTGAATTGTTGTGGTAAGAAGTAGCCTTCAGATGCTGATAGGCTTTCCGCTTTCGCGATTGCACCTTTCATACCTTCTGGACCTGGTGTTAATACTAATTCTGCACCATAAGCACGCAGTAGATTGCGACGCTCTAAGCTCATTGTTTCAGGCATTACTAAAATGGCTTTGTAGCCTTTTGCTGCGGCAATCATTGCAAGACCAATTCCTGTGTTCCCGCTCGTTGGTTCGATAATTGTGCCACCTGGCTTTAATGTACCATCTTTTTCAGCAGCTTCAATCATCGCTAAAGCTAAACGGTCTTTTACTGAAGAACCTGGGTTAAAATATTCTAATTTTACATAGACGTTTCCGTCATTTTCACCTGTTGCGTTGTTTAATTTTACGATTGGTGTGTGGCCAACTAATTCCGCTACAGAATTTGCTAATTTACTCATCTAATAATCCATCCTCTCATAATCCCTACTACTTCAATAGGTATTTGTTAATTCATATATTACCAATTAATGCTTAGTGTTGTCAATCTACATTATAAAAAAACGTAAAAATTATCCGAAAAATCTGATAAATTTAGACAAAATAAAAGGATAACCCTTATATCTAACACGAATTATCCTTTTAAAATTAAAAACCCTCCGTTAGGCTCTTTATTTTCATTCATATAACCTAAAACTATTTTCCCTGCCCATAAAACCATGTTGCGTCAAATTCTGACCAGAACATTTCTGGTGTAATCGATGGTGGCAATTGATCTAGTGCTAGCTGACGTTCAATTTGCACCTTCACATCCTCGTACGAGAAAGATTGCCCTTCCATAATATCTGCAACTTGTACAATCGCATAACGTCCATCACTTAATACAAACGAATTGGCTGTTTCGTTTTCCTTTAGTGACTGTACGACTTTATAAATTGCCTTGTCTAGCGTCGCGTCTGCCTCACTGACAAAGCCAATATCGCCGCCAAGACTAGCTGATGTCGTATCAAGTGAATGCTCGCGTGCCAAAACTGAAAACTCTGAGCCACCCTCTAGCTCCTTTTTCACTCGTTCTGCTGCTTCCTTTGAATCAACAACGATAATACTCGTACGGTATGTAGTCGGAAGATTATAAAGTGACGTATTTTCGTCGTAATATGCTTTACTTGCTTCCTCATCAATGACAACATCTTTCGTTAAAACATGCTCAAAAATTAGCTGTGTGCGCACCTTTTCTCGCAATTCAGCCTCAGACAATGTTTGTAATGATGTATCATTCGCATCACTCATTGAACGAAGTAGTGCAATTTCTAAATCTACCTCTGCATTTTTTACTGTAATTTTATATTCCTTTGCGGCCTTTTCCATTACCGCCTCATTTACTAAACTTTGCAATGTTTCTTTTCCGTAACGGTCCTCCATTGCAGTTAACCATTGTTGTTTTGTAATTACTTCCCCTGCAACAGCAGCGACTTGCTCATCGCTCGTCGCTGCCTCATCTGAGGAAAATAACCACAACATAAACCAAAATAAATTCCCTACTAATAAAATCGCGAACAAAATTAATGTCGGCTTTGTTTTTAAGCGTCTTTGTAAGAGCGGTACATCGTTTGGTGTTGGTGGTTGTTGGTGTAAAGAGTTACGCGTTGATTTCATCGATGAATCCTTTTAGGTCTTGCTCATCGAAATTATATTTTTCTATACAGAAATGACACTCTGCCTCGGCACCGCCGTCTTCATCAATCATTTCTTGAATCTCACCCACACCTAAACTAATAATTGCTGCACCAAAACGCTCTTTTGAACATGGACAATAGAACTGCACCGGCATTGAAGATAAAATTTGAACATTGCCTTCTCCTAAAACAGCCTCTAAAATCTGCTCCGGTGTATAGCCTTTTTCAATCATTTTCGATACTGGCTCAATGCTTGATAAACGCGCTTCAATTGCATCGATTGTTTCGTCCTCGCAACCCGGCATTAACTGGATAATAAAGCCACCTGCTGCCAAAATTGTATTATCTGGATTAACAAGTACACCTAACCCTACTGATGAAGGCACCTGCTCACTTGATGCGAAGTAATACGTGAAGTCCTCAGCAATTTCACCTGATACAATCGGTGTTTGACCCGAGAACATATCGCGCATGCCTAAATCCTTTACGACTGTTAGTGCACCTTCTCTACCTACACCTGCGCGCACATCTAATTTCCCTTGTGGGTTTAAATCAAAATGCACATGTGGGTTTGTCACGTAACCGCGCACATCACCTTTTGCATCCGCATCGATTACCATTGGACCAATTGGACCGTTACCTTCGATTTTCACGGTAATTTTGTCGTCACCTTTAAGCATTGCCCCCATCATAACAGCGGCAGTCATTGAACGACCAAGTGCTGCTGATACGACTGGCCACGTATTATGACGACGCTGTGCTTCCGCAATCGTTTCTGTTGTTTTTGTGGCAAATGCACGAACCTGTCCGTCAAATGCAATCCCTCTTACTAAGTAGTCCTTCATGTTGTATCCTCTTTTCTTTACGAATTTCTTTTATAAATTATAAATAACCCTTTTAACGTTAAGAATGGGTCAACAACGTCAATCATTTGTGTTTCATTCGCAATGAGCTGCGCAAACTCACCTGTTGCGACAACGAAAGGCTCCTCATTACTCATTTCCTTCATACGACCAACAATTGATTCAACTTGACCAATAAAGCCGTAAAAAACGCCTGCCTGCATCGCAGCTACTGTATTTTTCCCAATAATTTGTGCAGGCTTTGTTACCTCGATACGCGGTAGCTTTGCTGCCTTTGCATAAAGTGCTTCTGTCGAAATCGTAATGCCCGGTGCAATCACTCCACCCATATAATCGCCGCGCTCATTTAAATAGCAGTACGTCACCGCTGTACCGAATGCAACGACAATGAGAGGTCGTCCGCCATATTCCGCAAGCGCCGCAATCGCATTCACGATACGATCAGCTCCAACCTCACGTGGATTTTCGTACTTAATATTAAGTCCTGTCTTCACACCTGGTCCTACAATCATCGGTCTTCTGTGAAAATATTTTTTACACATTGCTTCAAGTACATGCATAATAGGCGGTACAACAGAGGATATAATAATTCCACTTATTTGTTCAAATGAAATGCCTTCATGCGCGAAGAACGCCTTTACCTGCATCGCATACTCATCCTCAGACTTACCTGCATTCGTCTCCATGCGCCAATGATGAATAAGCTTATTGTCATTAAAAACGCCTAAAATAATATGTGAGTTTGCTGCATCCATCACAAAAATCATGCGCGCACCTACCTATATCTATTTGTTAAAAATCATACCATAACTTGTATCACGCGGAATAGCAATTCACTTAGAAAAAAAATTGACCACCTTCAAATTTTGAAGGTGGTCAATTTTGAAATTATACGCGGTCTTCGTCAATACCTTTTGGACCCTCTAACGGGGCATCTTTTGATAAATCTGCAACCGTCGGGTCTTTTGGTTTGCCTACTACGTCTTCATTTACAGTAGCTGAACCAGCTTTTTCTAAAGTCGGTGTTGCTTCTGTAGATTTTTTTTCTGCTACATCTGTTTCTTCCTCTGGAGGAAGTGTACCATTGTCGCGTAAATGTTCGATTTCTTGCGCGTTTAATGTTTCTTTCGTCATTAACGTAGTCGCAATTAAATCCAATAGATCGCGTTTTTCTGTCAGAATACGTCTTGTACGTGCGTATTCTGTATCCACGATATTTTGAACCTCTTTATCAATTTCATACGCAACTGAATCCGAGTAATTTTTGTCTGAGCCGAAATCGCGTCCTAAGAACGGATTTGCACCTTGGCTTGCACCGTATTGAACAGCACCAAGATTGTCACTCATACCATATTCAGTAACCATTGCACGTGCAATGCTCGTTACTTTTTGGAAGTCGTTATGCGCACCTGTTGATACTTCGCCAAGTACGATTTCCTCTGCCACGCGACCACCAAGAAGACCCGCAATGCGGTCCTTTAACTCCTGCTTCGTCGTGAAGAAGCGCTCTTCCTTCGGTAACATAATCGCATAACCACCCGCTTGACCGCGTGGAACGATTGTTACTTTGTGTACTGTATCCGCCTCGTCTAGCTCAAGACCTACAACTACGTGACCTGCTTCGTGGAAGGCAACAAGTTTCTTCTCTTTCGCAGAATACACGCGGCTCGCTTTCGCCGGACCTGCGATGACACGGTCAGATGCCTCATCGATATCTGCCATGTTAATTGATTTCTTACTCTTACGTGCGGCAACAAGTGCAGCTTCGTTAAGAAGATTTTCTAAATCGGCACCTGAGAAGCCTGGTGTACGCTGTGCGACAGCAGCTAAATCAACGCCATCTGATAACGGCTTGTTACGTGCATGTACTTTAAGAATTGCTTCACGGCCTTTTACATCTGGGTGTCCAACCGTAATTTGACGGTCAAAACGACCTGGACGCAGTAGCGCTTTATCTAGAATGTCCGGGCGGTTTGTTGCAGCGATGATAATAATACCTTCGTTTGCACCGAAGCCGTCCATCTCAACTAGTAATTGGTTTAATGTTTGCTCACGCTCATCGTGACCACCACCAAGACCTGCACCACGCTGACGACCAACTGCATCGATTTCGTCGATAAAGATGATACACGGAGCATTTTTCTTCGCATTTTCGAATAAATCACGTACACGGCTTGCACCGACACCGACGAACATTTCTACGAAGTCAGAACCTGAAATCGAGAAGAATGGTACGCCTGCTTCACCAGCCACTGCACGCGCAAGTAATGTTTTACCTGTACCTGGAGGACCTACAAGTAGGATACCTTTTGGAATGCGTGCACCGATTTCAGTGAATTTACGGTGATCTTTTAAGAAGTCTACTACTTCTACAAGCTCTGCTTTCTCTTCGTCAGCACCTGCTACATCAGTAAAGCGAACCTTTTTCTTCTCTTGGTCATAAAGCTTTGCCTTCGATTTACCAAAGTTCATTACTTTATTACCGCCACCTTGCGATTGGCTTAGTAAGAAGAAGAATAAAATGATGATGATTACAAATGGAATAATGCTCGTAAAGAACGTTACCCAGCCACTTGTTTTTGGTGTTTCTAAAATCGTTACTTCCGGATAATTAGACTCAATCATTAAAATACGGTCCATTGCTGTTTGGTTATTCGTTAAAATATTAACCGTAAACTCTTCACCTTCAGCTGCACCTTTTAATGAGCCGACAATTGCAATGGCGCCGTTGTCCTGCTGCATTGTAATTTTCTCAACTTCTCCCGAGTCTAACGTTTCAAAGAACTCATAATAATCCATTTCCGTCGTCGTTACTTTGCCACCATTAAATGTGCCAAAAATACCGATGATCACAAGGAATATTAGTAAATAAAATATTGTATATCGAAATATTCGATTCATCCCCAGCCTCCTCACAACATTACAGAAAAACTAATAAGTAAAATCTTAACATACGTTGAAATTTACATACAATGAAAAGCATCGATCATTTTAAATTATTGACGAAATTTGACAAATTAACTACACAAATTATCTTTTATTCGGCAATTTATGCTCCCTTTTCTAAGTAAAGATTGACTAATTTAGAATGAATACACTTCACGCTTTAAAATTCCAATGTATGGTAAGTTACGATATTTCTCTGCGTAATCTAAGCCATAACCTACTACAAAGCCGTCTGGTACTTTAAAGCCAACTGTGTCTGCCTTTAAATCTACTTTACGACCAGATGGTTTATCTAAAAGTGTCACAATTTTTATTGACTTTGCTTTGCGATATTTGAATAAATCCACTAAATAGCTAAGTGTTAAACCACTATCAATAATGTCCTCGATAATAATAACATCGCGGCCCTCTACACTTGTGTTTAAATCTTTTAAGATTTTTACTTCTCCAGATGAAACAGTGGCATTACCATAACTTGATACATCCATGAAATCTAGCTCCACATATGTATCGAAACGTTTCATTAAATCCGTCATAAATGGCATGGCGCCTTTTAATACACCAATCGCTAGTGGGAAACGGTCTTTGTACTCTTCCGTTAACTCTGCGCCTAGCTCCTTTAGACGTTCTTGAATTTGTTCTTCACTAATCATAATTTTCTCAATATCATTTTGAATCATTTAAGATTCCTCCTTTGATTTTCAAACGCTCTAGATCGAAATGCGCTCAATTGCTAGTACAGTATCATCGGCTACTCTTCTCGTGGTAGAAAATTTGTCGTTCACTCGTACAGCTAGCACTGCGAGTATGCTGTTGTGTGCATCGACAAGTAGCGGCCAGCAATCTCGTTCAACTAAAGGAATCTTGTCGTCTATAAAAATGCGAGATACTTTCTTGCCTTTTTGCATGCCTAAAACCGTCATGCGATCCCCATCTTCACGTGCTCTTACGTAGAACGGGAAGTTTACCGTTTGTGCGCTAAAATAGTACTTTTCCGCGGCATCACTTTGAAGCTCAACGTGCTCTGGATTTCCTATAAAAATGCGCAAAGCGCCAAAATCATTCCATTCATTTAAAGCTACCGTCGCTGGCGCAAAAGTATGCTGTTGTTTTTTCTCAAACAGCATGCTCGCGTATTCCCGCCGCGCAGTAAAGTCCTCTGGCAAATCGATTGTTACAGTACCATCTACCGTCTCACATAACTTCAAAATCGTCGTACATAGTGCATAACTTTGCAATATCGTCGAATCGTTATAAAGATAGTTTAATAGTATTAAAATGAGCCTTCTTTGTAAAGCAAGTGGTTCCTTTTGTAGCGCACTAATTTCCATTTTGTAAGAATTATTTTGCCGTTTTGTAAAAATAGCAGAAAATCTAGCTTCAGCTAGCTGCTGTAAATACGCTTGATCTGCCTGCAGCTGCTCTGTCAAATGAACTACATTCGCTGACACATGTGCATTTTCCTCTTTTAATAACGGGACGATTCGGTGGCGGAAACGATTGCGCGTGTATGTATCCTTCGCATTGCTCGCATCCTCCCGAAAGCCTCCACCATTGTCCTGTAAATATTCCCTAATTTCCAATTTTGTAACCGCTAAAAATGGACGAATTATTTTTTTATTGTTAAAATCGCGACTCGCTTGAATGCCTGTAAGACTCCCCACATTTGCGGATTTAGTAAGCGCCATTAGCATCGATTCTAATTGGTCATCCGCGTGATGCGCTGTCAGGAGTGTATCAAGCGCTAGTCGCTCCATTGTCTCCGAAAAAAAACGATAGCGCTCCTCACGACAAATCGATTGAATATTCCCCCCACGCTTCTCAGCAATATCTGCAATGGGAATCGCGCAACTGACTACTTGTAGTTCATACCGCTCACAAAATTGCTCTACAAATAGCCTATCGCCATGTGACTCTTCCCCCCGTAGCATATGATCCACATGCGCAACTACTACTTCCACACCTAATTGCTCTTTAAATTTCACAAAAAAAGTGAGCAGCGCCATGGAATCGACGCCACCCGAACATGCTACTAGCAGACGCTCACCTTTCTTTATTAAATGATGCTGCCGGATAAAATCCAGTACACGATGCTCTAACCCGTGCATCCTAACCACCTCTTTTTAACTGCTCTGGCTTATAAACAGACCATTCTTTTTTCATTTGCTTTACCGAAAATAACATGACGGTACAATCATCCTCAATCGTAAATCGCTGCTCATACTCGGCCATTGCTTCATACAGCACCGCACTTAATTGCGGCTGCTTCTTTATACTATGACGAATAAATTGTAAAAATAGCTGCTCTTGTTTTTGCCAATCTTCCTGTGCAGAAAACAACCCGTCCGACACCATAATAATATAGTCATCCGCCTGTAATAATTCATGCGCCGTTTCAATCGATACATTTTTCATAAAACCGATTGGCGCTGTGTTGCTTTCTAGCGTCAAAATCTTGCTGCCACGTAAAATATACGTCGTCATACTGCCCGCTTTCCAACACCACAACTCGCCACGTTTCAAATCTACAAGCGCAAAATCCAGTGTCGCATATAAATCACTATCATTTTTGAGTGACAAAATATAATGCACCGTATGCATGGCCGTTTCGGGATTCATATCATAACTTAAACAGTTTTTCATCATCTGAATGAGTCGTTCGCTTTCCCTCTGTGCGCGGTAATTCGTCCCCATTCCGTCCGATAACATCACAACATCTAAACCTGGTTGTAATGAAAATACACTATGTGAATCCCCTGACACAACACTTGATTGCTCCGTTCGCTTGTATATATCATACGCTAAATTGTAACGAATAACAGAATGAAAATGCAGCTCAGTAAAATAATACGGAGATTTATGCTGCATCTCATATTGTCCGACTAATGGCTCCTCAAAGAACTCCGAGAGTAACTCACCCATTTGCTGTGAAATATCGACCAAGTTATTTCCTACAATATGGCAAATAAAAACGCGTTCGCCCACAGCATTTTTCTTCCACTGTGCATAAATACAAAAAATATGATGCGCTTCCAAAAATAAAGTTAACTCTTCTTCATTTGTTTTCTTCACCTCAGTAGCCTGTTGGTTTTCTAGTAACATTTCCAAGTGCTCACTTAAATCACATAACTGCAAAGCGAGCATCTTTTTACCATGATAAAAGCGACTATTCATTTGTACCATATAAAGCTCATCATGCATTTGCTCTAGTAGCTTTTGTGGTTTTATACATTTCCCTTTTAACTGCTCTTCAGCGCGCAATACATCAAATGATTTTTGCAATGTTTTTGCTGCAATCCAACGTTCAACCGGCTCCTTGATTGCACCCGTTTTCCAGCAATGCTCATAGCGAAAGCAGCCTGCACAAACAGCAAGTGGCGATGTTTTTGACATTGCTGGGGTTGTTAACATAAATTGCTCTGCTACTAACTCCTTTAAAAAATAAACAAATTGTTGAAATGAGTGTAACTGATTTTCAGTTGACGTAACAGCTAGTTCCTGCGTCACGGTTTGTGCAGCATATAGCTGGCTAGCTTGCTCGACAATATCTTTCGGTAAAAGTAGCACAACAAGCCCCGCACTAATAACCGATACAAAATACACGGAATCTAACGGCAGTGTCGCATCATATAACCAAAAAAAGATGCTCGGCACAATACTACTAACAACGATTGCTATACGTCCTGCTCCTTGCATTAAGCCGACTGTTACCCCCGTCACCGCATAAAGTGCGAGCATTCCGGTAAATGATAACTGCGCAATTCCTGAAAGCATCCCGACAACAACTGCAACAAATAAACTCGCTGGTAATCCACCGACAAGTGCGGCTAAACAAATCGCAGCGTGTAGCGAAATAACAGAAAATGAAAAATAAAAAACGGTCATGTCTTGCATCCCTATAATTAATAATGCCAATACAACACACCCAGCTATCACACGCTCAGTCGTCCATTTCATCATAAATTCATGATTCGTTAAAAAAAACTGCTTCATAAAGAGAAAAGCAAGCGCCGCAAAAAATAATTCATATAAGACATATACTTGCACAAGAAAAGGTGGTATCCCACTATAAAAAACGGCTTGCCAAATAATTTGCACGCTCAGCATCGCAACCAATAAACTACTACATGGTCTCGTTTCAAAAAAACGTAACCTTAACAGTAAATCGACTAACATAATGATACAGAGAACAGCGAGCCCTTGCCCTAACGCTAAATAACTTGTCCCAATAACCCCACCAATTAGAGTTGCTAGCTGATAGGCTTTATAGCGCTGCTGTACAATCAGCCAAAATGCTAAAAAAAACGGAGCTACCGCATCGAATATAATCGCTTGCGAAAATAGTAATGCTACGAAAAAAAAGGTACTGTGCATTAGCCAATCCGAGGGAAGTGCCATTGTTTCTCCCTTTAATCGTTTACCAAACTCTCGCATTTTTATCGTTGTCATGACATCATCCTCTACTTTTTATCTCTTATTATAAAAAGGATGTGTTAAAAATTTTGTCTATCCCTCTTATTTACTCAAAAGAATCTTTCGACATACATATGTTTTATTCATCACATATCCATGTAAAATGCCTTTCTAAATAGATTTTTTCCTTTTTCCATACAGCGATATCACATAACTAGTAAATAAAATTTATTTTCATCAAAAATTCCGTTGACACTTTATTAGATTCCATGTAATATAGATTTTGTTGTTAAATTGGCTGCCTAGCTCAGCTGGCTAGAGCATTCGGTTCATACCCGAAAGGTCGTGGGTTCGACTCCCTCGGCAGCCACCAACGGCCCGTTGGTCAAGTGGTTAAGACACCGCCCTTTCACGGCGGTAACACGGGTTCGAATCCCGTACGGGTCATACTAAAAAACCTTTCAGCATTTGCTGAAAGGTTTTTTTCGTCCTAAACGCTATTATTGAAATACAAACCAAATAACCGGAATCGCTAGCGCTGGTAGCATATTTAATGTTTTACTATCTTTAATACCTAAAATTGACAACCCAGATGCTAAAATTAACACACCGCCAACAATTGAAACCTCTGTCATTAAAGCCGGTGTTAAAAACGGCTCCACAACTTGGGCACTTAAATAAATTGCTGTTTGCCAAACAAATAATACGGCGGCAGCAAAGGCAATACCAATACCGTATGTAGCAGCGAGTGCCATAGATGTCACGAGATCTAGCGTTGCGTTTGTTAATAAATATGTATGGTTATTATACAAAGCACTTTCAATCGGCCCTAAAATCGATAGCGTCCCAACACAAAATAGTAAAATCGCAGTAGATAAACCTTGTCCTAGCTGTGACTTTGAATATTTGCCGACGAACTTTTGAAATTGACCATCAATATTTAGCACTGTACCAACTAAGCCACCTATTGCTAAGCTGATGATAAATAACACGGGAAATTCACTTTTTGGCATATTGCCAACAATCGCATTAACACCAAGCGCGACTGCAGCAAAGCCCATTGCTGTAAACAAGGCTGCCTGATATTCTTCTTTTATACCTTTTTTTAATACGCTCCCTATAATACTGCCAAGAATAATAAATAGTGTATTAATAATTGTACCAAACAAATTCCTCCCCCCTTTCTCCGCTTTTATCATACTCTTCTCCAATGAACAAAAACTATTTTTACATATAATACTCAAATATACAAAATAATGGTAAAATTATCCCGTTATATACCTCTCTCATAAAGGAGCATAAATTATGGTTCAAAACTTTACATACTTAGCATTCCTATGCGGTGTTTGTATGCTGCTTGTTATTGGCGGTGTGCTGCTGACGAATCTCTCTGTTTATTTACAAATTATCATGATTTTTATAGGCCTTGTTGGCGGAATTATTTGCTTTATTACGTTGATTCGTCAGCTCATTGTCCATAATAATCTAGAAGAAAATCCCTCAACAATTCCTGAACCTACAGAAATAACGAGCAATAAAAAAAAACGTCCACAAAGTCACTTTTAGTGACTTTACGGACATCTCAAAATCTCTTTTTAGTATCGCTAGGCAAGAATGTTACTTGTATAAATATATTTCATAACACTTTTTCTACGATTCAAATAGCCAGCAAATTACCCTCTGCGTGCTCCGCGACCACCGCGTTTTGACTCTGTTGCACGTTTTAAAGTTGTTAAACGCTCATCACTATCTTTTAAGAAACGTGCCATCTTTTGCTCGAAATTCTCTTTTGGTTGACGATCGTTGCGCTCATTTGAACGATTGTTGTCGCGACGAGGACGCTGAGGGCGTTCTGGACGCTCTGGTTGAGGCTTCGCTTTACGAATTGAAAGACCAATCTTCCCATCAGCCTCTACATTCATCACTTTTACTTCAACTTCATCTCCAACTTTCAGATGCTCATTGATATCTTTGACATAGTTGTCTGCCACTTCACTAATGTGAACTAATCCTGTTTTACCATCTGGCAGCTCAACGAATGCGCCAAAATTTGTGATTCCTGTTACCTTACCTTGTACTTTGCTGCCTACTTCGATTGACATAAAAAAAATGTTCCTCCTTAAATTTTAAGCGGCTTATTAGCCTGTAATCAGTATAATGAAACTAAATTAGTTTCTTATTTCATTATAACTAACATAAAAAGAGTGTCAACAAGACACTCTTTTTATTGACAGTAAATGCTAATAAATATCTTTTTTTACATAAAATACACCAATTAAATGACTATTCTTCTTTTGGCTCTTTCACATTCGTTGCTGATTCTTTCGGGATTGTAAAAATAATTTCACCATCTTCTGATAAAAAGTATTCTTTACGTGCCAATTTTGCAATGTATTCATCATCTTCAAGCTTGGTAATTTGAAGTTTGAGCATGTCCTGTGTCTCTGTCACTGCTTGCAATTGCTCTGATACTTCTAATTTATATGCTTCTTTTTCCGCTAAACGTTCTTTTAATGCCATATTCGCGCTAACTAATCCCACAATGATAACAACAGCTATCGCTAAAAAGCTAAAAACTCGACGCTTAAGTACAGTTAGCTCTGCTCTTCGATTATCATTTTTTTTCTTCTTGGCAATAGTATGGTCATTGTTTAATGTTTGTACCTTATTTGTATGTAGTTCTTCATATCCATTTCGTCTCGTCATCGAAGTGCCTCCTCACCGCTTAAATAGTACTACTTATTATACGATTTTACCTTTTCTTTTGAAATGTATTTGCCATTTTTTTATAAAAAAATATATAAATTGGATAAAACAAAAACACTAATACTTTTACGAAAATAATAATTATCTTTCGTATAATATGAACAACTAAGTAACCGACAAAATAAAGCGGCTTAATAATACTATTCACTAAAACTCTACCTATTAAACGAAAAATTCTCTGGAAAAGCAACTCATAGACGAAAATTCCCGCAATTTGAGCCATTGGGTCTATAACGCGCCACTGTCCACCTTTTACGAAGAACAATAAAACAAATGTACAAACACCAAGCACAAGCCAAATGAGCCATTCTACTAAAAAGGCAATGCGGTGAATACCTAATGTTTGTAATGTTACACGTACTAAATCAATTACTATACCGACTGCTATACCGCTTATAAACATGACGAGAATGCTTACAAGCTGTGCACTCATCATCCAAACAGCTTATGAAGAAGACCTTTAGACAAGCCACTATCTGTATCATCATACTGAAGGGCTTTTACATCTCCTTCTAATGTCAATAAACCCTTGTCCACATCTAAATGTACAATACGCAGCTCCTCACCGCGAATAAGTAGCTGGCCCTGCGATGTTTGAATCAAAAATTCTTCTTGATCAAAGCGCTCAATCGACTTCACTGACGTCATATCCATACGCTTACGATTGCGAACAGTTACTAAATGATCCCCCGATGAAATCGTATAGCGGTTGCTTTCTTGATGGATTGTCATTCTTGTCCCTCCGTTTCTCTTTGTTCAATGTATGTCCACATAAAAAAAAGCATGACAACAAAATTGCTGTCATGCGAAATAATTAATCCTCATCATCAATAAATTCAGGCTCAATCTTTTCAAGGCGCTCTTCTTTAATAATCGTAAACATTTTTTGCGCATCCTCTTTTTTTGCGCTTTCCATTAATCCTTCAACACGCGCTGTCACGATTTTTTGACCGAAGCGAATGGCTAACTCGTCGCCAACCTTCACTGCAGCGCTCGGCTTCACAACCTTGCCATTAATCGAGATACGCCCTTGCACTGCGACTTCCTTTGCGAGTGTGCGGCGCTTAATCAAGCGTGATACTTTTAAAAATTTATCTAAACGCATACTTACTCCCCCTTTTCTAAACGCTTTGCTTCGTCCCAGAAGCAATCTAGTTCATCTAATGTAAAATCCTCAAATGCTTTACCGCTCGCCTTCACAGACTGCTCTACGTGCCCAAAACGACGCGCAAATTTTTCATTGGCATGAATCATTGCTTCCTCTGGTGAAATTTTGTAGAAGCGCGCAATATTAACGATAGTAAATAACACGTCACCAAACTCGTCTAAGCGTGTTTCATTTGTACCATTCGTAATTTCTGCGCGGAATTCCTGCCATTCCTCAGCGAATTTATCCCACGCATCCTCTGCATTCGGCCAATCAAAACCAACTGATGCTGCTTTTTTCTGGTAGTTGTATGATGTTTGAAGGGAAGATGTTGGACGGTACTCAGGTTGGAGCATTGGCTCATCTGTTTCGCCCTTTTCCTCACGCTTAATCGCTTCCCAGTTTGCAACGACCGCATCTGCATCCTCTACAGACACATCACCAAATACATGCGGGTGGCGGCGAATCATTTTTTCACTAATAGAGGCAAGTACCTCCTCTAAATTGAAGTAGCCGCTATCCTCACCAATTTGCGCGTGAAGGAAGACTTGCAGCAGTACGTCACCAAGTTCCTCAACCATCGCAAAGTCGTCCTCAGCGTCTACTGCGGCTAAAAATTCATGTGTTTCTTCTAATAAATATTTCTTTAGTGATTCATGTGTTTGCTTTTGATCCCACGGGCAACCGTTTGGACCGCGTAGTGTCGCGATAATTTGACGGAATGTTGCCCAGTCGCGCAGTGCATCCTCATCTGTTGTTACAGGTGGCACGTACACTGTTGTTAAATTATTAATTTCTGCAGCTTGGTCTAGCTCATATAGCGGTACTGTACGCAGTAGCTCCTGTGACGAGCCAGCCGCTGTGACGATTGTTACTGGGTAATCATCACGGTATTTTTCCATTAGCGTCAGCTTTACTTCAGACGCGCTAAAGCTATCGTACACTTGCGCGATTAAAATATGCTGGCGCATATTAATTTCGTGCGGTGACATGCTTGTCCCATCTAGTAGCTGGAAGCCCTCGATTGGATCAATTTTCAGCGCGGCAAAAATCGGATCTAAAAAGCTTTGCCCACCTTCAATTATGAGCTGAATGCGCCCTTCCTTGCCCGCATCGATTAAATGCTGCACCGTTTGCTCCGCAACAAGCGGATGCCCCGGCACAGCGTACATAACAGGCTCTGTGCTTGCTGCTTCAATTAAACTCTCCGCAATTTCCTTATACACAGGCGCGAATGTATCATGCTTTTCATAAACTGCATCAAATGTCGTAAACTCCACACCTTCAGCACGTAAATCTGCAAGCACAGGGTGATCCTCTGTGCGCACAAATAATTTTGTTGCTGCCTTTATTTTGCGATAAACACCCATTTGCATTTGATCAAAATCAGCTGCCCCTAGGCCGATTACTGTAATTTCATTCAAAATATCCACCTACTTCTTTCGATTTAACCATAATTGATAAGCCGCCATTCTGCGACCTGCCGGAATTAAAAACCATTCTTTTACTGATAATAAGCGCAGTTTTGCTGCGAGTGTTAAAAATACGACGGCACCTATCATGATGAGTACTCCACTATAAACAAGCGCATCCATACGCGTCAACATTTCCCCGATTAGTAGCGTAATGATCAATGCCGCACCCTTCACGGCTATTACCATCATAACGCTCGTCATTAATAGACGGCCATAAAATTTGCCGCTTGCGAGTGTTATCCCCTTTAGCTTTTTCACATAATAAATAAGTGCTACCGCCGCAACGCTCAGTGCAATTGTACTCGTCCACGCCGCACCAACAATACCGATTTGCTTGATTAGCACGCTATTACCGAGCCATTTTAATAAAATCGCTGTCACTAAAATCGTGACTGGTACCTTTAATTTACTATAGCCTTGCAGGATAGCTGTGAACGTCAAAATAATTGACAGTGGCACAATTTGAATCACATAGAGCGTGAGTACATCTGATAAGGCATCTGTTTTAAATAATAGCTGATTGACGTACGGCATGACGAGTACAAGCCCAAGTGCAGCTGCAACTCCGAAAAATATCGACGTGCGGTATGTTAACTGAATAAACGGTTCGGCACCGCGCCCATTTTTTTGAGCCGCTTTAAATGCCACGAGTGGTACGATTGCAAGCGATAGAGACGACGCAATGACAATACCTAGCTGTACGAGTGGCTGACCGCGATCATATGCACCTTTTAGCTCCATTGCTACAACTTCTTTGAGCCCTGACTGTAGCAGTGTTGAGAAAATCGTAAATGAATCAACGAGCTGGAAGCATAAAAGCAAGAGACTGCTCATACTAATAGATATACTATAAATTGTAATTTCCTTAATGATGGGCCAAGCTTTCACGTGCTGTCTCGCTATAGTACTTGGTGTATGCTGCTTTTTCAAATAAAACACAAGCAGTATAATACCTGCCACTTCACCAATAACTGTCCCGAAAAACGCAACTGTCCCGGCCTCGTAAACAGATTTTGTCGTCGTCATCACAATAAATGTTCCGATTAAAATAAGCGCGACACGAATCGTTTGCTCAAACACCTGCGCGTACGCAACAGGCTGCATCATTCCTTTTGATTGAAAGTTCCCCTTTACGAGTGCCAGCGTTGGCATGCAAAGTGTCACAAAGGCACCGGTTTTAAGTAACGGTGCGAGTTCAGCATCCTGCATCAAGTTCGCTAAATAATCGGCACCGAAAAATAAGATGCTGAAAAATAACACAGAAAGTACGGTTAAATAGCTAAACAGCACCCGCATAATCGACGCGCGCTCACCCGTCCGTTGCTGTGCATCTAAATCCGCAAGCATTTTTGAAATCGCCACCGCAAAGCCACTTGACGTCCAAACAACGAAAAAGGAGATGAACGGATACACTTGCTGATACACATAAAAGCCTTGGTCGCCTACTAAATTTTGATAGGGCACACGGTACACAGCACTGAGCACTTTCACTAAAAGAGCTGCAACAGTCAGTAGCAATGCACCCTTCATATAATTTTTCATTCCGAAATTTTTTGAAGACATAGCATTCCTTCCTTATTTCTACAATGACCATAGTATAACACGGATGCTTGGGCAAAATAAAAACGCCCTTTCTATAAAAGGACGTTTCGTCATACGTTTAGTTTTCCATTTGCTTGGCTAAAAAGTTCGCCGCCGTTTCAACCGATTTTTGCTCCGCTTCACCGATAAAATGCACCTTTGAAAAAATATATACTGCACCAATCGTATCTCCATTTGCAATAATCGGCGCCACACAGAACGATTTTATTTGTTCGTATTGTCCCGCCACAAGCTCTAATGTTGTTTCAAGCTTTTCGAGCGTAACTGTACGCAGCTTTATAAATTCCTCAGCCGCTACTGTGAGCCGTCTCGTCAAATAATCTTTTTTACTAGCACCTGCTACTGCAATCATTTCATCTTGATCACTAATGAGTGCTGGTGTTCCTAATGTTTCATAAAGCGCCTGCACATATTCCTGAGCAAATTCGCTCAAATCACTAAGAGGAGAATATTTTTTTAAAATGATTTCACCTTCACGGTCCGTATAAATTTCAAGCGGGTCACCCTCGCGAATACGCAAAGTACGGCGGATTTCTTTTGGAATGACAACACGCCCTAAATCATCAATACGTCGTACAATTCCTGTTGCTTTCATCGTATTGCCTCTCTTTCTATATCGTACTTACACGTAGTATGGAATTTTCGTGGCCAAACTATGCAAAGTTTTCTATAAATCGAGTAGACGTACTTTTATATTAGTTAGAGGGATTATTTCTCAAATAACCAAATCAAATAACCCAACTTAAAATATTCTAAAATAAAGTTTTTGAATCATTTGGGTATTTAGATGTTTTTCTACTATAGAAATAGGGTAAATTAAAAATAATCCATATCATTGGAGGGATTGCTATGCGTGTTGAACGAGTAATATCTACACCAAATGCTTTAAAACAGCAGCAATATTATGCAGGGACTCACCTCGCACTTTATCCGCAACCTTCGCAGCAAAGAGCAGAGGTCGTAACAGAAGTAGAGAATGGTATTTTCAGACGCTATTTAGAAAAAGAAAGTGGGTTACGCGATTTACTCACGACATCCTCAACGAAAGAAAAGCAGTTTTTAGAAAAGCGCCAGCAGCATGCAAATCGTGAAGAAATGCTACAACGGCTAAATTATTCGAATGGAGTTCACTATGCCACAACAATGCTTGATTTACAGCTCAAAACTTAATCAAAAAATACCTACTCAGTAATCAATGAGGCAATTGCCCGAACGATCATGAGTAGGTATTTTTTATTTTATGCGTCTACTTTTTTTGCATCCGCACTAATTTCCATCATTTTTTCAAGTACTTCGAACGGTAAATACGCACCACATTTTTTCATATCAATCGTTAAAACGAGCTGAATGCCGTCCATACCAAAACCAACTGCTCGCCCAAACTTCATTGATTGCTCGACAATTTTTGCACCATTTACTTTAGCAGTTCCTTCTTCAGAAAATGTAATCGTCATAATATCCTGCTTTTCTTTAATCGACATAACCCCAGCCTGCAATGCCCATGCTTTCATACGCGCAATTCGCATTAAGCGCTCGGTTTCTACTGGTAAATCACCGAAGCGGTCCTGCAATTCTTCAATAATTTCAAAATAGCTATCTACTGTTTCCATTGCTTTAATTCGCTTGTACATTTGAATCTTTTGGAAGCCATCTGGGATATATGCGTCCGGAATATATGCATCCGTGTGTATAATAATTTCGACTTCCGGCTTTTCCTCACGTTTCACACCTGTACGACGTTCCTCGACTGCCTCTTCAAGCATTTGTGAGTACAGGTCAAAGCCGACTGAATCGATAAAGCCGTGTTGCTGTGCACCGAGTAAATTACCCGCACCACGAATAGAAAGATCGCGCATCGCAATTTTAAAGCCCGAACCAAGCTCAGTAAATTCTTTTACTGCCTGCAAACGCTGCTCGGCTACTTCCGTTAATACTTTATCGCGTTCATACATAAAATACGCATACGCCACACGACTTGAACGACCAACACGCCCACGTAATTGATACAACTGCGATAAGCCCATCCGATCCGCATCATGTACAATAAGCGTATTTACATTCGGAATATCAACGCCTGTCTCAATGATTGTCGTCGTTACTAACACATCGTATTCGCCCTCGATGAACGCTAAAATAACGGACTCTAGCTCTGTTTCAGTCATTCTTCCGTGTGCAAAGCCGACGCGCGCATCTGGTACAAGCATTTGAATCTCTTCCACACGCTTTGCCATATCCTCAACACGATTATATAAATAAAATGTTTGTCCGCCGCGCGCCATTTCACGCTCAATAGCCTCACGTACAAGTGCTCCGCTATGTTCCATGACGTAGGTCTGTACTGGGAATCGATTTTGCGGTGGTGTTTCAATAACCGATAAATCACGCACACCGACCATCGACATATGCAGTGTACGCGGAATTGGCGTTGCCGTTAATGTCAGTACATCCACATTTGTTTTCAGTAACTTAATTTTCTCTTTATGCGTCACACCAAAACGCTGCTCCTCATCGACAATAAGCAGACCTAAATCTTGATACACAACATCCTTTGATAAAAGACGATGCGTACCAATGACCATATCAACTAAACCTTCACGTAAGCCCTTTAACGTTTCTGTTTGCTGCTTTTTCGTACGGAACCGGCTCAGTAGACCTACATTAATACCATACGCCTCAAAACGCTCAGCAATGGTTTCAAAATGCTGCTGCCCTAAAATTGTTGTTGGCACTAAAAACGCTACCTGTTTACCATCCATAATCGCCTTAAAAGCCGCGCGAATCGCTACCTCTGTTTTACCATAGCCAACATCGCCACATACAAGGCGGTCCATCGGGCGTTCACGTTCCATATCATGCTTTACCTCGATAATAGTGCGTAGCTGGTCCTCTGTTTCCTCATGCGGGAATGCCGCCTCAAAGCTGCGCTGCTCATCTGAATCTGGTGCAAATGCAAAGCCCTTCTCTGCTTCACGCTTCGCATAAAGTTTAATTAAATCATCGGCAATATCTTGAACAGCTGATGACACCTTGGCCTTTGTTTTTTTCCATTCCGCGCCGCCAAGCTTATGTAGCTTTGGCTCCTTCTCCCCAGAAGGTACATAACGCTGAATGAGGTCAATTTGGTCAACTGGCACATATAATTTATCATCGGCACGGTAGCGTACGTGTAGGTAATCTTTATGCGTCCCACCTACTTCAAGTGTCTCAACACCAATATATTTACCGATACCGTGATGAATATGTACAACATAGTCACCCGGTTTAATTTCTGTATACGATTTAATACGCTCGGCATTTGACATTGTTTGCGGGCGTGATTTTTTCTTCTTCGCCTGTTGTTTAAACAACTCATCATCTGTCACGACAGCAATTTTTTGCAGTGGTAACTCAAAGCCTGCTGACAGTGTCGCATCGATTAAATAAATGCCTGGTCCACTCGGTGCGCCAATCGTCGCGTGAATCTCGTAATCTGCTAGCATTGTTTGTAATGTAGCAAGGCGGTCCTGCCCATATGCAGTAAATAGCACCGTAAATTTTTCTGAATTCCAGCGTTCTAACTCACTTTGCAATAGTGCAATTTGTCCGTGAAACTGTTGCATCGGCTTACATGAGAAGTTTGTCGTCTTTTGAAAACGCACCCCTGCAAACGTCCGTGCAAACAATGCAAAAAATAACTGTTGTTGCTTCGTCATTGCCAGTACTTCTTTGAGTGCAAACGACGGCTTCACGTCATGGAGCATTTTCCCCTCTTCTATGAGGGATAAGAACCATTCCTGCTCCTCGCGCTCCCACGCATCCATTACTTCTTGAATACGGCCAAGCTCATCAAAAATGGTAATTCCATCACGTGCAAAATAATCGCCTAAAAATGCCTGTTCCTCATAAAGTAGTGAGCTATATTTTGCAATATGATCCGGTAAATTGCCTGCGCGAAGCATCTCGATATCATGCTGGGTATATTGGAGAAGTAGCTCCTGCGTCTCAGCATTTTTCACCTTTTTCAAACTCACCTTGAGTGCCGCCTCTAAACGCTCTGCAACTGCTAAACGTGCCTCTACATTCAACGGTTGTTCTGTCGCTGGTAAAATACGCACATCTTGCAATTTTTCAAGCGAACGTTGGTCTTCCGCATTAAAGGTCCGAATTGAATCGACCTCTGTATCAAAAAGCTCAATACGTACTGGATTTTCCAGATATGGCGGATAAATATCAACAATCCCTCCGCGCGCGGCAAACTCACCAGGCGTTGTCACCATTTCACTACGCGTATAACCCATCGTTACAAGTTGCAACAGCCACGCATCCATATCGATATCCTCACCGACTGTCGCCTGTAAAAATTGCGCGCGCCAAAAATTTGGTGTAGGCATCATTTTACGCATCGCCGCTACCGGGATAATGTAAACACCCTTGTCACCCTTTGCTAAGCGGTCAAGCGTCGCAATACGTGCCGAACGCAATTCTGGTGATGTGAGTGTCATACTTGATGCAATAAACTCATCGGCTGGATAAAAGTGTACTGCCTCATCCCCAATTAAAGCCGCCATGTCATCAACAAGCTTTTGCCCTTGCAACAAACTTGATGTAACTAAATAAATTGGTTTATTTGTCTCACGATAAAGCGCTTGCACAAACGCTGGTCTTGCACTCCCTGTCAGCCCTGTAATCAGCTGCTTGTCTGTGGCACCTGTCTTAATTTGCTCTAATACTACTTGTATATGTTTATCCTGCGAGAATAATTGATGAAAAACGTCCATGAAAAAACCTCCTTTATTACGAGCGCTACATACAGTGGAAAAAGCCTTGGCACACATATGCCAAAGCCCTTTTTCATTGTAGCCATCGCTTTAGTGCATGGTAATCTGGAAATTGCCGAAGCGACTCCTCACATTGCTCACAAATACTATGCACAACCGTTTCACCTTGCCCATTTTTTCCGATATAATCATCTATTTCCCCAATTTCAAATTGGTGAAGCTTCGTTATGGTTTTGTCTGCATCAAATGGCAGTGTCCCGATTTCTGCTTGGCAATGCCGGCAACAATATCGAATTGGCACAAAACGTCCTCCTTTAATCCATCACTGTAATTAAAGTATAGACGGCCTCTTCATTATTTATGCGCCGTTAAATTGATTCATCACTTCTAAAAATGGTTTATTTAATGACACTTCTATAGCGTCACAGCTTTTTTTAATTGCATCTTCTACAACTGGCGTATCGTCTTTGGAGAATTTTGATAGCACATAATCTGCCACCTTCATACCTGCTGGTGGACGGCTTACACCGACACGAATGCGGTTAAATTCCTGCGTGCCTAGGTGCTGAATCAATGACTTAATGCCATTATGGCCACCTGCACTGCCTTTACCGCGCAGACGCAATTTTCCTGTATCTAAATCTAAGTCATCATAAATCACGATGACATCCTCTATATCAATATCAAAATAATCCATAAGTGGGCGTATACACTCGCCAGATAAGTTCATGTATGTAAGTGGCTTCACAAGCATCACTTTACCTTCTGGGCGATGAACCGTTGCGTACATACCATTAAATTTTGTTTGATTTAACGATGCTCCCCATTTATCTGCTAACGCATCGATCACTTCAAAGCCAATATTATGGCGTGTATATTCGTAAGGTTTCCCTGGATTACCTAGTCCAATAATTAACTTCACGTATTCTCATCCTTTATAACTTTCTTGTAATTGTAGTTATTTTACCATATCGATTCATAAAAGGTGTGAACTGTTCACTCACGCATTAAGAAAAGCGCTAAAGCGTCCGTTTCGCCCTGAGTGGACATGCCACATTCATGCGGCATGTCCACAATGACTCACGTCGTGTGATCCTCAAGCGCTGGAGAGCCCGAAGTGAAAGTGCGCCCTTCAACTTTCATCCGAGGGTGAGTCCGCGACCTCGAGGGACTGGCGCTTTAGCCTAGATATAAAAACGCCAAATTTTATACTATCTTGTCTATCAAAAAAGGTAGTAGCACAAAAGCGCTACTACCTTACTATTAATCATCGCGTCCTGATTTGTCAGGGGATAGTTTTTAACCAGCCGCCTCTATATCCTGGGCTGTTTTGTTTGCTGCTTCGGCATCAAGTTCTTCTACTTGTGGTGCTGGTGGTGTCACTGTTGCTAACGTAAAATCGTCCTCTGCTAAAAGAGCAAAATCAAACTTGTCCTTTACATCACCCACAGATAACGTATCACCAACTGCTAAATTAGATACATCCACTTCAACTACATCTGGAATATCACTTGGCTTTACCTTTACCTTCAATGTATGATTTGGTTGTGTCAGAACGCCACCTTCACGTACACCAATTGAATCACCAGTTAAAGCGATTGGAACATCAACCTCTAATTCTTCTGACATATCAATTGCGAGAAAATCGGCGTGCTTTACATGTCCTTTAATGGCGTCACGCTGAATATCTGTCAAGACAGCATTCACCTTTTGACCGTCTACGTCAATTTGAAATACACTTGTATAACCATGCCTTTGTACTGCTCTTGCCGTCTCCTTATAATCAAGTGAAATTGGCATTGTTTCTGTTTTGTACCCGTATAAAACTGCAGCTAGTTGACCATCTTTTCGTAGCTGGGTTAATGTCGAACGCTTTTTTGTTTCTCGCTTTTGTGCTTGTAACGTAATCGCCATATTCATCGTCCCCCTATTAAAATAATGTCACATCTGTAGTTATACCCATATTCCAATTATTCGAAACACGAGCAATTTCATTATAGCAATGAATACTCGCTTACACAAATTTAAACTCGAAAATACGACAATATACTAAAAACCACCACCATAATTAAATGGTGGTGGTTAACTATTTATTAATCAAATAATGTACTTACTGATTTGTTTTCGTAAACGCGAGAGATTGCATCCGCCATTAAAGTTGCTACTGATAGCTGCTGAATTTTTGGAGATAATTTCTCTTCAGAAAGTTGGATTGTGTTTGTTACAATTAACTCTTTAATCGCTGACGCTTCAATACGCTCAATTGCTGGACCAGATAATACTGGGTGTGAACAGCATGCATATACTTCTTTTGCACCTGACTCTAATAATGCGTTTGCACCAATTGTAATTGTACCAGCTGTATCAATAATGTCATCTATTAAAATACATATTTTACCATCAACATTACCAACAATGTTCATTACTTCTGCAACGTTTGGCTTTGGACGACGTTTATCAATGATTGCAATTGGTGCTTTTAGACGCTCCGCTAATTTGCGCGCACGTGTTACACCACCGTGGTCAGGTGATACGATGACTAAATCATCTGAGTTGAAGCCTTTTGAACCAAAATATTCAGCAAGTAAAGGTACCGCTTGTAAATGGTCGATTAAGATGTCAAAGAAACCTTGAATTTGAGGTGCGTGTAAGTCAAGTACGATTACACGAGTTGCACCAGCCGTTTCTAAAAGATTCGCTACTAATTTAGCAGTGATTGGTTCACGTGCCTTTGCTTTACGGTCTTGACGTGCATAGCCGTAGTATGGCATTACAACGTTTACTGTACGAGCAGACGCACGTTTAACAGCATCAATCATAATTAAAAGTTCCATTAAGTGCTCATTTACTGGAGCCGAAGTTGATTGCACGATGAAAACATCCATCCCACGAATACTTTCTTCAATGCTAATTTGAACTTCTCCATCACTGAAATGTTTTACAGATGATTTTCCTAGTTCTACACCCATTTCTTGTGCAATTTCTTGAGCAAGTGGATTGTTTGAGTTTAATGAGAAGATTTTTAATTTTGAGTCAGCGTATTGATACGGCATGATGGCCTCCTGTTTTTTCAATAGATTTATTTTAAATTTAATTTACTAACATAACCTAATTTGTTTTCCTGACGAGCACGTGCGAGCGCTAACGCTTCGCTTGGAACATCTTTTGTAATTGTCGAACCCGCAGCAACAAATGACCCTTGCTCAAGCGTAACTGGTGCTACTAAGTTTGAATTACATCCTACAAATACATCATCTTCAATAACTGTTTTGAACTTATTTTTGCCGTCGTAATTCACTGTAATCGAGCCACAGCCGATATTTACATTTGATCCTACTTCAGCATCGCCAATATAGCTTAAGTGTGACACTTTCGTATCATCACCTAACACACTTTTCTTCACCTCAACGAAGTTACCGATTTTTACATGATTACCAAGCGAAGTATCTGGGCGTAAGTGTGCGAATGGTCCAACAGCTGTCTCGTCACCCACCGTACTATTTAGTACAACTGAGCTATGAATTGTTGTGCCATTGCCGATTTGACTGTTTACGATATGGCTATTTGGTCCGATTTTGCAGTCTTCTCCAATTACCGTTTTACCCTCAATGATAGTACCTGGTAATAAAACTGTATCGCTACCAATAACAGCATCTGCACTAATATGCGTCGAATTTGGGTTAATAATTGTTACCCCGTTACGCATATGGCGCTCGTTAATACGTGCACGCATTAACTCTTCTGCCTGTGATAATGCAAAGCGGTCGTTTACACCCAGCGTCTCATCAAAATTATCCGTAACAAAGGCTGATACAATCTCGCCTTGCTTTTGCATAATTTCAATTACGTCCGGTAAGTAATACTCACCTTGTGCATTTTCATTCTTTACCTCTTTTAGCGCAGCAAATAACGCCTTGTTATCAAAACAGTATGTACCTGTATTGATTTCTGTAACCATTTGTTGCTCAGCTGTTGCGTCCTTTTGTTCCACGATTTGTGCAACTTGACCATTTGCATCGCGTAGAATACGACCATAACCTGTCGGATTTTCTGCAACCGCTGTCAAAATTGTCGCTTTTGCACCTTGCTCTGCATGATGCGCGAATAATGCTTGCATCGTTTCAGGACGGATAAGCGGTGTATCACCACATACAACAAGTGTTGTACCTTCAAGATCACCTAAAATTGGCTCTGCCTGCTGTACGGCATGTGCTGTGCCTAATTGCTCGGCCTGCAGGACATACTCACTTTTCTCGCCAAGTGTTTCTTTCACAAGGTCTGCACCATGGCCGACAACCGTTACAATACGGTCAACATTTACTGTTTCAATGTGATCGATTACATGCTCTACCATTGGCTTGCCGCACACTGGATGAAGCACTTTATATAATTTGGACTTCATACGAGTTCCTTGACCAGCAGCCAAAATGACCGCGAAAACATTTGTCATCTTCAAGTCCTCCATTTAAGCTAAGTTATCACTTTTGACTATATAGCAAATTCTCTTTATTTTCAAGGCATTCAGACTTGACAAATCTTTGTAATATCGGTTCTTAAAATTCTATTCTTTTGAGTGATTCTCTTTCCTTCGCTCATTCGCTAGCTTGCAACTTTTTTTGCTAGAATAAAAAAGAGTCTACTCAAATATATTGAGTGACTCTAAATTTTTACGCTCACACATTTGCTTCTTCTAATTCTAATTCAACTGTTTCTTCTTCACTCGCTGCATGATATGCCTCAAGTACAATTTCCTGAATTTTGTTACGTGTGCCAGAATTAATTGGGTGTGCAATATCACGAAACTCACCATCCGGCGTACGCTTACTCGGCATTGCAACAAACAAACCTGTATTTCCATCAATTACACGAATATCATGCACAACAAACTCATCATCTAATGTAATAGAAGCGATCGCACGCATACGACCATCCGTTTGAACACGGCGTAATCTCACATCTGTTACTTCCATCATCTTCACTCCCCTCTTCTTGGATGCATCCTGAGATACTATATTTCTACAAAATATCCCATTTACCTTCTAATTTTATAAAATCTTCTAAAATTAGAGTCTTTTTTATACCATACAATAAATTTACATAATTTTCTATTAATTTCACAAAATATTTTTCAACACAATAAAAAAAGACTATGCTTGTTCACATAGTCTTTACAATTTCATTATTTAATTAAAGCAATTACTTCAATTTCTACTTTTACATCCTTTGGCAGACGTGCAACCTCTACCGCTGAACGTGCTGGCTTGTGCTCACCAAAATGCGTGGCATATACTTCGTTCATTGCCACAAAGTCATTCATATCTTTCATAAATACCGTTGTTTTCACAACATTATCAAGTGACGTACCTGCTTCAGCTAATACGGCTTTTAAGTTTTCGAACACTTGATTTGTTTGTACCTTAATGTCGCCCTCTACTAGCTCTCCTGCTGCTGTTAGTGGAATTTGACCTGAAGAATAGAACATACCGTTCACGAGAATACCTTGCGCATACGGCCCGATTGCTGCCGGTGCATTTGTTGTAGAAATAGCTTTCATTATGAATTACGCTCCTTTGAAAAATAATTTCCTTCACTTAATTCGATTGTGCGATCTCTCTCATTCACTTCATGCAGCTTCACTAACGAACAGTAATCATCTACAAGTGTTTCGTCTGCATGCTCCGCCTCTACTAAAACAGCAATACCTGCAAGCTTGCAGTCAAACTCCTCTAGTAAATTTTTCATTCCGTTCATCGTGCCACCGACCTTCATGAAATCGTCGGTAATAAGGACACGTTGCCCGCTCTTCATACTACGTTTAGATAAAACCATCGTTTGAATACGACGAGAAGATCCTGATACATAATTAATACTTACAGTTGAGCCTTCCGTTACTTTGCTATCACGACGGACAACAACAACAGGCACATTCAAATGGCGTGCAATTGCATGGGCAATTGAAATCCCTTTTGTTGCGACAGTCATAATAACGTCAATTTGCTGACCCGCAAACACGCTCGCAAATACTTTACCGACGCGATTCATTAAATCTGGATTGCCAAGTAAATCCGTCATAAATAAGTAGCCACCTGGTAGCAGGCGATCTGATTGCTCTAACTCTGCACTCAATTCTTGAATAATTTCACGTACTTCTGTATCCGACATTTTCGGAATATACTTTACGCCACCAGCAGCTCCTGGTACTGTAATAAGCAGACCAATTCCCTTTTCTTCAAAAGTCTCTTTTACAATTGTTAAATCCTCACTAATGGAAGATTTCGCTGAACTGTATAAATCCGAAAAGTAAGTTAACGGAATTAGCTGATGTGGATGCTCAAGCAAGTAATACGTCATATCTACAAGACGCCCACTGCGCTTCCATTTCATACAAACCACTCCTAAAAAAACAATTTATTAACACATAAAACAAGATCAAAACAAATCTTGTATAAAATACGAATATTTAATAGGTAAATTACCACAAATGTACGTCTTTAAGCAAGTGGATTTCGTTCTCCAAGCATGCGTACAACATAAACTTCCTCACAAAAGCCGCGTAATCCATTATAAATACGCCCAACACGCGCCTCTGTATCAACTAGACCAAATACCGTTGGACCACTACCACTCATAAGAACGGCATCCGCCCCAAAGCGCTGCATTTGCTCCTTAATTGTAATAACCTCTGGATATAAATTAAATGTTACAGATTCCAAAACATTTCCAAGTGATGTGCACATTTCCTCATAGCTTTTGTTATGGATGGCATCAATCATCCCTTGTGTATTTGGATGCTCAATCTCTTCAACCTTCAAGCCACCGTAAATTTCAGCTGTCGACACACCGATTTTCGGCTTTGCTAGCACAACCCAGCAAGCTGGTGGTGCTGGCAACTCTTCAATCTTTTCACCGCGCCCTGTCGCAAGTGCTGTACCACCATATACACAAAACGATACGTCCGAGCCAATTTTCGATCCGTGCTCAGCTAGTGTATCGAGTGATAAATCTAACTCCCACAGCTCATTCAAGCCACGTAGTGTCGCTGCCGCATCACTACTCCCACCAGCAAGCCCTGCTGCAATTGGAATTTCCTTTTCAATGGTAATCGTTACACCCTCTTGAATGCCGTATGTATCTTTTAATAACTGCGCCGCTTGATAAGCAAAATTACGCGCATCATCCGGTACAAAACGATCTGCCGATACAATTTTAATTTCACCATCCGCGCGTGACTCTAATCCAATACGATCTGCTAAGTCTACCGTCGTCATAATCATTTCAACCTCATGATAGTTATCTGGTCGCTTATATAAAACATCTAATGTTAAATTAATTTTGGCTGGCGCCTTTACAAATAGCATGCTCGTTCCTCCTATAAATAAATCACGTCTCAGTTCCATGATTTCATCTTCATGACAACTATTTTACCATAGGAAAAGAAAGACATCTGCCACAAACGCTTTGTTTTTTATAGACAGATTTTTTAATTTACATCTGCCTATACCATTTAGCGGTTTGCTTTAAATCTGATTTCACAAAAATAACAAGAAGCAATAAAGCGCACTAAAGTTTAGCCACGCTTTATCGCCTCTATTGTCAGCCTATTTTTGCTTCTTTGCTTGCTCTTGCTCTGCTAAGCCTTGTTCAGCTATCTCAATCGCGCGCTTTACCATATTTCCGGCATCACGCGCATTAATACCTCCCCAACCCTCACGTTCAACGACATCAAAAAATCCAAGTTCCTTGGCAATCTCTTCCTTCAGACGCTGCGACATGATTCCGCGTTTTGGCATGTTTGAGAACCTCCTCACATTTTAAAGCAAGCTGACAATATTAATATGTGCAGTGAAACGAAAAACACTCGCTTTTCGCGAGTGTTTTTAAAAAAATATAAAAATAAGTACTAGAAACTATTTGGCGATAGCAATATCGTCTAAAAAAGTAATCTCGACTGCTTCTGTTAAAATATCTGTGTAACTATAAGATACGCGCTTACACGCATTATCTTCGTTCAGTTCAATGACGAATACTGCATGGTACGTATCGCTAAGTACCCCTTCGCATTCAACCGTTTTCTTGCGACCACCGTTTGCTTTTAATTGCAAACGTTTACCCAAATGACTATCTAACGATTTTTTAATGTCAGCTAACGTTTTTGGCATTTCGCATACACCTCACTATAACTTAGTGTACTACGAAAAAAAATAATTGTCAATAAAATAAAATATTTTATCACCATATCTATATACAGTCAACTTTTTTTACAAAAAAACGGCTAGTTTTTTTTGAGATAAAGAAATGTTGGTCAAATTATTGCTTATTGCAAAAATTCGGGTGAAGTGCATCAGCGAGTTTTCCGAATTCTTCAATAGAAAGTGTCTCCCCGCGACGTGTCGGCTCGATACCACTCGCTTCTAGTGCTGCGATAATTTGATCCTTCTTTTGCTTCCCATGCTGCAAACCATTTTGTAAGTTATTTAAAATAGTTTTACGGCGCTGTGCAAATGACGCGCGCGTTACTTCAAATAAGAAGTCCTCATTAATAACCGTTACTGGTGGTGTGTCATGCTTAATCAGTCGTAATACTGCTGAGTCTACATTTGGCTGTGGCATAAATACCGTCTTCGGTACAATCATTGCTACCTCTGCTGTACAGTAGTACTGAATTGCAATTGATAAAGAGCCATAAGCTTTTGTGCCAGGCTTCGCCGAAATACGATCTGCCACTTCCTTTTGCATCATCACAACAAAACCACGGATTGGTAAGCGGTCATTCAGCAACTTCATTAAAATTGGTGTTGTTACATAGTACGGTAAGTTTGCAACGACCATAATATCTTTAAGCTCTGGCATTTCCTCAGTAAGCACAGCCGGCACATCTGCCTTTAGAATATCTGAATGGACGATTTTTACATTGTCATATGGGCTCAGTGTATCCTCAAGTACAGGCAGTAATCGTTGGTCAATTTCAAATGACACAACCTTACCTGCCGCGCGTGCTAAATGCTCCGTTAAGGCACCAATACCCGGACCAATTTCAATCGCACCGCTATCCTTTGTTAAATCTGCATGACCGACAATATTACGCAGTACATTTGGGTCAATTAAAAAGTTTTGACCTAAGCTCTTTTTAAATGAAAACCCGTATTTAGCTAAAATTTCCTTCGTTCGAATCGGTGTTGCAATATCTTTATACATGTCGTTCCTCCTGGTCTAATTGTTGCACAGCCTGCGCGAACTGCTCCACTGTAATTTGGAACATCATGAGGCGTTTGTGTAGTTGCTTGCCGTTTGTCATCCCTATATTTAAAATTTCACCTAAGCTATCGCGGCGTTCCTTCGCTTGCGGGTGGCCAATTAGACGCGCAATCATTAAATCCTCAAGCGTAATTTCTTCTGTTACTTCCTCACTTGACGGTGTGTACACATTGCTGAGCGCCTCGCGAATATCTTCATCGCACGCATGCTCAATTCCGAGCCCCTTACCGTTTTTCGCAATTGTCTTTGCTTTCGCTAAAAACGCATGCTTCACATTCGGAATGCGCTCCTCAATAATCGCACGAATACGACGTCCTGGATAATCCGGATCCGTAAAAACAATAACACCGCGCTTGTCCTGCGCATGCGCAATGCGTCGCAATGTCTCCTCAGAAATGGCCGAGCCATTTGTTTCGATTGTATCTGCACCCGTTGCACGCTTAATAGCTGTCGTATCATCCTTGCCCTCTACGACAATAATTTCTCGTATATTCAACAAAACGTTCCTCTCTTTTCGTCACTAGTCAGTTTTACTATTTTACCATATGTCACGTAGAACTTCGCCTGTTGTGTTTTCAAACAAAAAAAGCTCCCCGCCATCAGTCAATAAGCGGAGAAGCTATTACATTTTGGAAAATGAATTCGTGAAAACAACGACACGAATACATTAGTTTAAAATTTTAATACGTACCTTTTTACGTCCCCAGCTATATGCATCAGACTTTGATTGCACTAAAATATCGATTTTATTGCCCTTAATGGCACCACCAGTATCACCCACAACGGCATTACCATAGCCTTCAACCCAAACCTTCGTCCCCAACGGAATCACGCTTGGGTCCGCTGCGATGAGCTTTAAGCCCGGATTATCACGCAGGTTAATACCGGCCGCTGAGACGCCTGAGCATCCTGCGCAGTACGGTGTATACGCTGTCGCTGTTACATAAAACTCTTTGCCACCAGACGGCTCGTTATTCCCACGAGACACGCTCGCTGTTACGATCTTCGTCCCGACCGAAACAACCTCTGTCGTTGGCTCTGTAACCATTTCTTCTGAAGCGACTTTTTTATCTACTACTTTCCCGTTCTCTTTTACGACATTGTACGTACGAGCAACAGTACCTTTTTTACCTTCTGTGACTACTTTTTCTGTTCCCTTCAGCAGCGAAGGGTCATTTTTCTTCTCAATTGCGAAATCCACGGATTCCTCAACTACATCGGTAACCTTTTCTACGCGAACAACTGCGATTTTATCCTTTGGAGTGATAACATCCTCCAAATCTTTTTCGACACGATCGAATTCACCTAATTGAATTCCTTGTTGTTTTAAAAAGTTAGCGACCGTAGTCGAAGTGGACCATACTTGTCTCTTCTCTAAGCCATCGACAAGCGTTAACTGAAACGCTTTTTGAATATCGATTTTGTTATCTGCTCCTACTTCTGTATTTAAGCTCTGTGATACAATATCATGCTCTGCTACTTCAATATTTGCTTCTTCCAAAATGTTCTTCACTACATCTTCAGTTGTCCAAACACTTGACTGATTTCCATCAACTGAAATAAATACTTCTTTTGCCTGTTCCCATTCTATCTCCATACCCGATTTAAGTGGGGTGTCCAATGAGGGTGATACTTTATCATAATCTGACACGGTAATTTCCTGAGCAACTAAAAGCTCCTCGACCGTTTTTGCATGTGTTGAAATTTCATCCGTTTCTCCATTAGCTGAAAAAACGACCTCTGTTTTCGTTCCTTGGAAAAGAACGAATGCAATAACCGAAACAAACAGGACCATCGATAGAATTTTTGCCCCTGCTTGCTTACGCCTCAATGAATCTAAGAACTGGCTTTTCATGGTTTGCTTTGACATGAAAAAAAACGCCTCCTTTAATACAAAGTTGGATTATACGGACTGAAATTCTACCTGTCAACCTTCATGCTCTTGGGCCGAAATTTCTTACATTGTGCAAATCCTTTTAAAGCTAGTATTGGAGGCGCATTCATATGCTAAACATTTATTTTTTTTAAAGGTGTATTTTTTAGGTTTATTTACTTAAAAAACACACTTAAAATAGGACTTATAACCCAAAAAATCTAATCGCATTTTCAGTCGTTCTTTGCGCGACTTCTTCTACAGAAATTTCTTTTTGACGTGCAATTTCTTCTGCCACTAATGTTACCCATGCTGGCTCATTTCGTTTGCCGCGATATGGGTGCGGCGCTAAATACGGTGCATCCGTCTCAATAAGCAAGTGTTCTAACGGAATTTCCTTTGCGACTTCCTTAGGCTGACGCGCGTTTTTGAATGTCACAGGTCCACCTAAGCTAATCATAAAGTTCATGTTAATACATTCGCGAGCCGTCTCAACACTCCCTCCGTAGCAATGCATAATCCCTCCAACAGACGCTGCATTCTCTTCACATAAAATACGGACAACATCGCCTGTTGCATCACGGTTATGAATAATGATTGGCAAATTTAATTTTTGTGCAAGCTTTATTTGCTTTCGGAACCAATACTGCTGCACATCTTTCGGTGATTTATCCCAGTAATAATCAAGTCCTGTCTCACCAATTCCCACTACTTTCGGATGGGCAGCTAGCTCTTCAATCCACGCTAAATCCTCATCTGTACAATCAATTGCATCTACTGGGTGCCAGCCAATGACTGCATAAATAAATTCATAGTCCTCTGCTAATTTCATCGCTCGCTCAATTGTTTTTCGATCAAAACCAATGACAATCATTTTCTCGACTTTCGCCTCTAAAGCTCGCTCGATTACTTGCTGTAAATCCTCATCATATTGATCTGCATTTAGGTGAACATGTGTATCAATATATGTGCTCATACTTTCGGCCCCTAACTTCTATTGTAGTTAAAATAAATTTGACATATCTTTCATTTACGTTACAAAAACATTACATTTACTAGCACTATATCTTTATCCTGTAAATTATTGAGGTATACCATTTATTTCATTATATCTATATAATTTTATAGTTCATTATTTACAAAAGATGGAAAAGTCTGCTGAACAACATTGCTCAGCAGACTCTCCTGTAAAAAATTACTTCACTTGTGCACCATTTGCTAATTTTTCGTCAACTGTCGCAAGCGTTAATACGCCATCATGCGAACCAGCTAAAATCATACCTTCAGATAGCTCACCACGCAATGTAACAGGCTTTAAGTTTGCAACAACAACAACCTTTTTGCCGATTAATTCCTCTGGCTTGTAGTGCTCTGCAATTCCCGATACAACTTGACGCTTTTCGTAGCCTAAATCCACTTGAAGCTTGAGTAACTTCTTAGCCTTTGCTACTGGCTCACATGCCGTTACTGTTGCAACGCGTAAGTCAATTTTCATGAAATCATCAATTGAAATTTCCTCTGTCGCTGGCTTTTCAACCACTACAGCAGGCGCTTCCTCTTGCTCCGTTTTCACAGAACCTTTCATCTGCTCACGAATATATTCCACTTCTACCTCTGTATCTAAACGTGGGAAAATAGGCGTTCCTTTTTCTGCCACTTTAATGTTTGCAGCAATAACATTTCCGAACTTCTCAATTGAATCCCAAGTTAAATACTCTTTATTCAAACCTAATTGCTCTGTAATTTGCTTCGGTGCTGTCGTCATAAACGGTTGTAGCATTACGGCAATATGACGTAAGCTTTCCGCTAAATTATTCATAACAGCAGCAAGTTTCGGCTGATCTGCCTCATCTTTTGCTAGTACCCATGGTGATGTTTCATCGATATATTTATTTGTACGTGAAACTAATGACCAAACCTCTGAAAGCACTGTGCTAAATTGCATTTTTTCCATGCTTTCTTCATATTTAACGCGCGCCTTTTCTGCATGGTCTTTTAATAATACATCAAACTCTGTCGCAACTAAGTTTTCAGTCGGAATCACACCATCAAAATACTTGTTCATCATCGATACAGTACGGTTTAAAAGATTCCCTAAATCGTTCGCTAAATCAAAGTTTGTGCGCTCAACAAATGACTCTGGTGAGAATACACCGTCTTGACCAAATGGCAATTCGCGCAGTAAGAAATAACGCGTTGCATCTAAGCCATAGCGCTCTACTAGCATTTCAGGGTACACAACATTGCCTTTTGATTTCGACATTTTGCCGTCCTTCATCATAATGAAGCCATGTGCGAAAATTTTCTTCGGTAATGGCAGATCAAGTGCCATTAAGAAAATTGGCCAGTAAATTGTATGGAAGCGCACAATATCCTTTCCAACAACATGTACATCGGCTGGCCAGTATTTATTGAATAACTCTTCGTTATCTGAACCATAACCTAACGACGTAATATAGTTCGATAATGCATCTACCCACACGTAAATTACGTGCCTCGCATCACCAGGAACTTTAATCCCCCAGTCAAATGACGTACGAGAAACAGATAAATCTTCTAAGCCTGGCTTGATGAAATTGTTAATCATTTCATTTTTGCGCGATTCGGGTTCGATAAATTCGACATTATCTTCGTAATATTTTAGTAATCGATCGGCATATTTTTTCATATTAAAGAAGTAAGATTCTTCCTTTACTGTTTGCACTTCTCGACCGCAGTCCGGGCACTTTCCGTCGACTAATTGCGTCTCAGTATAGTAAGACTCGCATGGAACACAGTAAAGACCTTCATACTCGCCTTTGTAAATATCTCCATTATCTAAAAACTTTTGAAAAATTTTCTCTACAGAGGCCGTATGACGCTTTTCAGTAGTTTGAATAAAGTCATCATAGGATATATCCATAGTAGACCATAATTTTTTCGCTGCATCTGCAATTTCATTTACGTACTCTTGTGGATGTTTACCAGCTTCTTGTGCTTTTTCTTGAATCTTTTGACCGTGCTCGTCCATCCCTGTTAAAAAACGCACATCGAAGCCACGTAAACGCTTATAGCGAGCAATTGCGTCTGAAGCTACTGTCGTATAAGCAGTACCAATGTGGAATTTACCACTTGGATAATAAATTGGGGTTGTTATATAAAAAGTTTTTTGTTCATGCATAAAAACTGCCTCCATTTGTTTCGCAATATAGTCCTTATTCTAACGAAGTACTAAATTTGTTTCAATCAAAGTTTATTATTCCTTCTTACTATTATTGTTTTATTTAGTAAAGAAGAGGATTATTTAAGGAGGTGTAAACTTATTTATCATTCGCAGAACAATTTACACGCTATTATTTTATTAATTGTTTGCGCATTGTCGAAAAACAATCAACAAAATGTTGGTAAATTGTTCAAACTTTTAGACTATTGAATATTATTTTTGTTAAAAATTTTTAATTTTATTCAATATAACACGTATTATCATAAAAAAATTCTCCATTTTAGAACATACCGGTGCTAATTTATTGACGTTTATGTCATTACTTGGTATGATTCATAATAGACAAGAAATTGATGTCGAAATTTGACGAATTATAATAATATCAACAACAAATAGGAGGAAATATTTCCATGAAATCAACAGGTATCGTTCGTAAAGTCGATGAATTAGGTCGTGTAGTTATTCCTATCGAGCTTCGTCGTACACTAGGTATTGCAGAAAAAGATGCATTAGAAATTTACGTTGATGATGACAAAATCATCCTTAAAAAGTATATGCCTAATATGACATGTGCAGTAACAGGCGAAGTTTCTGATGATAACTTCCGTCTAGTTGGCGGCAAGTTAATCTTAAGCCCAGAAGGCGCAGAATTGTTAGTTAAAGAAATCCAAACTAACTTAAAAAAATAAGTAAATAAAAAAGGAGACCTGCTGGAGAGGTCTCCTTTTTTATTTACTCTTGATGATATTCATTATAAACATCGCGCTTCGGTAAACCACGCAACTTCGCTACTTCTTTAATTGCATCTTTCGAATTAGCGCCCGTTTCTTCTATTATATAGTTTACATGCTCAACAAGTGTCATTGCTGCCCAGTACACTTCACCTTGCTCTTCTTCGGGTGCATCTAAATTGCCTTCTAACACGATGCAAAACTCACCGCGTACCTCAGATTCATTTGCCCAGGTAAGTGACTCGCTCACTGTACCACGTAAAAATTCCTCAAACTTTTTCGTTAACTCACGTGCAAGTGTAATGCGACGGTCACCTAATACTAACTCTAAATCTTTTAATGTTTCCTTTAAACGATGCGGCGCCTCATAAAATACCATCGTTTCCTCACGACGCGCTAATTTTTCAAGCTGTTGACGACGTTCCTTTTTGTTACGGTTTAAAAAGCCAAAGAAATAAAACGGCTGCGGTACAAGCCCCGATGCAATCAATGCTGTTAATGCTGCATTCGCTCCTGGAATTGGCACGACTGCAAAATCTTCCTCAATTGCCTTTACAACAATATCTGCACCCGGATCTGAAATACATGGCAGACCCGCATCACTTACAAGTGCTACTGACTTACCGTCACGCAAATAATTTAGTAGCTTCTCTCCACCCGCCTCAATATTATGCTCATGATAACTCACGAGCGGTGTGTCGATTTCAAAGTAATTGCACAGCTTACGCGTATTGCGTGTATCCTCTGCTGCAATTACATCTACTTCCTTTAAAATACGTAACGCACGCACTGTCATATCCTCTAAATTGCCGATTGGTGTCGCTACTAAATATAAGCAGCACTCTTCATGCTGACTACTTTTCTGTGATTTCACCCGTTTCTCTCCTCATGTACGCTATTTTTTTCACGCGCGTTAATTGCTTAAACGCATATTCCGCGCGCATTGCTTCTTGTTTTGTTGCAAATACTTCCTTATATATACACACTACTGGTATTCTAGCTCTCGTATATTTCGCACCCTTGCCTGCATTATGCGTCGCAATACGGCGCTCTAAGTCATTCGTATAACCAGCGTAAAATGTAGCATCACGACACTCTAATACGTAAAAGTAATGGCTATTTTCCCTCTCCATATAGCAGTGCCCTCACTTCGGCTGTGTATTCATTGTCTTCATTATATACATAAAGCGGCGGCAGTACCTTTAAATCAGGCTTGCCGTCCTTAATGGCCTCAATAAGTAACGTATTCGCCTCTTTGCCCATTTTCGGGTACACAAATTGAATACGCTTCGGCTCTAGACGATTGGCACGCATCGCTGTCACGATATCAAGCAGACGCCCTGGACGATGCACAAACGCTGCCTTGCCCCCTTGCTTCAGCAGTCGACTAGACGCTTCAACTGCCTGCTCTAGTGTTAAATGTAGCTCGTGGCGCGCGATTGCGTAATGCTCGCTCATATTTTTATCGCTCAGCTCATTCGCTAAAAAGTACGGTGGGTTACACGTTACCGCGTCATATTTTTCAACACCGAGTGTAGCAGGTGCATCATTGACGTCACCTAATACGACAGTTATTTGCTCCATTAGCTTATTGTACTGAATACTACGCGTCGCCATATCGTGCAAGCGTGGCTGCAATTCCACGCCTGTAATTTTTGCCTTTGTACGTGCACTCAGGAACAATGGAATAACACCGTTCCCCGTACATAAGTCCACAATATGCCCTTTAGATTTCGGAATCTGTACAAAGCGCGAAAGTAGTACTGCATCTAACGAAAATGAAAATACAGACGGACTTTGAATAATACGTAAGTCCTCTGCTAATAAATAATCTAGACGTTCATCATCTTGTAAAAACTTTTCCATGAATATCCTCCATAATAAAAAAGATTGCGTCAAAAGTGTTTGCTTTTGACACAGTCTCTTCATTGTTAACCATTTTGTTTATTTAAAAACGATAGACAAAACAAGCAATCCTCACCTTTGCGCGAGCTGCCGAAGTGTACGTGACAAACATGGAAGCCTTCCTGATATAGTCTAGCTAAGTTATCATAGCCTTCACCAATATCAATCGGCTCCTTCTTTGCAGCCTTTGTTGTTTTGACTGCATCCTTTGCCAATACCTCTTCTAAACGCGTCCGCAAATGAAGGTTTTCCGTCTGAAGTGTCTGATGTTCCTCCATCATATGGGCAACAAATTGTTTCAATGCACCAAACTGCTGCTGCATCGCTTCAAGCTGCTGTTCGAACTCCATAACAGTATCTAAAAAATTACGGTCCTTCACTCAAGCCACCCCATTAATCTCTATCTAGATAAGATATTTTTCAACCTGTAGTAATTCATCAAGTGTATATTCTACTGTACGCTCATGCTCTGGTAAATATACTTGAATTAGACGTTCTAAAACATTTAGGCCAACTACTTTCCCTTCGCCTTCTGGTGTCGTAAGTCTCTCACCCATATCCGGCATACCTTCTTTGGCAATTTCATAATCATCATTTTCGTACTTTAGGCAGCACATGAGACGACCACATAAACCAGAAATCTTCGTCGGATTTAATGATAAATTTTGATCCTTCGCCATTTTAATTGACACTGGCTCAAAATCCCCTAAAAACGTCGAACAGCAAAGCATGCGTCCACAAGGGCCTATCCCACCAAGTAATTTTGCCTCATCACGAACGCCAATTTGACGAAGCTCAATACGCGTTCTAAAAACGCTTGCTAAATCCTTTACTAACTCACGGAAATCTACGCGACCTTCAGCAGTAAAATAAAAAATAATTTTATTGCGATCAAATGTATACTCGACATCAACAAGCTTCATTTCAAGCTTATGCTCAAGTATTTTCGCTGTCGCTAAATCAAAGGCACGCTTTGACTCCGATGCATTTTCATCCACTTGAATACGATCGCGTTCATCAGCAGGTCGTACAACTTGCTTCAGCGGTAGGACAACATCGTTCTCACCTACCTCGCGTATCGGTACAACGACTTTCCCATATTCGACTCCGCGTGCTGTTTCTACGATGACGTACTCTCCTACATTTAAAATGTAGGCTGCTGGATCGAAATAATATATTTTACCCGCCTTTTTAAAGCGGACTCCGACTACATTATACAAATGTATACCCCTCCTGCAGATTCAGCATTAGCTGCTCCATCAATAGCGTACGATTCATATTACGCTGCAAAGCCGCACGTGCAAATAAAATGGCTTGCATTTGCTCTGACAGTCGCTCATATGTCGCTTGTAGCGCTATTTTATTGAAATACTCATACATATCTGGATATGTAGAAGTATGCTGCTGATTGGCTTTTATTGCCACTATATCACGATATGCAAACAACAGTAAATCCAATGCCTGCTCAAATTGCTCTTTTTCTTTCATATGCGGCAACCATTCATCATGAACAAATAATAATGCCTCATGCACATTTTGCTGAACCATCTCTATTAATTTTAACACTGTTTTTCTCGCATGTACAAACTGCTCTTCATTTGCTAAAGAAATTGCTGTCTCTGCTTCATTTGTTAGCATACTGACAGTTGCAGCCATAGCATTTGTTATACCTGCTTCCATCAACTGTTCGATTAATAGAGAACGTGATAATTTTGCAAATTTGATCTGCTGGCAGCGTGAACGAATCGTTGGTAAAATCCCTTGTATTTGCTCTGTTAACAATATAGCCGTTACTTCACCATCCGGCTCTTCTAAAAACTTTAGTAGCATATTTGCTGAGGCTACATTTAAACGGTCCGCATGATGAAGCACATAAATTTTTCGCCCTTCCTCTACACCAGTCATTTGTAACTTTGACATGAGCTCTCTCACTTGATCCACTTTAATAAACTGACCGTCCGGCTCTAATCGCTGAATATTCGGATGATTCCCTGAATCAATGCGTCTGCAATTCCGACATGTTTCACATGGAACATTATTGATTGGATTTTCACACAATAAGCGCTTCATAAAAAACTGCAAAACATCCTTTTTGCCCGTCCCTTTTTCACCATCAAAAATATACGCATGTGCCATCCGATTTTTTTCAACCATTGTTTGTAGCTGCTTCATCACTACCGGCTGCAGTGTATATAAGTCATCCACTGTTCGTCCCATTTTTTCACCTTTTTCTTGTTACTCTAAGAAAAGCGCCTGTTTAGCCACGACACTATTAAAACGCTGAAATTTTATACTTTCTTATCCTAGAAAAAAGCCCGTGTCTAGTGCACGACAAAGACACGGGTTTTTTACATATATAGATTGATTAACAACCCTTTAATTTCACCGATGCGATCTAGTAGATCAATCGTTTCTTTTTCTTCTTCTAATAATTCCTTTGCAAGCTCCACTAAATGCTCATCAATCGTCTCGACGATTTTTAAGCGTCTGCCTTCACCGAAGCGATTCCACGTATGAGACTGCTTCATCTCCATTCCGTGATCGACCGTCTCCTGTAAAAAACGTTTCACCAGCATTTTAAAACGTGCAAGCTCACGTAAGCTACGATTTTTAGCTACACGATCACCCGCAGCAGATATATCACCCATTAAGCGTGTTAACTGCTCCGTTTGCATTTTAGAACCTTGTTTTACAACCATATCGCCAAAACGATTGCCATTTTGATTATTTGCACGCAAATCATTTGGTCTTGCATTCAAATTCATGCGCAAGTCTTGATTAATTTTCAATCCCTTTAAACCTCCAAGTAAAACAATCGATTGTTTATTTTAGAAATGGTGGAATTGATCAATTGGTAAAACAAATACCGTAGCTCCACCAACTTCAACTTCCACGGGGTACGGAATATACGAATCAACATTACCACCCATTGGCGATACTGGTGCAACCATTTGCTCACGTGAACGACAATTTTCCCGAATTAACTCCAGTAGCGACGGGATAAGCGCATCATCTGTGCCGATTAAAAACGTCGTATTACCTGAACGTAAAAACCCACCTGTACTTGCTAATTTTGTCGCACGAAAATTATTTCTTGTTAACGCATTCGAAAGTCTGTTACTATCCTGATCCTGTACTACAGCTACTACTAACTTCATCCGTACACACCCCTTCATATGAATTGGTGCCTCTATTATAGCATAGGTATGAGGCCCACTTCATTTACTTTTACCCTAGAAGTGATTTTAAAATCATCCATACATCATCCGTGACCTGCTCCATCGGCTGGCTCGCATCCACTACACGCATACGCTCTGGATAACGCTCGATTGCCAACTTATAACCTTCTTGTACTTTTTTATGAAACGCCAAACCTTCCGCATCTAAACGATTAATTTCATCAGCGCGGTTTGCCTGAATACGTGCTAGTCCCACTTCTGGCGCAACATCAAAATAAATCGTCACATCCGGTAGCTTTTGACCAATCGCAAATTCATTAATCGAAAGTACCTCATCTACACCAATACCACGTGCATAGCCTTGATAGGCAAAAGATGAATCAATAAAACGGTCACAAAGCACATGCTTACCTGCTTTAAGCGCCGGTGCAACCTTCTCATAAAAATGCTGTGCACGCGCCGCCGCATAAAGCAGTGCCTCTGTACGCTCATGCATTGCTGTATGTGTTGGATTTAAAATGACTTCGCGAATCTTTTCGGCAATCTCAATCCCGCCTGGCTCACGTGTCAACAGTACATCTAGCTGCTCCTGCTCAAGACGCTCTGCAATGATTTTCAATACCGATGTCTTTCCCGCTCCCTCTGGCCCTTCAAACGTAATAAAATAATTGTCTTTCATCATATTTATTCCTTCCCTTACTGCTTTATGACAGCGATACATTTTTCCTCGAGACGATGCTCTCCTTGAAAGCTTGCCCCAATGTCTAGCATTTCCTCTAACTGACTAAGTTTTGCCACTGTAATCTTTTCCCCTGGTACAAATAACGGAATCCCTGGTGGATACGGGATAAGCATTTTCGCTGAAATACGCCCGATTGCACGCATATACGGAATCCATTCAATCTCTACTCGTTGCAATGTCTCATATGTACATTCTGGCTTCGTAATTGCAGGTAATGCCAAACCTTTTGTTGGTAGCAACTCTTCTGCTGGCTTTTTCGATAACGCAATGATTGATTCTTTCAGGCGCAAACGAATATCAGCAAACGGATAAATTTGCCCCTGCTTCATTAAAGGTAAAATGAGTAACGCCTGCTCACGATCCGCAAGCTCCACATAAATATGATGTGCCTCTAAAGCATCCTTTAATTGAAAGCCTGTGTAGCCCGTAGCACGTAACAATAATTTCAGCGTATCATCCACCTCTATTGCCTCAAGCCCTTCAATTCCGCAAAGTGACTCAATAAAATGCGCTCGCTTATCACTAAAAGCTGCAAAATCAATTTCTGTATAGTCTGCAATAAACGCCCGTGCATCATCAAGTGAAGCCAGCAATAAATAAGAAGGACTACTTGACTGCAGCATACGTAAATAATGATTCACTCGTTTTGCATCAACAAGTGACGATTTCACATGCATAAACGACGCCATTGTCATCGCAGGTAATGTTTTATGCGCAGACTGCACAACAACATCTGCCCCAAGTGCTAATGCACTGCTCGGCAAATAATGGCTGGCTATTAAATGTGCCCCGTGCGCTTCGTCTACTAACACAGGAATCTCCACCTCATGACAAAGAATAATTTGCTTTGCCAGTTGCTCCGTCGCCACACCGTAATACGTTGGATACGTCAGCACAACTGCCTTCGCATGTGGGTAACGCTTAATTGCCTCCTTAATCGTCTCAGTTGGCACATGCCCAGCACTCTTACTTTCTTCATGCCACTCTGGCGCTAAATACACTGGATTCACTCCTACAAGCTCCAGCGCATGAAAGATCGACTTATGCGCATTACGTTGCACTAAAATCGTATCTCCAGCCTGACACGTTGCATAAATCATCGCCAAATTACCAACCGTTGAACCATTCACTAAAAAGAAGCTTTGATCCGCTCCATATGTTTTCGCTAATAACTGTTCCGCTTTTAAAATTGCTTCTTCGGGGTGATGGAAGTCATCTAACCCAGTAAGCTCTGTTACATCATATTGCAATGCTGCTTTTATTTCATTTGGCAACGCTGAAAAAATGCCATTTTTATGTCCCGGTACATGTAATGAGTGTGGCTCATTTCGCACAAACCGCTGCAAAGCCTCGACAAGTGGTCGCTGTTGTTTCATCATTCGTCACCCCGTTCATTTCTACTCCTCCCTATTATAACATGCTATAATAAGACAACTTTCAAAATTGAGGAGGTCTTTCACGTGAAAATTATTGTCTTTGGCGCAACAGGTGGTGTCGGTCAGCATTTTGTTGAAATGGCGGTAGCAGCAGGTCATGAAGTAACGGCTTATGTACGCACACCAGAAAAATTAAAAATAACAAATGTCCATATTATCAAAGGAGATGCTTTTGATAAAGAGAGCGTCGCTACGGCGATTGTAGGTCATGAAGCTGTTATTTCCTGCGTAGGCTCAAGTGCCGGCATGAAAAAATCAAATGATTTAGAGCGTATGGGTATTAATATTGCAGATGGTATGGAGGCAGCCGGTGTTAAGCGTCTTGTTTACTGTGCCTCTGCTGGTGTAGACGACGAAATTCCTGGTATCGCGGGTAAAATGATGATGAAAATGCTAGCCAATCCATTAGCCGATCATCGTAACGCATTAAACTACTACAAAACAAAAGACATCACATACACAATCGCACGTCCTATGGGATTAAAAGATGACGCTTTACAGTTAGATTATAAAGAAGCCTTTGATACCGTTCCTAAAGGTTCAAACTCTATTCCACGTGCAAGTGTAGCGCATTTTATGTTAAAGGCATTAACCGACCCAGCATATGAAAATAAATCAGTTGGATTATGCAGCTAATTCATTTTCATTCTGCAACAAATGTTCATTTTTAAAGTACAAAAAGACACATCAGACTCTATTTTGAATCTGATGTGTCTTACTATTATTATTCTATTTATTTTTGAAAACAAAAAACCACTGATTTCTCAGTGGTTTTTCTTCGTGCGAAGCGACGTCCTACTCTCACAGGGGGAAGCCCCCAACTACCATCGGCGCT
>JBEMAQ010000024.1:0-57113 GCA_040274725.1 Solibacillus sp. | reverse complement strand
ATCTTTTCAACATCTAAATTATTTTCTAAAAAGCTATTGACTGGAGGTAAGAAAGGAATGCCTAAATTTCATTCTAAGAAGAACAACGACTTTTCTTATACAACTTACAATCAAAATAACAATATCCAAATCAACGATAATTTTTTAACTTTACCTACAGCACAAAAGTCGCAATTAAAAAATGTAGGTGTTGAATTACGTTTGCATCGACCACTACCAGCAGATTGCGCGATTAAGCGCGTTACTATTTCTATGAACGCCGAAGGTGCATTTTATGTATCTTTGTGTGTTGAATTTGTCATGGATAGTACTGACATTGATACACCCACTCGCATTTTGGGGTTGGATTACTCGCAAACTTCTTTTTTCGTGGATAGTGAAGGTAAGAAAGCCAATTCCCCACTTTTCATGCGTCAAACAGAAGCGCGTCTAATTCAAGAACAAAAGAAACTTTCTCGCATGGTAAAAGGTTCAAATCGTTGGAATAAGCAACGTCGTTTGATTGCGAAAATACATGGTAAAATAACCAATCAACGAAAGGATTGGTTACACAAAAAAGCATACGTACTTTCTAAAAAATACGATATGGTTGTTCTCGAAGACCTTGATTTGCGTTTTCTTAGCCAAAATCCTATTTTTGCAAAAAAACAACAAGATAACGGTTTTGGAAATTTCCGTTTGTATTTAAAATACAAACTTGAGCAACAAGGCAAGCTATTTTTGAAAACGCCAAAGACGTTTGCTTCAACACAACAATGTTCTTCTTGTGGGTTCAAAAATAAAGAACTAAAAGGCATTGAAAATATCAGCAAACGAACGTGGACTTGTCCAAAGTGCAATAGCCATCACGACCGCGATATAAACGCAGCGAAAAACCTCGCGCAATATGGGGAATATCACATAAGAAAACGCCAAACTACTGAATTAGTAGTTTCATCTATATAAAATAGTAAGGGTTTGCTCGGTCGCCCACGGTTTCTAGCTCGACTAGACTTAAACGAATCAGCTACGAAAAGTGATTCACGCCGTATAGGACCGAAGGTTTTTTAAAACCTTACAAGCCCGTGACTTCAGTCATGGGTTGTTGACGTATGACTGAATCGGATTGGATTATATCTTACGTGGGCTACCCGTTGCAAAAAGGGCGCTACTTTTCGTTCTCTCCAGAAGGTCAGAATGTTAATTTTTTTGTAGAAAGCACAACGGCAACTGTAAAGGTTAAGGCAGGTACGTTTAACAATGTCACAATTATACGCTCAGGAGATGCGCGGTTTTATTATGTGAAGAATGTAGGGGTCATTAAAATCACCTATGATAATACGGTTTTTGTAGAGTTAGCCTCCATACAATAACTGAAGAGCCTGTATACTTTAAGCATGTTGTAAAGTATATGGGTTCCTTTTATAATACCGATCCCCGCTTTTAATAGTCGTGATATTTTAATCTGACCACTATTAAAAGCAACGCAATAGGAGGAAACTTAATATAAAAATCAGAGCAGTACCAAAAGAACAACTTTTGGTACTGCTCCTTTTTTGCAGAATTTATCTATTCATTTTAACAAAAAAACTTTCATACAGTGTTCTAGTGGAAGCTCTCAGATTTAACATGTGATTTCTCGAATAGTGATTGTTGAAATGGAAAACATAGATTTCCCCTCGTAAGACTCTTCGTTATTTGCAGCACTCAAAAAACTTGAAAGGAGTTTCTCATGAATTTAACGGAATATTACCGTGCATCCGTACAAGAGGTAATGAAAAAGTTAGACGTAACGCCATATGGATTAACAGATTACGAAGTTCGTTATCGGCATAAAAAATATGGCTATAACGAACTAAAAGAAAGTAAACAGAAAAATGTTCTTCAAGTTTTATTAGAGCAATTTCAAGATTTCTTAGTCATTATTTTAATTGTCGCTGCCATTATCTCTATACTTCTTAGAGATGTGGACAGCTCTATTGTCATTCTAATCGTCATTGTTTTAAATGCCATACTCGGAACAGTTCAGCATGTAAGAGCTGAAAAATCGCTAAACAGTTTAAAAGAGCTGTCGGCACCGGTTTCAAAAGTAAAGCGTAATGGAGAGGTTATTGAAATACCATCAAGAGAGGTTATTGTTGGGGACCTGCTCATTTTAGAAGCGGGGGATTTTATTAGTGCTGATGGTAGGATGATTGAAAGTTATAGCTTACAAATAAACGAAAGTTCATTAACAGGTGAATCATTAGCGATTGATAAAATAGCAAATACCATTCACGAAACGGAGATAGCACTTGGAGATAAGAGGAATATGGTTTTCTCCGGTAGTTTCGTTACGAACGGCCGTGGAAAAGCGGTTGTTACTTCTATTGGAATGGCTACTGAGATTGGGAAAATTGCCAGTCTACTCGACAACGCACAAGAGAAAAAAACACCATTACAAGTCAGTCTTGATCGCTTTGGAAAGCGTCTTGCAATAGGCATTATTATTATTTGTCTCATTATATTTGGACTAGATATTATTCGTGGGCGCGAGTTAATTGATTCCTTTATGTTTGCTGTTTCACTAGCAGTTGCGGCAATTCCGGAAGCACTCAGTTCGATTGTGACAATTGTTCTTGCCGTAGGGACTCAAAATATGGCAAAGGAAAATGCGATTATTCGTAAATTACACGCAGTAGAAAGTTTGGGGAGTGTGTCGATTATCTGTTCAGATAAAACGGGGACACTTACACAAAATAAAATGACTGTTCAAGAGGTATATACAGGAGATGAGATTTTCTCTTATAACGAGTTACAACTTGTCAATCCGCATCATAAAAAATTGCTCGATTTGGCAATACTGTGCAATGATTCTGTTATATTAGATGATAAAAAAATGGGTGATCCAACGGAACTTGCACTTATAAAGTTAGGTCGCGAATATGACCTACACGAGCAAGTGATACGTGGCCTTCATCAACGTGTTGGTGAAATTCCGTTCGATTCCACTCGTAAATTAATGAGTACAGTTAACCGAATGGGGAATCAATCCGTGATGATTACAAAAGGGGCAGTGGATGTGCTTCTCCCTCGTATTAATCGAATCCACTCAAGTAACGGTTCACTGATTACGAGGCAACAACTAGAAAATATTAAACAAGTAAATCAAACATTTTCCACTGCTGGGTTAAGAGTCATTGCCATTACGTATAAAAATGTATTTTCCTCTAATATAAGTGAAAAAGATGAGCGGGACTTAACTTTTGTTGGATTAATCGCCATGATGGATCCTCCACGTGAAGAATCGGCACAAGCAGTTGCAGATTGTATCAAGGCGGGTATCAAACCTGTCATGATTACAGGAGATCATAAAATTACCGCAGTAGCGATAGCCAAACAATTGGGGATTTTAAAAGACCCTGCTGAAGCGATTGAAGGAAAGGAAATTGAAAAGCTTTCAGATAAAGAATTGAAGAACCAGGTAGAAAAAATCTCCGTTTATGCACGTGTCTCACCGGAACATAAAATCCGCATTGTAAAGGCGTGGCAAGAAAAAGGACATGTAGTGGCAATGACAGGAGACGGTGTAAATGATGCTCCAGCGTTAAAACAAGCTGAAATTGGTGTCGCAATGGGCAAAACAGGAACAGAAGTAGCAAAAGATGCTTCCGCAATGATTTTAACCGACGATAACTTTTTAACCATTGTCAAATCCATCTCAAATGGGCGAAGTGTTTATGCGAATATTAAAAATGCGATTAAATTTTTATTATCCGGGAATGCAGCGGCCATTTTTGTCGTGTTATATGCAACAATTTTTGCATTACCCGCGCCTTTTTTACCTATTCACCTATTATTTATAAATTTATTAACAGATAGTCTACCAGCGATTGCAATTGGTTTAGAGCCACATAATAAGAAGCTCATGAAGGACAAACCACGAAACATAAATGAGCCTTTGTTAAATAAAAAATTGGTCTCCCAAGTGGGATTTGAAGGAATGATTATTGCGGCTGTTACGATCATCGCATTCCAAATTGGGTTATCTACAGGCGATACAGCAGTAGCCACAACGATGGCATTTGGAACATTATGTTTATCAAGACTGGTACACGGATTTAATTGCCGCTCGGAAGAATCTATTGTTAAAATTGGCATCTTCTCAAATTTAGCTGTTTGGCTGGCTTTTTTAATCGGGCTTTCCATCCTAAACTTTGTACTAATTACAGGCTTATTTGAAACGGCAGTTTTGAACAAACCCCAGTCTCTAATGATTTATGCGCTAGCATTGATTCCGTTGATTATTATTCAGTTTAAGAGATTATTATTCAGGACTAGTTAGCGAATTGCTGAGATTGTTGCTGTAAATGCTGCTCATCTCACCAAAAAAACGTTGTTAATTTGTTTGATGTGATAATCTCTTCATCAGACAGATGCGCCTTTGGTAAATGGTTGTGTAGGAACTTTCATTTTAACCAAATGGTGTGTTCTGTCTTTTTTATTTTGGATAGTAATCATTTAAAGTATATTTGCTCATTATGAGCTATAAAATAACTTTAAAAAGAATATTAAAGTCCGAACCATTATTCGAAATGCTTCGTATAATTAATTGGATTGAATAATTTACAGGGGGAAATGGCATGAAGCACCGAGTAAATAGGCTGATGACAGTAGCGATACTAACAGGGGGACTTCTTTTTGCAGGAACAGGTGTATCAGCGGCAACATTTAAGGACTTAAATAAGGATTTTTTGGCAAAAGATGAGATTATTAAAGGTAATCCAGATCCAGTCTTTTCGGATGTATCAAAAAATTATAAGGTCCACAAAAAAAATCACCCAAATAAAGGGAAACCTTCTACATTGACAAAAAAAGAAGCACTTGAATTGTTTACAAAAGCCAAAAATAGCTACTGGTATGTCGTAATGGGTGGCGAAGGAAAACGAAATAAATCGACATTTACGCACAATAACATAGAATATCGCTATATGGCAGAATCCCTTAATACAATGAAAAAATTAAAAGCATATTTAGGGAAGACGTATACGAGTGAGCAAGTGACCGCATTAATTAAAAAATTAGGAATTATTGAGCGTAAAGGCGTATTAGCGCAACCGAATGCAGATGGCGGTAGTATATTAAATTGGGAGAAAGCTACGATGAAAGAAACTTCAAGTACAGCTACGACTAAAAAATTCACGCTAAATGTCCCGCTTGGAGATACGAAGGAAGTTGAAACGCTACAAGGTGAGCTTCGTTATGAAAAAGGCAAAGGTTGGCGCGTCCATAGTTTTGAAACAATCCTCAACGGTGATACACCTCCTACGATAACACCACAAAAAACACTTCAATTGTTTAAAGAGTCCCAAAATAGCTACTGGTACGTCGCGAGAGGTGGCGATGGAAAACGAAACGAGACTACCTTCAATTATAAAGGTAAAGAGTATCGCTATATGGCGAATTCTCTTAATACAATGAAAAAATTAAGGGCTTATTTAGGGAAAACATATACAAGTGAGCAAGTGACCGCATTAATTAAAAAGTTAGGAATTATTGAGCGTAAAGGCGTATTAGCGCAACCGAATGCAGATGGCGGTAGTATATTAAATTGGGAGAAAGCTACGATGAAAGAAACTTCAAGTACAGCTACGACTAAAAAATTCACGCTAAATGTCCCGCTTGGAGATACGAAGGAAGTTGAAACGCTACAAGGTGAGCTTCGTTATGAAAAAGGCAAAGGCTGGCGCGTCCATAGTCTTGAAACGATCCTCAACAATGATACGCCCCCTGCGATAACGTCACAACAAGCACGTAGTTTGTTTGTAGAAGCCAAAAATAGCTACTGGTACGTCGTAAGGGGGGGCGATGGAAAACGAAATGACGCGACGTTCACTTACAATGACATGGAATATCGCTATATGGCAGAATCCCTTAATACAATGAAAAAATTAAAGGCTTATTTAGACAAAACATATACAAGTGAGCAAGTGACCGCATTAATTAAAAAGTTAGAAATTATTGAGCGTAAAGGCGTATTAGCACAACCGAATGCAGATGGTGGGAGCATATTAAATTGGGAGAAAGCTTCGATGAAAGAAACTTCAAGTACAGCTACTTCTAAAAAATTCACGCTAAACGTCCCACTCGGTGATACGAAGGAAGTGGAAACATTACAGGGCGAACTTCGCTATGAAAAAGGCAAAGGCTGGCGTGTTTATAGCCTTGAAACGATCCTCAACGGTGATACGCCTCCTGCGATAACGTCACAACAAGCACGCAGTTTGTTTGAAGAGGCAAAAAATAGTTATTGGTACGTTGTGAGGGGTGGCGATGGAAAACGAAATGAAGCGACGTTCACTTATAAAGGGATGGATTATCGCTATATGGCGGAATCCCTTAATACAATGAAAAAATTAAAGGCTTATTTAGGCAAAACATATACGAGTGAGCAAGTAACAGCGTTAATTAAAAATTTAAGTATTATTGAGCATAAAGGCGTATTAGCGCAGCCGAATGCAGATGGTGGGAGCTTATTAAATTGGAAAAAAGCAAAGATTAAAGAAACTTCAAGCTCAAATCAAGCAAAACACTTTGAAATAGATGTGCCAATCGGAGAATCTTCAGATTATGAAGCGTTAATAGGGGAGCTTCGCTATGTAAAAGAAGCAGAAGCTTGGTTAGTGCATCGTCTAGAACAACGAATGTCTAAATCCCCTAAATAATGACAAAATGGGGGAGCTAATCATATATTAGCTGCAGTGGAATTTACAATATATAATAATGACGCCCAGCTTACTAGAGAAATCAATTGACACCTTGTTGCCTATTGTGAATTATTCAGCTGGCATACTGAAAAAAGGGAAGAGGAATTCAATCTTCCTCTCGTATACAAAAAACCTGGAAATTTCAGAAGAAAAAGTGGAAATCAAAAGTTGAAAATGAAACGGGCTTAGCGATAATGGCCGTGAATTTTTTTAAGAAAGTATATGGTCAGAGGATAATCTCCTTTGATCTTTCTTCAAAAACGAAAAAAATCGAAATGACGTTATGCCATTTCGATTTTTTGCATGAACTGGAACTACTTCTGTGCCAGCCTCTTTAACCTTCTATTTAATCGCTTAAGAAAGTATTCCGCAAGTTTTATGTGGCAACTACAGATAAACAAGAGAAAGTTACAAATCGCCTTGAAGGGTACCAAATTCAGCCAACTAAAGTCACTTCACTATTAAAGTCGCGTGGCTGGAAAGTGGGCTTTTATGAATTAATTCGTAAAATTTCTTACCGCTATAATTTAATTACGCATATCAATTTTGTTTATGATTTCTTTACACCAGCAGATGTGGAGACACCTACACTAGCAGAATTTACTTTGAGAAAAGACTGACTAACATGAAAGAAAAGCTAGGTGAAGTCCCGGCTGTTTATTTTAGTGAAATCATGCATATGCCCATAAATATTGGCACAGCGCGGTTAGAGATTGTTAATAAAGTTATTTATATCGAGAGGTAGCTTAGATTATAAAATCCTTTGTTTTTTAGTATCCTACGAAAAGTAACAGCAATGATGATTATGGAATAAACGATTTTAAATTCAAAAGTTTTACTACGAGAAGTATGAATAAGTATCAAACAAAAAATGAGTTCGGATAAAATACCGAACTCATTTTTTGATGTGCTGATTTTGTATGGTGAATAATGAATCTTGTTATTTTGTTGAGTCGCCCTGCTGTCGTACTAAAAAATACGCGGTGATCCAGGCAGTAATTGGAATAACGAGTGTCACCCCAATTGCTGCACAGCAAATCGTGATCATTTCACTACTGAATACTTTTGAATTAATAATTTCACCCATTGAATAAGTGAGGTCTTTAAACCAAATGAGTAAAGCTAAGTAGCTACCGAAGAAAGCAAAGAATAGCGTATTTGTACTCGTTCCTAAAATATCTCGTCCAATACTTAAGCCAAAACGAAAAAGCTCTTTTTGTTCAATCGTTGGGTGATGTAAATGCATTTCACGCATGGGCGAAGCAATGGCAATCGCGGCATCTGTAATCGCACCAATCGTACTCATAATAATCACGGATACGGCGATTTTGACGAAATCCAGTCCGATATAAAATGAAAACATGCCCAATTCTTCGGTTTCTTCTTCACCAAAGCCTTGTATCATCGCGCTATTTGTAATAAGCATGATAAAAAGGATTAACACGATTGTCGTCAAAATTGTCGCAAGAAAGGCGGTTTTCGTCGTCCAGTTTACTTCATTAATGTAAAACAGGTTAATACAACCAATAAATACACAGGCCACTACTGTTAAAGTAATGGGATTATTCGAAGGGTCATTCATAAAAAATACAGTGAAGATAATCACCCCAAAATTTAGAAATAAGGCAACAAACGACCGAATGCCCTTTTTACCACCGATAATGGCCATCAATATAAATAAGATTCCTGCAAGTAAAACTAATACGTTCATAGTTTCGCCTTCTTTCTATGCACAAAAAACATGGCCGTATAAAGACCAATCGGAATGGTCAGAACAATCCCGATTCCGCCGGCTAATGCACGAACCAATTCAAGTGATAAATTTAGGGAAAGCGTATAGCCGAGCGCTGAGGCATTTTGAAAATAAAGTAAAAGAATAGGAATCGAGCCACTTACATAGGCAAAGAATAAAATATTTGTCATCGTCCCCATAATATCTTTCCCAATTTCTAGACCTGATTTTGTCAATGCTTTTACCGAAATAGAAGGGTCTTTTTCATACAAGCCAAAAATCGAAGAAGACATCGTAATCGAGACGTCCATAACAGCTCCTAAAGAACCAATAAATAAACCTGCTAAAAACACCGTTTTATATGGGCGCGTCACAAACTGCAATTCCTCATATCTAAGCCCATTTTCTCCCGTGACGACTAAGGCAACGTATGTAATAAGCAAGGAAAGAAATGTCCCAATAAGTGTTGCGATAATCGCAGCAAATGTCTTTTCATTTCGCCCGTTGACGAGTAAGAGGGAGACGACTGTAAAGATAATAATACTAATGCCACAAATCCATAACAAACTTTGATTAGCATACTGAATATAAATATCTAATGCAAACCATAACAAAGCCGCATTAAAAGCCAAACTGAAAACAGATAATAATCCTTGTCGTTTCCCAACGAGAAGTAGCACTAAAATAAATACCCATGCAACGATGACTAAATATTTATCTCGTTTGACACCTGTGATGATCCCAGTTTGCTGTGTATTCATAGAAACAAACACTTCACTACCTACTTTAAATTGTTGGTCAAATGCTTGGGACTTTGAAAATTCGTTCGTTAAATGAATATGTGTTCCTTTTTCTGGCCCGTTTTTTATCTCGGCAATCAGCTGTTGTGTATATAAAACGTCTTTGTTTTGAAATGCATCTTCCACGTTGGTTGTGCTGTCTATCGTAACGTCTACAACTTCTGCAATTATACTTTTATAAAATGAATAATTGTGATGGACAAATACAATCGAGCTAATAACTAAAATGATGAGTACTACCGTAAATAGCCGTTGTTTCGGAGAGATTTTTTCATAAAATATTTGAAGTAACCCCCATACTCATGCCTCCTCTAAATGAAAGTATCGTATATAAGTAAAAATGGAATGTAGCGAAATGCAATGGATACTCGCATTATCTTTCTGAGAGTCCAGCGGTAGTCATTTGTGCATGCCGAAAAGTCTATCTTACCAAAGAGGGAAGAGCGGCTCAATTAAATAGGTAATTCACAATAATAAGATATTGACATAGAATCGATTTATTGAAGTAAATCAGGAACACACTAATAGTCGCGAAAAGCGAGAACAAATTTGTCGTTAAGACCGTCGATGAATTGAAATCTTTAAAGAACACTCCACTTCGATTTTGCCGTTAGATTATGATTTAGGGCTCGATGAAAACGGGAAGGAAACGGGTTACGACTTTGTAAAATGGATTTGTGAGTTTGGCCGTTACGTCGAGAAAATCTATTTACACACGGATAATACAGTAGGGCATGACAATATGTTCGCTGTGTTAAAGGCTTCACAAAAACGAGGCTTTATATCAGACGAAATTAACTGACGAAGTAATTTACGAATCGACAACTTTTCTCATTCATAAGGTCAATATAACAAACAAAATACACAGGATGTAATTACAAAAGTGGAATTAGCTAATTACTTAGATTTAGCCTATAGGAAATATGTTAATCCAGAGTTAATGCTTACTCTTGCTTATACTTTTAAGAAATGCCCGCAGAGGCGATGATTATGGTCGCAACGGCACTGAAGGCAGGCTCGGCGCTTGCTCATGGAGTGAATGCATTACTTGCGTATGATGAATAGATAGAAGAAGGTTGTTTTTTAACATGTGCTTTAGAAGCGTCAAATAGCGCCCACTTTTGGATAAAGGGGCGCTATTTTTGGTGCAATCAATCCGATTTTAGCGATAAACCTGCAGTTCGGTAACATTAAACACATCAAACAGCGCTCGGTTTTGTTCAAAAAAGGCATGTAAGCTTGTGCTGTCTACATTAATAACAAATAAGTTTCGTTTACAGCGTGTTAAGCCTGTATAAATCAATTCATCTATCGTCTCTTGCCCGTCAACGCCTGGCTCCACTATTAAAAAGACATGATTGGCCTCCCAGCCTTTAAAGCTTTGAATCGTGGACAGCTTCATTTGACCGCTCTGCATCCAAAAGCCTACCTTTAGCGGACGTTCTAGCTCACGTTCCTTTTCCGCTATATACTGCCTCTGTGTGTTTGTCCTTATATACTGCCAAGGGATGTTTTCCGTAATATACCTATACTCTTCTTCTCTTAAAAACATCGGAAGTGTATGGTAGTTTCGTCGGCGTAGCTCGCTTTCAATCGCACGCATCGAGCTTTTTCGGTTTCCTATAAATACTAAATCATCGGTATTAATCGCGTTTTTCTCGATAAACTGAAGTAAATAGGGAATAATCGAAACGGGATTTCTTGTGTACACATACTGCAATTGATCGGGCGCCTTTTGCGCATCCAAATCAAGCGTTATTTGAAGAGGCTCTATTGGCTCTAACGCATAGCGGTCCTTGAAGAAATATTGCTGGTACGTTTCAGCAAGCTCTATCGTTTTTTTAGAAAGGCGATGGGACTGCGTGAGCTTATTCCATGCACCGGGAATGACCGTTTTCATTTGCTGCTTTTCAAGCTCACGGCCATATAAATTTTGTTTTTCATCCCCAAAGATAACAAACTCAGCGTTTGGCTTTAAAAAGTACGTTTCAATAATGCGCTGCCATTCATATTTAAAGTCTTGAATTTCATCAATAAAAATCGCATCATAGCGCTGAATTTTGTGCTTTACCGCCTCAAATAGTTGAACATTATCAAAATAAGACGTTTCTCCCTCGTCAACTGCCCTAACTTCTACACCTAAATTATTACATTCCGCACTAATAAAGGCATGATAGGAAGCAATCTCAAAATCACGTCGCTTGTATGTGCCACGAACATCACTGATGCGGTCATGTAAATAATTTACAAGTGTAATATTGAAGGTCAAAATGAGGATTTTCCCCTGTGTTCTCGCTAAGGCATCAACGGCCCGTGCTGCGAGTACTAAACTTTTCCCTGAACCAGCGACACCTTTGATTTTTTGCCTTTTTGCCTGACTTTTTATCAAGCGCTTTTGCTGCGAGTTATAAACGATGTTCAGTCGTTCTTTTGACACCTCACTCGGCATTAAATAGCGCAGTAAATGGTCATATTCACCAAGCGCAATCGGTATGTTCGGCCGATTGAAAAAATAACGGATGTTTTGATCTGTACAATCCTGACCAAATACTTGAATATGCCTTAGCCCTTGATAAGTGGCCACCTCTTGCTGATGGAGATGATTCGCCTGCGCAGTAGATGCCACATGAAAATAAACCGCCGCGCGCACCCCGCCAAATGCACGATTATTGAACAAATTACGCCTTGCTAATTGCGCGCTATGCAGCGAGAAGAAATTCTTTTTATAGCGCTCTGCCTGACGAAATGGTGATTTAATAACGGGTCTTTCTGGACTGCTTGTTACCACCCACCGGCCATTCTCGACCGCATAATGCGCTAACTGCCAATCCTTTACCTCAATTACCCAAATCCCTGAACCTCTCTCCATCACAACAATATCTGGCTTGTCTCCATTAATATTTGCCTGCACAAACACATGGAAATCCCTTTCTAGGTCCTGCGCATAAAGGGCTTCAAGCCGTTCAATAAAATGACGCTCACCATCCGTCAATGACGTAGCAAACTGGTTTATTTCATCCCATCCTGGAATCAATGTAATCATAAAAAACACCCACCTTCTGTTATATATACTAAATTATATATTATTTATAGAGAATTTAGTGAACCAAAAGGGGAACTACAATAGTTAGAGTAATTGGAACAAAAGGAAGCTATATCATTTGTTTACGATATCTTTTTGTCTTATAATGTTTACATTTCCTAATACTCCAAATATATTATTAGTAGCTATTTTTATTTGTGAGGACTAATCATTATACTACAAAAAAAGTAGGCGATTATCTGTATAATCAATTGACTCCAGAACACTGCCTTTATTTGATTAATGAAGAGAAATCCAACCTTTTCTTAACATCCTCAGAAATGCATACGATTGAAGATTATGTTTCAAATGTTGTGTCAGTCAATTCATTAGACAGCCATGCCATCGTTTTACACATTTGGTGCCTGTTAAACGAAGATGAATTAAATTTCTATCTCAATATGGAGAAAGTTATGCCATATTCAATTGATCACTATATATTAAAATTGCTGCGGCCGAATAAAAAAATTAAACAGTTTTTACAGTCACGTACGATAGATCAAGGCATAAAGTTTGTGCTCGCGTATTATTTAGCGTGCGCTACATTGCAGTGGGGCGATGCCATCATCCTCGAGCATGAGCAAGGACAAGCTTTGTGCGAAACGAACAGAGAGCGCGATTATTTTTTATTGTCTGAGGAAGAAGACTTAGCCTATGTAGAAAATCGTGAGTTTTATCATTTCCAAAAAACAATTATTCATTTAATGGCCTCTGATTTTGGGAAAACAGATCGGTTGAATCGTCTTATTGATGAAGCGCTTCAGCTAATGAGAAGTTATTTATCTATTCATGCGAATACTATAGTGAAAGAAAATAGCCATTTCTAATGCGCTCAGACAAAATGAGATGGGGGATTGTTCATCATTCTCACCTTCACTTCGTCTGAGTGTTTCTTTTTCATCGTGCAGTTTATATAATAAGCAGGATTCTTCTCGAAAACTATAAAAATACCTTTAGAAAGGACAGCAAATATGTCGCTCACAAGTTTATTAAAAGGTAAAAAACCTCAAGATAAAGCATTTCAGCATATTATAAAAGAAACTTTGCCAGGGAAAGGTGACTTTAAAACAATTTCAGGAAACCTCGCATTTTCCCGTTTACAATATACGGTGCAAGTCCCGTACAATTTAGTGAAACCTTACAACTCCGGAATAATTGGCACAGCATTTGATTATTTAGCGCGGTTGATGATTGCGCGAGTGGTTAAAACAAATAGCGATCAGGCGCACAATGATTTAGTCGCTGAAAATGGCGTCAACCTAGTATCTCGGTGGTTGAGGAATTATCCAACTACATTAAAACGAGTACATATGAGATTCCGTGAGGCACGTGAGCATTTCAGGAAATGTAGTAACCATGAACAAGATATAAAAGATTTCATACAGGATGCCTGCTTTTTGGCAAAGCTTGAACAGATGTATCGCACAGGGTTACCGCCAACGAATCTTTTGCAGGAGGAATTTTTCGATGCACCTGATGATGAGGTGGTCCGTGATTTAGAACGATTATGCAAGGTTTTTCAAGATACCTTTATCTCAACATGTGTTACACCCGCTAGTACCGTCATCTACAATCCTACATTTGGTATTTGCTCAGCTCTAGCAGGAGGGGCAGATGGTGATATTATTATTGACGGGACATTGTATGATTTTAAAACAGGGAAAGACGTCGGCTATAAGTGGCAGGAAGCTGCGCAAATCACAGGATATTATTTATTTAATGAATTGGCGTCTGAAATCAGTGAAGAGGAGTCCTATACATATAAAGAGATTCGCCAAATCGCATTTTATCGCGCGCGGTATGGTGAGGTTGAATATGTCGATGTGCTTGATTTTAGTGCGCATCAGATTCAACGGGCTAAGCAGGAGTTTGTGAGGTATTTTGCTAGGAATGCTGCTTTTATTTCATAGATTGCAATTGATCACCGATATGAGCAGAAGTAACATCATCGCATTAAATGTTTTTTCTAAAAAATGAAAGAATGTTATATAATGTAATTAGGACGGTGATGAGATGACATTCAATGAATTTTTGGATTTAAAAGCAGACCATACAAGAGTCGATGTATTAATCGGCACGCTCGGACAGCATACCGTGCTGGTTCCGTTGTTTTTGAACTTGGAACTGTGCATCGTGAAAATCTTCGCGGCCGAGATTTCGTTTAATTTGACGAATCTCCAGGAGGTGGATGTGACGGAGCTACAAATGCACTCCTTTAGCACATCAGACGAGGCGGAGCAATTTTACTCCGAGCTACAATTGGACCATTCAATGAATCAGCTCTTGATACAGTATTTAAGACAGAGAGGGCAATTATCATTTTGAATAGCTTCGGATAGACCACGTGCAAATGATTCGGTTTGTGCGTTTTTTTCGTTTAATATTCATGAAAATCTCTCCTCTAGCCGTTACAGGACGGATTCACAGACACCGCATCTATATTTGATAGCAAAAATAATAATCAAATTCAAAAAGGACATTATACGTCTATCCATTTCGGTATAGTAGGATTATCGCGATTATTCGAAGCGTGATCAGTGCACAGAAGGAAGGAACGAATCAGCTGTACACCCTTGAAGAGCTACTTAATCCAGCGTTTGTCGAGATATTCACAAATTTTGGTTCAATAGAGCAATTTTTAACGAGGGATATATTCATGAAAAGGCTCCTACAGCTGTCCAGAATAAAAACGAACAACGATTAAATAAAAGAAAAGGCGGAGAATTTTTATGTTCAGTAAACTAAAATCTAGCATTGCCAGCATGGCAGAAAACAAAGCAGTAACGATTCCAATTTCAGCATCCACGCTAAATAGCATTTTAGAAAACTATCAGCTCGAAGCAATCAATGAGGCGAATGTAGCTATTCAAGATGGACTCATCATCGTCACGGGAACAACAAGCATAAAAAAATGGGGCTTTGAGAAGGAATTAAACTTCACGCTCAATCTAAAGCCTGTAAGCGCGGAAAAGCGTACACTGCAACTAGAGCTTGTTTCATTAAAGCCTGTAGATTTTAATAAAATTAACAATAAGTTGCTGCAAAGACCACCCGTTATTACATACGAAAATCGTCTTATTAACGTGGATTTAAATGCAATCGAGGTCGTGAAAAAAATCCCAATCGGTAATATTAAAAGCTTTGCGGTGGAAGATGGGAAGCTTTTAGTGTCTGTAGGGGTTTAGCTGTTATAAAACCTGTATAGTCATAACAGACGAATACGAAGCCAGGTACGGAATATAAATTTTTCCGATTTGAAAAAGTGATGAAGGCATAAGCAAGCTATTGTTGGCAATCGAGCAACTGAAAAAGGTGCATTTACCAGCAGCTATTTGCTAGTGAATGCACCTTTTTTTAATTTGCTAAAAATACTAGTGCTGCTAAAATCATAACCGGAATGCCGACGATAAGTGATAGCGCGGAAATGGCCATCTGGATTCGTTCCTTTGATTTGAAGGCTAATTTGAACACGTAGTAAATGAAAATACCGATGAGCCCGCCTGCTGTGTTTAATAGTAAATCATCAATATCACTGGCGCCACGTTTAAACACATATTGCAGCACTTCGATGGCAAAGCTTGTCCCCACAATGGCTACGAGCACCTTCCAAAAACGAAACGGCTTCATCGAGTTTGCAATATAAAGCCCTAAAGGGACAAACATTAAAATATTACCGTATACATTTAGCGAAAAGCCTTGCTGTGCAATCATGTCAAACGGCACTAAATTTATGCTTCTGCGCGCATCTCGAGCTAAAAACACCGTATCAATTAATAAGTATGAATAAAAGAGTAAAACGCTCCAGTAACCGACAGTTAAAGCTTTCTTCATTTATAATTCTCCTTTAAATTTCCTTTCGACAGTATAGCATGAAAATCTTAAGAGAAAACGAAGCGGAACCTTAAGTTATCCTTATTGTTTAATTCAAATCATCACGCAGTGCATCAATAATATTTTCCTTTTTAATCCTATTAAGCGCATACATCGTCGTAATAAAAATAATGATAAACACGCCAACGAGACTTATGGTCATACTCGCCCACGGGAATGTAAATGTAACGTCCGCACCACCAGCGAGCATGCCTTTATAAATAAGCCAAGCAAGAAAGCCTGAAATCGGCAGGCCAAATAATAATGTTTGGAAGCCGTAAAGAGCACACTCAAAGCGCATCATTTTATTGAAATCGCGATCAGACATCCCGACAGAGCGCAGCATCGCGAGCTCGCGTCTACGTAAGCGGATATTTGTTGAAATGGTATTAAATACGTTGGCGATAGCAATGAGTGAAATCATCACAATGAATACAATCGTGAACAAATTAATAATGAAAATAATATTACGGTTTTGCTCAAAAATTTCGTTTGCATTGTAAATCGTATATTCACTCGAAAGGCCTTGCGCTTGTGCGATTTTTTCCATCTCTGCTATTGAGGCGGTTGTATTTTTCGATTGAAATGTTAAGCCGCGGTCCATCGGCACACCATTTAATCCCCATTCCACTATTTGCTGATATGGAACGACAACCATAAAGGTATAAGGTTTTACTTCGGATGGCTGCTTTGGTAGTGGATCAATCGGATATGTTTCAACAAATGTTATGTCAACTGAATAGGGCGCTACTTGCTGCTCATTATTCGTCATCGGTGTTAGTAGGAACGACATCGCTTGTTTTGTAAATACATCTATATAGTCCATCGCATCGTTAGGTAACACTTTCGCCACTGCAATCGCCTTGGCATTGTGTCCTGTAAACTCAGCAGGATCAAGTCCTAATTGCTTCAAGAAGTCAAAGTACAATGCATCCTCTAAAAACTGGACGTCTAATGGTAAATCAATCGTTTCGTTTGTTGGTTCAGCCGCTACTGTTTGACGAAAATCGGATGTTACATCGTCAACACGCACAGTTGTTGAATAGTCCATCATTGCTTGATACGAGCCCTCGTAAACACCTTCTACGTTTTGGAACCTTTCAAATAGTGGTGTTGCTTCTTCTTCCTGCATCGTTTCACTAAAGAATAGTAAGTCATAATCTGTGTTCACGGCAGAAGAGTCGGCAGCTTGTTGTAACGTTGTTTTGAATGCACTTGCGGATACAAACATGACAACACTTAATGTTAAGGATAAGACAATCGTGCGATAACGTCGTTTGTTGCGTCTAAAGTTTTTTAGTGCGAGTGTGCGTTCTAAGCCCAGCAGTCGTTCCAGCCATTTCGCTGTTTGAATTTCTTTCATCTCGACTTTAATTTCATTTGTTTGACGAATACACGTCATCACAGGTGTCTTGGCTGCTTTACGCGCCGGGATATACGCCGACACTAGAATCGTAATGAAACTAATAGCAACGGCACATAAAATAATCGGCAGTGATACGTATAAGGCTAACGGGACACCACTATAGGCAACATTGCCGAAATTTTTAGAAACAAGTGATAGCACACCACTAACAGTTGGAATGCCGACAAGTACACCAAGGGGAATGCCAACTGCACCAATGCACAGCCCTTCGAATAAAACTGAATTTCGTAGCTGCTTTGCCGTAGCGCCAACGGATAATAAAATGCCGAATTGACGCATGCGTTCATTCAGTGAAATCGTAAATGCATTGTAAATCAGCAAGACAGAGCCAAGCATAATAAGTGCAACTAAAATAGCACCGACTGAATAGAGTAAAGTATTGAACATTTTATCTTTAGAAAGACCCATAAAACGTAAGACATTATCGTTGTACACGAAATGATTCTGCTTCACTTCATCTACATAATCATGGACTTTTCTCGGGTGATCCATTTTAATAAAGGCGCTAAAGCTACTCATTGCTGAGAAGTCGTCTACAGTTGTAATGACTGTATAGCCAGGTGCTGCGACTTCCTCGAAAGCAGGGCGCTTGAATGTACCAACAACTGTATACGTTTTCTCCTGTTGTGCAATCAAATTTTCAGAATGCCCTTGATACGCGTCAGATTGAGAAAGTGGGAGATTGTGTTGCATACGCTGTCCAACTTGTAGCGTCACTATGTCACCAACTGCAATCGACACTTCACCATTTTCTTTTAAATGGGAAGGGACAATGATTTCCGAACTGTTTTTAGGGTAGTGACCAGCTGTTAATGCAATCGGTAGGGTGTCATACGTATTTTGATTGAATCCTGCAATAAAAACATACGGCTTGTTTTCATTTTTACTGTTTTCAAGCTCCGCATAGCCAATGTTTTCAAAGCTAATGGTGTTGGCGATGCGGTCATCATCCTGCTGCTGTTTGATGAATGCCTGATCTACATCTGAAAAGCTAACATGCCAGTCGCCGTATTTCAGTATAGAGCCGTTCACCATATAGTTTTGTAGGGAAGTGGCAAGTGTTGCGACCCCTGTAATCATGGCAGCTGATAACATCACCCCAATAATCGTCACAATGGTGCGCGCGCGGCTTTTTAGCAATCCTTGGAGCGCCACTTTATTGAAAATATTCATTTAGCGTGCCACCCGTCTTTCATCGCGAATGACCTTGCCGTCAGACATCGTAATAATGCGGTCGGCTTGCAGGGCAATATTTTCATCATGTGTGACAACGATTAATGTTTGCTCATATTTTTCATGACTCAATTTTAATAAACGCATAATTTCATGGCCATTTTTACTATCTAAGCTCCCTGTTGGCTCATCCGCAAGCATGACAGCCGGTGCATTCATCAGTGCACGTCCAATAGCGACACGCTGCTGTTGACCACCTGAAAGCTGATTGGGTAGGTGGGTTTTGCGCTCATGAAGCCCAAGTAATTGCAGTAAATCATGTAAGCGCGCTTCATTGACGTTTCGTTTATCCATCAAAATCGGTAATGTGATATTTTCGACGACATTTAACGTCGGAATGAGGTTGTGAAACTGATAAATTAAGCCTACTTCGCGTCGGCGAAAAATCGCAAGCTTATCATTATGTTGGGCATACACATCTTGGCCGTTTAAATAGATTTTTCCACTCGTCGGTACGTCTACTCCCGCAATGGCATGCAGTAATGTCGATTTACCGGAGCCTGAAGAACCGATAATTGCGGTAAACTCGCCTTTTTCAATCGTTAATGAAACATCGTCAAGGGCTGTGACTTTATTTTCACCTTGCCCGTATTCTTTACATACGTTTTCAATCTTCAAAAATTCCATTATAAGTGCCTCCTTTTGTGCTATACGCTTATAATAGATCGTTTCACTTACATTTTCGTGACGTGAAAGTGAGAGATTTGTCACTTTGGGAAACGAATCGTAAATATTGCGCCGCCATCCTCGTGATTTTTCGCACTTACCATTCCGCCTTGACGTGAAAATATCGTTTTGGATAATGCAAGTCCAATCCCGTAGCCTGCCGTACTTGTATTTTTCCCTCGGTAAAAACGTTCAAAAAGATAAGGGATGTCTTCTTTTTTGAAGCCAGGTCCACTGTCGTGCAAGGTGATTTCAGTATATAACGGGTTTTCCTCGCACGTAATGTGGATGGTGCCATCATCGCCCGCGCTTTCTATACAGTTTTTGATGATGTTTTGCAGTGCCTCTGAAAGCCAGTCGAAATCACCTTGAATCGTGGTTTGTTCAGGGATATGAAGCTGGGCAGTAATATTATGCAAATCCATGGCGATTTGGAAAGGCTGAAGCGTATGAACAATTAAATGCTTCACATGCAGTGTCTCTGTCTTAAATGACACAATGCCTGCATCTAACCGAGAAATTTTCAGGAGGGACGTAATGAGCCAGTCCATCTGATCAAAGGACTTTTGACTATCTCTAAGCAACATTTTTCGCTTTCGTTCATTCGGTTCATTTTGAAGTAGTGACAAAATCAGTGTAGCGGATGTGAGTGGGGTACGCAGCTGATGTGCGATATCGGCTAAAGACTCTGCCAAATACACTTTTTCTTTTTGTAGCGCTTCGTTTTGTTCGCGAATCCGCACCGTCATTTTGGTGATTTCATGCTGCAAAATCGACAGTTCGCCTTCCTCTATGTCATGAATAAATAACTGGTCATCATGATGAAGCACCCCATCAATTTGCTCTGAAATTTGTGCAATCCTTTTATAGCGTGCCCGTGTATAAAGAAAAAAGACCGTCCCAAGTAGTACACAGGTGATGAGTAGTAAAAGACTAGCTACAGGCTCAATCAGGAAGCCAATCACCGCTCCGACTGCGGTGATAGCACTAAAGCTATAAGCTAACCTGCGAATTTCTTTATTGCGAAACATGGCTACCTCCTAAACGATAGCCAGTGCCACGAACAGTTAAAATAAAATGCGGGTTGCTAGGATTTGACTCGATTTTTTCACGCAATCGTTTAATATAAACCGTTAACGTATTGTTCGTAACAAATTCGCCCGATGCATCCCATAATTCATCAAGTAGTCGGTCGCGTGTAATAATGCTTTTTGGCTGATTAATAAACACGAGTAATAACCTGTACTCGAGTGCTGATAAAAATAATTCATGGCCGTCTTTTTTCACAATGCCCGTTGTCGCATCCACATAAAGTCCGTCGAGCTCAAAGGCAGTGGGGGTGGGCGTAACTTTGCGTAAACAATTATTGATTCGTGCAACAAGTTCGCGCGGGCGAAACGGCTTCGTCATGTAGTCATCCCCCATATTGAGCCCTGTGACAACACTGGCCTCGTCACTAGAAGCGGTTAAAAAGATTACGGGAATGTTTTGAGTTTGCTTAATCTCTGTACAAACCGCAAAGCCATTGCCATCTGGAAGAGAAATATCAACAAGTGCTAAATTAAATTTTTGTTTGGCAACAAGTGTAATCGCTTCCGTTTGCGAGGCTGCATGCGTCACTGCAAAGCTTTCCGAGCGTAGAAGAAGCGAAAGATTTTTCGCGATTTCTAAATCGTCTTCCACTAAAAAAATATGGTTCATTTTTCATCATCCTTTTCTTTTTAAAACCAATCATCACGAAATTGAAGTGATTTAAATTGTATAATGCAGTGTATTTTATAACAAGGAAATTACCTAAAAGAAGACGAGTGGATGGTTAGAGATTCGCTGTTAATATAAAAATTTGATGGCGACGTAGCTCTCTTGAAATCGTCGAGGGACTCCGATGAATCCGCTTGGCAATGGCACGAATGGAGTAGCCTAATTCAAGATAAGTTTCTATTTTCGAACGTTCAGATAGGGGAAGATGAGTATAGCTCATAACGATTCCTCCTCGAATGTTTGGTGTGGTAACTAACATTTTACACGAGGTCATTATGGGCTTCTTTTATTTCGACTTTCAGGTGTTGCACTTAATATTACAATTCATCATAAATAAAAAAGCGGCTTTTGACATACCAAAAGCCGCTTTTAATCAATTATTGAATTTTCCCTACAGCCTTACTAATATAGCCATAGCCATTAGAAATTTCTACTTCATACCATGTACGGCCGTCTGATGTCTCGTAAGAATAGCCTGTGTATGTAAGTGTCTCGCCTCGCTTAAGATTTTTCACAACAATAGTACTATCAATTGACGGGTACGCACGAACATTCGCTGATTCACCTGTAATGACAATTGTCGCGCCGTAGTAAGTTGAATGTACAGATGGAGTATACGCCGTTGTCATTGTCGCAACTTTTTGGCTGACATAGCCATATTGATCGTTTGGAAGCCAAATGTGTAGCCATGTGCGACCATCTTGTGTATACGTTTTATCTGCTGAGAAATAAAATGTATCATTTTTCTGTCCGGTATGAATAACCGGTGCATTGATCGATGGCTCACTTCGAATATTCGTCCCATTTTCGATTAAACGCACATACGACGGGAATTCATTTGTCAAATTAGATACTGCTCGGCTAATATAGCCAACTGAGCCAGAACCGTACTCTACCTTATACCACGTACGACCGTCGGAAGTGTTGACCTTTTCCTGTAAGTATACAAATACATCGCCTTGCTTTCCACTATGTACAAGCTTACTATCAACGGAAGGCTGCTCACGTACATTGCCTTCTGCCTCAGCTAATTGAACGTAGGACATTCCTGAAGCCTGGTCTGCAATCACATCAGCTGCTTGCTTTGGTTCAGGCTTTGGTTCAACCTCAGCCTGCGTTGCTTCCGTTTCCTTTGCTTTTTCCTCCTCCTCTTTCGTCGTCTGTTCAGCCTTCGTTCCGCTCGCTAGTAGATCATTTGCAAGTTCTGTCATTAACTCCGAGCCGCCCTCGAAGCTTGCTGCCATCTCTAGATTCGCATTGCCCTCTGCCACCTGTCCACTTTCAAGTTGGCTTTTCCCTACACGAAGCAGCGCAATTTGCTCATAATAGCTTTGTGCGGTCGGGTTATCTGTAGCGGACTCAAAAATCCCTTCCGCTTTTCCTAAATCATTCGCCGCAACCGCGGCCAAGCCTTTATCAATCACACTTGAATCCTTTGTACTTTCCTCATCCCCACTACCACAAGCAGCGAGGAGCAAGGCGGTTAATATAATCAAAAAAATATTTCTAAACATGTATCTCTCCTCCTCTTACTATATTTTACATTTTAATAGTATTAAAATATAGCTAAAAATTCACAAATAAACGATAACATATGTAGCACGACAAAACTTAAAATTACAAAAAAAGTAAAAATGGTATTAAAACCCTAATAGAGCGTGGAATATGTTAAAGTATCGATGTAAATAACAAATGGAGGGTATTATGAAAAAAATAATCATCTTTACACTGAGCATTTTATTTGGTTTTTCATTACTTTGGCCAGCGTCTAGCCAGGCAGCAAGTAAAATATATGTAATTACACCTGAGGAGGGTGCTAATTTAACAATGGAGCCGAAAGAGAATAGCCCCATCCTCAAAAAGTTCAAGCAGGGTGACCGTGTGGAAGAAGTGAAACAGGAGGAAGACTGGCTACAGGTTCGTTATGAAGGGGAGCTAGGCTATGTAGACGCGGAGCATGTAAAGCCGTTAGAGCTAGATTTGCTTGCAGCCTATAAGCACTATGCGACGATTTTAGGGGAGTATTATTTTTACGATCCAGCTTATTATACACTGCTGCATGACTTTACATTCCCAGGCTATAATTTTCAATTAGATGATATCCAAAAAGAGCAGTGGGATAATTAGTATGAGCATGGTTATTAAGGGGATTTTTTCATGTGTGTATCATTCCATAGTCAGTGAAAACTGTTTTTTAAAATCCTTAATCTAGTGAATCACATATGGCATACTACCATTTGCTAGCTTTAAATCAACGGTCGCTAACCTAAACCGAAAGAGAAGCTTGATAACGTCACGAATGCCTACGAATAATGTAAATGTTACATAGTACCGGTCTGTTTTTCGAGGCCACAAAAAAGTCGATTCACGCTAAACGTTTAGTGTGAATCGACTTTTTTTGTAATTGTAAGAGTAAGTAAAGCTGACTATTACTAATAAGGGCTTTTCCAAACATCTCACTCGATTCGTCGGAGAGTTTTAGTGATGATTCTGCTCGCCCCATTGGCACATTTCTTGCAGAATTGGCCATAGTGTTTTTCCTTTTTCGGTCAAGCTATATTCAACCTTTGGTGGAATTTGTGGATACTCTTTCCGGTGCACTAGTCCATCAGCTTGCATCTCTTTTAACGTTGTGCTCAATGTTTTATACGTAATTTTCCCAATCATTCGTTGTAATTCGTTATAGCGCACTGCGCCGTTTTTAGATAAGTAATAAATGATGAGGAGCTTCCATTTACCACTAATAATCGAAAGGGTATAACCAAAATAGGGCTCTTGAATATCAGCAGCAAGGTCTTTCTTTTCAAAGTCATCGTTTAATGTCATGTTTACACTATCCTCCAAGATAGTATGCGTCAAAAAAGTGCATACTTGTTTGTTGATGCATGTAAATATATACTACATGAACAGATAAGTAAAGACTCTTGAAAAGCAGAATTAAAAGTCGTTTATAGCGCGCTAAAAAGGAATGCTTTACGAAAAAGGTCTTTGTTTAGAAGGCATTTTAATTGGAGGAATTAGATGTTACATCAACAATATCAAGACAATATAAATGAGTTATTAACGAAAATAGAAGAGGCTGAGGTGATTGTCGTAGGGGGCGCTGCAGGTATGTCGGAAGCAGCAGGCTACAGCTTTTATCAAACAGGTCCATTTTTTCTAAATTACTTCGGTAACTTTGCGAAAGAATACGGAATTACCAACATTTTTGATGGCTTTTATTATCCGTTCCCAACAAAAGAGGAGCGCTGGGCGTATTTGGCTACGCAAATCAAGTCGATTTATGATTTAGCGCCAGGTGGTCCATATGTGGATCTTGCAAAAATCCTAAAGGGGAAGAACTTTTTTGTGGTGACAACAAACCAAGACACACAATTTACGAAAGTGTTTCCTGAAGAACAGGTGGCCCCAATTCAGGGGGATTTACGCTATTTTCAATGTGCAGCGCGCTGCCATGATGAGATTTACTATAATGAAGAGCAGATTAACGAAATGTATAGCCAAATCGAAGGAACGGCTATTCCGACAGCACTCATTCCACAATGTCCGAGCTGTGGCGGAGACATGGAGCCTTGGGTACGCTCGTTTGTCTTTTTAGAGGGCAAAGCGTATATGAAGGAGCTCATAAAATACAATAAGTACCTGACGAATAATAAATTCAAGAAAATTTTATTTTTAGAGTTAGGCGTTGGTCAAATGACGCCAATGTTTATTAAAGAGCCATTTTGGAATATGACGTATAGTTTCCCAGACGCGTATTACATTACGGTGAACCCGAAAGACGCGCTCCTGCCAAGAGAGCTAGCAGGAAAAGGGCTGGCCATTCAAGAAGATATTGCCCGGTTTTTCCAAGATGTTGTCCTTGAGAAAGCTAAAAGAGAAGGCATCCACAAATAACTAGCTGGTGACCAAAATTTTCCGTGGAGAGGGTTTTTATGATAGAAAAATGTCAAGAAATAATCAAACAGCTACATGAAGCAGATGCGGTGCTCATTGGGGCCAGTAATGGGCTTTCCATTTCGGAAGGGTACCATATATTCGCAGAGGATGAGGCATTTTTAACGTATTTCCGCGAATTTTGTGAAAAATACGGGATTAGCAGTATTGTCCAGGGCGCCTTTTTCCCGTTTCCTACCATTGAGGAAAGATGGGCATTTTCTAGCAGCATCTATGCTTACTTTTCAAGAGAGAAGGAAGTAAGTACGGTCATGAACAATCTGTATGAGCTGCTGAAAGATAAAAATTATTTTATCGTTACATCCAATACAGATGGGCATTTAACGAGTGCAGGCTTTGAAAACGACCGCCTATTTGAGATAGAAGGAAATAGCAATCATCTGCAATGCAAACATGCCTGTCATGATCATATTTATGCAGGCGAAGACGTATTACAGGCCATGTACGAACAAAAGGAAAATGGACGTGTCAGAGCAGAGCTGATCCCGGTCTGTCCAAAATGCGGGGGAGAGATGCAAGTCCATGTTGAAGTCAATCCGTATTTTCTAAAGGGGGAGGCATGGCAGGCTAGCTTTCAGGCTTATCAGGATTTTATCAAGCAAGCACATGGCAAAAAGCTTGTGCTACTAGAATTAGGTGTCGGCGCAAGAAATCAATTAATTAAAGCGCCATTCATGAATTTAACGTACTTAGAGAAAAATGCAACGTATATTACATTGAACAAGGGACAGGTGTATATTCCTGAGATTATTTCAGCTAAATCAATCGGTGTGGATGCGGATCTGGCTGAGGTGTTAGCGCAGCTCGTTCAAATTAACCAAAAATAATGCAATAAATAGAGCGTTTGATAACCAAATACGTACGTAACAAGACAAAAAGACTGGAAGCTTAATTCCAGTCTTTTTGTCTTGAACGCTTGATTTTGGTTTGAAAAATCTGCTGTTGAAATAACCTGTGCAAATATGCCATGAATGCCAGTCATATATGAAGAGTAAATTTGTTCAGTTCATCCGTTAGCTCGATGTTGTTAAATGTTAAAGAAATGATAAATTTTACTGTTAAGAATAACTTTTATGCTTGACGTGAAAGCCTTTTCTAGAAAAAAGTCTCGACGTTTTACGTTATGATAAAATAATTAAACCTTTTTTGTAACGAATGAATAGCTGAAGGTACTAATGATATAGAACGAAGGTGGTGAGCTAGTGTATCGGTTGCAGCAGCTTTATAGCGAGCATCAGCAACGCTTATACAACTATTTTTATGCACGCACGACAAACACGCAAATTGCGGAGGATTTAACGCATGATGTGTTCTATGAGGCGAGTAAAACGATTCACCTGTATCGTGGGGATGCCTCGTTAACGAGCTGGCTCTATGCGATTGCGAATAATTTACTAAGAAAATATTATCGCTCAAAAAAATACGAGCAGGCTCTACATAAAAAGCTAGAGGAGCCGGTAGCTATCCCCGTTGTCGCGCTAGAACAACTGGTCGAGCAGCGATTGCAGGTGCAGGCGATTCATAAACGGATTATGCAGCTCGAGGAAACAGCCCAGCAAATCATTTTGCTCCGGCTGTATAGTGAGCTGAACTTTAAAGAAATTGGTGAAATCGTCGGTTGCACAGAAAACTATGCACGTGTGCAGTTTCACAGATTGAGGCAGCAGTTAAAAAGGGGGGATTGACGCGATGAAGGATTGTCATTTAGTAGAGGATTTATGGCCGCTCTACGAAGAAGGCTTAGTGCAGCCTGAAACAAAGCAATGGATTGAGCAGCATATACAGCATTGTGCTCATTGCCAAAAGCTGCATGATGGACTAGTTGAAATAATACCGATTCCTGAAATCAAAGTGAACCCGGAGCAAACGATTGCGAAAGCAACATTGAAGCTACATATTTATCAGCTGCTGTTAGTCGCATTGTCATTTATCGTTGCGATGAATACGTCGCTACTCAGCAATCAAGGCTTTCAGTTTATTTTGAGCTATTTTGTGCTAGGGATTGCGGTGTACTACTTCTATAAAAGCTGGCTGTTAACGGTGCTCATTGCGTTTATTCCGACAGCGATTTGGTCCATTTATGATGGCATCATGTCGTACGGGTCCATGACAAAGTGGTGGGAGCAGTCTTTGGAAAGCTATCCATCTGTGTGGCAAATTTTTAGCGACCAATTAGTAGGGGCACTTTTTGTAGGTGTCATTCATACATTATTTGCCGTGCTGGGCATTGGGTTTGTGGTACTTATTCAAAAAGCATTTGAAAAGGAGAGGACAGAATGAAAAAATGGACGTTACTTGTAGCAGCAGCGCTTTTAGTAGGCGCAGTTTTATTTTTCTATGTGTCATTCAATGGGAATTTCGTATCGAAAATGGTGGCGAAAGGGAAGGTGCAAGATTTTGTAGCAGAGACGTATGAAGGGCATAATAAACAGCTTGTGGATAGTGGCTATAATTTTAAAGACGATCGCTATTATTTCCATTATGAAATTTATACGAACGGGATTCGCTCAAATTATTCGTTTTCGATTGGTGGACCTGTAGTAGTAAGTGGCGAGATTTATAGCTATTTAGATTATGAGTCAGTGGATGAAGAGCGGACCGAAGCATTTCAACAAGCAGGTGAGTACTGGTTAGAGGAGCAGCTACGTGCGCGAGGCATTGCGTTTGATGCAATTGGTTATAGCGTGGAAATTCCAAAAGGGCTTTATACAGAGGAAGTGAGCTGGCAGCCGCAAGTTGAAAAGAAGCTAAATCCGTGGATTTCATTTGAACTGACAGATGAGGATCAGACGGAAGAGGCGTTTTTACAGCAGGCAGAGCAAATTCGTCAGTTGCTAAATGAGCAGGGTGTTACGTATAAAGAGGCACGTGTTTCGATTATGCGTGAATATGACAATACGGACGGCTCTAAGGAAGGGTATGCGCCGATTTATTATGAAGGGATCTATTTAACGATGTTTACACCGGAGACGGAAGCTTTAGTGTTAGAGTAAATAAGTATCTTCAAAAATTGTAGAATACCTTCATCGAGGCAATCCTGGTCCAGATTGTATAGTTGACGAAACGAAGCCAGATGCGGAATATGAATTTTTCCGATTTGAAAAAATAATGACAGCATAAGACGAAAAAGGTGCATTTACCTGCAGTTATTTGCGAGTGAATGCACCTTTTTTTATTTGCTGAAAATAGTAGTGTTGCTAATTTATATCCACTAAAGGAAGCTGGAGCTTTAAATCTGAACGGCGTCACCTGATTCCGGATAGTAAAGCTCTTTCCGCAAGCAAACGTCTCGATGCGTTAAGGTTTCGCCCTTAAAACGCAGCCAAATCTCATCATCCGCCATTACACCATGCGTTTTGCGCACAATGCCCCAGCGGTTAAATGCCTGCATACCAAGGCTTTCAAGTAACTCTTTCGCATTGGCACGTGTAGGCGGGAACGTGCGCCACTTCAGCCACTTTTCAAGCTCTTCAAGCGTAATATGACCCTTCATATTGGGTGAAAACTGCTTGTTAAAAGTCTCGATAAAGTTCTCGACATAAGGTGTACCACCATTTGAAGGCTTTAAATCGACGGTCGCGATGACTTCATCCATCCACATTACGTCAAATTTCATGTAGTCAATCATTTGTTTCACTTCCTTCAATGAAAATGTGTTTGAAGCTTGGGTCGTTTAACTGTGATAACAGTACTTGCTTTGCTCTTCCAAAATCAAAGGTAGTTGATTCAAGCGCTTCAAGTAAAGCTTGTTTGTCAATAAAAGCTGGTCCCGTATACAATGCTAATTGTTTTGAAAAACTTGAATTAAAAGGCTTTGCTTTTACTTTACGCTTTAAAATGGTTACAGGCTTGCCAGGTGCATAGTCCTTTTCATCTGATAATAAACTCAGCCCATTATCAAAAAGCGGTGCAAGCTGCCATGATTCTTCAACTGGATTATATAAAAATAAAATATTATTTGTATGACGGTCTTCATTTAAAATGAGTGCATCAAATGCAAGTAAACGGGCAATATTTAAGCGCACATCAAGCCCCGTGAAATCTTGTATTTGCTGCATAATTTGCTCGAATTTTTCTCCTGTAGAAAGCGCCTTATCATTTAAAATAGGGTCTGTCGAAGTAAAGTTTGCTTCAAATAAACGTTCCAGTGTTACTTCTTGTAGTTTGCCTCTAAAATCATGTGAATAACAGCCAATCGATGTGTCCCCATCTGGTAAGACGATTTCACATGGAAAGTACCTTACATAATCTTTTTCCTGTAATGTAGAATAAACCAGCACAAGGGAAGCGAGCACCTCGGCCTGTCCTTCGTAACCACGTGTATTTTGTTTAATCCATTTATCACCGACACGCCATTTGGATTGATCGCCTTTACTAGATGTGCTAATAATCCGTACAGCATCGGCAGGTATATGAATGGTTTCCATCGTTCTCACGTCCAATTGTTTTGAGTTTCTTTTATTCTTCATTATAAAAGATAAATAAGAAATAACAAATTGTTTAATCACCCGTAGAAAGTACAAAATGAGGAGAGGAAGGGGAAGAGGAAGAGAACTAAAGATAGGCTACACTAAGAAAACGCAGGTATATAAAGGCGAGCTACGCTATATTAAAAACGCCGATACATGGCTTGTGCAGAAGCTAGAGCCGGTGCAGTAAATATGATGGAGAGGCGAGGACTGACTTGCTTCTTCTTTTTCATTTAAAAACCACCTGTACAAAATAGCCAGCTATTTGAAAAAAATTTCAGATAGCTGGCTATTAAATTGATGCGCTATTTTTTACATTTTCGGATTACATTATTCTCCTAATAACGTGATAAATTCCTTCATTAAACCTGGTAAGTCAGGCCATGCATGTCCACTTACGAGATTTTGGTCAACGTGAAGGTTTTTGTCGACGTATGTACCCCCAGCTACTTGTACTTCAGGCTTACACGCGATATAGGCTGTCAGCTCACGCCCATTTAGCACTTCTGGAATCGTTGCAAAAATTTGTGCTGCATGACAAACCGCAGCAATTGGTTTCTCTGCATCGAAGAAATGCTTTACAATGGATGGGACATGTTCATTTAATCTGATGTACTCTGGCGCACGACCACCTGGGATAATGAGGCCATCGTATACTTCAGGGTTAATATTTTCAAATGCTTCATTTGCTTGTAAACCATAGGCTGGACGCTCAATATACGTATCCATCCCATCGACAAAGTCATGTAAAACGGTTTGTAGCTTTTTTGCGGAAGGTGCAGCAATCGTTACATCAAAGCCTGCTTCTAAACAACGATAATATGGATAATACACCTCAAGTGCCTCTACTGCATCACCAGCAATTATTAAAACTTTTTTACTCATCAATTAACGCCCCCTCAATAATATGATATATCTTTTAAATTCCCTATAAAATGGAAAAACCCTGCTTGTAAGCTAAAAAAATATAGCTGATTTAATATTATTTTTTAATAGTTAAAAGAAAGGGATAAGTTGCGTAAAGTAGGTAATATACATGGAGCAATTGAGCTATTTGATAAGGCATGTTATTGAGGTTACGATGCGCCAGCTTTGTATTTTTCTTATGCAATAGCATACCGTAAATTAAAAGATTATGATAATGAAATAATTGATGATCCCCAAAATTTAAAGTCGGTAAACACATTTTACGGAAAATTATAAAAAACACATATTCCCTATAAATATACTTCGTAGTGAATCAAATAAATAATACTATAAACAAAGAAAATAAAGTCTGAATAAATCTGAAAAGCTAGACTATAACACTAATATTTACCATTGCTTTAAGTTAACAGAAAGTAATATCATTAGATTGTTATCGTAATATACGATACAACATTTAGAAAAATAATAAATTTTTGCTTTTTTACTGAGAGGAAATCATTCTATGGCTAACCAACAAAAGAAATATACAAAATTCGTAGCAACTGCTGCGACAGCTACATTAGTAGCATCTGCAATCGTTCCTGTAGCTTCTGCTGCATCATTCACTGACGTTGCTGACACAAACTCACATGCAGTAAACATCAACGCATTAGTTAAATCTGGCATTATTGGAGGTTATCCAGACGGTACCTTCAAACCAGGTCAAGAATTAACTCGTGGCCAAGTTGTTAAAATGTTAGGTAAATGGGTTGAAGCACAGGGCGTAACAGCTCCAGCTGACTTTGCTACGAAAGCTCGTTTCTCTGATTTAGCTGTAAATGCTAAAGACCAAGAATTAGTAAAATACGCTGCATTAGTTGCTGATGCTAAAGTATTCAACGGTTCTAATGATGTATTAAACGCTTCTGGTAAAATCTCTCGTGAAAACATGGCTTTAGTTTTAGACCGTGCTTACACTGCAATCAACGGTACTTCTTTAGTAGAATTAGCTGCTGACATCGAAGACGTTAAAGTTGCTGACTTAGCTACAGCTAAAACAGAAGCTCAAAAAGCGATCCAAGCTTTACGTGACTTAGGTATTTCTAGCGTTGAAAACTTTAACCCTAAAGCATCTGTAACTCGTGGTCAATTCGCTTCATTCTTAAATAAAACAATCAACACTGTAGTAGCAGCTCCAGCTGAGTTAACTTTAACTTCTGCAATAGCAACTTCAGCTACAACTTTAGATGTTGTTCTTTCTGACGGATCTAAACACGAAGTTAAATTAGAAAAAACTTTAGAAGCTAACAAAGAAACTGAAGTAACTTTCAAAATCGCTAACAACGAATACAAAGCTACTGTAACTTTTGTAGTAACTGACTTTACAGTTGCTTCTGCAAAAGCAATCAACTCTAAAGAAATCTTAGTTACTTTTAACAAAGAAATTAACAAAGCTTCTTTAGCTAACGATGGTATTTTCAACGTAACTGTAAACAACGGTAAAGCTAAAGCAATTAAAGCTGATAAAGTAACTTTACAAGACGACAAAAAATCTGTAATTATCTCATTAGCTACTGAATTAGTTAACAAAGATACTTACAAAGTAGATGTAGCAAAAGCTGCTTTATTAGCTGCTGATTACCAAGAAGTAGTGAAATTTGCTGGCGAAAGCACACTCTTTACAGATGCAGCCGCTCCAACATTAGTTTCAGCTACTTACAATGGCACTGATGTTGAATTTACATTTAATGAACCATTAAACATTACTGGTGAAATTACAAAAGTTAACGGTCAAAAAGTAACATTAGTAGATGCTTCAACAGCTGGTAAATATGTTTATACAGCTGAAATCAAATTAGCTGTTGGTGATCATACATTCGTAATCACTGGTTTAGAAGATACTGTTGGTAACGCTGCTGGCACAGTTTCTGGTACAGTAACTGTAAGCAATGACACAACTGCTCCAACACTTGTTTCTTCAAAAGCTATCTCTATAGATACTTTCGAATTACAATTCTCTGAAAAACTTTCTACTTACGGTACTATCGTAGTTAAAAAAGGTTCTCGAGTATTAAATACTAAAACAGTAGAATTCAAAGATGCAGATCAAAAAGTTGCGGTTGTAACTGTAGCATCAACTGATTTAAATAACCCATTATACGATGAAGATGAAACTTCAATTGCTTTATCATACGAAGTAACTGGTTATAAAGATATGGCTACATTAATCGGTAACAAAGCTACTGGTTCAGTAACTTTAAAAACTGATGAAGTAGGTCCAGCTGTATTAGCTAAAAACTTAAATAAATTTGCTAAAAATGCTTACACAGTAGTGTTAGATGAAACTGTAAAAACATTAGACGCTTCTAAACTAACAGTTAAAAAATCTGGTATTTTACAACCGAATGCTGTAAATACTACTAAATCGGTAATTACTGGTACTGATAAAGATCAAGTAGAAGTTAACTTCACTTCAACTTTAGCTGAAGGTACTTACACAGTGACTTTCGCTGCGGGTGCTCTTAAAGATACTGATGGTAACTCAAACAAAGAATTCACTTTAGAGTTCGTTGTTGACGATACTAAAGAATTCTTCGTATTAAAAGGAACTAAATTGGCTCCTGTAGTTACTGAAAACGCTGCAAAAGCAAACTCATTCATCGTAAACTACGGTACTGAAGTTACTGAATCTGCAACAAATGTAGCTAACTATACATTAGATGGTACTGAGTTACCAACTGGTTCAACTGTAGAATACTATGGTACTAAAGAACAAGTATTAGTAACATTACCAGCTTCTTATGCTATTAAAACTACTGCACCGTACACATTAGAAATTTCTAAAGCTGTAACTACTAAAGCTGGTGCTGCTGTAGCTGCTGATGCTGAAGGTAAAAAAGCATTTACTCAAAAAATCGAATTAACTGATAACGTTGCTCCAGTATTAGAATCAGCTGAATTATTATATGTTAAAGATGCTACTACATCTAAAATAATTGAATTAACATTCTCTGAAACTATTACTGCTGTGGATGCAGACGATTTAGTAGTTAACATTGCTGGAGTTGAAGCTAAATTTGATGCAAAAGCTACTGATAAAGTAATTACAATTACTCTTGAAGAAGCGGTAAACGTTGCTCAAGATATTACTGTAGCAATCGTTGCTGAAGGTAAGAAAAACGCTGAATTAAAAATTACTGATACTAAAGGTAATAAAGTAACAGCTTCTTCATTAAAAGTAACTCCTGTTGTAACTAAATAATTTCAACAATAATTAATTATTCACCACTCAACACAAAATCCCACAGAAAAGCGGACTTGTCGGCTTTCCTGTGGGATTCTCTTTTCATTTTGCGTGATTTTTTCCGCCTCTGCTAAAAAATCGGCCTCAAAACTTAACATTTCAATGAGCTATGAATAATTCAGAATCTCTTAGACAAAATTTACAAATTATTGAATATACATATAATTTATCGTTCAAAAGGGGATTATTCGTACAAATTATAGCAATTATTGTTTAAAATATATTTTTCGGAATTAATTCAATTTATTTTGCGATTGAATAGTTTTCCTCTTTTTGAGAACCCTAAAATATAGGTTATTTACTAAATCATTTTAAATAACTTAAAGGTTTCTCTGGTAGGAGGTATTAATATTGAATATTGCAGATGTACTGATTGTAATCGGCTCGATACTTTTATTCATCATTTTGGTAATTCTCGTATTCGTAGGGTTATATCTATATTTTATTGATCGGAATCAAAAGCAACATCCGATTCTTCGCAATTATCCGCTCATAGGTCGAGCACGATACTTTTTTGAGACGATAGGTCCTGAATTACGCCAATACTTATTTAACAATGATACAGAAGGAAAACCATTTTCACGTTATGAATATCAGAATATTGTAAAAACGGCAAAATATAAACGTGATGTTATTGGCTTTGGTTCACTTCGAAATTTCGAAGAACCCGGATTTTATATTCGAAACTCCATGTTTCCTAAATTAACGGAAGAAATAAAAATGGACACTGACACAAAAATAACGACAAATAGATACCTCTTAATAAAAGAGCCATTGTTTGGACAGAAAAAGGAAGAGTTAGAGACACATGAATCCGCGGCATTTTTATTAGATGATCAAGACGCTATTGTAATCGGGGCAAAAACAAAGCACCCATTCATTGTAAAAGGGCAAATAGGGATGTCTGCTATGAGTTATGGTTCATTGGGGGATCGTGCCATTACCGCGCTATCAGAAGGTTTAGGTATAGCGAAAGGGACATGGATGAACACTGGAGAAGGTGGAATTTCCGACTACCATCTTAAGGGGAATGTAGATATCATGATGCAAATTGGCCCTGGATTATTTGGCGTGAGAGATAAAGAAGGGAATTTTAATTGGGATGTATTAATGGAAAAAAGTCGAATTCCACAAGTAAAAGCATTTGAAATCAAATTAGCTCAAGGGGCGAAAACACGGGGTGGTCATATTGATGCAGAAAAGGTGACAGAGGAAATTGCAAGAATTCGATTGGTTGAGCCATTTAAATCGATTGATAGCCCGAATCGCTTTAAAGAGTTTAGTGATTTTCCTTCCTTATTTGATTTTATGGAACAAATACGTGTAAAAACTGGAAAACCTGTTGGAATGAAGGTTGTAATCGGTAGTCATCATGAAGCGGATGAATTAGCAAAGGCGATAAAGGAAACGGGGAAAGGTCCAGATTTTATCACAGTGGATGGTGGCGAAGGAGGTACAGGTGCTTCCTTTCAGGAGTTGGCGGATAGTGTTGGATTACCAATTAAAGCTGCCTTGCCATTAGTAAATCACGCACTTATAAAATATGGCGTTCGGGATCAAGTGAAAATCATTGCCTCAGGCAAACTTTTCTCACCAGATCGAATTGCGATTGCCCTAGCGATGGGCGCGGATCTTGTAAATATTGCACGTGGATTTATGATTACTGTAGGTTGTATTCAAGCTTTGAAATGTCAATCTAATGCTTGTCCTGTCGGTGTAGCAACTACAAATCCAGCATTGCAAAAAGCACTTGTTATCGATGAAAAGAAACATCGTACAGCAAACTACGTAATCACAATGCGTGAAGGCCTTTTTCGATTAGCTGCAGCAGCAGGGCTGGATTCACCAGTACATTTCAAACCGGAACATATTGTCTATAAAGACGATAAAGGTAGAGTATTTCCATTAGAGGAAATTTATCAATCCATCGTTAAAGATTAATGGTTAATTCTTTAGCCGCGAAGTAATTCAGAATTGGTTTTGAGCCTGAAGCTATGACAGAAGTAAAGGGGATCGATTTCGAAGCAAAACGCGCGGATGTCTTAAAAAAGTTGGTGAGGCTTCAGGGAGAGTAGTGGGGGATTCGAGTAAACAATAGAAGGTCACTACAATAGCTGAAAAACTACCGCAGTGACCTTTCATTTACTATCCTCTACATCCTTAACTCAACACAGGCTCTTTAGACAACATCGCCTCGACAACTTCATTCCTTCCTAAGAAGAAATGCTCAATAATATCCCAGCGTTCCTCATCGGTAAACGGCTGGCTTAAAAATTGATTCATAAATTCGGCTGCCTGGTCATGCTTTTTCGTAATGCGCTGTAAAACGAGATTACGATAATTGTCAGAGCGGGCGATTTGTGCTAGCTTGTATGGATCACTAATTTGCACAAAAATTTGTGCATTTTTCCCGCCTTGCACCTCATATGTAGCTAGCTCAAATAATTGTAAAATGGTTGCGCATAATAGCTTATAATCACGGTTTTCCTGCCCGCGCTCAGGAATATTAATGAACACTGTAAATTGATTGCCATCAACATTTGGTGCAATATCTCCAATGTAGCGCTTCAAATTTGTCGCTACTCGGTTATATTTACGCTGAATCAGTTTATAATCATACTCAATACTATTTTCCTTTTTCCGTTTTTGTACAAAGCGCCACTCCGGTTGACTGTGAACACCTGTCGCAATGCCGTTAAAGCAAAACATCTCGAGTAGCAGACGCACAAATTCCTTTTTCGGTTTATGCTTTTCATCGAAGGAATGAACAAATTCCTCATAAAACTGATTAAACTTAAATTCCTTCATATTATACTGCCGCGCAATGCTTAAAAATGTGTGCTGAATACGGTCAGCCAATAAGCAAAACTGCTTTTTCACATCCTCATAGGAGCTTGTTGAATAATCAATGGTTAAGCGCATTTTAGGGATGACGCGGTCCTTGTAATCAAACAGCTCATTTTTAAAAAATTTATATTTAAATTGAGGGAATGTCAGTGCATCAAATTGCTCTTCCCATAGTTCACCTAACTTAATTTCGTAAATTTCGCCAAGCATTGTAATCTTGACATCCTCCCACTTCCCGTACTTCGTTTCCTTCCGTGTTTTCGGTGCTTCTGTTAGTGGGGTAATGTATTTCCCGTATCGCTTACAAAAGTCATCCTTAATCGTTTCGGGTAGTGAAATATATTGAGAGGTATACATTGCGCGCGGTTTAATGGTAATCGCCTTAAAGCCGTATCGCTCCTGTAGGTCATTTGTTAGCAGCATTAATCCACTTTTCACCTTTGCATCTACATCGTCGTTATCAAAAATATGCGTAAACGACTCAGGCGAAATTAACAGCTTCCGTTTATTATTTTTTCGATACGCTTTATAAAGAACATTCGCAATTTCTTGTAGCTGATAACGCTTAATCCCACCTAATCCCCATAATGTACGTGCATAGCGTGTGTCCTTACCTACTAAATAGTCCATTCGCGCAAAGCCCTCATCAAGCTGGCGCGCGGCACGGCCAATTTCCTGTACATAATCCGAAAGCGTTCCTGTAGGCGCATAATGATACACATTCACAATATCATCAATATCAATACCCATTCCAAAAGCCTTCGTTGCTAAAATGACCGTAATAGCGCCTGATTTAAAATTGCGGTATGTTTCCTCTTTCTCAAGCGCGGACAACTTCCCGTGATACTTACCAACGTACGCGTTTTGTGTCGTAAACAAATCATACAAATGATCGACCTGGCTTGTGTAAGGGCAATAAATAATTGTTTTTTCATTGTTTTCTATAAAGCGTGTCATACGGTCTAGCACAAGCTGTTCCTTTGGGTCCTGCTCACCGCGCGCCACTTTAATCGGCACAATATCAAAATGAATGTTCTCTTTGCGGTTATAGCCAATATAAAGATTTTGCTGATTATCTACATTTAAATGTAAGCTTTCAATGAGGTCGCCAATTTCATCATCTGCGCCACCTTTAATCGCAGTAGCTGTTAAAATAAGCACGGGAAATTTACGCTTTTCGTGCTTACTATAATAATGTCCCTCACGTGTTTTATTTAAAAAATCCCCTAAAAACCAATAATCCACACGGAAATCACGCCCCCAAGACGTCACTAGATGTGCCTCATCAATTACAAAAAGCCCAATACGTCGCTCGCCAATAAAATCTTCAATAGACGAGGAGAGGAGCAGTTCTGGCGACAAATAAATAATCGAATAATCGCCATTATGAATGCCTTCTATCCGGCTTTTACGTTCCTCAAAGCTAATTTCAGCATTTAAAAACGTTGCAAAATGAACGCCGCGCTCATTTTGTAGCTTCTCGACCTGATCGCGCATTAATGCCTGAAGCGGCGTAATAACGATCGTCACTTCCTTATACTTTTCATGGAGCACAATGCCTGGTATTTGGAAAAACAACGACTTCCCAGAGCCAGTAGGGGCCGTAATAATAAAATCAGCCTTGCTTGTACTCGTCAAATCCGTCCGGCACAGCTCACATTGATTTAAAATATCTGAAATAATGTCACCTTGATTAATTTCAATGGTCTGAAGTGATGTATCCGGTGCTTCATAGAATAGCGCATTTTTATACATACTTTCCGCGCCCCAGTGCTTCTGGAAATACGCAAGATGGTTATCGGAAGCTGCCTTTTTGACCACCTTTGTATTTTTCAAAATAAAGTGAACCGCCTGCTCTTTAAAAACCGCATTCAACATATCTAAACGCTCGCTTAAATGGGGACCCCTTGAATTCGTCGGCGAAATCGCAAAGTACCGATTATGGAGTACGCCCTGTAACGCATAATGAACAAGCTCATCTAGCTCATACTCAATAATCCGCTCGGGCTCGATTACTTCACTACTAGTTGCTGGCAAGGTATCCGTGAAAAAGTTCACTTCCTCTACAGGCACGCCAAGCTCATTTTCCTGATGCTTCACAATGTATTCCACAAGAATCCCGTCGTCAAATAGACGATAATCCGAATAAAATAAATCATAGGGAAGATCCGACATATCCTGATTATTATCAGCAAGTGCCTGCTGCAATTGCGGTGCATAAGAATGCGCAGAATTGGCAAATAAATTATTGTGAACCACGACAATATTCCCCTCATAAATTTGCGAAAAGTTTGGCACAACCTCATAAATTTTCAATAATTCCTCATATGTACCCCAACTAATGGACTCCTCTAATGCCATGAGCGCCATCATAAACTGTTTCGGCTTCGTTTCCTCATAAAACACCGCGTCAATTGCCAGATCTGTAAAGCGCGGAAACGCCTGTGCCTCTAAAAGCTGCGCATAAAATTCAGCTGAAAAGCCTTTAAAAAAATACAAAGTGTTTATGGTAGGGGAGAGACTGGTAATAAAATGATTAATTTGTTTTCTAAAATCCACTGTATACACTTCCTATACCATAAGATAATTGGTATTATATACCTTTTATATTATAATATATGGTAAGGTCATTATATGTACAAGTTAAGTCATCCTAATTAAGGGTTAGAGAAATGCATATATATGTCGGAAAATGCTTTTTTAACGCTCGAAAAAAGGTATGAACTATTGCTAGAGCAACATTTATAGAGGGAGGATTAATAGTGTTAAGGATTAGACCAATATTTTGGATTTATTTAGGTGTATTTTTGTTTTTAGTTATTTTATTGCCAATTGGAGTAAACAAGCTAATGAATACAACAGCGCCAGAAATCTTTGCTGCAAAAGGGGTAGTAAAATCAAACGACTGGATCGGTTTTATGGGTAGTTTTTTAGGTAGTTTAATTGCTGGTATTTTAACTTTAGGTGGTGTATATCTTACTATCAAAGAACAGAGAGTAGAATCTACTATTGAAAAATTTCCTCATAGATTAAGACATCTTGATAAGTTATATGATTATTTTAATTTAGATAGAAACAGAAAAATTCAAAAAAATTATGATGATGGAATGAATGGGCTTGTAAATGATGCGATTACTGAAATTTATAGAAATAAAGATGAATTAATAAAAAATGCTACAGAAGTTAATGGTTACTTTTATCTGGAAGTTAAAAATATTATTGAAATCTCTGAACAATGGTGTAAAAAGTTCCCAAGAGAGAAACGCCGTTCAGCGTATGATAATTTGACACAAAATGAATATTCTATGCTTAAAAGAGCAAATTATCCCGATTTTATTATTGAATTAAATAAATGGTTACAAAATTTCGATGAAATGTACAAAGATTTTGTAGAAGAACAACATAAATTGATTACACGAAGAAGAAAAATACATAAGTTAAATTAATTAGAAATGTATACTTACTTATTAACCGCGTACTATAGGATATAACTTCTAAGCCACCTGCAACTATTGAGCTTAAATAATTAAAAAAGCTTGGTAAAGTCTTATCAATAAGGCTCTACTAAGCTTTTATTTGTTAAGACCCGTTTATGAATTCAACCTATATTTTCACGAATACGAACAAACACAAGGAATCGTATCGTCCTTCTCACGGAAACGCTCTTCCATCGCTTCTTGCTCCATATACTGATCTGGCCAAACCCTATACAACAGCGCATAGTGACCAAGTCCACCACGAACGCAGCGACCGGCACAGTTTGCATGTGAGAACCCAAATCCGTACATACGAGGCAGCGCAATTTTCCACTCGTCACGAATGATTTCCTTTGTATCAAGGTCCTCTGTGAACGTATCAATCATCGGGAAGCGCGTCGCAATCGGCTCAATCGGATTGTGCTCATAAAAGTTTTGCAAGTTAATCGCACGGTGCGACTCATGGGGGCCAATGCCGAAGTACAAAATCGGCTCCAGGTTATGCTCATCACGCAGCTCCTCTAAATAAATGAGCGTTTGGCGCACTTTCAGCTCCTCCGAACACTTGGCCATACGCGAGTTCCCTAAGAAACGCACGTCATGGAATACTTCCTCCGGCGTACGCCCATCAATGCGCGTCGTGATTTCAAGCCCAATATACTCAGCGACCTCGTCCATGAATCGGTAATTGTCGATGTCTTCCCATAGCGTATCGGTAAAGAACAGCACACAATTTTCCTTCCCATACTTCTGCACGATGTAGTAAGCAACGTACGCAGACGAAGCACCGCCGCTAAACATGGCCACATGGATTGGTTTACAATTAATATTCATATTTTTGCTTCTCCTAATGATGTAAATAATATATCAACTGTATAGCTATTAAAAATAATGTGGTATTTTAATGTAAAAAAAAGTAAAATTAATTTATATTAGAAAAAGGAGAGTGTTCAATGGATACTTTTAGTGTAATTCGTCAAAATAAAGAGAAATTTGAGGATGTATACATTACGTTTAAACATCCTTTAGCAAGTCGTTATACAAGTGGAGAGGCCAATGAAATAACAATCTCGTTAGATGCTTTAGGGCTTAAAATTAATAACTCAAACTTTTTTTCCTCGTTAGATCAGATTATTAACAACCCTCAGTATCATCAGGAAGACGGTGAACAGTTAGCAAAACAACAACAATTAGATCAAAATGCAATTCATGTCTTTTTTCATTACTTTAAAAACAAAAAATTGAATGAGTATAAACAAATTTTAAACAAAGAGCTTAGCGTCCCAAAAAATAGTATTACTGTAAATATTAAAGGTGCGAGTGGAGCTGGAAAAACTACATTAATGAGTAATTTGCTCAATATTAATAAAGCGTATTTAGCAACGTCTACAAATAAAACTACTGTTGGTACACGTGAATTTATTTTGCAGCCTAATGATTATTCAATTTGCTGTACATTTATTAACCAATTTCAAGTGCAGTTGTATTTAGCGAACATTACAACGAGGTTGCTAGAGGCAATTGCGCATAAAAATCAGCGAGAATTAAAAGATTTACGAAAAAGCTTTAATGATTCAACAGATCAGCAATTTAGAATCGAACAGCTACTTGGCAGAATTGATGACAATGCTGAAAATGAACTTTCTGTACAATTTAAAAAATTTGTAGCAGAAATTACACCATTTATCGATGAAGCAATCGCAAAATTACCAGAAGAGCATGATGTAAAAAAGGCGAAAAAATTAGTTGATAATGTTGTGAAAGAAGCATTAAAAAACAAACACTCTAGCCATTTTCAAATCACATTATTTTCTTTAATTTCTCAAAAAATAGAAAGATTTTTATCGATTTATGCAATTGATTATGAGAAAAACCAATTTGGTTGGATTGAAAAAATTTATGGTTCAAACATCAATCAAGCACTTTGTGAGGAGCTTATTTGTAATTTTTCGGCAATCAAGTATCAAGATTACGAATGGTTACTAACGCCTTTAGTTCATACGATGCGTGTAGCAGGTCCTTTTTATCCTACATGGGTGAAGGATAAAGGAGCATATAACTATCATTTCGTTGATGGCATGGGAGTCGATCACAACCAAAAAGAAGCACGTTCTATTCCTAATTATTTAGCAGAAGAAATTAACGAATCTGATTATATCATTTGGATTGAAAATGCGACAAAAGTGTCTGGCAATTCAACAAAACTATTTTTTGAGCATCTGTTACTAACATCCCAGTTGAAAAAGTCAATACTCGTACATACGCATTTAGATAAGCTAGAGGGCGATAAATATGAAGATGAAGAAGATAAGCAAAATGCAGCAGATAATAATTTTGAAAATGCTTTTGCTACAGATGAGGAAGAAGAATTAGTTATTTATATTACGAAAGAAATTATGCATAAAACATACTATTTTAAGGAATTAAACAGCTTACAATTAACCGAAGAAAATTTAACAAATTTAACAAGCATATTAAGCGTTTTAAAAGTACCTATTGAAACACGAAATTTATCGAACGAAACAGTATTTATGATTGAAAAGGATTATATTGTCGAAGATTTTATTGATATTATTCCTAAATATCGGAACGATTGGCATTTTCGTTTGAATAGCGTTCGTTGGAATACATTACGAGCGATGACAGCAAGGTTAGCTTATTATGAAGATATTTACGGCTTTGGTCCGTTATATCCTGTAGAGGAGTATAGTAAAGTACTTTGGATTATTTTATACAAAACGCTTCATAAATCTTTAAATAATAAAGCTAAGAATATAAAAGATCTAGAAGTGATTGCTGAGCAATTAACAGAAAAAATGACGTCCCTTATTTCAGACAAAATGATTGAGCTTATTTGCATGAATAATATACCACTTTGGGTTCAGGCAGAGGAACTGAGTGGTACAGGCTCTCATAGTGTTCGAATAAACGCAGTCAATAAAATTTTAAACGACTCACTTCCAGCATTTACGTTAGCCACTATTGAAAATAATAAGCTGTATAATGAATTTTTAGCTTTGTTAAACCTAGCAATTGAGCAAATCACAACACAAAATTCGTTAGTTGATATTCAATTGAAGGAACGAAATATCCCTGTAATAAATTAATAGTTCATAAGAGACCGTCAATTTCTGCGGTCTCTTATATAATATACCGATAGGGAATACAGTTTGAATTTCTTGTCCTTTTACAACAAAGGGGACACAGCACTCTTTGCTCTCTAGGTCATTTAGGGACACAGCCATAATATATATTATAGGAAGTTATATCTCATTAAAAAGTTTACTACTAATATTGAGACGGAAACAAAAAATTTACTTCCTCGCAGACCATCTACAGCATCTGCACCCAAAAGCGTTTCATAAACCATTCCAGCTACAACTACCAGCTAGCAATCTATTTTTTCTTGGCCTTCAAATCTAATCTAAAATAATCCGCTACATAACGCATTAGTCAATCAATCCACAATAGCTAATACTTTTTAATAAGACTAATAAATTCTATTTGTATCCAGATCCATAGCAAAATCAGCCTTTATGTCACAGTCATAAGCAATTCGCTCAAATTAATGAAGTTTACAAAACATCTCCGAAAAATCTTTCGGATCAATAATTTGTTGTTTCACTTGCACGTATTTTTTAAACTGTTGTTTCAATCACTTTTTCCCAACAAGTAACGCTTGCCGTCAATTTTAATAATCAGTAGCACCACAACCGACTGCTAATCAGTCCTATAGTGCGAATTATATAAACTTCGCATCTTCCCATAGCCGCGCGTGCGCTCATTTTCTTCATATATAAATGTGCGTAATTATTTTTTGAGCTGCATGATTTAAATTCAAAATCCTCCATTTGGCGAAATGAACATACAACATATAAATAAATAATTGCCAAGCTATCATTTATCAGGCATAAGCTTACATATCACACGTCAAACGACATTTTCTTAATAACGACAGAAAATCACATGAGACTTTTCTCTCACAAAAACACATACCTTGCCATCAAAAAAACGCGTATTTTCAACAGAAAACCGCGCTTTTTTGTCTAGTTTCACCATGCTTTTTCATAACTGGCCCATTTTGTGTTGCTGCTAGAAAACGTGTAAATCCCGTGCAAATTTGAAGCAATTTTTTTAAAAATCGAATGAAAAACGCGCCATTCCTTCACAAAAACACATGTTTTTCACATTATTTATCCGCACTTTTTATAGGGCAAATTCTACAATCAGTAGTATTCTTTTAGCTTTTAGTCGACGTTTAGACAGCATATACAACATATCTACTAGCTGGCACATAATAATAAATATGTTGTATAGCAATGTCGCCAAATGAGTGATTTTCATTTAGAAAATAACGTGCTGTAAATGCATACCTAAATTACTCCGCCTTCCAACAATAAACATGCACATCTTTCCCCTCATGCACGATTGTTTTCTCTAGATGCATACCATTTTTCTTTGCGATATTTATAGACGCCGCGTTTTCTGTTTGAATAACTGATATGACACGCTCTAGTTCAAGCTCTTCTATCGCATAGTGAAGTAATGCCTCAGCTGCTTCCATTACATAACCATGTCCCCAATAATCAGGAAACAACCAATAACCAAGCTCAATCTCAAATGCATCATCAATAATTTGCGCAACGATCCCTGCATGACCAACCATGTCCCCTGTTTCCTTTAGGATAAGCTTATGCAGACCAAAATCCTCAAAGTTTTCATATTGCTCCTGCATGCGCGTAAGCAGCTCTCTTGCATACGTCTTATCCTTTACCTGGCCATCTCCAATATAGTGCATGACGTCTGGGTTTGTCACAAGCCGCGCGATTTGTTCAAGATCTGCCTCCGTGTAACGTTGAAAGTCCATTCTAGCTGTTGAAAGTTGTAGCATAACTAGCTCCTTTTACTATTTTTTTATTATAGGATTAAAAAAATCACGGGGTTTCATTTCAATCTCATCAAAAATTTATCATTTTTAGTAATCTATCTATTTCTCTAAAACATCCCGATTTAACATAGCATGCAGTCATTCAATCCATCTATTTGTTTGATTCGCATACACCTAATCTCTATCATTATATAATGATAGTTGAAAATGGTATAGAAAATATCCGGTACAATCATTCAAGCGCCCTTCTTTCTATGCCTGATGAATGGGAGGACAAGTTTTTGATTTATTACGTAATTGACGCTTTTACAACACAACAATTTGGTGGCAATCCAGCGGGCGTTGTCATTTATGAGCAGACGGATGAAGCATTTATGCAAAAGTTCGCCGCAGAGGTTCGTTTTTCAGAAACCGCTTTTATTAAACAGTTGGACAAAAAAACGTTCGACATTAAATTTTTTACGCCTACTACACAGGTGGATCTTTGTGGGCATGCGACAATTGCATCCTTTAAGGCATTGTTACATGCGCAGCTTATTGAGCAGAACCATACATATTATATGAAGACGACGACTGGTACATTGCCAGTTGACGTGCAGGATTCTTTTATTATGATGGAGCAGGGTGAGCCAAAGTTAGGTAAGACATTCGGTAATGAGGAATTGGCGAAGCTGTTTCATATAGATGAACATGTTATAGGCTGCCGGCATGCGCATTTAGTTCCGCAAGCTTCAAGTACAGGGCTTTGGGATATTATGCTACCTATTAAAACAAAAGAGGCTTTATATGCGCTTCAGCCAGATTTTGCAGCAATTAAGACCTTTACCGAAGCGCACGACGTTGCAGGTATCCATGCCTTTACGCTTGATACAGTAGACGGCTTAGCGGAGAGTCGCAACTTTTGTCCGCGCTATGGGATTGATGAAGAAGCTGCGACGGGTACATCAACAGGTGCGTTAACGTATTATCTTTATAAAAATGAGCTGCTTCCTACAGGTACGCATACATTTCTTCAAGGACACGGCATGGATAGGCCTTCGACGATTATGACGAGAATGGAGCCTGACACACAGAAAATTTTAGTAGGCGGCCAGGCGGTTATTTTAGTGAAGGGTGAATTATTTTAGCAGTAACACAACTTTTCTAAACAAATAAAGCCCTTATCAAGGTGTAATCCTCGATAAGGGCTTTATTCCTACTATTTAGCTACTAAGAACCAACCGCTATTTCCCCGCTCGCCCGGTACCTTACCCGCGTCTTTTTCTCCGCATACATTCGGTTATCGGCCTCCATATAAAGACGCTCCATCTCATGTAATGAAGACGAATGAGAAGCATAGCCTTTCGACATTTCAATTTGGAAGGCTTTATTCGTACGATTTGCCGCGTCTACTTCTAGTTGAATATGCGTAAATAGCTCACAAACCCGCGCTTCATCGGCAGCTACTAGCATAAAAGCAAACTCATCCCCGCCAATGCGCGCAACAAACTCCCCGTTCTTCACAACCTTATTAAAAATTCGTGCCACTTCTTTAATTAAATCATCGCCCGTCTTATGCCCGTACTGATCATTGACACATTTCAAATTGTCTAAGTCACAAATCGCAATTGTAATCGGCGTATCTGTTGTTTCATTGTACTGATTAAACTTCGCATCAAAATACGCGCGGTTATACAAATTCGTCAATCCATCATGTGTAGCCCGCTGCTCGAGCTGCTGTTGGAGCTTTACCTTCTCATTAATATTGCGGTAAATCCCCTGCATAGCGACAAGCTTGCCATCCTCATAAACGGGTATCGCATATTCCTCAAACCAAATGTATTCGCCTAAATGATTTTTCAAGCGCACGACAATCGGTTGACTATAATCGAGCGTGCCTAGCTTTTTCTTCATTAGTATTTCATAATCATCTGGATGAACGATTTCAAATATTTTATTTGGATTGTCTAAATGCTCCTGCAAGGCGTTTGGACCAAATATCGTTTCAACGGCCGGACTTACATATCGATAATGTAAATCAGGTACGTCGCAGTAATAAATAATCTCCTTTACGTTTTCAACTGTTTCAAGAATGATATTCAACTTTTCCATTTCTCGCTTCATCTGTGCAAGGTTTAACGCCAGCTTGATCGTGATGACGGCAAGAGCCCCTAGTAAAAACGTAAAAATAACCCACATAATAAAACCATTCCTTCACTCAGATTTAATACTCATTTGTCATTTTTATGTAATTTCACAATATTTTTATCATAACATTAAATACTTTGGTTGTGTAATATGTACTAAAAAGTTATGAAAATTAAGTATATTAAAGAGGTTTTTTGATTTAACACGCTCATATCGTAACCTCAATATGCCAAGATATATCTCTGGATTCAGAACCGTTTTTGTTACTTTTTTGATTTATTATAAGTAAAAACTCGACTATTTTTTCATTTAAACTCAAAAAAATATCATTTTTAACTTTATGATGTATGATTTATAGCCGCGCGCCCTTGTCTAAAAAAATAGCTAGCTGGCCGATTATGCCAACTAGCTATTTTTAATTCGTGTTCACTGGATGCTTCTGAAACGACCGGAGTAGTGCAGCGGCTATGAATAATATGCCGCTTCCTAATAGAAACCAGAAAAATAAACTGTTTATAATCGTTGCTCTACTGAAAATAAGAGCACTTCCTCCGATTAGTATGAAACCAATAGCCCCGCAAAAAGGGATTCCCCATGTAGAACCTCTTTTCACTAAATAGTAGCCCGTCACGCTGAGTATATAAAGCGCACTCGCCAGCATGAGCAGTGGAAAAAGCGGCTGAAACTTTACGGCGTACACAAAATAATCGAGCTGGCTAATCTCATGACCACTTATGATCTCTCTATTTAATAGCTGCGTGAACGGCGTCGAATCGTTCCACTCAAGTGAATCGTCGATAATGGCGCTTCCTTCATACCAAGCGATCAACGTTGCTGCGGCGAATAGAAAAAGGCCGATAATGATTTGTAGCATATAGTTGAACAATGTCTCTCCCCCAAACAAATCTTATTTATGATGAAGACGCGCGTTACGCCTTTTCGTTCCTTTACTCTTTCTGTTTAACCGCTTCCTACTCACTCTATTCTCCGGCTTATAAATAATTTACTGGCGCATGCCCCTTTGATTGTTCTTCATAAAGCCTACATTACACTCATTTGCAGCGCGACGTAGTTTTCTTTCCATAAAAACTAATTCTTTAGTGCAGCCATTAACCATCCAATCAACTGTTTCTACGGACGATGCGATGGAATAAATGAGACGCTCAAATTCGAAATCCCCCTTATACTTCCTTCCCAATGTCATATCACTCACTCTTTTTAAAAAATTTTTTTAAAAAATTTTTAACCGCTTACATATCAAAAAAATAACATTTTAATCCTTGTTATATAACAAACGTAATTTTCTTTAAATTAACAGCGCGTATTATCGTTTTTCTTATCCAGACATAATTTTATACTTTGTGTTAGAAATTTCCTTACTCAAGTATAAAATTCGTCAATAAAGATAATTTGAATAGTATTTAAGTACAATATTTTCTCTAATTCAATCTGCTTTTCTCTCTTTTAAGCTTGTTAATTCTACATTCTTTACTTGGTTTAAATTATTAGAAAATTTGAATATATCTCAAAAAATAGTATTGCATTATAAAGATTTCCCTCTTACAATAAGGTCTATCAACAGCAGGCAAACAGAAAAATAAAGCCTAAAGTAGAATAATGTTTCACAAGGGGGAAATTAGTATGGCAAACATGAGCGAATCATTGAAAAAGCAAGTACCAGCAATTGATTACGCGAAGATTGATCAGATGGCGTCATTTAATGCGTTCGTAAAGAAGAAAAATACATTTCTGTTTACAGTTACTGCACTATTTTTGACATTTTACATCCTTTTACCGATCTTAGCATTCACAACTGTACTACAACAAAAGGCAATTGGCAGTATCACATGGGTTTGGGTGTATTCAGCAGCATTATTTATTATGACAATCATCCTTTGTACGCTTTACATCCGTATGGCAACAAAGTTTGATAAAGCAGCAGCAGCAGTGTTAGCAGAGTATGATAAGGCAGGTGGCAAACGATGAATTTAGTTTCAGCAGGTTTCTTCTTAGGTATTGTAGGTTTAACATTAATCGTCACATATATCGCTTCGAAGAGAACATCTTCTGCAAGTGATTTCTACACAGCGGGCGGCGGGCTTAAGGGCTGGCAAAATGGTTTTGCGATTGCTGGGGATTATCTTTCAGCAGCGGCGTTTTTAGGGGTATCCGGTGCGATTGCCCTAACTGGATTTGACGGGTTCTTCTTCTCGGTAGGTTATGTAGTAGCCAACTTAGTGCTTCTATATATTATTGCAGAGCCAATGCGTAATCTTGGCCGCTATACATTAGCGGACATGCTAACATCACGCTTCAATGAAAAGCGTATTCGCGGGGTAGCTGCGACAAGTACGATTACAATTGTTATTTTGTATATGATTGCACAATTAGTAGGTGCAGGTGCACTGATTAAACTATTATTCGGTATTGAATACTGGATGGCTGTATTAATCGTAGGTGTCATGATGACGACGTACGTATTATTCGGTGGGATGACAGCGACTTCTTGGGTTCAAATTATTAAAGCAGGTCTTTTATTATTCGGTACGACAATTTTAGCGTTTTTAGTGTTCCAAAAATTCGATTTCAGCTTAATTAAAATGTTTGACACAATTTCAGCAGATCACGGCGAGGAATTCCTTGTGCCGGGCATGAAGTACACATCTTCTATTGACTCGGTGTCAATGATGATGGCATTAGTATTAGGTACATCAGGCTTACCACATATTCTTATGCGCTTCTTTACCGTGAAGGATGCGAAAACAGCGCGTTCATCAATTTCTTGGACGACTTGGATTACAGCAATCTTCTTCTCATTAACAATTTTCCTTGGCTTCGGTGCAATGCACTTCGTAGGCATGGATAAAATTATTGCAGAAAATAAGGCGGGTAACACAGCTGCCCCACTACTTGCAGAGTTTTTAGGTGGCAACATTTTATTATCATTCATTTGTGCGGTAGCATTCGCAACAATTTTAGCGGTAGTATCTGGTCTTGTATTAACAGGTGCATCTGCCATTTCACATGATATTTACGGTGAGATTTTAAATGACGGCAAGTTAACGCAAAAGCAGCAAGTATTTGCCGCGCGTGCAGGCTCAATCTCAATCGCAATTGTATCAATCATTTTAGCGTTATTTGCGCAAAGCTTGAACGTATCCTTCTTAGTATCCTTCGCGTTCTGTATCGGGGCGTCTGCGAACTTACCAGTTATTCTGTACACTATCTACTGGAAGAAGTTTACGTCTACAGGTGCAGTAGCTGCAATGTCGACAGGTTTAATCTCATGCCTCGTGTTAGGGGCAATGGGTCCAAATATTTGGTCTCCTACAGGTAACGCAATCTTTGTTGGTGATCCACTTGTGAACTTAGCGGTACCAGCAATTATTACGATTCCACTTGGCTTTATCGCCGGTTATATTGGCTCGGTGCTTTCTGCGAAGTCAGTAAACGTAGCGGAGTCAGAACGTATTTACAAGGAAATTCGTGTTAAAGCAAATACAGGGGTGTCTGTACAAGACGTATCTCACTAATAATCTTCTCAAAAAAGACATTGGCCGAATTTGCCAATGTCTTTTTTTCGTCCTTTTTAGTTTTTCAATAAATCATTCTGTCATTTTTCTCTATATTCCGTTTAGAAAAACAAAAATTTTTTCTTTATTTTCCCTTAGATAAAAATGCGTATTTTTTCTACTTTAAGAAGGTATTTTGTTCAAAAAAACCTCCACAAACGTTGGTATATCAACAATCTCACCGTTCCGCCTACTCTATCATAATTAAAATTATTCTACTATAAGTACATAATTTTCTCTTTTAAACATAAAAACTATAAACTTTTTTTGCATAATTTCTTGAAAAAGTATTGCAATTTTATGTGCTGTAAAATAGAATAAAAATTGTAAAACACTTGAAAGAGAATTTTACACACACGAAGCAGAAAAATTATTCGTAAATTGGGGGTTAGGTTTATGGGGAATAATCAACGACACATTGATTATGAAAAAATCGCAGCTCAGCCATCATTCAAAGCGTTGGCGAAGCGCAAAACCGCATTCTTGTGGTCATTAACAGCATTTTTCTTACTAGCTTACATGCTGTTACCTGTATTAACATCGTACACGAAAGTTTTGCATCAGCCAGCAATCGGAAATATTACATGGGTTTGGGTTTATTCAGCGGGATTATTTATTATGACTTGGGGTTTAGCGCACTTATACGTAGCGAAAGCGAACAGCTTCGATAAAGAAGCAAAGGCAATTATTGCTGAGTATGAAGGGGGGCAAACGAAATGAGTTTCACAGCGATCTTCTTCTTCGTAGCAATTGTAGGTTTAACATTAGTCATTACTTGGTGGGCATCTAGCCGTACATCGAGTGCAAGTGACTTCTATACAGCAGGTGGCGGACTTACTGGCTGGCAAAATGGGTTAGCCATTGCGGGTGACTACTTATCAGCCGCATCATTCTTAGGGATCGCCGGCTCGATCGCCCTATTCGGCTTCGACGGCTTCTTCTTCTCAATCGGTTACTTAGTCGCGTACTTAGTGGTACTGTACATCGTAGCTGAGCCATTACGCAACTTAGGCCGCTTCACATTAGCGGACATGATTACGGCACGTTTCGATAAGGCAAAGGTTCGTGGGACAGCCGCTTTATCAACAATTACAATCGTACTATTCTACATGATTGCACAGCTTGTAGGTGCCGGTGCACTGATTCAGTTACTACTAGGTATTGAATACTGGATGGCCGTACTTTTAGTTGGTATCATGATGACAGTTTATGTATTATTCGGTGGGATGACAGCCACTTCTTGGGTTCAAATTATTAAAGCATGTTTATTAATGTTAGGTACAGTCATTATTTCATTCTTAGTATTAGCGAAGTTCGACTTCTCGATTGCGAACATGTTTACACAAATGACAACAGTAACAGAGCACGGGGAAGCTTACTTAAACCCAGGCTTACGTTACACAAACGGGATTGATACAATCTCGATGTTAATCGCGTTAGTATTAGGTACAGCAGGTCTTCCACATATCCTAATGCGCTTCTTCACAGTAAAAGATGCACAAACAGCACGTTCTTCAGTAATTTGGGCTACTTGGATCGTTGGTGCATTCTATGTATTAACAATTTTCTTAGGCTTCGGTGCTGCGGCATTCGTAGGTCGTGATGCAATCGTTGCAGCGAACCCAGCAGGGAACATGGCTGCCCCACTTCTTGCGCAAGCACTTGGTGGCGACATTCTCTTCTCATTCGTCTGTGCGGTAGCATTCGCAACAATCTTAGCGGTAGTAGCAGGTTTAGTACTTTCAGGTGCATCTGCCCTATCACATGACATTTACGGTCAAATTATCAAAAAAGGTAAAGTAACAGAAAAAGAGGCGGTAAAAGCTGCACGTATCGGTTCAATCATTATCGCTGTTGTATCAATCCTTTTAGCACTAGGTGCACAGTCTTTAAACGTAGCGTTCTTAGTATCACTTGCATTCTGTATCGCCGGTTCTTCAAACTTACCAGTAATCATTTTCACAATTTACTGGAAGCGCTTCAACACAAATGGCGCAGTTTGGGCGATGTTAACAGGTTTAATTTCTGCATTAGTCCTAGTAGCAGTTTCTCCAAACGTATGGAACCCAGAAGTGGGTAAAGCAATCTTTGTTGGGGAGCCATTAATCTTCTTAACAAACCCAGCTCTGATTTCTGTACCACTTGGTTTCCTTGGTGGTGTAATTGGTACATTACTATCTAAAGAAACAGACGAAGCGAAATACCGTGAAGTGGATGTTAAAGCACAAACAGGTATTTCTGTACAAGACGCTTCTCACTAATTGAGCTAAATTGTCCGCATTTGGACAACTGGTAATAAAATAAAACAGCTCCTGACATTTTGTTAGGAGCTGTTTTATTACCCTAAATTGGGTAAATACTATGTATCTCCCCTTCTCGTTTCACTAATGATTTAGGAGTGATATTTATGTCAATAGGTCAGCATATTCGCGTACTTGCCTGTGTTGTTTTTATGGCGCTTCTAGTAGGTTATGTCATCAATGGTACCGAAATTGAAAAGGAATCGAAATACATTGATTATGTGCAAATGCAGCCGTGGCCATATAATACGAATTTGACGATTGCTCAGCTACTAGAACAGCAGTTTGATGATACGTACTGGGAATACTATACCGCGCGTACAGGAGAGCATGTCGTGCAAATGACAGCACATATAAATGAGATGCCGACGATTTTACAATTTATCGTCCAGCAAGATTTAACGAGCTATCAATTCGGTGCCATTAAGTTAAATGAAATTACATTGTCTAAAGATAAAAAGTGGCTCTATGTCCAAAATCTCGCAAGCTAAAAGAAGTGTCCACTACTGGACACTTCTTTTCGTTGTACATGGACTTTTTCAATGGCTTTACATCATTCACTCTTATGCGCGTACAATATAGCAGGCACTCTTCTTTTGTTGAGGTATTACAAATGAATAGCAGACAAATATCTCTCGTAGTGCGATTCCTCGATGAATGTCCCTTTATATTGCGTGATTACCTCACGAATTTCCTGCCTCATTTTTGATACAGGGCTCAAATGAATGGCTGAGTAAATGAAGCAGTCCATTGGTACAGGTTGGTGTGGATATGCTGCACATGTATGAATGGTGTTAATAATATCCTTTGTGACCGCTTTAGCAAGCACCGAATCCGTGAGCTTCTCTAAAAATGAACTCAGCTGTGCATCTAGACTGACACTCATAATATGATGCACGTCCTTGTCGCAGCGCGCGGCTACCATATACGTGCGCTCAAGACAGGCAAGTAAATGCTGAAGTGCTAAATAAGGCTCCTTTTTATGTAGCCACACGGCATTTGTGGAAATTTCATTGATCCCTGCAAATGCCTCGTTCTCATTCTGCTCATCAATGTGACCGCTCACCTGGTTAAGTGATTCGTCAATCATCGCATACACCGTCTCAAGCGAATAGTGTGCTGGCTGTAAATATGGTTGCAGTAAATTACCGGGCTTGTAGCTAATTGTTGCGAGCATATGAACGAGCTCGTCATAGCTATACTGACGCAGGTCCTCTTCAATGCTATAAAAAACAGGCCGCTGTAATTCCTTCACAATTTCTATGTACGCTGCCTTGATATGGAGACAATCATCGGTTTGGCAATAGTGACAGCGAACATCCTTCACTTCGTCAGCGCGGTGCAGAAAGTCGACTTTATAGAAATGCTCTTCCACGTTAAATGTCATGCTCCAGCGGTAATCTTGATCTGTAATGGTATAGGCGACAGCTACTGCTTGTGCGGCCGCGCGCTCCTCTTCCGTTAGAGCCTCCGCTAATTCATAAATATTCAACAAAACCCCTCCTATTTGATCCATTTCTACCATGCTGTGAGACGCAATGAAAAGTGGATTCGTGTACAGAGACCCGTCTCGATGCGTCTGAGCGCACTAGTAGAAAATTGGGTGTGACGATAAATTGTACCATATCTTTCGTCATAACTGCGATAATTTTCTGATAGATAGAAAAAGCGCATTCGCGACAGCTGCTTGCAAGTCCAAAGTGAACGTGTGCTCTTCAAAAAAACGCCCTAGCAGAATACGAGGGCGAACAATTACGTGTTATTTACTTAAGTGAAAGTGTGAGATGACCTCTGCTAGTGAGGTTGATTTTTGCGAGATTGTTTCGCTCACAGAATGAATCTCTTGAATTGTCGCAACTTGCTCTTCGACTTGTTGTGTAATATTCTCAGATTTCTGAGCCAAATCAAGTAACGTCGAATTTAATCCATTCGCACCAGAAGTTACTTGTATAGAGGATGAAGAAATCTGTTCCGTGACGACTGTAATGTTCGTCAGTCTATTTGTAATGTCTTCAAATGCTTCGATAATTTCACCAAACAACTCATTAATAACATTCATATCCATCTAGTAGAACATAAAGTAATTTCTTGATAAATTATTCCTATCAGTGTAATAAGTATTAGTAAGTAATAAAAAAACAGAACCGATGAAGGATTCAAAGTTCTGTTTTTTTATTTACTATTCTCTTCCGAAACGTTAGAATGACAATTAGCTAGTCTTAGCCATTTCTAGCATATCCAACGTCATTGTACTAATGACGTTGGATGAACTATTTAATTCCTCGGTTAAAGTCGCCTGTATTTGGGCAAGCTCACTAATTTTCGACATTTGTTGAATAATAGCGATGATGGAAGTTTTCATTTCGTCTAAACTCATATCAATTTTTCCAGTTGCTTCAGCTGAATGAATCGCTAACTTCCGAACTTCTTGCGCGACAACGTCAAAGCCTTTCCCGTGTTCGCCAGCACGCGCCGATTCAATTGAGGCATTAAGTCCTAATAAATTCGTCTGATCTGCAATACTTTTAATAAAGTTGGAGATTTCTGCTGTTTGGTCTGTTGCTAATTTTACTGTATTTGCTGCGCTCAGTGTAAACTCTTGCGTGACAGCTAATTCTTGCGCATGACCCGTAATTAGATTAATTCCCTTTGCCATGCCCTCAATCGCCTGTGATAACTGTTCGAATTTTTCATTCATTACAACTACATATTGTGCTTTATTTCGCTCAGCTGTGATGTCTCGTATAATCCCAGCAACACGTAGAGGTGAGCCTACTGCATCGCGCAATGTTTCACCTGTTGCATGGAACCAATGATAGTCACCTGACTTCAATTTCAAACGGTATTGTACATCAAATGGTGTTCTTCCTGAATGATCTAATAAATGGTTCGTAAATGCTTGTAACGCACCCTCTTTGTCTTCTGGGTGCAGTCGGTCACTCCAAGAACTCATAATATTAGGAAAATCTTTTTCGTCCTTAAAGCCTAAAAGTTGTCGGAATTGTGGTGACCACCAAAATTCATTGTTCGGATTGACTGGGTCTCCCTTTTCCACTGTCATATCCCAAAAGGCTTCGACAAGAACTTTATTGATTAACTCATGCTTTTTATAATAATCCGCTAGTTGCTCTGTATTCAATTTTTGATTATGTATTTCGGTCATCGAAGCGATTACGGATGTTGAATCGTCCGTATTTTTATGTACAGTTCCAGCTGTTCGCACCCAACGGTATTGACCATCTACGTAACGAACTAAATGTTCAAGTGTAAAATGAGGTGCTCGCTCTTTATTTTGCATCGCCTGAACAATCGTTGTAGCAAATTCTTTATTATCTATTAAGCGATTAAGTGCGCTAAATTGCTGGGATAAGTCACTTTCATTACGATACCCTAATAATTGTCGCAATTCTGGACTAATGACACAAACCGTATCCGGATGCTCTAAATTCCCATGCCTTACTATACACACCCATGTTGCAATTTTTTCATGCTTCAAATTGACTACATGCTGTTTTAAAACCTGATGACTTTGAAGCATTTGACGTTCATTTGAAGAAATTCGATTTAAATTATCAATGATTTGTTTGTAAATCGGCTCGTCAGATAAATAGTCCAGTTGTAGCGTCGTATTATTTGCTTGTTGCTGCGCTAATAGCACCTCTGTTTGTTGTAAAATATGCGTTAATGCTGACATTCTTTTTTGTTAAATAGCATATATAACTCCTTCTTCCCCTAAATAATCACAATAGTAGCAAATAAGTATCCTTAACCAAAACTATATTACCATAATACCGATACAATAAACACACCTTTTATACTATTTTAAATTTTATTTCATAATACTAACAAGTTTATTTTGTACTATTTATGTAAACTGGTATAAATACCTGACAACTAGACATTTTTACTTTTTAAGCTCTTGAATTTACACTTTAAGTGCAACACCAAAAGAGACTCAGCGATTCAAACCTT
>JBEMAQ010000023.1:0-58752 GCA_040274725.1 Solibacillus sp. | reverse complement strand
AGGTTTGAATCGCTGAGTCTCTTTTGGTGTTGCACTTAAAGTGTAAATTCAAGGCACTAAAAAACGCCTAACCACTTGGCTAGACGTTTTAAAAATCATCATTAAAATGTAATTAACGTTTTATTTGTGCGCTTGACGCTGTCTACTACTTCCTTGCCGCTCGCGTCCCACTGAATCATGCGGTAGTACGCGTCGTGATAGAAAATAAATTTATACCCGTTTGCAAGTGCTTCCTTCATAATTTTCTCCTTGGCGAATACGCTCGTCATCGGATAATCATCATAAGCAAGCACCCAGAGCGGATTTTGGTGCGCATGCGTTGGCATAATGTCCGCCATATGTAAGGCAACCTCACCGTTTTGCTCGAGGCGAATGATCGAGTGGCCTTCACTATGCCCGCCTGTATGGATCATTTTTAGCCCTGGTGCGACTTCTAGCTCACCGACAAACGGCTCGACTAAATGTGCAACAGGCTCCCAATTATCCTTCCAGTACGTATTGCGTGAGCGAATATTTGGCTCGCGCATTTCGTCCCACTCAATTTGCGTTACATAAATTTTTGCGTTTGGGAATACTGGAACAAGTTCCTCGCCCTCCCAACGCGTCAAGCCACTTGCATGGTCAAAATGCAGATGCGTCATTAAAATTGCGTCAATATCAGCGCCTGTCATACCAACCTCGGCTAAGCTCGCCTCAATTGTTGACTCCTCTGATACCCCAAAATTACGTAGTTGCTTTTCATTTAACTTACCCGCGCCTACGCCCGTATCAATTAAATAATTTTTACCCGCGTACTGAATCAAAATTGGCTCGCATGCAAGCTCAATTTGGTTCGCTTCATTGACTGGATATTTGCGTGACCATAATGCCTTTGGTACAACGCCGAACATTGCACCGCCGTCAAGTGCGGTTACACCCCCGTTTAACCACGTTAAACGCATGTCATGAAATAAAAAAGAATCCATCCCTAAATCCCCCTTAGACTACTTTGTTTTGAATTGACATTCTAAACGATAGATCGGTTGACCTTTTGCCGAGAACTTTTGCTCGTACTCTGTCATGACATTATCTTCTGGCATATTCACATGTAAATCAAGAGATACATAGTTTAATGCCATGCCGTACCCATTCATGCTGACAAGCGAGTATTCGAATAATCCACGGTTGTCCGTCTTGAAGTGAACTTCACCGTTATCGATTAAAATATCCTCATATATTTTCAAGAATCCACCGTGTGTTAAACGGCGCTTGGCATGGCGAATTTTCGGCCATGGATCCGAGAAATTTAAGTAAACGCGTGATACGTCGCCTTTTGCGAAGTATTTTTCAAGTTCCGCACCATTTACCTTAAGTAAACGTAAGTTCGACGGCTTTTCTGCCTCGATTACTTTTTCCAGTGCGCAAACAATCACGCTATCAAATAATTCAATACCAATATAGTTAATATCAGGATTTTGTTGTGCCATCCCGATTACAAACTGCCCCTTACCTGTACCAACCTCGATGTGGACAGGGTTGTCATTGCCAAATACCTCTTTCCAGTTCCCTTTGAAATTTTCTGGGTTTGGAATAATTACATCTTGGTGCTGGTCGATAAACTCAGGCGCCCATGCTTTATGTCTAAGTCTCACTTACTTGCTCCTCATTTCTACATTTAACTCATTACTTGCTTATTATAACGTAATTTCTAGCGAATAGAAAATAACTATCCTTGCCTGGATAAATTTATTCTTTCGCCTCGTCCTCTGGCTCCTTCTGCCAAATATCACGATTGAATGACGTTGTCTCCGCCGCATTTAAAATTGCCTGCGCCGCGCGAATTTGCATATGCTTCATCGGTGAAATCGAGCGCTTCATTTGCTCCATCCACTCTGGGAATTTGCGCTTGTCGACAAATTGAATGCCGTAACTATTGCCGGGATAATCAATATAGCCATTGCGCGTTAAAATAACCTTGCGAATCGGCATACTAATGCCTTCTAGCTGCATGAGTTGCGAGACAATCGTTTCTGTACGGTTCAAATCAATCGTTGGGTTTAATGTTTTCTTTTCTAATTTGCCAACCTTTTTCACCCAAAAACGCTCGCCACTGCCGACATAGACGGCTTGGTCCTCTTGCTCGAGCACCTTCACAATATAGCAATCTGTCGGTGTCATAATAATCGTATCCAGCTCAATTGGCGCCTTTTTCAACCGGATAATCGGCTGATAAAACACTAAATAACTATCCGGTAAGCTTTGTAAAAACGCACGCAGCAATGTGTCGCGCATATATTTTGGATCAACATACGATTTCTCGCGCAATGTTGAGCTCGCCCACTTCGTTTGAAAGTGGAAAAATTGGTCCATAAACATTTGTTTAAGTTCGGACATCGTTTGTGGCTGATACACAATATTCGGCTCAAAATGCAGCGTCGTTTCCTCATCGGGAATCTCATCCTCCTGAAGGTCTGTTGACACATCAACCTGCTCAATATCCTCGATAACCGGCTCTTTTTTCGTTGGTAAAAATCGGCTAAAGAACCCTTTTCGAGGCGGCATCTGCGCTTCATCTTCGGCTGTTTCTTCGTGCTTCCATTGTTGTATTTCTTCGCCTGTTTCCCATTGAATTCGCACGCGGTCCCACTGACTTTTCTTCAGTCGGACAAACTGCGTTGGATAACGTGTTAAATCAATTTGATAGCGAGAAACATAATCTTGGAGCTTCACTAATTGCGCCATATCATCACTCCCTGCAGTATGTAAACATGTTTTCTATTTTACATGACTATCCATAAAAAGAATAGAGACGGGCGTTAATCAGTCCGTCACGCCTTTGCGCAAAAAAAATTGCTACCGCGTGTGGCGATAGCAATTTTTTTCAGGACCTCTAGTCTTATGCTTGAATCGGCTGAGGAATTTTTGTTTCAAATTGTGCTTGTAATTTACGTGTCCATTCACCTGGAACACCAGCGCCAACTTTTGCGCCTTCAATTTCAATAATCGGTGTTACTTCAGATGTTGTAGAAGAAACGATGACTTCATCCATTGCAAGAAGCTCTGTTTTTGTCATTGGCTGTTCTTTTACTGGCATACCAATCTCTGCTGCGCAGTTTAAAATCACTTGACGTGTAATACCGTTTAAAATTAAGTTGTTTGCTGGGTGTGTGTATAATACACCATCTTTTACGCCGTAAATGTTAGAAGATGAGCCTTCTGTAATTGTTTCGCCGCGGTGCAGGATTGCCTCGTACGCGTTTGCCTCGTGCGCTTTTTGCTTTGATAATACGGCACCAAGTAAGTTCAGTGATTTAATATCGCAGCGTAACCAGCGGATATCCTCATCAAAAATTGCCTTTACACCCGACTCGAAGTTTGCTACTGGGCGTGGGTTTTCCTTTGCATTCCCTGTTAATACAGGTGCTACATCGTCCCCAGGGAAAATATGATTACGTGGGCAAGCGCCGCGTGTAATTTGGAAGTAAATATGACCTGTGTTAATTTCATTTTTTTCAACTAGCTCGTTTAATAGCATGTATAATTTATCTTTTGTATAAGGAATTGTAATGCGGATTTTTTCTGCACTTGCATAAAAACGCTCCACGTGCTCCTCTACTGTGAATAATTGACCATTGTATACTTTGATTACTTCATATACACCGTCACCAAATTGGTAGCCGCGGTCCTCTTTATTTACTACTACTTCGCTATCCGCTACAATGCGGTCATTCCATAAGCTATAACCCATTTCTACTCATCCTTTTCTCATCCAAATTTGTCTCTACATTGAGCTAGCTGTAATCGCTAGTTAATGACTTATTTTGCTGCTAATTTGACAATGGCCTCCGCGTAAATGGCCGCGGCCTTCACTAAATTTTCAACGACCACAAACTCATCTGCTTGGTGCGCCACGTCTGCCTCGCCCGGGTACAACATCCCGAATGCGACACCTTTTTTCATCACACGTGCGTACGTCCCGCCACCTGTAGAAAGTGGCGCAGACATGTCCCCTGTATGTGCACGGTATACATCAAGTAACGTTTTTACGAGCTCATCATCTTCTGGTACATAGTGCGGCGCAGAATTATCTGCAATATCAAGCGCAAACGGTTTTGTCTGAAGTAATTGCTGTGCATTCGTCAGCTTTGCTTCAAAATCATATGTCACCGAGTAGCGCATGCTCACTTCAATTACACCACCTGCTTCTGTAAAGCTTACAATACCAGGATTTAACGTCGTCGGACCTGACATATCGTCTGCAAAATCCAGTCCAAGTGCCTTACCGTAATGGTCGCCAAATGCCTCGACAATAAAGTTCACAAAGTCCGCACCAGCACCCGTTAGCTCCGTTTGTAAAAACTTCGCTAAATAAACAGCCGCATTGCGTCCTTTTTCAGGCTCCATTGCATGCGCAGATTTGCCCTTCACTTTTATTATATAGTGATTGCCTTCCGTTGCGAAAGACCCTTCTAATACATTTTCCGCTAAAAATTTCTGAAAATTCTGCTCCACGTCATGCGAAACATATGCAAGTGTTGCGATTGCTAAATCTGGCACCATATTTGTGCGCTTCCCTGCCTCGAATGACAAAAGCTGCTCCGATGCGTGCTTGCCCTTTTGTGTGAATACTAAATGTGCAATCCCTTTTTCTGCATTAATAAGTGGAAAATCCGCATCTGGTGCAAAACCAATTGACGGCATTTCTTCTTTTTCAAAATAACGATCCACACAGCGGAAGCCACTCTCCTCGTCTGAACCGATAATCATACGTACGCGCTTATCTAGTTCGACACCCGCATCTTTAATGAGCTTCATCGCAAGCCATGCTGCCATTGTTGGCCCTTTATCATCAATCGCACCACGTGCATAAAGCTTGCCGTCAACAATCTGCCCTTCAAACGGTGGATAGGTCCACGTCGATAAGTCGCCTGCTGGTACAACGTCTACGTGACAAAGTATGCCAAGTAAATCCTCACCTGCGCCCATTTCAATATGACCGGCCATATTGTCGATATTTTTTACTGTCATGCCCGCTTCTGCACCCTTGGCTAACATAAAATCAAGCGCTGCGCGTGGCCCAGGCCCAAATGGCATATCTGCTGTCGCTGTCGTCTCATCTAACACACTTTCTATTTGGAGTAATGCGCGTAATTCGGCGATTAATTCAGCCTCACGCGCCTTTGCTAATTCATACCAATTCATTGATTGCACCTCATTTATTTCTATTCAACGCATGCGCTAAATAATGAATACGCCTCTGATAGCTGCTACACATGAAGACAAGCGTAATTAATTTATATCGCTATTGTACTCCTCTAACTAAAAAACACAATAAAAAACCATCATATTTCAGCCGACAAACCGATATTAACTATAAGACATCTGAAAATATTTTTTTCTCCTGTCGAATGACGCGATTTATTATGTCAATATTGAAATATTCGTGTCTTGTTTTGTAAATTTATTAGTAATTTTCTATGATTTATAGAAATTTATTTGATTTTTCGCTATAATGATGTTGTCGGGGTCCATGTTCCCGGCCAAACTTTAGTAAAGGGGATGTCTAAGGCAGAAATTTACAGCCTAGAAATCCGTATACAATGTCGTCCGCTAGTCTTATGCCATGAGAATTTAAGATCGAAGGAGTGGTTTTACAATGAAACCAACTACTGACAGAATGCTTAATCGTATTAAAGACGTGTACATGTTTATCCTTGCGAAAGGTGAAGTGACTACACAGGATTTAGTCGAAGAGTTCAATATCACTCCTCGCACCATTCAAAGAGATTTGAATGTGTTAGCCTTCAATGACTTGGTTGTAAGCCCAAGTCGAGGTAAATGGACAACGACGAAGAAAAAAGTAAAATTGACATCTTAGATTGTGAAGCGGCTGATTCTTATTGTAAAGAATGGTGCATTTAGCACCCTAAATAAGGTGTCGATCAGCAACCATGAGAAGTGAAATAAAAAAAGAACGCCCTTTTCGTCGGGGGCGTTCTTTTTTAGCAAATAGAAAACTATACAATTTCTAACGATTTAATAACTGTTCTAACTCTTCTTTCGTCAGCTCACGGTAATCCCCAAGCTCTAGTTCTTCATCCAACACAAGTGACCCCATTGAGAGACGCTTTAAATACACGACCTTTTTGCCAACCGCCTCAAACATACGCTTCACCTGATGGAATTTGCCTTCTTGAATCGTTAGCTCGATTTTTGACATCAGGCCTGCCTCTAAAATGACCAGCTCGCCTGGTTTTGTTTCGTAACCATCATCTAATGTCACACCCGCGCGCATCGCTTCAATATCTGCTTCTGTTACTTCACCTTCAATATCGGCATAATACGTTTTTGGCACATGCTTTTTCGGTGACAATAAATTATGCGTCAACTGTCCGTCATTCGTTAGTAAGAGCAAGCCCTCTGTATCCTTGTCTAAACGACCAACTGGGAACGGCTCAAAATGCTGTGCGAGTGGATCAAGCAAATCAATAACTGTTTGATCGTGCTTATCCTCAGTCGCTGAAATGACACCTGGTGGCTTATTCATCATTAAATAAATAAACTCTGTGTACTCCACGCGCTCACCAAACACGGTTACCTGTTGTTTATCCGGGTCAACATGCATTGACGAATCTTTTGCCACGACACCGTCCACTAATACTTCCTGTTGCTTTAGTAATATCTTTACTTCTTTTCGTGAGCCGTAGCCCATGTTTGCTAATAATTTATCTAAACGCATAAAACTCTCCTATTTTTTCAAACGTAATTTTCGTAGTATTTTTTCTAATTTTTCACCGAGCAGCATTTGCGCAAGGCCTAGGCGATACGAAATCGCGCCGTACACCGCAACACCGATGACTGCACTAATGACAGCATACAGGAATGCAAATCCCTTTGTCTCCGCTGGCACTAGACTATGCATAAATGTATTTGAACCCCATACAAACAGTCCCATGACCACCGTCAATAAACCAATTAACATAATCCGACGTGCGACAACCTTTTTCTCGTAATTGGTTACACCGTGAATGACCCACATATTAATGCCGATTGTTACTAAATAACCAATCGCTGTTGCTAAAATCGCCCCATCCACAGACAGTAATTTAATAAGTGGCACGTTTAGTATCGTTTTTGTTAACACACCAGCAAGTAAGCTAAATACGACCCATTTTTGATAGTCAATACCTTGCAGGAGCGCGGCTGTTACTGAAAATAGTGCGAATAAAATAGCTAATGGTGCATAATGTGCGAGTACCTGTGTGCCCATTTCACTTTGTGAGTAAAAGAAATGGTACAAGTCCTCTGCAAGGAGCGAAATACCGACAGCAGCAGGCACTGTAATAAACAAGAGTACTTGATAGATTTTATCCATTGCCGCGCGAACTGATACAATATTACCTTGCGTATAATATTTCGTCACAGTCGGAATGATGGCCATCGAAAAGCCTGTCGCAAGCATAACCGGAATCATGACAATTTTATGTGTTAAAAAGTTCAGCATGGTGAAATAAATATCCGTCACCTTTGCTTCAACGCCACCGGCAATCATCGCGCGGTTAAACGTCAGCATATCCACAAGCTGGAATAATGAACTCCCAAGTCCAACAAAGACAACAGGAATCGCATACTTAAAAATTTCCTTATACATTGCCGCGTAAGGAAGCTGCTGCTCTTTTGGTGCCTTCACCTGCTTTGCTCTGATTTCAGGACGAAGCTTTTTCCAGTAATAAAACAGTGCGACTAATCCACCAAGCGCACCAATAAACGCCGCAAATACCGATAAATTCAGCGCTGTTTCTACTTCGCCGCCAAATACCTTAATAACAAGGAATGAACCACCAAGTAAGAAAATAATCCGTACAATTTGCTCCAGTAATTGTGACACAGATGTCGGCATAAAATGACCATACCCTTGCAAATAGCCACGTATTAAGCTCATAAACGGCACAACGAGTAACGCATAGCTCACCCAGCGCATCACATTTGCGACCTGTTCAACAGAAAATGCCTGATCATCATCGGCAATGACGATGTTGGCAATCGGTGTCGCGAGTGCATTCATCATAATAAATGACAAAATCCCCGTCACAATCATGAGCAGCGTGCCGGTTTTGACTAAACGACGCCCTGCATCATAATCACCGAGCGCATTATATTTCGATACGAACTTCGACACCGCAATCGGCAAGCCCGAAATCGCGATTGACAGCATAATGTTGTATGGAATATACGCATATTGATAAAGACCGATATTTTCTTCCCCGACAATGGCGTAAAACGGGAAAATGTAAATCAGTCCTAAAACCTTCGATAAAAATAACCCGACTGTTAAAATCGCGGTTCCCTTCATAAGTGAAGACATAAAAAATACCCTACCAATCTTTATTAAGTTTCTATAACAAGTGCGCGAAAGCATTTGTTTAGACTTGAAACGAAATTAAGCCATTAGCACTATCATCCACTCAGTACCCAAAAGCGATATAATCACTAGATATTGTATCTAAAATAGTCCCTAAGACATAACAAAACATAAATAAACCGCCGATTATACTAATCGACGTTTCTAATTAAAAGTTGTTTCTATGACGTTTCTTATACAAGTTTACATGTGATAGACCATTTACTCAAATAGTTTCTGCATTTCGTGTATAATAAGATGTAGAAAAAAGAGCGTTATACATGAATTTTGCATAAGAAAGTGAGAAAAGAACGATGATTGATGTAATCGTAATTGGCGGAGGTCCGTCAGGCTTAATGGCAGCTATTGCCGCAGCTGAACAGAATAAAAAAGTAGTATTAATCGAAAAGGGCTCAAAGCTTGGGAAAAAGCTAGCTATTTCAGGCGGTGGACGCTGTAACGTCACAAACCGCTTGTCAGCTGAAGAAATTGTGAAACATATTCCGGGTAATGGACGCTTCCTTTATAGCCCGTTTACCGTGTATAACAATGAAGATATTATCGCCTTTTTTGAAGGCTTAGGCGTCGCACTGAAAGAGGAAGATCACGGGCGTATGTTTCCTGTATCTGACCGCGCGCAGGATGTTGTTGATGCGCTCATAAAAGAAATGAAGCGCCTACATGTTGAGGTGCGTCTGCATACCGCTGTTAATAAATTACTCATGGACGACGAAAAAATTTACGGCGTACGCCTAGAGGACGGCACAGAACTTCGTGCAAATGCGGTTGTTGTCGCAGTTGGTGGCAAGGCTGTCCCACAAACTGGCTCGACAGGTGATGGTTATCCGTGGGCAGAGCGCGCGGGACATACCGTGACGACACTCTTCCCAACAGAGGTGCCTGTCACATCAAAAGAGCCGTTTATCCAATCACGTGAGCTGCAAGGCTTAGCACTACGTGACGTAGCCGTATCTGTTTTAAATAAAAAGGGCAAAGTACTCGTAACACACCAGATGGATATGCTCTTTACACACTTCGGCTTAAGTGGCCCGGCGATTTTACGCTGTAGCCAGTTTATTGTGAAAGAACAGCTTAAAACAGGCAGTGCTCCTGTAGAAGTGCGCATTCAGTCATTAACGGACTATAACGAGGAAACGGCTTTCCAAATGCTGAAGAAAACCATTAAAGAAGAGCCAAAAAAAGCGGTGAAAAACGTATGGAAATCACTTGTTCCAGAGCGCTGGCTCCTGTTTTTAATGGCGCGTGCTGGCATTGACCCAAGCCTAACTGGTGTAGAGTTATCCCAGGAAAAACTACGTGCATTTGCACATGAGCTTGTGAGCTTCACAATGAACGTACACGGTACACAATCACTCGACAAAGCATTCGTTACAGGCGGCGGTGTATCCGTAAAAGAAATTGAACCAAAAACAATGGCCTCTAAGAAAAAGCATGGCCTTTATTTCTGCGGCGAAATTTTAGACATTCACGGCTACACAGGTGGCTATAATATTACATCTGCACTTGTGACAGGTCGTATTGCAGGCATGAGTGCCGGAGCGCTGTAAGCAATGCATCGATAGAAGTGCGTGTCTTCACTAAATAAAGATAATTTCATTTTTTAGTCATGTCACTTTCACTAAAGAAACTGCTAAACTATACGTATACTAAAAGTGAGAAATAATTTTCTAGAAAGGGGCGCTCGTTATGAAGGAACAACAAACATTATTTTTAGCTGCTGATGAACTCATGCAAATCCAGTTAACCGGAAAACGTCTGAACCCATTTCACGAAAATGAATTCGGCTTCCTTGTACAAGTAAATTGTTATACACAAGTAGATAAATTATACGCAAGACAAGTGGCACTACATTTAATCGTTGGCCTCGCAAAGGATGGCTCCGGTATGACTATTCAAATTGACACAGCCAATATCCCGAATACGTCGCCAATCGAAATTAAACGTGTTGTCGATATTATTCAAACAAGTCCAGCGTTTATTACGCTCATTGTTAAGCTATTGAATGCGATTGAAGAAGGACCTGAAGTACATCATTTTTATCAAGCGGGCCTTGCAAAGCGCTTCTTCCTGGCGAGATTGCAATCAGGAATTGTACAATATTCCATTAATCGACAAGGCACTCAGCTATTTTGGCTCTATAAAAATGACCATCTCGTATCGAAAATTAGTCCATTCGAAGTGGATGCAAGTGGTGGACATATTTCCTTCACGATTCAAGCCGGTATTCGCAACGGTCTATTTATGCAATGCTATGATATAGAATGTATGATGCATATGTTTAATGAAGGCGACAAGCTTGGCTATTATTTCGAACTATATTTAGACCAAGATAACTTCCATCACCAAATTTTGTACAATGAGCTACCCGATCGCCTTATGCGCAACCGTCATTTTTTAAAGCGCATTTTGCAGCTCATGACGCAATGTAAAAATGAGCAGTATAATGAGTATTTACAGGATTTAATTTTGAAGTTTAAAGCGTGTATTTAAAAAGGATTTGCCTCTTGTATCATTACAAAGGCAAATCCTTTTTTCGTTCATTACGAGAGTTTCACCGTCTGCCCATCGCACGAGTCAAACGTACCAACCACACTTACCTCGACACCTGCTACGTTTTTTAGGACAACAACCGCTGAGCCTTGAGGAGCTAAGCAATTTTTAAATTGATTGCCCTGCATCACCAAATGACCATCTAGCATGTCAAATGCCGCAGCCCCCGCGCGCCCCTTACAATGGTCAAATGTATTGTTCACGAATTTCCCACTCACACTATACGCATAAACCCCAGCGCTAAAGTCCGCAATATTTGATTTAAATACGCAGTCTTCAACTGTCACTTCAATTTTTTTATCGCGCTCTTTAAAGCGTTTGATGAAGTTAAAGCCGGTCATATGTGCCGCCTCAGCACCTGCGATATACACCGCCCCCTTGCCGAGCGTTGAGCAGTTTTCAATAACGCAGCCCTGCATAATGAAGCGCTCACCGCTCGCAATATAAATCGCACCGCCGCGTTCCTCTGTATAGCAGCGCTCAAATGTACACCCTACAAGCTCCACATCACCGTCCGCAACCTCGAGTGCACGCACAATACTTGCCCCGTGGAACGCTGCATTTTCAAGCTTTAGCTTCGCCTCATTTTTCACGACAAGCATCGTTTGATTTGCATCTAAGCTCGCCGTAAATTTCGCGCCGTTTGCCTTTAACACACCACCGTCCACAATAAGCGACGCACCGTCCGCAAAGCGTACTTCCATGCCATTTAAATTCAGCTCAGCGCCACTTGCGACAATGACATTCCCTTTAATCAACGTCTTATAATGTAATTCGCGTTTTTCCCCGCTATAAATGGTCATACCGAGCAGGCGCTCCTCATGCTCAAAGCCCTCAAGGAAAAAGGCCAGTGCATCATGCGGCACGATGACCTCTTGCTCAATTGCCGCCTGCACTACCTTCACCGCAACATCCGTATTTTGCTTTAGTACCGCCAAACGGAAGCCGCGAATAAACTGTACCTCTGAATAATTTAGCTCAAATAGTTCTTCAAATAATACAATCAGTTCTTGCTCCTTATCCGTCATTTTATGATCCTGCTGTGCAAGACAATATAAATCCAGCATAAATATGTACGTTAACTTTGGGTCACGTAATGTACCAAGCACAGCGCGAACGGTTTCCTCTGTCCCCTCAAGTGCGGTTTGAATCGCTTCCTTCGCAAAACTTTCTGGTAAATCAAGCTTCGCAATATGCTTTTTAAATGCATCCTTCGCGATTTCATTTGGATGACCATTGACGCACACAAGCATTGCATAGCCAATCGCATATTGCTGACGAATCTCAACATCATAGCCCGCTACTGGGTGCTTACTTTGTAATAGCTGCTTTTTAACGCGCTTTAAATTATCTAAAATTGACATAGTTCCCCTCCTCATACATCGTAAGTTGTCACTGTTTTATCGACATTTTTTCCATTTATTCCAGTTGTTACAGAAACAAAAAAAAGCCTGCTCCGAGGGGAACAAGCTAGACATATAAATAAATTGCCACAAACATCATCGCGCTACCTGCTAATACAAACAGATGCCAAATCGCGTGATTGTACGGAATTTTTTTGCTTTTGTAAAAGTATGTGCCGGCTGTATAAAATAAACCGCCTGCAAGAAGTGTTAAAAAGCCACCGATGCCAATGTGTGCGAATACTGGCTGATAAACGAAAATGACAACCCAGCCCATGCCGATGTAGACAAGAAGTGATAATGCTTTAAAGCGGTGTACGAAAAACTGTTTTAATGTGATACCAACTGCTGCAAGTCCCCACTGAATAAAGAAAATCGTCCAGCCAAGCTCGCCGCCAATCGCAACAAGTGCAATCGGTGTATACGTCCCTGCAATGAGTAAAAATATCGAGCTATGATCTAGCTTTTTGAAAAACGTTTTGTGTGTTGGCCATGTATGATACAGTGTTGACGCTAAGTATAGACAAAACATCGCGAGTCCGAAAATAATGTAGCTTGTCATTTCTAAATTGTTTCCTGAAACCTGTGCCTTCTGAATAAGGGCAATCGTTGCGGGAATGGCTAAAAACACACCAAGTCCATGTGTCACTGCATTCCAAAATTCCTCTTTTGTGCTATAACTTTTTTGCTCCATCATCATTTGAGTCATACCCATCACCTCTTTCTATCCTTACTTTAAAGGTTTATCAGAAAAGTAAATAGGCGAAGATGTCATGACTTTTTATATGATAAATATCATGTGTAAGGATTGATGATTATCATTTTCTACAAAACAAAAAAGAAAGCGCATGCCCTAAGACACACACTTCCCTCAAAATTAAGCCCCAATCTTACGTCCCATCTTCTCAGTAAGACGCGTAACAACTTTCGGTAATAACAGCTTAATTGCTGGATTTAAAATCGCACCAGTTAAGCCACCCGCTGTCACATCAACTGTACCTATCATTAATGTGCCGCCGTCTTTTGCTTGTGATTTGAATTCGCCGCTACCTGCGAAATTATCTGATAAGCCTTTAATTTCAAATTTGATGTTTGTTGGCTCATTGAATTCGACGATTTTGATTTCTAGCTCGACTGTTTTTTTCATGCCCTTGAAGCTGCCTTCAAATGTCCAATGAGATGTTTTATCGTCGATATCCTTGTGTTCTTTATATGCTGGAACCATAGTTGCCCATTTTTCAATTTTACTAACAAATGCCCAAACCTTCTCTGGTGCTACTGGGATTTGTACTGAATGTGATGCTTGTGCCATAATTTCACGTTCCTTTATGTATAGCGTTAAATGGAATCCATTTACACCTTTAGTATCGCACAAAAGTCTGCCTTTTTATATGGCTAAAAGAGCCGAATATTTGACTAAAAAAGGAAATCTGATATATCAGATTTCCCCTCTTTTCGTCTAGCGTTTTAAACTGTTTTCTAACTCTTGATAATCGCGCATAAATGGCCCATCCTCTGCGACCATCGAATGATAAATCGCCTTAATCGCAAGGTTTTTCTCAAGACCCATTTCTTTTTTCACACGTTTTAATTCATCATGCAGCTCGCGGTGCTCATTAATGAGCTTCGTCATGATCGTTTTATTATATTTCATTAATCAATCACCTGTATAAATACGACTTTTAAATAATTAAATTCTGGGAAGTTATGCGGCACAGTAAAATCCTCTGGCAGCTGGTGTTGCTCAACGATTTTGTAGCGGCGACCCGAATCCTCAAATGCTTTTTCAATGAAGCCCTTGAACTTCTTCATATTGAAGCTTGCGTTATTTGTCGATGCAATAATAACGCCATTTTGTGCTGTAATTGCTAGTGCATCCTTCAGCAATTTCGGATAATCCTTCGCTGTACTAAATGTCATTTTTTTCGTACGCGCAAAGCTTGGTGGATCTAGTACAACGACGTCAAATTTTAATTCATGACGCGCTGCATATTTAAAGTAATCAAAGACGTTCATTACTTTAATATCCTGTGTTTCATAATCAATGCCATTCACTGAGAATTGCTCAATTGTTTTTGCTAGGCTACGCTGTGCAAGGTCGACGCTTGTTGTACCAACCGCGCCACCGATTGCCGCTGCAATTGAAAACGCACCTGTATAAGAAAATGTGTTTAGCACTGTTTTATCCAGTGAATAACGGTCACGCAATGCTTTACGTACGTTACGTTGGTCAAGGAAAATCCCTGTCATCGCACCGTCATTTAAATCCACCGCATAGTTCATGCCATTTTCTTGCACGATTAACGGGAACTCGCCCTTTTCACCTGATACGTAATCATCCTGCTCGACGTATTGGCCGTTTGTGTTGAAGCGTAATTTCTCATAAATGCCGCGCGTGTTCGCAACTGCTTTTAATGCCTTGTAAATATCATCACGGAATGAGTAAATACCTTCACTATACCAGCTCGCCATATAAAACCCGTTGAAGAAATCAATTGTTAACCCACCAATACCGTCACCTTCGCCGTTAAAGACGCGGAATGCTGTTGTATTCTCTGACGCAAAAAAGTCGGCGCGCTTTTCAATTGCCGCACGAATTTTTTTCGCGAAAAACTTATCGTCAATTTCTTCTTTTTCTTTGTATGTTAATACCCAGCCAATGCCTTTATTTTGTTGACCATAATAGCCTTTTGCGACGAATTTACCCTTTTTATCAACAAGGTGCAGGAAGCTACCTTCTTTTACTGTTACCTCTGTTGATTCGATTGCATCCTTTAAAATAAGTGGATAGCCGTTGCGTAAATCTTTTGCTGCGTCGTCTCCAACATGTAATTCAACTAATTGTCTCATCGTTTCATCCTAACTGTTTCTTAATCTATTTATTATGGCATGTTTTCACGAAAAAAGCGAAGGAGTTGGTGTTAATTTCGCAGGTCCTTATAATATAGATAAAAAGAGGTGCGCAAATGACAAAAAGGCAAACAGAATTCTTATGGCGTGCGGAAAAATATCGTGTCATGTTCCATAGTCAAAGACACTATAATCTGATTCGGCAGGCCATGCGCGAGCAAATGCCACATGAAGAGATCAAACAGCTCATTACAGAAGCGCTTACATGCACGCCAACAAGCGGGAGCATGCAAAACGCGTGCCAGCATATGTGGGGGTATTTCAAAAAATTTGCGTCAGCTGAAGAAAAGCAGCATTTTCTACAATTACAGGAGGCACGAAATTTTCAGCAGGTGCTACATTTCCTAAAAAAGTTAGCGGATGATTATGAGGTCACGTATTTAATAGAAAGCCGGCTCCTATCCAACTATTAACGTCATCTCTAAGCGGGTATAGGGACATAAAATCTCATCGTAGAAAGTGGGCATGCTATGGATCAGAAAGTGAATGGAGATGTGTGGCAAGGGCGCGTGGATGATGCACAGGATTTTGATTCATTTCGCTATCATCAAATTGTTCAAAGCTCGGCACTCGCAAAACCGTGCGACATTGGCTTAATTGGCTTTCTGTGTGATGAGGGCGTGCGGCGCAATTTCGGACGCGTCGGGGCGAAACATGCGCCGACTGCACTGCGCCAGCAATTAGCGTCAATTCCTTGGCGCGGCGGCAAGCAAACAGTCGTTGATTTTGGCGACATTATTTGTGAGCAGACGGAAATGGAATATGCACAGCAGGAGCTCGGTGAAAAGGTTGCGGGCATTTTAACAACTGGTGTCGCCATTATTTTAGGCGGCGGGCATGAAGCCGTGTACGGACAATATTTAGGCGTACGGCAAGCTGTCGGGCCGTACGCCTCGATTGGGCTACTCAATATTGATGCACACTTTGACCTGCGCCCGTATGACAAAGAGCCCTCTTCCGGCACAATGTTTAAACAAATTTTAGATAAAGACGAAAACGTACATTATTTCGTTTGCGGCATCCAGCGGTACGGCAATACGACGGCGCTATTTAAGGAAGCGGCGCGCCTAAACGTCACCTATTTTTTAGATGAGGAGCTTAGTTCGGCTAAATTCAAACAAAGCCTACAGCACTTTCTGAACGCGCATGATGTACTGCTTGTCTCTCTTTGTATGGACGTCATAAATGTTACGGAAGCACCAGGCGTTAGTGCACCGTCACCATTTGGCTTACAGGCGCGCGACGTCCGCCATCTAGTTCGCCAAATCATGATTTACGAGAAAGCAACAAGCTTCAGCATTTGTGAAGTCAATCCGTTACTTGACTCAAACAGCCAAACCGCAAAATTAGCTGCGGCGTTTACTAATGAAGCAATAATGAGCAGCCTACAGAAAATGTAAGCTGCTCATCCTATTTAAATTAAAAACATCGCTACAACCGTCGTCACAGCTAAGCCTACGGTCACCGGTATAATATTGCGCCGCGCGAGCTCGAACGGACTAATATTACAAATCGCCGCCGCTGGAATGAGCGCCCACGGAATCAGTGTACCGCCACCAACCCAAATGGCCGCAATTTGACCAAGTGCTGTCAGTGTCGCTGTTCCGTCACCAATCGCCGTACCGAATAAATTCCCTATCGAGCCGACAAGTGAAATGCCTGAAAACCCAGAGCCGTCGAGTCCTGTAATGGCGCCGACACCCATGACCGTCACAACCGCTATCTCCTTTGTAATCGGCACAAGTGCAGCTAAGGCCACCCCTAAATCATTGACAATCCCGTTTGATACTTGCGGCAAATAGTCACCAATAATCGTCTTGAAGCCTGCATCACCAAGATAGAAAAACGCCGCAATCGGAATAACGGGACCAAATACGCGAAAGCCAAACTGGAAGCCTTTAATAATATAGCTCGTCGTTTCATCTAAGCCTTTCTTTTTATGTGCAACAATGCATAGCACAAGCAATATAAACAGCGCGGTCCCGCCAATTAAAGCGGTCGCATCCCCGCCTTGTAGCTTAAATACTGCCATTGCGACGACATCGAGTAAAAATGCAATCGGGATGAAGATGGCAAAAAATCGTTTTTGCGCAGTTGACAGGAGCTGTTCTGGTGTTTCTACATCTACATTCCCTTCATAAGAACCGACTAATGGTAATTTTCCGCGCTTCATATCACGCTTCAATAATAAATACGCAATGACCGTTGTCACAACACCCATCGTCACGACAAGCGGAATGCTCGCTGCGACAACATCACCAACGGGAAGCCCTGCCGCGTCCGCTGTTAGCTTTGGCGCGCCTTGAATAACAAAGTCACTCGACAAGGCAATCCCGTGGCCAAATAAGTTCATTGCCACCGCAACACCAAGTGCCGGAAGCCCCGCGCGAATCGCTACAGGTAGTAGCACCGCACCGAGTAGCGCAACAGCTGGTGATGGCCAGAAAAACCACGAAATCACCATCATCAAAATACCAATCGTCCAATAAGCAAGTGTTGGTGTTTTTATAATTTTCGTAAACGGTGCGACCATGACACTGTTAATCCCTGTTTTCATTAACACTCGGCTCATGGCCACAATAATTGAGATAATCAAAATCGTCGGCAACAGCTCGGTAATCGCATAAATAAAGCTCGTAAAAATACTGCTCACCGATGCAACAACACCGCCTGTTGCGACAAAGGCAATACTAAAAATACCGACTATGCAAATAAGCGATGTATCCAGCCTTCTTAGCATAAAGCCGATAATGAGCACGATAAAACCGACATATATCCAATGGAGTAATGTTAATTCAACCCCCACATATTTCCCTTCTCCCTTTTTACGTAGCATATGGAAGGAATTTATAGAAGGTGAATCGCGCTCATTATTTTTTAGTTAGCTACCTAAAGAAACCTAGAGCACCCCCGAGTTGGCGCATCATATTAATTCCATTTGTAATCGTCCCCACATGCCCCATCATCGCATTCAAATCAGTTGGCGTTCTCCCGTATGGCGGCTGCTCATTAGGATTAAAATACGGTCTTGATTCAAATTGATTTTGGGGAGGATAGAAATTATTGGGACCTCTGAATTGGTTCGAAGGAGGGTAGAAATTATTTGGTCCTCTAAATTGATTAGGTACAGGCGGTCCAAATCGTTGTCTCGGCATTTGAAACGGATCTCTTCTATATGGTGGTGGATAAAACGGCATCCCTCTCACCTCCCATCAATATAAATATCATTACCGCTTGCCACATCTAGAACAGCCATTCCGACACTGACAGCGATGCGGCATAAACGGCGTTCCACACATTGTATGTGTTTCATAGCATTCATTTACAACAGATTGCGTATGTGGAAAATGATGCTCATTACGAATAAAATGTTGATTCACTGTCGTTAAATGCGACGGGTGATAATGTGGTACGACCATATTTGTCACATTGCGCTGCACATATTGCTGCTGCGGTGACATGCGCGGCTGTTCATACTGCGTTGCTGCCGTTTGCTCAGGCAGCTCCGTGAAATTCGAGAAATCCCCGAAATTTTGTCCTGTGTTACCACCAAATAAATCAAACCAACTTCTGTTAACCATATAGGCTCTCCCTTCATCAAAAATTGTGTTTCTATGTTAATTTATGAACAACCACACGAGAAAACTATTTACCTGCCTACAAAAGAGCATAATAAAAACCGCCATTCGTTAAAATGACAGCTTTTCATCCTAATATCATTTTTTATAAGCCTTTACTAAATAACGCTGATCAAGTGGATTCGTGAAATTTCCTACACACACTCATACGCATTTTCCGCAAAATCCTTTACGAGCTGCTTGTTGTTTTCATTTGCGGTGCGACTCATCGTATAAAAGCCTTCAAATAATGCAATCATCACGGATATTTCCTGCTCGGCCGCTGGGAGAATTTGATTGTACATTGCATATAGCTCATCCTCAATTTTTGGCACGCGGTAAATAATATTCGCTGCGTCTTTGCCAAGTTTCACATACTCCCCGTCCGCTTCTAACAACTTTGCCAGAATGACACTAATTTTACGCAAGCAATGAATCGCATTATTTAAGTCCGGCTTCCCTGGTGGCAATGATTTCAATGTAATATCAATAAGCTGCGAGGTACGGTATTGGTAATCCATCTGCGGAATTTTTGCATCTTGAATAACAAAAAAGTCTGTCAGCTTCTCTACCTCTTCATACGTGTTCTCCACATAGAGCGTCGCAATCGCTGCACCTTCCACCGTAAATTCACCAATTTTGGTGTTAATCTCAATAATCGCCTTGTCGTCCTCTAACTTCGCAGATAAATCCTCATAATAAATTGCACTGAGATAACCTGTCCGATTTGCCCGTATAACCATTTGCTCACAATGCGCTGCCGGTGTCGTGCGCGTAAAATTTTGGCGTGCAGCGACCTCCTCCTCTGCAAGTGAAAAGGCCTCCTCATAAATATCCTTCACCAAATTTGTACTTTGCACAACAACATAAAAAAGCAGAGGCATTACGCACTCTGCTCCTAACAATTATAATTTAAAGTTTCGAATTAAGTTTTGCAATGTCTCTGCCATGTTTGTCAGTTCAGTTGCTGATGATGAAATTTCCTCCATCGCCGCATTTTGCTCCTCTGTTGCAGACGCCACTTCTTGTGAAACTTCTAGATTTTGCTTTGAAATGTGTAGCATGTCATCCATTGTCGCCGCAACTTCCTGTGTTGCCGCTGAAATGTTTTCTGAATTCGCTGTAATACGCTCCATTTGCTCTGTTAAGCTCGCTGTACTTTGTAAAATACGGCCAAACTTCTGCGCTGTTTCGTTTGAAATCGTCAAACCAACACCGACGCTTTCCGTTACTTCGCGCATCATTTGTACAGAGAGGGCGGTATCCTGCTGCACGAGCTGAATTAAAGTCGTAATCTCTGTCGCCCCACCTCTCGACTGCTCTGCAAGCTTGCCAACTTCATTGGCGACAACCGCAAAGCCTTTTCCGTGCTCACCCGCTCGTGCTGCTTCAATACTTGCATTGAGTGACAACAAATTCGTCTGATCTGCGATGTCGGTAATCAGCTTTAAAATGCGACCAATTTCGACCGAGCGCTCCTGCAGCTGCGCAATCATATCGCTCGTTTTTTGTACATTTGTTTCAATCGCCTGCATTTGTGTCGCCGATTGACTTACGGATGCATCGCCCTCACTTGCATAATTTGCGGTTTCCTTCGTCAGCGCATAAATCGTCTGACTATCCTCCGCAATCGCATGCACGCCGCGCGCCACCTCGTCCATTGCCGTCTTACTTGTCACAAGCCCTGACGTTTGCGCCTTCGCACCATCTGCCACCTGCTCCATCGTTTCCGTCACATAGACAATCGAACTCGTCGTCTCTTCAACCCCTGCATGCAGCTCTTCACTTGATGCTGCTACATACTCCGAGCTTATCGAAATCTCTTTTACGAGCTCATTTAAACTACCAATCATCTTATTAAAGGACTGCTCAATTTCTAGCATTTCATCCTTTGTCTGCAAGTCAACCTGTACTGCTAAATCACCGTTCGCAACAGCCGTCGCCGCGTGCTCTAATCGATCAATCGATTGCTTAATCCCTAAATAAAAACCGCAGAATAAATAAAGAACAGCAAGTAGTACAATCAGTTCAACAATGACAATAAAATTACGCTCTTCATATAAGTCGTCTAGCTGCCCTGTCATTAAATCAATTAAATAAACAAGCCCCGCCTCATAGACGTCAAATTCCATATTAATCGCAGCTGTTGCGACGTTGTAAAATTCACTTGCATCACTTGAAACCGTCTCGTCTGTAATGAGCTTTTCAATCTGCGTTACATACAACGCATTTTTTTCAGAGGATTCATTATAAACTTGCTTTAACGCTGATTCAATCCCCTCGTTCTCAAATGCAATCGCAAAGCCGTCCGTTACCGACTGTAGGTCCTCTTCAATCAAATAAAACTGCTGACTAATCGTTTGACGCTGTGTATCCGTCATGTCACCTGAATTTAAAATTGTCATCGCATTTGCACGAATCACACCGAACTTTTCTGTTAAGCCAGGCATCGTTTGCGTCATTGTCGTAATTAAATTACTACTTTCCTTTGTTTGCGCGAGTAACAGCTGTGATTCATTACTCACCTCTAGCATCGTTTCAAGAATTAACTCGGTTAAAGCTGTATGTACTTTCACAACCTCAGTGGAATTTCCCCACTTCGTCGTCGAAACAATCGCATCCCATTGCTTATGAATGTCGTTTATTTGATTGTCTACATCAAAATCATAGGTTAGCTGCTCACTAGCGCCTTCTAAAATCGCCAACGCTTCATTCATATTTCGTTCGATGTCTGTTAAACTTTGACGCACCGACTCATCGCCATTATAAAGGCTCACTGATGTCCCGCGATGCTGCTGCGCATTTTTCAACACATCCTTTAAAATCAAATTGTAATTCGCGCCCTCTCTCCGCTCCTCCATCTGTCTAATGTTGTCGTTCATATTCGAAATCAATACTACAGATATCCCCACAATCACTGCGACAAACATAAACCCAATCAGCGCAAACTTGTACATATACTTCAACTGATTCATAAACCGAATAATTGATGTAAATCCTTTCATATAACTCCCCCATATCGTCATTATCAAATAGCCCTAAAAAACTAACCCTCCACAATAAACTAAGCAAAAAGTATCGTTTTTTTAACTCCAAGTGAAAAATATATCGGATGTATGCTATTAATACAAATAATTTGATTTGGGTAGAGAGATTTTTTTCATATTAAAACCTCCATAAAGGATAAACCTTTATGGAGGCCCAATTCACTTCATTCCAAAAGTCAGGTCTTGTAGGATTTTGCAGCAGTTCTTAGTATTTGGTTATGGAGAGTAACTTCTGTTTCACCATTTACTTGAGACTTTTGCTGCTTATCCCGCGCCCATTTTTGGTGGATCTTTTGAGATTTCGGATCTAATTCGTCCTTCTTTCCCATCGCTTCCGCCTCCCTTTTGTTTGAACGTGAAATCTTTTTTAGTATGCAGCGAATTTTATTTTTTATTCAAAATGCTTTTTTCGTGCTTTTAATGCCGCCTCGTCCTTTAGTTGTTGCTCCATCATCTGAACTGAACGTTTACGGTGGGCATTCTTTTCCTCAAGGTTTTCAAGCTCTTCTGGCAAAGCAAATTCCTTACTAATTTCAGCTTGCTCGATATTTTCTTTTGTATTTTTTATCATTTTGCCTACGCTTAACGCATTATTGGATTTTTGTTGTTTTCGGTTCATTTTTGTTTACGCCTCCAAATTTAATTTGAGATTACGTTTTTAGTTTGTGGTTGTTTCAGCTGTTTATGCGGAAAATTCATTTCGTTGATTAGAGTTTACTTAAAACTAACACTAATTTCTTTTCATTTATTCGCTCAAACACACGCTCACCGTTCTTTAAATTTTTGTACTATTTTTTAATGTTATAGTTTGGAGAAGGTTAATAATTCATATGATTACCAACGAATTGAAAGATGTGCCAACCACAAAATTATTGAAGAGCTAAATCCAGCTTTCTTTCTATTATTTGATTCATTTATAAAAGGGGCGACTTTTATAAAATTTGTATAACCGGCTGTTTTTCCAAAACAACCCGCTTTATTTAATCCTAATATCCAAAAATAGCAACATACTGATTTTGCAAAACAAAGCTATTATCTAACCATTCTAAAGTATTCAAAACATACCCTAAAGAATCAGCATTATACCTCCCAGCAATTTTCTGATAGGCCAATAGCTCATACTTTTTATTTGAATCAAAATCTACAGGATATAAACCACTCAGAGGATTTACAAACCCCGCAATAGGGCTCTTTAATTTACCATTTTCATCATATATTTCATTTAAATACTCAATGCCTTTTGTTGAGATATCTATAATGTACTTTTTATTATTTATCATGCTAATGACTTCCACTTTGTAGTCATCTTGATAAGTGACCTCATATTGGTATTGTTCATTATATATATTAAAATCAAATAATAATTGAGGTGTATTATCCAATACGGAATAAATGTAATGATACATTATTCCACCACTACCACCTGTATTGATACTTATGAAAATATCATTTACTCCATTCCCAGTAAAATCCCCCAAGAATACTGTAGGGTTATAACCTGCATTTTCATGAAGTGGGACACTTGTTAACTCGCCAGATTTTCCATCTTGAACGAGTAGGGTGATATTTTGAATAAACGGACTGTCTGGCGTCATTATGCCGGTTAGATAGACATTATCAGGTACTCTATCCCCTGTCACATCTCCACGAGCAAACGAGAAGACATGGGGAGAATGCATATTCGTTCTAGCGTAATAATGATACATAACATGCTCCTTTACATTACCTAAAATCAGTAGTTATCAACGTTTTTAAAACAGTGGTTATGTGTTAAAAAAGCTAGGCACCCTATCTTTTTGATGCAGTTGTATTACTCATCCCTTTTAGATTCGTAACAATTGACTTTCATCCATGAGAAGAAAGGACTTCGCCTCTCTATTCACTCAGCCTTTTCGTGATGTCATATATGCAAGTCAATGCTTATATGACAGCATATGTGTAATGATTAAAAAACGCCCTTATTTATAAAATAGTTTTCCATGACTTGTTAAAGTACAATTTTTAAGATTCAATCCTTTTTATGGTGAATAAACAGCTGAATTCCATTACAAGAAATCATCACAACTATGACTTCTAACTAATCTCTAACAGAAAAGTAGCATATGGATAAAAAAAACGATTGGGGTAATGGCATGAGTAAGTTCCATCCAGAAAGACTCGTTGTTGAACATCGAAATGGTGTCTCAGCCACGGAACCAGTTATTCCAAGAAAACACACACTGACTCACGCTGATTTGACTGGGGAATTATTCTTAACAATTGGAACACAATTTGCGTGGGACAAAGTGAATTCTGATTTGAGGGATGAAGTAATCGGTGAATGGAAAACGAATGGGCATAATTTCTATTACAATGTCTATGTATTTCTAGATACAGAGGAGCACGACTTAAATGCAGCAATAAAACGGAATGAAATTTTTCGGCGCGAATTACCACTTGCTTTAACAGCAATTCGATACGGTGATCGATTTTTATTCAATCTCTATCCAAATCTAGATTATGAATTAATCATCGTAAACTTCCTGTCTACTTATACTTCGTTATTTAAACAAGAGATTTGGGGGACTTTTCGCAATTTCTCCAACCAATAATTTTAAGAGGTAAGATAAGGCGAATTTATAGATGAAAGCTATCTACACATATTTATGTCAACACTCTAGGTGGTCCTCCTAGAAATCGCACTTATTTAGTTCTTCATTTCTTCATAGTAAAATTTCACCAACTATAAAAATGATTTTCAGTGTATAAAAAATAAAAAAGAACCTATACTATTAAAGATTTCACTGAAATCCAAATGACTAGGAGGGTTAACCCGATGAGTGCGAATGATCAATCTCTGAAGGACCATCAAAACTGAATAAAGCTAAAGCAGGGTATTCTTAGGTAAAATCTTAGGATTCAATGTGAAAGCGAGGCAGTGTGTCATGGAGGAATATAAGTAAGTGTTAATCAAGCCCGGAATTTAAATTCCGGGTCCTTTTTTTGTCTCTAATCCATTCATTTTTTGTAATCTTTGTGCACCGATTTACAATTGCACCACCAAAAAACTAACCCCATTGTGACAATTAATACATATCTTTCTAATTAAAGCCTAGTATATTCCTCTTACTTTGTACCAAAAATATTAGGGTATTTGTTTAACAACGTTTCGTATTAATATCATTCATTTGGAGGTAATTTTATGTCATTAATCGGAAAAGAAGTATTACCCTTTAAAGCACAGGCATTCAAAAACGGTGAATTTGTAGAAGTGACAGAACAACATTTCAAAGGGCGTTGGAGCATTATATGTTTCTACCCAGCAGACTTTACATTTGTTTGTCCAACTGAGCTTGAAGATCTTCAAGGGCAATATCCAGAGCTACAAAAACTCGGTGTTGAAGTATATTCTGTTTCAACTGATACTCATTTTGTTCATAAAGCTTGGCACGATTCATCAGAAGCAATTGGTAAAATTACGTATACAATGATTGGTGATCCTTCACACCAAATTTCTCGCAACTTTGATGTGTTAATCGAAGAAGAAGGTGTTGCTGATCGCGGTACTTTCATCATTGATCCAGACGGTGTAATTCAAGCACTTGAAATTAATGCAGGCGGGATTGGACGTGACGCAAGCACTCTTATTAACAAAATTAAGGCCGCACAATATGTTCGCAACAATCCCGGTGAAGTTTGTCCAGCAAAATGGCAGGAAGGTAGCGAAACCCTTAAGCCAAGCCTTGACCTTGTAGGTAAAATTTAAGGAGGAAGACTCAGTGGCACTTGATGCAGAAATCAAATCTCAATTAAATCAGTACCTACAACTGCTCGAAAACGATATCGTGCTCAAAGTAAGCGTTGGCTCTGACAAAGTTTCAGACGAGATGCTAGCTCTAATTAATGAGCTAGCTTCGATGTCATCTAAAATTACAGTAGAAAAAGTAGAGCTCGTGAGAACACCAAGCTTTAGCGTTAATCGCGTTGGAGAAGATACCGGTGTTACTTTTGCGGGTGTCCCTCTAGGTCATGAATTTACCTCTTTGGTGTTAGCTTTGCTTCAAGTAAGCGGACGCGCACCAAAAGTAGACCAAAATGTTATTGATCAAATTAAAAATATTGATGGTGAGTATCACTTTGAAACCTATGTTAGCTTAACTTGTCACAATTGTCCGGATGTTGTCCAAGCCCTAAATATCATGAGTGTACTAAATCCAAACATTACGCACTCTATGATAGATGGCGCAGCATTCAAGAAAGAAGTGGAAAGCAAAGATATTTTAGCTGTACCCGCTGTCTATTTAAATGGTGAGCCATTTGGAAATGGTCGTATGACAATTGATGAAATCCTAGCTAAATTAGGTACTGGTCCAAAGACAGAAGAACTTTCAAGCAAAGAACCATACGATATCCTTGTTATTGGTGGCGGTCCTGCGGGATCTAGTGCAGCGATCTATTCAGCACGTAAAGGAATTCGGACAGGTATTGTAGCAGAACGTTTTGGTGGCCAAATTTTAGATACACTAACAATAGAAAACTTTATTAGTGTAAAAGAGACAGAAGGACCAAAACTTGCACAAGCCCTTGAGGAGCATGTGAAGGCTTATAACATCGACGTCATGAACCTACAGCGTGCAAAACGTTTAGAAAAGAAAGACTTCGTTGAGGTTGAATTAGAAAACGGGGCTATTCTCAAAAGTAAAGCAGTTATCATTTCAACTGGTGCTCGTTGGCGCAATTTGAATGTTCCCGGTGAGGAAAAGTTTAAAAATAAAGGTGTGGCCTATTGTCCTCATTGTGATGGTCCATTATTTGCAGGAAAAGATATTGCAGTGATCGGTGGCGGTAACTCTGGTATCGAGGCAGCCATTGACCTTTCCGGTATAGTTCATCATGTAACGGTTCTTGAATTCGGCGCAGAACTCAAAGCGGATGATGTATTACAAAAACGTTTACTTAGCCTTTCAAATGTGACTGTCTTAACAAATGCTCAAACGACAGCAGTTACAGGTGAAGAGAAAGTAAATGGGCTGACTTATATAGATCGTGAGTCAGGTGAAGAAAAACACATCGAATTAGCAGGGGTATTTGTCCAAATCGGATTAATTCCAAACACTGACTGGTTAGATGGCATACTTGAACGAAACCGGATTGGTGAGATACTTGTTGATAAGCGTGGCGCTACTACAATTCCTGGTGTATTTGCTGCCGGTGACTGTACGGATAGTGCCTACAACCAAATTATTATCTCTATGGGATCCGGTGCTACTGCTGCATTAGGGGCGTTTGATTATCTAATCCGAAATTAGCTATTCAATGTTAACCATAGCTTCTAAGGTATTCGCTGGAAGTGTATACTTGATATTTGGAATATCCGATATCTCATATCTCTTGCTATTTCCGCATTTCTCATCTTGCTTACCATTGTATTTCTTCTGGAAATGGGCTTATAAAAAGGATTTTTTATGGATATTCCGTATAAAAAGTGACCTCTTTGATGCTAATATCAACAAATAATAGAACTACCAGGAGCATTGTATCAATGCTCCTGGTAGTTCTATTAAAAACCGCACTTACTTCTGATACGGTTCTTCGTAATATAGGTAAGTGCGGTTCATTATATAGCATCTGTTGTCATTAATTTAATTAACTGTTTGTAGTAAGCATGGTTTTCTTGAAGCTCCTCATGTTTACCAGAACCTGTAATCCGGCCATCCTCAAACACTAAAATTTGATCCGCATGGGTAATTGTCGATAAGCGATGTGCAATAATAACCGTTGTACGTTCCTTCATTACATGCTCGAATGCTTTCTGTACTTCTCTCTCTGAGTCATTATCAAGGTTAGATGTTGCTTCATCTAATAATAATATCGCTGGATTTCGGAATAGTGCACGTGCTATCGCAATCCGCTGCCTTTGCCCACCTGATAATTTAATTCCTCCCTCTCCTACTTCTGTATCTAACCCTTTTTCAAATTGTTGGACAAAATCCCATGCATAAGCGTTTTTTAATGCTCGTATAATATCTGCTTCTAAAACATCACTTTCGCCATAAGTTACATTATCTCGAATTGTTCCATTCATGAGTGGTGCTTCTTGTGATACATAGCCAAATAAACTACGCCACTGCTTTAAATCGATACTTTCAATAGGTTGATTTCCAAATCGAATAGTACCATCTGTTACTTCATAAAATCGTTCTATTAACGAAAACATTGTAGTCTTTCCTCCCCCACTGGCACTAACCAATGCGGTTTTTTTTCCTGCTGGAATCGTAAAGGAAAGTCCTTTTAAAAGAGGTTTATCATTATATTGAAATCCAACATTGTCAAAAGTAATCGATTCATTGGAAGATGAAATAGCATTCATCCCATGCCCTTCGATTGGCTCTTTCAAAAGTTCCTGTAATCGTTCTGTTGCCCCCATCGCTTTTTGAAGTGCAGTGAAAAATGTTGCCATTTGCGTAAATGGAATAATGATTTGCACGAGGTAGATCATTATTGCTACAAGTTCACCTGCTGAAATCGTTCCTGTTGCCACTTTTGCGCCACCATAACCAAATAATAAAATGAGCACAACCATCATAATAAGCGTCATAATTGGTGATAGCACCGCTAAAATTTTAGCTTCCTTCAACCCAAATTGATATAAATGATGAATTTTTTCTTCTCCATTTTGCTGCTCAAAATTTTCTGTTTGCGAAGTTTTCACGAGTCGAATATTCGTTAAAACACGCCCCAATTGTCCAGTAAAACGAGCAAGCTCGTCTTGATTTGCTTTTGCGATTTTATGCATACGTTGTCCAAGAGGCAATGTCAATAAAATTGCTATCGGAACTGCGATTAACATTAGTAACGTCATTTTCCAATCAATAATGATTAATATTGCTACTGCACCAACAATAGCAAATAAGCCGGAGATAAAACTAATCAAATGGTCTGTAATAAGCTCCTTAACAACATTCGAATCTTGCGTAATTCTGCTCATTGTTTCACCAGACTCGTGTACATCAAAGTAAGGAATACGTAACCGTAAAACATGCTCCCATAACGCATTTCGTAAGTTAGCCACAACTCTTTCCCCGAGCTTACGCATCATATAAAATGTTACTCCACCTAGTACAGCTTGAGAAATTAAGAATACCCCTACTAATAAAATCGATTGCAACGAAAAGCCACTAGTTGAAAAATCATTAATCATTCTCATCGTAACTAACGGAACAGCCAATCCGATAAGCGTTTCAACGATACTTAACAAAAGAGTGCCTATCGTGAGCCGCTTCGACAATCGACTATTAACAAGCTGCCAAATTCCTTTTACAGAATTATTCATCATCCACCCCTCCGTGCAACCCTAATCTCTCAGCCTGCGAAATCAACCACTCTTCCTCTTCCTTTATAAAAGGTGAAGGAAATAACCATTCATCAAATTGAATATCCTCATATTCCTTTAATACTTCTACTAAATCTTCGGCTATATCTTGTGGAACTAGTGAAAAAAACTGCTCTATTAACGATTCCAAATATTCATCTTGAATCGGTTGAATATATGCTTGCTTCAACTGATTTGCTAAATCCATATATTTTTGATTTGCTTCAATAATATTCAAATCAAAAAAATCATATAGGCGCTCTACTAACTCATCAGGTAATATACCTTGCAAATAGTCTCTTTGTTCATCCTCTTTTAGTAAGTTAAAAATTACCGATAAAAAAATTGTTGTATCAATGGATTCACTCCGTTTTCCTATTTCAATGGCCTGATCTAAGCGCCCAATAACACGATCAATTTGGTTACGTTTCTTCTCCAGTTGTTTTTTTTGAAACATTAATGATTCTATTAGCTGCTGTTCCCCATTACGTAAAAGCTCCTCAATCTCCGCCAACGAGTAATCTAAATATTTTAATGTCACTATTTTTTGAATGATTTCAATGTTAGCGTCATTATAATAACGATGACCCGCATCTGAAATAAAGCATGGTTCTAGCAATCCCTTTTCACTATAAAATCTTAACGCTCGTACCGTTAGCCCTGTCTTTTTAGCAAATTGACCAATTGAATACATACCCTCATCTCCCTTTTCTTAATTATAGAATCTACCGTTACGTCAGATGCAATTACTTTAATTCACTTTTTTTACAAGGACATTATTTCACCCCGTACTTGGGCAAATTCATCAAGATTCCCAAAAATATGGGCGGATAACTAGTCTCCGTTTCTATTACTTCATTTAAAAACATACGTATCCTCTAACTCCCTTCTTAGATATAGGGGTTCTTTACAAAAACAATTTAATATAACTGTCAATCTTTTAGTAATAAATATTACATATTAAGTAGTATATGGTGTGAAATTTTAAAAATGGATAAATTAAAAACCCCACAACCAGGCACTTATCTGCCTGATTGCGGGGTTTCCTTTTGCAAAGTCCTACTTCACAACAATATTTACTAACTTCCCAGGAATTACAATCACTTTCACAATTGTCTTCCCAGCAATAAATTCTTGAACTTTTTCATCTGCAAGTGCAGTAGCTTCTAACTCTTCTTTCGTCGCGTCTTTCGCTACTGTTACTTTTGCACGAACTTTACCAAGTACTTGTACAACGACTTCTACTTCGTCATCCACAAGTTTTGACTCGTCGTATGTTGGCCATTCCACGTAAGAAATACCTGCTTGTTGACCTAAGATTGTCCATAGCTCTTCTGCAACGTGTGGTGCGATTGGGGCTACTAATTTTACGAAGCCTTTCGCGTATTCCATTGGGATTACTTCTGCTTTGTAGCAGTCGTTGATGAATACCATCATTTGTGAAATCGCTGTGTTGAAACGGATACCTTCGTAGTCGTCTGTTACTTTTTTCACGGTTTGGTGGTATGATTTTTCAAGTGACTTGTCGTCAGATACTTGAACTTTTTCTGCTAGCTTGCCTTCTTCTGTTACGAATAAGCGCCAGATGCGGTCTAAGAAACGACGTGCGCCGTCTAAACCATTTGTAGACCAAGCTACAGATGCTTCAAGTGGACCCATGAACATTTCGTATAAACGAAGTGTATCTGCGCCGTGAGAAGCTACGATTTCATCAGGATTAACAACGTTGCCTTTAGATTTTGACATTTTTTCGTTGCCTTCACCTAAGATCATCCCTTGGTTGAATAACTTTTGGAATGGCTCTTTCGTATGAACAACGCCTAGATCGTACAGCACTTTATGCCAGAAGCGCGCGTATAGTAAGTGAAGAACCGCGTGCTCTGCGCCGCCGATATAAATATCTACTGGTAACCAGCGTTTTAGTAACTCTGGGTCAGCGATTGCTTTATCGTTTGTTGGATCGATATAGCGTAGGAAGTACCATGAAGAACCAGCCCATTGTGGCATTGTGTTCGTTTCACGACGACCTTTTTTACCTGTTACAGGGTCTACAACATTTACCCACTCTTCAATGTTGGCAAGTGGTGATTCACCTGTACCTGAAGGACGGATGTTTGTTGTTTTTGGTAATTCAAGAGGTAATTGATCCTCAGGAATTGTCGTCATTGTGCCATCTTCCCAGTGAATTACTGGAATTGGCTCGCCCCAATAACGTTGACGAGAGAATAACCAGTCACGTAGGCGGTAAGTAATTTTCTTCTCACCCACACCGTTTTCCTCTAACCATTCGATTGCTTTCGCGATACCATCTACTTTATTTAAGCCATCAAGGAAGCCTGAGTTAATGTGGACACCGTCACCAGTGAACGCTTCTTTGTCAATGTCGCCACCTTCAAGCACTGCTTTAATCGCGATACCGAATTCTTTTGCGAATTCGTAGTCACGCTCATCGTGTGCAGGAACGGCCATAATTGCGCCTGTACCGTAAGTTGAAAGAACATAGTCAGCAATCCAAATTGGTGTTTTTTCACCGTTAATTGGGTTGATGGCATAAGCACCTGTGAAGACGCCTGTTTTTTCTTTCGCTAGGTCTGTACGCTCAAGGTCTGATTTTAATGCGACTTTTTCAAGGTATGCTTCTACTGCTGCGCGCTGTGCGTCTGTTGTAATATCTTTTACAAGCGCGTGCTCTGGTGCTAGTACGCAGTAAGTTGCGCCGAATAATGTGTCAGGGCGTGTTGTGAATACTTCAAATGACTTGTCTGAGCCGTCCACTGTGAACTTCACTTGTGCACCTTCTGATTTACCAATCCAGTTGCGCTGCATATCTTTAATTGATTCTGGCCAGTCAACGTCTACAAGATCATCAATTAAACGGTCTGCATATTTTGTAATACGCAGTACCCATTGACGCATTGGTTTACGTACAACTGGGTGACCACCACGCTCTGATAAACCGTCGATTACTTCTTCGTTCGCCAGTACCGTACCAAGTGCCTCACACCAGTTTACTGCTACTTCGTCCACATAGGCTAAATCCATTTCCACTAATTTCGTGAAAATCCATTGTGTCCATTTGTAGTAAGATGGATCCGTTGTATTAATTTCGCGGTCCCAGTCATATGAGAAGCCTAGCTCATTAATTTGACGCTTGAATGTCTCAATATTTTTCGCAGTGAATTCCGCTGGGTCATTCCCTGTATCAAGTGCGTACTGCTCTGCTGGTAGACCGAATGCGTCCCAGCCCATTGGATGAAGAACGTTGTAGCCATTCATACGCTTGTAGCGAGATAGGATATCCGTCGCTGTGTAGCCTTCAGGATGTCCTACGTGAAGACCTGCACCTGATGGATACGGGAACATATCTAATGCATAAAACTTTGGTTTTGAATCGTCGTTTACTGTTTTGAACGTTTTATTATCCGCCCAATATTGTTGCCATTTCTTTTCGATTTGCTGATGATTAAAGCTCACAAATGGTTCCTCCTTAAATGTCAAACGATGCTGTCCTAGTTGGTTTTCTTTATGTTAGCTGAATTGACGAAATATTTCAAAAATAAAAAAATCGCCCCTTCTGTAATAGAAGGGACGAGAGATTTTTTACTCCCGCGGTACCACCCAAATTAGTGACACAGCACTCAGCTTTCATTTCTTAACGCGAAAACACGGCATCTAGCTACTTAGTTCACTAGTGCTAACTCAAAGGCGAGTTCAATTTTGCATGTACTAGCTCACACCACCCGCTAGCTCTCTAAAAAATGCGCCCATCTACTATTCCTTCTCACAGTCGTTATTTGTATTTCATCCATTTTAATAGATAGCGCACAAAATTACAATAGTTAGCAAGTGAGGTCTATGTGTACAGGTGCTTCAATGGTGCTAATGACATCGATCACTGTAAAGCCGCTAAACACTTCCTTTAAAATAAGGCCCTGCGGTGTTACATGAAAGAGGCCACGCTCTGTAATAATGGTGTCCACAACTTGCTTTCCGGTTAGTGGCAAGCTACATGCCTTTTTGATTTTCGCGTTCCCATCCTTTGCGGTATGCTCCATAATGACAATGACCCATTTTGCGCCGTGCACTAAATCCATTGCACCGCATCTACCGCATCACCATAAATCACCAAAAAACACCATTCCTTTCGTTCATGCGTATTTTTTCTACTTTAACGATAGCGCATAGTCCTAATTTCCGGAAAGAAAAAAGCCATGCTAGAGAATTTCTAGCACAGCTCCATTACTTTTCACGTACAGCCTTTAGTCCTTTATCAAACACGAGACACGGTATAATCGCTACGAGTAAGATGACAACGAGTAACAGCATCAAAATTTGCATCCCGTACACATCCACCATAAAACCACCAAGTAGCGGGCCAATCATCCGTCCAACCGTTGTCGCACTATTCACTAGCCCCTGATAAAACCCTTGTCTGCCTGGTGGTGCAAGCTTATTGGCAATCATCGGGATGACCGGTGTGAAGAATACTTCACCAAGTGTGAGCAGCACCATTGCCGCTGCAAACATGCGGAAGTCTCCTGCAAAATAGACAACACCAAATGATACCGCCATCAACACAAGCCCTAGCACAAGCTGATGCTTGATTTTGTCCTCCCAGCGCTTGACGAGCGGCTTAATAAGCGGCTGAACAGCGACAATGAGAATACCGTTAATTGTCCAGAGTAAGCTATACTGAGACAGGCTAATATTAAGCGTTTGTGTATACGTGCTAATTGTTGCCATCCACTGCGAGTACGCAATCCAGCAAAAAATGAGTGACACACTTAAAATAATGAGTGCAATAAACGGTGCACGATCTTTAACACCTGTACTTTCCCCGATTACATTTTTCGGTGCAATACTGTCTACCTCAAAGCGCTTAAATGTCGTGACAACGACTAAAAAGAAGACAAAATACGTCGCTAAATTTGCGATAAAGACATATTCAAAATTAATATCTGCAATGATGCCTGCAAGCGCTGGACCGATTGCTACACCGACGTTATTTGCTAAAAAGATCGCATTGAACGCACGTCTCCCGCCCCCTGGCCATGCACTACCGGCCATTGCATAAATCGATGGAAACACAATGCCTCCACTAAACCCGAGAATCGTCAGCAAAATAATGTACTGCGGCCAATCATGCCAAATCGTCAGCGCAATGAGCGCAGCTAAATTACAAAGCACGCCGATTAAAATGGCCTTATACCCGCCGAGCTTATCAAATAAGTAACCACCTAGTAGATTGCCAAACACCGCCGCAAGTGAATTGAGCATGAGCACGACACCTGCAACCGTTAGTGATTTTCCTAATATATTATGAATGTAAATACTATTGAGCGGCCATAAAAATGAGCTACCAACCGTATTGACAAATGTACCGATAATTAAAAACCATAAATATTTCGGCATAACTTTTTTACACCTCTAAACCCTCTATATTCTGACTATTTTACGTGCAATTTTTCACACCAAGATAATAGTCTATTCCTATTCCGCAAAGATTACAAGAACAAAAGTGCTAAAGCGCCTGCTCAGCCCCGAGTGGACATAAACGCCACATCCATGTGGCATGTCCCCAATGACTCACATCGTGTGAGCCTCAGCTGCTTGCGAGCCCGAAGTGAAAGTGCGCTCTTTACTTTCACCCGAGGGTGAGACCGCGACCTCGAGGGGCTGGCGCTTTAGCCTGGACGTAAAGCATACTTTACCTTAAGTTATCCACAATGCGAAAATCTAAAGTTTCCTTAACAAATAAAAAAAGCTTTCTCTCTACAAAGAACGCGCTCAACCGTGGTACAATAGGCACTTAGAGGAGTGAAACAGAAATGACAGAAACAAATTTCCCTTTCCCGTCAGACGGAAAGCGCTATTATACATGGAATCGCTATTTACGCAATGAATTTGGCAAAAAGGTTTATAAGGTGGCACTCGATGCGGGCTTTGATTGCCCAAATCGTGATGGCACCGTTGCATTCGGTGGCTGTACATTTTGCTCGGCAGCGGGCTCAGGTGACTTTGCTGGGAATAAGGTCGACCCGATTGACGTGCAATTCGCCGAGATTAAGGCGAAGATGGAGAACAAATGGAAAGACGGCTTAACAATGGCTTACTTCCAGGCGTATACAAATACACACGCGCCGCTTCCTGTACTAAAAGAAAAATTCGAGGCCGCGCTTGCTTGTGAAGGCGTGATGGGGATTTCGATTGCGACGCGTCCAGACTGCTTACCAGATGATGTTGTGGAATATTTAGCCGAGCTAAATGAACGCACGTATCTTTGGGTGGAGCTTGGCCTACAAACGGTACACGAAAAAACAGCGAACTTAATTAACCGTGCGCATGACTTCGATACTTATGTAGAAGGCTTGAACAAACTGCGCAAACACGGCATCCGGGTTGTGACACATATTATTAACGGCTTACCGCTTGAGGATTACGATATGATGATGGAAACAGCACGCGCTGTGTCAAAGCTTGATGTGCAAGGTATTAAAATCCACCTACTACACTTACTGAAAGGCACACCGCTTGTAAAGCAATACGAAAAAGGCATGCTAGAATTTATGGAGAAAGATGCCTATGTTCAACTCGTTGCAGACCAATTAGAAATCCTGCCACCCGATATGATTATCCACCGCATTACAGGGGACGGGCCGATTGATTTAATGATTGGGCCAATGTGGTCAGTGAATAAATGGGAAGTGCTGAACGGCATTGACGCTGAACTTGAGCGCCGCGGCTCATGGCAAGGCAAACTTTACGAGGCGAGTGCACAATGAAACTAGAACGCGTCATTCAATATGCACAAACGTTACTTGAAATGAGTGTTGGTGAGGGCGATATTGCCGTCGATGCAACAGCCGGAAACGGGCATGATACGTTATTTTTAGCGAACCTTGTCGGAGACGCGGGTTATGTGTATGCATTTGACGTGCAAAAGACGGCAGTAGACGCGACACTGAATCGCCTGCTAGACAACGCACTTGAGCACCGCGCATTAGTGCTACGCGACGGGCATGAAAACGTGGCGAAATACATTACAAAGCCAGTATCCGCAGCGATTTTTAATCTCGGCTATTTGCCAGGAAGTGATCATTCCATTGTCACAAAGCCGAACACGACCGTCCAGGCAATTGAGGACTTACTGAAGCTACTCAAGGTCGGAGGGATGATTGTGCTTGTTGTGTATCACGGACATGAAGGTGGCAAAGAGGAACGTGATGAAGTGATTCGTTTTGTCAGCGCGCTGCCACAAAAATATGTGCACGTGCTGCGTTACGAATTTATTAATCAAAAAAATGACCCACCATTTATCATCGCACTTGAAAAAGTAAAAGAGCTTCCCGCTTCGGAATAATCCGAGCGGAAAGCTCTTGTTTTTATTTGCGGTTTTTTATGCGATCTTCCCAGAAGGTTGCCCCTTTAATGCCTAATTTTTGAGGATCAAATACAGGGTCCTTGCCTTCTTTTTTCTGTTTCTCGTAATCTTTTAACGCGAGAATGGCTGGCTTCATAATAATTAAAATCGCAATAACGTTGATCCATACCATTAAACCTAACCCGACATCGCCCATTGCCCATGCGAGGTCAGATGTACGAACAGTCCCGTAAAACGCGGCTAGGATAATCGCAATTTTCGCAATCCAAATCCCGATTTTCTCTGCACTACCTGAGAATAGGTACGCCACGTTTGTCTCGGCGATATAGTAGTACGCCATAATTGTCGTAAAGGCGAAGAAGAATAATGCAATCGCTACGAATGGTCCACCGAAGCCTGGTAGCGCACTGTCTACTGCATATTGTGTATATGCCGCTCCTTCTTTAATCGACTGTGCAAACGTAATTTGTGTATCGCCTGCTAATGTATCTGCCCCGAACTCGCCTGTAAAGATCGTCGGGTAAATTGTATAGTCCTCTGTCTCATGCGTCACAACAATTTGGTCTGCTTTTTCATCGTGTACATTATACATCCCTGTAAATAAAATCATAAATGCCGTCGCTGAACAAATGAGTAATGTATCAATGTAGACAGATGCTGCCTGCACTAATCCTTGCTTTGCCGGGTGCGATACTTCTGCCGCTGCTGCTGGGTGAGGTCCTGTACCTTGACCTGCCTCATTCGAGTAAATCCCACGCTTAACACCCCAAGCAATTGCAGAGCCAATAATTCCACCGAACAGCTCTTGTGCACCAAAGGCACTTGTGAAAATTAAACCAACGACTCTAGGAATCTCTGAAATGTTCATGAAAATAATAATAATCGCCATAATCATATACGCTAGTGCCATAAATGGTACGATAATTTGTGCGGCATTTGCGATTGATTTAATCCCGCCGATAATAATTACACCTAATAAAACGGCAATAATGAGTCCTGTCATCCATGTTTCTAAGCCAAATGCATTATTCATCGCAACAGAAATGGCATTTGATTGCACACCTGGCATTAAAATAAGCATGGCCATTAATGCCGCAATCGCGAAAATAATCGCGAACCACTTTTGCCCCATCCCTTTTTCGATATAAAAGGCAGGACCACCACGGTATTCTGTTGCTTTTTCTTCTTTGTAAATTTGTGCAAGCGTCGACTCAATATACGCTGTCGATGCACCAATAAAAGCAATCATCCACATCCAAAATACGGCTCCTGGTCCACCCATACCAATCGCTGTCGCTGTACCCGCGATATTACCCGTACCGACACGACCTGATAGTGCAATGGTTAATGCCTGGAATGAAGAAATCCCCTTCTCCGATTTTTCACCCTTGAACATTAAAACAAACATGTCTTTAATATGTCGAACCTGTAAAAACTTCGTAATAATTGAGAAGAAAAGTCCGACTAGCAGAATCCCATAAATAAACCACGGTCCCCATAAAATATCATTTAAAAAACTTACTATATTCTCCATCTGCCCACCCCTTTGTTGTTTTCCATACTTTATTCATTAAAAATTTACTATAGTACGATTTTTTTGTTTATACAACACAGGATAACAAATTTTCTGAATATTCGCCACGCATAAATGGAAAAATAGTATTAATCAATTAAAAATAAAAGAATCCTACTATTCTATTTGTAGAAAGTAGGATTCTAAATTTAGTTCATAATATAACCTAACGAACGCAATACATTTTTCATAAAGTCCTCTGTATAACAGTATGCTTCCTCACGCTCTTGCTCAAAATACAAGGCATGCAGGCAATTTGGCCATTCTTTATATTGAAACTCTGTCAGCTTTTGCTGGAGCAGCCACTGTTTCACTGCTGCATGGTCAATCACTTTATCATTACGACCGGTCATTAATAACAGCGGGATATTCGGCATAAGGCGCTCCGGATCACGCAATTGACGCATTGCCTGCTGAATATCACGGTACCAGCTGACCGTCACGGTGTTTTTAAGCGGAAAATGCTCACTGAGCTCCGAATAACTGTCAACATTGCGCGTAAAATGTAGCAATGTTAGCTCATGCTTTATTTTTACATTTGATGTAATGGCACTAAAGCTTGTCAGTGCATTCGACATTTTTCCAGGTGCTAATTTTAAATGAAGCCACGGCGACGTTAAAATCAGACCAGCGCACTCAATTTTTCCTTTTTGTAAGACACGCATCGCAATAATCGCACCGAGCCCGTGTCCAATAACAAACAGCGGTAAATCGTATTCTAATGCGACTTTAAAGAGTTGCGTTGTATAGCTCTTATAATCATCAAAATCCTCATCATGATAACGCGCATATTTACTGCCATCACCATGTCCAGGCAAATCCCCCATCACAACATGAAAGCCTGAGCTCCGAAGTTTTTCAATAAGCCACGCATACCAGCGATGCTCTTCGTACGCACTATGGATAATGGCAACCACTGCTTTTGGCTGCTCATCTGCCTCCCATCTCCACATATGTAAAGTCCTCCTTCCCTGAAAAATGCTCACTTACTTTTAAAAAGCAACTCTATTTTTTACTTTCCTAGTGTACTGCCAAACTAACACATAAGCATTAGAAAAAATTGATATTTTCTTCCTACTTACTATTTGTTACTATAAATACAGTTATCTATCCATATTAACGAGAAATGAGGCGTTAGACAATGATTTACCCTTACAAAGACAAATCACCAAATATTGACCCATCCGTTTATATTGCCGATACAGCAGTTGTGACTGGAGACGTGACAATTGGTGCTGAAACGAGCATTTGGTTCGGTGCTGTTATTCGCGGTGACGTATCCCCAACGATTATCGGAAAACGCGTAAGCATTCAAGACTTATCTTGCTTACACCAAAGTCCTGCATACCCGCTGATTATTGAAGATGAGGTAACGGTTGGCCATCAAGTAACATTACATAGCTGTGCTATTCGCAAGCGTGCACTGATTGGCATGGGCTCAATTATTTTAGACGGTGCTGAAATTGGTGAGGGTGCATTTATTGGTGCAGGTAGCTTAGTGCCACCAGGTAAAAAAATCCCTCCGAATACACTTGCAATGGGCCGCCCTGCAAAGGTTGTACGTGACATTACCGAGGAAGACCGTAAAGACATGGACCGCATTATTCGTGAATATGTGGAAAAAGGTCAGTATTATAAATCGATTCAAAAGTAAGCATAGAAAAAGTCGCCCACTTAGGAGCGACTTTTTTCTATCTATTATAGTCCAGCTTTTGTACGTAAAATATCTGCTTTATCTGTGTTTTCCCAAGGTACATTTAAGTCTGTACGACCAAAGTGACCGTAAGCTGCTGTTTGTTTGTAGATTGGGCGACGTAGGTCAAGCATTTTAATGATACCTGCTGGGCGTAAGTCAAATAGTTCACTTACCCACTCAACGATTTGTGCTGATTCTACTTTACCTGTACCGAATGTATCTACCGCGATCGATACGGGGCGTGCTACACCAATTGCGTATGCTAATTGTACTTCTGCACGGTCTGCAAGGCCTGCTGCAACGATGTTTTTCGCCACGTAGCGTGCTGCATATGCTGCTGAGCGGTCCACTTTTGTTGCGTCCTTACCAGAGAATGCACCACCGCCGTGACGTGCGTAACCACCGTATGTATCTACGATGATTTTACGACCTGTAAGACCTGCATCCCCTTTAGGACCACCGATTACGAAACGGCCTGTTGGGTTAATGAAGTATTTTGTTTCAGCATCAAGTAATTCAGCAGGAACAACCGCGTTAATTACGTATTCTTTCATGTCTGCTTGAATTTGCTCTAATGTCGCTTCTTCGTCATGCTGTGTAGAAATAACGATTGTATCGACGCGTACTGGTGTGTTGTTTTCATCGTACTCGATTGTTACTTGTGTTTTCCCGTCTGGACGTAAGTATTTTAATGTACCATTTTTACGTACTTCTGTTAGACGACGTGCTAATTTGTGCGCTAAAGAAATCGGCATTGGCATAAGCTCTGGTGTCTCGTTACATGCATAACCAAACATTAAGCCTTGGTCACCAGCACCGATTGCTTCTAGCTCTTCGTCTGTCATTGAACCTTCACGTGCTTCAAGCGCTTGGTCTACACCTTGCGCGATGTCAGGAGATTGCTCACCTACTGCGACAAGTACAGCTAAGTTCTCTGCATCGAATCCGTATTTACCACGTGTGTAGCCGATTTCAGCTACTGTATCACGGATAATCCCTTTCATATCAACATAAGTTGATGTTGAAATCTCGCCCGCTACTAATACTAAACCTGTTGTAACCGTTGTTTCACAAGCTACACGCGCATTTGGATCTGCTGCTAAGATTGCATCTAAAATCGCATCTGAGATTTGGTCACAAATTTTATCCGGATGTCCTTCTGTTACACTTTCTGATGTAAATAATCGACGTTGTGTCATTGGTATTTCCTCCTAATTAATCGCAAACTCTGTTGCTCGATTGATACGGTACTCGTTACCCATGTTTATCCTTTCTTCGTTAAAAGAAAAGACGCCAAGCTATCACTGCTTCAACACGAGGATTTCGAAAGGCTCTATAATAAGGAAAAAACTCTTTTGTAAATGGTGTATAAAAATAAAAAATCCCTTCGCTCATAACCGCAGTCTTATGCTGCGTGAGGAAAGGAGTGTTGTTTTTCGTTACCTTTCACTCTTATCGTTCAAGGACGTATCCTTGCATCAGGTTGGCACCAACACGCAAAATGCGCAGGTTGCCGGGTTTCATAGGGCCTGAGACCCTCCACCAGCTCGGGATAAGAGTATCCGTTCAAGTTATTATCTTACGGAAAAAAAATTGCGCTGTCAACAATATTTGCGCGAGATTTACTAACAATTTAAACGTTGTATTTATTGTGACAAAATGTGAATAATAAGTTCAAAAATTAATCAAAATTATTTTACAATTAGTATAGATTATTTCAGTCAATGTGTTATACTATTTTTGAATTAACAAACAACTAACCCCGATCACTCGGGAGTATATAATAAAGGATGGTATTTAATCGATGAATTCAGTAGAAATTGCTAACGAACTGAAGGAGTTATTATCTGGTAACAATATTAACACACAACTTTCAGTACCACAATTAGTAGAAAAAGCGACATCACGCGGAGAAGCAATGTTAACTGTTGATGGTGCATTACGTGCTGAAACAGGCAAATATACTGGTCGTTCTCCTAAAGATAAATACATGGTTGAAGAAGACGGCTCTAAAGACAAAATCGACTGGGGTAAAGTAAACCTTCCGATTTCTGCAGAAGTTTTCGATAACCTATACGTAAAAGTGATCGACTACTTAAAGGCGCAAGATGAATTATTCGTATTCAATGGCTTTGCCGGTGCGGATAAAGATTCACAATTAAGCATTAAAGTAGTAAACGAATACGCTTGGCATAACCTATTCTGTCATCAATTATTCATCCGTCCAACAGAAGAAGAGTTAGCATCTCACGTAACTGATTTCACAATCGTTTCTGCACCAAACTTCAAAGCAGATCCAGCGGTAGATGGTACAGCTTCTGAAACATTCATCATCACATCTCTTGAAAAGAAAATCATCTTAATCGGTGGTACAGAGTATGCGGGTGAAATGAAAAAATCAATCTTCGGTATTATGAACTATTTATTACCAGAGCAAGGCATCTTCCCTATGCACTGTTCAGCAAACGTTGGCGAAGAAGGCGACGTAGCATTATTCTTCGGTTTATCTGGTACAGGTAAAACAACTTTATCTGCAGATGCAGACCGTAAATTAATCGGTGATGACGAGCACGGCTGGTCTGACAATGGTGTATTCAACATCGAGGGCGGTTGCTACGCGAAGACAATCAACCTTTCTGAAGAAAAAGAGCCTGAAATTTACCATGCAATCAAATTCGGTGCTGTACTTGAAAACGTCGTTGTAGATCCAGAAACACGCATCTGTGACTATGATGATGGTTCATTAACAGAAAACACACGTGTAGCGTACCCAATCGACTACATTGACAATATTGTATTACCATCTGTTGCAGGTCACCCAAAAACAATCGTATTCTTAACTGCGGATGCATTTGGTGTACTACCTCCAGTTTCTAAATTAACAAAAGAGCAAGCAATGTACCACTTCTTAAGCGGCTTCACGTCGAAGTTAGCCGGTACAGAGCGCGGCGTTACAGAGCCAGAGCCAGTATTCTCTACATGTTTCGGTTCACCATTCCTACCACTTCCAGCGCAAGTGTATGCAGAACAATTAGGTAAGAAAATTGACGAGCACGGCTCTCAAGTATTCTTAGTAAACACTGGTTGGACTGGCGGCGAGTACGGTGTAGGTTCTCGTATGAAATTATCTTACACTCGTGCAATGGTTCGCGCAGCTATCGAAGGCAAATTAAACAATGTAGAAACAATCCAAGATGCAGTATTTGGTTTACACATTCCTACTGCTATCGAAGGTGTGCCATCAGAAGTATTAAACCCACGCGACGCTTGGGCTGACAAAACGGCATATGATGCAAAAGCTGCTCACTTAGCTGGTTTATTCAACAAAAACTTCGGAAAATTTGCTGGTGTTGACGAAGCAATCGCAAAAAAAGGCGGCCCTGTAGCTTAATTTCCCGCAATGTTATTTCCGACATAACGTTTTAACAAACTTATATCATATATTAAAAACGCTCCTTTAATGGGGCGTTTTTTATTTTGTAAAAAATCCCTCACTCCATTTTGTCTAAATATTGACAAAAGATACATATTCACCTATTAAAATTATTTTTCTTGTATAATAAGTGTATATTCAAGTTGAGGAGATGAACCGAATGAAAGCAGCATTATGGTATAAGGCAAAAGATATTCGCGTTGAACAAATCGAGGAACCTAAAGTAACTACAGGTCGTGTAAAGATTAAAGTAGCATGGACAGGTATTTGCGGTAGTGATCTACATGAATATGTAGCAGGCCCGATTTTCGTTCCCGTAAACGAGCCTCACTATGTAAGTAAAGATGTAGCCCCAATCGTCATGGGCCACGAATTTTCAGGTATTGTTGAAGAAGTAGGAGAAGGCGTGACTTCTGTTAAGCCTGGTGACAAGGTTGTCGTTGAACCGATTTTAGCATGTGGTGAATGTGCGGCATGTAAAAAAGGTAAATATAATATTTGTAAACATTTAGGCTTCCACGGTTTATCTGGTGGTGGCGGTGGTTTTGCAGAGTACACAGTTGTCGATGAGCGCTGGGTACACAAAATGCCAGAAGGTCTATCACTTGAGCAAGGCGCGCTTGTTGAGCCTGCTGCGGTTGCACTTCACGCTGTGCGCATGAGTAAATTAAAAGCCGGCGACAAAGCGGTTGTGTTCGGTGTTGGTCCAATCGGCTTACTTGTGATCGAAGCATTAAAGGTAGCAGGTGCCTCTGAAATTTACGCAGTCGAATTATCAAAAGAGCGCGGTGCAAAGGCGCTAGAGCTTGGTGCGAAAGCAGTCATTAACCCTGCCGAGGAAGATGCAGTTGCACGCATTCAAGAACTGACAAACGGCGGTGCAGATGTTGCATTTGAAGTAACGGGTGTGCCAGTTGTATTAAAGCAAGCGATTGACTCTACGACATTTGAAGGCGAAACAATTATTGTTTCTATTTGGGAAAAGGAAGCTTCATTCCAGCCAAACAATATCGTGCTTTCTGAGCGTTCAATGAAGGGAATTATTGCCTACCGTGATATCTTCCCAGCTGTTATGGACTTAATGACACAAGGCTATTTCCCAGCTGAAGAGCTTGTCACAAAGCGCATTTCACTTGATGAAGTTGTGTCAGAAGGCTTTGAAACATTAGTAAATGAAAAGAACCAAATTAAAATTTTAGTAAAAGCTGAATAATAATAAAGGCGGCGTGCTATATGAGCACACCGCCTTTTCTTTATCCTTGTAGCTTCATCCACTCACAAAGTTTGCTCACCGTTTCCCGGTTCAGTTTCGGCGGATAATGATGCTTCAGACCAAATGAATACCAGGTCTCCACACGTTTCCCCGCGTCCTGTAAGCAAAACTCCAACTGATAAGCATGCTCGATATCGACGTGCTCATCGGCCGTGCCGTGAATAATCAGCACCGGCGCATTCACCTGCTCGATTTCAAACAACGGTGTACGCGCATCAAATAATTCTGGTACCTTTTTCGGCGTGCCACCAACAATGCGTCTTAGCCCTCTGCGCATATCTACGCGGTCCCAGTAAGTCTGTGCCGCATCAGATACCCCTGCCCACACGACAGCCGACGCAATATCATCACGCAGTATCGCCGTCCACAGCGTCATCAAACCGCCACGCGAGAAGCCGAAAAGATGTACAGTTTTGCGCGGCGTAAACTGCTTTAATACATCCACCGCATGCACCGCATCAAAGCGGTCTGCACCCGCAAACTCATCCTTCCCCTCGCCACCGCGATTACCACGGTAATACGGTGCAAAAACAATAAAACCCTGCTCCGCGAATTGCGCAATACGTGCCGGGCGCACCATACCAATTGATTGCAAACCACCACGTAAATAGAGGAGCGCATCATAATTCCCCGTCGCAATCGGTCTAGCAAGTAGCCCTTTCACACGCAAGCCTTCCGACCAATAAATAATCTCATCTAAGCGTACATTCACATTGGGTGACGGATAGCGGCGTATCGAATAAATGCTACCACTCTCGTTCATGCTGCTTCACTTCCTGTAACATTTTCTTCATTCCCGCATCGCGCATATAAAAGCTTAAATCCGTACGGTTCCACAGCTCTTCCTCTGTCAGCCACATACGCCCTGTCGTCTCATAATCGCCCGTAAACGACTCAATGGATGCGACCTTTCCTGTAAATACCGCCTTACAAAATGGCACTTCATCATGCACAATATAATAGGCAAACCATTTTACATCCTCTATATGCACATTGCCTTCCTCGTATACCTCGCGCACAGCCGCCTCCGCTAGCGTCTCGCCCTCTTCCTGCTTACCACCCGGAAACTCTACGCCGCGGCGAATATGTACGGTGCATAGCCACTTGTCATCATACTGTACAAGCGCTAGCACATGCTTCGGCTCGACCTCAAACGGGCCCTCATCAAAGCGTAAATCTACTTGTAATCCGTTTTCATCTGTAAATGTAAACATATGTGTCTCAACTCCTACCTTCAAGTGTAACGAAGGAGAAGCCTCTATTCAAGTTTGATTATTCACTATACTCTTGAAAATACGGTAGTTGCTCGACAAATTTCTTTGCCTCCTCATCACCAAACATATGAATAAGCGTATACACCTTTTTTAATCGATAGTCAATTTCATGATTTAAACGGTCTGAATGATACGGAATGTACGGCAAATGTGCACGAAAGGCATTGGCTGCCTCTAGCTCATTCATTTGTCGAAAAATTTTTGCAAACACTCGTGCTTGTAGCGGCTCCATTTGCAAAACAAATTCATGCGAGGGTCCTGGCTGAAAATTACATGTTAAATTTGCTACAGATACATAAACCGCTCTTTTTTCCATTTTCCATCACCTCATCATTAGCATAGACAGCATATGAAAATTCATACATCGTTCGCAAATTTCACGCGCTAGATGCTGTAAAATAATAGCCATATACTGAAAGGATTGTCACATATGCATATACCACTCTCACTTTTAATGATCATTTCCCTTTTCACAGTTGTCATCATTACCGCTCTGACGCTACTTGCGATAAAATGGGGATACGCCTATAAGCATACCGTGGATGTGGTGACACAGAAGCGAGGTGAGGACAAATGAGCCTATCTGTTGTATTCATTATCATTATTTGCATTATGAGCATTTTCGCGTTTGCAATTTTTTATATCGCGCGAAAAAACAAGGTCACACTGACGCAAACAATTGACGACAAGCCAATCCGTGCTTATAAAAATGGCGAACAGGAGTAATTATGAAATACATGTTCATCACAATCATTAAGCTTTACCGCAAATTTATTTCCCCGATGACCCCACCCACGTGCCGCTTTCATCCGACATGCTCAAGCTACGGGCTAGAGGCATTTGAACGACACGGCTTTTTTAAAGGTATCATCCTTACCACAATGCGCATATTAAAATGTCACCCTTTTCACCCAGGTGGCTTTGATCCGGTACCTGAAAAATGGCCTTCGAAAAAAAAATAATTTCGAAGGTTGTTTTTTTTTCGTACTTCCTGTATAGTTAAAAACGTTAAAAACATTCAAATCGTAACTATTACTATTTAAGGAGTAGAACAATACATGAAAAAGTTACTTTCATTATTTATTTTTGCGAGTATTTTACTGGTACTTGCTGCATGTGGCGGGAAGGAAACGACCGATACCCCTGCAACAGAAGAGGCTAGCGCCGATAAACTGTCAATTTATACAACGGTTTACCCTCTACAATATTTCGCAGAGCGCATTGGTGGCGACTTCGTGGAGGCACAATCGATTTATCCTGCTGGAGCAAATGAACATACATTCGAGCCAACACAAAAAGATATGATGGCGTTAGCCGATGCCGATTACTTTTTCTACATCGGCCTTGGTTTAGAAGGGTTTGTTGAAAAGGCAAAAACAACTTTAGCAAATGAAGACGTAACATTAGTGCCTGTTGCAGAAAGTGTAACAGAAGAGCAGCTACACATTTCAACAGGTCACACACATGCAGAGGCTGTCGAGGCGCATGAAGAAGATGAGCATGAAGGTCACAACCATGAGGCACATGAGGAAGACGAACATGAAGGTCACAATCATGAGGCTCACGAAGAACATGCAGCAGCTGACGAACACGAGGGTCATAACCATAGCGACCACGATGCACATGTTTGGCTATCACCAGTCATTTCAAAAGATTTAGCATTAACAATTAAAAATGAATTAGCGAAAGCACTACCAGAGCAAGATGCATACTTTACTGAAAACTACAATGCACTTGCCGCAGAGCTTGATGCACTGCACAATGACTTTACGACAATGGCTGAAGGTGTAAATGCCAAAACATTCTTCGTGTCACACGCAGCATTCGGCTATATTGCAGGCCACTATGGTCTTACGCAAGTGCCGGTAGCAGGTCTGAACTCACAAAGTGAACCATCACAAAAAGAGCTAACAACAATTGTCGATTTAGCAAAAAAAGAAAACATCCAGTACATTTTCTTTGAGCAAAATGTTTCGTCAAACTTAGCTTCTGTTATTCAAAAAGAAGTCGGTGCAGACACATTAATTTTGCATAACTTAAGTGTTTTAACACCAGATGACGTAAAAAATAACGAAAATTACTTCACATTAATGCGCAAAAACATCGATGTGTTAAAGCAAGCATTAACAAAGTAATCCAAATAGAAGACACCTTTCTCATACGCGAAAGGTGTCTTCTTTATTTATTAGAAAGGAGGGATTTATTTTGCTAGTTGTAAACTTACATATTTTGTACTCGTTGCTGTTGGGTAGGCTTCTTTTGCCCATGTATGTGTTTTCGCCATTTGGCTATCTGTTAATCGGAAGTATTTGTGATTTACTTGGCCATCTTCATTACCAACTGGGTCATTCCACGTTGCATCGACATGGAACCATTCACCGTCCACATTTACTAAATTCCAAGCGTGCGTGTCATTTCCAGCCGTCCCCTTCATATACCTTGTCTCGAAACCTGCCTGCTCCAGCATTTTATCCAAATCTTTAATAATCTGATTTAGACGTACATTTAATGTTTTCGTATCACCTGTAAACTGCACTTCAAATTTTTTTTGTAGTTTGCTACAGGGAAATATTCATAAATAAAAACCTCCAATAATTATTAGAGGTTTTTACATGATTATTATAATTGTCTTAGTTTTCTTCTAAGTAGTTTATTTGACCCATTACGCGGCAATTCTTCAACGAATTTGATTGTTTTTGGAATTTTATAGTGCGCGAGATGCATTTTACAAAATTCGATCACCTTTTCAGCAGTAATCGGTGCTTTGATGACAATAAATGCTGCTGGCACTTGCCCCCATACTTCGTCTTCAACCCCGCAAACACCCGCTTCCTGAATGAGTGGATGTGCGAGCAGTACATTTTCAATTTCAGCAGGATAAATATTTTCCCCACCTGAAATAATTAAATCTGAGCGGCGATCAATGACATATAAATAGCCTTCCTCGTCCAAATAACCAATATCACCCGTTTTTAACCAGCCGTCCTCGAGTGCCGCAAGCTTGCTAAACTGACCGATATAGCCAGGTGTGACATGTGGCCCTTTAATGCAAATTTCTCCTTCAACACATGCCGCGTTCGCACCGTCGATTTTAATTTGGTTAAAAAATAACGGTTTCCCAGCAGAACCTAGCTTGCGCATCGCATCCTCATTACTAAGCGTTGCGGTTTGTGAGGATGTTTCAGTCATGCCGTATGTTTGCGCAACCTGTAAATTCAGCCTTGCCGCGCGCTTTAAATAATCAACCGGCACCGGTCCCCCGCCAAGTAAAATCCCGCTAAAATTTTCGTGCGCAGTCAAACCGTGCGCCTCCATATAAGAAAGCACGCGCTCAAGCATCGCCGACACCGCCGACATACGCGTGACTGTGCCACATGCAATTTCCTCCGCGCAAATGGCCGCGTCAAACTTTTCATAGAGGCGCACCGGCATGCCGTACAGCAGTGAGCGCATTAAAATTGAAAAGCCGCTAATATGAAAAATTGGCACGATGCAAAGCCACACATCACGCTCAGATAATCCCATATTCAGCACGGAACTAATCGCACTCGAACTATGATTTTGCACTGTTTGACGCACACCTTTTGGAAAGCCTGTTGTGCCTGATGTATACATAATTGAAATCGTCTGCTGCTCGTCCCATTCAGGCGCCAAGCTTACTTCGTTGATTGGCTGACTAAATAACGCACTAAAGGTCGTATGTGCATGTGCCTGAATTTTCGTCGTTTCACTATCCGCGACAAGTATCCCGGTCACCTGCGCATCAGCAATTTGATACGTCAGCTCACTTGGCGCAAGACGTAAATTTAAAAATACCATTTCGAGCTGCAAATGCATGCACGCATGAATGACATGAATGAGCTCCGGTGTTGATGGTCCAAGCAGTGCTACGCGGTCTCCTGCTTGAAAGCCGCATGATGCCAGCTGTCCCGCAATTTGTGCTGCGCGCTCCGCTAATTGTACAAAAGTCCATGTTTCTTCACCAAAGCTCAGCCCAATACGATTCGGTGTTAAATAACTGCGCTGCATGAGCCAATTCGGCTGCATAAACTAACACTCCTTCTAGCAAAAAGGCATGCTCAATCTTTTACTGAGATGATGCCTCTTTTTGCCGATAAATACTAAATTGATTTCTTCCTAAGCGTTTCACAATATACAATGCTTCATCCGCCTGCCTCAGTGCTTCTTTCACTGTTATATCTGGCTGATGACAAATGGAAACGCCGATACTTGCAGTCATTTCAACAACCGTTTGCTGAATGACAACTGGCTCACGTACATATTCATTGATTCTCGTTGCAATTTCCGTGACATCAGCTTCTTCATAGAGATCCAATAGCACAACAAATTCATCGCCACCAAGTCGCGCTACTAAGCCCTTGTTCCCCACAGCCTGCTGCACCCGTTCACCGAAAATGACAATCACTGCATCACCAATTTCATGCCCGTAAGAATCATTGATTTCTTTAAAATAATCGATATCAATCATCATCATCGTAAAGGCTGTCTGTTGGCTTTTTAACACTTCGACTGCCACGTCCAACTTTTCTATAAACAGACGTCGATTCGGTAATCCAGTCAAATTATCATGATATGCATAGTACACTAAGTTTTGCTGTAGCTCTTGTTCCCTTGAAATATCTCGCGCAACAAGTAGCATATGCTTAAACTCCCCCGTACTCCTGTATACCGCCTTGCCTTTAATCTCTGTCCAAACCCACTGTCTTTCCTCATGCCAAGCCTTTAAATTTACGTAAAAATCTTCCCCATGCTGCAATGCACGTTGAAACTTTTTATCAATTTCTTCTACATAATCAGGATGAATATTGAAATAGGCTGTCCGATTTTGAATATCCTTATGTGCAAAGCCAAACATTTCTTCACTTGATGGCGATACGTACAAATAATTTAAATCCTTATCCATTAAAATTAATACATCCTGAATATTTTCAGCAATCGTACGATAATTAAGCTCACTTTCTAAGTAGTGTTCAGCTATTTTGTCTAATTCTCGCATATCCTTCATGACGATAAAATAACCGATTAGCTGCTCATTTATTTTAATGGGACTTTTGCGCATTAAACAATCGACTATACCCCCATCATTTTTCACTAAACAAAAGCGGGTATCTTCACTAGTTAGCTGATTATCACTTTCGCTTTCAATACTAGCTATCTTTTTTCGAACAATGACAAATCTTTCATAATTTTGACCGATTACTTGATCTTTTGTGTACTGACTTACTGCTAAAAATGTGGCATTTATATCTAAAATGAACCCATCAAGAGTTACATGCAAAATTGCATCCGTGTTCAACTCAAAAAGGGATAGTAAATTCGTTTGCAAATTAGCCTGGGTCATCATTATACCTTCTTGTACCGTTTTATTAGTTTATCATACACTAAAATAGACCATATAAAAAGGTGCTCAAAAGCGATTCGCTTTTGAGCACCTTTAGTTATTAAATCAAGGGAAACGTGGGAATTGACCGAAATCAGGTTGGCGTTTTTCCTTGAATGCGTCACGGCCTTCTTTTGCTTCATCTGTTGTGTAGTAAAGAAGTGTCGCGTCACCAGCAAGCTGCTGAATACCAGCTAAGCCGTCTGTATCCGCGTTCATTGCTGCTTTTAAGAAACGTAGCGCTGTAGGAGACATTTGTAACATCTCTTCACACCATTGTACTGTTTCATCTTCAAGCTGTGCATAAGGAACAACTGTATTAACTAAGCCCATATCAAGTGCTTCTTGCGCGCCGTATTGACGGCATAAGTACCAAATTTCACGTGCTTTTTTGTGACCTACGATACGTGCAAGATAGCCTGAGCCGTAACCTGCGTCGAATGAGCCAACTTTTGGTCCAGTTTGACCGAATTTTGCGTTGTCAGCAGCAATTGTTAAATCACATACTACGTGTAATACGTGACCGCCACCGATTGCATAACCTGCAACCATTGCCACAACTGGCTTTGGAATTTTGCGGATTAATGTTTGTAAATCAAGTACGTTCAGACGCGGAATGTTGTCATCGCCAACATAACCACCATGGCCGCGAACTTTTTGGTCGCCGCCTGAGCAGAATGCATGCTCGCCTTCACCTGTTAAAATAATTACGCCCACTTTTTCGTTATCGCGCGCACGTGTAAATGCATCGATTAATTCCGCTGTTGTTTTTGGGCGGAATGCGTTGCGTACTTCCGGACGGTTGATCGTAATTTTTGCGATGCCGTTATAGAATTCATACTTAATGTCTTCATACGTATGTAATGAAGTCCATAGACGTTGTTTTGTCATTGGTATGTCCCCCTAATTTTTATTGTTTCAAAAAGATGCTTAATCCTCTGAAATCATTTCCTTTACTATTGTAGCAAACTTCGTCGGATTTTCCACATGAATTGCGTGACCTGCGCCAATAATCGACACGTGCCGGCCATTTTGTAAGCTTTTTAGCATTTTCTTCGCTAAGTTTTCGAACTTCTCATCAAGCGAGCCTGTTAGTAGCACTACAGGAAATTGAAGCAATGGAAGCTCATGCCACATACTTGGCATCACACCTGTACCTATACCGCGTAAGCTACCGGCAAGCCCCGTTTCGCGCTGCATGAGGCGCTCTTGCCTCATTTCTTGCTGTACCGATGCAGGCAATGCTTTTTGCGAGGCAAATAGCGGGATGTTCTCCCATTTCTCAACGAATGACACAATCCCGTTTTCAAATATCTTTTCCGCAAGTGTGTCGTCTGCTCTCTTACGTGCCGCGCGTTCCTCATCTGCTACAAGCCCAGGTGATGCACTTTCAAGTAGCAGCTTTTCAATGCGCTCTGGATAATGCACCGCATAGCTCAGTGCCACACGCCCCCCCATGGAATAGCCAAGCAAACTAAAGCTTTTCAAGCCTAGTTGTTCAAATAAAGCTTCTAGTAGCTCTGTTTGTGCTGCCATTGAATAATGGATGCTATCTTCCGGCGCATCTGTTTGCCCATGCCCGATTAAATCGATCGTCACCACATGAAAATCAGTAAGTTTCGGCACAATGTGCTGCCAGGTTTTCCTGCTGCCCGTAAAGCCGTGGAGCAGGACAAGCGTGCGCGTGCAGTCCTCGTGAAACTGCTCGGCAAAAATGTTTACACCCTTTACAGTGAATCGAGCCATGCGTCTAGCCCCTCTTTAATGTTTTGCCAAAGCTGGCGATGCTCTGTGACATTTTGCTCGCGGTTTGTAAATGCTTCAATTAACTGGATCGGCGTCGTTTTACCCGCGCGCATTGCTTCCTCAAACTCGGCCACCGTCGTCGCACGCTTATAGTCAAAGCCGTACATACTCGCCACCTGCTCAAATGTCAGTCCTGTCGGCGTGCCAAATAAATCCTCATAATGCGCTGTCACACTAGCCTGTGGTAAATAAGAGAAAATCCCACCACCGTCATTATTCATGACAACAATCGTTGCGTCACATTCCTGATAGCGCGTGGCAATAAATGCATTCACATCATGTAAAAATGCTAAGTCACCGATTAAAATGTAAGCTTTGCGTTCCGGACGGCCTTTAGAGAAACCAAGCGCAGTCGACATCACGCCATCAATCCCGTTCGCCCCACGGTTCGCAAAAACCTGCACGTCACGTACCTCAGTCGTTAAAAACGTATCGATATCACGGATCGGCATACTGCTGCTGACAAACACATCACTGCCAGCTGGTAAGCGCTCAATAAATGTACGCACCATCGCACCCTCGTCTGTTGCATACGTCTTGTACTTTTCAATCGTATCCACCGCAAGCAAATCGGCCATTTTCCAAAACTGTGCAAATGAAATTTCTGTGCGTGCATTATCTACCTCAAGCTCTGATAACCACTCACCTACACGCGCATGAATGAAATGCGTCGATGCGTGCACTGAATCACGGAACATAACGTCCTCGTCCACAACGACATAGTTTTTCGGCTTCGACGCGGCGATATGCTGCATTAAAAACTTCGATACAGGCTGTGCACCGAAGCGAATCACCGTCTCTGGCGTCACATTACGTTTAAAGCGCTCCGATTTTAGCAATGCATCATATGTAGAAATCGCAAATAGCTGGCAGTCCTCAGGTACTTCTGTACGCAAGTTTGATAAGCTCTCGATTAATACCGGCCACTGTACCGCGCGTACAAAATTCCATAAATGCGTTGTGTCTGTACCGAGTGGTAATTCACCGACAACAATAATACCTGCGCGCGTAACCGCAATAATTTCTTGTAATTCCTTCTTCGCGACACGCGACGGCTCTAGCTCACTGACATAGCTCTTGTTAAATGTTGCAGGCGGCACATTGCCAAAATCAATGAGTAACGGCTCACGGAACGGCACATTTACATGCACAGGTCCAAATGGTGCACTCGTCGCAATCGCTACTGCACGTACACTGTGGCGTTCGATAAATGGCAATGTCGCAGGTGCGTCATCCGGAATCGGAAACTCCGCGCTCCATTTTACATGCTCCCCGTACAGACCCATTTGATTAATGGCTTGTGGTGCACCAACCTCGCGCAGCTCATGCGGGCGATCCGCTGTAATGACAATAAGCGGCACACGCGCATATTTCGCCTCCACAACAGCCGGGTAATAGTTCGCCGCCGCTGTCCCTGATGTACAAAGCAAAACAACGGGCTTCGCTGTTGCCTTCGCTAAGCCAAGCGCAAAAAAGCCTGCCGAACGCTCATCTACCTGGCGATACACATTCAACCCTTCTGTAGAAGCAAAGCCGTATGCAAGTGGTGTCGAGCGTGAACCTGGGCTAATGACCACGTCCACAACTCCACCTTGCATGAGTGCTGAAATCATTTTATACACATAACTTGTTAACACATTACTCATGTAACTGTCCCCCTAAGGCACGTAGCATTGGTCGGAACTTCACAAGCGTCTCCTCATACTCTGACTGCGCCTCTGAATCCGCAACAATGCCCCCACCTGCATATAAATACGCTTCATTTTTTATCAGTGCTGCCGAACGAATGGCCACCGCAAATTCACCATTGCCTTCTGCATCTAACCAACCAATTGGTGCTGCATACAGACCGCGGTTCATCGGCTCATACGCTCGAATCATCTCCATTGCTGCCTCACGTGGTACACCACCAAGTGCCGGCGTTGGATGCAAATGCTTCACAAGCTGTAAAATTGTTGCATCCTCATTTAACACACCTTCAACCGGCGTATATAAATGCTGAATATCACGAATTTTAAGCAGCTTCGGTCCATTGGGCACCTTCACTTCTGTACAATTTTTCTCAAATGTCTCTGAAATCATTTCGACCACATAATGATGCTCACCGCGGTTTTTCGTATCATTTAGTAGACTTAGACCAAATGCTTCGTCTTCTTCCGCTGTTTTCCCGCGCTTGATCGAGCCCGCTACACAGGAAGAAAATGCATGTCCGTTATCAACCTTCACTAAACGTTCCGGTGACGCCCCGTAAAATAGCATGTCCCCGCGCTCAAGACCAAATAAATAACTCTCCGGCTGCTCATGGACAACATGCGATAAAATTTGCGGTGCTGTAATATCCTCTTCAAATGTCAAAGCAAGTGAACGCGCAATTACGACCTTCTCAGCCTCCCGCGCCTTAATCAGTGCCGTCACTTGGTCAATTGATTTCAAATACGCCTCTTTATGCGGCTCCATGTAATTCGTCATGACCGGCTTCGCGTACGTTTTCAACTCTTTCACCTGTGCTGCGTGAATTAGCGTATCACGCTCTTTACGCAGACGTTCAAATATCAACGAACTATTCGCCTCGTTCGTAATTAAATTAATCGTCACATATGCTTTATCATGGCGAATGACAAGCTGATGCGTCGCGACAGCAAATGCACTCTGCGGGAAATCTGTCCATTCACCTGCTACATTATTTTTCGTATCAAACGTAAAACCACCGAACAGCATCGGCTGCAAATCACGCTCTTCCTGCACAATATTTTGCGTCAGCTCTTTCCACTGTGCCTCCACTGAATCAAAGCGCTCACCATGTGCATTATTTTCGATCACATGCGCATAACCAAGTCCAACAAGCGTAAACGTCTTTTCACGATTTTGCCAATAAAAACGGCGCCCCTTGTAGCGATCCTGTCCTGCTGCAAAAAATGCCAGTGCAGATAAGCGACTCACCTCGATTGTCTCCATATAAAAGTACTTTCCTTGCTGTGAGCCTACCTCTACTTCAGTGGCAGTGTACCACTTGTGTTGCATGAAAATTCCCTCCGTCATGTTGCATTCCAAACTGTATATTTCAATGCAATTTTCATTCGTTCAAAATAAAATACCTTATCTATCATATCACTTTTTGCACATAGTTAATATGAATAAGCTATTGCCAAAACTAAAAAAAGATTGCCCAGAAACCATGCTCTAGACAATCTTAATGCTTAAATATTTTCACCGTCTGTATGATTGACACAAGTGAGTGCGGTCGGAATCGCCTCGAGACGTTCATATGGAATTCCCTTGCCACATTCCTTGCAATTTCCGTAACTACCATCTTCAATCGCGGCAAGTGCGGCATCAATTTTGTCTACCGCTTCCTCCTTAAATTCCTCAATGGCCAGATCCGTCGTCACCGTCATTAAATCGGTCGCCGCATCAGCGGGATGATTGTCAACAGATGACAACTCACTTTTTCCATCTCAAAATCATTCGACCCATGATTCGTCTTTTCGCGTAGTAATAATTTCTTCAAATGTTCTAGCTGATATGATTCCACAAAAAATCCCACCTGAACATGATAGTAAATCATTACCCTTTTCGATAAGTTTAAACGCTTTTTGTATAATTTTGAATGATTTCAGTCAAAAACTTAGTAGCACCTGTCCCTACCTGACAATCATAATAAGCCGTAAAGCGCTCATCACTTACGTAAAGCATCGCAAGCCCTGCATGCGCCTGTTTCGTATATTTCTTCCATTGAAATTGCAACCAGCGCTTATGCAGCTCCGCGACCTCCATTGCGACTTCATTTTCTGAATCCCCAATTTCCATCGCCTCTGCTAAACGCTCAAATAAACTCCGCTCAATCTTTTGTAGGGCCGCATACTGCTCCTCTGTCATGTTTTTTAACTGCTCATTTGTCCACATGAGTGCCTGCTCACCATACTTCGCGCGCACCTCATCCCCGTACTTTTGCTCATGATTATCTACTAAATTTTGCTTAAATGCCTCAAACTTCTGTTCATTCGTCATCTTGATCCCATCCTTTTCTGCAACGATTGTTTCATCAATCAATCTAATCAATTGCTCCATATGCCTGCTTTTCTTTTCTAATAATTCCTTTTGCCGAAGAAGCATGGCTACCCGATCAACAGCCGAATCCTCCATCATTCGCTTAATCTCCTTTAATGGGAAATCAAGCTCACGATAAAACAAAATTTGCTGTAACCGATCCAAGTCATGCTCACGATAGCGACGGTAACCGTTTCCCTCTGCATAGGCAGGTGTTAACAGCCCCTTCTCCTCATAATAACGAAGCGTCCGCTGACTAACACCAGATAATAACGCAACCTCTCTAATCAACATACTACTTTCACCTCAATCTTTACTATAAAGCTTGACGTAACGTTAAGGTCAACTATTTATGTAACGCTATTCATAAAGAAAACTTTATAAACATTAAATATTCTTTACGTTCATTCAAACAGCTGTTATTACTGTATAAATAATATATAACGTCAAACATACCTGTACATAGCAAACTTTTGAAATAGGACGTTCATACATGAAAAAGGAGGTATTTAATTATGAAGTTCATGCACCTATTTTTACTAGCATTCATTATTAGCTTAGTAACTGGCTGTAGCTTAGACGACTTAGACAACTTAGACGATTACGAGCAAGCTGTTGCAGACGACGGGGAAGCCATCTCAAAGCCCCTTCTCGCAGATGAAGAACTTGAGTTTGTCGAGCTGTTAATCGATGGCGGCTGTAAAGACGGCGAGGTTTTCAACGAGGAGGACGAAAGTTGCTCGGTCGTTATCGACTGTAACGGCGAAGACTGTGCGCTTTGGGGAGACAATCTCGCACTAGAACTTGAAGAAAACTACGGCTCGCTAACAGAAGAGAATAGCCACATTCCAGATTTCGATGGTTTAGATGTACTTGTTCAATACGATGTCGATTTAGACGGGGAAACGATTGAAACAGATGCAAATGTCACACAAGAAACAATTGATCAACATGCATCACTTTGGTATAGCTATGCCTGGCTTATCCCAGAATATGCTCGCACAGATATGACAAAATTTGAAGTATTTGATAGCGGTGATACACTTGCACACGTTTATTTACACGACGATTATGATACAGATTTTTGGACACTTGGTATGAACCGTGCCGATCTAGAATATGCCTCTGATACAATCCTGACATATATTCACGAATTCGCGCATTTACTTAGCTTGCGTAATACCGAGGTTGATTATGATGCTTATGCGGATGAAGCTTTATGTGAAGGTGTATTTTTCGAGGACTATTGCTTTTATGACGATGCTTATTTAGCCGATTATTATAACCAATTTTACGCTGACGGTCACCCTGAAGAAAATTATGAGAACTTTATTTCAGACTACGCTATGACAAGCGTTATTGAAGATTTCGCTGAAACGTTCGCTCATTACGTTTTATCACCAACGCCAGAGGGTGATACAATTGCCGAGCAAAAGAAATTATTTTTCCAGCAATACAATGATTTGGTCGAACTTCGTGCAAATATTTTAGGTCGTACTGCTACGTGGTTAGACTGTACAGTAAGTGAATAATTTTCTATACGAAAAAACACGCACAAAGCTGTGCGTGTTTTTTATGCTATGACCCGT
>JBEMAQ010000022.1:0-65209 GCA_040274725.1 Solibacillus sp. | reverse complement strand
AACCAAATTTTATTACAAACTCAATGAAACGTTTATCCAGTTTTGAAAGAACAATTTTTCAACTAAATAAGTGAAGTGACGATGGCAAAGAGGCCACACCCGTTCCCATACCGAACACGGAAGTTAAGCTCTTTAGCGCCGATGGTAGTTGGGGGCTTCCCCCTGTGAGAGTAGGACGTCGCTTCGCTTATTTTTATTTAATTTAAAGGTCCCGTGGTGTAGCGGTTAACATGCCTGCCTGTCACGCAGGAGATCGCCGGTTCGATCCCGGTCGGGACCGCCATTTCAGTTTTTATGAGAATAACTCATAAAGGCTTTTTTTGTTTTAAATATATTTCACTTGAAAACTTTAACATTCTATTAAAAGCAAAATTATGTAGCTTTTTGTGGAGTGTTATTTTTATTTAACTTCTTTTTATGAACTGACCTAGCTATTTGAGACACACATAAAACACCTAATTGGGCTGCTTGCTTTCCTCGTTCTATTCCTTCATATACGCTGCAACACACAATCTTATCACTTCATTAGTTGATGAATGATGCTTCACACGCGCAAATGCTTCTGTTTTAATATGCGAGTGAAAAGATTCAATTACCGTATTATCCCAACAGTTTACACGGCGTGACATACTCGCCTGTCACTTCATTTCCTCCAAGAAATTTTGATAAGCGTAAGAAATGTAGACAATGCCTTGCTCTGAATGGATAATGTCTTGCTTCTAAGGCTGCCTTTAACACATCCATTACAAGTGGTGTCTGCTGAGGGTCATACATTTTATACGCAATAATCTCATTGTTAAACAAATTTAAAATTGTTGTTAAATACATCGATGTGGAGCCATACGTAATATCAGTTACCCATTTCTCGTCGGGCGCCGCAGCTGTAAAAGAGCGAGCTAATACGTTAGGGGCGATCATTTCGGGTCCTTGATCTACTTTGAATTTATGTTTTTTCTTCATTTGACATTGTAAGTTATGCTTTTTCATCAATTTTTGTATGGTATTACGGTTCAGTTTATAGCCATATTCTTTGTATAGTAAACTGCTAACCTCTCCTTCACAACGGCCCATTTCACATCAGAACGATAACTAACTCTTGCCATAAGAAAAACACCTACAGAATAGTTTGATATGCCTTAGTGCAAGCATAACCATTTTAGATGTGTTTTTATGTTTTCTTATGAAATTAGGTTAGTCCATTAGAAAGTTAATTATTGTAAAAGTTTTTATTTTTCCTTCTACGGGTAAACAAAGTTATACGTTTATTTATTTTGGGGGGATAAATATGAACGTCAAAGGATTATATATTTATATACTTATAGCAGTTGTAGTGTTTGTATTATTCAGTGTTACAGGCTGTCAGGATCGTGTGTTGAATGTTGAAGATCAAAATATATATGAATGGCAAAAATATATGAATGAAGATGAATTTAAGCAGTTACAGCCAGGGATGAATTATATGGATGTTGTCGAGGTAGCTGGTGGTGCTGGTACGGAAATTGAAACGAGTGTGTATGAGTGGCGAGATGAGATATTGTTAACACAAGCATACGTTGTTTATTTTGAAGATGGAAAATTAATGAGTACTGAAATTATTGAAAAGCGAGGAAGCTCAACTCGGTAAAGTATCTCTCTAGTGGAGATACTTTTTATTATGGAGAGAAAGATTGTGGATGTTTTGAACATTTTCGTTTATTCAAGTAAACTAGAAGTAATGGACTTTTTGAAGAAGGGATTACGTTATGATATTTGAAAAGCATATACATTCGTTAGAAGAAACAAAAGAGCTTGCGACGCGTCTTGCGGAGCTAGTGGAATCGCAATATACGATTACGCTTGAGGGTGATTTAGGTGCCGGCAAAACAACATTCACACAGGCTTTTGCACGTGGCTTAGGTATTACACGTACGGTAAATAGTCCAACGTTTACGATTATGAAGCAGTATGAGGGACGTTTGCCACTGAATCATTTAGATGTGTATAGGTTAGCTGATAGTGACGAGGATCTTGGTTGGGATGAAATTTTTTACGGGGATGCGGTGACGGTTGTTGAATGGGCGCATTTAATCGAAGAGGAATTACCAGAGGAACGTTTAGCAATTGAAATTACACGTGTTGACGAGGATGCACGAAAGTTTGTATTAAAGCCGCTGGGCAGTAAATATGTTCAGCTTTGTGAGGAGCTATTAAAATGATTTGGTTAGGAATTGAAACAGCAAATGCTCCGTTATCAGTTGCACTTGTAAAGGACGGGAAAGTGCTTGCGGAGATTGTACAAAATGTGAAGCTAACACACTCGATTGGTGCGATGCCGGCAGTGGAGGAAGTATTTCAAAAGGCTGGGCTAGCACCTAGCGATATAGACGCTGTAGCAGTGTCTGAGGGACCTGGTTCTTATACAGGTGTCCGTATAGGTGTGACACTCGCTAAAACGATTGCTTGGACGCTACAGAAGCCTTTAGTTGGTGTAACGAGCCTTCAGGTGCTTGCTGGAAATGCACGCTTATTTACTGGGCTTGTTTGTCCGATATTTGATGCGCGCCGTAGTAATGTGTATGCGGGGATTTATGATGGTGCGACGCTTGCACCTGTTGTCGAGGATTTCCATGATCATATTGACGGATTGTTTGTTAAATTGCAGGAGCTAGAAGGACCAATTTTGTTTATTGGAACGGATGTTGCAATTTTCGAGGAGCGTATTCGTGAAGTGTTAGGGGAGCGTGCTGTATTTGCCTCGTTCACACAGCATTTACCACGTGCTTCGGAGCTAATTATGCTAGCTTTAGATAAAGAGTTACCTTCGATTGAAGCAACTCACCATTTTGTACCGCAGTATCGTCGTATTGCAGAGGCTGAGGCGAACTGGATTAAGGAACAGAAAAAGGAGCAGGCGTGATGGTAGAATATCGAAAAATGACGCATGAAGATGTGCCAGGTGTACATGCGATTGAAGTAGAATCATTTCCTACGCCGTGGACACTTGATTCTTTTTACTATGAACTAGAGGAAAATCAGTTTTCACATTATTTAGTAGCAGAAGAAGATGGAGAGATTATTGGCTTTTGTGGGATGTGGCTGACGATTGACGCGGCGCAAATTACGAATGTTGCTGTAAATAAACAGGCACGTGGTCGTAAAATTGGTGAGGCGCTTATGGTCGAGGCGATTCGTGTAGCACGCGAGGCTGGTATGGAAACGATGAATTTAGAGGTACGCGTGTCGAATGAAGTCGCGCTTAATTTATATCGCAAGCTTGGATTTATGGCGGGTGGCATTCGTAAAGGCTACTATAGCGACAATTTCGAGGATGCGTTAGTCATGTGGGTGAAATTATAATGGATAACTATATATTAGCAATTGAGACGAGTTGTGATGAAACGGCTGCAGCTATTATTAAAAATGGTTCGGAAATTATTTCAAATGTTGTGTCATCACAAATTGAAAGTCATAAGCGTTTTGGTGGTGTTGTACCAGAAATTGCGTCACGTCACCATGTGGAGCAAATAACAATTGTGATTGAAGAGGCATTAAAAGAGGCAAATATGGAGCCCAAAGATTTAACAGCAGTTGCTGTAACAGAAGGGCCAGGGCTTGTTGGGGCATTACTGATTGGCATTAATGCAGCGAAGGCATTTGCATTTATACACGGCTTACCGCTTGTAGGTACACATCATATTGCAGGGCATATTTATGCGAACAACTTAGTACAGCCAATGGAGTTCCCATTACTTGCACTTGTCGTATCAGGCGGGCATACAGAGCTTGTATTAATGCGTGGGCATGGGCAGTTTGAAGTGATTGGTGAGACGCGTGATGATGCAGCAGGTGAGGCGTATGATAAGGTTGCACGTGTACTAAATATGCCGTACCCAGGTGGACCGCATATTGATAAACTTGCACATGAATCGACGGAAGCTGTGCCGTTCCCACGCGTATGGCTTGAGGCGAATTCTTATGATTTTAGTTTTAGTGGTTTAAAGTCAGCAGTCATTAACTATAAGCATAATATGGACCAGCGTGGTGAAGAAATCATTCCAGAACATGTTGCGAAGGGCTTCCAAGATAGTGTTGTAGAAGTACTGACAGCGAAAACACTGCGTGCAGCACGTGAGTTTGGCGTGAAGCAGGTTATCGCGGCAGGCGGTGTTGCGGCGAATAAAGGTCTTCGCACATTACTTGAGGCGACGTTTGCATTGGAAGGTATTCCGTTTTATGTGCCACCACTAAAATTTTGTACAGATAATGCGGCGATGATTGGTGCAGCAGCTTATTATATGTACGAGGCAGGCAGTCGTGGTAATTTAGCAATGAACGGTCGCCCAGGAATGGAATTAAAAAGCTGGGTATAATAGAGAGAGCTTTGAGAGCAATGGCGCTTTCAAAGCTCTTTTTTTAACGAAATTAGTTTTGTGGAAAAGTAAAAATTGTCGAAAATCTGCTTTTATAATAAAAATTCTTTATTCAAATCGATATTTCATTATCGTAAAACTTTTCTGAAAAATTATCCACAGGTATTTTTAAAATAAGTGGAAAAGTTAAGACGAACATCCGTACTTATACACAATCTGTGGATAACCTGTGGAGAACATATGATTTATCTAAATATAGTATGTACATATTTGGGGGAAATGTGTATAAATAAACAAAATATTGTGTATAGTGTGGAAAACTATGTTGATATGTTGATATAGCTAAAATTGCAATGTGAATAAATTTTTGGGCAGGTTTTGTATAAAATTGTCGCTTGACCAATATATATGTAAACAATATTTAAATCCAGGTTTTAACTATTTAATATGATGGAATAGTAATAAAACAGATATTCAGACAGCCTAGAGGAAATTATGATGAAAGAGAGGTGGCGAAATAAATTATGCAAAAGAGAAAATAAGGTGATACTGCTATTGGTTGTAGGGCTTGGTTTGGCAAGTAGCTTCTTTTATGCGTTTTATATATTAAAGATGGGTTATGCATGGAGAGCGTCGTTTATAGGTGTATTTTTATTTGCAGCGATTACGTGTTATCCGCTTGCGATTTCATATGGAAGAGGACAAATAATTGATATTTTCCATAGTATTCATAAGGGAGAGCGTCAGCCGCTTCAAGTGAAGCATGGGATATGGCAGCCCGTTGTGAGCTTTTGCATTGCGCTAGTGACAGTTAGTAGCTTCGGTTGGGTTTATGGTTCATATTATGCGTATAAGCGACTACAAATGATGAAATCACTACAATAAAAAAGGGATGACATACATCATCCCCTTTACATAGTCATCCTTCTAGCTCTTCTTGTAACTCTAGCCACTGCATTTCAAGCTCCTCGTGCTGCTCTTTTGCAGTATCTAGCTCTGTTTGAATAGAGAGTGCTTTTTCGTGATTAGAGAAAATATCAGGGTCGCATAGTGCTTCCTCATGTTGTGCAATCACATCATCAAGTGCGCTCATTTTTACTTCAATATCTTCAATCGTGCGGCGAATTTGACGCTCACGTTTTTTTACGTCCTTGTCAATCAGTGATGTCGAGGCTTTTGTTGGTTTAGTCTCTAGTTGTGTCGCAGTGGCAACAGCCTTCATTTGTGCTAATTCTTCAAGCTCTTGCTTCTTCTCTAAGTAGTAATCATAGTCCCCTAAATATTCGAAAGAGCCAGTGCCTGACAGCTCGACTACTTTCGTCGCGATACGGTTAATGAAGTAACGGTCATGTGAGACGAATAGTAATGTACCCGGATAGTCGATCAGTGCGTTTTCTAATACTTCCTTGCTATCTAAGTCTAAATGGTTCGTCGGCTCATCTAGTACGAGGAAGTTCGATTTTTGCATCATTAGTTTAGCTAAGGCTAGACGCGCTTTCTCACCACCGGATAATGAATTCACGGATTTACCCACATCGTCTCCGCTAAATAAGAAGCGTCCAAGTACATTACGAATATCTTTCTCGTTTAGTAATGGCCATTCGTCCCATAATTCTTGCAGAACCGATTTAGTTGAGCTCAGTTTAGCTTGCTCCTGATCGTAGTAGCCAATTTGAACGTTCGTGCCGTAGCGAATATCACCACTTAGCGCGGCTAAATCTTTCACGACTGTTTTTAGTAGTGTGGATTTACCGACACCATTTGGCCCGACAAGTGCGAGACGGTCTTCACGGAAAACACGCATCGAAATATTGGAGGAGATGTCTTGATTTGTGTAGCCAATTGCAAGTGCATCAATAGCGAGCACGTCATTACCACTTTGACGATCAATTGTGAAGCCGAAGTTTGCACTTTTCTCGTCGCCATCGGGAGAGTCCATCCAGTCTGTTTTTTCGAGTACTTTGCGCCTGCTTTGTGCCATTTTTGTTGTAGAGGCACGAGCTAAATTCTTTTGAACAAATGTTTCAAGCTTGGCCTTCTCGTCCATTTGGCGCTCGAACATTTTCATGTCGCGCTCATAATTTTTCGCTTTATCATCCAAATAGGCACTGTAGTTACCTGTGTATTTTGCGACTTTTGTGCGTGAGACCTCGTAGACGATATTCACGACTTGGTCTAGGAAATAGCGGTCATGCGAGACGATTAAAATCGCACCCTCATAGCCCTTAAGGTAGCCTTCAAGCCAAGATAGTGTTTCGATATCTAAATGGTTTGTTGGTTCGTCTAAAATAAGCAGGTCGGGCTTTGATAATAATAGTTTAGCCAAGGCAAGGCGCGTACGCTGACCACCTGAGAGCGACTGAATCGGTTTGTCGTAGTCGTCCGGGAAAAACTGCATCCCGTGTAGTACAGAGCGCGTATCTGCCTCGTATTGATAACCACCTGCATCTTTAAAGTCATATTGTAACTGGTCATACTCGCTCATGATACGCGCGTAGGCTTCACTGTCCTCATAAATCGTAGGGTCGGCCATTTGCTGCTCTAAATGACGAAGCTTTTTTTCTTGGGCTTGTAAGCTAGCAAAAATCGTCATCATTTCGTCCCAAATTGACAACTCAGAATCAATACCAGCGTGTTGTTCTAAGTAGCCGACGCGAATATCTTTTGGAATAATGACTTCACCAGAATCGTAGCTCATCTGTCCTGCGATAATTTTTAGTAGTGTCGATTTACCAGCACCGTTACGACCAACGAGTGCTACACGGTCGCGGTGTTGTACTTCGAGCTTAACACCGCTCAAAATTTCATCTGTAATAAACGATTTATATAATTGATTAACTTGTAATACGATCATAATTTACCTTCTTTCAGCAAGGGATGCTTTAGATTTGCACAAAATCAAATCTAGACACCATTACGCCAAGACGTAATGTCAACCTTAGTTTCTTCCTATTAGTTTATCGGAACACGTGGGTGCGTGCAATCGGCTACTCTTTACTTATTGTAGAAGGTTTAGTAAGATGAAAACGATTTCCAATAGAAGTAGGGGGACTATGTGTGAAACCAGAGACGAAAATTCCACAGGCAACGACGAAACGACTTCCTCTTTATTATCGCTTCATTCAAAACTTCGCAAACGACGGCAAGAAGCGCATTTCATCTCAGGAACTTAGTGATGCGATGAAAATCGATTCTGCGACAATTCGACGCGATTTTTCATATTTTGGCGCACTCGGTAAAAAAGGTTATGGATATGATGTGCAGCACTTGTTACAGTTTTTTAGAGAGACACTTGACCAAGATGAGGTAACGAATGTTGCGTTAATCGGGGTCGGAAACCTAGGTACAGGCTTACTTAAATATAACTTCCAGAAAAATCATAATACGCGCATTGTTGTTGCGTTTGACTCAAAAGCACCATATGAAGGTACATATATCAGTGATATTCCGGTATTTCCACCAGACCGCTTAGAAGAAATGTATGAGGAGTTTGGCGCGGAGATGGCAATTTTGACGGTGTCTTCACGTTCAGCTCAAACCATTACAGATCGCCTAGTAAAGATGGATGCAAAAGGTATTTTAAACTTTACACCAGAGCGCCTGTCTGTACCGGATTCAGTGAAAGTCATGAATATTGATTTATCGGTAGAGCTTCAGGCATTAATTTATTTAATTCGTAATAGCGAGAGTTCTTGACGAAAAATCTTCACATTAATGTATTAGCTAAAAAAGGGTTATTAAGGTAAAATGTTACATATAATAGAGGAGGTGGCGAGAGTGGTTGTGCACTTAAATGCGATTACACCTGTAAGCCTAGTAATTATTGGACTAATCGCCTTGTTAATTTTCGGACCAAAAAAGCTTCCATCATTAGGTCGCGCGATGGGTTCGACATTACGTGAATTCCGTAGTGCAACGAAAGGTCTAACAGATGATGACGATGATGATATAAAAAAGAATGTAATTGAGCATAAAGATAACAAAGACCAAATTTCAAAGTAAGCTGGGGATTAGTGATGAATCCGAAAGAACAGACTGTCTTAGAACATATGGAAGAGCTGCGAAAGCGCTTAGTGATTGTGGCGATTTTCTTTATCGCAGCACTATTTGTCGGCTTTTATACGGCAAAGCCTTTTATCGAATATATACAATATAGTGAGAATGCGAAAAATTTGACGTTAAATGCGTTTAAAGTGTCGGACCCGTTAGCGGTATACTTGCAGGTGACGTTTATTATCGCACTTGTTATTGTTTCACCGATTTTGCTGTATCAATTATGGGCGTTTATTACACCGGGACTTCATGAAAAGGAACGTGCAGCAACCCTGAAATATATTCCGTATGCCTTTGTACTTGGCATTGGTGGTATGTCATTTGCTTATTATGTGCTGTTTCCATTTGTTATGCGTTTCATGATTGGACTTGCTGAGGATTTATCGATTACGCAAACAATTGGCATTCACGAATATTTTTCATTTTTATTTAAGTTAATTATTCCGTTTGGGATTTTATTTCAGTTACCAGTTGTGACGCTGTTTTTGTCGCGTCTTGGAATTTTAAATCCGACATTGATGATACAGGTACGTAAATATGCATATTTTGTATTAATTGTGATTTCCGTATTAATTGCGCCGCCTGATTTTGTATCGAACGTTATTATTGCCGTGCCGCTTTTTATTTTATATGAGCTAAGTATTGTGATTTCGCGTGTCGGCTATAAAAAGTATGAGGTAGCAGAGGCGGAGCGCGAGCAGGAAGAAGTAGAGCGCGAACGTGAATTACAGGCGGAAGAGCTATTAGAAGCACAACGCCGCCAAATCGAAGAAATGTCGAAATAAAAACGAGTGCCGCGTGCGGCACTCGTTTTTATTTTGGCGCACTATCGATAATTTGCTGAAATTTATCTGCATTAATTTGAATAAACGTCACAAAGCCGTTTAACCCGATATGTGCGATAATCGGTGTAAGTAGGCGCTTTGTTTTGTAATACAGGAACGAGAAAATCATGCCGCAAATTGTGTACAGTAAAATGTGTGTAAAGTCCATATGGATCGCTGCGAAGAAAATTGCACTAACAATGCTCGAAATCCAAAAGTTGTATTTTTGCATAAGCGAGCCGAATAACACGCGGCGGAATACAAGCTCTTCAAGTATAGGACCGAAAAATACAGTCGCTAAAATCATAATGGGTGCAACCTTTGTGACATTCATAATGGCTTCGGTATTTTCTGAGCCCACTTCAATACCGATTGCGATCTCAATATACGCACCGATAGATTGCCCAAATAATACGAGGAAGAACCCAATAATCCCCCAGCCAATTGCCTCGCCGGTAGAGGCCTTTTTCCCTTTAAATACATTCCAAAACTGCTTATTTTGCTGAATCAGTATGAAGCTGACGATAAAGGCGAGCCCAAATGCAATGGTAGACCACCAGGCGGAGAGAATCGTTAGTGCCTCTTTTTCATTAGTCGCGGTAATAAAGCTAAGTAAAAACTCTTTTAACCTAGGAATAAAAATTAATAAAAAAACCGATAACTGACAGATCATATAGGTAATCAATACATAAAATGCTGTCTTTTGCGTTTTAAACTGCGGTGCAGTATACGAAGCCACGAGTACAAACCTTCTTTCTGTTGAAATGAATTCCTTTATTTACCTAATTGAATAATTGAAGTAATAAAAAGCCCTATTTTAAAATATGCTAATAGGGTGTTTCTATATTGTAGATGAAATTCAAAATAAAACAAAATTTTTTGTAGTTCCTGCTTGCAAAAAATTAGGACATTCATTAAACTAATAATTATGTTAGCACTCTTATTTGATGAGTGCTAAAAAATGAATTTTTAGGAGGTTGTTTCACTTGTTAAGACCATTAGGAGATCGCATCATTATTGAGCTTGTTGAGGTGGAAGAAAAAACATCATTTGGTATTGTTTTACCGGACTCAGCAAAAGAAAAGCCACAAACAGGAAAAGTGGTAGCAGTAGGAACGGGTCGCGTTCTTGACAACGGCACGCGCGTAGACGTTGACGTAAAAGTAGGCGACGAAATCCTATTCTCTAAATTCTCGGGCACAGAAGTAAAATATGACGGTGTCGAGTACTTAATTTTACGCGAAAGCGATATTTTAGCTGTCATCGAATAAACTATTTGCAGCTAGCCTTACATAATGATTTTTGCTAGCTGCGTATAACTTAAACTTTAAAATACTTAATAGATAAAAAATTTCAGGAGGTTTTTATAAATGGCGAAAGATATTAAATTCTCAGAAGAAGCACGCTCATTAATGGCGGCTGGTGTTGATAAATTAGCAAACGCTGTAAAGGTAACATTAGGTCCAAAAGGTCGTAACGTAGTACTAGAGAAAAAATTCGGCTCACCTTTAATTACAAATGACGGTGTATCAATCGCAAAAGAAATCGAGCTTGAAAATGCATTTGAAAACATGGGCGCAAAGCTTGTAGCAGAGGTTGCTTCTAAAACAAACGAAATCGCGGGTGACGGTACGACAACGGCAACAGTACTGGCACAAGCAATGATTCGCGAAGGTCTTAAAAACGTAACAGCTGGCGCAAACCCTGTAGGTATCCGTAAAGGGATGGACAAGGCTGTAGCGGCTGCGTTAACAGAATTACAAGCAATTTCTCGTCCAGTAGAAAACAAAGAGTCAATCGCACAAGTAGCCGCAATTTCTTCAGCAGACGAAGAAATCGGTCAATATATTGCAGATGCAATGGAGCGCGTAGGCAACGACGGTGTTATTACAATTGAGGAGTCTAAAGGCTTCACAACAGAGCTAGACGTAGTAGAAGGTATGCAGTTTGACCGTGGCTATGCGTCACACTACATGGTAACAGATACAGATAAAATGGAAGCAGTGTTAGATAACCCATACATTTTAATTACAGATAAAAAAATCTCAAGCATTCAAGAGATTTTACCAGTGCTTGAGCAAGTCGTACAACAAGGTCGCCCAATCTTACTAATTGCAGAAGACGTTGAAGGCGAAGCACTTGCGACATTAGTAGTAAATAAATTACGCGGTACATTTAATGCAGTAGCAGTAAAAGCACCAGGCTTTGGTGATCGTCGTAAAGCGATGTTAGAAGATATCGCGATTCTTACAGGTGGTCAAGTCATCACACAAGACCTAGGCCTTGACCTGAAATCGGCTGACCTAACTTCTCTAGGTCGCGCGGCAAAAGTAATCGTATCTAAAGACAACACAACAATCGTTGAAGGTGCAGGTAACGTAGATGCAGTAGCAGGACGTGTGAACCAAATTCGTGCCCAGCTTGCAGAATCAACGTCTGAATTCGATAAAGAAAAATTACAAGAGCGCCTAGCGAAATTAGCTGGTGGTGTAGCAGTGATCAAAGTGGGTGCTGCAACAGAAACAGAATTAAAAGAGCGTAAGCTACGCATTGAGGATGCACTGAACTCTACACGCGCGGCAGTAGAAGAGGGCATCGTATCAGGTGGTGGTACAGCACTTCTAAACGTTTACGGCGCAGTAGAAAAAGTACTTGAAACAGTAGAAGGCGACGTAGCAACAGGTGTGAAAATCATCCTACGTGCACTTGAAGAGCCAGTACGCCAAATCGCAGAAAACGCTGGTCTTGAAGGCTCAATCATCGTTGACCGCTTAAAGCGCGAAGAAATCGGTGTCGGCTTCAACGCTGCAACAGGCGAATGGGTAAACATGATCGAAGCGGGTGTAGTTGACCCAGCAAAAGTTACTCGTTCAGCATTACAAAATGCAGCTTCTGTAGCAAGTCTGTTCTTAACGACTGAAGCAGTAGTAGCGGATATTCCAGCACCAGCTTCACCAATGCCAGATATGGGCGGCATGGGTATGCCGGGGATGATGTAGGCCCGCACGATGCGGGTCAGTCGGACGTTGCGACACGATGTCGCGGTTTTAGTCTGACTTCCTTTGAGTCACTTTTACAACTTGTAAAAACGGCTTAGATTTTCCAGGAAAATATCACTTTTTCTGAAGTATTGTAGTTCACAATTTAATCGTAAAGCAATTACCATTTCCCAAGGTTAACTCTTGGGAGGTGGTTTTTTATTGCTCTGAAAATGGATTTCTGAAGATTAAAATTTAAATAATAGAAGCGTCTCATAGGTGGAATTAACTTATGGGACGCTTTTTATTATTTACGATCCGAATGAAAAATAACAGTAGTCTTACTGCTCGTTACAAATCTTTCGTTCACATTCCGGAAAAAACTCAATGATTGTAAAAAATGTTTATTTAGTTTAAACCGTACTAAGTAATTAATTTTTTATACGCAGCTGGGGTCATGCTTGTAAACTTTTTGAACTTTTTATAGAAATGTGAAATATCATATAAGCCACTCGTTACTAAATGATCGTTCATATTAAATGCACCGTTCAGCATGTCTTGAATCATAAATTGAAAGTAAATTGTTTCAAAAAAGGGCTTTGGTGACATACCAATTTCTTGTTGGAATAATTTCCGTAAATAGCGCTCAGAGTAGCCGGTTAATTGTTCGAGCTGCTTAATGTGGATATTTCCTTTTGTATTCAGTCCAACCTGCATGCAGTACGTCACAATATTGGAATACGTAGAAAAGCTAGGTTGTATGAGGCTGTTTTCTACGACTTGTTTTCGTTCGTCGATCGTTTTCACTTGAAGTAATTGTTCATATAAATCGAGCAGCGTTGCATTTGTATCAAATAGGGGGAGCTTTGTGTGTTGATTAATTTCTGTAATGCTTAAATCGAATTGGAATACAGTTTGGAGAGGGAGCAATCGAATTCCAAAGTAAGGTGTATTTGTTTTGAATATGAGACTTTGGCGTATTTTAGGGCTAGGGACTAAATAACAGTCTGAGGCATCTTCGTGCAAGTTGAAAATTAAGTCGAGGCAGCCATCCGGAATACCTGGCAGAACGATTTCCTTTTCGAATGCTGAGATACATTCGAATTCATAGACATAGCTAATAGATGAAGAAAAAATATCAGCGCATTTGCATGTTTGAATAGATGATAATTGACGATTCCATTCGGGCTGGATTGGTTGAAATAATATATTCAATAGAGACACCTCCAATTTCTTTATATTACAAAATATAACATGTAATGCGGAAATTTTGGATGTTTTTTGCTTATATGTTATGAAAACTAACATAAAAACAAGTTTGTTCCGTTTTTTACAGTTTATTTTGAATATTTTTGATTTAATATATAACTATCATGAAAGGAGATGTTACATATGGTAAGTGTTCAAGAGCATACGTTACAAGTTAATCATCCATTAGCACCGTTAACAGTAGAGGAAGTGCAAGCAGCGATCTCTATTTTAAAGGAGCAGCAGGCGTTAGGAGGAAAGGTTCGTTTCCCGACGATTACACTGCGTGAGCCGCTTAAAGAGGTTGTTTTACAATTTAAAGAGGGTGCGGCTTTCCCACGTGAAATTTTTGTGGTGGTATTAGATGACGAAACGTTTAAAACGTATGAAGCCATCATTTCCTTAAATACAAATTCGGTTTTAAGCTTTGAAGAAATTGAGGGTGTCCAACCGACAATTATGCCAGAAGAGTTTGCAGAATGTGAAGAGATGGTGAAATCAAATCCAGACTTCTTAGCAGCGTTAGCGAAACGTGGTATTGATAATGCGGATTTAGTTGTTGTGGATCCGTGGTCGGCAGGATACTTTGATATCCCTGAAAATGAAGGGAAACGTATTGCGCGTGGGATTTGCTGGATAAAGAAATTCCCTGAGGACAATGCATATGCATATCCACTAACAGGTATCGTGGTGTACATCGATTTAAACCGTAAAGTGATTGACCGCGTAGAAGATTACGGTGTACGTGAGATGCCAACAGTAGACGGAAATTATTCTCCAGAAACAAGTGACTCGATTGAGTTCCGTAAAGATCTAAAGCCACTTGAAATTATTCAGCCAGAGGGGCCAAGCTTTACGGTTGAGGGGAATTTAATTAAATGGCAAAAATGGAGCTTCCGCTACGGCTTTACACCGCGTGAAGGACTTGTACTTTACACAGTGAATTATCACGATAAAGGTGTGGATCGTCCGATTTTATACCGTGGCGCACTTTCTGAAATGGTCGTGCCTTACGGGGATGCATCGTTTGCGCATAATACACAAAATGCTTTTGACGCAGGTGAATACGGCATGGGGCAGCTAGCGAATTCACTTGAATTAGGCTGCGACTGTCTTGGTCATATTCATTACTTCGACGCAGTGTTAGCAGACGCGGCAGGTAATCCACGCGTCTTAAAAAATGCGGTATGTCTACATGAGGAAGATTTCGGTATCGGCTGGAAGCACACTGACTGGCGCACAGGTCACGTTGAAGTACGCCGCTCGCGCAAACTCGTTATTTCATTCTTCTGTACAGTTGGTAACTATGATTACGGCTTCTATTGGAGCTTCTTCCAGGACGGTACAATCAATGTTGAGGTGAAATTAACAGGCTGCTTAAACACAGGTACATTTGATGAAACAGGTACGTCGAAATACGGAACAGAAATTGCGCCTGGTTTATTAGCCGTGCACCATCAGCACTTCTTCAACTTCCGCCTTGATACGATGCTAGATGGCGTGAAAAACTCAGTTGTTGAAACGGAAACATATGCAGAGCCAGAAGGACCAAACAATCCGCATTCAAATGCCTTTTATCCAGTTTCACGTATTTTCGAAACGGAGCTAGAAGCAGTACGTCAAATGGACTTTGCTACGCAGCGTACGTGGAAAATTATTAATAAAAACTCGAAAAACTTCGTAAATCAACCTGTTGGCTACAAAATTATGCCGGGTGAAAACTGTTTACCTTATGCACATGATAGCGCAAGTGTGATTAAACGCGCAGGCTTCTTAAAAAATCATCTGTACGTTTCACAGTTTGATCGTGATGAGCTTTACGCATCAGGTAGCTATCCAAACCAGCATAAAGGTGGCGACGGCTTATCGAAATATGTGGAGAAAAACCGAGCAATTGATGATGAGGATATCGTTGTCTGGTACACAATGGGGCACCACCATATTACACGTCCTGAAGACTGGCCTGTCATGCCAACTGCGTATATTAACTTCAACTTAAAACCAGTCGGCTTCTTTGACCGTAACCCAGCGATTGACGTGCCACGTTCTGCTAAGATGGGCTCTTGCAGCGTATCAAACAACCAACAATCGAGCTGTTCTACAGATTCTTCATGCTCGCATTAATGGCTTCAAGAAGAAACGCGATTTATCGCGTTTCTATTTTTAATAGATAAGAAAGGGGAAATTTGGCGTTTTTCTGTCTAGGCAACTGCGCCAGCCCCTCGAGTCGTCGGGGACCCTTGGGTGAAAGCTGGAGAGCACAATTTCACTTCGAGCTCGCAAGCAGCTTTCGGGGCTGAACGGGCACGGTTGCACTTTTCATATAACCCAGCATTACAAATAATTGAATACTGAGGGGAGTTGCAATTCATGGCTAGTTTAAAACGTAACTTAGGATTTTGGCGTGCGTATGCAACAGCAACAGGTTTAGTCGTTGCTGGATCAACGATGGTATCACTTGGGAATGGCTTTGGTACAATTGGCCCGGCGTTTATCGTTGCAGCCTTCGTTGCCATGATTATTAGTATTTTGATTGCACTTTCCTATGCTGAGCTATCATCAATTTTACCTGGTGCAGGGATGATCGGTGACTATACGTCTGTCGCAATGGGGCGCTTTTTTGCCATTATCGCCGTACTAGGTGGCTACTTAGTATTGACCGTTACAGTAGGCCCGCTTGAAACATTGACGGCGAGTGCAGCAGTACAGCATTTGTTTCCTAGTGTAAACACCATTGTAATTGCCTTTGTGCTGTTGTTTATATTCTTAATCATTAATATACTCGGAGTTGAAATATTCGGCACGATTCAGTTAGCGGTTGTACTTATTTTGATGCTCGGGACAGCAAGCTTTGGCGTATTTGGCCTACTTGATGTAGGCACAGTGAATACCTCTGTTACATCGGAATTTAATCCATTTGGTTGGTCAACTGTGTTTCAAGCCTTTGCGATGGGCTTATGGCTATTTATCGGTATTGAATATGTCATTCCATTAGGTGATGAAGTAAAAAATCCAGAAAAGACGATTCCATTGGCAATGATTTGTGGCTTATTAACAATTTTTGTCGTAGATATGCTATTTGGATTTGCGCTAACACGTCATATGAGTCTAGATGTACTTAGTGCTAGCGCTACCCCGCAAATTGATGGTGCGGTCGCGATGTTTGGACAAATTGGCGGTATTATCATGTCGCTCCTTACAATGCTAGCGGCGATTAGTACGATCAACTCGAGTTTTGCAGCGGTGCCGCGAATGTTTTACGGACTAGCACGCCAAGGATTACTCCCAAAAGTATTTCAATACGTCCATCCAAAATTCCGCACACCATCATTTAGTATCGTATTTGTGTTTCTTTTATTTGGCCTCCCATTATTTATTGTTGAGTCTACAATTACGATGTTTACGACACTGTTATTATCCGCAAGTATTACATGGTTAATTTCGTATATTATTGCTCAAATTAATGTACTCATTTTACGCAAGCGTTACCCGCAAATGGCGCGACCATTTAAAGCACCATTTACACCCTTCACGCAAATAATTGGCATTGCGTTCTGTGTGTATATGATTGCAACGATTCATCCAGATCCTCTAATGAAAAGCTCAATTTATACGATTGCCTTTTCGTTACTACTTTGTATTGCAGTATATGCAGTTGTTTGGTTGAAGTACAAGAAACTTCCACTGTTCAAGCCTGTACCAATTGAAGAAATGCGTCAGCTGAAAGTCGATTTAGAGGTTCCTGAAGTACCAGAAAAAATCGAGAATCTGCCATTAGCAACACCAGAAAAAGGATGGTGACAAGATGGTGCAATTATTAGGCGAGGTGCGTATTCATCAATTTTTAGAGCAGCTTATTGCGCGCTTTCAGCTAGGTGAATATGAAAAAAATTCCTTTTCGTATACGTTTCATTGCAACGAAGCGGACTGTACAATCGGCTATGAAAGGCAAAATAAGCTGTTCGCACGCAATTACAATTTTACGATTGTCATTGAAAAGGCAGTAGCCACTGTATCACCTGTGAAGCAACAAATTCATTATTCATTTCATAAAAAGAGGTGGGTCACAAAGCAGGAAAATGCTTTGCTACAAATTGCGAATAAGCACTTTTTATTGGCGTGGGACCAAATTGATTTTTTATCGCTCACAATGACGGAAGCTGTTGGGAAACGTACACTGAAAATGTGTATGTTACCCGGTAGTTACACTGCACTTATTTTTCCACCGATGAAGCAAGGAATTGACATGCATGAAGAGGAAGTTCATCTGCTACGTCACTTTATCGATAGCATGTCACAATCTTTACATCAGCGCACATAGAGAGGGGATTTTGTATGCTTGCAATAATTAGCTTTCTAATCATTGTTTTATTATCAATTTTGGCAGGCCAAGTATTTCGGAAACAGTACAAAAAAAACAATCTTGCCAATTGTTTAGCTATGCTTGTTGTGATGGTTATGAGTACGACAATCGGTATCATTATCGCTACCTGGGTGCCTGACATGGTGCTTTCTACATTAATTTCCATTGCGATAAGTACGGTGCTTGTCATTGTCCTTACGGCGAAATTACCTGTACGTATGATGATTGATGGCTTCACGATGCTTTTTATGGGGGCGATGATGGGAGCAATGCTTAGTTTGATGACAACAAATTATGCAACGCTTAGTCTTGTCTTTTTCACGACGGTATACATTGGGAGTATTATTGGAGCGATTGGCTTATGGAATATGGAGGATTATCCGGCCTTTAAAAAAGCTGTACCGTTTCATATCGTTACAACGGCAACACTAGCTGTTTGTATTCTAGTAGTCGGGACGGTCGTTTATAGTACTACTAACAATGAAACACATGAGCCGACTACTACGCATCAACATCATCAACATTAACGACAGTCCGCAATTTGGATTGTTTCTCTAGAAAAATAGTCTATCAAATAGATATTTATTTGATAGACTATTTTTTATGTAAATGAATGCTAGAATCGTGTATTTTACCGAATCAGAGGAAAGGCTAATCTAACATTAAGTCACATAATATTACAAAGTACACTGCAATTAAGTAAATTATTTATTGCACTAGAGTTTTATTTTTTAAAATAATCACTTTTTAAATTTTTAGTCGAATCCTGTTCCACGTGAAAAAAATCGTTCGACAACATGCATATTAGCTTACTAGATTTCATATTAAAATCTATCAACCATTCTTTGTACTCTACTAGCAAATAACTTATAATAAACGCACAACAAAAAAAGAATGGAGGAATATGGATGAATAGATTAATCGTGGCAATCATTGCAATCTTTACATTGCAATTTACAATGCCGGTCGCATCACCGCAAGCTACAACAGATATTACGGTACACTATACAGCGCTAGGTGATTCACTTGCCGCTGGTATTAATGAACAGGGTGAGTTAGGACCTAGTTATACTGATTATTTAGCACAACAAATTGAAGCGAGCGGGCTGTCGGTGTCATTTAACAAAGGTTTTACATATCCAGGTTATACAACGGTGGATGTTTTAGCTGATCTACAAGAGAATGTCGTAAAGTCTGTATACAATACAGCAGGTGAGCAGGATACATTGCTGTCAATCGCAGATGGTATTGCGGGTGCCGATGTGCTCACAATTAGTGCGGGTGCAAATGATGTATTAAAGCATGTTCAGAAAGATGAAGCAGGTCAATTAGCAGTAGATGCGATGAGTGTACTTCAGGAAGTGGGTACAATTGCAGCGAACTATGACGCGATTTTTGCAGAAATAGAGAAATACAATAAGCAAGCAGATGTGATTGTAATGGGCTATTATAATCCATTCCCGCATTTAGAGGGCGATGTACAACAGCAGCTAGATTTATTAATTTCGACAATGGACCGCACAGTGAAGCAGGTTGTCGAGGAGCATGGTGGTGTTTTTGTAGAGGTCAACACAATCATTGCGCAAAATCCACAAGCCTACTTACCGAATCCGCAAAACATCCATTTAAGCGCGGCTGGCTATAAAGTGGTTAGTGAGGAAATATATAAGAGCCATGTGGCAAATCGCCATGTAGAGGATTTAGAGCAAGAGTTGAAATATTTCAAAGATACAGAAGCGCACTGGGCAAAAGAGTATATTCAATTTGTCGCGGGTGCAGGGATTATGAATGGCTATGCAGATGATACATTCAAGCCAAATCAGCATATGACACGTGTACAGCTTGTATCGGTATTATCACGTACATTTGATTGGCATGCGCTAGGTGATGTACCATTTGTCGATGTTGCATCTTATGCGGAAGTGACGCAATCTGAAGTAACAGCGGCATACGAAGCAGGAATTGTGAAGGGCTACGAAGGCTATTTAAAGCCGAAAGAGCCGATTACACGTGCGCAGCTTGCATCAATGCTACTACGTGCATATGAGCATGAGGTAGAGGAAGTATATGTGCCGAGCATAACAGCACCGTTTACGGATATTGCAGGCTATAACGCGGATACACAGCGTGCCATTACGTTTTTATATGAGTATGAGTTAGCGCAAGGTGTGAGTGCAACACAATTTTCACCAGCGAGCCCGTTAACACGTGCACAGGCGGCGAAAATTTTAACGAACGTATACGCAGAGTAGAAAAAAGCGAGGCAAAGATGGGGAATCTTTGCCTCGCTTATGATATTTTACCGGGAAAAGCAAAATATCATTTGTCTCTTCCTATGCGTAGTTTCTACAAGGGGTCACGTATAGGATATATTCATGCAGTTTGGGAGTCTGCAAGGGACACAAAATTAGTCGTTCCATTTTAACCCTTCGAAGAAACGATATACTTCCTCAAATACTAAGTCGCGCTCTTTGCCGAGTGTTAAAATATGGCCAGAGTTCACGAACGTTTTGACTGATTTAATGCGCGAGTTAACAGAGGTATAAATTAAGTCTGCGCTTTCACAGTAATATTCATCATCCTCAAGTCCACGTAAAATATGGACTGGCGTTTTAATGACATTTAATTTATCACTTGTATCATTAATTAAAGTTTGTAAGTTGTCAAGTTCTGGCATCTCTACAAGCTTTGCTACATTTGAACGGCTATCCTGTTCTTCATTATATGTGCCAGCAAGCTTTTTGTAGTTAATTGCATAGTCAACAATACGATTTTGTAAGCTATCTGCATTTTTCGCAAGTGCGGGTGCAGACATTGGTACGATTGCTTTTATTGGACGTTCTTCACCAAGACGTAGTGAGAACACACCACCTAATGATACGCCAGCAACAGCGATTTCCTCGTAGCCAAGACGACGTAACTCGTCATAGCCATCGATAGCACTTTGCCACCAATCAGCTGGTTTTGATTGAATTAATGCATCAGGACCACTCCCGTGACCTGCATAAAGTGGTGCATGTACAGTGTAATTGCGATCGGATAAATATTTACCTAAACGTTTTACATCATTTGTGTTACCTGTAAAGCCGTGCAGTAAAAGAACAGCACGTTTACCAGCTTCGATTGTAAAAGGTTTGGGAGGGATGATTTTCATTTTAAAATAACTCCTTTTGTTAGTCATAAATTATGGCAATAAAAGAAAAATTCTGAAAAAGTATTGAATATTATAAAAATTTCTGATATGAAATGTGTTTGCTATCGACTATTATAGAGCTATAAAACGATAAGTACAATCTATTATTTTTATCATTTCAATTCCAATTAGTTATCAATGATGTGAGGTATGAAAATGGAGATTCAGCAGCTACAATATTTCAGAACCGTTGCTAAAATGCAACATATGACACGTGCGGCAGAAAAGTTATTAATTTCCCAACCTGCGTTAAGTAAGTCGATTGCAAACATTGAGCAGGAATTAGGAGTACCGTTATTTGATAGGCAAGGCCGATCGATTTATTTGAACCGCTTTGGTGAGGTTTTCCTGCGTAGTGTTGACATTATTTTAGATGAATATGAGCGCGTAAAAGAAGAATTTGACGAGCTATTACACCCTGGCTTTGGTGAGGTAGCAATTGGCTTTGTGCATACGTTAGGAATGGAATTTGTGCCGGAGCTCATGGCAAAAATGCGCACATTGTTTCCAAACCTACAATTTTCGCTGACACAGGCGACATCACTCAATTTATTAAAGCGCCTAGAAGAGGGTGCGATTGATTTATGCTTGTCGCAAAAAATTAAATCAAAGCTAATTGAAATTGAAACAAGAGAGCTATGGACAGAAGAGTTATTTGTGATTGTACCAAATACGCACCCACTTGCTGCGCATGATGCGATTGCGCTAGAGGAAATTAAAAATGAGCCGTTTATCGCCATAAAAAAAGGAAATTCACTGCGTCAGCTTATCGATGAAATTTTTGCGGATGCAGGGATTAAATTGCATACAACATTCGCGGCTGAGGAAATGCATACTGTAGCAGGCTTCGTCGGCGCAGGGTTAGGTGTATCCGTTATTCCAGATATTAAGGGGCTCGATAATTTTAATGTCAAAAGATTGCGTGTGTCCGATCCGCCTTGTTACCGCACTGTGTGTTTGTCGTGGGCGAAAAATCGTTATATGCCACCTGCTGCAACAGAATTTAGAGATTATTTGTTAGATTATTTTCAGATAGAGAGATAAGGGGATATAGCAATGACGGATAGACAACAAAAATTTCGGAAAATACTAGAATTACTTGTTATGAATCAACATACGGGCTGGGAAGTAAGTTATGAATATGCAATAGAGGGTGATGCGCATTATTTACGGGAGCTAGCAAATTTCATAGCAGAGAATTTGGAAGAAGATGTACTTTGGTTACTAAAGGAGGCGATTGCGGGGGGGAATAATGAGGCTTATTATGAGCTTGGCAACTATTATTATGCGCGCGCAGAAACAGAGGAACAGTTAGCACAAGTATTTTCTTATTATAAAAAGGCGGCTGAAGCGAGTGTTGCGGATGCAATGAATAATTTAGCAGATATGTATTTGAACGGTGAAGGAATCGATGTTAACGAAAAAGAGGCCTATTTTTGGTTTTCACAGGCGGCTAAATTAGGCGTTGCTGAGGCAAAATTTACGCTAGGGATTATGCATGAACAAGGTCTTGGTGTACTAGTAAATGAGCGCGAAGCTTTGTTCTTCTATGAGCAGTCAGCGAACGCGGGCTACGAGGAAGCACAGTACCGTATGGGGATGATTTTTTTTGAGGGCTTACTGCAAACACCCCAAAATTACGAGCAAGCATTTTTCTGGTTTATGCAAGCAGCGAAGCATTATCAGCTCGATGCGATTTTTAATGTAGCCTATTGCTATGAGCATGGATATGGTGTAGCGCAGGATGTGTCAGAGGCACTGCTTTATTATAAGCAAGCATCATTACTTGGTGACGGCGAGGCGAAGTGGCGTTTGGCTGAGTTGTATGAGGGAATTGATACAGAGCAGGCACAAAAATGGCGTCGTTTAGCTAACGAACAGGAGGAAGCCTGAGTCAAGGGAGATGTGAGATGAAGCGTTTTTTTAAATGGCTGTTCATTACTATTGTAATAATAGTAATTTTAGTGATAGCTGGATTTACCATTTGGTCACAGCAGACATATGGACCTTCTGAACAATTGCTTGAACGTGTCGATATAAATAGTGTATTAGATGGCAAAGATATCGTAATTAGAGCGAGCGGTGATGCGAAGGCAGGTATTATTTTATATCCCGGCGCAAAAGTGGAAAATACAGCCTATAGTTACTACGGGCAAAGTTTAGCAGAGGCAGGCTATGATGTGTTTATTCCGTCAGTTTTGCTGAATTTTTCTTTATTGGACACGGAAATTTCTGATAAAATAATAAGTGACAACAAGGATATAACTAGATGGTATGTAGGAGGTCATTCATTAGGTGGTGTGTCAGCAGCTATGTTTGCGAAGCAGCATGAAGAATTAGTGGATGGTTTAATACTACTCGCCTCTTATCCGAGTGAAGGTAGTGATTTATCTATGTCTCCAATGGCTGTATTATCAATTTATGGGGAGCTAGATGGCTTGACCGAGCTACGTGATATTGAGCAGTCGAAAAATTTGTTACCTGTAAATACTCGGTTTATCGAAATTACAGGGGGTAATCATGCACAGTTTGGTTTGTATGGTGAGCAAAAAGGTGATGGGATAGCAACCCTTTCAGCAATAGAACAGCAGAACATTATTATAGAAGAAACGCTACAATGGCTACAGCAGTAATTTTGATAAAAATCTATCTTTTGACGAGCTCTAATGTTTCAGAATGTTGTTTTTTGGCAATATAAAAGGAAAAAGATCTTTATCAGGAGGGGAGCTATGGGTGCATTAAATTATTCAGTTGATACGGAGCATCATCCAATTAGTAAGTTGAAGCAAATTATGCTCGAGCAACAAGAGGAGCTTGTCAATTTATGTACGATCGTTGAATATTTGCGTGGCTTTTTATATGGAGAGATCGATGCTAGTGATACAGCGAAATATGAGGGAAGGTTATCGCAATTTAAGGAGCTTCAACAGCAGCGTTTTCAATATATAGATGAGTTAATTAATAAAAATATTTTACAAATGAAAAAAAACCAGACAGATGACAAGACGGTTTTAGTTTTTGGTAAGGAAATTAGAAAGCTAGAAGCAGGATTACGAACATTAATGCTTTTTACTGCTGATGCTGTTGATATGTTAAAGCAGGGAAGTACGTTGAATAATCGGAGTGAAGAACGAATACGTTACTTTGATATACGTTCAGCAGCAATTGATGTAGAAAATCGATTGTTACTACAGAAGATGACATTTATTTGATAAGTGGTCAAATTATAAAAATTTGTCTATTTAGAATAGAATTACAATATAAATATTGAAAATTAATATTTATTTATCTGATAAGGAGTATTATACTAAATTAAATAAAAATATTACCAGAAAAATGGTAGTATAAAAGTATTAGTTAATTAGTTGTATTTGATACTTATATATTTAATAGAATTCGGGAGGAAGTAGTGAGTGAGTGTTTAAACGAAAACAAGAAACTTCGCAGATAATTGATATTAGTAAAATAGAAGTAAAATTAGATACATCTAATAATGCTATTATTCGAAAACAAATTGAGATGATTCAATTAACAAAAGACGATTTACGCTATTTGAAGGCATTCAAGCACTATGTAGATTTACACATTGATGAAATTGTTGAGTCATTTTACCGAAACTTAGGCTTGGAGAATGGCTTAGTAAATATTATTAATAAACATAGTTCGGTCGACAAATTAAAAGTAACGTTGCGTCGTCATATTTGCGAAATGTTTGCTGGAGAAATTGATACACAGTATTTTGAAAAACGTAAGCGAATTGCGCGTGTGCATGTTCATATCGGTCTGGAGACCAAATGGTATATTAGTGCTTTTCAAAATTTGTTTTTAGATTTTTTACATCTTGTACAAAAAAGTATTGCCAACTCGCAAGATCAATTTAAAATTTTAGCGGCTATTTCGAAGATTTTAAACTTTGAGCAACAGGTAGTATTAGAAGAGTATGAGGCAGTTGTGGAGCGTATGAAGGCAGAAATCGTAGCAGAAAAAGAGCGGATTAGCCGACTGATTATTTCATCTACAGAAAATTTAGCTGCCATTTCTGAAGAGACGAATGCGGCCTTTGAAGAGCTAGCGGTACAGTCGAAGGAAATGATATCTCATACAAAGGGCGCCATGGATGTATCCACATTAGCTGAAGGACACGCAACACAAGGCAAGAACCAATTACAGCAGCATGCAGTGACGATGCAAAATATTAATACGGCTGTTATGCATATTGCACGTGAAAGTGAGCAGTTAAGTGAGATTTCACGTGAGATGGGCTCTATTATGGATGTCGTGACAACAATTGCGAACCAGACAAATTTATTGGCATTAAACGCGGCAATTGAAGCGGCTCGTGCTGGAGATGCGGGTAAAGGCTTTGGTGTTGTGGCAAGTGAGGTACGAAAATTATCGGAGCAGACGAAGGAATCTGTGACGAATGTTGGTGAGCTACTGCGCACAACAAATGAGCGCACAGCGCAATTGATGCAGTCTGTGAAAGATATTCAGACGGCTGTTATAACCGGTGAAAGTAGCATGGATGCAACGGAGCAGCAGTTTGCACAAATTTTAGAGTCGATGTGTCGTACACAACAGCAAAATAATTTGATGGAACGTGAGATGGCGAACATTGGTGACGTTATTTCAGAATTAGGCATTGCCTTTGATGAGGTTACACGTTCTGCGGATACGTTGTCGATTATCGTACAGGATTTAAATTAATCTTATATGGTAAGTCGTATTTGTGTGGACAAATGCGGCTTTTTTTTTCGTACGAATTTTGTAATACCCCACTACAATAATTAATGAAAAAACGATTATACTAGTAAGATACAATACTGAATGGACATACATTGAGGATGAAGGAGAATTCTTATGAAAACAATCGTTGTAGTCGGAGCAGGCATTGCAGGCCTTTGCACGATGTACCGTTTACAAAAACAATTACAGCAAAGTAATCAACAGGCACGCTTAGTGTTAGTTGAAAAAAATGACTATGTCGGTGGCAAAATTCATTCGGTCTATGAGGATGGCTTTATTATGGAGACGGGTGCGGATTCTATGGTTGCGCGTCATCCAGGTGTACTGGAGTTAATTCATGAACTAGGCTTTGAGGAAGAACTTATTTATAATGAAACAGGTGTGTCGTATATTCATACAAATAATGAGCTCCATGCTATTCCAGCAGGCTCGACTTTCGGGATTCCGATGAGTGTGGAGGCATTAATGGCGAGCACGCTTATTTCGGACGCGGGCAAAGAGCGTGCGTTAAAGGATTTAGAAATGACAGATAATCCGTTCACAAAAGAGACGGCAATCGGAGAATTTTTGGCGCATTTTTTAGGAGAAGAAATTGTTCAAAAGCAAATTGCTCCCGTGCTTGCAGGTGTCTACTCAGGCGATTTATATCAACTGAGCTTAGCGTCAACACTGCCTTACTTAGTAGATTATAAAAATGATTATGGCTCGATTATTAAAGGCTTCGAGGCAAATCGAGAGCAGTTTGAAAAAAGTGCGCGCAAAAAGTTTATTTCCTTCCGTAACGGTCTTTCGTCATTTATGGAGCATATTGAAGACCGCTTAATGGATGTTGAAGTGAGAAAAGGTGTGTCGACGAAACATGTGAAAAAGACAGCGGAGCGTTATGTGGTTGAGCTTGAGGATGAAATAATTGAAGCAGATTTCGTTGTATTAGCCGTTCCAAATGACGTGGTACGCACGATTTTACAGGACGCTGAACTTGATCAGCAATTAGAAAAATTTACGACGGCATCAGCTCTTACATTATATGCAGGTTATGATGTGCCAGATAGCATCTTGCCAGCGGATGGTACCGGCTTTATTGTGTCACATAATAGTGATTTAGTATGTAATGCGTCGACGTGGACGAGTCGCAAATGGCAGCACACGTCGACGGAGGCGAGGTTACTTGTACGTCTATTTTATAAAAATATCAATCCACGTTACGAGGAGCTTGCAGCCATGTCTGATGCAGAATTGACAGAAGTTGCGCAGGAAGATATTCATAGGAGTTTGGGCATTGAGGATGCGCCGACTATTGTCAAAGTGACGCGTTGGATTGATAAAATGCCACGTTATGATCTTGCTCATCGTGAGGCACTTGTTGCAGTAGAACAGGAATTACTTGCACGTTATCCGAATGTGTTACTAGCTGGCTGCTCCTATTACGGTGTCGGGATTGGTGCATGCATTCAAAATGGTGAAAAAACAGCACGCCTAGTATTTGATGCAATTCAATAATTATCCCGTCTGAAAATGGAAAAGCGCTTGACGTTCTCCCACTATAACGTTATGATTCTTTTAACTATTTAAACTTTTCGGTATATTCTTTTTTTATATCATTCGAAAAGTGTAAGCTTCTGGTAACTGTCACGAATTCAATTCGGACGCAACGATGCCGAGGTGTAATTAATCAACTTCATATTTTTCTTATCAAGAGAAGCAGAGGGACTGGCCCAATGAAGCTTCAGCAACCAACGTGAGTCAGGTGCTAAATCCAGTGGCAAATGCCAGTAGATGAGAGGGACAACAGTTACTTTGATATGTAAAGCCTTCTTTATTTATAAGGAAGGCTTTTTATTTTAGGTATATTTATCCGAATATTTCATGAAGTCAATCAATTAAAAGGAGTACGAATGATGGGATTACGTGAGGCGTTACAGACAAGAGTATTAACAGCAGATGGTGCGATTGGGACACTGCTGTATTCATATGGACTAGATTATTGCCACGAGGAAATGAATAGCACGAAGCCTGAAGTCATTGAAAAAATTCATCGTGACTATATTGAGGCCGGAGCAGATGTTATTCAGACGAATACATACGGGGCGAATCGTGTGAAGCTTGCACGTTACGGTTATGAGGAGCGTGTACAAGAATTTAATAAGGCCGCACTTGAAATTGCAAAACGAGCAGCAGATGGCAAGGTATTTGTCATTGCGACAATCGGCGGTATTCGTGGTGTGCGTAAAAGCGAAGCGACGCTTGACGAAGTGCTAGCGGCGTTTCGTGAGCAGGCCGAGGTGCTACTTGCAGGTGAGCCAGACGGATTTTTACTTGAAACCTACTATGATTTTGAGGAATTAACCGCGTCTGTACAAATTTTACGTGCGCTAACAGACTTGCCGATTATTGCGCAGGTGTCGATGCAGGATGCAGGCGTGCTACAAAACGGTATGACGTTAGGTGAGGCGCTATTTGACTTAGAGCGTTTAGGCGCAGATATTGTCGGCAGTAACTGTCATTTAGGCCCATTCCATACAATTCAAGCGTTTGAAAAGGTCAACTTGCCACAAAAAGCATTCCTTTCTGCTTACCCGAATGCATCGCTACTAGACGTGGAGGATGGGCGTGTGGTGTATGAGTCAGAGGCGGATTACTTTGCGCGTGCAGCGGAGGAGCTTGTACAGCAGGGCGTGCGCTTAATTGGTGGCTGTTGTGGGACAACACCAAAGCATATCGCGGCAGTGAAAAAGCGTTTAGCAAACACAAAACCAATTGCGGAGAAGGAAAGCCGTGCAGGTTATACAGAGTTTGTGCGTGTACCAGAGCCGCCATCAGAGGAACCACTGCACGTAAAAGCAAAGCGCGAGCGTTCCATTATTGTGGAGCTTGATACACCACGTCATTTAGAAATTGACGGCTTTGTGGAAGGTTCAAAGCAGTTGTATGCAGCGGGCGCGGATGTTGTGATGATGGCCGATAACTCGCTTGCGTCCCCACGTATTAGCAACGTTGCGATGGCATCGATTTTAAAATTGCAGCACAATATTCGTGTATTGCCGCATTTAACATGCCGCGATCGCAATTTAATCGGCTTACAGTCACATTTAATGGGCCTTGATGCGCTTGGTATGAATGATATTTTAGTTATTACAGGAGATCCAACAAAGGTAGGCGACTTCCCGGGGGCGACGAGTGTCTATGATGTGTCATCGATGGAATTAATTTCACTCATTAAGCAGTTAAATGAAGGCACGTCGTTCTCAGGGAAATCACTGCGCAAACAGGCGAGCTTCTCTGTAGCGGCGGCGTTCAATCCGAATGTGCGTGTACTTGACCGCGCAGTAGCACGCTTAGAAAAGAAAATTGAGCACGGGGCAGATTACTTTATTTCGCAGCCGGTTTATACGAAGGAAAAAATCGTCGAAATTTATGAGGCGACAAAGCATTTAGACACGCCAATTTATATTGGCATTATGCCACTAACAAGCTTCCGTAGTGCGTCGTTCTTACATCACGAGGTGCCGGGCATTAAGCTATCTGATGAGGTGCTAGCACGTATGGAAGCGTGTGGTGAGGATAAAGAAGCAGCTACGGTAGAGGGTGTACAAATTGCAAAAGAACTACTGGATACAGCATGTCAGTATTTCAACGGGATTTATTTGATCACACCATTCTTACGCTATGATATGACACTTGAGTTAATTGACTATGTAAAACAGTTTGATGTACAGAAAGAAGGAGTCCAGACAAATGCATAACCATCCGATTTATGAGCAATTAGAACGTCGCATTTTAATTATTGATGGTGCGATGGGAACAATGTTACAAAATGAGAATTTATCATATGATGATTTTGGCGGAGAAGAGCTAGATGGCTGTAATGAAAACCTCGTTTTAACACGCCCTGATGTCATTTCAAAAATACACCGTGCGTATTTTGAGGCAGGTGCGGATATTGTTTGTACGAATACATTTGGTGCCACGCCGCTTGTTTTAAATGAATATGATTTAGGTCACAAGGCAGTGGAAATTAATACAGGAGCTGTTGAGATTGCATTAGAGGCGGCACGCGCGTATTCAACACCGGAATGGCCGCGCTTCGTTGCAGGGGCAATCGGTCCGACGACAAAAACGCTGTCTGTTACAGGCGGCATTACGTTTGAAGAATTAGAAGAGAATTTCTATGTGCAGGCGAAGGCATTAGTAGAGGCTGGCGCTGATTTACTGCTGCTTGAAACAAGCCAAGATATGCTCAACGTAAAAGCAGGGACAATTGCAATGCGCCGTGCGTTTGATGAGGTGGGCAAAGAGCTTCCTGTCATGATTTCAGGCACGATTGAGCCAATGGGTACAACGCTTGCAGGGCAATCGATTGAGGCGTTTTACATTTCAATTGAGCATATTAAGCCGTTATCAGTAGGGTTAAACTGTGCGACAGGGCCAGAATTTATGACGGACCATATTCGCTCACTTGCAGAGCTATCAACAGGCTATATTAGCTGTTATCCGAATGCTGGACTTCCAGATGAGGAAGGCTGCTACCATGAAACGCCAGATTCATTATCGAAAAAGCTAGCGGGCTTTGCAGAAAAGGGCTGGTTAAATATTGTTGGCGGCTGCTGTGGTACGACGCCTGCGCATATCGCAGCCATTCGCGCGGCTGTAGATGGTCACGCACCACGTAAGCCACAAGAAAAAACGCATGGTCATGTCGTATCAGGTATTGAGCCGCTACAATATGACGAGTCAATGCGTCCATTATTTATCGGCGAGCGTACAAATGTTATTGGCTCACGTAAATTTAAAAACTTAATTATTGATGGCAAGTTTGAGGAAGCGGCAGAAATCGCGCGTGCACAGGTGAAGAGTGGTGCACACGTCATTGATATTTGTTTAGCGAACCCAGACCGCGATGAAGTAGAAGATATGAAACTCTTCATGCAAGAAGTCGTGAAAAAGGTGAAGGTGCCACTTGTAATTGACTCAACAGACGAGCTAGTAATGGAAGAGGCTCTGAAGTTCTCTCAAGGGAAAGCAATTATTAACTCCATCAACCTTGAGGACGGCGAAGAGCGCTTTGATGCGGTGATGCCACTTGTGAAAAAATACGGTGCATCGATTGTTATCGGAACAATTGATGAAATCGGGATGGCGGTTACGCGTGAGAAGAAGCTAGAAGTAGCGAAGCGTTCATATGACTTGCTGACACAAAAATGGGGCATTGCAGCGGAAGATATTATTTTTGATCCACTGATGTTCCCAGTTGGTACAGGGGATGAGCAGTACATTGGTGCAGCTGAGGAAACAATTGAAGGAATTCGCCTGATTAAAGAGCAATTGCCAGGCTGCTTAACGGTGCTTGGTGTGAGTAACGTCTCATTCGGTCTACCACCTGTAGGACGTGAAGTACTGAATGCGGTGTATTTATATCACTGTACACAGGCAGGACTTGATTATGCGATTGTCAATACAGAAAAGCTAGAGCGCTATGCATCGATTCCGGAGGCGGAAATTAAGCTGGCGAATGATTTAATTTTCAACACAAATGACGAAACGCTTGCGGTATTTACGGACTTCTACCGTGATAAAAAGAAGGACGCGGTTGCAAAAGTGCTTCCTGCAACAGTGGATGAGCGTCTTGCATACTATATTTTAGAAGGTACAAAAGAGGGCTTAATTCCGGACTTAAATGAAGCGATTAAAACAGCTAGACCATTAGAAATTATTAATGGTCCACTGATGACGGGAATGGCGGAGGTTGGTCGCCTGTTTAATGACAACCAACTGATTGTTGCAGAGGTTCTGCAATCTGCGGGTGTTATGAAGGCAGCGGTTGCCCATCTTGAAACGTTTATGGAAAAAGGCGATACGAGTGCGAGCAAGGGCAAAATGGTGCTAGCAACGGTAAAAGGCGATGTGCATGATATCGGCAAAAACTTAGTGGACATTATTTTAAGTAATAATGGCTATGAGGTTGTGGATCTTGGCATTAAAGTAACGCCGGCACAGCTGATTGAGGCAATTCGCCGTGAGAAGCCGGACTTTGTCGGGCTATCAGGCTTGCTTGTAAAATCAGCACAGCAAATGGTCATTACCGCACAGGACTTTAAAGAGGCAGGCATTAATATTCCGATTATGGTTGGTGGTGCGGCACTTTCTCGTCGCTTTACAGAGACGAAAATTGCGGCGCAGTATGATGGGCCGGTTATTTATTCGAAAGATGCGATGCAAGGGCTAGAATTTGCAAACCGTATTATGAACCCGACAGAGCGCGGGGCATTTATTGAGGAGTTAAATACTTCACGTGTGAAGCGTTTAGAATCCGATGCGCGTCGTGCGGAGCGTCCAGCAGTAGCTGTGGCGGAGCGTCCAGTGCGTACCGTACAGGATGCACCTGTATTTGTACCAAAGGATTTAGTACGTCACGTGAAGCGTAATTATTCAGTGGCACACTTACATCCATATGTGAATATGCGTACATTAATCGGGCATCACCTTGGCCTTAAAGGTAATCTCGACGAGTTACTTGCAGCGGGTGATAAACGTGCAGAGCAATTAACCGAGCTAGTGAATGAATACTTAACGAGTGATTTACTGACGCCGTCTGGCATGTATCAGTTCTACCCAGCGCAAGCGGACGGGGATGATGTGGTCGTTTATAGCCCAGAAGATGCTAAAACAGAAATTCAGCGTTTTACCTTCCCACGTCAGCAAGTCGCACCGTTCATGTGTTTAGCAGATTTCCTACGACCTGTTGACAGCGGTGAGATGGATTATATTGCACTAATGGTTGTGACAGCAGGGCATGGTGTAAGAGCAAAGGCAATTGAGCTAAAAGAGGCGGGTAAATTCCTTGAAAGTCATGCACTTCAAGCGACAGCACTTGAGCTTGCGGAAGGCTTTGCAGAGCGTATTCATCAGGAAATTCGCGATCAATGGGGCTACCCAGATGCGACGGACTTCACGATGCGTGACCGTTTTGCGGCGAAATATCAAGGGCAGCGCTTCAGCTTTGGCTACCCGGCATGTCCGAATTTAGAGGACCAAGAGAAGCTATTTGCTGTCTTGAAGCCAGAAGATATTGGTGTTCAGTTAACAGAAGGATTTATGATGGAGCCTGAAGCAAGTGTATCGGCAATTGTATTTGCCCATCCAAATGCGCGTTATTTCAATGTATAAATAATCGAGTGATGTCAAAGGTGAAAAAATCCTTTGGCATCACTTTTTCGTTTTGAATCACATGATTAGTACCTAGTCATATGACACTTGTCATGTATAACATATGATATTTGCGAATGTTCCAAACATTTTTCGTCTTTTATACTAAGTTTAATACATAACGAAACGTTTGGGGGGAAGAGAAATGGCAGTAACCGATGCAGAAAAAACAAAAAAGTTGCGTAAAGATGTTGCACCATTTGCAAAATCTGAGACGCGTGCGAGTGTCATGCAAATTATTAATACAATGGTACCGCTGTTAGCGATTTGGGGATTAGGTTATTATTTAGTACAGTTTTCACCTTGGTATACAGTATTGTGCAGCGTGATTGCATCAGGGTTTGTTGTGCGTACGTTTATTATTTTCCACGATTGCACACACGGCTCATTTTTCAAAAACAAAAAGGCAAATGCGATTGTCGGCAATATTGCAGGGGTGTTAACATCATTTCCATACGAAAAATGGAAGCGTGAGCATACGATTCACCATGCGACAAGCTCAAACTTAGATAAGCGCGGCATTGGTGATATCGACCTGTTAACAGTTGATGAGTATTTAGAAAAATCAAAGCTTGGTCGATTAGGGTACCGTTTTTACCGCAATCCATTCGTGTTATTCGGCTTAGGGCCACTTTTCATGGTGCTTGTGTTAAACCGTATAAACCGTAATGATGCAAAGATGAAAGAGCGTGTGAACACGCATCTTAATACACTTGCTATTGTGCTTCTTGCTGCCGTTCTTATTTACACAGCAGGACTAACAACATTTTTATTAGTGCATGCTATTACGTTATTTTTAGCGGGCTCAATGGGGATTTGGTTATTTTACATTCAGCACACGTACGAGGATTCGTACTTTGAATATGATACAGAGTGGGATTATGTAAAGGCGGCGGTTGAAGGTAGCTCATACTACAAATTACCGAAGCTCTTACAATGGGTTACAGGAAACATTGGTTTCCATCACGTACACCATTTATCACCGCGTATCCCGAATTACCGCTTAGAGGATGCACATGAATCAGTGTTACCATTACAAACTGCAACAACAATTACACTAAAAACAAGCTTAGAGTCAATTCGCTATAAGCTGTACGATCCAGAGCGTAAAAAGTTTGTGACATTTAAAGAAGTAGAGGCGATGATTTCATCAGGTCGTCGTAATACACTTTCACAATAATGAAAGGGCGCGCTGAGTAATCAGGCGCCTTTTTCTACGCCTTAAAATGACTTTTTAAGCAGGCTCTTGCTATAATAAAAAGAAAATAAGAATTGAGGCTATTATGCAAACTTGGTATAGTATCATCCCGAAAAGCCCAATGCTCAGTATTTATATTTGGGTCATTTTTTGTATCATGCCGTTCTTTTTCATCATGCAGTCATTCTCGCTGTGGCAAATTGTTGCAGGCATTGCGATGATTGTAGCGTATGTATTATGTCATCGTTTTTCGTTTGGTGCGAGACCAGGTATGAAATATATGTGGATTAGCTTCCAAATGGTATTAAATATTGCGATGACATTAATGTTCGGCTATGTATATTTATCATTATTTACGGCCTTTTTTATCGGTAATATTCGTCAGCCTGTTGGATTTTATATTATGTACGGGTTACATATTGGCTTTACGGTGTTGTCGATTGTCGGCGGCTATTTTATTTACTTAGATTTATTTTTAACACAGACGGCTTTTATTATTATTACGGTGCTTGGTGTTGTACTGCTGCCGTTCACGCTATTTTCAAAAACGAAGCGTGAAAATTTAGAGGGCGAGCTAGAAACAGCCCGCGAGCGTATTTCAGAGTTGACGGTGCACGAGGAGCGTCAGCGTATTGCACGTGATTTGCATGATACGCTCGGGCAAAAGCTATCCATGATTGGCTTGAAAAGTGACCTTGCAATGCGCCTTGTTGAAAAAAATCCACAGCAGGCGATTGATGAGATTAAAGATATTCGGCAAACGGCTAGTATCGCACTGAAGGAAGTACGCGAGCTGGTTGCGGATATGCGCGCTGTTCGTATTGAAGAAGAGCTGTACCGTGTGGAGCAAATTTTGAAGGCTGCGCAAATTAAATTTCGTTTAATTGGTGATGTAAAAGAAATTAAAATGCCCGTACTCGCGGAAAGCGTGATTAGTATGTGTTTAAAGGAAGCGGTAACGAATGTCGTGAAGCATAGTCAGGCGACGATTTGTCGAGTGAGCTTTTATCAAAGCGACGATGAATTTGTACTAACGGTGCAGGATAACGGGGTAGGTATTCCAGAGGAGCGCCGTTTTACATCGGGCAATGGACTAAAGGGAATGCGTGAGCGGATTGAGTTTTTAAATGGCACCATTGAAATGTATCACGAAAAGGGGACGATGATTCAACTTCACGTGCCTGCTACGATTACGCATCAAAAGGAGGGTGAAGTACAATGATACGAATTGTTATCGCAGAAGATCAAGGGATGCTACTAGGTGCTATGAAGTCTTTGCTTAGTATGGAAGATGATATGGAAGTAGTTGGCCTTGCGAAAAACGGTGAGGAGGCAGTAGAGCTAGTGAATAGCCTACAGCCAGATATTTGCATCATGGATATTGAGATGCCGGTGAAAACGGGCCTTGATGCGGCAGAAATGCTACGTGATGCCGAATGCAAAATTATTATTTTAACGACATTTGCACGTCCTGGCTATTTTGAGCGTGCGCGTAAGGCAGGGGTGCGCGGCTATTTATTAAAAGACAGCCCGATTGAGGAGCTCGTCAATTCGATTCGTGTCATTATGGATGGGCGTCGTATTTACGCACCAGAGCTTGTTGATTTTGTCTATGAGGATGATAGTGAAAACCCACTAACTGAGCGTGAAAGCCAAGTGCTTGAGCTTGTGGCAGAGGGCAAGACGACGAAGGAGATTGCGGCAGAGTTATTTCTATCAGCTGGTACCGTCCGCAACTATATTTCGACGATTTTGGATAAGCTGGGTGTCGGTAACCGCATCGAGGCGATCCAACGATTTCGTGAAAAGGGTTGGAATAAATAAGAGAAAAGCTACATCAACGTCTCGTGTTACAGGAGGTTGATGTAGCTTTTTCGTTTATAACTTAAATTTCTGGACAATCTTTTGTAAATCTTGTGCATTTTGGCTGAGCTCTACAGAAACATCTGTTAACTGAGCCATTGTTGCGGATTGCTGTTCAGCAGCCGCAGCAATCATCTCGAAGTCTGAGGTCGATTGCTCTGCACCGTTTGCGATGCTGTGAATCGAGGTCGACACACCCTGAGCGTTTTGCTCTACTGCTGTAGAAGCGGTTGAAATTTGAGTAACCTGATGATTGACAGCATGGATTGCCTCGGTAATATGCGCAAATGCCGTATTGGCTTCTTCGATAATTTCAACGCCTTCTGAAACAGAGATGAGCCCATCCTTCACTGCCTGCTCTACATTTTTTGTATCCTTTTGGATTTCCTCTGTTAATGTGACGATTTGAATTGCAGAGTTTTTGGACTGCTCTGCTAGTTTTTTTACCTCATCAGCCACGATCGCAAAGCCTTTTCCATGTTCACCTGCGCGTGCTGCTTCAATGGCTGCATTGAGGGCAAGTAGGTTTGTTTGGTCTGATAAATCCGTAATCACCTTTGTAATTAAGCTGATTTGTTTTGATTGCTCACTTAGCTTATCTGTGAGCAGCGAAATATTCGACGTTGCTTGATGGATAGTCATCATTTGTGTTTGGACATTAGCTAAGGAATCCGTTCCAGTAGCTACATGATGACCCATGGATTGTGTATTGGTTAATAGCTGTTGAACGGCCCCTGAAACTTCAGCTAAGCTTGCGGCAGCTGCATCTGTTGCCTGCGCGCTTTGCTGTGCGGCAAGGGTTGTTTGCTGTGCAATTTCGGCTGTATTTGTTACGCGATTTGCGACGTCCTCTGATGTAGCAAGCACCTGTTCTGTACTAGCGGCAAGCTGCTCGGCGGATGCACTTAAATGACTTGTGTTGTCCTGAACGGTTAGGAGTATCCCTTGTAAATTTTGCTTCATTTGATTGAATGCTTGTGCGAGCTGCCCGATTTCATCCTTTGCTTCATGTGTAAAATCTGCACGTGATAAATCACCATCTGCAATAGCTTTTGCTTCATTTGCCACAGCGATTAATGGCTTTGAAATAAATTTATTCACAAAGTACGACAACACAATGACGATGACAACGGATAGTAAAATGGCAATTGCAGCAAAAAGAGTGGATAAAGAAATGACACGCTGCGTAGCACCAACAGCGGCATCAAGTTCAGCTTGCTGCATCTCTTGAATCGTGACAGTGAGTGCATAAATCTCGCTATTTGCCTGTGAGAAATCGTTATTAATAATCGCGAGTGCCTGCTCAGTATTACCGGCATCATAAGCAGTAATAGCCTCGTTTGCAGCGGCCTGAATATTGCTGTTTGCTTGTTTTAATTTGACGACAATTTCATCGAGCGCTGGCTTACTATCGAAGGCGGCCAGCTCGTCGATTGTTGCTGTCAGTAACGTATTGTAATGATCGAGACGGTCTAAATTGAACGCAGAGTCATCTAAAAAATAAGCGCGAATAAACATCCCCTGTGTGGCAATGGCCCGCTGAATCTCACTGCCAAGCTGCTGCTTCACGACCTCCTCGTTCACCGTTTGCTCAAAACGCTTGTCGACCGTTGTAAATTGAAAGATGAGGATGACTAGAACGATAATTGTAATCGATAAAATACTTAGAAAACCAATGCGCATTTTTATGTTAACAGACATCGCAAAAACTCCTTTAATTTGTAGTATGTAAAGCGCAATGCATCTATTGTTGGCTGTATTTCACTCTTTTAAATATAAATGCAAATTAGCCACATACAAATTATGTAGCCTGGTGATTGAAAATTCAAACAATATATTCTGTGATGACAATTTACTAGAGACAGGTTGACGATTTTGCGGTTTAAATTTAGAGGACGTAGTTGACGAGAAGCGGACAGAAATCGGCGCTGACTGAAAGGAAATGGAAAATTAACTGGGCAAAATAACTGCGTACATAGGTCAGCTGTGTTAAAATTTTAGTGAAGTAGTATGTTAAAGGAGTCGAGGAAAAAATGGGACAATCTTTACAAGGTAAAGTAGCTGTTGTAACAGGTGCCGCACGTGGTATCGGGAAAGCGGTCGCAGTAGCATTCGCAAAAGAGGGCGTAAATGTTGGAATTATCGCACGCTCAGAGGATGCACTAAAGCAAGTAGCACAAGAGATTGAGAGCTACGGTGTGAAGGCAGCGTATGCAGTAGCAGACGTATCAAGCTTAGAGCAAGTACAAAAAGCTGCAGCAACAATCAAGGACGCTTTAGGCGGAGCAGATATTTTAGTGAATAATGCAGGTGTTGGTAAATTCGCGAAGCTAGTGGATATGGACCCAGCAGACTTCAAGGAAATTTTGGATGTAAACGTGATGGGGACATTCTATGTAACACATACAATTTTACCGCAGTTAATCGAAAAAAATGCCGGCGATGTGATTAATATTTCATCAACAAACGGCTTAAACGGTGCTGCAACATCAAGTGCATACAGCGCATCAAAATTTGGTGTTATTGGTCTTACAGAATCACTTGCAGCAGAAGTACGCCGCAACAACATTCGTGTAACAGCGCTTGCACCAAGTACGATTGCGACGGATTTAGCGGATGCATTGAACTTAGTGCCGGATGACAAAAAAGAGCAATACATGCACCCAGAGGATATCGCAGAATACATCGTGGCACAACTAAAATTAAACCAACGTATGTATATTAAAGCTGCAACATTAATGAATACAAACCCGTTCTAATAAAAATGCCGAGCTAGAATTTTCTAGTTCGGCATTTTTGTCTTATTTTTTCTTCAGCAAACGGCCAAGCACAAACGCACCTGCTGCGACTGCAAGAACAGTATTCGTTTTCTTTGTAAATACCTGCTTCGTCACAAGCTGCAAGTTTTGCGGACGCTCTGCTAGGCGGCGCATGAAGTAGCCGTACCAGTCCTTGCCGTACGGTACGTAGACGCAGAAATTATAGCCTTCGCGTGCAAGCTCAAGCTGCATGTCTTTACGGAAGCCATACAGCATTTGGAATTCGAATTTATCGCGTGGAATATTGTTTTCCTCAGCGAAACGCTTAATGTTCGCAATGATGTTGTGATCATGTGTAGCAATTGATGTGAATTTACCATGCAATAGGTGGAATTCTACAAGCTTCAGATAATGAATGTCGATATCTAGCTTGTCCTGGTATGCAACGACTTCAGGCTCCTTGTAAGCCCCTTTTACAATACGTAGTCGGAAGTTCGCGAATTTTTCGATATCTTCCATCGCACGTAGGAAGTAAGCTTGAATAACAGTCCCAACATTTTCAAATGTTTTGGATAGCTCCTCTAACATATCAAACGAAACTTGTAGACGCTCGTATGTTTCCATATCAATATTTACGAAAATATTATAGCTGTTTGCACGTTCGATAATTTCATATAAATTATCGTAGCAAAAATCGATATCGACATCGAGGCCTAGCTGAGACGGCTTAACCGAAAGATGCGCGTCAACGCCTGCTTCGTGGATGGCATCCAGTGCTGCCAAAATTTCTTCCTTTGCACGTGTTGCTTCTTCTTCAGTGAAGACAAACTCCCCGAGATTGTTAATTGTTGCAGAAATCCCGTTCGCATTTAGCTCTTTAATGCTTGCGATTAACTCTTCAATATTCGTGCCCGCGACAACCGATTGCGCCCCGAATTTTAAACCATATTTTTGTGCTGAGGCATTTAATAATTCATTTTCTGAAAGACCGATAAATACATCACGAAAAGACATTTGATATCACTCCTATTTTGAAATAGCTAAATATAGTATAACAAATTACGAAATCATCGTTTGTTTAATTTTTTGCATGCGCTCATTGAATAATGTTGGATACACTAAAAAGCCTAAAATAATCGATGATAGCGTAGCGCATGTAAGCAGCGCAAAGATAATTAAAATTTGGAACTGTACTGCTTGAATCGGGTCTGCACCGCCGATAATTTGACCGCTCATCATTCCCGGTAGCTGTACGAGGCCGATTGTTTTTTGTGCCTCGATTGTTGGAATCATACTCGCTTTAATGGCATTTGTTAAATGCCGATGCACGGCCTGTTTCGGTGTGCCACCGAGTGATAAAATAAGCTCGATTTCATCCTCATTCGCTTCAATTTCTGATTTAAAGCGATTTAAAAATAAAATCGACAACACCATGGAGTTCCCGATCATCATGCCGCTTATTGGAATGATGAATTGCGGGGTTGCAGGAATAATATTTAAGCCGAGTAATACGGCAAAAATAACCGCTTCAACAGACAGTAGCGTTATGACAATTTTCCACGTAATGCCCGGGATATGCTGTCCTTTTTTACGTGCATTGAGCGTTGCCGCTACGACCATGAGTGCAATCATCAGCAAAATAAAAATGATGCTATCCTGCGCGAAGACGAAGCTTAAAATATAGCCGACAACAAGCAGCTGTACAATCGAGCGTACCGATGCGATGATTGTATCGCGCTCAAGACCGAGCTTTAATGTTTTAGAAAGCACAAGTGGGATGAGGACGAATAGTAATGTTAATGATAGTGTGGCATACGTCATTATCGGTCCTCCCCGCGTAAAAATTGTTGCACTGAAATGGCATTGTTTCTAAATAATGTACGGCAGTCACCGGATTCGATTAAAGCACCATCCTTCAGTAGCCAGGTGTAATGACTAAGCCTACGTGCCTGCTCGAAGTTATGGGTAATCCATACAATGGTTGTGCCATAATTTTTGTTGATTTTTAAAATTAACTCCTCAATCTCTCGTGTAGAGGACGGGTCGAGGGCAGATGTGATTTCATCTAATAATAAAATATGTGATTTATTAATTAACGTACGTGCGATGGCTAGCTTTTGCTTTTGGCCGCCAGAAAGCTCGGTTGCGTTACGTTCTAAAAAGCTCGCATCCAGTCCGACTGCTATTAATGAAGAAAGCGCCTCGTCACGTGATAATTTTTTTTGCTGTAATGTTAATGGTAGGGCTAAATTATCAAATACGCTTTGACGTAATACAGGTGCACTTTGTAGGGCAATGCCCACATGTCTACGTAGCGTCGTCGGCTCGTAGCTTGTAATATGCACGTCTTCGATTAGTATTGTACCGCTAGTAGGAGAAATTAGTCCGTTACACATTTTCAGTAATGTTGTTTTACCGGCCCCAGATGGACCGATCAGAGTTGTTATTTTTCCTTTATAAATGGTGCCACTAATGCGTTTTAAAATGAGACTGTCATTCGCCTCAAATGAAACATCTTGAAATGTAATGGCGGGATGCAATGTCATAATATTTCTCCTTACATAAATATTTCCTTAACCTATATATCGGTGGGAGAAAGCTCTCCTTATAAGCATATACGGCAAAATAGTGGATAGCAAGGCGAAAAAAGCTAGTTCAGGCTTAGGGGGACCTGAACTAGCTTTTTCGAATTATGTTCTTTTTCGAAAGATAGGGAAGACTATTTGGGGAATAGTCCGAAAGTTATGCTCGTTTTTCTTGTACGGGTGATTGAGATGGTGATTTACCTAGTTTTGTTAAACGTTGTGCAAAAGTATCTGTTTTTGGTATTGAACCTTTGAAAATATCTTGTAACTCGTATGCATATGCACCGTGCTCAGAAATATCAAGGCCTTCAACCTCTTCCTCGTGAGAAACGCGAAGTGGAATGAATACTTTAATGACTGCTAAGCTTAACGCAACTGTAGCAGCTGTCCAAATAATGATTGCTGCTACGCCAAGTGCTTGCACACCTAATAACATTGCACCGCCACCGTACAGGAGACCGCCACCTGTAATATCAAGTAAGCCTACAGCTAATGTACCCCAAATACCGCATAATCCGTGAACGGCAACTGCACCAACAGGGTCATCAACTTTTAGCTTGTGCTCAATGAAGCGCACACCTTCTACTAATAATGGACCAGCCACAAAACCAGCAATAATGGCACCGATAATACTTAAGTTTGCTGCGCCGGCTGTAATACTGACAAGACCAGCTAAAGCGCCGTTTAGTGTTAGGGAACCATCAATGTAACCAAAACGGAATTTTGTATAAAACGCTGTCGCAATAACGCCAGCAGATGCAGCTAAAAATGTGTTTGCAATAACACCTGGTACTGCAGCAGGATCAGCTGCTAATGTAGAAGCACCATTGAAACCGTACCAACCTAACCAAAGGATGAATACACCAAGTGCACCAAGTGGAATGGAGTGACCAGGAATAACGTTGACAACGCCTTTTGCATATTTACCAACACGTGGTCCAATCATTGCAGCTGCTACTAAGGCACCTACAGCACCTGTTAAGTGAACAACTGTAGAACCCGCGAAGTCAGTGAAGCCAAGAGCTGTTAACCAGCCGTCTCCTTGCCAAATCCAGTGACCAATTACAGGATAGATGAATAATGTCATCACAACGACGATGGCCAGATAAGCTGAAATATTTGTACGCTCTGCAACAGCACCTGAGATAATTGTTGCACATGTTGCGGCGAACATTGCTTGGAAGACGAAGAATGCGATGTCGTCCACACCATTTAATAAGAAACCAGATGTTCCGATAAAACCACCAGCACTATCACCAAACATGATGGCGTATCCAGCTACGAAGTAAACAATACCACCGATTGAAATGGTTAAAATGTTTTTCATTAAAATGTTTACGGCATTTTTTGAACGAGTGAAGCCCGCCTCGACCATTGCAAAACCTGCGTGCATAAAGAATACGAAGAATGCACCAAGCATAACCCAAACTAAGTTAATTGATAATTCCAATGCTTCATTTGTCATTGACATTTCCTCCTTTTGTACAAAGCTTCCTCTCATTAAGCAAGAAGAGCATTTTTAGCTGAGCTAACTGCTCAAGCGAGATAACGAAGATGTATAAGTACGTCTGCTGTAATTAATCGATTGCGACTGAGCCGAGCTCTTTTGTACGAATGCGGATGGCCTGCTCGATTGGATAGATGAAAATTTTTCCGTCACCAACATTGCCTGTCGAAGCATCGCGTAATAGTACATCGATAATAGGCTGTACTTTTGAGTTATCAACGACCATCTCAAGCTTTAATTTTTGTGTGAACTCCATTGAGTAAGAGTTACCACGGAATAAACCGATCCGTCCTTCTTGGCGCCCAGCACCTGCTACTTCAGAAATGCTTAACCCATCAATACCTTCTGCTGCTAAACCTTCACGAACTTTAGAGAACACTTCAGGACGAATAATCGCTTCAATTTTCTTCATAGCTAACAACTCCTTGTGTTATGTTATCTAACATATTATATTGATTTTTCAGATAAATCAATCTTTTTGTGTAAGGTTTTCTAACACTGTTTTTCGATTGATTCAATCTATTTATGAGATAAGCGGAAAGGTCATTTTAATAGGTAGAGTTCGCAATAATACTTGGTGAATAATGTAAGGATAGTCCAAATAAAGGGACTTTTAGATGGAATTTGAACATTCCATGAAATTTACATCGGTTAGGGATAGTTGCTTGAACCGATCGAGGAGAAAAAAGATGATGATCTAGCGGCCCTTAAATATTGGTGAAATGAAAAATTATTAAATTGTCATTTTTCCAAACGGCATACCATACGTTCAAAGTCAAATAGTGTATACTATGACTAATTATGTTTCGGAAGAAGGGAATCAACATGACAGCAAAATATGAAGACGATAGCTTAGCACTCCACACAGATTTATATCAAATCAATATGGCAGAGAGTTATTGGGCAGATGGCATTCACAATCGGAAGGCTGTTTTTGAGCTGTATTTTAGAAATTTGCCGTTTGGGAATGGCTACGCTGTATTTGCCGGTCTAGAGCGAATGTTAGATTACTTGAAAAACTTCCAACTAAGCGCATCAGATGTTGCGTATTTACGTGATGAGCTTGGCTATGAGGAAGATTTTATTCACTACTTAAAAGATATTCGTTTTACAGGGACGATGTATTCAATGGTTGAGGGGGAGCTTGTTTTTGGAAATGAGCCAATCGTTCGAATCGAGGCGCCGTTAGTAGAGGCACAGTTAATTGAAACAGCCTTGCTAAACATCGTTAATTACCAGACGCTTATTGCTACAAAGGCAAGCCGTATTAAGCAGGTCGTAAAAAATGAAGTAGCAATGGAGTTTGGTACACGCCGAGCACAGGAGATGGACGCAGCGATTTGGGGCGCGCGTGCAGCGGTGATCGGTGGTTTTGAGTCTACGTCAAATGTGCGTGCAGGGAAAATGTTCAACATCCCCGTTTCAGGTACGCACGCGCATGCGTTAGTCCAAGCGTACAAAAATGATTACGACGCCTTCCATTCCTATGCGAAGCGTCACCGTGATTGCGTATTTTTAGTCGATACGTACAACACATTAAAGTCAGGCGTACCGACAGCAATTCAGGTCGCAAAAGAGCTTGGCGACAAAATTAACTTTATCGGCATTCGCTTAGATTCAGGCGATATTTCGTTCCTTTCAAAAGAAGCGCGCAAAATGCTTGATGACGCCGGTTTCCCGAATGCAAAGGTCATCGTGTCGAATGATTTAGACGAGTACACGATTTTAAACTTAAAATCACAAGGTGCGCGCGTTGATATGTGGGGCATTGGCACAAAGCTGATTACAGCGTATGACCAGCCAGCATTAGGTGCAGTATACAAAATGGTATCCATCGAAAATGCGCATGGTGAAATGGAAGATACAATCAAAATTTCAGCGAATGCTGAAAAGGTAACGACACCGGGTTTGAAGCAAGTATGGCGTATCATTAATAAAGTGACAGGTAAATCAGAGGGTGACTATATTGCGATGGCAGATGAAGACCCGAATGTGGTCGATCATTTGAAAATGTTCCACCCTGTACACACATTTGTATCGAAATTTGTATCGAATTTCGAGGCGAAGAATCTGCATGTGAAAGTGATTGAACAAGGTGAGGTTGTCTACGAAAATCCAGCACTAATGGATATTCGCCAATATGCGAAGGATAATTTAGAGCTTTTATGGGACGAGTATAAACGCTCGCTCAATCCAGAGGAATACCCAGTAGATTTAAGTCAAAAATGCTGGGACAATAAAATGCGCAACATTCAAGAGGTGCGCGATATGGTGACAAAATTAGAGCAGCAATAAGGAGTGTTTTAGATGGCCGAATTGCAACAACGTATTATAGAAGAATTAGGTGTCTTACCGGAAATTGATCCAGCGGTGGAAGTACGCAAGACGATTGATTTTTTAAAGGCGTATGCACAGAAGCATAGTTTCTTAAAAGGGTTTGTTCTTGGCATTAGCGGTGGGCAGGACTCGACGCTAACAGGCAAGCTGACACAAATGGCAGTAGATGAGTTAAACGCCGAGACAGGCGAGGCGAATTATTCATTTTGGGCAGTGCGTCTTCCGTACGGTGAACAGGCGGACGAGCAGGATTGTCAGGATGCGATTGACTTTATCCAGCCGACAAAGGTTTATATTGTGAATGTAAAGCCCGCAGTGGATGCAGGGGTTGCGTCACTACGTACAGCTGGTGTTGAGTTAAGTGATTTTGTAAAGGGCAACGAAAAAGCGCGTGAACGCATGAAGGCACAGTTTGCGATTGCAGCGAGCCATAATGCAGTTGTGCTTGGTACAGATCATGCGGCAGAGGCGATTACCGGCTTTTACACGAAATACGGTGATGGTGGCGCGGATTTAATGCCGATTTTCCGTTTGAATAAACGTCAAGGGAAGCAAATTTTAGCCTACTTAAATTGCCCACAGCACTTATACTTAAAAACACCGACAGCGGATTTAGAGGAAGATCGCCCGTCATTACCAGACGAGGTGGCACTCGGTGTGACGTATGATCAAATTGATGACTACTTAGAAGGCAAAGCGGTAGATGAAGTGGCGCGTCAAGCCATTGAAGGATACTATTTACGCTCACAACACAAACGTCATATGCCAATTACAATATTTGATGATTTTTGGAAATAAAACATGAAAATAGACCGAACTAATCTTTTTTAGTTCGGTTGTCTTAATTTTTAAGGTATTGCGTCGATATATATACCTAAGAAATGGATTGTAGGAGGTGGATTTCATGCGTACGTCACGAGTAGGACATCCAGTTAGTCATATGTATCAGCAATCAAAGCGCGTAACAGAAGGCGACGGTATATTTTCGCAAGCGTTTGAAAGTAGGCAGCAAGATCCACGTGAGCAATTGCCACAGCAAAAGAAGAAAAAGAAGCCGACAGCAGCAAAGACGAAAAAGCTTGTGACATCAAAAGCACATGTCATTGTGAAGGGGATGCAACTTGATGGTGATTCGACGATGATTCGCAATCAACTCATTCGTGAATCGATGAAGCTTAATACACTCAATAAATACCGAAGACGCATCGGTACGTACCGGACGTCTGTATAGAACCACACAACGAATGACTGTTGTGTGGTTTTGTGTTTTAATGCCCGTTTTAGTTGTGCTCGCATTTTGTTTTCGTTATGCTTGAATAAGATAACAGAAAAAAGCGAAAGAGGGGCGAAGTAAATGCAGCAACAAATCGCGAAAATTATTCAAAATATTGAAAAAGTAATGATTGGCAAACGTGACATTGCCGAATTAAGTATTGTCGCACTGCTTGCAGGTGGACATGTATTACTCGAGGATGTACCGGGTGTTGGGAAAACAATGATGGTGCGCACACTTGCAAAATCAGTCGGTGCCAAATTTAAACGTATTCAATTCACACCAGACTTATTACCATCAGATGTCATAGGTGTGTCGATTTATAATCCGAAAACATTGCAGTTTGAGTTTCGTCCAGGACCGATTTTAGGTAATATCGTGCTTGCTGACGAGATTAACCGTACCTCACCAAAAACACAGTCGTCCTTGCTTGAGGCAATGGAGGAGGCATCTGTGACGGTGGACGGCGAGACGATTCAAATCCCGAAGCCATTTTTTGTCATGGCGACGCAAAATCCGATTGAGTATGAAGGTACATATCCACTGCCTGAAGCGCAGCTAGATCGTTTTTTATTGAAATTGAAAATGGGCTATCCGACAGAAGTTGAGGAGCTTGAGGTGCTACGCCGTGCAGAAAACAGGGCGCCAATTGATGAAATCGAAGCAGTTATGACGACTGACGAGTTACGCGGTTTGCAGCAGCAAGCAAGCGCATTACATATTGAGGATAATGTAAAGGCTTATATTGTCGCGCTTGCACAGGGCACGCGCCAGCATGACAAGGTGTATTTAGGTGTCAGTCCGCGTGCGTCCATTGCATTGATGCGGGCCACACAGGCGTATGCCTTTATGCGCGGGCGTGATTTTGTCATACCCGATGATGTGCAGTACCTCGTACCATATGTATTTGGTCACCGTCTTATTTTGCAGCCGGAAGCGCGTTATGAAGGTGTAGTTCCTGAAACGATTATTGAGGACATTATTCGTACAACCGAAGTGCCGGTAAAAAGGTATGTAGGAAGATGATGTGGCGCCAGTTTTTGAAGGAAAGCGGCCGTGTGATTACGGTGTTTCTTCTGCTCGTCATTACGTTTTGCTTTGCGATGTTTCAAGGGGGATTTGTGAGCTGGTTTGTATTTTTTACCGTCGTGCCGTTTTTACTGTACGCGATTTTGCTCGCATTTGTGCCAATTCAGATTGAAGAAATTGAGCGTACGATTACACCTAAAAAATTATCGCGCGGAGACCGGGTGCGTGTAGATGTGACGTTTCGTGTCCAGAGTAAGCTACCGCTGCTTTTTATGTCAGTGAGTGAGCTACCGATGGATAAAGCTTTTTATGAGGGGGCAAGAGGGCATTCAACTAAGTTGCTCATTGCGGGCTTTAAAAGGCAGTTTCACTGGTCATATGAGCTGTATGATCTGCAGCGCGGCGAGCATGATTTTGCGGGGCTTGTTGTTGTATTTACGGACTTTTTTGGCTGGACAGTGCGTAAAAAGGTCGCGCATAAGCAGGATACATTTTTGGTGTATCCAAAGACGCGTCCGCTCAAGTTGCAGTCTATCCGCGCAGAGTATGAGCAAGGTGCACTTCCGTCGCCGTTTTCACTGATGAAGGATACATCTGTTGTAACGGGTATCCGTGAATATCAGCCAGGTGACCGTTTTTCGTGGATACACTGGAAGTCCTTTGCGAAAAGTGGTGAGCTGCGGACAAAGGAATTTGAGGATAAGCAGGCACAGACGATTTTTGTTTTGCTAGACCGTGAATATAGTCCACATTTTGAGCGGACGATTGATTTTGCGGCATCATTTTTACAAAGTATTGTTAAAGAACGCGCGGATGTGTCGTTTCTGAGTGCGGGTGCGAATCGCTTTTATAGCCCCCTCATTAAAACGGATAGTCAGCTGCAAAAGGTGGCTACGCATTTAGCGGTCGTGCAGGCGGATGCAGAGTTCTCGGTCGAACGCCTGCTACAAACAGAAGATCAGCTCATGAAGCGTGCAATTATTGTTGTTATTACAGGTTCCTGGAACGAAAAGCTAGAGCGCCGCGTTACGCGTGACATGCATTCAGCGAGTAAGATTCTTTGTTATGTGATGACAGATGAGGAACGTGCACCACAGCAATTTGGGCGCAATCACGTTGTATTTATTCGCCCGAATGCGGAGGTGAATCCATGATGAAAACCTTTAAAGAGATACTTGAAAATCTACTTTATTACACGATTATTTTCTTTATTTTAAACGAATGGTTGCGGCCGGTCATACAACTAACGGATACCGGCTATTTTGACATGTTCTCGCTTTTTATCATCTTGTGCCTAGTGCTTGCAGTACTGAAAATCCCGTTATTTGTTTCATGGCTCACAAAGCTCATTTTCATTTTTGCATTTGTGGTCCATGTATACGGTGGTTTGTCGCTCTTTTCAGCGGAGGGTATGCAGTATTTACTTAATGAATTAAATATAAATAGTGAAATTATACTGACCGGTGACTTAATTGCTGTAACCAATCCAGTAAGGACGAGCTTATTTTTTATTTTAATTTGGATGCTTGTGTATTTAATTTATTACTGGGTCGCGATGCGCATGACGATTTTTTATTTCTTTGTCATGACTGTGTTCTTTATTGCAACACTGGATACATTCACGACGTATGACGGCTCGGTGGCAATTGTGAAAGTTGTGCTGCTCGGCTTACTGATGACGGCACTATTATTTTTCAAGCGTCTTGTTGTAACGACAAAAACAGTCATCAATTGGCGGATGTATAGTCTTTATGCACTGGCGGTTGTACTGCTTATTGGGTTTGCGGGAAGTATCGCATTACTGTTACCAAAAGCAGGGCCGCAATGGGCAGACCCGGTGCCGTTTTTAAAGGCGGCCACGGGTCAAGGTGGTGGCCAAGTTGCAGAATCGGGTGCGAAGGTCGGCTATAGTGAAAATGACGAGCGTCTTGGTGGACCATTTGAGCCGGATGATACGATTGTTTTTCAAATAGAGGCGCCTACAAGGCAATATTGGCGCATTGAAACGCGTGATGAATATACGTCAAAAGGTTGGCTGAGTACGGAGACGGAGTTACAAAAGCTAGCAACGGAGGAGCAGCTACCATTTGCGGCGGTAGAAGGGGATGGACAATTTGCATTTGTTAGTGCAATAAAGGAGTACCCATTTCTATTACAGCCGTATAGCACCGGAAGCTATGCTGTTGATGAGGAAAATATTGAGTTGCTCGTCAACAACTTCTCTGAGCGTGTAGATACATTAAGAAATGGGCGCAATATGCCGGTTCGCTATTATAGCGCGATTTATTACGAGCCGGAATATAGCTATACCGCCTTGAAAGAAGTAACAACATCAACAGAGGCGGATACGAGGTACTTACAACTTCCAGAAACAGTCCCGCAACGTGTGCGTGATTTAGCATTCGAGCTAACAGCGAGTGCTGACAGTGTTTATGATAAGGCCCGTGCGGTGGAAGGGTATTTCCAACGCAGTGGCTTCCGCTATGAAACGCAGGATGTACCGTTCCCAGTGGATGACGAAGATTATGTGGATCAATTTTTGTTTGAAACAAAATTCGGTTACTGTGATAACTTCTCGACAGCAATGGTTGTTTTACTACGCGCGGCAGATATTCAAGCGCGCTGGGTGAAAGGCTTCACTGGTGGGCAAGAAATTGGCCGCATAGAAGATATGCGCCAGTTTGAAATAACGAATAATAACGCGCATTCTTGGGTAGAAGTGTATATTGACGGTGTTGGTTGGATGCCGTTTGAGCCGACGATTGGCTACGCGAATCAGGTGAACATTGATTATGATGTGGAAAATACAAATGAGGAAAAGCCGGATGAGCAACCGGAAGAGGAAGAGCTAGAACAGCAGCCACAACCAGTTGCTACACAAAAAGGCGGTAGTGGTGTCACGGCTGGTGTGCTCGCAGCGATAGCACTAGTTGTTGTTGGGGCGATTTACTGGCTATGGAAGCATCGTCGTCCCCTTATGTCGCCAGTGTCACAAGTTCAAGAAGAGCGACTACTAGATAAACAGGCGGATGCACTCTACTATGAGCTGCTACAGCATTTAGCACGAAAAGACTTAAAGCGTGCGCCGCATGAGACACTGCAACAATTTGCGAAGCGTGTCGATCGAAGCTTAAATACGGACCAAATGTCTGCGTTTATCGCGATTTATGAGCGTGCTATTTATAGTAAACAAATAAGTGAAACAGATGCACTTGAGATGAAAGAATGTTGGGAATATTTAATCAATAGTACTACAGGTTGATTTTGTGTATATTAAAGAGTAGAATTTAAAAAAATAAAATAGCATGTGCCTTCATATAAGCTCGATAATACGGTTCGGGTGTTTCTACTAAGTTACCTTAAACAACTTATCTATGATGGCAGATAGGCGTGTACCCTTGTATACGTCTGTCTGTTTGTATAAATTGTGGGGGGGACGCGTAGAAAAGCTTGTGTAAATAGTTTTTCTATGTGTTCTTTTTGCTTTCTAGGTGCTCTATATAACTTATTTTTAGCGGTGAAAACCGAAAAGAATAGCGCAACAAAAACATTAACTGGGGGTTGCATTAGATTGAAACAAGATAATATTTTAGTGTTAGATTTAGGTAGCAGTGAAAATACAACGATTGCTCGTTGGATTCGTGATTTAGGTGTGTACAGTGAAATTCATGCCCATGATATTACTGCTGCGGACATTCAAAATTTAAAAACAGTAAAAGGGATCATTTTAAACGGTGGTAAAAATAATATCGTTGACGGCGAAGCAATCGACGTATTAGATGAAATTTACGGTTTAGATATTCCGGTTATTAGTGTAGAACACCCTTCTACAAAAGCAGCTCAAACATTAGCAGCTTGGCCAAATGAAGAAGAAACAAAAGCTTTACTAAAAGACTTTGTTTTCGATACATGTAAAGCGGAAGCAAACTGGAATATGAAAAACTTCGTTGAAGATCAAGTAGCTTTACTTCGCGAGCAAATCGGCGACAAAAAAGTATTACTAGCTCTTTCAGGTGGAGTAGACTCTTCAGTTGTTGCAGCGCTACTGATTAAAGCAATCGGCAAGCAATTAGTTTGCGTACACGTAAACCACGGCTTAATGCGTAAAAATGAGTCTGAGGGCGTTATTAAAATGTTCGAAAAAGACTTAGAAGAAAATCTTGTTTATGTAGACGCAAGCGAGCGTTTCTTAGGTAAATTAAAAGGTGTAGCTGAGCCGGAGGAAAAACGTAAAATTATCGGTAACGAATTTATCCGCGTATTTGAAGAGGAAGCACGTAAGTTAGACGGCATCGACTTCTTAGCACAAGGTACAATTTACCCTGACATCGTAGAATCAGGCACAAAAACACATAAAGTCGTGAAATCTCACCATAACGTAGGTGGACTTCCAGAAGACTTAAAATTCGAATTAGTGGAACCATTATTCCAATTATTCAAAGACGAAGTACGTGCATGTGGTGTTGAGCTTGGCTTACCGCATGACATGGTATACCGTCAACCATTCCCAGGTCCAGGCCTTGGCGTGCGTGTATTAGGCGAAATCGAGCCGGAGCGTCTTGAAGCAGTACGTGAATCAGATGCAATTTTACGCGAAGAATTCGCACTTGCTGGACTTGATAAAAAAGTATGGCAATACTTCACAGTTGTACCAAACTTCAAATCTGTAGGTGTGCGCAACAATGAACGTACGTATGAATACCCAGTAATCATCCGTGCGGTCAACACAATTGATGCGATGACAGCAACAATTGAGCCAATCGACTGGCCAATCCTGTTAAAAATTACAGACCGTATTATCAACGAAGTAAAACACGTAAACCGCGTGTGCTACGACCTGTCTCCAAAACCAGGCGGCACAATTGAGTGGGAATAAAATTAGCTTGAAAATCTTTCTGTGACGCAGTAAGATAAGAAAATAAAATTTATAACAGAGGAGGGTAAAATAATTTAGCCAGAACATGAGCACGTCATTTCGACATGCTCACGAAAATGTTCGCATAAATATTTCACCCTCCATTCCCTAAAAAGGGTGTGTCTTAGAAAATAATTCAGACACACTCTTTTTGTGATTATAAATTACACTAAACATACAAGAAGAGGTGGAAATTGTGTCAACTCCTTTATTAAAAGAGCAAGAAAAGATTGTCGTTCTAGACTTCGGTAGCCAGTTTAACCAATTAATTACGCGTCGTATCCGTGAATTCGGTGTATTCTCTGAACTGCACCCACATACAATTACAGCAGATGAAATTAAAGAAATGAACGCTGTCGGTATCGTGTTCTCAGGCGGACCAAACTCTGTTTATGACGATTCAGCATTCAAAGTAGATCCTAAAATTTTCGAGCTTGGCTTACCAATCTTAGGTATTTGCTACGGCATGCAGCTTATGGCGCATACACAAGGCGGTAAAGTAGAAGGCGCTGAAACGCGTGAATACGGGAAAGCAGAGCTGACGGTTACGACTGACAACAAGCTTTTCGGTACATTACCAACAGAGCAAATTGTCTGGATGAGCCACGGCGACCACGTAACAGAAGTACCAGCTGGTTTCGATGTTATTGCTACAAGCGCAGCGTGCCCAATCGCAGCGATGGCAAATAAAGAACGCAAACTTTACGCGGTACAATTCCACCCAGAAGTACGTCACTCTGTATACGGAAATGACCTACTGAAAAACTTCGTTATCGACATTTGCGGCGCAAAAGGCGACTGGTCGATGGCAAACTTCATCGAAATCGAAATCGCAAAAATTCGCGCACAAGTTGGCCACAAAAAAGTTCTTTGTGCATTATCAGGCGGCGTAGACTCTTCCGTTGTAGCAGTACTGATTCACAAAGCAATCGGCGATCAATTAACTTGTATGTTCGTAGACCACAACTTAAACCGTAAAGGTGAAGTAGAGCAAGTGATGAAAACTTTCACAGAAGACTTCGATATGAACTTAATCAAAATCGATGCACGTGAACGCTTCATGAGCAAGCTTGCTGGCGTTTCTGACCCAGAGCAAAAGCGTAAAATCATCGGTAACGAATTTATTTACGTATTCGACGAAGAATCTCAAAAGCTTACTGACATGGACTTCTTAGCCCAAGGTACACTATACACAGACATCATCGAATCAGGCACAGCAACAGCACAAACAATCAAATCTCACCACAATGTTGGCGGTCTTCCAGAAGACATGAAATTTGAACTGATTGAGCCACTGAATACATTATTTAAAGACGAAGTACGCGCTTTAGGTTTAGAGCTTGGCCTACCTGAAGAAATCGTATGGCGTCAACCATTCCCAGGTCCAGGACTAGGCATCCGTGTACTTGGTGCAGTAACAGAAGAAAAATTAGAAATCGTACGTGAAGCGGACTATATCCTACGCGAAGAGATCAAGCTTGCAGGTCTTGAGCGTGACATTTGGCAATACTTCTGCGTCCTTCCAGATATCCGCTCAGTCGGCGTAATGGGCGACGGTCGTACATATGACTACGCAATCGGTATCCGCGGCGTTACATCAATCGACGGCATGACATCTGACTGGGCACGTATTCCTTATGACGTGTTAGAGAAGATTTCTGTACGTATTGTAAATGAAGTACAAGGCATCAACCGCGTACTGTATGACATCACTTCTAAGCCACCTGCTACGATTGAGTGGGAGTAGGATTTGCTAGTAATATAATCTAAATAAGTTATAAACGCACAACTATTGAATTAAACGCCCATGTAGTTATTTATAACAATAACTACATGGGCGTTTTTGTTTTAGTTAAAATTATCGGCTTGCTTCATAATTTTAATCGGAAACAGCAAAACTAACAGTACACTAAAAAGGTTTCCTCCAGTAAAATAAGGTATATTATATTTATTGGATAGGTTTTTTCTAAAGACAACAAAAGTAGGTGAACAACATGGGAAAATATCAATTGGATTCTAAAGGTAAGGCAGCAGTGACGAAGTATCATGAAAAAAACACGCCTGTTAAATTTGACAAAAAGCAGCAGATTGAAAAATTACGTGCGGAGTATTTGAAAAAGAAGCAAGAGCAAGCAGATAAATAGTGTGAATAGAAAGCATTGGGAAACGAAAGTGCCCTGTGCTTTTTTTGTGCCAAAAAGAAAGAACGCGCCGTTTTTGCAAAGCGTTTATCGTAGCTGTCATTTTAAAAAATGATGGCGAAAATAAATTACCTCACAAAAATACAACGATTTCAATCAAACGAAATTTCTCGGTTTTGCGGAAAATAACATACAACATATGAGAAAATATGTGCCAACCATTAGATTTCTTGTAGATTTCGAATAAATTTGGGTGAAAACTAATAAATATAATAGTAACCCTGCCTTTTTCACTACGAAAAAAGGGGGTTGCTGAGCACAAAAATCGCCTGTTTTTGTGAAAAAAACGGCATTTTTCAAAAAATTCTTTAACTTTTTTGCGCTCTTGATCACACCAGCACAAAAATTAGCAGCCAAAGTAGATATTTAAAAATCAACAGTAAAGTGCGCGTTTTTATTCGAAAACCTCGTTTTTCCTGCTAAAACAGTGCTACTTTTTCTAGTCAAAAGGATTTAGTTCGGTGATAAATATGCTACAAATTTTAGTTGTTTCCCTTGAAAGCTTGCACAATACACGATATGTGACGACCGACACTTATTTTATGATAAGTTGTATGTCATTTTCCGCTAAACGCATATTTTTTCACTGAAAAGTGCAACGACAAAATAATTTTTGTTTAAATTATTCGTGAGATTTTTTCGGATTAGCCTTTGTCAATTTCCTCACAGCATAAAACCTACGAAACGAGGCAACACTAGCAATCAAAAACAAACAGAAAGGAATAACAGATGGCCATAAAAAATAGTACGATCTCTTCTTATAGCTTGCTAGATACAAGACAGAATTTCTGGTCAGGATTTCTATTTGGCTTAGGATTTATTGCTTTTGTAGACGAAGTTGTGTTTCATCAATTATTACGCTGGCATCATTTTTATGATAAATCGACAACAGATATTGGACTTATTTCAGATGGATTATTCCATGCATTTAGTTGGTTTGCAACGGTTGCAGGACTGTTTTTATTTGCGGATTTACGACGCAAGAAAGGCTTTTGGTTTAAACGATGGCTTGCGGGAATGTTGGTCGGAGTCGGTGGATTCCAATTATACGATGGCATTATTCAGCATAAAATTATGCGCCTGCATCAAATAAGATATGTAGACAATGTTTTAGTATATGATGTAGTTTGGAATGTAATTGCGGCGCTAATTTTAATTGCCGGCATTGTTCTCATGCGGCGTACGAGGAAATCGAGACGATGAGCGCGCATCATGAAGTAGATGTAACGCAAGTTCCTCAGCTCCTTTTCGCCTTAGCATTTGGTGTGCTATTTGTGCTGTATATTGGCGCAGTCATGTTGACGAATCGCTCTTATAAAAAGTGGCCGCTTTACCGCATGATTTGCTGGTGTGCAGGAGTTTTATGTGCAGTGGTTGCGGTTGTTGGGCCGTTAGCGAATCGTGCGCATATGGATTTTTCTATGCATATGACAGGGCATTTACTTTTAGGAATGCTAGCACCACTGTTGATCGCTATGTCAGCACCTATAACGCTATTATTAAGAACGCTCAGCACGACATATGCACGCCGACTGACAAAGCTATTCAGAAGCTGGCCGTCACGAATCATCACAGATCCAGTCATTGCAACGTTTCTTAATATCGGCGGACTTTGGCTATTGTACACGACGAGTCTTTACTCGCTGATGCATGAAAATAGTATGGTCTATTTTTTCGTGCATGTGCATGTATTGCTAGCGGGTTATTTATTTACGGTATCACTCATTTATATAGATCCTGTGTTTCATCGAACTTCTTTTGTATACCGGGCAGTCGTTTTAATACTGGCATTAGCTAGTCACGGGATATTAGCGAAATATATTTACGCGCATCCGCCTGAGGGAGTGCCTCAGCAGCAAGCGGAACAGGGCAGTATGATTATGTACTATGGTGGTGACTTGATTGATGTCGTCATTATCTTTATCCTTTGCTTGCACTGGTTTAAGGCAACAAAACCGCGAGTAGTGGAGCAAAAGGATTTAGAAATTAATTGAGACTACTATTATTAGCAGACAGTAAGTTAGTTTTCCTTGAATGTGCATTCACTTCAGACGTTTCTCGGGTATGCATTTCTTTCCGTAGAGAAATTTAGAGTAAATAAAAAGTCGATTCATACTAATTTACTCGTGTGAATCGACTTTTTGTTCTCCTTGTCATCTTCACGTTGTTTCAAGTGAAAGCCTAGAATTAGACAATGATATTATTTAGCTATAGCCACTATTATTCAGCTAAAGTTTCTTTCTTCTTCCACTTGATTCCGCTTGTTACGCAGCCGAATGTGATGATCACTAAAAATATGAATAATGTGTTATGTAACCAGTATGGCACGTTTGGCACCTCCTTCTATTAATATCCTTTTAATTATATAAGAAAAGTATTGTTTACACAGCTTTTTCTAGTGTAACATATGAATAATTATCGGAATGTTGAGAATTTATGAATATTTATGTGTGAATAATATAGTTTGGTTTTTAATATGTATACATATAGCCGTTTGCAGAAATACAGCATGTCCCAATTAACAAATATAGAGCTTAGAAAACGACTATACAATAGACGGTTTTCTAAGCTTTTTACATGATATTTTTTACATTCTGTCTAATGCTTCCATATCTAGACCTCTATATAATTTGTTAATAAATGTAACACGCTAGGTGATAAAATCTATCATTAAAAGTCTGAATTTTCTTTCTTTAGTGATTGAGGGGAGTGGTTTTATGACAGTATTGGAGAGGCAGACACCGGAAATCGAGATTAATCATGTCAGCATGTATTACCAAGCGGGGGCAGCGGAAGTTGTAGCACTGAAGGATGTGACGCTAGATATTCAGAAGGGAGAGTTTATTTCACTACTTGGTCCATCTGGGTGCGGAAAAACGACGCTGCTTCGCGTAATGGCAGATCTGATTCAGCCGACGCACGGGACGGTGAAGGTGGCAGGCTCAACGGCGAAGGAGGCGCGACTTGCGCAAAAGTATGGCATTGTTTTTCAAAGCCCTGTGCTTTACGACTGGAGAAAGGTGAAGAAAAACATTACATTGCCACTTGAGCTGATGAAGGTGGATAAGGCGGAGCAGGAAAAGCGGGTGGATGAGCTACTAGAGCTTGTTGGATTATCCAATTTTAAGGATAAATACCCGTGGCAGTTAAGCGGTGGGATGCAGCAGCGTGTAGCGATTGCACGGGCGCTAGCAATTAAACCGGAGATTTTACTAATGGATGAGCCATTTTCGGCACTGGATGAGTTTTCGCGTGAGCGGTTAAATGAGGAGTTACTATCGATTTGGAGTGAAATCGGGAATACCGTCGTTTTCGTTACGCATAGTATTCCGGAGGCCATCTTTTTATCGGACCGTGTAGTTGTGTTATCGCCGCATCCAGGGAGGTTATCAGCCGTTGTGGAAATTCCGCTTCCTCGTCCGCGCACGGCAGAAATGCGAGAGACACCAGAATTTTATCAGTTGATTACGGACATACGAAATCGCTTCGAAGGGGTGTAGCGTATGAAAGGGATATTGAGAAGTTCTACACCAGCGATTGTGTTAGTGATTGGGCTGCTCATCATTTGGCAGGTACTGTCATGGTTTTTGTTAAATGTAGCAGCTGTACCACTTGCGCAGTCAAAGCTGCCGTATATTCATGAGCTCGTAGCGACGTTTATGCAATACGGAGGAACATTAGTGTCACACGGGCTTATTACATTTAAAAGTGCCTTTTTCGGCTTTTTTGTGGGCGGTGTAGTCGGTGTCCTCGTAGCGATTATTATGAGTGCATCAAAATGGATTGAGCAAATGACATTCCCTTATATCGTTGCCTCGCAAATGATTCCAATCTTAGGACTTGCACCAATTGTCTACGGCATTGTGCGAGATGATGGGATGGCACGTGTGATTATTGCAGCGTTTATGACGTTCTTCCCAGTAGTGTTAAATGTGCTGCGCGGTTTACGCAGTGCGGAAGTTTCGAGTGTGGAGCTGATGCATTCCTATGCAGCAAAGCCTTGGACGGTGTACTGGAAGCTACGCCTGCCACAATCACTGCCAAGTTTATTTACCGGGTTAAAAATTGCAGGGCCATTAGCTGTAACGGGTGCGATTTTAGTGGAGCTGATGGGTGCAACTGAGGGTATTGGCGTTATCATGCTGCGTAACTTGTATTACGGCTCGTCACATGCCTATATGTTTTGGGCTACGGTTATTACCGGGGCATTTTTAGGATTTTTAAGCTATATCGTTATTAGCTTACTTGAACGTCTTGTTACACCGTGGCAACCAGAATTTAGAAAGACTGGAGGCGGGGGTAAATGAGAGAGAAAGCTGTTGAAGAAAAGTGGCCTATTTCGAATGAAAAGCAAGAAGGCCCCACACAAAAGCAGACCGTTAAAGCCTGGGCAGGGAAGTTTGGCAAAATCGTGCTCCCCCTACTTGCAGGGATTGTATTTTTCGTTTTGTGGGAAGTGCAATTTTTCCATACTGTTTTAAATTTAAAAACGTATCAGCTACCATTACCATCTGTCATTTTGGAGGCAATCCGTGACAATATAAGTACGCTCATTAGTTTTTCGGGCTACACATTTATTGAAGCATTTTTAGGGCTACTGCTTGGCTCGTCGATTGGCTTTATTATTGCCCTGATTGCGACGGCCTTTCCGAAATGGGGCAAAGGTACACTGACGCTTGTTGTTGCACTAAATGCAGTACCAATCGTGGCACTAGCCCCAATTATGAACTTATGGTTCGGTAGCGGGATTGGTTCACGCGTTGCGATTGTGACGGTGACGACGATGGTTGCGATGGCAGTCAATGCGCATAAAGGGATGTCAAACGTCAATCCGTTGTCGCTCGATTTAATGCATGCCTATGCGGCAAATAAAATAGAGGTATTTCGTTATTTGCGTATCGCCAATAGCTTGCCGTATGTGTTTACAGCACTAAAAATTAATGCAACGGCGAGTATGATTGGTGCGATTGTTGGGGAGTTTTTCTATGCCTCAAAAGGGTTAGGCTATCTTTTATCAAACTCCATTAAGGTTGCGCAAATGCCGCTTGGCTGGGCATGTATCGTCATTGCTTCCATCGTCGGTATTACCTTTTATTTAGTCGTTGAATTACTGGAGAAGCTCTTTATGAAATGGCACCCTTCTGAGAGGGTGTAACACGGTTCCATTTGACTTTTAAAGTCAGTGAAATAAACAGCATATGAGGGGGAATCTCAATGAAGAAAAAATATTCAACATTATTTGCCGCATTATTTGTTTTCGTGTTAATGCTTGTCGGCTGTAGTGGCTCAGAGGCAGAGCCGGAGCCAGCGGATACTGCGGGAGATAGCGGTACAGCAACAGAGGCACCAGTAGCAAATTTAACGCCTGTAACGCTCCAGTTGAAATGGGTACCACAAGCACAGTTCGCGGGTTACTTTGTTGCATTAGAAAAAGGCTATTACACGGAAGAAGGTCTTGAGGTGAAGGTGTTACCGGGTGGACCGGATATTGTACCAGAGCAGCAAGTAGCAAATGGGACGGCACAGATTGGTGTTAACTGGGTAGCGAGCTTACTACCACACCAAGAGCAAGGGATGCCACTTGTAGAAATTGCACAAATTTATCAAAAAAGTGGTCTTCAGCTAGTGACGATGAAAGATTCAGGTATTAACACACCAGCAGACTTAGCAGGCAAAAGCGTCGGCAACTGGATGGGTGGTAATGAATTCGAGCTACTTGCGTTATTTGATAAGTACAAATTAGACCGCAATAAAGATTTTGACTTTGTGAAGCAGGCATTCACGATGGATCAGTTTTTAACGGGTGATTTAGATGCAGCGTCTGTTATGACATATAACGAATACCATGTCGTGCTCGCGTCAGGTGTACCGGCAGAGGATTTAAATATTATCGACATGAACGAAGAGGGCGTGGCGATGTTAGAGGATAACTTATTCGCAAACTCTGAATGGTTAGCGGACAATAAAGAAGTCGCAGCAGCATTCGTAAAAGCGTCATTAAAAGGTTGGAAAGATGCAATTGAAAATCCAGAAGCGGCTGTTGATATGATTATGGCGCAAGTGGATGAGGGCAGTACAACAAAAGAGCACCAATTAGTCATGATGCAGGAAGTCGCAAAGCTTGTCGCACCTGAAGGCTTTGATATGGCGAACTTAGGAATCATTGATGCAAATATGTATCAACAAACAGCCGATATTGCGCATAAATATGGTGTTATTAAAGAGCCAGCAGATATTACAAAGAGCTACACAAATGAAATTATGGATATGGTGCTCGCGCCGTAACGTAAAAGACCGTTATTTTCTGTTAGAGAAAATAACGGTCTTGTTTTTTGTTTAGGATGTTTCCGTAAGATAAATCTAGAAGCTGTTGAAAAATAGGCTACAAGTATAGCGTGCAGCCCTGCGAGGATTTCATCAGTAGCTTAGTCACTCTGCTCCCACATTGCTTCACCGTCATCATAAACTTCGATCGATTGCAACTCATCTTCTTCAGCTTCTGCGACAACTTCCTTTGGTACAATAATAGACGCTACATTTTTCTCGAAATCATATGACCAGGAGGATGAAATTTCTACAGTAGCATCGATAATATCACAGTACATTTCTGTGAAATAATTGATGCTCACTAGTTCATTTGCTGCGGAATGAACAATTGCATATATATAGGGAGGCTTCTCTGTAAAATGCCAGTAGCGCGAGGCGTCGAAAAACTCCTCGTGATATTCAACTGGCTGTAAAAATAACTTATCCATTATATGTGCATGTGTATCTGTATTTAGCTCGAAGCCGATTTCTGCTAAATCCTGCTCCTCATTCTGCATCGAAATAGAGCCAGTATCTGTCAGCTCTAATAAAATATTGAGTACCTTTTGCGGTGACGGATGAAAGCCATGTTGTACGCCCTCTGATTCATGCGCATAGTTTGTTAAATTTTCTCGGTGCCATGTCGGGTACCAGCTTGAATTTTTGTACCAATAATCATAGGGGAAGTAATAGCCTTCCTGAGAATATGTAGCATCTGCTAGCTCATATGTGACGTTGTAATGCACGTCGCCCTCAAATGGTGCGCTATATTTACCAATGTCCGTCGGCGTATAAATTGTATTAACTTCCATGGCATCCATTGTGTCATCAATTGTTCGTAGTATAGACGTGCTGGCCTGTCCGGCGATATGTTGAATCGGTGCTAGCTTGTCGCTAAGGGGGGCAAAATGGGCTCAATTAAATCCTGAAGTGAGTCGCCGTTCATTATTGACTCATCTTCGGTCGACGTAGGCAGAGTGCTAGGTGCCTCTGTGACCACATTCGGTGTAGCGTCCTCTTCACTGCAGGCTGTTACTAATAAAAGGAAAAGTGTAGCTATAAAAATATTTTTCATCAACAAGCCCCCCTCATATTGATGAACTTGGAAAATTAACGATATTCACTTCCACCAGCCCAAATAAAGCGACCACCAGTATGCGCTGTTGTACTATGATCGACCTCTGATACGAGCTGCAACTTACCTGGCTCCTCATGGTGATGCCACACATAGCCTTCTGGAGTGGAGCCCGATTGAAGTGCGGCAAGGTCTGCTTGGGTAAGTCCAATTTGCCCCGCAAGTGCTGGATTTCCTTCGATGCTTTGCAGAAGCTGCGCATTTGCATAATTGAAATGTGAGCTATCACTTGCTAAATAAGTGCTTTCAGGAAGCATTACATCATATGCGCTCGTAAATACAGGGAATACCTCCTCGATTAGAAGTCCGTCATGTGTGATTGTGTTTGTTTCGAATGGTACGCCAGAAATTGGGTGAGTTGAGCCATCTAAACTCGCATTAATAGTTTGAATTTCCTGCGCGGCCACTGCATCAGCACTATCAATAATGTCGATAATAGAAACAGCAGTAAATGCAACGATGCCAAGCTGCGCTAAATTTTTTGCACCATGCTTGGCACGGTCAAAGTCCTTTGTTAAAAGTCCAGCGCCTGTTTCGTATGTATTCGTTGCGCCCATTTTTAATGTTTGACCAAGGCCTGTAACAAGCCGCTTTCCAGCATCCTTTAGCTCATCGACACCTTCATTGCGTTCAAATGCATCTTGTGTGAGTTGTCCTTTTGCCGTTTGGTAAATCCCTTGCGCGGTTTGTCCGGTTAAAGATAACCCTGCATTCGATGCTTTGCCAACCATTTGAGCCGTTTCTTCTATAAAGTCAGCCGTTTGCTCTAATCCAATTTGCTTTGCACCTTTACTTGCTAAATTACCTGCGCCTTTAAATGTGGTATCGATTATTGATCCAAGTCCTTCACCTAAAATTTTTAACATGTACTCGCTCCTTTATTCCATATAATGTATATTATTATTAAAGGTATCATGAAACATAAAAAAATGCGATTTCATGACTACGTTGATTTTGAATAATAAAAAGTTGAAAGGGATTTAAAATTTAATAATGTAGAAAAAAGTAGCTTTTTGCAGAAAAATTTAAAATGAATAGCAATTATAATATGAAGAAATGATGAAAAATAACCAAATTACGTAATTTTTACGAACTTTATTTGTATAAAATCATTTAATGTTCGGAAATAGGCTTGAAATGTGGAAAATGACATGCTATATTACATATAGAAATTAAATAACGTCGTCGTATAATGTCGGGAATAAGGCCCGTGAGTTTCTACCAAATCACCGTAAATGATTTGACTACGATTTTAATTAATAGGTTTACCTTCTATATAGAAGGGTATAATACCTATTACATTTAATCGTAGACATGCGGCACTCGCCTTGCATGTCTATTTGTTTTTCTGTTGTAGACGACAACATGGAGGATTATTTCACAATGAAAAAGTATTTCGAGTTTGATAAACTTGGAACAAACTATCGCCAAGAGATTTTAGGTGGCTTTACTACGTTCTTAGCGATGGCCTATATTTTAGTTGTAAACCCTAATATTTTAACACTATCTGATATTCCAGATTTACCAGATGCACTTCGCATGGATTACGGGGCAGTATTTGTCGCAACGGCTATTTCAGCAGCAATTGGCTGTTTCGTTATGGGCTTCTTGGCCCGCTATCCATTAGCATTAGCGCCGGGGCTTGGCTTGAACGCCTTCTTCGCGTATACAGTTATTTTAACGAATGGTTCACCTTGGCAACACGCATTAGCAGCAGTATTCGTGTCATCTGTATTCTTTTTAATTTTAACGCTAACAGGTTTACGCGAAAAATTAATTAACGCCATTCCAATGGAGTTAAAAATTGCAGTAGGTGCAGGTATCGGTTTATTCGTAGCTTTCATCGGGTTAAAAAATGCAGGTATTATCGTAGCAAGCTCAGCAACAGTTGTAGGCTTAGGTGATTTACATAAGCCTGAAGTATTATTAGCAATCTTTGGTGTTGTCTTAACAATTATTTTCTTAGTACGTGGCGTAAAAGCAGGCGTATTTTTAGCAATGGTCATCACAGCAATCGTCGGTATGTTTGTTGGGCTAGTAAATCAGCCAGAAGCAATCATTTCAATGCCACCAAGTGTTGAACCAACATTCGGCGCATTATTCTCAGCATTTGTTGATCCATCATTCTATACATTAACAATGGTGTCAGTAATTTTATCATTCTTATTCGTAGACTTCTTCGATAATGCAGGTACTTTAATGGCCGTAGCAAATCAAGCAGGCTTCGTTAAAGACAATAAATTACCTCGTGCAGGTAAAGCATTAATCTCTGACTCAATCGCATCAACAATCGGTTCAATTTTCGGTACATCAACAGTAACATCTTATGTAGAGTCTTCGGCAGGCGTAGGGGCAGGCGCTCGTACAGGTTTCGCATCAGTCGTAACAGGTGTGTTATTCTTACTAGCCTTATTCTTCTCGCCAGTATTAATGGTCATTCCAAATGCGGTAACAGCACCAGCGTTAATCGTAGTAGGTATTTTAATGGTTTCTTCACTTGGTCAAATCGAGTGGAATAAGTTCGAAGTTGCAGTACCTGCGTTCTTTACCATGTTAATGATGCCATTAACATCATCAATCGCAACAGGTCTTGCAGTAGGCTTCGTGTTCTACCCATTAACAATGATTTTAAAAGGCAAAGCAAAAGAAGTTCATCCAATTATGTATATCTTCGCCGTACTATTCTTAGTTTATTTAGGAACTGTAGGCTCAATGTAAAATATAAAACAGTCAGACTAAAATGGTCTGGCTGTTTTTTTACACATGTGTCACCTATATAGAAAGAATAAAGTTATATTGATAAAATGTATTGTAAGTATTTTATAAGAAAATGTTGATGAAATGATGGTGACAAGTAGATTAACTTTACTGATATTATAATGGAAGAAACTCAGATTAATCTGTCCCTTAAAAAACTGAATCTTTTTACTTCTAATAAAAGGTTGCATAATGTTTATGCGCGAGTTATAGTTATAAATGTTGAAGCGCAACAAACGCTTAACAAAAACAAAACAAAAAAATAATATTGAAAAACTGTTGACATCAAAAAGTTAACATGCTAATATTATAAGAGTCGCTAACACGATAACAACATGAACCTTGAAAACTGAACAAGCAACGTTAATGAATATAGCTTCTTAAATG
>JBEMAQ010000021.1:0-67842 GCA_040274725.1 Solibacillus sp. | reverse complement strand
TCATCGAAGTTGAAGGCGGTAACGATGTATTCGTACACTTCTCAGCTATCCAAGGCGAAGGTTTCAAAACTTTAGACGAAGGTCAAAAAGTTGAATTCGACGTTGAAGACGGCAACCGTGGCCCACAAGCTACTAACGTAACTAAACTTTAATTTTTAAAGTTTACTTGCTTTAAAAGCCATCCTGCTTTTGCAGGATGGCTTTTTTGTATGAAAATAAGCTAGGAAAAAGGCTCTCGCCTCCCTCCTAGCTTACTCTCCGCTCATTTTGCCGCTAATAACACACGCGACAGCTCCTCTTGCATAAACGGCTTAGTGAAGTATTTCGTAATCTGGTACTGCTCCACCTTTTCCTTTGCCTCGTCTAATGCTGAGGAAATAACGATTGGTAAATCTTTTGTTTGCTCATGCGCGCGTAGCTCATGCACTAAATCCCAGCCCTTCATCTTGTCACCAAACATTAAATCAATGACTATGCCAATGAGTGGGATATGCAGTGCCTCCTCTAGCGCCTTTTGCGGATCGTCTTGATATAGTACTAAGAACCCCTTAGTTTTAAGTTCCTCCGCTAGTAAAATCGCCGAGCTCAAATCATCCTCGACAATCATGACGTAATTGCCCTGCTTATCCTGAGGGGCTTGCTCGTGGAAATGCTTAATGGACTGCTGTGCGTGAAGTGGTAGCCCTACGAATACCGTCGTGCCTTCCCCCTCCTCCGATTCAATCCAAATCGTCCCATTATGCTGGAGCGCAATTTCCTTACTTAGTGCAAGGCCAAGACCTGTGCCACCAATTTTGCGGCGAGCGCTATTATCAATTCGCTTAAATTTTTGGAACAGTGACGTAATTGCATCCTTTGGAATACCAATCCCCTCATCCTGAATGCTAATCACGACCTGATCAACCTTGTTTTCCAGTTTGACCTGAATTTCGCCGCCGCTCGGTGAAAATTTAATCGCATTGCCAATGATATTAATAAAGAGCTGTGTTAGACGCTCCTTATCACCGATAATTCGATCATTCATCGCCTCATTGGTCAATGTAATCGTATGATTTTTTTCATGCTGGAAGTTTTTAATAATGTCATCTGCTAGCGCGCCTAATACAAACGGCTCCATCGTATACGTCTGTCTACCTGATTCCATACGCTGCAAATCAAGGAAGTCATTAATTAAATTCGTCAGACGCTTCGCTTCCTTATGAATAGTTTCGATATACTTTTGCTGACGTTCCTGCTTTAATTCCTTTGTCAGCAATAACTCTGTAAAGCCTAAAATACTTGATAGTGGTGTACGTAGCTCGTGACTTACTGTGCTCACTAGCTCTGATTTCATTTGGTCGACCTCATACTCCGCTGTAATATCACGGTGAACAAACATCGTGCCGATTTTGGCATCACTCTCATAAACACTCGTCGCATACACCTCAATAAAAGAGGCAGCAGATAAACTTTGCGAAATGCGGTAGCGCATCGTCCGCGTATCGCCAAAGTCCTCGATAATCGCATTTTTTAGGAAATACATAATGGCCTCTGGTTCATCAACAATCGCTTGGAAATGCTGAAGCCAGCTTTGCTGTGTCGTATGCTCATATTTCTCGTAAGTTGGCGCATGAATGATGCCTGACAGCGCCTGATTCATGACAACAACCTCGCCCACCTTTGACACGAACTGAATCCCCTCATTGACCGTATCAATAATCTTTTGATTGAGCTTGCGTGAGCGCTCAACCTCTTCATACATGAAAATACGCTCAAACGCAATCGATGCCTGATTCATCAAACCGTTAATATCAAGCAGCTCCTGATTTGTAAACATATGTCCCTCACGCGTCGCCATCATGACCGCTACAAGCTTGCCTTCTGAATTCAGTACCGCTGTATACAAGTCATACATAAAATACGATTGCTGGGCAATTGTTTCGTGACCTTGCAACATTTCACGCTTAATCACAAACGACTTTTCTTCCTCAAGACGTACCTTTTTATCCGTGTGCAAATTACGCATGAGTTGATGTGCCGATTGCTCCGTCATACCTTTAACTGAAAAGTCCTGCGTATCTACTAAATATAAAATACTCGTATCAAACTTATACACATCGCGTACATAGGTATGGAGATTCGTAAGTAATTGCTGTTTATCCAACGTAAACGTAAGTACGTGATTTAGTTTATTGAACTTTTCAAGCTGATTAAGCGATGTTTGAAGCTGCGCCTGATTTGCCTGTAGCTCATCCTGCTGTGCCGTTAACTCCTCGTTTTGCGTTGTCAGTTCCTCTTCCTTATCCTGAATAGAAATCGTCATATCATAAAACGAGCGTGCAAGTGCCCCAAGCTCGTCCTCACGCTCACGAACCACATTAATGTCTACATAGTGACCCGTCACGAATGAATTGGTCGCCGCTGTTAGCTTTTCAATCGGCAAGATCAAATTTGAAATGACACGCTGCATAATGAGGCCAATGACAAGTAGTAAACCTGCACCTAACACGATATAAAGCAAGGTGTAAAACTGTGCCTGCTCAATAATTTCGTTAAATAACTGTGTAATGCTGACCTCTGTTTGATTATTGTATTCCTTTGCATAGGCAATAAATTCATTCACGAGACTATTTGCGCCACCGTTTGACAATTGCTGTAGCGCTTCATAATTGTCGGTCTCTACATAACCAATCGCCTCAGGTAGGATTTGTTCCCGATACGTGATTGTAAAGGTTTCGAGCCTGTCATATAGCTCTAGCTCCTCGACAGTTAAATCTAGACGCCCGAAATCCTTCAACTGCATTTCAAACAAATTCAACCCACTATATAACTGCTGTAGCTCGTCGTTATTTTTGAAGGCATAATAGCCCCGAGCCCGGAAGAAAATATCACTAAAACTTTCCTCCATGCTCGACACAATTTTTGCCTTGTCACTCAGTTCCTCGCGCTGCTGTGATAAATGCTCATTCGTCGATTTGACGTACACATAAAACCCGAGAATAACAATCGAAAATACGAAGACAATCGCAAATAGCATTTTTAAAAACTGACTGCGAATATTTTTATCCGTTAGTTTTGTCATGCAGTAGCTCCTCTACAAAGGCGATGAGCTCTACTGGGCTAAATGGCTTTGACATAAAGTAGTTTGCCCCCTTGTCAATCGCTTGCTGGCGATCTGCCTCCTGTGCCTTTGCTGTTAGCATTAAAATTGGTGTGCGCGCCTTCACACCGGCAGGCAAGCGCTCAATGACCTCAAGCCCTGTTAGTTCGGGCATCATATAATCTAAAATGAGTAAATCATACGAGGTGCTCGTCACCTTCTCAAGCGCATCTGCTCCGTCCTCTGCCTCATCAATTTCAAAGCCTAAATCCTCCAGGCTATCGCAAATAAGCATACGTAATATTTCCTCATCATCTGCTACTAAAATTCGCTTCATCTATATACCTCCTAATGTACTTTACTAAATAAACGATTCACTAAATTCATGAGGCGCAGGCGTACGTCTGCAATATTGAACGGCTTTACAATATAATCATCCGCGCCATTTTCAAGCGCCTCGCGTACATAATTTTCACCGATGCGGCCTGTTAGCATCGAGACGATGACCTCATTTGATGAATACTTTTCACGCACCTTTCTCAGCACGTCAATGCCGTCCATCTGCGGCATCATACCATCTAATAGTAAGATGTATTTATAATTCGGATCATACCAGGCATCATTTAAAAAACTCAGGCCGTCACTATATGCTGCAACTTCCACTGTATAATCCCCGTCCACTGTTAGCTGATTAAAACCTGTCATAATTAGATTGCGGATAATGTACACATCATCAATGACAATAATTTTAATCCCCTTTTTCGGTTCCTCAATTACTTGTGCATCCGTATAGACAACCGTACGATTACGCCCCGTTTTTTTCGCCTCATAAAGCGCGCGGTCTGCAAGCTCTAATAGCTTTTTCGGGTGCGCATGGTCTGCATTGACCTGTGCAATCCCGCTTGAGTACGTCACATTAAACGGCTTTTTCTGCTCGCTGAAAAATACTTTTTGGCTCAGTAATACACGCAGACGCTCCATTTCCTTGTATGCCTCATCTGCATTTGTATTTGGTAGCAGCATGACAAACTCCTCACCGCCGTAACGGCAAAAAATATCATCCTCGCGCTTTTCGCTCATCACTAGCCCCGCAAAGCCCTTTAGCACGTCATCACCAATCAAATGACCATATGTGTCATTGACCTTTTTGAAAAAGTCTAAATCCGTCATCGCCACCGTGAACGGCTCCTGCTTATACTGATAATTTTGCAAGCATCGTTTCATTTGCTGGTCAAAATATTTCCGGTTATACACTTGTGTCAGCTCATCTGTGACAATAGAATGCTCCAGCATACGCTTATAATTCAAACGATTGTGTACATAGGAAACTAAAATTTCCTCATCAATTGGCTTGGCGATAAAATCAAAAGCGCCTAAATCATACGCTTTTTTACGATTTTCACGGCTATCATTGACACTCATAACCGCCACATACATTTGATTGGCCTTAATTTTTGTAATGTTTTCTAAGATGGAAAAACCGTTCGTATCAGGCAGCATAATGTCTAAAAATACTAGTGCCGGGTTAAATTCATAAATAAGCTTCAAGCCGCGCTCACCGTTGTTGGCGACGAGCACTAAAAACCCACTTTTCTCTAGCACATTTTTCATATATGACATAAATACGGTATCATCATCAATGACGACGATAAAGTCCTGATGCTTCATTGGCAATTGACTTGCCTCTACATCCTCAGACTGCTGCGATGTATAATTCGTTTCAAAAAAGCTGAGCGCTTCTACAATCGGCGCTAAAAAATTATGCCAGCTCTCACTGTCCCAGTACTGCTCATTCTCCGCTTCAATTACATCAAGCTTCTCCGCCGCAATCGCAGACAGCTCTGTCATACCAATCGAGCCGGCCGTCCCCTTTAATGAATGTAAAAAACCATATAAATCACGCTCTATGATGAAACTCTTACTATCCCAATCTTGAAACTGCTGCTGTATTTTTTCATACATCATTTGCTGATACTTATCGTTCGCCATCACCCAAAACCCCACTTTACAATTTTCAGAAATTCTACTCTACTTCTTTCCCACAAATCCACATATGTAATTCATACATTTCCCAAGCTTTTCATCCTAATCTCTATTGCCTACTTGAACTGAGATTATTTTCACCTAATTGCTAATCCATCCATTATACATTGTTAAAAAGTGTAAGGATATGAAATGATTATCTTTTTTCTATGTAAAAAGCTCCCCAACATATTGTTGAGAAGCTGTCGTTATTACTTATCGAATTGTTTTCAGTGCTGTCGACCAGGCAATAAGCTGATCAAGCATTTGGTTTACTGAATCCTCTTGTACAGGCTTTGGTGTAAACTTTTTCCCATTTTCAAAATCTGTGAACAGTGACAATGCTGGATGCACGCGCACATCCGCGACTAGTACCTCGCCTAAAATACCACGTAAATGCTCTGCTGCACGTGCCCCACCTACTGAGCCGTATGACACGATGCCCGCCGCCTTGTTACTCCACTCCTCACGCAAGTAATCGATGGCATTTTTCAGTGCTCCTGTAATCGAGTGATTGTATTCCTGCACGATAAAAATAAAACCGTCCTGCGCTGCAACAGCCTTTGACCAATCCGCCGCGCCTGGTGCATCCGCTGTACCGAGCAGCGGTAAATTGTAATCCGCAATATCAAGTATTGTATAATTCGCATCGCTGCGCTTATTTGCAACTTCCTGTACCCATGTCCCAACCTGTGGTGATACGCGTCCTTCACGTGTAGAGCCTAAAATAATGCCAATGTTCACTGTCATTCTCGTTTCCTCCTTAAAATATACGTTCATCTGTAGGTAAATCCTGCTGCTAGTATGCATAACAAATTGTCGTGCTATTCATTCAAGATTCATTAGGTGATAAATTTTATCTTGAATTCAAGATAAATATAAATTATTCCGAAATTTTCGTCAAAATAAAAACCCCACTATTGCTAGTGAGGTTTACCCTTATAAAATTTCTGCCAAACGCTTAATACCTTCTTCAATAACTTCAGGTGTCGCGTTTGTATAATTTAGACGCATTGTATTTACCGGCTTGCCTGTTGTATAGAACGGGTCACCTGGTACGAATGCCACCTTTTTCTCCATTGCCTCATGGAATTTTTCAAGTGCTGACGTACCCTCTGGCATCGTCACCCAAATGAACATCCCACCTTCTGGCTTCGTATATTTCACGTGAGCTGGGAAATATTTATCCATCGCTACAAGCATCGCATCTGCTTGCGCTTTGTATAACGCAATAATTTTTTGTACGTGCGTGTCATATTCATTGTTTGTTAAATAATCATGCAAAACATACTGTGCAAAAATATTTGTATGCAAATCAGATGCTTGCTTCGCTGTTTCAATATGATTTAGTAGCTCATGATTTTTCGTTAAAATATAGCCAAGACGCATCCCTGGTGTTACTGTTTTTGAGAATGAACCAAGTACGACGCTGTTTGTCATTTTACCCGCTGCAATATAAGGTAATGACTCCCCTGTAAAGCGCAGCTCACCATACGGATCGTCCTCAACAAAAATCACATCCTCGTCTTTCACGATGTCGTAAATTTCCTCGCGGCGTTCCTTTGTATACGTTAAGCCTGTTGGGTTTTGGAAGTTTGGTACTGTGTACACCATTTTCACATTTGGCTGCTTCAGCGCTTCCTTTAAGCCTTCTGGGTTCATGCCGGCCTCTTCAAGCGCAACACCGTAGAAGTTTGGCTGACGCATTGTGAATGCTTGAATCGCACCAAGGTAGCCAGGCTCCTCAATAATCACACCGTCGCCTTTATTTAATAATACTTTTGAAATAAGCTCTAATGCTTGCTGTGAGCCTGTTGTAATAAAAACATCCTCTGCCTTGTAATCAAGACCCGGATTTTTGCGATTAATTTTGTCAGCAATATACTGACGTAATGGTAAGTAACCTTGTGTTGTAGAATATTGGAATAATTTCGCGCCACTTTCCTTGATTGAGCGGTTCACGGATTCCTTAATTTCCTCCATTGGGAATGAAATTGGATTTGGCAAGCCACCTGCAAATGAAATGACATCCTCTGCATCCGTTACCTTTAAAATATTTCGAATAAATGATGATGGTGTATTTAAAATACTATCTGAATATTGCATGTTATATCTTCCCTTATTTATAATTTTCAAAATTTTATCACTTTTTAAATACGCGTACAATACTTATGTGACTTTTAAGTATATATACGCGTATTCTTAGTAATTTTATTACATCATTACGTTAATTTTTGTTTGCGACCGACAAGTACATAATACAGCGGTAGGCAAATCAAAATAATGGGTACCATCGCGGCGAAAATCATTTCGTACGTTGTATGTGGCTCAATCATCCCTAAAATAAATGGCCCAATGCCAAGCCCTAAATCATACAAAATAAAATACGTCGATGTGGCAAGTCCGAAGCGGTGCGGCTCCGTTGATTTAACCGCAATTGTTTGCGCGATTGAGTTGAAGTTGCCATAGCCAAGGCCGAAACACGCCGCTGCAAGCAGTAGCATCCAGCCAGCAGTCGCTTGACTAAACAGCACCATCCCAATAGCAAATATCGCAAGACACGGATAAACAATCAGATTTGGACCGCGCATATCCATTAGCTTGCCTGTATATGGGCGCGACAACACAACAATGACTGCGTATGCCAAAAAGAAATAACTCGCCGCGTCGACTAAATGAATCTCCTCAGCATAAAACGTAATAAACGACATCACACCAGAATACGCAAAGCCGACTAAGAGCGCGACAAAAGAAATTGGCACTGCTTTTGGCTCAATAAATTTTTCAAGCAGTGATAATTTCTCCTCTGCTGCAGTAGGTGCCTTCATTGTAATCGAAATCTTCACGAAGAAATAGCCGATTAAGATAACTAATGATAATGCGACATTTGTATAGAAAATTAGATCAAAGCCGTTATCAAGCTTCATGAAAAACATGCCGATAAATGGACCAATTGCCGTGGCTAAAATGGCACTTAGGCTAAAATAACCGATGCCCTCGCCCTTGCGTGATGCTGGTAAAATATATGCCACAATCGTCCCTGTTGCTGTACCGATAGTACCGACTGCAATCCCTTGCAGTAGACGAATCGCTAGTAAAAAGCCTACGCCCCACTGTAATAAATAAAGTGAGGTTGTGACGAAAAACGCCACGAGCCCAATGAGTAGCATCCGCTGTGGACCAATCGTGGCAATATAGCGCCCCGCACCAAGACGTCCAAGCAATGTCCCGATAATGAAAATACTCGACACAAGCCCCGCGATACTCGTTGAGACATGGTATGTTTCAACCGAGTAACTTGCGATTGTCACCATTAATAGGAAAAACGTTAAAATAGAAATAAAATTAATGACCGATACAATAATAAAATCCTTCGTCCAAATCGGTTCCTTCATCATTCGTCACCTCGCAGTAAGCTTTCCATCTCGCTCAGTGTCTGTTTAAATAATTGCTGCTGCTCACTCGGAAGAACTATTAGTAGCTGCGCCTTAAACTGCTCTATTTGCGGTGCAACTTCCGCATGGAGCTGCTCACCTTTTTTCGTAAGCTGTAAATATTTCTCACGTTTATCCTCACCGGGTTCCGCTGTTAATAGCTCCAGTTGCACAAGTGCTTTGACATTCGCGGAGACAGTCGGCTTCTCGACATCCCAATACTTGGCCATTTGCGTCGTCGTCACGCGCTCATGCGTCGCCGCGTAATGCAGCAGTGACCAATTGGACATCGACAGCTGATACGGCGCGAGTAACGTCGTCAAATTCGCTGTGTAGCGCTTATGAAAGCGGTGAAGTTGTAGAAAGAAAGACATGTAATCATCCCTTTGTAAAATTAGTTAGTTAAGCTAACTAATTAAATCTAATTTTGACTCAATTGTCAAGCTACTCTATAGCACAAAAAAACTACGTCACCCTTCTCTCAGAGAAAGATAACGTAGCTTCGTCCATTAAAAGAAAATTAACAATAAAATACCCACTAAGAAACAGTAGTATGTAAAGTAGTGTAATTTTCCGTTTTTCATAATGCCCATAAACCAACGCATCGCAAAGTAAGTCATAAATAATGTTGCAATAAATGTCACCGAGTATGGTAGTGCTAACTCCATTTTGTTTGGCTCCGCCATAAAGTCGCTAACACCTAGCACAACCCCACCAAGGCTGACAGGGATGTACAGCATGAATGAGAAGCGCAGTGCTGTTTCCTGGTTTAGCCCAACTGCGATTGCTGAGATGATTGTTGCACCTGAGCGGCTAATCCCTGGTGTTAGGGCAACTGCTTGACCAAGACCAACAAGAAATGCGTCCTTTTTCGTTAAATCGCCGTCGCGCTTTGTGCCGCGCATATTGCGGATTAGCCATAATGCAATACCTGTCACAAATAGCATGATGGCAATAACCGTCATACTGACATTGTCCGCGATATAATCACTCAAGAGAATACCAAGTACACCGGCTGGAATCGAGCCGATAATGACGCATAGCGCGAAATTAAAATCACTCTTATAACGGCGGTCGCGCGTCTTGATATACAGCAGGAAGCCTGTAATAAGACGAATAATGTCCTCACGGTAAATAAACATAATCGCTAGCAGTGACGCCGTATTTGTTAGGATGGCGAACATAAAGCCTTGCTCACCTAACCCTAAAATTTCACTCGCGATCATGACGTGACCGCTTGATGATACCGGAATCGGCTCGGTAAACCCTTGCACAAGTCCGATAATGAAATGCTTTACTAATAAAATAAAATCGATATTTTCCATATTACGCTCCTACAATTTTGAAGTTCATTTACTTTAGAACGCTTTTCTCGCTCTGAACGTTCCCTTCTTTACGATAATACTGTTCGCCTACTTGCGCAAGTGCTTTTGGCAACTTGCCTGCTGTTAGGAAAAATAATTGGCGCGTCGCACGCGAGGCAATTGTATAAAGTAAATACGCATCCATTTCCTCGTGGTATGTCGCTACATCTGCATCCGCTAATACAACTGTCGTAAACTCAAAGCCCTTCGCCATATAGCCTGGCATAATGAGAATGCCCTTTGTATAAAGCTTTTGCTGCTCCGTCATTAACTGCACATCTGGTACAACAGACTTCAGCTCCATATAAAGCGCCTCACATGCCGCGTGGTTTTTACAAAGCAGTACAAAGCTATCTCCCTCTGTATAATGTGTAGCAAGCAGGCGGTTCACTGTTTCCGCACGGTTTTGCGTTTCAATTACAAGCGGCTTCTCCCCTGCCACACCAAGTGACAATGTCGTCGTATGATTTAAAATCGCGCTCATATAATCGGTAATTTCATTTGTTGAGCGGTATGATTTATTCAGTTCGACGACGCGGAAATGCTTCGCAAGCGGTGCGGCAAGCGAATCCTTCATTTGCGGATGAACGATTTGATTGCGGTCTCCTAGTAGCGAGTAGTGCGCTTTTGGATGCAATGCTTTAATCGTCAGTAGCTGTAAGTATGAATAATCCTGAATTTCATCGATGACGATATGCTTAATTTGATTATTGACATACAATCCCTTTACGACCGCATTCAAATACATGATTGGCGCAAGATCCTCATAATAAAGTCGTCTTTGTTTCAAGCTTGTAGCTGTTTTTTCTGCGATTTCCTGTGTGAATAGATTGTCATTTTTAAACGTTAGTGACTGCATATACATTTTATGCACATTGACAAAGCCTAATGTCTCGATTGTGCGCTCTAATTTCCCGTAGCGCTTTGCGAGCTCACTATTTGCCTGCTGTTCAAGCTCGTTATCTGAGCCGATATAACGCGTCACGGCACGCAGCTCTTTTAGACGCTCCTTTAGCTCACGACTCTTCCGTTCTCGTAGCTGGTTTTCTAGCAGCGTCCGAATTTTTTTCAAACGAAAATCTGTATCTAGCCCCGCAAACTTCTCATAAAATAAATGCGACAGCTTGCGCGCAGAAATAAACATTTCCTCACCCATTTTCAAATTGTAAAATGGCATGCCGCTCTTTTTCACGCTGTCGATATAACTAAGTAACTGCTTCACATATTTATGCGAGCCTTTGAACGCGTAATGCTCGCGCGCTGCCACGCTCGCTTTTTGCAGACGTTCAATGTTTTCGTAATTCGTCTCGCAAGTGTAGCTCGTCAATTTCATATCGCGTAGCAGACGGTAATAGGTCGTATGCTGCACATTTTCCTCGCCTAGCTCTGGTAAGACATTCGAAATATAATCATTAAACAGGTCCGAGGGCGAAATGAGTAAAATGCTGCGTGCATTCATCGTTTGGCGGTATTCATATAGAAGAAACGCAATTCGCTGCATCGCCACCGACGTCTTGCCACTGCCCGGAGGCCCCAGTACGATTAAGTTTTCCTTATTTGTCGAGCGGATGACCGCATTTTGGTCACTTTGAATCGTCGCAACAATTGATTTCATTTTTTCCTTCGCGGTATCAGCAAGCAATCCTTGGAGCACATCATCACCAATATAAATATCCGCATCAAACACCTGCATGAGCTTGTCATACTTCACCTTATATTGGCGGCGTCCTTCAATGACAACTTCAATAAATTCACCGTCCGGAATTTGATAACGCGACGGGCCCACTTTATTTTCATAAAACAAGCTTGAAATGGGTGCACGCCAGTCAAAAATAACGACATCATCACTTATAGGCTCACGGAATGTTGAAAGTCCAATATACAGATGCTCCTGCTCTCCTAGCTCATTTTCAATTGTAATGCGTCCAAAATAAGGGCTTTTATAGAGCATCTCGCTTTTTGCTAATTGCTCGCTCACGTTTAAATATTCACGCTCACGTAGCTGCATTGTTTGTAGCATTTGCGAGAACTGAATTGCGTTCTCACCAGATACATCATTAAATTCTGCTGATGCAAATGTCCGCTCTTCAACGATTTCGCCCTTTTGTTTACTTAGTTGTGTTTTCAGTGCTGCAATATGCAAGCCTAACAGCTCATGAATCGCTGATAAGTGTGCCTGCTCCTGCTGCCAAATTGTTTGTTCCATTGTAATACCTCCGAACAGCTAGTTGCCGGTCCTTTTCGTTCTTAATTTAAAAAGCAAATCGCTCTTTTCACTCATTCAAATATACAAGTATAAGTCATTTTCCCGAAAATGACGAAATAAAATCCCATTATTTATATATTTTTTTCATAGCTACCTATCGTCACAATTTTGCCACGATTCCATGCGGTTATTATATGTGCAATATTTTTATTTTACGCATCATCAATTAGTCCTATTTTTACCTTATTTTTACATTTTAACAAATCATGTTATATTACGCTAATCTTACGATAAAAAATGCCGAACCTAGCATTACGCTACATTCGGCATTTCACTTTTGACTGGCTTTTTAAGTAGTAACACGAATAAACTTGCAAGCACACAGAAGCCACCTGCTAATAAAAATGCCCACATATAAGAGCTGAAAATATTGTAAATAACGCCGCCAGAAAATGCTGCAACACCTGCTCCAACCTGGTGCGCAGCGACAATCCAGCCGTACATCATCGCACTTTTTTCTAAACCGAATGCCTCACGCGTTAGGGCGACAGTCGGCGGTACTGTCGCAATCCAATCGAGCCCATAAAAAATGGAGAACACAACAAGCCATACATACGAACCGCTTGCAAGTGCGAACGGTAGCATAAGAAGCGACGCACCGCGCAATATGTAATACCAAAATAATAACCAACGATTATCAAAGCGGTCAGATAGCCAGCCCGATAACGTCGTACCAATTAAATCAAAAATGCCCATAAAGCTTAACATAGATGCCGCGACAACGAGCGGAATACCAAAGCTAATGCAGTATGAAACAAAATGCGTACCAATCAGTCCACTCGTCGATAGCCCGCAAATAAAGAAACTTCCGGCAAGTAGCCAAAATTCCTTGCGACGCATCCCCTCTATGAGTGAACCGACCGCCATTTTAAACGGATTGCGCCCAGTGAAAGCACGCACCGGTTCGACCATTTCTTCCTGTCCGTAAGGTGCAATCCCGATATCTTTCGGAAAACTACGCATAAAGAGCGCAATGACAAGCAGCATAATCAAGCTCAACGTTAAAATTAGCCCAATCGCCGCGCGCCACGAATAGTTTTGAATAAAAATTGCAATGACCGGTAGGAGTACGAGCTGCCCTGTTGCCGTTGCCGCAGTTAAAATACCGAGTGCAAGACCGCGGCGCTTCACAAACCAGCGATTGGCAACCTGCGTGCTAAGCACCGTTAAAAATAGCCCGCTCCCAAGCCCAATCATGACACCCCAAATAAGTAGCAGCTGCCACTCTTTATCCATCACAAACGTTAGCGACAACCCTGCCGCGAGCACACCCATTGAATACAGCATCATGCGCTTTAAGCCGAACAATTCAACAAACGCTGCCATAAATGGGCCGGATAAGCCATATAAAAAGAGAGACAAGGCAAAGGCAAATGAAATCGACGGGCGATCCCAACCAAACTCCATTTCAAATGGGTCAATAAAGACACCAGATGCCGAGCGCACAATGCCTGCCGCGATAATTGCACAAAATGTTACAGCTAAAATAATCCAGCTGTAGTGAATCTTCCTCATAGCCCACCAGCTTCCATGTAAAAGTAATGATTATTTTACAATAAAGTAGATCGAAATCACAGAAAATTCTAATTGTATTACATATTTTCTACATTTTTTACATCTGACAGTAGCACGGAAAATAGCATTACTAGCCAATTCAGAAAAATGATAAAAATCACTTATTTTTATTATTCAAAAATAATAATCTCTACTAGCTAACTAAGAATTAAACGAGCAATTTACCGCGCCGTTATAGCATTTCGAAACATTTTGTCCACATTTATATCTAGTTTTTCTGATAATCCAAGTTATGATAATTTGTGTAAGCCTAATTCGAAAGGAGTCCTGATGTTTATGAAAAAAGTCGTATTTTTTGAAGTACAAGGTGGGAGCGATAAAGGTCCCGATGGCTATCGCCGCGATACAATGCCAATGGTGGATGCGTTAGCACAACGCGGACAAGAGGCAGAGGTTATTTTCTTCGATATTGAAAAGCGTGATGAGATTTTCAACTATGTAAAAGAAAATGCAGTAGCGTATGTTTCTCGTATTAATCCTGGGAACTCGCCACACGAGGCAGAATACTTCGATATGTTGCGTGAATTGTGTGCTGAAGGCGTAATCGGTATGCCACATCCAGATGCGATGATCGGCTACGGCGCGAAGGATGCACTTGTGAAGCTGCGTAACACGACGATTGTTCCAGAAGATACATTCGCGTACTACACAATCGACGAATTCAAATCAACATTTCCGAAATCACTCACAGGCGGCGAGCGTGTACTGAAACAAAATCGCGGCTCTACAGGTGAAGGTATTTGGCGTGTGTCACTTGTCGATGCGCTTCCAGAAGAGGCAGACTCAGTACCTCTTGATGCACAAATTAAATGTACAGAAGCAAAAGACAACCACGTTGAATACCATACAATTGCTGACTTTATGAAATTTTGCGAGCAATATATTATTGGCGCAAACGGCATGCTCGTAGATATGCCATTCTTACCACGTATTAAAGAGGGAGAAATCCGCCTATTCATGCTACGTGACAAACCAATTAATGTTGTACATAAAAAGCCTGCTGAAGATGCAGATGCGTTCAGTGCAACATTATTCTCAGGCGCACAGTACCGCTATGACAAGCCTGAGGACTGGGCTGAGCTTGTACACGACTTCCTAGATCAATTACCAGAAATCATTGGCCTACTTGGTGGCTATGACTTACCGCTTATTTGGACAGCTGACTTCATCCTCGATACAAAAGAGGATGGCAGCGACACGTACATTCTAGGTGAAATGAACTGCTCATGCGTAGGCTTCACATCAGAGCTTGAGCTCGCGCATAATGTAGCCGAGGAGATTATTGCGTGTATTAAAGAGAAACAGGTAGTGACTGCGTAATCTAAAAGCAAAAGAGCTTGCCCGCGGGCAAGCTCTTTTCATCATTCCTCTCCAAAATCAGGTGGCATATTTAGCATAAATTCTTTAAATTCCTGAACATTCGGCATCTCGCTCATCACAAGTTCCACACCCAGTACCTTTGCAAGCGGTGTCAGTACTTCCTTCATCTCCTTTGTGACAAACACTTTTTCCGGACGCACCGGGAAATCGATCATTAGCCTCCAAAATGTTTGCTGCTGCGTAAACGGCACCTTTGGAAACGGCAATATATCATGCATCATCGCCTCGCCTGTCATGCGGTCCATCATCACACATACTACTGGAAAATAGGGACGGCCTCCCTCCTCATCATCATTCACTGGATAAGGTAAATAAAACATCTCAAATTCAACGTGCAGCTGAACCTTTTGCTTCCGCTTAAATTGCACACGCTCTAGGTCGTTGATTTCAATTTCAATCGTACCCTTTTTCTTGTCATTCACTTCTAGTACATACGGCTTTGTCACATGACCTAATGTGTCAATATAAAAGGCTGGGTAAACCGCTGGCTCAAGTTCTGGATAATGGCGACCTGCCTTCGCTAATTCTGTAATGCCGATGATGCCCGTTAGCAGCACTTTCATCACTTCTACTTCGGAATAGGTCGGTACATCAGGTACATTCCCCGCAAAATACGAGCGGAACTGTGGCCAATTTTTCTTCCCTCTAAAGTTAAAACCATAATCCTTCACAAGTAAATAGTCCTCATCCTCTAGCTCCTGACGATCAACAAAATTCACCGATAGCGCACTGAAATTCAACCGAAAGTCCTCCGTGGGCTCGCGCTGTGACAAAATTTCTTTCAGTGATGCATAGCCAAGCTCTGCATCAAACATCAGTACACCAAACTCCTCATTTCCTGCACCCATTACAGAAATAAAAAAGGTTTCATCAAAGTCCTCCGGTGTAATCGCAAAAATTTGCTCATTGGCAAAATACTTCCACGGCTTTAATTTATTCAGCTCACTTGAGAGTTGCAATAACGTTTCAAAATCCGGCTCAAGCATATCGTCTAGCTCGAGCGGATTTGTCGTTAGCATTGGCTTTAGAGCAAGCGCTGCATTGACTTCCTCAAGTTTGACCTTTTTCTTGCGATTTGTAAGAATATTGCCGTCACCCTCTAGGCACTCATCTAACTCAAGCGCCTCATCCGTCACAAGCTCGACAACAGCCCTAATTTCATACGTTTCATCTGCTCTAAACAGGAGCTCATCTCCTACTTCAGCGAGCCACTTTGCAATCGGTTCCTCGCCAACCTCCGTCACGTCTACCGCACGTAGCTCGTTATTAAACGGCAGTAAATAGCTATATTCCTCTAACTCAAATAAATCAAATGCCACGACAAGTGTATAATCGAGCTGAAATAATGTTTGTCCCTCATCAATGCGTAGCTTACGGTAAATTTTTGGGTTTTTTGTACTTTCTACATGTAACTGTAACATTCATGCACCGTCCTTCTGTTTTCATTTATCGTATACTATTTTAATACCCCATTGTACAAAAAAACTCCTTTATGTGAAATCAATTCACATAAAGGAGTCGCTATTATTTACCCATCGGCGTATCAATCGGATCTTTGCATAACGTTTTGCTCATTCCGCAGTACTGAACAAAGACGCGTGCTAATTCTTGCAGGCGCTCATGCACGTTTTCGTCGACGATATTGTTATCTTTATCAAAATGATCTGCGTGTGTATACACATAGTTCGGTGTGACTAGGCAGCGGAAGTAGTCTAAAATTGGACGTAGCTGGTTTTCAAGAACTAAATGATGCTGGTACGTACCGCCATTTCCAACAATCGCAGCTGGCTTGTAGCGCAGTGCTTTTGGTGGAATCATGTCAAAGGCGTTTTTCAGTACACCTGGAATAGACGCTTGGAAAATGGGTGATGCGAAAATATACCCATCCGCCTGTTCAAATTTTTCAATCATCATTTTCATGTCATCATTTAGCGGGCTACCGTCTAGAATTTGGTGCTTTAATTTTGAAAAATATAAAATTTCCAGCTCAAGCTCTGGATTGAATTGTTTAATGTATTGTTCCACTTGCTCTAGCACAACGCCTGTTTTGCGGCCGAAGATTGTACCATCTACTAGTAAGATTTTCATCGGTGTTCCTCCATCTAATTGATATTCATTCTTAATTGTAGCAGATAGCGCTATTGTAAAATAGTGATGTGCCTTCGTTTTCTAAATTTCAGTCTTTTGTCCGACGACTATTTATCGCGGTCTACTTCTAAATCCTTTAGCTTACGTCGGTCAAATACAATGTCCTCGTCAATCGGTGGCAAGTCGTCCTGTTTACGTTTAAACGAAACAAGCTCATCAAGCATTGGCTCGTCGTGTTGTTGACGATTGAAGGGCAATTCTTTATCAATTGGTGGCACATCGTCCGACTTTAATTTTCCCCAATTAAACTGCACATCCTGATCTACACCCTCATCGACTTCCGGCTTTGGCATTTGCATCGTGCTAAGCTCATCTGATGAATACACTGCTACCTTTTGCTTTTTACCATGCAGGGCAATCACCATCATCGCGCAGGCGACTTGTTGTGCTTCAATCGAGCGAAACTTCTTCCCTGGTCCAACCATAAGCGGATTGAGCACGGACATTGCTTTTGCCCCAACATTTTCACCGAGACGAAATTCATCGCGCTCACCTGTCAGTAAAGACGGGCGCACAATCGATAATTGCGGGAAATCCATTGCGGTAAGCTCTGATTCTAATTTACCCTTTACACGATTATAATATGTAAATGATTTCTCATTTGCGCCCATCGCCGAAATCACGATAAAATGCCCAATGCCGCGATTTTTTGCGAGTGCCGCAATCGACAGCGGATACTCTACATCGACCTTTTCAAACTGCTCGCGCGACCCAGCCTTTTTAATCGTCGTTCCTAAGCAGCAAAACACCTCATGCGCAAATTCAATATCCGATTCACCGATTTGTTCAAAATCACGTACCTTCACAACAAGCTTTGGGTCCGTGAAATCGAGCGCGCGTCTTGCGATCACATTGACCGCCGCGTACTCATCACTTTCACATAGCTGCTTAACAAGTGCGGAGCCAACAAGTCCTGTTGCCCCAACGACTAATGCGGAGCGCATCCCCATATACATCCACCTTTCTTTTTCCGATTATTTCTTTAACTTTCATTTTCACACATACTTTCGGCATTTTCACCATAATTTATAAAGAATCGCCTGAAAGGATGTGGAATTTTTTATGCCAAAAAAGAAAATTGCGCTTATTGTGGAGCCTTGTGAAGTGAAGGGTCCTTATGTATTAACACGCGCCGCTGTTCTTGCGCAGCTTTTACAAGAGGAATCTGTTTTTATTTTTCTTAAAACAACGGACATGCGTCTAACAGAGCCTTTCACTGCGCGCGGTCTAGAGGTTATTTTATTCGAACGCTACGAAGAGCTACGCAAAAAAATACGTGAGCTTGAATGTCATTTAATCATTCATGATGGCAAGGATACGACCGTCGAGCAAATCGAACTCTTGCGGCCGTTTTGCCAAACCATCGTTCATTTTGATGATGCGGGCATTGGCGCCGAGCTGACCGACTGCACGATTTTAGCGCTATTTGAGGAAACACCCGAACTACTCGCACATAATACACTTGCCGGTAGCTACGCATTTGCGGTGGATGAGGTGCTCACCGAAACTGCGCTTGCCGTACAAACAGCTGAGCGCCCATTTAACGAAAATACGCCGCATATTGTCGTCTGCTATGAGGACGGCGACGCCAATAATTTAACATACCGTACATTACGCCACTTAACCCAACTCCAAATCCCACTCAAAATTTCCGTAGCAATCGATGATGATTATACGCATTCCGTTGATGATTTAAATATGATGGTACTTAGCCGTCGCGGTACAAAACTCGTAAAGGGCAAAGATGCGCTACTGTCTCTCCTTCCTGAGGCTGATATTGTGATTTGCAATGCAAACTTTACGCCGTACAAAATCGCAGCGTGTGGCATTCCGTGCATTACTGCCGCGCAAACCGAACGCGAGCTAAGCTACGGCTTGCCGCGCGAAATGAACGGCTTTATCCATATTGGGCTTGGCCGAAAAATGAAGCAGTCCATCATCCAAAATGCTGTCATGGAGCTACTGCTACACGACATGCGACGTGAGCGCATGGTGAAAAAGCAGCGCGAGCTTTATCTTTTAGGAAACAATGAAATTTTGCAAACGCTCCTCCTAGATTTCGCCTATGCACGTCACAATATTGCACACATTTAAATAAGCTTATGATACAATATGAAAAGATTAATTTTGCTTAAGAAGGAGCTACTCATCATGCTAACAAAAGACCAACTACAGCAAGAAATTGCCGAGTTAAAAATGGATTATATTAACCTACAGGGCGACATGGAAAAGCTTGAAGCAGTAGGACATCCGGACTCGGTTGCACAGGCGCTAACACGTCTAGAAAATATGGAAGCACGACTTGCAGAACTAAATAAGCAACTCGCAGCACTTTAAGCTTGCGAGTTTTTTTATGGGGATAAACATACTAACAATCGGAGGATTCACATGGCAATTTTAACAGTTGAAAATTTAGGTCACTCATTTGGTGACCGTACGTTATTTAAAGATGTTTCATTCCGTCTTGTAGAAGGCGATCATATCGGACTTGTTGGAGCGAATGGTGTTGGTAAATCGACACTGATGAGCATCATTACAGGTCAAGCTATTCATGACGAAGGAAAAGTGGAATGGTTACCCGGCACACATTACGGCTACCTTGATCAGCACACGGTATTAAATGCGGGCCGCTCGATGCGTGATGCATTACAGGATGCTTTTCTACCTTTATATAAAAAAGAAGAGCGCTTAAACGAAATCGGTTTACTAATGGGTGAGCCCGATGCAGATTTTGATGTGCTGTTAGAAGAAATGTCTGAAATTCAGGATGCACTCGATGCAGGTGACTTCTATTCACTTGATATGAAGGTGGAAGAGGTTGCGCGTGGTTTAGGTTTAGATGCAATCGGTTTAGACCGTGACGTAGCAGCACTTTCTGGTGGTCAGCGTACGAAAGTATTACTTGCGAAGCTTTTACTCGAAAAGCCAAAAGTATTATTACTAGATGAGCCGACGAACTATCTAGACGAAGAACACGTAACGTGGTTGAAAAACTACTTAAAAAATTATCCACATGCCTTCCTATTAATTTCGCATGATACAGAATTTATGAACGAGACAGTAGATGTTATTTTCCAGCTGGAGTTTTCAAAATTAACGCGCTATACAGCGACATATGAGAAATTTATCGAGCTTGCGGAAATTAATAAGCGTCAGCACATTGACGCCTATGAAAAGCAGCAAGATTTCATCAAAAAGCAAGAAGACTTTATTTCACGCAATAAAGCGCGCTACTCAACATCTGGCCGTGCAAAATCACGCGAGAAGCAGCTTGGCCGTTTAGAGCGTATTGACCGTCCTGAAACTGCGGTGAAGCCTGAATTCGCCTTCAAAGAAGCACGTACACCAAGCCGCTACGTTGTAGAAGCAACAAACTTAGTCATCGGTTATGACAAAGAAAAGCCACTTCTTCCACCGCTTACATTTGAAATTGAACGCGGCCAAAAAATTGCCCTTGTCGGCATGAACGGTGTTGGTAAATCAACACTACTTAAAACAATGCTTGGCAAAGTGAAGCCACTAGACGGATCGATTCGTTTAGGTGATTATCTTGAGCCTTCATACTTCGAGCAAGAAGTAAAAGCGGATAAAATTACACCGATTGACGACGTATGGAACGCCTTCCCTTCAATGGAGCAAGCTTCTATTCGTGGTGCACTCGCAAAGGCTGGTTTAAAAACAGACCATATTACACGCCCACTAAACTCACTTTCTGGTGGTGAGCAGGCAAAAGTTCGTTTATGTAAATTAATGATGGACCCTGCAAATATTTTAATCTTTGACGAACCGACAAACCACTTAGACATTGATGCAAAGGCAGAGCTGAAGCGTGCGATGCAAGCATTCAAAGGCACAATTATTTTAGTATCACATGAACCTGAATTTTATGATGGATTAGTAACAAAAATTTGGAACGTGCAAGATTGGTTTACGACTGGTGAAACGAAAGAGCTGGACGAGCTGAAGAAATAATAAATAAGGGCACGCGTTAATCCGTACTTAGGATGAAACGCGAGCCCTTTTTAATATTCCCACAAAATAAATTTCGAATCTTCCGAAACTTTTAGTTAACTAATCCGTATAACTTTATAACAAAAACTATTTTACGGAGGTGTTTTCGTGAATAATTTCACTGACCCAAATGAGAAAGAAGCTTCATCCTTTACCAAATTAAATCCATTTATATCAGCTTGGCTCCATCCAAAGCAAACCGCTCGCTACATGATTGATGCAAAATCAATTGGCTATGCCATTTTGGTATTATCGATTGGCTACATAGGTTCTTTACTAGCAGGTGTGACAGCGAACGACCTTCCGATTTGGGGTATTATATTAATCTGTCTAATTCTTTCACCAATTGTTGGTATAATTGGTACGGCCATCTCGGCAGGTATCTTCTTATTAGTTGGCAAGCTATTTAAAGGAACAGGCATATTTTCGGATTTATTTAAAGCACTTAGTTTAAACGCTATACCATTTATCGTGTTGATCCCTTTTTACATCATCTTGCTCATTATTTCACCTGAATCACTTATTATAACAGACTTTGAAGAAGCATTACCGTGGACGTTTTGGGCTACTAATTTTGTCACAATTGGCATTAGTATTTGGAGCCTTGTCATTACGGTTGGCGCTGTCGCAGAGGCGCACCGATTCTCAAATTGGAAAGCATTCTTTACTATCCTCATTCCAATGATTGTTTTTGGGCTTATTATGTTTGCGATTATTGCGGTTATTATTGTTGGTATACTTAGCGTAGCGACAATTTAAAGGATTTTCGTGCTCGTCTATTTTTGTTTGAAATGAAAAGCTGATGCCTACTAAAATTTTAGTAGGCATCAGCTTTTTTATGCTTTCTCTAACATTTTTCTCAAAATATTCGCTTTTTCCTCTCGTTATAGTGTACGATGTCTGAAAAACATATAGTTAGAGGTTTTCTATGATTTTATTAGTCGATAATTATGATTCCTTTTCGTACAATTTAGTGCAGTATTTTTCGACCTTTACAACGGTGCGAGTTGTGCGAAATGATGCCATCACAACAGAAGAGATTCATGCGCTGCAACCAAAAGCTATTGTGCTCTCCCCTGGTCCGGGCAACCCGGATGATGCAGGTATTTGTCTTGATATTGTGCAGGAACTTGCTGGGGTTTTCCCTATTTTCGGTGTCTGTCTCGGTCAGCAAATACTCGCACAGGCTCTTGGTGCGACAATCATAAAAGCACCCGCGCCCATTCATGGCAAACAGTTTTCAATCACGCATGATGGACAAGGTGTTTTTACAAATATCCCTTCACCTACTGTAGTCGGGCGCTACCATTCACTGATGATTGACGAGGTGACATTACCTACAGCACTCACTGTGACAGCAAAATCGTCAGACGGCGTCATTATGGGCATTCGCCATACATTACTAAAGCTAGAGGCCGTCCAATTCCATCCAGAATCCATCCTTACACCTGAAGGAAAACGCATGATTGAAAACTTTGTACAGGAGGTCGCACAATTTGATGCACTTTGCTTATAAAACGGAAGAGGGGAACATGCAGCTACGTACATTCGAGCAGCCCCTCACTGTTATTTCAACCGTAAAAATTGAGGATGTTCTTCCTTGTTTAGAACGTGTACTTGCATTTACAAAGGACGGGTACTTTGCAGCCGGCTATGTTTCCTATGAGGCTTCCCCTGCCTTTGATTCGGCGTACGCTGTTCACGAAAAACCAACGATGCCACTGCTCTATTTTGCGATTTACGAAAGCGCTACAGAAAGCGCGCTACAAGCAGACGGCCACTTTAACGTACAAGTAACCAGCTCGGATACGACGGAGCTGGCTTATGCACAGGCCATTGAAACAATCAAAGCGCGGATTGAGGACGGCATCACGTACCAGACGAACTACACAGTGCGACTGTACGGAGAATTCGACGGCGACGCACTTACGTTTTTTAATGAATTGCAACACTCGCAACAGGCTGGCTATACCGCGTATTTACAATGCGGCGATACGCAAATTTTGAGCGCATCCCCCGAATTGTTCTTTCATCTAAAAGGTGATACGCTCACAACAAAGCCAATGAAGGGTACAAGCCGCCGCGGAAAGTCAGCGGACGAGGATGTAGCACTTGCTCACGAGCTGTATCATTCCGAAAAAAATCGCGCAGAAAATGTGATGATTGTCGACCTGCTGCGCAATGATTTAGGTAAAATTGCGGTGACAGATTCAGTTGAAGTAACAAAACTATTTGACGTCGAGCACTACCCGACCGTGCACCAAATGACGTCGACCGTGCAGGCTACATTGCAGCCTGAGCTGAATATTATTGATGTATTCAAAGCTCTCTTCCCATGCGGCTCGATTACAGGCGCACCAAAAGTTAGCACGATGCAGGTCATTGCGGAGCTTGAAGCCTCCCCGCGCGACGTCTACTGCGGGGCGATTGGCTTTATTACGCCGCAGCAGGAGGCCATTTTTAATGTGCCAATCCGCACAGCGGTTATTAAAGACAATCAGCTAACATATGGCGTAGGCGGCGGGATTACGTGGGATTCAACAGCACGTGGTGAGTTTGACGAGGTGCTTGCAAAGGCACAAGTGTTGACTACAAAGCAGCCGCATTTTGAGTTGCTAGAAAGCTTGCTTCTTGAAGACGGCTCGTATTTTTTACTCGAGCGGCATTTAGAGCGCCTTGAAAAATCCGCGTGCTACTTTAACTTTCCATTTGACGAGCCCGCCATTCGCGCACAGCTTGAAATGGAGGCACAGCAAAAATCCGGTCTACATAAAGTACGACTCGCGTTATCAAAAACAGGGGCGCTGCTCGTAGAAAGCACGCCTATTCAGCAAATGAACGACACCATTTCCGTCGCACTTGCACAAACAGCCGTGAATAGTGACGAGGTATTTTTATATCACAAAACAACTCATCGCCCTATGTACACCGTGCACAAAATTCCTGAAGGCTGCTTTGATGTGCTGCTATATAATGAGCGCAGCGAAATAACGGAGTTTACGTTTGGTAATGTGGTGTATGAAATCGGCGGTCAGCTGTATACACCCCCTGTTTCGAGTGGGCTACTTGCCGGGACATACCGCGCGGAGCTGCTTGCAACAGGTAAAATAAAAGAACGCGTGCTGATGAAGGATGAACTTGCTCATATTGATACGCTTTACTTTATTAATAGTGTCAGGAAGATGAAAAAAGCGCAGCTCTCTTATGAGCTGTAGCTTCACCTGGAGTGAATTTTTAGGCGGAGAATGACTTCTTCGCATACATTCCATTGGACACTAGAAATCCCAAGCAAAAACGCTCAGTGATCAACCTGAGCGTTTTTAGCTAATTTACGATTCTATTTAGCAACGGCCTATTAACGAAGAATGCGCTTTTCCTTTGCTTCTTTTAACCACATTGGAAATTCATCGAGCAGCTGTTCATATAACGCTTCATCCGTTATTTTTTCGAGTGCTTGTAGCTGGAAGAAGTTCGCATTGTCAACGACTCGCCCTGTCATTGTGTCGAGTTTGCGAAGGATATCGAAATTACCATCCCCAATGCCGATAAATTGCCAAAAAATCGGCTGTGTCGACGAGTCAACAACAAATTTCTTAATGCCCGCTTTGCACCCGCCATCATTTAAGAAAACGATAAAAGCTGGTGTTTCCTCTATTTCTTCCTTTGTATATTTGGTAATGACGTCTTCCATAACTTTTGGCTCATCATTTCGTCCAAATTTGTGGAGGTCCGCATTATTTAAAACGCATCTTTCAATGTAACCCGCTAGTTCCTTTTCTGTCACTGATGGGAGGCGTGAAAATTCGTTGTCATAAATCCAGACATCCATCGCGCCATCGTCATCGAACTGGCTTGCCACCGCTAAAATTCGTTCTACCGCATCTTGCACAACACCTGCTTTGTACAGTTTCCGCATCGAACCTGAAATGTCGAGGACAAGACCCACACGAGCAGTTACCTCAGTTAATTTTTTCTTTTCTAATACCAGTTTAGCTGTTTGCTTTTTCAGCGAAATCGACGACATCAAAAACACCCCTTTGCTTTAACTTTAATATAGTGAATTCATACCTACAAAAAAGTAAAAATAATCCATATATATTCAATTCTGTATTTACGTTTAAATTCCCTTTAAAGTATAATTCGATACAAATTATATAGTTAGCAGCAATGCTTACAAATAGAGCTTTTGAAAAAACTAGAAAATACATGAACTGTTACAACATCGAACTCAATTTATCACAAGCTACCTAATGAAATAATCGTGTCTAACTTTTAGGGGTCACTTCAATTTTGGAAACATGTAAAAAAACGCTCGGTAATTTTGTTAAAGCTCGCATCCTTCAACCGTAGCACTATCGGATACATTGAATAGCCAAAATCGGCGAGCGGAATATAATCAATAACATCTAATAGGATCTCTATAAAGTGCTTATTCAGCACATTTATCGCCGCGTACCTTACAGGCAAAATTGTTGGCGTTATTATTAACTATTTCAAAGCGCCGCTATATAACTGGCTTGGCTTTCCTCTGTAAATCTAGCGCACCTATCTCTCAGCAGATAGGCGCTTTTATCATGTCATAACCAGCCTTTACAAAACTGTAATATAAAATTCCGAAACTTTTTATCATTAGATGCGTATAAATATATATAAAGTGGGTAAACAAATAATGGAATTAAAAAAGGTTGCAAAGTAAATAGCTTAGTTGTAAGATATTTATACAAACATATATCTTACTTGTAAGCTATCTAAAAACAATTTCAAATTCAGAAAGCGGGGACTCTATTATGACAGTAACAATTTACACACAATCAAGCTGTTCCTCATCACGAAAAGCACTTAAATGGTTAAATGAAAACGACATCGCTTACACAGAAAAACGCACAACATCTCAAGCTTTAACATTAGCTGAGTTTAAACATATTCTAAGCATGACTGAAGACGGCACAGACGAAATTATTGCAACAAATTCAAATGACTTTAAAAGTTTAGATATGGATATTGAGCAGCTTTCTATTCAAGAGCTGTACGATTTGATCCAACAATATCCACGTATGCTGCGTAGCCCGATTTTACTTGACGAGAAACGTATTCAAGTAGGCTATAACGAAATGGATATTCGCCGTTTTATTCCACGTAAAGTACGCGCATTTGAATTAAATGCATTACAAAAGCTGGCAGTAGAATAGTGAAATTAGTGTGGAGTTGACGTATATGAAGGAGCTAAAACGCGAACAGCTCCATTCGCTGTTTGAGGTAATGACCGCGCTTGAGCGGAAAGTTGCAAATGAATGGAATAGCCACAATGAGCTTGGCTTTTCAAAATCGCATATTTTAATACTGGATTTATTAGCAACTGAAGGACCTAAGCGCCCTTCCGCAATCGCGGATCATTTAAAGGTAACAACAGGTGGTGTCACAGTGCTAACGACGAAGCTCATCAAAGGTGGCTTCATCGAAAAAACGCAGAACGAAACAGACCGACGTGCCTCGCAAATTCATATTACAGATGCCGGATTAGATATTTTACAACAATCTCGCGAGCATATCGACATGCTGCTCAATCACCTTTTCGGCATGTTGACTGACAATGAGGTCGAAACGTTAAAAACGATTTTCTTAAAATGCACACAGCGCTAACACTCTAGAATTTTTTCTGGGGTGTTTTTTATTGCTCTATTTAATATTTAAATTTTTAAAAAAAATACACAATAATCCAACATTGCGTGTCTTTAGATGTGTTACGATAATACTGAAAATATCTCAATATAAGGAAGAATATTAAATGAATCTATCTACACAATTACCAATAGAAGTGATGAAGCAAAATATACGCCAAACAAAGACTATGATTTACATCGTCTTTGCTTTTATATTGTGGACACTTTTCATTAATACGGCTGGACGCATATACATCTATCCTGTCATCATTCCCTTTTTCAAAGGCTATTTATTATTTTACGGCATTATAATTATTATTAATTTTATAGGCTTTTACTTTATTCAAATAAAAAAATGGACTGTAACACAAGAAAATTTACGGCGTACGATTTGGCTTTATGCCACTTACAATCTTTCTATTTTAGTTTGCTTGACCGCGATTTCCATTACAGATGCATTCATTTTAGGACATGTTGCCGTTTTTGAAATGTTTATTCTACTCGCTGCTGTTCTTTATAGTACACCACGTCGTTATTTAATCCTCCTTGCCACTATTTTTACAGCTACCGTCATTACTAGCATCATTATGAGTGAAAAAATCGAACAAATTTACAGTTATATTTTATGTGGCAATGTGCTGATTTTTGCGATTGTTGGTATTTATTGTTCGCACACAGTTTCTAACGCGCGCATCAATCTATTGAAACAGGAAATTATACTGCGCGAGCAAAATGCACATAATGAAAAATTAATGACGCAGCTTGCCGAGCAAAATAAAAAATTATCGAATTTAATGCAGCACGATCCGCTCACAGGCCTATATAATCGCCGTGCTTTTAATGAATATATGAGTACGTTATCAAACGAAAAGATTACATTTATTATGCTCGATATTGATTGCTTTAAATGCTACAACGACCATTATGGACATATTGAAGGGGACACGATTTTAATAAAAATTGCCGAGGTCTTACAAGCTACGGCGCAGACGCATGATGATTTTGTGGCTCGTTGGGGCGGTGAGGAGTTTATGTATATTACATTAAAAGATAACGGAGAGCAACTAGCTGAAATAATTTTGCAAAATGTTCATGACGCGGCCATTCCGCATGAGGCATCCACTGTCATCCCCTATGTAACAGTAAGCATAGGTGTTTATACAGCAAAAATCGATCCACATACGCCCTTGTCCTACTATTACGAGCAGGCAGACAAAGCGCTTTATGCATCTAAACGAAATGGTAGAAATCAATATACAGTTTATGAAGAGACGACTATTAAATAAAGTCCATTGTTCCTGCAATGGATTTTTTTATTTTGCCCAACCTTACATCATTGTAAGTTATTTGAAAGCCAATCCGATAGAGTGTAAGTATTGATTTTGCGACAATAAAGTCAAGAAGAAACACTTACTTACATTTAAAACATAATCGACAAACATATAAAAACTTTATTAGGAGGAATTTTTGATGAACGAATTATTAACGGCTATTTATGACGAGTACAATCGCTACATTTACCACCTTTGCTTAAAATTGACGCGCAACCAAATGGAAGCCGAAGATTTAATGCAGGAAGTATGGGTAAAAGTTGTACGCAACGAAGCATCTGTTGCTGGTGTTGACCATGTAAAAGCATGGCTTACTACAATTACAATGAACACATTCCGCGACCGTTATCGCAAAACGGTGCGCCGCAGTAAATATATGATGAATCAACCTGAACAATTAGACGTCCCTGTACTTGATTTGGTTCCCAACAATGAGCTTTCTACTGAAGAACAAATTGAGCAAGTAGAAATTACAAAAATGGTACAGCAAAAAATGAATCAGCTAGATGGCATTTATCAAAAAACTTTATGGTATTTCTATGTGGATCAATTTTCATTAGCGGAAATTTCAGAGCTAATGAAAGTATCAGTCGGCACGGTAAAATCTCGCCTATTCCGCGCGAAGGCTCGCCTGAAGGAAATTTTACTGGCAGACGAGGGTTTAGCTGGGGTTGTACTGCCTGCTTAACTAGCAAAATAGTGTAAACAAGGGTGTGCTGCGTTAGCACACCCTTGTTTTACTTATTACCTTTCTATATCGGGTAGTGAGTAGCCTGTCAAAAATGGTAAACAATTTTTCACCCATTATAAACTAAAAACAACTTCTCCAACTTCTCAAAATCCCGCTCAAAGCTCGGCTGAATCGTACTAATTTGTAGCCAGCTACGTGCTGTTAAATAATCGCTTTCCCCGTGCAAATAAAAACCATTAAGGCGTGCCGTTTCATAAAATTGTGCGCTATTTGGCAACTCAAGCGTCGCAATCATCGAGTAGCGATTCGTTTCAAGTAAGTACGGTGCAAAGGCCGACTGTGCGATTTTTTCCATACGCCCCGCAAGTTGTGCATAACGCTCTGGATAACTTACAAGTGCGCGGTTGACATGATCCACAAGCAAATGCGGCACAGTAAACGGAATACCTTTATCCGCATAAAGCGCTAAATTTAAATAACTTGGTACGCTGCTTTTTGTCGGGGGCTGTGCACAAAATACAAACGCGAGTCCGCTAATTGCACCAAGTGATTTGCCGCTCACTGCCGTAGCATAACGTACACCGTCAAGTGTGATAGGGACAGCACCAAATGAGCTAATGCAATCCACACATACCTCCACGCCAAACTCACGCGCCAGTTCAAGTATCGGTGCAAGCTCATTTAGTGTACCTGTCGACGTCTCGCCATGAACAAATGCTAGCCACGCGTAGTCCCCTGTTTGCAGACGCTCCCTTAATTCTTCAAGTACGAACGGTGCACTCCAAATCACCTCATACCGATCCACAGCTAATCCCCAAAGTCGTGCCTGCTGGAATAATCTGCGGCCAAATTCTCCGTTTATGAGGATAAGTCCGCTCTTATCCACAAAGTCTTCCTTTAATTGCCCAAGCATCGCGTCATTTGCAAGTGTGCCTGTACCAACAAGCGGAATAACCTCATTTGCGTGTGCCATATCTGTTAGCTGCTGCTGCATCTGTGTATAATCTGTGATAAATGCCGCGCTGCGATGTGAAACTGTGGATGCATTGTGGATAGTTACTGCGACCGGCCCTGGATAAAAGACACGATTTTCCTCCTGCAAACGCGCGCGAAATACTTCACTATCCGCTCTTGTCATGACCATTGGCAAATAGCGTGCTTCCTCACTGCCGACCGCATCGGCAAACTGACGAAAGCCCATCTGTGTATAAAGCTTCTCCTCACGCACCGTGCCAGAAATAACACAAGCTGAGTATCCTTTATCATAAAAATGGCGAAACAATGCTTTTGACAACATGGCAAACACGCGGCCATTGCGGTGCTCTTTATGTATAGCAAGCAGACGAATCTCACATAAAAACGCACATTCCTCAGATGTTAAATAATTTTCCACAGGTCCAATTTTTTGATCGAGCGAAAATGGACGAACGTCACGAAACGCAAGCATCCCGACGAGTATCTGGTCTTTATACACAATGACATAATCATTTTCCGCGTGAAATTTATCCACAAGGCGATGGTTCTCATTTTTTGCATGCTGCGGAATTTCCTCTACAAATGTCGCATAATTGAGTGCGGCAATTTGGTCAAATTCATCTTCAGTTGTTGCAATTTTACTCCAATACATGTTACTTCACCCTCTTTGAAATATTCTCACGATGCTTCCAAATAACGAGCAAGATGGCGAACGTTATATATGTGAATCCTTCCACCTGCCAAGAAATAATAGCAATGCTATAGGCAATAAACCCTGCGACTAGGCTAAGCGTCGCGCTACGTTTAATAAGGAATGCGAACAAAAAGCTAAGCGCACATATAATACTTGCCTGCCAGCTAAACATAAGCATTGCCCCGAGCACAGTCGCAACACCTTTCCCGCCGCGCCATCTAAGCCAAAACGGATACAAATGTCCACATACAACGGCTAAAATAGCTGCTGCGACAAGCGTTTCACTTATGCCTAAATAACGCCCAAATAGCACAACTGCAACACCCTTTAGCACATCCCCAGCGGCCGTGATTACAAACGCACCCTTACCAAACGTACGCCCCGCATTACGCGCCCCGAGATTACCAGAATGCAGTTCACGCAAATCCTGCCCGCGCAGCTTGCCAATAAACCACGCCGTCATGAACGTACCTATTACATAGCTTATTACGATATAAACGATACAATCACCTGCTTTTCGTTTTATAAATCAACTAAATTTCATCGGATTTATTCACCTTTAAATTAAGATAAAATTATTCCCTAAATTGGATATTCCTTTCCTCTTTAATAAACGAAAATCTCGCTCTTATTAACAGTTTTTACTGAAAGTTATTTTCAATTAGCTATAATGTGAATAGGTCTATTATCTGAAAAAAAGGAGTCTTATATGGATACATTTTCGTTCGATTTCAGAAGAGTTCACACACTGAATATTGTCACAACAATCGCTCTCGTGCTACTTATTGAAATTCCACTTGTTTTAGCAAAAGGTGTGTCAGGCGCTTCTATCTTTTTGATTACTGGGGCAATTATTGTTATTTGTTCAGTCATTAACTATTTCCTCAAAATAAATGATATTGTAAAAGGCTTTATTTTTGCCTTTTTACCCGCGCTTGTTGTCATTGTTCTTTTCATTATAGATGGCTATGCGTTAAATAAACATTATATTTTGATTATTACAGTGCTAATGGCTGCCGTTTATTTCAACCCTCGTCTTCTTTTTATTTTTGGCGCATTGATACTAGGCAGCATTACACTACTTTACATAACCGTACCGACGAATTTACTCGGTAACAATATTAAACTTTCAAACTATGTGACAGTATTTTCTGTTTATACAGGCATCGTCATTATGCTTTACTTCATGTCGCGCTGGTCGGGGCAGCTCATCCAAAGCGTAGCCGAGCAGCAAAAGCAGGCCCTGACGTTATCTGAGCAACTGACGCAAACATTGAAGCAGGTCGAATCAGGAACGCTTAACTTGGATACGAATATTTCAGAAGTGTCTAGTCATATTCAATCTATTTACGGTTCAAGTAACACGATTTTAAGTGCGTCCCATCAAATGGCGCAGGCCGTGCAGGATGAGTCACAAATGATTCACAACGTAAACGCGACAATGCAACAAGCAATGAGTGAGATGAATGCGTCGGTTTCCCTTTCTAGCGAAGTAGCACAGGCGACTGTATATATGAATGAGGAAATGCAATCGAGCTTAGCAAAAGCGCAGCAAGTAACAGCGCACATGCATACAGTGACGACGACAATGACGACAACAACGCAAACGGTAGACGAGTTACAAGCTAGCTTACAAACCGTAAATCAACTTCTTACAGGCATTACTAATATTGCCGATCAAACAAATTTACTTGCACTCAATGCGGCCATCGAAGCGGCTCGTGCAGGTGAACATGGCAAGGGATTTGCGATTGTCGCTGATGAGGTGCGCAAGCTAGCAGAGCAATCTGCTGGCATTGCTGGAAATATTACAATACTCACACAAAGCTTGTTCGAAAAATCAGCTCTCGCACAAAAGCAGTCACACGAAGGAAAAATTTCGGTTGCTGAAGCGCAGACAATTATCGAAAATATTTCTACAACTATTGAACAGCTTGCGATTGCTTTCACTGAAACAAATGAGCAGCTACTTGAAAATAACGCGATGCTTGAGAAAACAAATGCCTCTATTGAAACTTCACAGAAGCAAATTCAACAAGTCGCACACATTGCTGAGCAATCTACTGCGGCTACACAAGAAATTGCAACCGCAATTCAAGTGGACAATGAAACAATTCACCAAATCGCACAGGCGACAGAGCAAATCGCAATTTTAAGTAGCGATTTACATCAGCTAACAACGCGTAAATAAAATAAAGGCTTGACCAAAAATGATATTTTTGGTCAAGCCTTTATTCTTCTACAACTAACCTCCCTTCCTATAATCGCACAAAAAACAAAATTTCATATTATTTTTTTACACACTTTATTTTCATCTACATATGTGTTTTAGTAATCCCTCTATAAACCGTTATGTGAGGATTTGTGCCATAACTTTTCAATAATTCTACTTTATTTAAGTTAACATGCACAAAAGCAATCAGAATCTTTAGTCTATTTGAACAATGAAATCACCCTCTCTTTCAAATAAAATAAGTATTGTTAAGAAATATTACACAAGAAGGTGATAAAAAATGAGCTTATTATTAACCGATGTGAAAAAAAGTTTTAACAATCAAACCATTTTAAAAGGTATTAATTTAGAAATTAAGAAACAAGAGTTTATTTGTATATTAGGTCATAGTGGTTGTGGGAAATCTACGATGCTCAATTTAATCGCAGGCTTTACTCAACCGGACACGGGCTCGATTGTTATTGATGAGGAAAGAATTAAAGGTCCGTCAAAAGATCGCGGTGTTGTATTCCAGGAGCATGCATTATTCCCGTGGATGACCGTGTTAGAAAATATCGCATTTGGTCCAGATGTACAAGGTAAGCCAAAGGAAGAAGCACTTATATTAGCTTACAAATACTTAAAAATGATTGGCTTAGAAACATATGCTCATTATTATCCTGACGAATTGTCTGGCGGTATGAGACAGCGTGTCGGCATCGCCCGTGCCCTCGCTGCAGAACCAAAAATTTTGTTAATGGACGAGCCATTTGCCGCACTCGACGTATTTACAAAGGAAACAATGCGCCGCGAACTCATTGAGATTTGGGAGCAATTGAAGACGACGATTATTTTCATTACACATGATGTTGCTGAGGCTGTTTATTTAGCAGACCGCGTCATCGTGATGAAGAACGGTGTGATTGAAGAAGATGTTCGCGTGACATTGCTTCGCCCACGTTCTACATCACAATATGGCTTTAACGAATTAGTACACAAACTAAGCCAGAAGCTCACACATTAAAAGGAGGAATAGGAGATGACCGTCAAATCCATCGATCAAGATCGTTTACTGCCAAAGAAAAGTTCCTTTCTAGTAACGAAATTGAAAAGCTTCTCGATCAAACCGTACATTCCAATTATCGCATTCTTCGTTGTTTGGGAACTTGTTACACGACTTAATTTATCGTTCGCGTGGGCGAACCCCAAATTTTTCCCGCCACCTAGCCTTGTCGTAATAGAAATGGTCAATATGATTCAAAATGGCATACTTGTTGATAGTGTCATTTCAAGTACATTACGTGTTTTAGCTGGCTTATCAATTGGTATTGTGCTCGGTGTACTTTGTGCACTCATTATCGGGAAATCGACGCGACTAGATTATTGGGTCTCTCCTATTTTAAATTTAGTCGGCCCAATTCCTGCGCTTGCAATTTTGCCACTCTTCATCATTTGGTTCGGTATTGGTGAGTTACCAAAAATCATTTTAATTACGTGGACAGTATTTTTTCCGGTGCTTACAAATACACTTGAAGGCATTAAATCAGTCAATCCGGTACTTGTCCGCTCAGCACTAAGTTTAGGTGCTTCAGATCGCCAAATTTATCAACGTATTATTTTTCCATCTGTGCTACCTAGTATTTTAGCAGGATGCCAAATTAGCTTAGGGTTAGCCTTCTCAGCACTTGTCGTATCAGAAATGCTTGGTGCAACATCAGGCTTAGGCTATATCATTGTTGATGCCCGAAATTATTTCAAGCTAACAAATATGTATGTCGCAATCATTGTTATCGGTATTGAGTATAGCTTATTCTCTTACGGCTTAAAGCTCATTGAGCGTCGATTACTATCTTGGAGAAAATCTGGCTATGTAAATGCAATAGAAAAATAATTAGCTCATTGGAGGAAATTACATGAAAAAGTTTATCGCACCATTAATGTTTTCTGCTTTAATTTTAGGCGCATGTGGCAACAAAGAAGATACAACATCAAGCGAGGCAGCTAACGGTACAGGTTTAGAACAAGCCAAAATTGAAATTGTCGGCGTGCGTGATGCACAAATTTCGTCACAACAAATTATCGCAGACAAATTAGGCTACTTTGCAGAAGAAGGCTTAGAAGTCAAAAATACATTAATTGATAGCGGCCCAGACATCGGTCCAATGGTTGCAGGCGGCAGTGCCCCAATTAGCTTACAAACAAACTTTATGGATATTATCCTTTCATCAAATGACGTAGACGTAAAAATCGTTGCACCAATCGCACAAATTGCTGGTACACAAGCAGTAGTAGGTGGACCAAACTTAAATATTTCTTCGCCGAAAGATTTAGAAGGCAAGACATTTGGGATTCCTGCTGGTGCAGACGTTCAAATCGCCATCAATAAAATGGCGCAAGAATACGGCGTGGACTTGTCAAAAATTAAAGTCGCAAACTTAGCACCAAGTGATGCACTAGTCGCGTTACAAAGCGGTGATGTAGACGCTATGGCAGGCTGGGAACCGTATATTACAAAAGGCATTGCAAATGGTGGTACATTGTTATTCAGTGGTACAAATAACAACTTAGAAGGCAATAACACACCTGTAGAATGGATGAGCGTACACTCTACATTACAAGTAACAGGTGACTACTTAGACGAAAATCCAAACACAATTAAAGCAGTCATTCGCGCCCTTGAAAAAGCAACAACATACATTAATGAAAATCGCGAAGAAGCAGTTGAAATTTTAGCACCTGAGCTTCATTTAGAAGAAGCCGAGCTAACAGAAATCATGAACCGTAACGTCTATAATATGACAGCAGATAATTCATTTGCCAACATTAGTAACGGCGAAACGGTAATCGATTACTTACTTGAAACAGGAAATATCCAAACAGCTCCTGCTACTAGTGACTACATTGACCTTTCATTATTAAAAGAAGTGAATGCAGAGTTAGTAAAAGTAGACATTAACTAAAGCAGGATATAAAAAGACAATCTTGAATTTAATTTAAGATTGTCTTTTTTAATAAAATCAATAATGACGCGGAGGACATAACATGTTGACATACGATTTAATCATTCGAAACGGATCCGTGATTTTAGAACATGAAATCCAACTTGTAGACTTAGCCATTCAGGACGGCAAAATCACCAAAATCGAACCTGCAATCAAAGGCGTGGCCACGCGTGAAATCGATGCGACAGGCCATTACATTTTACCAGGTGTCATTGATGTACATGCACACTTTAGCGAGCCTGGACGTGAGCACTGGGAAGGCTTTACAACAGGCTCGTCTATGATGGCCGCTGGAGGTATTACAACGTATTTTGATATGCCACTAAACGGAATTCCTTCTACTGTGACAAAGCAAGCGCTGTTAGACAAGGCGACAACTGGTCAGCAAAAATCATTTGTCCATTTCGGTTTATGGGGTGGACTTGTTCCTGGCAATCTCCCACATTTAAAGGACCTTGCAGAGGAAGGTGTCATTGGTTTTAAGGCATTCATTTCGCCAACGGGCAATAAGGAATTTGAGCATGCGGATGATTTCACGCTTTTAGAAGGAATGAAAGAAATTGCAAAGCTCGGGAAAATACTTGCGCTTCACGCAGAAAGCGCAGAAATAACAACCTGGCTAACAAATGAAAAACGGGTGCAAAACGATACGACAGCGGATGCCTATTTAGCATCGCGTCCTATCATAGCAGAGATAGAGGCAGTGCAACGTGCGCTTCACTATGCACATTTAACGAATTGCCCTCTTCACTTCGTTCATATTAGCAGTGCGGAGGCAGTTGCAATTATTAAGGAAGCAAAAGCGAATGGACAAGACGTCACACTTGAAACATGCACACATTATTTATTATTTACACAGGATGACTTGCGCACTAAGGGATCTGTTGCAAAATGCGCACCACCACTTAGAGAGCAGACAGACCAAAAAAGGCTGATTGATTGCATGCTTGCAGGTGATATTGATTTCGTAACATCTGACCATTCCCCTTGCCCCCCTTCTATGAAAGAAGCGGACAATATATTCGATGCTTGGGGAGGCATTAGCGGTGGACAATTTACGCTACTCGCGATGCTAGAATTCGCGAAAACTAATACACTTCCACTAACTACGATTGCCAAGTGGACAGCAGCACAGCCTGCAAAACGCTTTGATTTACCAACAAAGGGACGCATTGCAGTTGGCATGGATGCCGACTTTGCCATTATCGCCGAGCAACCCTTTACGGTTACAAAAGAAAACTTTTTTGCCCAGCATAAGCATAGTATTTATCAGGGTCGAACATTCTCACATACAGTGCAGTACACAATTTGTAACGGTCAAATCGTCTTTGCGCAAGGCACAATTGTCGATACACCGCCTGCTGGTCAGTGGGTACAAGTAAAGCACACACTTGCTTCTACAAAGTAAAACAATAAAAAAGATGACGCCCAAGTAAGCGTCATCTTCTTTCTTATAATACCTTATCTAAAAACTCTTTCGCACGCGCTGATTTTGGTGCCGTGAAGAACTCTTCTGGTGTTGCATCCTCTACTAAGTAGCCCCCGTCTAAAAATAGCACGCGGTCCGCAACCTCCTTCGCAAAGCCCATCTCATGCGTTACGATCAGCATCGTCATACCCATTTCAGCAAGTGACTTCATTACTTCAAGTACCTCTTTTACCATTTCTGGGTCAAGTGCACTTGTTGGCTCGTCAAACAGAATCGCTGTCGGGTTCATTGCAAGCGCACGCGCGATGGCCACACGCTGCTTTTGCCCACCTGATAAGCGGTTCGGGAACTCATTACGCTTGTCGTAAAGACCTACCTTTGTCAAAAGCTCTTCTGCAAGCTTTGTCGCCTCGTCCTTTGATACACCTTTTACGTTCATCGGCGCATACGTTAAGTTTTCTAAAACCGTCTTGTGCGGGAATAGGTAGAAGTGTTGGAACACCATTCCTAAATTCTCGCGCACCTTCATGACATTTTTGTCTGTCACTTCCATGCCTGCTACCGTGATGATGCCGTCAGTTGGCTCCTCAAGGCGGTTAATGCAGCGTAGGAATGTTGATTTACCGGAACCAGATGGCCCGATAATCGCGATGACTTCTTTTTCTTTAATCTCTGTTGAAATACCTTTTAGTACTTCATTTTTACCGTATGATTTTTTTAAATTATCAATTTTAATCACTACGTTTCATCCTCTTTTCTAGCATTTTGCCAAGGAATGATAATACGAGCGTCATCACATAATAAATTGCCCCTGCAATAAGTAGCGGCTCCAGGTATGTGAATGTCGCACCACCAACAACATACGCGCGGCGCATAATGTCTAGCGCACCGATGACCGTCACGATTGCTGATTCTTTATTTAATGTAATAAATTCATTCATTAACGATGGTAAAATATTTTTCATTGCTTGCGGTAAAATGATGTCCTTCATCATTTTGCTATAAGGGATACCAAGCGCTTTTGCGGCCTCCATTTGTCCCTTATCGACTGCATTAATACCTGCGCGGATAATTTCCGAGATGTATGCCCCAGAATTCAGACCAAACGCAATAATTGCGGCTGGAATGGCTGCGATTTGGATGTCTAATACTTGCGGCACCGCGTAATAAATAATCATTAATTGCAGTACAAGCGGAGTCCCGCGGAAAATCGACGTATAAAATGCCGCAAACCATCTAAGCGGCGCAATGTTACCAATTTTACATAATGCTAATAAAACACCTAAAATTAATCCGATAATCGTCGCACCGACAACGATTTGTAATGTAACGCCTATTCCTTCAAAAATGTAAGGAATAGAGGGTACGATTGCTTCAAAGTTAAACATCGTAAGCCCCCTCTCTGTAAAATAAAATTTTTAAAAATATCTAAACGTCACCTAGCAGTCCATTCGCTAGATGACGTTTTCATTTGTGCTTATTCAGCTACAATCCATTTTGCTTTTAATTCATCAAGCTTACCTTCAGCTTCTAACTCTTCAATCGCTTTGTCGAATTCAGCTTTTAGTGCGCTATCTTTTTGGAATACTACTGCTTTGAAGTCTGGCTCTTCCACTTCGATTGGGAACGCTGCAAGATCGTCATTTTTTGCTAAGTAGTTTTCAGAAACAATGTTTTCGATTACTGCTGCATCGAAACGACCTGTTTTTAATTCTTGTACTAACTCAGGAATTAAGTTACGTGTTTCTACTGTGAATCCGTTTGCTGCTGCTAAATCATTTGCTAAGCCTTCTTGAATAGAAGAAACTTGTGCACCGACAACGCCACCTGCAAGATCAGCTGGTGCTTTATAGCCTTTTTCTGTCTTGAATACGAAGTACTGCTCTGTTTCATAGTAAGGAACTGAGAAATCTACTACTTTTTCACGCTCTTCTGTTGGTGTCATACCTGAAACAACGAAATCAAATTTCTTTGATTGTAACGCTGGAATTAAACTATTGAAGTCCATGTTTTGTACTTGAATTTCGTAGCCTAATTTTTCACCGATTAATTTTGCAAGGTCGATATCATAACCAATAATTTCGTCGCTTACCGCTGTGTCTACAAATTCAAACGGCGCGTAGTCCGCTGAAGTACCCATTACTAAAACCTTTTTATCACCTGCGTCGCCGCCCGTTGAAGCGTCTTCCTCAGAAGCGCCACATGCTGCAAGTACAGCAATGACTAATGTCGTTAAAATCGCTAATAACCACTTTTTATTCATGTTCATTCTCTCCTCTTATTTAATTTCTGCTAAATAGCGTTGAATTGCTTTTTCAAGCATTTGTAAGCCATCATCAATTTGCTCTTTTGTTACTGTTAGTGGTGGAATCATGCGAATGACTTCACCTTCGTTACCACATAAGTAGAATAGTACGCCTTCTTCAAGCGCGTAATCTAATACTTTCCCAACTGCCACGCCGTCTACCTCGCCCGTCTCAGGGTTTGATAATTCAATCCCAATCATTAAACCAGCCGAGCGCACGTCACTAATAATTGAGTACTGCTCTTTCATTTTGAGCAATTGCTCGCGTGCATATGCGCCGACCTCACGTGAATTTTCAACTAAGTTTTCTTCGTGGAAAATTTCTAATGTTGTACGCGCTACTGAGCATGCGATTGGGTTTCCACCAAATGTTGTCCCGTGTGAACCGATTGGCCATTCCTTCATTAACTCTTTAGAAGCAACAGTCGCTGAAAGTGGTAAGCCCGATGCAATCCCTTTTGCAATTGCCATAATGTCTGGCGTTACGTCAAAGTATTGTGCGGCGAACCATTCACCTGTACGACCAAAGCCTGTTTGCACCTCATCAAAAATAAGAAGGATGCCGTGGCGGTCACAAATTTCGCGCACCTTTTTCACCCAAGCTTTTGGTGGGATAATGTAACCACCCTCACCTAGCACCGGCTCCATAATAACTGCCGCTACCTCTTCAGGTGTTACTTGGTGCTTAAATAGCTGTTTGAAATCTTCTTCAAGTTTTGCGATTACATACTCTTCAGCATCAACACCCGCTGGCGCTGCTTTTACATTTGCATACGGAATTTGGTATGAAAGATGTGATGGCTGTAAGAATTTGCGATATTTTGATTTTGATGTTGTCACACCAAGTGCGCCCATTGAACGACCGTGGAAGCAGCCTGTGAATGAAATGACATACGGACGCTGCGTCGTGAACTTCGCTAACTTCAATGCCCCTTCAATTGCCTCTGTCCCACTGTTCGCGAAGAAGAAACAACCAAGGTCGCCCGGTAAGACGTCGCCAAGCTCTTCTGATAATTTTAAAATTGACTCGTACATAATGACACCTGATGGACCATGTACAAGAGAGTCTGCCGCATCCTTAATTGCTTGTACAACTTTTGGATGACGATGACCTGTATTTGTTACAGCGATGCCTGATGTGAAATCTAAATATTTCTTACCATCCGCACCCCAGTAATAACAGCCTTCTTCCTTTACAACCGGAAGATTTGGGTGATCCTTTGCCATACTTGGCGCTAAATAATCGCCCATTTCTTTATATAATTCTAACCAATCTGCCATGGTATAGGACCTCACAATTTAAATAAATTAATAAAATACTTATCCTTAAGTACTTTTTCATTCTAACTTCAATTGCATAAATATTCAACATTAAATTGCAGAATTATAATAAGTTTAAATTTTCAGACTAAATAGAACATGACAAAAGTATGTTATATACACTTTTTTGTATAAAAAATAGGAAACATCCTAAATATATTGCTTTTTCATGCAAAAAAATAAATTTTTGATTATTTAGAAGAGAAAAACCCATTGTATGATGTTGAATTATTATTCAAATTTCGTATAACTCCAAATAGTTTGGTTGTTAACTCACATAGCATTGTCCTTTACCCAAACATAGGATTTTTGTAATGTCTAGCTATCACTTGCACAGACCTGCTGACAAAACTTATGCTATACTTACTTCTATTATTAGATTATTAAAGGAGGCTCTATTCATGAGTCATTTACAAGCACTTGATGCATACTTTGCGGAGCACCGCGCGCGTCATTTAGAAGAATTAAACGAATTTTTACGTATCCCAAGCATTTCTTCATTATCAGAGCATAAAGAAGATATGCGTACAGCAGCAAATTGGCTAGCAGATGCACTGAAAAAATTAAACATCGAAAACGTTGCCGTAGAAGAAACTGCTGGACACCCTGTAGTCTACGGTGAATGGTTACACGCAGAAGACAAGCCGACGATTCTGTTCTATGGTCACTATGATGTGCAACCAGTAGACCCATTAGAATTATGGGAAACACCACCATTTGAGCCAAGCATCCGTGACAATAAGCTATTTGCACGCGGCGCTTCAGATGATAAAGGGCAAGTATTCATGCACCTAAAAATGATCGAAGCATTATTTGCACTTAATGGTACATTACCTGTTAACGTGAAGTTTATTTACGAGGGAGAAGAGGAAATCGGTTCTCCTGCACTGCCTGCTTACACAGAGGAAAATAAAGAAAAGTTAGCAGCCAATCTTATTTTAATTTCGGATACAGGGCTTTACGCACCAGGCAAGCCTGCTGTATGCTACGGTCTGCGCGGCTTAACGGGCGTACAAATTGATGTGCGCGGCGCAAAAGGTGACTTGCATTCTGGCCTATACGGTGGCGGTGTACAAAACCCAATCCACGCAATCGCTGACATTTTGGCCTCATTCCGCGACGAGCACGGTACGATTCAAGTAGAGGGCTTCTATGATAAGGTGCTTCCGTTATCAGACGAAGAGCGCCAAGCTTACCGCGACTTAAACTTTGACGAAGAAGCGTTAAAAGAAGAAGTTGGCGTAACAGAGTTATTTGGCGAGGAAGGCTATTCTTACCTTGAACAAACATGGGCACGCCCAACACTTGAAATTAACGGCGTATTCGGCGGCTTCTCTGGCGAAGGCATTAAAACGGTGCTTCCTGCTGAGGCCGGCGCAAAAATTACGTGCCGCTTAGTACCAGACCAAGACCCTGAGGAAATCGTTGCACTATTAAAAGCACATGTAGAGAAGCATAAACCAGCAGGCGTTGACGTGAGCATTTCTGAATTTGATAAAGGCAAACCTTACCTTACACCATTTGACCACCCTGTTATTCAAGCAGCAGGTAAGTCTTACGAAAAGGTATACAATGTACCAACTGCTTACACACGTGGCGGCGGCTCGATTCCAATCGTCGCAGCTTTTGATGAAATTTTAGGTTTACCCGTTGTATTAATGGGCTTCGGCTTATCAAGCGAAAACTTCCATGCACCAAACGAACACTTCCACCTAGAAAACTTTGATAAAGGTTTACGCGTATTAGGTGACTATTTATATGAAGTAGCAAAATTGGATTTTTAATAAAAAAATCTAAAAATATCATGTAATTTTATAAGCACGAAATAGCACTATTGAAGAAGCACCGTAAAAGCACATAAAATTACGGTGCTTTTTCTTGTCTTTCCTACTAATTAAACGAAAATAAATGTTACACTTATACCTATACACCTTCATCAAAAGAAGTATAATAGACCTAATTTAAATTTATTAAAGGGCGGGTGATTTGATGACAATGCAAACTGCTAATCTTAGTGAAATTCATTCAACATTTGACCGCTATTTTACGAATGGAGATTTCGAGCAAATTATTGTAGAAGGTCAAGTGTTGCTTGAATCCGCTACACGAAACAACGACTCTGAAAAAATAAGGCTCAGCTATTTATTGTTGATAAAAGCCTATTATTACTTAGGTGATATCCAAAAAGCATACGAAAATGTACTTTATTATCAGCAGCTAATCGAAAAAGTAAATAGGATGAATGACGATTTCAATCTTCACTATGTGCAAGCCCATATATATGAATATGAAAAAGACTTCAACAAAGTACAACAAGCTGTTGAAAAATGTATTGCTATCGCAACACGTTCACAGGATTATTCACAGTTATGTCGCATTAAAATCTTTAATAGCAATTTCTTATTAACGAACGGTCATTTAGAACGCGCCCTTGAGGAAGCACAGCTAGCAAAAAATATGATGCAATTGCATGAAATCCAAAATCTGCAATTAAATTTCCGTTGTCAGCTACTCATTGCGAGTGCGACTGAACGTTTGTACAAAGATTCTCAGCTTTTTAATGATTTGCATGTACATCCTGTCATACATCAAAACCCCTTCGAGCGATGCCGATTATTTTACACAAAAGCACTGAACAATATATATAATGAGGATTGGGATTTGGCACTCATCAATTTTCACAAAGCAAATGTACTAGCTCACCAGCAAAATGCTCTCCTGATGCAAATACGGATTGTTCAGCATTCTGTCACTGTTTATGAACATTTAACGAGCTATAAAGAAGCTTTTGAAGCAATGAAACAGTTAAATGAATTAAAAGAGACTTTTTATAAAACCGTCATGGCCTCTCGCGCAATTGAGTTAAATATTATACACAACATCGAAAAAATTAAAGCACGTGCCAACATCGATCCATTGTCTGGGGTATACAATCGCTATTACCTTGAAGAGCGAGCTGGCGAGTTGTTAGAAGAGGCCATGATTCAAGATGACCATATTTGCTGTATGGTGTTTGATGTCGACAACTTTAAAGCGATTAATGATACTTACGGTCATTTAGTCGGGGATGAGGTCATTAAAATGCTTGGGCAAACGTGCAATGACGTGTTAAAGGATTCCGAAGCCGTTGTTGCTCGCTACGGTGGTGACGAATTTGTTATTTTATCCAAAAGTTATAGTGAACAGGATGTCATCGAAAAGTCACAGCGATTATTTGATACCATTACTAACACAACTGTATCATTTAAAAATATGTCATTGACGATTTCAATCAGTATGGGCATTGTTTGCAATAAAATTATTCCTACAATACTTTTCTCAACACTGTTCCACTCAGCCGACCAGGCACTCTATAGCGCAAAACGACAAGGTAAAAATCAAATCGTTTATGTGGCCGACCTCAATTCCTAAATATAGCCTGCTGCAACATCAGATGCACTGATTTTGCAGCAGGCTTGTTTATTTACTACCAAGCTAATTCAATCCCTACATTAAATTACATTTTTAAAATTTAGAAATTTAAGCCATTAATCCTTATTTCTAGTATACTTAATTGATAAGGAATTATTTATTTACTGAAAGGACGTGCAACATTGTCATCTCAACTTATTCGCGAGATTGCCTTAGAACTGTTTACTAAAAAGGGCTATGAAGGCGCTTCGTTAGCTAATATTGCCGAGCTTGTCGGCATTAAAAAATCTTCTATTTACAATCACTATAAAAGTAAAGATGATTTATTTTTAACTATTTGTGAAACAAGCTATAATACCGAGCTACTGTCTACAAAAAATTTCTTTGAAAAAAATAAACATAAAGATGTACTAAGTTTATTGAAGGGGTATCTAGAGTTCCGTGCACTTGCGATTGAACATTCTTTAACCACTACTTTTTTATTTCGTTTCATCGCTTTTCCACCTCATCATTTAACAGAGCAATTAAATTCATTAAAAATAGATCATTTTAGCCATGCATCTGCAACTGTAATTGAGGCGATGTTGAATCATCCTTCCCTTCAACAGAAGGATGAAGAAGTTATTAGAAAATTAATCAAAATCTACTTCACTTTGATACATGGCAGTATGTTTGAAACCTTATTAGGCCGCGACCTCAATATCGAATTAAAAGTTGATATACTCTGGGATAGCTTTCAAGAGCAACTACATATTCAAGAAAAAGTACTGACTCAATGAACGATTAAGTAAAAACTCTTCCATTCTAAAAATGAATGGAAGAGTTTTTTAATCGATAATAATTTCCAGTTTTAGTTAGGTATATTTAGGAGATTACCTATTAATCAAACTAGATTATTTACTGCTTCGCTGCGGCGCGAACTGCTTCCTCGTCGAAATCATTAAACTGTTCTAATAATGAGTAGTCAAATAATACATTCACATCTGGAATACCCTCTGTTAGTCCATTGTTCTCTACAAATTTTCCCCAGCGTTCTGGTGAAATATAACCCCACTGCCCGTTATCTGCCTTTTTATAATTACTAACAGATACACCTAATGAAACTTTTGCTTCCTCTGTTGCCTGTTCTACGTTTTCCGTTGGCTTAGATGTTGGATACATCGCCCAGTTTGCTTCAATCGCTTTGTCTGGATTTTCTTGTGCGACGATGGCTGATTTAATAACACCGCGAATATAGCGAACAATCGCTTCCTTCTTCTCGTCACTCGTATCCTCATTCATAACGAAGCCCGCTGCAAACCCATCCGCTACCTCGCCCGGGAACGCTAATGTACGAATCACTGTATCTGTCGCTAATGCCGCAATTGCCGCATCACCTTGATTTGAGACGAATGCATCAATATCACCCTTTTTCATCGCCTCCATACCAGCACTCAGACTACCTACTTGTACGGTTTTTACCTTTGAAGCGTCGCCGCCATCAGACGTGACATTCGCTTGCATAAATGTTTCAAACGGCGCACCTAATGCTTGCATCGCTACCGTTTTCCCTTCTAAATCCTTCGGTGATTGAATGTCGCCCGCTTCTTCAACTGAAATACCAAAAATCGGTCCTTGATAAGGTGTAAACACCCACTTCAACCCTTGATCATTCCCTTCTGCTAACGGGAATACTAAGGCATCTGGCTGGGAAATGGCCAGATCCGCCTTGCCCGCTACGACTAAACCAATGGCCTCTGCTGGCTTTCCTGGAATCGCCACAATCTCTACATCGACACCCTCTTCTTCAAAAAAGCCTAAGCCTTCACCTAACCACATCGGAGCCCCGCTTGGCGCACCCAATACGAACGGCACAGCAACTGTTAATTGTAATTTTTCCTGTGGTGTATCTGAAGATGCTGTTGATGGTGCTTGCCCACTATCCGTAGCAACTGCTGAATCACTTGCTTCCTCACCTGAACATGCTGCTAAAACGAATACGAGCGCAGCCAAAATAAACCATTTCCATGTTTGCTTCATCCTACATCCTCCTCGTGTTGTCTACTCACGACTTTTCTTTATTTACGCTCTGCATCTGACCAGAATACTAAGCGTTTTCGAATCAAATTTAAAATAAATGTTAGTAGCCAACCAATAATCGCTAGCACAACAAGCACACCAAAAATTCCTGCTGTATTTAATACTTGCTCCAGTTGGATAATGACTACGCCTAAACCTGAGCTCCCTGCTAAAAACTCTGCAACAATTGCAGCTGTCATCGCTTGGATCAGTCCCACCTCAAGCCCAGCAAATAAAAATGGTAATGAGCCTGGTAGTGTAAGCTTGGTGAACACTTGCCATTTGCTCGCGCCTAGTGCCTTCATAACAGACATTCTCTCCGGCTCTACTGACTTAAATCCTGTCAAACCATTGACGAGTACAGGGAAAAAGACGATTAACACAACGAGTACAATTTTCGAAACCGCACCAAAGCCAAACCAAATAATAATTAGTGGGGCAATCGCAATTTTAGGTATACTTTGGAATGCGACAATAAATGGCTTAAATACACGCTCTAATAATGGTATTTGTGATAATAATAGCGCTAGGAAAATCCCGATTGCTGAACCAATCACATACCCGACTAAAATTTCATACAGCGTTGTCGCAATATGTGGATAGTATGTCAGCGCACTACTTGGATTCATGCCTGAAATAAAATTTTTAAAAACAGAAATCGGGCTCGGCAAAATAACTGAGCGAATTTCAAATACACGAATGAATAATTCCCAAATGACAAGAAATACGATAAATACAGATGGAATTAAAATCCATTCCAAATTAAATTTCCTTATCTTTTTTTCCTTTTGCTGCGTCTCATTTTCGTTGATGTTCATTGACTTCACCACTAGCACATACCTCCTAAAATATCGGAAATTTTAATCCCCAACCGACGCACCTAATAAATTACGTAAGTAGGCGGCCGCTTCATTGAAGCCTGGTGATGACATCACATCAAGACCGCGTGGACGCGGTAAATCAACTTGGAAATCTTCTACAATACGCCCCGGCCGAGGAGACATAACGATAATGCGATCCGCTAAAAACAATGCTTCATTCACACTATGTGTAATGAAAACGACTGTTTTACGCTTCATCTCCCAAATTTTCAATAATTCTAAGCCCATATTTTCACGAGTTAATGCGTCTAGTGCACCAAAAGGTTCATCCATAAATAAAATTTCTGGATCATGCATTAACGCGCGCGCGATGCCTACGCGCTGTTGCATCCCGCCTGATAGCTCATACGGATAAAGATTGCCCATTTCACCTAGACCAATCATCTCTAATAGTTCCTGTGCACGTACTTTAGATTGCTGCTTATCTAAACCTAGTACCTCGGCACTTAATAAAATATTGTCAACAACCGGACGCCACGGGAATAGCGCAGGCTTTTGGAACACCACGCCCACATCTTTACTCGTTCCCTTCATTGGCTTGCCTTTTAACAAAACTTCACCAGACGTTTGCTTAAGGAGCCCGGCCATAATTTGCATAATCGTACTTTTCCCACATCCACTTGGTCCAAGTATTGAAACAAATTCCGTATTACCAATGCTTAAATTCGCATTTTCTAATGCAATAACGGTTTTACCTGAAGTCGTTTTAAACTGCTGATTTAAATTTCGCACTTCTATAATCGATTTTTCTGTATGTGTTGTAGTCGATAAAATCCCCTGCTCTAATTGACTCGTCATTTTATTCCCTCCCTTGTTGTACATCAATTACGCCCTAGCTTAGGGACTTTATCTGGACAAATGGTAACGTTTACAATTTTCTCGACACAGCGCCCTAACGATAAACAGCTGTTTTCAAAAAGGCACCTGCTACTTTATAAACATCTTTATATTCCTCAAGCTGCGTCCATTTCGCTAAAAAGCCGTGCGTCACACCGTTGTAGCGCTTTAGCATTACATCTACACCCGCTTGTTTTAGCTTCTCGGCATATGCCTCTGCCTCATCACGCAGTGGGTCGCATTCCGCCGTAATAATAAGCGCTTCTGGTAAGCCCTCAAGCGTATCGGCAAAAATAGGCGACGCAAGTGGATTTTTTGCCTGCTCTTTCGCTACATAAAAATCATTTAACTGTGGGAGCATCTCACTTTCTACAAAATAACCTTTTGCATATTGTTGTAGAGATGGGTACTTATCCTCGGCAAAATCTAAATCAATTGACGGATAAAATAACACTTGCTTTGATACCGTAAATTCCTGCTTATCGCGCGCTAACAATGTTACCGCTGCCACTAAATTGCCTCCTGCGCTATCACCTGAAAATGCGAGGTTTTCGCCGTCCCACCCCAGTTCTTCCTTATTGTCCACCACCCATTTCGTAGCATCATAGCAATCTTGTGGGGCTGCTGGGAATGGATGCTCTGGCGCGAGACGATAATCAACCGCTACCACTTTATAGCCGGATGCCGCGCACAGATCGCGTGCAATTTCATCGTGACTTTCTAGCGTACCTGAAATAAAGGCCCCTCCGTGAAAATACATTAAAACTGAATAGCTCTCCGCCTCATTTGGCGTGTAAATACGCACTTGTAGTGGGGCTTCCGACGTTGTAATCGCTTTATCCTCAATCGCAAAAAGCTGTGTCCGCTCTTCAACAGGCAAAACAGGTTGATTATGCATCGCACGAAATTCTTCTGGATTAATTTTTGGGCTTGGCCCGTCCGTTACAGGAATTGAATCTAACACGCTTTTAATAATTGGATGTACCATCATAACTCCTCCTCATACTCATCTAGTGGGAGGGACAGTCGTGAGCAATGAACGATTATTCGTTGCTCACGACTGTCCCTTCCTTTGATTAGAAGAGTTGATTGCCACAAGTAACAATCAACTCCATTTCTAAAACCGTATAATTCTTTTACTCATGCGCCCAAATATAGTAAAATAACATCAGACTGTTTTCTCGAAAGCGACTTTATCGTACCCGGCCAGGTGTTATAAATGTGCTTTTTCTGGGAAAGCAGTTTTTGCTTGGTCTGTTGGGAATAAGCGCGATAAATCTTGATAGAATTTTGTAACCGGCTTCCGCTTTTCCTCGTAGTCTTTTAATGCTTCTGCTACTGTCAGGTTACCAGCAACTACCTCTGCTAATACATCCGCTAACACATCTGCATCCTGTAATGCCATATTCGCACCTTGTCCGCGATTATGTAACATGGCATGCGCTGCATCACCGATTAACGTCACCGTATTTGTACTCCATTTATCAAATGGATCGAGGTCACTTAACGGGCGTGACACAATTTTTTCCATCGGTAAGTTATCTACAATTTTTTGTAAGGTTGGTCCGAATTTTTTGATGCTCTCCATAATTTGCTCTTTCGTTAATTGTGGACGCAGCGCAAATTCTCCTGGTACCGTAATATCCACTGATACTTGATTGCGGTTTTTTGTCAGCGGTAACAAGTAAAATGAGTTATCCCCATCTACATAAATACGTAAATAGTTTTCCTCTGACGCCATCCCGAGCGCCTCTTCAAATGGAATTAAAATACGGTGCGCTAAATAGCCTGAATATACCGGCTCATGCTGACCAATTAATTTTTCGCGTACAGGTGAATAAATCCCATCCGCTGCAATGACAACATCTGCCTCAATAATTTTCCCGTTTTCAAACGTCATCTCAACCGTTGAGCCATTCTCTTGAATATCAATTAAACGGTGGCTTAAATGAATTTGGTCCTGCGGAATCGGTGCTACTAATGTATCTAACAGATCTGCACGGTGTGTAAAACGCGCATAGGGCTTTACCGTCTCTTCCGTTAAAATTGGCCAATCTTCCTCAATTAATAAATGGTCATCGCCTGCGATAATTTGCATTTTTGTGCTGACCTCGGTTACGCTTTCAAAACTTTCTTTTAATCCCCACTTTGTTAACGCATTGATGCTCGGAATTGTAATACCAATCCCAGCCCCTACCTCGCCTAGCACATCTGCCTGCTCATATACATCTGCACGAATGCCTTTACTTACTAACGCTGCTGCGACAGCCGAACCTGCAATTCCTGCGCCAATGATTGCCACACGTAATTCTTGATTTAACCCCATCTAACTACCCCTTTCATACTTCATCTTTTTAGTCATTTATCTATAAAAGCGAAGGAACAGCCTACTTCCTTCCTTCTATATTCAAAAAATAGAGCGTTTCGCCTTCACCAAATCTTCGTTTCTAGCGAATTATTTCTCTCACTCTGAAATTCACCACACTAAGAAAAAAGTAACGAATAACAGAAAAAAAATACTCAAAAGAGAATTAAACTTAAAATACCATATAGAAATAACTTTAAGAAATACAAATAAACTATAACTCACATATGATTTATGTATATATATGTGCTACCATTTCTATCAAGTTAGAAAGTAGATTCAGTTGGCCAGTTATATCGAAGAAATTCAATACATGGGGTGAAGATCATGGAGTTACGACGTATTAAATATTTTATCGCCATCGTAGAAGAAGGAAACATTTCGTTAGCAGCAAAAAAATTAAATATGGCACAGCCACCACTTAGCCAGCAACTAAAAATTCTTGAGGAAGAATTGAAAACAAAACTATTTGATCGCAATACGCGCAAATTAGAACTCACCGATGAAGGAAAGTTTTTTTACAAAAAAAGCTTAGAAATTATGGATGTTGTTGAACGTTCTACGGAAGAACTCAATGAGATGATAGACGGGGTTTCAGGCGACTTGAATCTCGGCATTATTTTATCGCTTGGTGCAGACCCTTTACTCCAAAAAATTAAAGATTTTCATTTAAAATATCCAAAAGTGAAATTCCAAGTATGGGAAGGTGACCCAAACCGCATAATGGAGCTAATCGAAAAGCGCATTATTGACCTTGGTATTGTTCGCTTACCTATCAATCATGATCTGTTTGATTGCATTCATTTGCCTGATGAGCCGCTTATTGCGGTAATGAGTATAGAGTCCGAAATCAATCCTGGCGAGCCGTCCATTAATTTACTCGACTTGAAGGACCAGCCACTTATGCTGTTACGCAGACAGCGCGGGACCTCATCTTATGCAGAAATGATTTACCGTGAGGATCGCTTCAAAAGCGCCTGTGACAATTTAGGCTTTGAACCAACGATTATTTGTGAAAGTGGTAACTTAATGACGCTTCTGACATGGGCAAATTATGATATTGGTATTGCCATCATCCCAAAATCTGCTGAAAAATTACTGCCAAACAATCGTCTCGTTTTTAAAGACATCAAGAATCCACAGCTCATGGCCAGACCCTCTGCACTCATCTGGCTAAAGGATCGTCATTTACCTATTGTAGCGAAACGCTTTAAAGATTATTTTTAACAGAATTCGTGTAAGCAAACACATGCTTACACGAATTTTTTATTTCTTCTACACAACTTTATTTATACTTTTTTCCTCTAAGTAATAGACAAAACATATATTTCTCAAATAAATCTTCTGATGATAAGATTTAGGAAATCGTTACCAACACATAAGGGAGTGGAACATATGAGCAATAAAGTAGATGAAAAAGTATTAAAAACAAAGCCAAATTTTGATTCACCACCATTAATTGAAAAGGTAAAGCCGCGCTGTCCACCAATGGTCAACATTACGAGCGCAGAGCAGTTAATTCCGTTCTTAGATGCCGTTGCAAAACGTCCATACAACCACGGCTTACATGCAGGCTGGGACCTACAACCAGGTGAGCGCGTACTACTACGTGTCGATAACTGGCATGACCCAATGGTAATTGAAGCGTGCAAAATGATTTTAGAAAAATATGAAGTGAAATATGAAGTAAAAAGCGTCGACAAAGGCCCAATCGTTACATGGACTGGTCACAATGAGGTCGAGTACTATTTAGCGCGTACAAAAGAGTTAGCTGAATGGATGGACACGTGGGAAGAGCTAGAAAAAGAAGGTACGTACGACAAATTATTATGGGGCTACGGCGGTCCTGTTCTACGTGCAAACAAAACAAAAATTCAACGTATGCCATTTATTACACCTGAGCTTACAGCAACACCGGCACACACAATTGCCTACGAAATTATCGAGGCCATTGATGAGTGGACATGGAAAAAAATCCGTCAATCACGCAAAGTACGCATTGTAGACCCAGAAGGTACAGATATTTCGTACACAAACTTTGATGAATACTGGGATGAAAACCGTGAGTTTTACCACCCAGATTTAGTAGAACAATTCTGGAAAGGCAATGAAGAATTCGGCAAAACAAATTTACCTGGTCACGTCTTAGGTCGCCCTTGGTTGTTCTTACCGAAAGAAGACGCAACAGGTGTCATCGCGGGTACAAGTAACCATATCGGTCCCGTGCCTTGGATTGCAATGGAAGTCGAAAACGGCAAAATTACAGAAATCCACGAAGGTGGCGAATACGGTGATAAGCTGCGTAAATTAAAAGCAGAAACCGATCACCTACACTACCCTGGATTCCCTGACAAAGGCTTATTCCGCTGGTGGGAAGCGTCTATCGGTACGAATCCACATATCCACCGTCCACGTAAAGATTTCTTAAAAGGCTGGTTAAACTGTCTATATGAAAGAATGCGCAGTGGAGTGATTCACCTTGGTTTCGGTACAGTGATTTCTAGTTCAGCAGAGCGTGAAGCAGCAAAAATGGGCTTCCCAGTAGGTCACTGGCATATCCATTTATACTTCCCAACGGTGACATTAACGATGGAAGACGGCTCACAGGAATTATTAATTGAAGACGGCCGCCTAAAAGCATTAGATGCACCAGAAGTTCGTGCAATTGCCGAAAAATACGGTGACCCGGATTTATTATTAACAGAGTCTTGGATTCCTGCTGTACCAGGCTTAAATATGAAGGGCGATTACTGGGAGAACTACGCAAAAGATCCAGAACACTGGGTACAAACAGAATTAAATATTTGTGGCAACTACCATCCATTATTCATGGATATGGTTGGCGCGGATCCGAAATATTGCAACAATCCTTTATGGACGCTCCCGACAGACAAGGACAAAGAAAATGATAATGGTTCATGCTCATGCGGAGGACACCACTAATCTAAGGGAGGACTGGTCACTATGGCGCTTTTTGCACAACTATTTTCCCTCATGCTCGTCATTGGTGTAACAGCCTTTGTATACCTCAAAATTTTCAAAAACCGTCAGCACGTATCATGCAATAGCGTGATGCTTGCTGCAATGGGGTTTAGCACAATCAACAGTTTAATTATGGGAACGATTCTTGCCTTAACGCAATCCTTCTCATTAAATTGTATTTTGTCGATGATTATTGGCGTGTGTACAGGGTTAGTCTTAGGAATTTTATTCAATACAATGACGACAATCGAGGGTATGCTTGGCGGTGTCATGGGCGGACTGATGGGCGCCATGCTCGGTGCGATGCTAGAGCTTTCTTATATTTATCTCATTACAGGTATTTTAATTGCTGTCATGTTTGTGCTCGCTGTTTTATTAGTTCAGCTGATTAAGCAGGAGCTAGACGAAACAGCGGATAAAAGTCCGGCGCACGTTATGAGCACACAGACGAATAAATACTCGCTCATTATCGTTTCTACAAGTATTTTATTATTTTCAGGCGTGCTATTTGGTGCGAATTACTCCGCTGATCACGAGCCTGAGCAGCACCAGGAGCCAGTAGAAGAACTACACCATCATCATTAAAATGAAAATCAAACTGCAAGGCTTGAGTTAGACCATCAGGCTTTGCAGTTTTTTGTAAGCAAAAAGACTGTCAGATGAAGGTTCCCCCTTCTTCTAACAGTCTTTTCCTTATTATAAATTCTTTAAAATCAACCCAACTGTCGCATAAATAAACACCGTACCAAAGATAAACATCATATGGAATAATGAATATGCGAACATTTTATTGGCCCATTTTTTCTCCTCTTGGTCGCGTGACCCTTGCATACTCATCCAGAGCCAGATGACACTTAAAATGAATGATACAGCCGTTAACCCAACGCTTAGTGGATAAAATAAGAAGCTAGATAAAATCAGTAATACTAAATAAATATTCGACTGAATATACGTGCGGCGCAGCCCTTTTGCTACAGGGAGCATCGGAATATTCGCTGCGGCGTAATCTTCTTTTTTGCGAATCGCAATCGCATAAAAGTGCGGCATTTGCCAAATAACCATAATTAAAAATAATGCCCATGCGGCTGGATGCCAAATGTCTGGCGCTACTGCTGCCCAGCCAATTAGTGGCGGCATAGCCCCTGAAATACTGCCGACCTCGGTATTCCAAATCGTACGGCGCTTTGTCCACATTGTGTAAGGGACAACATAGAAAAATACGCCAAGAAAGCCTAAAAAGGCAGCGAGTGGTGTTGCCATTGCAAGTAAAATAAGTCCGATAATCAGTAAAATTGTTGCCGCAATTAGTACGGTCTTCGCACTCAGTTCTCCAGTTACTGTAGGGCGCGTTTTTGTACGCGGCATAATTTTATCAATATCCCGATCGTACACATTATTATAAGCACCTGCTGCGGCAATAACCGCTGCTGTCCCAAGCACAGCATAAATAATCGCAGGTATATGTTCCACAAAATCTAAATTATACGTATAAAGTGCAAGCATCAATGCCGCAATCATCGGAATTAAATTGGATTTAATAATCCCTGTTTTGACAGCCTGCGCCCACAATTTTTGTTTGGATTGCTTCTGCATGTTGTTTTCGTTCCCTTTTCCTCATATAGTCACTCTCTCTAGTATACATGATGTCTAGATGAACTGCTATGTGTGTTGCTCAATTGACGAAAAAGCGTCAAAGTTTTTCCAGAGCTTGTGCGCGGCTATAATACCATTTCAAAAGTGGCAAAACGAGTAAAAAAATAAATAAAATGCGAAATAGCTGAAACAGCGTCACAACCGAAACATCCGCACCAACAGCTGTTGCCAGAATAGCCATTTGATCAAGCCCGCCTGGTGCTGTGCTTAAAAAACTGGTCGCAAAGCTAAAACCAAGTAACTGCTCAACAATTAGACTCCCCACATACGCGACACCAATGAGTAGTAGTGTACTCACAATACCGCCCATTAACACACGTACTGGCAATCTCACCATCTTCGGTTTCAATAATAAGCCAATATAGGCACCAATAAATAATTGTGCAATATGTAAGATACTACTTGGCATCATCGGCACTTCCACTGAAAAAACATTTAACAAAATTACAAATAAAGTCGGTGCTAAAAATTGAGGAACAGGTAAATAGAGTTTTGCCGCTATCGGCACAATAAACCATGCTGCGACTAAAAGTAGCGCCAATTGCCACCATGAACCATCAAGCATCACATCTATCCCACTCACCATATGTCCGGAAACAAAAAAAGGAATCAACATAACAACCGCAATTACACGTACAACGTGAAAATACGTCACAACGGCAATATCTGTATCCTGTTCTTCCTCCGCAAATACAATTAACTGCGACAACCCTCCCGGCACGCTCGATATAACAGCCGTCTTCATTGGAATCTGTGATGTCTTTGCCGAAAACCATGCAAGTAGCAAGCTAAATATAACGAGCACCGTATTAATCACAAACATATAAAAAAGCAATGGGCCTATCTGTTGAAATAAACTGAGCTCAAAAGCCTGCCCAATTGCCACCCCGACAATTAGAAGCCCCATATTACGTAAAAATACCGGCCAGCGTAGCTCTCCTTTTATAAAAAACTGCGCAGCAAGCACGGCAAACAATGGTCCAAGCATCCACGGAATAGGCAAATTGAGTACAGAAAATAAGAACGCCCCCGCTATTGCAATAACCATCACACTAAAAATCGGCATTAAAACCTCCCCTTTCTATTTCTTCATTTTTACATAAAACATATTAAAAGGAATACTATAATGCTTATTTTCTCTCAGATTCACAATGAAATTATTAAAACAGATAAAACGATCTTACGCAGCTATATGCTTAACTAAGTACAAATTTTTTCGTTTTTGCTTTAATTCACTGTTTCACAAAAAAAAGAACCTCCACGCGACTCTTGGTCACGCAAAAGCTCTTAGCATCCTACCTTTTTTGCTCCTCACCTGTTGGTGGCTCGTACTTCACTGGTCGCGCGGCGGCTTACCAAAATCACTCGCTACACCCGTATGCTGCGTCGGCTCCATATAGCTTGCGCGAATCGGCTCTTCATAATCACCGAGAATCATCGTCGCTAGCGGCCCGCGCTCCTTATTTTCAAAATGCCGATGATACGGACCATGGCGCTCATGAAAACCATTACTTAGCGGTGACTCACTAAACGGATCAAAGCCCGTCACTAAAATAATACCGCCATTATTCAAAATATCCATATACCGCTGACGCTCCGCAGCCGTTAAATCTAACTTACGCAGTCCCTCTTCAATCGGATTCTCCTTTGTAAAAAACGACTTCACCATATTGCGAATCCCGCCCGGCTTGTAAATAGAAATATCTGCATCACGCGATAAGGCATGAAACTCACTTACTTCATTCGAGAAAACATAAATATGGTCATTCAACCCACCCGGTGCGCGGTACTCTTGAATCTTCGCCAACATATCCTGCGTCGAATACACAACATCTACAATGCGCTCTTCGTTTCGCTCCATCCAATCATCCTCCGTACTTTGTTGTTGGTTGGTTTTTCCCTTTTTAATCCAGCGAAAAACATGGGTATAATTTACATTTTACGATAAAAATTTATTCTCAATCCAAATAAAAAATAGCACCTCCTTATAAAGCTTACGAAAGTGCTACCCATTTTATTAATAATTTCTTATGTCAATTCTCTTCAAAAGTTATACCAACTTAGCTACTAAAATAGACTAACGAGTACGTACTTTATTTTTTATTTGGAAATTATGTTCATTTTGCACTAAATAAATTATGCCTTCGATGAAACCTATAAATGCTGTAATCCCTGTCCAACAGAAAAGAAGATAAATAACTCCCCAAACCATACTGCCCATATAAAACTTATGAATTCCAAGCCCTCCTAGGAAAATGCCTAAAAGCCCAGCAACCGCCTTATTTTTCATCGGCCAAGCAGGATTAATTCCTGGGTCAAGCTGATAGCTAGAAGATGATGGTTGATGATCATATACTTGATGTGGCTGTTGCGTAGGGACTAACGGTGCTACTGGTGCCACTTGAATCGTTAACTTTTCACCACAATATTTACAATTTGAAGCAGTAGTATCTACGGGTGCACCGCATTGAGGACATTTTGTCATCAGTAAACCTCCTAAAATAAATTATTATTAATTAAGCCTTTGTACCACAGCTATTGCAAAACTTAGCTTGAATATCTAGCTCTGTACCACATACACACATTTTATTTTGTATATTTTTACCACATCCTGCACAAAAACGAGCATCCTCGGTATTCTCGAAGTCACAATCTGGACAAGTTTTTACTGTTTTTATTAGATTCTCTCCGCAAAGAGAGCAAAACTTACTCATGCTGGAAATTTGACCTTGGCAGGATGGACAGGCCACTGTTGCTTGTTGGCCATTCATAGCCCCAACTTGATTTGGCATAGACTGCATAGCTGACTGCCCAGCACTCAATCCTACACCACCTGCAAAAAGTGCACCTGCCACACCATTTTGATTACTCGCTGCTGCCTCATATACATCAAAGCTACGCTGCGTTACATAACGATTGTCACCCATAATTTCAAACTTCGCACGCTCAGCTAAAATTGCATTTATTTGCTCAAAATCCTCATCTGGAAAATTAATTGATTGAATATGAAAATTAACTAACTCAAAGCCAAAACGATTAAATTCTACTTTAACGGATTCGCTCAAACTTGTAGAAATGTTCATAAGCTCTGTTGAAATTTCCAACGCAGAAATTTTATCCCGTATAATCTTATTGGCCAATTCTGTTTTAATATGCGTCACAAGCATGCCTCGGAAATAATCCACTACTTTCTCAAACTGAACCAGTTCAAACGCATTCATCCCACCAATTAACTCACTGAAAAAAGCTAAATGATTATCAATACGCAAGCCAAGCTGTCCAAATGCACGAATACGTAACTTTACGAAATACTTTGGATCAATCAATTGAATAGGATCAGACGTTCCCCAATACAAATCTAACTTGTTCGCCAAATTCACAAAAAATATTTCAGCTGTGAATGGCGTTTTATTATCAAATACAAAATTTAATAACTTCCCAAGAATAGGCAAGTTATTCGTTGAGAGCACATAATCACCAGCTGGGAAAACATCACAAAGTTGTCCACCCTTCACAAAAATCGCTACCTGACCTTCATTAACGATCAATTTACTACCCATTCGAATATCCTCCGTTGGGTATTTAAAAATAATCCAATCCCTGCTACGTAAACCATCGAACTTGATACGGTCAAACATTACCACCTATATCCGCTCCTCACCCTACATGAGTTTTAAAATACAATTAGTCTATCTCACTCTTATAATTGTCTATTTCCCCCACTTTCATGTCAATACAAATCTGTAATTATTTGGTTTATAAAGGTATTTTTATCTCTATATTTCAACAAGAGCGCGTTATAATTTGGAGATATTTTCTATTTATTTTATCTGATTTCGATAAAATGATTTCAGTGTAAGCGAATCTCCGCACGACTATACGTGAAATAGCCTTGGTAGCTCATACAAAAAAGCGCTAAATCAAAAACACCAAAATGTTCTTGATTCAACGCCTATACCTTAAATTCACTACCCAATCTCCTAAAGAAACCAAACAGAAACGACATCGACAGATTTCTAATGCCTTTCATCTTTTGATAGCATAGTATTTTTTGAAGTTTAGTGTTGAGGGATAACAAATATACTCTTTTAAAATTGAATTTGCAAAACACGCCTAATTTCTTCAATATACATTTGCTCCACTTCACTAACAATACCATCCTGCATCACCTTTTTAAAAGGCTCTGCAAAATAATCCAGCCGCGGAATTTCAAACAAAATCTCATTTGCCCACAATAACTGCCCAAAATCCACAATATCCTTTCGTGCTAGCTCATCCTCCAATATAAGAAAAACAAGACGATTAATTTCCTCCTCAATAATTAAAAAATTTAAATCCCATCTCTGCGTTGCAACAGGCACTTCATGAAGAAACGGCGTGCCCTTTAGTTCATATTTAACGATTTTTCGGAATACCTGTTGAAATTCTGTATCAACGAGTAAATCATCCAAACCCAATTGCGGCCGCGCATCAAAAACTCAGTCAAGTGTCGCCTCTTTATCAAATAAATCTAAATTTGGCACAACTGCGGATAAAAATATTGAATGATACAGCTCTTCCTCGTCTAAATCCAGCTCCTCATCCTTTATCACATCATATATATAGCGCTCGCCACTCATTCCATTCACTAAAATTAGTTGCCCGAATATATCATCTGCATTTTTTTGTGGGGAATGGATTAGCATTTGGTGCATTGTTTTCACTCCTTTACTAAATAATAGTTAGTATATAAAACTATCTACACCAAATAAAGAATATACGTTCGATACTTAACTTATTAAAAAACCATTCACCAAAACAGGCAAATGGCTTCCTCTATCAATAATCTTTATCTACAACCTCCGCAGCCACATAAGCACCAACTTCCTGCGCCTTCACCTCATACTCATAGCCGCGTGCACCAATTGGCAAAATACCCTGCTGCTGTAATTCATCCGCTGTTTTATTGAGCAGTGAATCAATTATTTTTTCTACTAAAGTTGTCGAATTTGGCAAGAAAGGCAGCCCGCCAATGTTCACTGTATTAATACTTTCATAAAGCGGGTGCTGCACATAAGCCACCTCATCATGCCACGGGAACAAGACATATGCGCCAAATGCTCGGCGCTCATATGCACCCGCGCGCTCTACTACAATTGAATCTCGGTAGCGGTGCATGGTGTTAATGTCCTCTTCTTTTGGTCCTACCGCCTCACCATCCCTTACCTCAATTCGATATTTCGCATCAAAAATATATTCATAGGAATAATCCTTATCCGTTTTTGTAATGCTCAGCATAGAATCTGGCTTTTGTGTGACAGTCGGAATTTTTTTGCCCGTGCTATATTGATAGCAGAGCGTAATTTTTTCGCCGGTTGTTTTATGCACAAAATGCCTTACCGCCCGCTGATTTTGCTTCAAATTGAGAAACAACCCGTTATTCGTTAGTTGAATAACATCCTGCTCACCCGCGTCACAAGAGCTTTCTAAAATGCGTCCAAGCTTTAAAAACGTCCAATATTCATACAGTGTCGCAATATCCTTCACAGCCATTTTATACAGCTCACCCTTTAGCACAATGCTTTTTGAAATCGTTACATACACCTGAAATACTTCGCGATAGCCAGTGCCCATTTGTAGCACCATGCTATTAATCGTGCGGTCTAGCTTGCCAATTGCTCGCCAAAATGGCTGGCGTAGCTTGACACGTAGTAGCCCAATCATTTGCTCAAGCTGCTCAATTAAATCTGTATCTGCCTGCTGTTTATCCGGAAATCGCTTCACGGCAAGCTGTAAATGCTCCAGCTTACTCACAATGCGCTCCATCGTAAATTTCACGTAACGATTTTCATGCGTATCAGTTGTATGCTGCTTTTTCATCAGCAAACCACGCGCTGGCATCACCGTGCGCCCACCGATTTCAATGCCTTCCTTCACATCAACAAACCGCTGTGCATTTTTACGTAAATATGCGCGTCCCCGGCTATCCTGCTTACGCAAACGGTCGCCGCGCACCTCCTCATAGCACGTCTGTAGCTGATGATGCGGCCGGCGCTCCACCTGTGCAATCGCCCGCTCATACTGTTCAAAATGTGCCGTCAGCAGGCGGTAAAATTCCGCAGAGGACGGCTCACGAAATAATTCCGCGCTCCCCTGCAAATAGGTACGCTTTATAAAATGATAGGCGAGATTATACACTTCTTCATTCACTCCAGCTAACAGCGCTCGATAATCCTTTTTATAATCTAGCTTCGTCGGAAACACCTCAAAGGTCACCGTGAGTAGTCGCTGATTATCTTCTAAAATATCAAACGTCGAAAAGCCAACCTCATTTTGAAAATGGAGATTGCCTGTCAGCGTCGTGCTGTATGGCAGGCGACTAATGGCCTCACGAAAGGCTGAAAACTCATGATAAAATGTCAGCTGCTCACCATTTTTCGGAATAATAATAACCTCATAAATCCCATTCTCAAAAAAAATCGGATACAGTGCCTGTTCAGTTTGCCCAACAAGCTTCCCCTCACGCGCATCATAAATTTCAACGCTTTCTACACCCTGTCCACTACAAGAAAAGTGCATCGTCGCCTCTTCATCCTGCGCAATATACTTTGAATAATCTAGCTTGCCCTTCATAACCAGCGTCATGTGGGCTGTTTGAATGACGGCTAAATTAATGGCTTTACGAGATCCAGAATGATGTAAAGCCATCATCATCTAACCTCCCAAGCATCTCCTGCACCTTTTCTGCACTTTGTGGATAACGCACCTCGTCTTCCTCTGTTAAGTGTGTGTATAAGTTGTCCAATGCCGTACGAATTTTCTGACCGCTCCCAGCAAGACGTGGTAGGATTTTTTGCATCACGCAATAATCAAACGCCGCATCCTCACTTAGTAGCGAGCCCTCCTGATTATGCATCAGATAAAAGCAAATCTCGTCTCGCACGCGGTAGCCAATTTGTGCGTGCATCGGCTTCATGTATGTATTGATTGCGTCCAATTTTTGCGACACACGGTGAATCAATTCTTTATACTGTGCGTAACCATCCTGTAGCTGAACATAGCTTGCCTCAAGTGATGTATTTGCTAGCGAAATATGTGGCACAGCCTCACGCGCTGACTCTAAAAACGAGAAATCATTCAAATCCACCTCATTAAATTCAATCGTATTCGCGCGGTCCAGCACCTTTTTACTAAACGGATGCGTCGTCTCATCCATATTGACTGTGCCAATCAAATATAAATTCGACGGTAACGTTAAATTACTATCAATATCCGGCAGCAGCGGTGATGATGTATATGCTCCGTCTACCTTTTTACGGCTTTCCATAATGCTCAGTACATCACTAAAGTAATATTCCACACGGGCTAAATTCATCTCATCCAGTAACACAAAATACGGGCGGTCTAAATGCTCACTTGCCGCGCGTACTACTCCTGTAAAAATACCTTCAACAAACTCACCCTTAATATCCCGGTAGCCAAGTAACTCCGAGCCGTCACTCCAATCTGGACGCACCGGAATCAGCGTCAACTGCCCATTGTCCTCTGTCGCGCCAATGCTTTCCGCAAACAGCTGCACAATCTTCGTCTTTCCCGTGCCTGAAATACCTGAAATAATCACGAACGGCTTACTGCGAAGTGAAAGATAGAGATTTTTAATGTTATCTAATGAGTAGTTGAAGCCTTTTGATTTTATGTATTGGTGGATGTGGGGAATAAGAACTTCTGACTTTACTAAATCCACAGGGTTTTCATTAAAAATTAAAGCTTTCTTTTCTTCTTTAACGACAAAATTATACGGTTCTAATACTTTAAGCATTTTTTCCGATTCTTTTTTAAAGCCCTCAACTGTTGAAAATCTCATCGTGTATAAGACATTTCGGTTTCCCTGATTATAAACAATATATTTCTGCTCATAACACTCAATATTAAACTTCCAATGTTCACCGCCCGTACTTGTACTGCGAATCGTATCTTCCTGCATCATTTGATAAGCAAAATCCCTAAGATCTGCCATTAAAAAATGATTACTGTGCCTCAAAATAAGTAAACCCTTTTTCTTACTCTCTTGAAAACGAATTAAATTTACTTTTCGAATATCAAACCAATCCGAACCATTTTGAACAGATGGTGAGATAATAAGTAAATTTTCATTTTGAAAGATTACTTCTGCCCCTTTTCTGCTTACATTTAATACTTCCATTAAAGTCTCTACATTTACATTGCCAGTTTCCCTACTATATGCCACTTTTTTCACTCCATTCAAATTATGAAAATCTGTATTTCACCCTATTTTATCTCCGCTATTTTTATAAAAAGGGAGTTGTACAATGAAGCTTTAACACTTAACAAAGCCAAAAAATTAAAGCTCATTTTAAAATTACTATCCACTTATTAAAAATGTACATGCATCAAAAACATACCGCTCATGCCACATAAAGCCCACTCTAATTACAGCATAACAATAAACCATTATCTGGGTCTAGATCTTCTTGCAAAGTGCAATCCTTCTACGGTGTTGAATACAATTTATACGAGGCATCAAATTGACAAAACCCACCACTCCCCTTACGATAATTCCAACAATTAAGGAAATTTCACATCCCACCTGAAAGGACTGAACTACCATTTCCATACTCAAAAAACTAGACGAGGCTGTTATTTTTGATTTAGAGGCTACGTGTGAGGACAAGCTGGTTGATTTCTACTTTGATAATGAGATTATTGAAATCGGCGCGGTGAAAATTAAAGGTGGGCGCATTGTGGATGAGTTCAATACATTTATCCGGCCAAGGGATACCGTCATCACACCGTTTTGCACTGAGCTGACAACGATTACTGCGGAGGATGTCTGGAATGCGCCTGATTTCGTTGAGGTGAGCGCAGCATTTGGCACATTCATTGGCAATGCGCGGAGTTTGTCGTGGGGCGATTATGACCGGAAGCAGCTGTTGAAGGATTTTGCGCGGCATGACGTAGTGCCGCCGTTTTGGATGAAGCGCCACATTAATCTCAAGCAGGAGTTTGCGGATTTGCTCAATATCCAGCGCTGCGGGATGAAAAAGGCACTCGCGCTATGTGGCATTGAGCTAGAGGGCACGCATCACCGCGGGATAGACGACGCGCGAAATATTGCGAAAATCTATCTATACCTCAAGGACAACTACTATCCGAATAAATGGGGCAATCTTTCTAAATAAATCATTCAAAGCAGGTTCGTTGTCTCGGGCAATTCCACGTTGAAGATGGCCTGTGCTGGTTAGATTTTAGTTGAAGCTAAATTGAAAGCGCCTGCCTATGCCAGACGCTTTCTTTTAGACTCAATCAAATGCATATTGCCCACTGATTCCTTAATAACAAAATGAATACGTCTCTACCTCGCCCGTGCGCATATTTTTTAATTTATACATGCCTTCTGCGACCTCTTGTTCACCTAATACAATGACGTTTGGGACGTTTTCCCGGTTTGCCTTATCCATTGCCTTTCGCAGCTTCTTCCGGCTCAGCTCCACCTCAACACGCTTACCACGCGCACGCAATGCCGTTGCAAGACAAAGTGCCTCCTGCTCCGTGCCAAGAGGAATAATATAAATATCGACAAGCGCATCGGCATTCTCTTTTCCGGCTAGCTCAAATGCCGTATAAATTACATCCAAACCAAATGAAATGCCGACCGTCGCAAAATCCGCCTCACTACCAATAAGTCCACCAATCGCATTATCATAGCGCCCACCGCTGCCAATACTCGATTTGATCGAACCATCACGAAGGAAAATTTCATAGATTGTCCCCGTATAAATTTCTAATCCACGCGCTAAAAATGGATGAAACACACAGCTTTCAGTAATACACAGTGCCTCTAAATAGCGATTTAACTCACGTAGCTCCTGCAAGCCATCCGTAACAAAACGATTTTCCGTAGCATACTGCTCAAAATAATCCAGCGTCGCCTGCGCGTCTAAAAATCCTTCAATCGCCTGCAGTGACTTACCCTCTAGCCCTAATGCCGCTAGCTCCTCCACTAATGTCATCCGGTCAATCTTCTCCATTTTATCAAGCACTAAAATGACACGATTCATCGCGGCTTCCGGTACCTCAAAGCACTGTAGCAGCCCGTATAGGAGCTTTCGGTTGTTATACTGAATAAAAATATCCACGTCTAGCTTGCGAAACGCATCGACCGCCATCATCATGAGCTCGGCCTCTGCCGCCTGTGATTGCACGCCGACAATGTCTACGTCACACTGGGTAAACTCACGGAAACGCCCTGCCTTAATCGGACCATCGCGAAACACCTTGCCAATTTCATAGCGCTTAAACGGCATCGAGATTTCTGGGTTCATCGCCACCACCTTCGCAAATGGAATCGTTAAATCATAGCGCAACGCCAACTCGCGCTCTCCCCGGTCCATTAGCGTGTACATCTCCTGCAAAATCTCCGCGCCCCCTGCATATTTTGACGCCATTAAATCTGTATAATTAATCATCGGCGTTTCCAGCGGCTTGCAACCATACAAGATAAACGTATCCTCTAGTGTACGGCGAATTTTGCGTCTCACTACCTCCGCTTGCGGTAAAAAATCCTGTGTTCCTCTAACATTTTGATAATCCATCTTTTTCATCATCATTTCCTCCTTATTTTTGGCAAATAAAAAAACCGCATAACACTAAAGCTCCAAAACGGCTTTAAGTATACGATTCAACGGGAAATAGTCTTCCTATTCAATATTAAAAAATTAATAAAGATAGCAAGACTACTCGATATGATGATGTACAGTTGTGAACATGAATAATACGGTTCTATCCATAACAATACCTCCCTTTAAATTAGATTTGATGATACAGCAAATAAAAATAAAACACAAGGCTCATTTGAAACAGGCTGGGATCTGTCGCCGAACTCGCTCCTTGTAATCGCACTTTTTCTTAAAAAATCGCTGTTTTCTGACCTCAAAAACCATATATATTCAGCCACCTGTTCACCCCTGCAGCATGAATCATACAAAATGATTCAAAATCGCTTTATTTTTCACAAAATCAAGCTTTTGCACATTTCATTATTTATTCAGCTATTCGCAATTCCACAAGCTGTGTAATGGTGAAAACGTTACAAATTCAAAAGGAAAGGATGATTACGATGTCATTCAAATCAATGGAAGAAATGCTCGCTGCTTTAGCTGCTTACGGCAAGCAAGTAGAGAACGAAGAGGCAATTCGTGAAGCGATGAACAGCATTTTAGCACAAGGAGAATACGAGGAGGAGGATCTTCCGCAAAATGGTAACCTGCGTGCAGCAGTTCAGTCTTTAGTCGACACAAATCCACGTATATTTTCAGCGCTGGATGATTTAGGTGTAGACTACATCGAAAGCGCCGGCTTCAAATGTTTCAAGGCCGATAATGAGCACACGGGCGTTGAAAGTATTTACTTCATTTCGCCAATACTTACGCTTTCTCTAGATGATAGTTACCTGTAACCCACTTCGGTTTTTCCGTTAAATGAAAGGCTCAGACGCCAGTAAATAATTGACTGGTGTCTGAGCCTTCTTTAGATTTCCAAATACTATAATAAAATAAAAGCAATTCTATTTTACACAAGGAGGAGCCATGAGCATTTTCGTAGTAAGCGACATCCACGGTATGTATAAGCAATTCGAGCAAATTCTCCGATTTTGGGACCAGGAAAGCAAGCTTGTCCTTCTCGGCGATTTAGTCGATCGCGGACCGCAATCATTAGAGGTCATCAGAAAAGCAATGGCACTCAAAGCGACGTATGGAGAACAAGTCATTGTTTGCAAAGGAAACCATGAACAAATCCTGTTAGATTTCATTCGCTTTCCTGTAGAAAACTCCAATTATTTATTATCCGCTGGCGTGAAAGAAACATTGCTGTCTTTTTTGAACGATGTACCAGATGCAGCGAAAACATTCAACTCCTCTATGCAAATCATTGACTATATACGGGAACATTTCACTGACGAGCTCGTATTTTTAGAAAACGCAAAGCCATACAAAGTCATTCACAACGTGCTCCTCACACACGCAGGCTTTCATTCACACTCGGCTAATTTTTTAGAATCCACTAAAAGCGATTTTTTATGGATACGAAAACATTACTTACACCCGAACCAAACACCGTACGTCAACGTTTTCGGTCATACGCCAACAAAACTAATCCATCAAGCGGATGATATTTGGATAAGCACGGACAAAAAATACATCGCAATCGATGGAGCCTATGTATATGGCGGTCAGCTAAATGCTGTGCTCTTGAATTATCAAGGTGAGGTACTACAAACGTTTTGTGTAAAGGAATAAGACCGTAATGGCATAGTTTATCTTTCTTTCAAGCCGTTAGTATACGATTATAAGAACATCAAATATACATATAATGGTATGCAGGGAGATATTTGAACTAAAAATGAATGGTTATAAAGAAAATACTCTAGTAGTATCTAGATGTAGTAGTCCCATAAATCATAATAACCGTATTATTTGACATTGATACGAAAATGCCCCTAATTAAATGATGTTTTCATTCTCTATATCGCTATAACTAGTTCCCCAAAAGTAGGCGCTTTAGCTAATGAAATCCATTTTAAATACAAAAAAAGTATGCAGCTTCTGCTACATACTTGTAAATGACCCGGATAAGAGTCAAACTCTCTAGCTTTTGGGTATGAACCTCATGCTCGAACTAGCCGAGCTACGATTCTATAAATGATCGGAATGACAGGATTCGAACCTACGACCCCTTGGTCCCAAACCAAGTGCTCTAC
>JBEMAQ010000020.1:0-76096 GCA_040274725.1 Solibacillus sp. | reverse complement strand
ACGAATGTGAAGTCTGCTGGGTAGAAGCATACTACTGACCATTGTCCTTTGAAGTTTTCTGAAGATACGTCGATGAATTCACCTTGTTGAAATGCTTTCGCTGCGAATGGAGCGATTTCTTTACCGATTAAAGCCATTATGTATTTCCTCCTAATAATTATATACTGATATATTTAATAATTATTATAAAATAATTATTAATACCATCTAGAATTATCTTATATTTAGCAGAAATAGTCAACCATTCAAAACCATTTCTATAAAACATTCTACTATTAAGAATTCAGACTTTAATAAAAATTTATCTAACAAACTCAAAAATAAACAAATTAAAAAACACATTTTTTCTACCTAGAAATAAAACTATTCTACAAATAACAAAGAAAACCTAAAAATCAAATCAAACACTCACTTTCAAAAAAATAAAAAAAGACTATTCCGCTATTAGAATAGTCCTGTAAATTTTATTGAATCCTTCATTAAAAAACGCGATCAAGCTTCTCTGTCTGTTCAACTAACGTATTTAATAACTCATTTAAACGGCCAACTGAATGAGAAACCTCTTCCACCATTGATAATAACTCCTCACTACTCGATGCATTTGACTGAATGCTGCCATAAAGCGTCGTAAAAATCGTCATTTCATTGTGCCCTGCTTGCTTCAAGTTTTCTGTCAGACGATCGAGCGTCGAAATTTTTTGTCGTGCCTGCTCCGTGCTGTCAATTAACTGCTCAATCGAATACTGTGCATCAGACATTTCCCTCTTGCTTGATTCAATCGTCTCCATTTGCTGGTCATTGCTATTTTTAGCAAGCTGAATTTCCTTTTGAAGATCGAGTAAAATGTCGCTAATACGCGCTGTTGCATTCGTACTTTGCTCCGCTAGCTTACGCACCTCATCTGCGACAACCGCAAAGCCCTTCCCTTGCTCACCCGCTCGTGCCGCTTCGATGGATGCATTGAGTGCAAGTAAATTCGTATTATCTGCAATGCTGTCGATTAATTGAATAATCTCGCTAATTTGTGTCGAGCTAGCCAGCAGCACACCGACACGCTCACCATTATAGGAAACTTCCTTCGCAATTGTCTCCATTGTGTTTGCTAACACATGAATCCCTTCCACACTTCGTAATGACGCCGACTTGGTTTCTGCCGAAAAACGCTCTAGCTCATTCGTTTGATTTAACACTTGCTCTAAAATACGCTCTTTTTCCTCGACACTTTGCTCCGCTAAATGAACCTGCTCTGCTTGCTGTTGCGTATTTCCGGCTGTTGAGCGCACCGCCATCGTTACTTCCTGCAAGGTCGATGTCGTCGTCTGCATTTCCGCTGTATACTCACCTTGCGCACGCGACACAGCCTGCGTATTTTCATGAATCGATTGCAAGGCTGTTTTATAATGCGCCTTTACCGCATCAATCGCCTCTTGAATCGTTTTTAGCTCTGCTTCTTTTACATCAACCTGCTCATCGTTTGTCCCGAGCTCTCGCAAGCGCTCAGCAAAGAGATTTAGTGGCTTTAACTGCCTACTAATAAAGCTTGGTAAAATGGCTAATAAAATAAGTAATATCACGACACTAAATAAAATAATCTTTACAATTGAGCTACTAATCGCCTCCGTAATCGAGCCAATTGCATCACTCGTAAAGCTCGCTGTTTCAAAATAAGGCACCGTATCAATCGAAGCATATAACACATACCGCACATCCCCATTTAAATAAAGCGGTGCATACACTTCCCCTAAATCACCGGCAATCTGAACAACAGCTTCACTCCCGTTAAAAATATTCGTCACATGCTCATCTGTCGTAATATCCCCTTTTTTAAATTTTCCCGTTACATTTGCAACGCCATTTTCTGTTAACACTAAATTCGTATTATCGAATAAATATAAGCTTTGTAGACCATAGTCGTGCTTAAAGAACGCCGAAAGCATATTTTCGACCGCATCCGCCGCTAACGCCGACTGGACAGTACCTTTGCCGTCCGCGCGTGGAATAGCCGTAAATTTAAAAATCTCCCCTGTTTCTACTTTAATTTTCATCGTAGACGGCAACACATCTGCCTCACCCGTCACAAGCATTCGGTATCCGTCCCAAATATCAAATAAGCTTAATCCTAAAGCTTGGCGTTCTGTCGACATTGTAAAAACACCATTTGGGTCCGAAATATAAAAATCGTTCATGCCGGTCTGTACCTTTAGCTGCTCTAACTGCGCAAGTGTGACATCCCCACTGCGGTCCATCTCCTGTAAAATATAGACAGCATTTAACATAGAGTGATCAATTTCCTTTTCAACTGTAACGACTTGCTCCGCGATTAATGCTGTAATTCTCTCTAAATCCTGCACAACTTCTTGCTCGGCCTGCTCAGCTAATGCTGTAGCTGTTTCCTGTGATTGTGTTGTAAGCGTGTTCTTTTCCACCAAAAGCATCGCGCCAATCGCTCCTACTAAGATCACTGCAAAAACGATAAAAAAACTAATAATTTTCGCCTTAATTGACAAAATGATTCCCCCATTTATGATTGGATTAGTCTTTTAAACTAAAAAATAACATGTATATGTAACATTCGCTGTTCATACATATTATACCAAACAATACCAGTACCTTCTATATTATGGAGATTATTCACATTGAATTTACTATTTTTTCGCGCAGTTATTTTGTGTCAATTTTCACTCATTCATTTAAAACAAACTTAAAACAATAAAAAATAACTGAATATTAAGAAAAATACGTTTTTTAGAAATCATTAATTAAAATCTCCTGTGAAAATTTATTCTGTATTTACATAAAAAACTTGAAATATTGAACAATTATTTTATATTATAGAAGAGTAATATATTAAATTGGAAAATTCTGAAAAAGGAATATAATATAAGTAATTCTAGTTTCTATCTTCCTTTACTAGCATAAAAAATAGTTTATTAACCTCAGTTAGTGGCTCTGCGCGGTCAATAGCGCTGACTATAAAAAACAAAAAGGTGGGGATTTCTCATGGGCTTATTACAAACTGGTGTTGGTGCATTAACAGGCGTTTTAGAAGATCAATGGCGTGAGTATTTTTACTGTGAATCAATGAGTGCAGATGTTTTAGTAACAAAGGGGCAAAAACGGACAACAAAGCGTGGTAGCAATAAAGGCAGCGATAACATTATTAGCAATGGCTCCATCATCGCAATCAATGAAGGACAATGCATGATGATTGTTGAACAAGGAAAAGTGGTTGAATTCGCGGCAGAGCCAGGTGAATTTGTTTATGATACATCAACAGAACCTTCTATTTTTGCCTCTCCTGACCTCTCAACAGGTATTAAAGAAACATTTAAACAAATCGGGAAACGCTTTACATTTGGTGGGGAGGCACCGAAGGATCAACGTGTTTACTACTTCAATAAAAAAGAGATTGTCGGCAATAAATACGGGACCCCTTCTCCTGTACCGTTCCGCGTCATCGACCGGAATATCGGGCTCGATATCGACATTTCCATTCGCTGTCACGGTGAATATTCATACAAAATTATCGACCCATTACTTTTTTATACAAACGTAACAGGTAACGTCGAGCGCGAATTTACGCGCGATCAAATTGATAGCCAACTAAAAACCGAGCTCATGACCGCTCTTCAGCCAGCCTTTGCGCAAATTTCGGCTCAAGGTGTACGCTATAGTGAAATTCCCGCACATACAATAGCGCTCTCTGATGCACTAAATAAAGTATTATCCGACAAATGGCTCGCAACACGCGGTATTGCAGTCGTATCATTCGGCATAAGTACACTAAAGGCCTCTGAAGAAGACGAAGCCATGATTAAACAATTGCAACGTAATGCCGTGATGCGCGACCCTGGTATGGCAGCAGCTCACTTAACAGGTGCACAAGCAGATGCCATGATTGCGGCAGGTAACAATGAAGGTGGCGCCATGACAGGCTTTATGGGCATGAATATGGCACAACAGGCAGGTGGAATGAATGCCGCACAACTATTCCAAATGAACGAGCAAAATCGTCAAGCGCAATATGCACAACAGCAGGCAGCACAACAACCCGCACCTCCACCTTCAAGCGCAGACAACTGGAGTTGCTCATGCGGCGCGACGAATACGAGTAAATTTTGTTCAAACTGCGGTGGGACTAAGCCTGCGGATGGCTGGGCATGTACATGTGGCACGGTCAATAAAGGGAAATTCTGTAGTGACTGTGGCTCGAAAAAGCCAGAAGGAACCCCTACTTACGCATGCGATAAATGCGGCTGGGAGCCAGCAATTCCAATATCACCACCGAAATTCTGCCCAGAGTGTGGCGATGTATTCGATGAAAACGACATCAAATAAGGAGTGAACTCGCTATGTCGACGCAAGAAATGGAAAACACACGTGAGGCGAAGCTCGATTTTAATGCCGAATGTACCGCATGTGGCGCTTCGATTGAATTCAATCCAAACGCCGGCAATTTAAAATGTCCTTATTGTGGTCATGAAACCGATATCGCACGCCCTGAAAACGAGGACGATCAAGTAGCACAGGAGCTGGATTTTTCAACGGCGGAGCAAACAGGCAATTTTGACTGGGGAACAGACAAAAAGACCGTCATTTGTAAGTCTTGCTCTGCTGAAACGATTTACGACGCACTACAAACCGCTGACAGCTGCCCTTATTGCGGCTCGAATCAAGTAATGGAATCCAATGATACAAATTCACTCGCACCAAACGGCGTGTGCGTTTTTGAGGTAACCGACAAGCAGGCTGGAGAAAACTTTCAAACGTGGATTAAAGGAAAGTGGTTTACGCCAAGTGAGGCGAAGCGTAGTGCGCGGGCGGATGCTTTTGAAGGGGTCTACATCCCGTACTGGACCTTCGACACAAAAACAAGCTCACGCTATACCGCGAAATATGGAATCGACCGCACCGTCAAAGATCGCGACGGCAAGGAACGTACAGAAACAGATTGGTACACGACAAGTGGCTTTTACCAGGAATTTATTGATGATCATCTCATTATGGCGTCAACGCGTTATGACCGCAATATGCTCAATGAATTAAAGCCGTTCAATGTGCTCAACAATAAAGTGTACCAGCCGGAATATGTAACAGGCTTTTTAGCTGAGCGCTATAGCATCGGGCTAAAAGAAGGCTGGAATTTAGCACGTAAGGAAATTCATGCGCATTTAGAAGACCAAATTGAAAATACTATTCGTCGCAACCATCATGCGGATTCCGTATCAAATGTTCAATTTTCAACAACACATGAAAACATTACGTATAAATATTTACTCGTACCGATTTGGCTATCATCATTCCAATTTAAAGACAAAGTGTATCAATTTATGGTGAACGGACAAACCGGCAAAGTAAGCGGTGACGCACCAATCTCACCACTACGTGTCACAATTGCAATACTTGTTACACTTCTTGTCCTTGCGATGCTTTGGTATTTCTTCGCTTCCTGATAACTCCTACCTCTAAAGAAGTGAGCTTTCCCGCTCGTTAAAGTCTGTAATTTTAGAGCCATACTGCTAGAAGGTGCGGCTCTTTCTTTATCCATCATTTTTCGACAAAATAAAAAACAGCATTCGCTATTAAATGCTGCCTCCACGTTCCTGTACCTCATTGCGTTCATGAATTAACTGGCCATTTCAAATTCTTCTGTTGTATTAAGCTGCGCCATTTCCTCGTTCACTTGAATAAAACATTGCTCTAATTGTTCAATTGAAGTTACATTGAAATATTCGTAATATGGATTTTTTTCTTGGAATGTCATAACCCATCACCGCCCCTGTTTTATCGTATTTCTCTTCAGTCGACAAAGCAAAAATTGTGAAAGTAATATAATTTCAACTAGACGAGAAATTCATTATCAACTTCAATCATTATAGGTTACTTCTAGTTTAATTAAAAGTTACATTTTTTTGACTTTTTATAATTATTCTAATTAAAGCATTTTTATAGTTTTCTATACGCACTAAAAAAACGTACAAAAGACAACAATTCATCATAATTTAAGAATTGTTGTCTTTTTACGCCCATATTGTTTGCAGAAAATTTTTTATATTTATTTTTCTAATATTTGTAACGTCATGCCTCTCGCTTTGTAGCGACACGTTTTTTCGACAAAATTCGCTATATAACTGCATGCTTCTACTGGCTAAAAACCATTTTGATGAATCGTGGAAACAACGAAGCACTCTGTTTCAAACACCGCTGCCTTTGGATGATCCACATGTATACATGCATAGATTGTGCTAATAGCAGGTCTAGTCGCTCACCGATTAAGTTAACGTTTAACTACGCTTTTGTTCTAGCAGTATCCCCGTGCGCCATTCTTTCATCCATCCCTTAAAAATTTATATTTATACATAATTCTGTTGTGTTATCATGTTAGTAGACTAAATTTTTACGCTAATTTGGAGGTAAATGAATATGTCAACCTATAATACAACGGATATTTTATTCAGTGCTTTTTCGGTTTTTGGTTTGTTGTTTTCAATTGTGCTGCTCCATAACTAAAGAAATTCAAATCATTCTCATGACAACTTTTTCAATTTAGATAGATCAAGTTCATATGTATTTTCATAAATGCGACAGCTATCAATAATTTGTTCTTTATCTCCAAAAAACACAACTTGAAACATATCATTCTTATACTGAACAATGAATAAATCATCAAACAAATGAAATGTATTGCGATTAATCGCTATAAAACCATTCGTCTGGGCTGTGGTTTTCACGCTAATTTTACGACCATTCGCGCTGATGACATCATAACCAGGCTCATTTACATGCAACGCTAGTTTTCCATCTGTTTGAAGCACGCATAAAAACTCCCCCATACGTCCCATTAAATGACGTAACTCTGTAGGTTTATTTTGTAAAACATGCACCTCATAACGCCAAATTTCATTATACTGAGTGTACAATTGATTGATTTGTGCTTTACTCAGTTCTTCCTGTTGCATATATTTCACACCGTTAATCCATTCCCCTACAATCCGCTCGCTTTCTTCACCTTTCTTCTTTTGGAAAATAAGTCCTGTATACAATGCGTTCTCACCTAAATATTTATACATATTACGGTCAAGATATTGAAATAAATGCTTTTTAAATAAAATTCCCTCGTTATAACGGTTATAACAATAATCCGATAGCAATATGCTTGCTTTATTTTTGCCGTATTTTATATACAACTGTTCCTTTAGATCTGTTGCTGTTACTATCTCACCTTCACGCCCTGCTAATACTTCTTTCAACTGCTCATAAATAGTTGCCATATTTTATCTCTCCTTCTCAATATTTCAAGTATAACCCATTAAATAAACTACCTCAATTCATGTGGCTGTAGCAGTATGACCAATAGCACTCACCTAAACTGTGGAGGTACTACAATCCAAATTTCAAAAGCTCACAGGACACGTTCTACATTCATTCGACTTAGCTATTAATTAATGCATTATTTTTCAACCTAGTAAATAGTACAAGTTTCGCAATTAAAGCTGACACATACATTTGCACTGAATTACTATGTGAGGGGCCTCTTGAATAACAGAGAAATAAGTTATTAAAAATCCTTTTCATACCAATAAATAGTTAACTTCGATATAATTTAATAGATATACTATTGCGTCAATTATAAAGATGATCTAGGAGCTGGGTACAATAGTATGACTTTGACCTAAAAAATGTATTGATTTTTTTTATCTCCCTAGCTTTACTGTTAATTATTTTTAACTATACCGTTAGAAAGTTATTAGGTGTCGGCAGAAAGAAACCGTTTTCTTATCATCACATGAACCAAAAGCATAAAAAGTTAGATTGGTCTGTACGAATCGTTTTTATAATTATTGCGGTTTTTATCCACTTATCTACAGAGAACAATACTGAATTCGACACCCCTTGGTATTTCCAAATATGGTTTATTACCGTGATTTTCTTAATCGTATCTGAACTATTACGTGCATTTATGGAATGGAAATATGCAGAAAACAGAAAAGCCTTCCTTGCGACGATTCTCGAATTATTGTTAGTAATCAGCATAATCATTTTGACGATCACAACTAATTTTTTCGGCATATTTTAATGCTTATTAAGCTAATAGCAACTAATGAACAGACCTGATTCACACTACATACTTATGCTCACATTGATAGAGCGCAAAAAGAAAAAGCGAGTGACCTTTTCGATAACCTGTGAAAAATCACGTTGGTCTCTTTTGGTCTCTCGCTAATTATTTGAAGTCTATAGAAACTTACTACAACTACTCCGCAATCGCCGCTTCAAGTGCGACAATCATCATGTCATTAAAAGTAGTCTGTCTTTCTTCCGCAGAAGTAACCTCACCTGTAATAATATGGTCAGATACTGTTAACACTGTTAACGCTTGACGGCCATATTTTGCAGCTAATGTGTAAAGTGCTGATGTTTCCATTTCTACAGCTAGCACGCCGTATGCAGCTAATTTTTCGTTTTGTGCTTCGTCTGAGTAGAACTGGTCAGCCGTGAAGATGTTTCCTACACGTACGTTTAAGCCTACTTCTTTTGACGCGTTGTATGCTTTTAATAATAAATCAAAGTCTGCTGTTGGTGCAAAGTCGATTGTGCCACCGAATGCTACGCGGTTGATGGCAGAGTCTGTTGACGACGTTTGGGCGATGATCACGTCACGCACTTTTACGTCTTTTTGGATTGCGCCACATGTACCAACGCGGATTAACTTTTGTACGCCGTATTCAGCCATCAGCTCGTTTACGTAAATTGAAATAGATGGTACACCCATACCCGTACCTTGGACAGATACGCGCTTCCCTTTATATGTACCTGTATAACCGAAAATATTACGTACTTCGTTGTATTGCACGACATCTTCTAAGAACGTTTCTGCGATATATTTTGCACGCAGTGGATCTCCTGGTAATAATACGATTTCAGCAATTTCGCCTTGTTTAGCGTTAATGTGGATGCTCATAAATAGGACCTCTTTTCGTATTTGAATTCATACTAAATATTACTAGCTTTCGCATAGTTATGCAATTGTTAGACGTCTTGCAAGGAAAAGTCCGACAATTTAACTACTTTCTTTTACGTCACTTCAAAAATCCCCAAAAGAAAAAGCCTAAAAACTATATTTCAGCTCATATAAATGCCAGAGTGCATCAAATGCTGACGTCGTTAAAAACTCATTCGACTGCATTTCAATATAATGTGACAATTCATCAAATGATGTAGCTGTTTTTGGAAAGGCACTGTCTTCAAAAGTTGCCTCTGCAAAACGTGCTTTCTCATCCGACCAATCTCCCCCTCGAAACGTTAAAACATAATGATAAAATGATTTTTCCAATAAATTCCCATCCTTTTGTGTTTATTTACAATAAATTATATAATTTCCACTTACTTTATAGTAGAATGTAAAAACATTGATTTTTCAGAAATTAGGTGAAAAGCATGAAAAAAGAGAAAAATAAGACATTTACAACAAAAAAAACAAAGAATCCACAGGAGGGGAAGTCTAAATTTCATCACTTAATTCGTGGGCGTATTACTATTAGTTTTGCCATTCTTTTAGCAATTATTATCGCAATGAACGTTCTTTCTTATGCTAATACGACTAATCTTCAACAGAATTTACGGCAATTTGCTGATCATAATTTGCAGCAACAAATACAAATTAATGATTTAGCTAGTGAAATTGCGAAGCTTTCTAACTATGAACAAACTTATATTATCACAGGTGAAGAGACCGCACTGACATTATATGACGAAATGAAGCAAAAAATTGAGGTAACGTTAACGACGCTCGCTACATCGCTAGAAGATTTGGAGCAGGAGCACAATACGCTCAGCTTAATTCAGCAATTTTATTCGAACTATATGACGTATTCTGAAAGTGTGATCGCACTACGCACAACGCATGGCTTTGAAAATGCTTCACGTTTATTAAAAAATAGTAACACGCAAAATTTAAAAAACTATATTGATGACCATACAGACCTATTAATTAGTCAGCTTCAAACACGTAACGAGGAGACGATTAAACAATTAGAGCGTACAGCATTTGCTTCAAATGTCTCGTCGCTTCTGCTCGCCATTGTCTCTGTCGTGTTAACCATTTCGCTCGGCTATTTCTTAAACAAATCATTAAAGCGCAATACCGAGAAGATCAATACATCCATTTTAGATATCGCGCAGGCTGGTGGTGATTTAACCCGTCGCGTTCATGTAAAAACAAAGGATGAATTTGCGCAAATTGCCGGTTCGACAAATGTATTGATTGAATCGATCGCTACACTTATTAAGCGCGTATCCAATCTAGCAGAAAATGTATCAGGTAGCTCACAGGAATTAATGGCGCTTGCCGATGAAAACGCACAAACAATTGATTCAATTGCGAACGCGACGATGGATACGGCCACAAATAGCACACAAATTACACAACATATTGCAAGCGCAAAAAATGAAATGCAACATCTTGAACAATCTATGCATGAATTAAATCGTCAGGCACAGCATGTACAAACTTCTGCTAGTATGATGAAGACAGCCGCCTACCAAGGAAGTGACTCGGTTCTGCAATCATCGAAGGTTATGCTTGAAATTGAAGAAACAATGGCTTCTACAACTGCCATTGTCGGGGCACTTAGTAAAAAATCAGCCGAAATCACATCCATTATCGCAACAATTACAGCCATCTCTGAGCAAACCAATTTACTCTCGCTCAATGCAGCGATTGAGGCCGCACGTGCAGGTGAACACGGAAAAGGCTTTGCGGTCGTTGCTGATGAAGTGAAAAAGTTAGCGACGCAATCACAAACAGCTGCGAGTGAAGTAACAGCGATTGTTTCGTCCATTCAGCAAGAAATAACATCCATTATCGCACAAAATGAAGCTGGCGTACAAACGGTTATTCGCGGGGTTGAAGTAACAAATGAAACGACGACGTCTCTACAGGCGATTTTACAGCAAACAGAGCACACAACAGCGGTTTTAACACAAATGGTGGAGCAAATTGAACAAACATTAGCGTCTAGTAACGGCGTTGCCACAACATTCCTTGAGGTAGATCTGTTTGCACGTAACTCGGCACACAACACCGAAAAATCAGCTGCTGCTGCCATTCAGGGCTCGGCTTCGATGCAAGAAATTAACGCAAGCTCACTTGAACTAGCAAAACAGGCAGACGATCTGCGCACCGTTGTGAGTGAATTTAAAATCTAAAAGAAAAGCAAGGGGGCTTTACCTACTCATAGGTAAAGCCCCCTGCTGTATTATTTGAATAACGCTACGTACTCACCGTAGCCTTCTTTTTCTAAATCCGCTGCGGGAATAAAGCGTAGCGCGGCTGAATTGATACAGTAGCGCAAGCCGCCAAGCTCGGCCGGACCATCTGGGAACACATGCCCTAAATGTGAATCAACTGTTTTACTGCGCACTTCAATGCGGCGCATACCGTGCGTTGTATCAAATACCTCTGTTACTTCCTCTTTTTCAATTGGCTTGGCGAATGCTGGCCAACCACAGCCAGAATTATACTTATCAAATGAACTGAAAAGTGGCTTACCTGATACGATATCCACATAAATGCCTGGCTCAAAATGATCGTCATATTCATTGCGAAATGGCGGCTCTGTGCCATTTTCCTGTGTCACATAGTATTGCATATCTGTTAATTGCTTTAAACGTTCTTCTTTTGTCATGAACGAGACCCCCAATGTTTTTCGATAAATGCCGCGCGACCTGAACCGACTGAATAACGGTTATAGTGCGCGGGATTTTTTTTGTAATAATGCTGATGATACGCCTCCGCCACATAAAACGGCTTTGCATCACGAATTTTCACCGCGATTGGTGCATGGAACTTACCACTTGCATCAAGTTCTGCCTTCACCTTCTCTGCAACGGCGCGTTGCTCGTCATCATGGACAAAAATCGCCGTTGTATACGACTCGCCACGGTCATAAAACTGTCCGCCTGCATCTGTCGGGTCAATAAGTGTAAAGTACAACCTAACTAAATCTTCATATAAATAAATTTCTGGATCAAAGGTAATTTGCACGGCCTCTAAATGGCCCGTCGTCTCACTACAAACTTCTTCGTACGTGGGATTTACTACATCGCCACCGGTATAACCAGATACAACCTCCAAAATTCCTGGCTGCTCATCAAATGGCTTGACCATACACCAAAAACAGCCGCCTGCAAATGTTGCTCGTTTCATTTATTTCACCCCTACTGTTGGTACGATAATTTCTAATAAAATTTTATCATTCGCTAAATCGATTTCCTTGGCCCGCACACGTGAGCCTGCTGCGATATTTATGCGCGATAAATCGACATAGATTTTCTCGTCATTTGGCTGTACCGTAATCCAATCCGGAAACGGAATCGCATCACTCATTAATTTTAAGACCGTTTTTGGTGGAATGTTTAATTTCCCTACATGAACAGCCGTTTGCTTCATCACGATGTTTCCACGTTCAACGATTGGATCAAAATGCATGCGAATCGGTACATCGACAGAAAATACGGTTAGTTCACTGGCAATAACCACATCCTCAGCAACCGTTAGCTCGACAGGTAGCGGTGATGTATTCATCGCTTCCCCTAGGTACTGCTTGGCGATTGCCTCAAACTCCTTCGCCGTCGTTTCGACAACAAGAACATTTCCTTCTGCCTCTAAAGGCGCTTGTACACGTTCCTGATCAACCGGTGCTACGATTAAATACACGACAGCTGCAAATGTGATGAGCACAGCTGTCGCAAGTGTAAAGAAGGCTATTTTCCATTTATTCATTCGTTTCCTCCTCAAAGCCGATCCAGCCACCAGACATTGTCTCAATATCACATTGTACCATTGTCTCAATAATTCGCTCCGTCATCCGCTCATAGCCTCTTGCGTTCGGATGGAAAAAATCGGTGTGGTACACTAAATCCTCATTCGACATAAAGAAATCATCTACCGGCACAAAGCAGGCATTTGCGTCTGCCTCGGCAACTAGTCTCATTTCTTCGTTCCATTCATTAATAATCGACTCAAATGGCGTAAATTCATCGGTGATAATCGAAAATGGGTTATAAAAGCCGACAAGTATAATCGGTGCCGCTTCATTGCGCTTGCGAATTTCCTGTATGATTTGATTGTAACGCGCAGCAAACGGACTTCGCGCCGTATCAAACATTTCCTTTTTCAGCGCAAACAGATCGGCCTTTACGACTTTCATCACATCATTTCCACCAATTGTCATCGTAATCAAATCGGCTTGCGCGAGCTCTTCATCATAATGTCCACGCGCAAGCAGTTCTAACACCTTTTCACTATGACGACCATTTTTTCCGCGATTATCCATTTCTACTTCTGTCACCGCAGGCCAAAGTTCCATCGCATTTGCAAGTCGCCCAGCATAGCCAGACAAATTTTGCTCATCCCCTATGCCGCGCGTTAATGAATCCCCTAACGCTAAATACGTAAGCGGGCGCGCATCATCATTTTTTCGTTCGGACCATTTCAAATTAAATACTGTCCCAAGCAAGTCGATAAACTCTTCTTTTTTCGTCATTTCCTGTTGTTCTTCCACTGCTTGTTCTACATTTAATTTGTCTGCATTTTGCTCAGTCACTTGTTCCTCAGGTAAATCATCAATCGTCACCATTTGACAGCCGCCGAGCAGTAAAGTAATTAATAAAGCAACGATTTTCCACATAGCGCAACGATCCTTCTCCAAAAAAATTCGGGTCTATTAAACTGTACTCCCTTACTGAAAATTATAGCACGTTCTTCCAAAAAATAATTTCTGAAAACACAAATAAATAGTATAAGTTTATCGGGATTTTTCAATTATCCCACAGCTAACGCGACCTAGTATTTTGCCAAAAAAGGAACTAGCTTTTTCGATTAAAATAACAAAAAAGTATTCTATTTTCTATATTTCTTTGTAATCTATGAAGAATTCTACTTCATTTTTATAACACATAAGCAAATTTAGTTGAATATTGTTAAACTTACTATAATAAATATTTGATTTTTTATAGAGAGTTAGACATGTAACGCGACAACTAATTTAAATGAAAATACATGCCATGACCCAAAGTAGGGAAGGAAATCCACATTTCTTTCCCTACTTTTTCCTGTCTTAGCAAATACCTAGCCCTTCTATTATAATGAAATAAATATCTATTTATTATCACGCACATCTAGCTATGGCTTCGATGCGCGTAAAGGAGTAATGACCATTTACAGCAAATTTTTTGCACGTATTCCACTACCTGCAGGCGGACTCATGCTCGGCCTATCGTCACTCGCCAAATTGTATTATTCATATGACTTACTGTGGATGGGTCATGTATTTTTCACGATTTGTGCATTTATCGCCTTCTTATTTATCGGCAAAGTCATTTTCGCACGCGCGGCGATTGTCGAGGAGCTAAATAATCCGATTGTTGCAGCTGTCTCACCGGCTGTCGCAATGAGTATCATGATGCTCTGTAGCTGCGTCGTGATGTTAAACGGCGCACATCCGGCAATTATCAGTATTTGGTCGCTTGCCGCCTTCTTGCAACTAACACTTGTGTGCTATTTCTCGTACCGCTTCATGTGGCGAAAATGGCAAATACAAAACATTTTCCCGAGCTGGTTTGTCACGTATATCGGACTCGGTATTATACCCGTTACGGCACCATTTAAGGGATCAATCTTTTACATCATCCTCTATTTCATTCTTGTAAGTGCCGTTATTTTAGTACCGATTATCCTATACCGCGTACTTGTGACAAAAGATATCCCAGAGCCTGCGATGCCACTCATTACGATTTTGGCTGCACCATGTTCAATCATTTTACTTGCGTACTTATCACAAGTAACCGAAGTAAATCATCACATTGTGCTCGTGTTATTTATCCTATCACAACTATTCTATGTATTTGTGCTATGGAAATTGCGTCTACTACTACGTCTACCGTTTTACCCGAGCTATGCGGCGTTTACATTCCCGCTTGTTATTAGCGCAACGGCCTTTTATGCGGCACGTCAGCAGCTTGGCTGGACAACTCCAACAAGCCTCGTTATTGCTTATCTCGAACTTTGCATTGCGACCATTATCGTCGTTTATGTCACGCTTCGTTATACACGCTTTATTGTAAAATAAAAAATGGACCTCCTCACATATGACGTGACGAGGTCCATTTTCTTACTCTGCAAAATACATAAAACCAATCGCACCTTCACCTGTGTGCGTACTAATAATTGGTGATGTATAGGCGACATCAATATTTGTATGACCAAGATCAACAAGTTGTTCCATTAATGGATTGCCCAGCGTTTGTAGGCTGTTTGCATGTGAAATGCCAATTGCTTTGACTGTTTTGCCCTTTGTATCCTCAACAAATGAGTTATACAGGAACTTTACCACTTGCTTATAGCTACGCGGCTTTGCACAAATCGTTACTTCACCGATATCTAAATGACCAATCGGCTTAATATTTAGTAGCGAGCTAACAACCGATTTCCCTTTACCGATCCGGCCACCCTTTACCATATTCTCCAGTGTATCGAGTACAACGAACAGACGCGTATTCGCACGTACCTCGTCTAAACGTGCCACGATTTCTTCTACTGTCGCACCCGCGTCGCGCAGTCGAATCGCCTCGCGTAATTGGAAGGCAAGTGCCCACACAATGTAACGTGAATCCACCACTGTGACATCCGAATTTGTCAGCTGAGCCGCTTGCATCGCTGATTGCGCTGTTCCGCTCATGCTACCTGTCATATGAATTGAAATGACACGGTCGCCGTTTTTTCCTAACTCATCGTATATTTCTTTGAACTTCCCTGGTGCTGGTTGCGAGCTTTTTGGTAAATCCTTTGCTTCGCGCATAAGCTGAATAAATGATTCTGGTGTTACATCGACACCATCTGTATACAATTTCCCGTCAATTTGAATTGTTAGTGGCACAACATGAATATTATGCTGTTCAATCTCTTCTTTCGTTAAATCACATGTTGAATCTGTTACAATATGAATTTTGCCCAAACTAGACACATCCTTTATCTTTCTTCACTCTATTATAAATAAAGCGTTTTCGTTAACCAAGATGACATTTGTCATTTTATACGAATGTTGACGTTTTCTTTTACTAGCTAAAGCAAAAATATGCGACAAATCAACGTTTGACTTGTCGCATACTTCCATCTAACATTATTCTACAAAAGTTTACCCAAAATAGAATCTGTTACTTCTCGTAATGTCGACGTCCCACCAAGATCACCTGTTTTAATGCCTGCCGCAAGTGTTTCTTCAATGGCTTGCATCACACGCTCACCCGCTTTTTCGTGACCTAAAAAGTCGAGCATCATTTTGCCCGTCCAAATTTGCCCAATTGGGTTGGCGATACCCTTACCTGCAATATCAGGTGCTGAACCGTGGACAGGCTCAAACATTGACGGGAATTCGCGAAGGGTATTTAAGTTCGCAGCCGGTGCAATGCCGATACTGCCCATAATCGCACCCCCAAGGTCTGTTAAAATATCACCGAATAAATTCGACGCAACAATGACATCAAATGTGTGCGGCTTCATCACGAAAAACGCCGCAAGTGCATCAATATGATTGACTGCTGTATCAATGTCCGGATAATCGACCTTTACCTCAGCAAATACTTCATCCCAAAACGGCATGGAATACGTGAGGCCGTTTGATTTTGTTGCACTTGTCACATGTCCGCGCGAAGTCTTTGCGAGCTCAAACGCATAACGCATCGCACGCTCCGTTGCTTTGCGTGTGAACACCGCATTTTGAATCGCCACCTCGTCTGCACCCTGTCCTAAACGGCCGCCACTTTCGGAATACTCCCCTTCTGAGTTTTCTCGCACAACGGTAATATCAAAGTTATTCGGATTTTTCAGCGGTGACTCTAAGCCCCGAAGTAGCTTGGCAGGTCTTACATTAATCGACTGCTGCATCTCGCGGCGAATTTTAATGAGCAAGCCCCAAAGCGACACATGATCCGGTACAAGCTCTGGCATGCCGACCGCGCCAAGGAAAATTTGGTCATATTGCTTCAATGTTTCAATCCCGTCGCCAGGCATCATCTCGCCGTGCTCTAAATAATAGTCACAGCCCCACGGAAACGCTGTCCACTCAAAACGAAACGAACCGTCAAGCGCGGCAACTTGATCGAGTACCTCTATCGCAGCAGGTACAACCTCTTTCCCAATACCATCTCCTGGAATCACGGCAATTTTATATGTATGCATAATGTTCCCCCTTTTGTCATTATGATACCAATATATACCTATTCGACACCGTTGAACATGATTTTTTCGTTATTCTGACTGCTCAAAAAACGTCGTCATAATGTCATATTCCTTATATTTCTCGTCTATCCACGTTCCGTATTGCTCATTCACACGTTCTTCTAAAAGTGCATCGTATACCGCGTCACGTACATCTGATAACGCCGCGCCCTCTTTAAAGTTCGCTTTATTATCCTCAAAGTACTGCTCTACATCTGCCTCTGTAATCTCTACATACTTCTCCATTAACGCTGTCGTTAATAAATAAATTTCGATATCGTAACGCACATCCTCAGGCGTCATTTTGTACGTCGCTAAATATTCGGCTAGCTCTTCCTCGCTCCCGTACATATCAATATACGCCTCATACTCGGCATCAATCGCCTCTTTAGAAGCCGTAACTCCTTGCTTTTCTGCCTCCAGCTCAATCACTTTATTCGATACAAGCTGATCAAGCGTCTCCACGCCGTACTGCTGTACAAGCTTTTCGTGCAATTCATGCTCTGTAATTGACTCCCCGTTAATTGTCGCAACGGACGTATCATTACAACCAACTAAAAACGCAGCCGCCACAACAGGTACCATCATTTGTTTAACTAATTTCACTTTAAAAAACTCCTTACCTCTCAATTTCGTTTTTGAGTATAACAAATATTTCACTTTAGCACACGTTTCGGCCTGCCGATATAAGATGAGGAGGTGAAATTCATGGATATTTCAAACATTAATTCATTAATGAACAGCCTACTTGGACCAGGCGCATCTACAAATTCATTATCAGCAAGCAGCACAAACTTTGCTGACTACTTTTTAAATGCTACATCAAACAGTGACAAACAGAAGGAAAAATCAAACTCACTGTTTCACGACCTGTCAAGCTTCGGTACATCAAGCGCACTGCAAGGCTTATTAGGCGGGCAAACAGATAGCACAAGCACCATTTATAGCTATTTAAATTCGACAACATCAGCGGATAAAACAACAACAGACACATTTTCAAACCATTTACAGTCGCACTTCCAGGCGCAGCAACTAAACATTATGAGCGCGGCGAAGGACAAGCTAACGGCGCAAATGACAAAATTTGAGCAAGCACTTGACGCGCCAAATGCAGCCACAGCGCAGCGCCTTGAGCAAATGAAGCAAAACATCGCGACAGTTGAAAAATATTTAACCGACAAACAGAGCGAGCAGGCACTGAAAAACAATTTAATGGGGCAGCTACAATCCTCTTCTGCCTACACGCAGTATTTATTATCACAACAGAAAACAATTCTTTAAACGAAAAGGGCCGCGCATCTGCGCAGCCCTTTTATTATTTCTGAAACATACAATACGTAAATGTGTAGCCTTCTGGCGCCATGTTTGGCTCACCCTTTTTCGTCAGCTCCCAGCCGTCGTAGGCAGGAAAATATGTATCGCCGACAAATTCATGATCAATGAGTGTAATATATAGCTTCTCCGCAAGTGGCAATGCCTGCGTGAAAATTTGTTCCCCGCCAATGACCATTATCTCTTCGGCGTCGCGCACTAGCGCTAGTGCCGCCTCTAAGCTCGGCGCGGTTTCAATACCTTCCGCATCGTATGCATCATTTCGCGTAATGACAATATTACGACGGCCTGGTAGCGGGCGACCAATGGACTCAAACGTTTTACGCCCCATCAAAATTGGCTTGCCCATCGTCATTTCTTTAAAGTACTGCAAATCCCCCGGCAAATGCCACGGCATGTCATTTTCATAGCCGATGACACGATTTTTATCATGTGCAACAATTAATGAAATCATCTACTCTTCCTCCTGTTCCACTTTAGTATACTCAAATTTCTACATATTTTTAACGCCGCGCATATTTTTTTGTACGCTTTTACTCGTACATGTTTTCTACAGTATTATCCTAACAAAAATATGGACTGCCTACATCTAATCCGCCAGCTTAGCCAATCTTCCTGCATATACAACGTCATTTGACACATTTATATCGAGACGTATTCATTTATCTAAGTCTACTTTATCATAGCTCACCTCTCTAAAATGAAATTGTTCGAAAATTCAAAAACCATTAAACTCTATGTATTACCCAGCTCATTTTTAGGACAAGAGGACAATCAGATACAAGCATTTCCCACTCGTTTCTCTAGGAAAATCAAAAAAATTTTTATGCAAAAAAACAAATATATATTCGTATAAACTGCTAATGATTTTTTATTATACAACAGAAACGCACTACTAAAAAGTATCTACAAATAACATTTCAATGCCCATTTATTTTTAAAACTTAATTGTATTAATACAACGATATTAAATTCATTATTCATTTAAGCCTATTAGAATACTATTCAAAAAAAATAAATAAATACTTTTCGTTTGTAATATTTTCAAATACATTGCATAATCCTCGTATAAAGTTAATCTAACTTTTAAATAACATTGAGCAAAAGAATAGGAGACTAAACATATGATTTATGCAAATCCTAATACAGAAGGCGCACTAGTAAACTTTAAAGAGCGCTATGAAAACTTTATTGGTGGCGAATGGGTTGCCCCAGTAAAAGGTCAATATTTAGAAGTGAAATCTCCAGTAACAGGTAAAGTATTCACATCTGTAGCACGTTCTACAGAAGAAGATATCGAGCTAGCACTTGATGCAGCACACGCAGCAAAAGACGCTTGGGCACGTACATCTGTTGCTTACCGTGCAAATATTTTAAACAAAATCGCTGACCGTATTGAAGCAAACTTAGAAATGATCGCGGTTGCTGAAACGTGGGACAACGGTAAAGCCGTACGTGAAACATTAAACGCAGATATTCCATTAGTAGCAGATCACTTCCGTTATTTCGCTGGTGCGATTCGTGCACAACAAGGCGGCATTTCTGAAATCGATGAAAATACAGTTGCTTACCATTTCCACGAGCCAATCGGGGTTGTCGGTCAAATTATTCCTTGGAACTTCCCACTTTTAATGGGTGCTTGGAAAATCGCGCCTGCACTAGCTGCTGGTAACGTCATCGTAATGAAGCCTGCTGAGCAAACACCTGCTTCAATGATGGTATTAATCGAACTGATCCAAGATTTATTACCAAAAGGCGTATTCAACGTCGTAAACGGCTTTGGTGTAGAAACTGGTAAACCACTTGCAACAAACCCACGTATTAACAAAGTGGCATTCACTGGTTCAACTGGCGTAGGTCGCTTAATTATGCAATATGCAACAGAAAACATTATCCCTGTAACGTTAGAGCTTGGTGGTAAATCACCAAACGTATTCTTCCCAGACGTTATGGATCACGATGATGACTATTTAGATAAAGCCATCGAAGGTTTAGTATTATTCGCACTAAACTCAGGTGAAATTTGTACATGTCCTTCTCGTGCATTAATTCACGAAGACATTTACGAAGAGTTCATGAAACGTGCACTTGAGCGCATTAAAGCAATCAAAATCGGTAACCCACTAGATACTGAAACAATGATGGGTGCACAAGCTTCACAGCAACAATTAGAAAAAATCATGTCTTACATGACAATCGGCCAAGAAGAAGGCGCTGAGCTATTAATCGGCGGGCACCAAAACGTTCTTGAGGGCGAACTTGAAGGTGGTTACTACGTAGCACCTACAGTATTCAAAGGTACAAACAACATGCGTATCTTCCAAGAAGAAATCTTTGGTCCAGTATTATCGGTAACAACATTCAAAACGTTTGAAGAAGCAATGGAAATTGCCAATGATTCAGAATTCGGTCTTGGTGCGGGTGTATGGTCTCGTAACATGGATACAGCATACCGCGCAGTTCGCGGCATCCAAGCGGGTCGCGTTTGGACAAACACATACCACCAATACCCTGCTCACGCTGCATTCGGCGGTTACAAGCAATCAGGTATCGGTCGTGAGAACCACTTAATGATGTTAGAACACTACCAACAAACAAAATGTATGCTAACTTCATACAACCCGAAAGCAATGGGCTTCTTCTAAAAAGAAATGATTGAAGCTAGCGCTGAAATCTGGACTTGAAGCTCGAGACGAAAGCCAAACAAAAAGAAACACAACTCCCCTGCCTAACACGTGATTAGGCGGGGATTTTTTCTAAGGAGGCAGGCATGGAAAAATTAATCGCAACGGATAAAGCCATCGAAGTCGTGGAAATGCTAAAAGCGAAACATGGCAATCTGTTATTTCAACAATCGGCTGGCTGCTGTGACGGTACAGTGCCAATGTGTTTTCAAGCGGATGGACATTATATAAGCAGTCAAAATATGCTCATCGGCGACATTGCCGGTGTGCCCTATTACATTGATAAAGTACAGTATGAGTATTTAAAGCATATGCAAATTGTCGTGGATGTAATGGACGGTCATGGTGCATCCTTTTCACTTGAAAGCGTAGAGGGCTATGCATTTATTATGCGCTCACATGTGATGAAGGAACACTAATACAAACCCTATTTGCCCGCGCGGTAAATAGGGTTTTTGTATATTTCGGATAGTTTTTATGTAAATTATCGAATCGACATACGTGGTAACATATAACTAAAAAACCTACATATATATTAACAGCATTAGAAAAGGAGGAATTATATTTAAACAGGCTTTTATAGCGTTCATTCTTTTCATGTCGTTTACCGTATTTTCAACTCCAAGCGTAGCGACTGCAGCATCCATTACGCAGTATGTAAAAGAAGATGCCCTCTTAGTTGATGCTGCAAAGAAAGACGCAAAAGTAATAGCAACAATCAAAAAATTCTCTGCTATTACTGTACTTTCCTCATCAAATGACTGGTCCCACGTTCAGTTCGAAAAGTACAAAGGCTATATCCAAACCGCTAAGCTCACTTCAAAAAAACCAACGACAACGACAAAGTATATTCAAGCAAAGAATGATATTTTTTTACGGGAAAAGCCTAGTGCTAGCGCCACAAAAATGACCACCATCCCAAATCGCTCCGCTGTCTTTGTCTACTATTCGGCTGACGGCTGGTCATACATTCACTACAACAAGCAAAAGGGCTTTGTTTATACAAGCGCTTTAACAGACAAAAAACCATCAACAAATGTAACAGGTGGACTCTTGCCGAAAACTGGCTTAAAGCTCACGTATGCGAGTGAATTTTTGAGCAGCGGGCAAACAACGTATACTATCCAAAAAGATATCGTGATCAACAATAAGACGCTCTCCGTCACGTATAATAACGGCGGCTATAACGGCTATTATTTTTTAGAGGATAGTGGCGGCTTTTCATTTGGCATCCAGGATGGTCACTGGATTATTTTCAATCTCTATTATCCGCTCGTAGAAGGTGCTGTCGTTCCGTATATTGGACCAAATGAATACGGCATTAGTAATCCAAAAATCACGATTGAAAGCACAACAGCAACGGTAACTGTAAAGGCTGGGACCTTCAAAAATGTCGTCATCTTCAAGCAGCCGGACGATATCCGCTATTATGTGGCGAAAGGAATCGGCCTGATTAAAATTGAGTACACAGATGGCACGACGAATGAGCTCGTGTCGATCAAGTAATCGCGCAAGCCTGCTGATTCGGAACACAGTCAGCAGGCTCGCGTTATATTTTATGACGTCATTTCCGTTCCCTGAAATAAAAAGAAAATTATATTTTTTACGAAAAAATAAAGGAAATACATAACTTTATAGAGAAATAATAAACATATCCACATTAAGGAGGTTTTTTATGTCCGCTTTAGTTCCAGAAAAAATTGAAAAAGAATCCACGATTTTTAATTTCTGTGGCAATAAAATTAACACATCAGATAGGGAAATCGACATTCTCGCAAAATTTGATGAGCCACTTGTTATCATTTTAGGCTCTGTACTCGACGAGGCCGAATGTGATGCACTAATTCAAGTATCAAAGCAACGTCTTGAACGCTCTAAAATTGGCAGTACACGCGAAGAAAGTGAACAACGCACAAGTAGCGGCGCATTTTTACATACGAGTGATCACGAGGTTGTAATGCGTGTAGAAAAACGCATTGCCGAGCTAACAGGCATCCCACACGCGCACGGTGAAGGATTACATATTTTGAATTACCTCCCTGGACAAGAATACAAGGCACATTTCGATTATTTCGCGGCAACGAGTAAAGCCACAAGCAATAACCGCATCGCGACGGTTGTCCTGTACTTAAACGATGTGGAAGAAGGCGGTGAAACGTACTTTCCGAAGCTAAATCTTTCAGTGTTCCCGAAAAAAGGGATGGCCGTTTACTTTGAATATTTTTATAATGATCCCGCGTTAAATGAATTAACATTGCATGGTGGAGCACCCGTGATTAAAGGTGAGAAATGGATTGCGACCCAGTGGATTCGTCGACAAAGAGTAAACGAGGTTTAAATAGATGAAAGAAGACCTGTCTGGCGATGCTGGCCAGGTCTTTGTTTGTTGAACTTTTGTATACGTTACAAACCGGTAAAATCGCCCTCTTATGTCAGCTTACTGTAAATCGTTGCTACGATTGATTTCGATACTTTTAGTTTACTTTTTCCCCACTAGTTGTTTAAACTGGACTGGATAGCTAAATGGTTAACACTTCAGCCTGACGTTTCACCTTACTAATACTAGTATAATTTAGTGAACATTTGTGCTTTTAGCTTAAACTGTGTTTCAAACTATGTTATCGTAGCAGAAGACAAGACACATACATTCGACGCATCTAGACCGATTGATATAAATGTTGGAGGAACACGATGACAAAACAGACAAAAGATAAAATTTTAGAAACGGCAACGAGGCTATTTTACTTTCAAGGCTTCCACGGAACCGGCTTAAACCAAATTTTAAAAGAATCCGGCTGTCCAAAAGGCTCGCTCTATCACTATTTTCCAAATGGTAAGGAGCAATTAGCAGAGGAAGCAATTGAATTGTCCAAGCTTCGGATTGGCGCTGTCATCCAGCATTATATGACGTCTTATCCAAACGTAGAGGACGCATTAAATGCCCACCTATTAGCGATGGCCAAGCTATTTGACATGGAAAATGGTGTGATGGAATATTCCTATACGTTGATGCCTTTTGGTTTACTCGCTGCTGAATCCGCTTTCACGAGCGAACGCCTACGAAAAGCTTGTGAGAATACGTATAAATATTGGGAGTCCATGTATTATACAAAGCTCGTGTCTAATGGCTACCGTGACGATGTAGCCGTAACGATTAGCAAAACGCTCAGCGCATGGATTGAGGGCGCTGTCACGCTCTCCTTAACACAGCATAGTAACGAGCCACTCCTTACGATGAGCAACGTGTTGCCTGCCTTATTAAAGCAGTTCAAATGAAAGACCTTACTACATAAGGTCTTTTTTTCATGCGATTCATTAGTCCAATTGGTCAACCAGTAAACAGAGAACCGGTTTACAGATAAACTAAATTATTATACTTCTCCATCTCCTACTTCTCATAAATTTCACTTATCCCAATTCGTAAATCTCCTTTATTTATAGGCTTTCGTATACTCTTTTTATGCAACCGCTTTCATCGTTTCGCTCACTGAATAAATCTGAGAAATGAGAATAAATCCACTAAATAAATTATAACAACTGGTCTATTTTTTCTTGAATTTTTCAATAGAAATCTGCTATAGTAGAGAACGTGATGAAAAATGACAGCTCGTTATAAGACAGCATAAAGCTTGATATATCGCACGACTCATTGCTTCTCAACAATTTAATATCGTACAGGAGGATACACATGACAGCACCTTTTTTCAATGTTAAAAGCCCTAAAGGTATGGCGGCTGTTTTAATGATTGGTACATTCCTTGGTTTATTCGGGGAAACAGCATTAAACATGGCCTTAACAAATATCATGGAAGACTTTAACGTATCAGCAGCATCAGCAGCATGGTTAACTACGGGTTATTTATTAGTATTAGCCGTATTAGTACCACTATCATCTTATTTAGTTCGTTGGTTTACAACGCGTCAATTAATAATTGCAGCAGTTATTTTCGCAATTATCGGTTCTTTACTCGGCGCACTTGCTCCAAACTTCACGGTTCTTTTAGTCGGCCGTTTCGTACAGGCACTCGCAACAGGTATTATTTTACCGTTAATGTTTAGTGTCGTAATGTTAATTTTCCCAGTGCAAAAGCGCGGCGCAGTGATGGGGATTGTCGGGATTATCTTAACAGCCGGCCCAGCATTAGGCCCATCAATCGCAGGTGTTATCGTATCGTCACTTAGCTGGCACTACATTTTCTGGATGATGGTTGTTGTTTACATCATCGTACTCTTCTTAGCATTCGCGAAAGTAGATAATGTATCAAATGTAACACGTCCAAAAATTGATTTATTATCATTAATTTCTTCTACATTCGGTTTTGGTGGAGTAGTATTCGCTCTTGCTACATTAGCAGAAAAGTCAATTTCTGAACCAATCGTATGGGCACCACTTGTAGTAGGCTTAGTATTATTAGTTATCTTCGGCACACGTCAAACAAAGATGGACGAGCCAATGATCGACTTATCGGTATTTAAAAATCCAATATTCACATTAGGCGTAGCTTTAATGGTTGCGACAATGTTCATGATTTTATCGGTAGCTATTTTAATTCCAATGTTCTTAAAAACAGTGTTAGGCTTTGCTGCTTTAACAGCGGGTCTATGTATGCTACCAGGTAACGTACTGAACATCATCATGTCACCAATTGTTGGTGTCAACTTCGATAAAGTGGGCGCAAAAATCTTTACACGTATCGGTTTCACGATGATTTTAGTATCAATGATCGTATTCTTAACAACAATTTCTGCAACAACTGCTACATGGATTATCATCGTCAACCTATGTGTATTCTTCGTAGGTGTATCAATGACAATCATGCCAGCGCAAACAAATGCAATGAACTCACTTCAACCGCAAATGTTCGCTGACGGTTCTGCAGCACTAAACACATTAACACAAATCGCTGGTGCTTCTGGTACAGCGGTTGCGATTACAATGTTCACAATCGGTCAACAAAGCTACATCGAAAAATTCAACAATGCCTTACCAGCAGAATTTTTAGCACACGGTGTACACACAGCGTTTATCGTTGTAACGGTTATTTCAGTACTTGGTTTAGTCGGTTCATTCTTCGTGAAAAACGCGAAGCCAGTAGGTCATTAAGAACAGGCAGGGACAAAATTTTGTCCCTGCTTTTTTATTTTAATAGGAAGAAACCCACCGAAGAAAAGACAGGATGACGCGCTGTTTAGCGTGTCATGCTGTCTTTTCTAATACCTACTAATCATAAGCTGAAATTTGGCAAATAAAAAAACGGCAACTAATTAAAGTTACCGTTCTCCCCCATTACACCGCTATCGGCGCTTTAATCCCTGGGTGTGGGTCATAGCCATCAATGACTAAATCTTCTAATTCAATATCAAAAATCGATTTCCCGGCCGCGTTAATTGTTAAGGTTGGCAAATCACGTACTTCGCGTGACAGCTGTTCCTTCACCTGCTCAATATGGTTTGAGTAAATGTGCGCATCGCCAATCGTATGAATGAACTCCCCTACTTCAAGGCCGCATTCTTTGGCAATGAGGTGGGTTAAGAGCGCGTAAGACGGGATGTTGAAGTTGATGCCGAGGAACGAATCCCCGCTGCGCTGATACAGTTGACAAGACAGCTTGCCGTTCGCCACATAAAATTGGAATAGCGCGTGGCATGGTGGAAGTGCTGACTTACTCCCCTTCGCCCCTGCATTGATTACATCTTCTGGATTCCACGCCGACACAATAATGCGGCGTGAATCTGGATTATTTTTGATTTGGTTGATTGCATCTTGCAGCTGATCAATTTCGTTGCCCTCTGAATCCGTCCAATGGCGCCATTGCTTGCCGTACACATTACCAAGGTCGCCGTATTTACGCGCAAAGTCATCATCTGCAAGGACGCGCTCACAGAAGGCTTTCATCTCAGTCTGGTATACCTCATTAAATGCTGCATCAACTAAGCAACGATTACCGAAGTCGGTCATATCAAGACCTGTGTATTCATCCGACTCTACCCAGCGCTTGAACGCCCACTCGTCCCATATATGATTATTATTTTTTAACAAATACTGAATATTTGTATCCCCTTTAATAAACCACAGTAGCTCACTCGCGATTAGTCTAAACGGCGTGCGCTTCGTCGTAAATAGCGGAAAACCCTTTGACAAATCAAAGCGCATTTGATAACCAAATACACTAATCGTCCCCGTACCCGTACGGTCTTCCTTCTTCACACCGTAATCCAAAATATGCTGTAAAAAATCTAAATACGTTTGTTCCAACTCATTTGCCACGAAAAGGCCACCTCCAAATATCATTCCACATTATTATAGACGAAAATAAGTTTTTTTGTTGAATTCAGTCTAATTCATGTAATTCCTTCAATAACTTTGCGTTTTGCTCGTTTAAATTCAGCGTTATCGTTCAATGGCGTCAATTCAATTAATTTAATCCTATCTTCATTGCAAATGATACTTTGATTTTATAATACCTTGGATAAATTGCCGCTACTTCACGAACTCCATTAAATCTTTTATCAGGAAGGGAATCTGAAACTACCCTATTCTTATATCCAAATAATTGTTTCTTAGAATTTGTTGGTTGGAAAACTGCATACGAGGCATTTGAGGAAGAACTGTTGCGCTTAATTTGACAAACTATCTTTAAAAAAACGCTCCCAATCAAATTTGCAAAAATGTTGCAAATTCTGTCGGGAGCGTTTAGAGGTTACATGAATAATTAATTATTGAAATCGATTTTACGATTACATTGCCTCTTGAAGCAAGCTCTAGTTTGAATCATTATCGTACACATGAAGCACCCATGCTTTTACTATTTTACTGCGGAACTTTTAACCTTCTTTTCTAACACTGGCATGAGCCTTTCTTTTAACATGGGGCCCAATGTGCGGGAGTATGCTGCTGAAATGTGGTTATCATCGCGATACACTAACACGTTACCTTCAATTGGATTACAAAAGTCTTGATCACAAATGTAATCATTCAAATCTGTATAATGTACGTTTATTGGCGTTTCTTCTAATTGACTCCATGGACTCTCAGACAACAAAACGTCCTCTCTCTCCACAATACATTTATTTGAGTCTGTTCCATTTACATCCACGCAATAAGGGACGTCAAAGTTCATCCAAGGATTATCTCTTATTGCAAAAACATCGATTTTATTCTCCTTCAATAGTTCCCACATAGCCAAATAGTCAGTAGGAACAATGGGCATAAGATCTTGGCCAACATCAGCTGTTGTGACAACTAAATCTGGTTGTTTAGAAATTAACCTTTCTACTACTTGTTCATTCCATTGCTTACAATCTTCTTCCACCTGTTGATCTAATGTAAAACGACAGACAGCTTTTGTATAATTTAATATCTTCACATTTTCTTCTTCCGCAAAACTTCGTAATGAAGGAAGCCACTGCAATGCATGTGAACCACCTACTAATGCAATTGTATAATCCCAATTTTCTGTCGCACCATATTCACATTCGATCATTTCAGGAATACCCATTTTTTGATGACAACCATCATAATAGGCGATAGGCAAATCATTTCTAACTTGTAAAGGAGTTGGGGCAAAATTTTCAAGGTCATTGACAAATTTATCTTTATCTTCTTTTAGAAAAACTTGTGCCCCAGGATAATTATCAATATTGGCATAGGCAATGTCCGGCTTACTTAAATACTTTATAGAAGAATACCAACCAACTGATAATAGTAAAATTGGCATAACAAAGCACAAGGAAAATAACGCCAGTTTAAATCTACTCGTAATTTGTTTTGTTCTGTACGGTTTTTCTATAAAATACGTAGTTGAATAGGCAAGAACTATTGAAAAGATAATAATCATGCATCCATCTAATGCATTTACTTTTTCATTACCAGTTAATAAATAATAAAAGATTAAGATTGGCCAATGCCACAAATAAAACCCATAGGCAATGCCACCGAAATTAACTAATACTTTACTACTTAATAATTGGTGAACACCAAATTTTCCTCCTTGATTTCCTGCCAATAGTATAAAAGCGGCGCATAGTGTTGGCCAAAGCGCTGCATAACCTGGAAAAACACTCCCTACTTGTAAAATAAACCCACAACTTATTAACCCCACTAGGCCAAGCCAACCAAGAATTACACTAATGGATTTACGTAACATAATCTTGGAAATCGTTAAAGCGAGAATTCCACCCATACTAAATTCCCATACTCTTGTAAACGTATCAAAGTACGCCCAAGGTTGATTTTGTGCTGTTAAATAAATGGAGTAAGTAAGCGAAAGGCAAAAAACAATTATCATAGTAAGAAGAAAAGTAGATCGAATATTTTTTTTAAATATATACTTTGCTAGGATAATCGATAAAAGAAGTAGAATCGGCCATATAAAATAAAACTGACCTTGAACGGACATCGCCCAAAAATGCTGGACAGGACTTGCTTCATTATTTTGTGCTAGGTAATCGACAGCGTTTCGAGCTAATTGCCAATTTTCTATATATAAGGCAGATGCAATGATTTCTTTAATCGTTTGATTCCATAAAATTTGAGGCAATAATAATATAGATGCAAGTATTACAAAAAATAAAACGGTGAATGCTAATGGAAATAATCGTTTTGCCAACTTTAGTAAATAGTCAAGAAAGTTAATTTTTCCAGTTCTTTCGTATTCATTTAGGAGAGACAACGTAATTAAAAAACCAGAGACTACAAAAAAAACATCGACTCCACCTGAAACATTGCCCAACCAGATATGATAAACAGCAACAAGTAGAGCCGCAACTGCTCTTAAACCTTCTATTTCATGCCTGAATTTTCTCTCCATTTTTTACCTCCTAATACAAATAACATCACGTTAAGGGTTTGATAGATTTTGGGAAAGGTTCTGAATGAGAGTCATAATCTCCTTCATACTTAGCCGGTAATGTTAATAAATCTCCTAAATATCGATTTCCTTCTTCACTATGAAATGTTGCTAATCCTGCTCCAGGAGTAAACGTTAATTCTCCTAAAACCGGTTTAGAATCTACTTCATAAAAATCGACTCTTACAAATGGAAATGATCTAGCAAGTATTGTTGCATATTCAATCATTTCATTAAGACTATCTGGCTTCTTTGTCTTTTGCTCATTGGGCTTATCCCCAATTTCAAGTACATTCCAATCTAAATCATAAAATTCACGTCTAATATCTAATTTATTTGGTTCTCTTTCAGAACAAACAATGATTACTTTAGGTTGTCCATTAAAACAGTAAAATTTATAATCATCAGGTAAAATATGATTTTTGTTTTCTAAAAATTCCTCACAAATAATTAAAGGCTTTATTTTTGAATAATGAAGTTCGCATGCATTGTAACTATAATCCGTTACGAGCCATTTATTTAGTTGAAGACCTGCTTGGTCCTTATCTAGCTGATTCTTATCCGTACAGATGATGTTATAGCAGCAACCGTGATTGCATTTCATCGCAAATCTTTCAGGTAACGCCTCCCAATCAATTTGACTACTCTCTTCCCAAACACCATGTATTTTAGGCAGAAGATGTTGTAATCCTAATTTATTGACATATTCGCGCATTCTATACTTGTCCGCACATTGTACAATAAGAGGATGTTGATAGTTAAACTTTAGCCACTGGATTTTTTCATTAAAACCTTGAGGTTCTTCTAAATTTAGGAATTTGCGAAATATTCTAAAATAAAGAGATTTTGTGCATAGTACTGGAGATGTTTTCTGTAGATATTTCTTAATAAAGAATTTAAAATTCTTCATTAAAAGAGACATATAATCTTCCTCCTAAAAAGTTACAAACTACAAAAGGTAACTTTTATTAATATTTGATATGATACATATATGTTTGTTTCTATAATTTAATTCTCTTATGAGAGTATAAAATATTTCGTGTAATGCTAGCGCTAGCCATTAGTCGCTTTATAATTGAAGGAAATTAGTCTGTTTTAGGCGCTCTGCTTTTTTGTTTTTACGCATAGTAAAAGGCGCTACTCGTAAATCTTTGGTTGAGTAGCGCCTTTAGTCAAATGTGTCTAAATCATCAAATAATTCAATTTGTTGTTTCAATTGTTAGGTTGCCTCCTTTAAGATTGTTTTATTATTCTCAAGAAGTTTTACGATTTGTAATAAAACCTTCTCTTCAGTAGCAGAAGAGTTGTTTACCTCCTTGGCAATAATCTTGTTAAGTTCTAAAATTGTGCTTACGTCGAGCTTATGTTTTTCCGCTAATTGGAATGCTCGCTCTAACTGACCGGTTATCATACGCAGTTCCCCTTTATGTTAGTATATTATTATTGTACCCTTTTCTTTTGAAAATTGCATCTATTAACGCACATTTTTCTTTAAAATAACTAAATTTTCTGTGAATTTGATGTTAAATTAACCCATGATTTTACATTTTATACGTTTTTTCTACAATCTTTATAGAAGGAAGGGATTTTCATACGCTACGTAGCTGATGAGGCTTATAAACAATTTATTAGGAAATTGGTGGACACGAACTATCCAATCGTCGGTGTGCGTGTACCGATTTTGCGCCAAATGGCCAAAGAACTTACAAAGTCCGGGGCATGGCGAGCATTTTTGCAGGAAGAGCCTGTTTATCACGAGGACGTCCAGCTCCGCGCGTTTGTGCTCGGACTTGTGCCAGTCACTGTAGAAGAACGCATGCAGCTACTGGAGCAGTTTTCCCCGTATATGGACAACTGGGGTGTAACGGACGGGCTTTGTTCCTCACTAAAAGAGACGAAAAAGCATATGGCTGCCTACTGGAACTGGCTGCAAACATTGCGAGATGATCCTGCACCCTTCACACGCCGTTTTATTTACGTCATGTATTTAACGTATTACGTGACAACTGATTATAGAGAGGAAGTACTTGCGCAGTTGGAACAGGAAACGACAGAGCACTATTACATTCAAATGGCCGTTGCATGGGCTGTGTCGATTGCCTATATAAAGGCGCCGAACAAAGTACTCCCCTTTTTACAAAACACAACAATGCCAACATGGAATTACAATAAGGCCATTCAAAAAATATGTGAGTCGCGTCAAATTGATCCACAAACAAAGGTTATGCTACGTGCGATGAAGCGTTAGCTAGTAGGACATGTCCCTCTGCGGCATGTCCTTTTCTCATGGTAAATACTCCTCCGACTCGCCAACTCCCCCAAATTGTAGTAATTGTAACATTTGTCATGTAGTTGTTAAAAAGCGCACTCAGCCTCTAAAGCTTCGGCGTCATACTTTGTAACAAAGATGCTTGGTAACATTTCCCTCCGTAAATCGCTATTTTTCTATGCTAAAGTCGGTACTGTCAATAGTTTAGGAGGAATAAATTATGAAAAAGCGATTTCTTACAACAACACTTGCATTAACAATTGGCTTTAGCTCGGTTTCTGCTATGCCAATCTTGCCTACATATGAGGTGTCGGCTGCGACAAAGTACGGCAATGAGGTTGCCGTCAATGCAAAAGCAAATCAACTCATTACTACCGCGAAAGGCTTAATCGGCAAAGCGACATACAGCAATACAGTATACAGGCCAACTGCGCCGTACCGCTTTTCTTGCGCGACATTTATTATGTATATTTTCGAGAAAAATGGTGTAGACCTTGCGACATATAATGAAGATTCGATGATGAAGCAAGGAGTTGCCGTTTCACGAGCTAATTTACAAAAAGGGGACTTAGTATTTTTCAAAAGTAAAAAAACAGGCACAGATCCCGACCATGTAGGGATGTATATTGGGAACAATAAAATTATCCATATGGCCGACTCGAAACAAAATATTGTTATTTCGGACTTAAATAGTAAGCCGTACTATACAGAAAACTATGTTGGTGCTAGACGCGTACTACCGTCGATTATGTCAGCGAACCCAGCAACAACAGGCGATAAGATTGTTGAGCGTGCTTATTCAATAAAAGACCGCGCGACAATTGGCTCTGTGAATAATGAGGCATCACTAAAATTCACAAGTGGCGGCTATATTGACTATATTTACCGTAAACAAGGCATCAAGCTTGGCACAACAGCAATCGCTAGTCAAATGAAACTTGGAACAACGGTATCAAAGGCGAATTTGAAAAAAGGCGATTTAGTATTTTTCAGTAGTAAGACAGGCTCTAAAACACCTGCAATCGTTGCCATTTATGCGGGCGACCATCGTTTAATCATCCCGAATAACGGCGGTGTCATTACGCGTGTGATGATGGTGGATTATTACGAAGACCGTTATATTACGGCAAAACGTGTGTTGAAATAACAGACATGAAAACAGCCCTGCAACATTCCTTGCAGGGCTGTTTCTTCGTTATTTTATTGTAATGGATTCTGCTGTCGCACCGTTTATATATTGTATCTCTTTCACATTGCTTACACCGCGCAACTCTTTCACATTCGGACCATCAATCACTAACTTTTGCAGTGTGATGCCGTTAAATTCAAGGATCGCTCCTGGCTGCGCTGGACGCACGATGACTGGAATACTTTCATTTAATGCACCTGTAACGCTCGCATATTCCGCGCTTGTAATCGTCAATGTTTCATACGTAATGGCATTTGAAATATGAACGTTAATGCTTGGCGATGAAATCAGAATATCTTTTGTTTTAATATTGTTTAATGTTACATTTTTACCCGCTACAATAGGTGTTTCCTTATGTGTTAAATCAATTTGGACAAGCACCGGGTCATGGTCACTTGCGCGCTTACCTGAAACGCCTGAGTAATCTGCATTAATGTGCAGGGCATCCACTTTTGTCCCAGCTTTTAAATGCTCGGACACTAAAATATGGTCCAGTACTTGCGAGTTTCCTTGGTACGTATACGTATAACGGTCTGCACGCGGTAATTCCTTGATCATATTTGCTAGACCCGCTGACTCTAAAATCGTTAATGGCTGTGCAAATTCAAAATCATTGAAATCACCTAGTACAACAAGATTCGCTTGTTCGTTATCCGCCTTTACTGCCTCTACAAATGACTTTACTTCTCCCGCAATTTTATTTCGCTGTACTTCACTGCTTAGAACGGGTGGCTGTGTTGCACCAAATAAGGCCGTGTCCCCGCCCTTCGAATTAAAGTGATTCGCTATGACAAGTACATCTTCCCCGTTGAACGTAAACTGCGCAGCAATTGGTTTACGACTTGAATCAAATGCGTCACTTGTTGGGTTAATTAAGCCTGGATTGTATGACAACTCGCCGTTTGCATAGGAAACTGCTGTTGCCGCATCACCTGTTGTGCCGGCTTTTAACGTTACACGTGCTGGATTGTACAAGAAGCCTGGGCGAATATTTGCACCAGGTGCCCCGCCGTCCTTGTTGTACACAGGATCAATATTGGCGTACGCATATTTCGGTCCGCCAGCTGTTACAATAGCGTCAATTAAGCGCTCATAGCTTTCATCTGCCGCAGAAGAACCGTCCTCTATCGCACCGTTATTATCTTGCATTTCGACAATGCCGATAATATCTGGTGATTGCATATTATTGACGAAGCTTTCTGCAATCAACTTTGCCTTCGCATCAGAAGTAGCTGAACTATTGGCCGAGAAGTTTTCAATATTATAGTTGGCGATTGTTAGCTTACTGTCATCTTTCACAATCGTTGTCGCTTCTGGCTCGATGTTACTCGGAATGAAGATATTCTTTAACTCTGCCTCATCCACATAAACTTTATAATTCGAAAAGCCGTAACCAACGACACCGATAATTGGCTGCTCGCCTTTAAATCGATCTCCTGTTGATACGTCAAAATCTTCCGCCGCATCACCATTTTCCTTGAATGCCTTCAAATGAATACGGTCTGCATTATAGTCGCTTGATGTAATCAGAATCCCGCCGTTGTTCGTATCGGTTGCACGTGTTTCAAGCACGGCCGAAATATCACCGTATTGCTGTGGTGCTGTTGCCTTTAAGCCACTAAATGACACGCGCATCCCCTCAAGACTTTCCCAATAGTCAATCGCGTCCTCTTGTGGGTCAAATTTATCAAAGCTATCATTATCAATCACGTTGCGCGGTAATGTATCTGCTGTCACCGATGTGACTACTGGTAGCGCTACTCCTTTCTCAAGCGTTATAATCTTGCCGTTACGTGCATTAATTTGTGTTGATAATAAATCACCATCATTGCCTTCTACACGGTACTCGTCTACTTTCCCGTCTACTTGAATATGGTCACCTACTTCTACGCCGTTATAGCTCGTACCGATATACACTAAAATTCCCTCAGACGTGTTCGGATTTGCATCGACTAAACTGTCTGGTGTTTGCATGGTCGCATAGTAGCTAGTTCGAATTTTGAATAAATACGTCACAACTCCTTCAACACCGGTTACATCTTGTCCCTTCATTGGTGACGTATGCGACTGCCCTTGGATATGGTGAATTTTGATTGTGCCGTCTGTTACGACATAATCAAATACGGCAATGGCTGACGGTTTGAACCCTTCTTTTACAGCGAATACTTTAATCGTTTGATCCGCGTCAATTGTTAGTGGGCCTGTGTAAATAGGGCTCTCTATTGTTGGCTCACTGCCGTCTGTTGTGTAGTGAAGTGTTGCACCCTCTGTATTCGTTGCTAAGGTCACCGTGGAACCCGCCTTTATTAAGCCGCTTGCAGATGCTGTCACTGGCTGTACGGCGGAGCTATCCTCGATGATATCTGCGACTGAACGCGGAATTACTTGGTAAATCTCATTATATTGCTGCACAACCCCTACAATAGAATCATACGTTTTACCTGTTTGTAAGCCGTACGCGTTATTGGCGTCACGAATCGCTATACTATTTCCTGCAGTATCTGTTGCTACGTAGTTCCCGCCTGCATAGTCACCGAGCGTTAAACCGTTTAACTCAACAAGCTGTCCCTCCACGGCTTCACCTAGCGTCGCGTAATCCACCACTTTTGGCTCCGGAACATCGACTGTCCCCTTCTTTTCTACAAGAACAGGATTTTGAATTTGAAGTAAATTTCTAAATCCACCGATGCTACCGCTCACTACCACCTCATCGCCGACTGCTACTTCAAGTGAACCGTATAGAACCATCCCAGCTGTCGCATCCTGCATATGGATCGTTTGACCAATAACGGCTGTAATGACACCCGCTACTTGTGTTGCTGTGCCTACCGCTAGCTCGCGAGCCTCGGCAATTGTTACCGTTTCAAGTGGTACGGTTACTTCTGGTTCTTTTTCCTCGTCTACATCGTCTTCACCAACTGTATGCTTACCTAAATCAGTAAACACATCTTTCCCAAGGTTCTTCCAACCAGAAAAATCAATGGCGTCATTTGGATTTGTATCACCAATCAGATTAGATGGATTGCGGACATAAGTTACATCTTTCGCAAAATCAACGTCATTCGCAATTTTACCGAACGAATCAATTACTTCACCGTTATGTTTAAGTACAATCGTATCGTTCCCGTTGAAATTCGTAACGCCATGCGCTATTTTTCCCTTCTCTTTAATTTCTTCGTCTGCCTGTTCATGATAAATAACAATCGTATCTCCTGTTGTTAATATACCTGTTAGATTGAGTGTATTCGCAACAGTGGTAGTTGTATTTTTATTCGTGTATAATTCCACCGTATATTCAGACAAATCAATCGTTCTTCCTGTCCCATTAAAAATCTCAATTGCCTTATTATTCCCGTACGACCCTTCCACATATTCCGAGATTAATAGATTTGACGCAAGCGGCACGGGTGTTGTCTCCGCAGCTACCGGCACGGCTACACTCGCTACTAAACTTGTTGCTAAAAAGATATTTGATGCTTTTCTCCATTTATTCAATCGCATATTTTCGTCTCCCTGTAATCAATTTTTTGAGAGGATGACTCCATCTCTATACTCAATTTTGTACAAGTTCCTTTTAGACAAGTGTTATAACTCAACGCTACCTGCTTCAATGCCGTCAAGCGCTACTTCACCTTGCACAGCTGTCACGTTCAGATGCCCATTTACCTTCACATCGGAAAGGACCATCGTGTTTGACACTGTACCTGTTAATGTTAAATTACCTTCAAATACAACATGTTCGATTTTTTCTACATCGGATAAATTAACGATGGCATCACCTGAAATGACAATCGGATTTGCTTCAGTACCGCCCTGTAGTTCCTCAGCAGGCACTGTTTTCACTAACGAAACATCGACAATACGCCCTTCTAGCTTTGTCGGGATTGCCTCTTTAATTGACAGCAAGTGCTCACGTAAGTTTTCCCAATCCGATAGGCCAAGGTCTGTTACTTTCCCTGCTTTATAAAGCTCTTCGAAGACAGTGTAGCTATCGCCGCCCTTTGCTGTAAAGGCATTCGTTGCGACTTTATATGTTTTGTTATCCTCTAGCTTTGTCAATGTACCGCCGTTGTTCACATAAATCGCTACAACGCGCGCTCCTGCTGGCTTTGTTGAATCAAATTCCACTTTACCGCCTGCCATATGCAAGAAGCCGCCTGATTCACCTGGGTATGATTTGAAGCTAATTTCAAACGCTGCCTTTAGCTGCTCGCCTGTAATCGACATCGTCGCCAGTGTATTGCCAAATGGTAAAACCGTAATCACTTCACCAACTGTGACCGGACCTGCATCAATAGGTGCACGAATCCCGCCGCCGTTTTGCAAGGCTAATACAACATCCTTGTCATACTGCTTCGCCTTTGCCAGCATGCCATCTGTAATGATATTCCCTAAAATCGTTTCATTTGCACGGACAGATATACTGCTTGTCGCATTAGCACGTGGATTTTCAAGTGCCGCTGCCAATGTTACACCCAGTTCAGAGTTTGAAATCTTCTCGACCTCATCTTTGAACGGCTTTAAGACTTCGACTGCCTTCGCATCCTCGACCTGTTTGCCGATTTCGATTAATTGACCATCTACATCAACGACAACACCTTTATTATTGAACTTCACATCTACTGTCCCTAAAAACTTATTGTATTCATTCGCCTGCACGATCACAGTTGGCTCTTTCGCTCCCCCGTTTTCATCCTGATTAATGACTACCGGTTCCTTTAACGTTGTATGGCTGTGCCCCCCAACAATTAAGTCAATGCCGTCTACTTTTGCAGCGAGTGTTAAATCATTATCTACTGCTGCATTATCGTCATAGCCAAGATGTGTCAGCGCGATAATTTTATCGACACCCATCCCTTGGAATGCTTTTACCGCTTTTTCTGCTTCTGTTAAATAATTTTCAAATGTGACAGCACCCGGGCTAGAAATTCCCTTTGTTTCCTCTGTCGTTAAGCCGAAAATCCCAACCTTTTCGCCATTAATCACTTTGACGATGCCGTTATAAATTTTCCCCGCCTGTGGGTCACTTGAAATGAGGTCTGTAAACAGTCCTGTAAAACGACTATCCGCCGAAAAATCAACATTTGAGCTAACGAATGGGAAGTTCGCGCCTTTAACGAAATCAACTAATGCCTGATGTCCTTCCTTCGACGAACCTAAATCGAATTCATGGTTCCCGAATGTCATCGCATCATAGCCCATTAATTTCAACATCGCTAAATCAGCCTTTCCTTCAAACGTATTGAAGTAAAGCGTGCCAGAGAACACGTCCCCTGCATTTAGCAATAAGGCATTTGGCTTTTGCGCACGGTATTCCTTAATCGCCGTCACCGTTTTCGGTAAATTGTCCAAATTTGCATGGGTGTCATTGTTATGCATCACGGATAAAGTAAAGTCACCTTTAACTGGTCGTGATGAGCCTCCCGAGCCAGAGCCACCCGTTGCTGGTGTACTCCCACCAATTTGACTTGCGACTGTTTGATAATTAACAATTATATCAGCTGCTGTTTTACCTTCTGGAAGTACTAAATTTGTAATCTTTACATTTGGCGCAAGCGTGATTTTCGCGTTTGGATTTGTAATCGTCAGCTTGGCAATGACACCTTCAAGTCCAAGTGTAAGCTCTGTCGCTGCGTTTACTGTTATTTCGTCAACGGATGACTTCCCTGTCCAGCTCATCTTGCCTGTTGCTTCAACCGTTACCTTGCCAATCGGTCCATTACTGTCGATTGTTTGGACACCGGCGCTAATTGTCAGCTGTGGTAGCTTTTGATCCGTTATGATTTTTGTTTGATCACGGGCAATGACCGCTTGCTGTAGTGTCGTATTTGTCAGCGTCACCGTTAAGCTTTGTAGCGTATTGGCTACTGGTGTAACTGATGCTGTCTTCGCCGTTCTCTCCACCACAAGTTTGCCGCCAATTGTTGTTCCCTCTAGCTTTACCGTCGTTGCCGCAGCTAGTGTGAGCGTTACATTCTTTGTTACTTTGGCATTTTTCACATAGACATAGTCGGCATTCACTGTAAGCGCACCGATTGTTGCAGATGTTGTAAAGCTAACCGGTAATGATGCCGTACCTGCTCGATTTAATGTCAGTTCATCAATGCTTACAATAACGCCCTGATCAACCGTTGCCTTCACCGCCGCATTTGTCAGTGCCTTTTCATTCGTCTTTGCGAAAATAGATGTTAACGGTTCGGCTACTGTATACGTTTTCCCCGCCACGGTTACCTTGCCGTTCGTTGGTAGTGACTCGAGTGTGAAGCTAAGTTCCTTATTTTCTTTTACGGGCTCTTTAATCGGTGGATTTTCTGTACCTACACGCTCCGCACGTGTAATAAATGCTGCGAGTTGCCCGCGCGTCACAAATGATGCACCACCATAGGTTGTCGCGGTTGTCCCTGTTGTAATGTTGTGTTCATATAAAGCCGCAATACTCGTACGATACTCTGCACGAATGTCGGTAAATGGTAACGCCGTGTCGGCTGCCTTTAACTCAAATGCATTCGTCAAAATTTTCGCGATATGATTGCGCTGAATCGGTTCGTTTGCCCCGTATGTGCCGTCAGGAAAACCATTAATAATGCCCGCCTGCTTGAGTGCAGCAATCGCGCCGTAATATTGGTGCGCTGTAGGAATGTCTTTGAAATTGGGATTTGTTACGTTCGTCGTATTTAAGCCAAGTACACCTGCAATAATTTTCGCGGCCTGTCCACGTGTGACGCTTTCACTCGCTTTATATGTGCCATCAGGAAAACCATTAATAATGCCGCGCTGCTGCAAATTGATAATCTCTGCATAAAATTGATGCGACGAAGGGACATCTTTAAAACCGCTCGCCTCCGTCAAAGCCGGTACTGTAACAACCGCAGATGCTACCATCGCAACAGCCGTCGTTGCTTTCATAAATGCTTTACCTTTTTTTGTGCCCAAAAACATAAACCCTACCCCCAAATTCATTCTTTATATGTCACCATATAAGTAATTGCTAGTATAGATATCCTTTTTAAGTTAAGTCAACCATTTTATATTTCATTTTACTTTATATTTACAATCTTCCGTTTTTTAAAGTGATGCATTTACAAACCCAAATAAAGGGCTTATTCAGAAATCTCCTTTCTGAATAAGCCCTTTTTTATGCGTTAACGCCGTTACTAATTCCTTCATCCCTCTACTCGACATCGGACCTTTAATAAGCACGACCGTATTTGCATCAAGCTTCGGCCGGATTAAAGCGGCCAACTCATCATAGGTTTGCTGCTTTAACACCTCTGCCTGCAGCCCATCCGCCACTGCCTGTCGCGCGATTTCCTGTGCCTTTTTACCAACTGTAATGAGCATAAAAACGTGCTGACTGGCTAGCAGTGTGCCCACTTCCTGGTGATACTTACGCTCAAAGCGACCAAGGCGATTAATATCTCCGAGCACGACAATGACCTTTTTCCCTGTACTCGTTGCCTGCACAACATTTAGTGCTGCTTCAATCGATGTCGGATTTGTCGTCCACGTATCATCAATGATCGTGCTGCCATTGATGCCTTTTACAAACTGCAAGTGATGCGCGAGTGGCTTAAATGTGCGCAGGCGCAAAATCGCTTTTTGTAGGGAAAGCCCCATTACTTGTATTGCCGCAAGTGTCGCAAGCGCGTTATATACCTCATGCTCACCAAAGCTTTGGATGAACGCATTATACGTCCGGTCCGCATGTACTTTAAATTGCATGCCGCGCTTTGTATACTGAATATCACTCGCGCGAATCATGCCACTTTGAATACCAAATGTCACAACGCGCCCTTTAAATACAGACAGCGGCATTTTTTTCGTGCGTGCATCATCAGCGTTTAGGATAAGCGTACCGTCTTGCGCGAGCCCCTCTAAAATTTCCGCTTTCGCCTTAATATACCCCGCCTCATCTCCGCAGCCGTCTAAATGGTGTACACCGATATTTGTCACAATGCCAATTGTCGGCTTATACACCATGCACTGGTGCAAAATATTGCCACTATTGCCGAGACCAAGCTCAAAAATGGCCGCCTTTGTGTCATTTGTAATCCCGAGTAAATACGGTAGCGACTGGCGTGGCTCATTTTTACTACTGAACGATGCCTGCACGAGCTGGTCTTTTTCAAGCACATATTTAAGCATTTCCTTTGTCGTCGTCTTGCCGCACGTACCGGTAACGGCAACGACTGGAATCGAAAACTGTTCGCGGTAAAACGTGACAAATTGCCAATAGGCTTGTAGTGTACTACGCACTTTATAAACGCTGACCCCTATAGGCGCCTGCATTAACTCCTGTTCCGGTTTATCTGTCAATACGACAACAGGTGCTTTCGCTTGAAGCTCTTGCCAATCAATCACTTCACTTCTCCTCACAAAAACAAGCGTATTTGGCTTCGTTAACTCGTGGCGCTTATAGTCAATCGCATGCGTAATCACAACATCCTCCGAGCCACGTATAAGCACGCCTTTCACAACCTGACGAATCGTCTTACAATGCACGGGTTGCATCTCCATCACTCCTCTTTGTAGCGTATGATGCGCTACAAATTAGAATTAGGTTTTAACTGAAGAAATCATTGATAAATATGGTATCTAATATACTCCGAACATTTACCCATACATTGCACGCATGTTTTCCCCTCCGTTATAGATTACTATATGACATTCAATCTACTCCGAAAGTACTTGTGTTGTTGTCAGTCATTTACGAGCATTCACGACCAATACATAATATAATTTTTCATCTCCGCTTCTACCACCATGCCCATTTTTTCATACAGCGCCTGTGCGTTACCATTTGTGACCGCTGTTTCGAGCTTTAAAAAGCGTGCATCCTGTTCCTTTACATAATCAAACGCACGCGCCATTAAGTTCTCCGCAACCCCCTGTCTACGAGCCGTTTGTCGTACAAATAAATCATTTAAAATATAGGCCTTTTTCATAGCGACCGATGAAAACGTAGGATAAAGCTGTGTAAAGCCCACATATTCCCCGTCTACTATTGCGACAAAAATAATGGACTCCTGACGCTGCAAACGCTCATACAAAAACTGTTCGGCCCCCGCTATGTCACTTTCCTGCTCATAAAACATGCGGTATTCATTAAATAATGGTGCAACTGCTGCAACTTGTGCTACATGTATACGTTCAATTTTCATTGTCATTCCTCATTTCCTTTAAGATATGTATAATAATAGAAAACTCTGTGACATTTAAAAAGGAACAATTCGAAACTTTTTCACATGTCAGAAAGGAAAACAAATGCAGCTTACCTTTTTACTTCACGAAAACGAAGCAAAGTATAGGCAAATTTACGCGCACATTAAACAATTAATTGAAACAAAAATGATTCATGAGAATGAAAAGCTACCTTCCATTCGCGCGCTTGCAGAAAACTTACATGTCAGCCGTAATACAACACTACTTGCCTATGAGTTATTACTCGCGGAGGGCTATATCCGTACAGAGCCGAAAAAAGGCTATTACGTCAATCATTTAGAGCCGCTTTATTTGCAGCAGGCAGCACCAATCAAGCAAACCGTGCCCCGCGAAACCGCGCCGGATGTGATTAATTTCCGGTTAGGTGCCGTAGACGCGCAGCACTTCCCGTTAAAAAAATGGCGTCAATTATCGAACGCATTACTAAAAGAAGCAAACGCTTATACATATGGTGAAAATTTCGGGGAACCACCTTTAAAAGAACAGCTTGCCCACTATTTAATGCAGGCGCGCGGTATGCATGTAATGCCCGAACAAATTATTATTGGCAGTAGCACACAGCAGTTGTTGCTACACATTAGCTTCTTATTAAAAGAAAGCTTTTCGTCCATCATCGTGGAAGATCCCGGCTATACTGGTGTGCGTGAAGTATTTACGCTCCAGCAATTTCAACTAGAAGCAATAACGGTAACAGAATCCGGCATACAGCTAGATGAGCTCGCACAAAAAAACAGCGCACTTATTTATGTTACGCCGTCTCATCACTATCCGCTTGGTACCGCGCTCTCCATTAGTGAGCGGCTTCAATTAATTCAGTGGGCCTACAATGTTGACGGCTATATTTTAGAGGATGATTATGATAGCGAATACCGCTACGCCCAAAAAACATTGCCTGCCCTTGCTTCACTTGATCAAGCGCGCATCGTTTATTTCGGTACGTTTTCAAAGGCGTTTTTACCTGGCATTCGGCTTGCCTATATGGTATTGCCTGCACCACTGCTCACACGCTTCAAACAAACCTTTCAACATGTTGAGCATAACGCCTCACTTTTACATCAACTCACGATGGCTGAATTTATGCGCTCTGGTGAATGGGAGCGTCATATTAAACGGATGCGTATGATTTACAAAAAGAAAATGAATGTACTTACCGGTGCTTTACTTCACCATTTCGGAGAACAAATCGATGTTATTGGCACAAAGGCTGGCCTTTATCTTTTAATCCGCGTGCATACAAAACAAACGGAAGCACAGCTTATTGAAAAAGCACATAGCAAACAAGTGAACGTATACGAAACGAGCTCGTTATTTTTCGGAACAAATCAGACAAAGCCCCATCTGCTGCTCGGCTTCGCAAATTTAACCGAGGCGCAGCTAAAAGAAGGTGTGGCACGGTTAAAAGTAGCTTGGGGAGACATATTCTGACCACTCTTTTTGCTATTATTTTAGAAAAATAGCGAAAGGAAGATTAGAATGCCTATTCAGCAAATCCGCTTTATCTACTGTGACGCATGCGGTATTGTTCTAAAAACCGAAACACATGGGGATGTATTTACCCCTGAAGAGTTTCAAAAATACTTTGGCCCACAAAAAAAGCAACTGTGCAAAGCTTGCCGAAAAGCTGCACGAAAAAAATGGTTTTAGCCTGGGCTCGCCCTGATTCATTTTATGGGCGAGCTTTTAATTTAGACGCGAGCTCCTCCATCGTTTTACTATACATATCGCCCTTCACTAAAAGGATTGTCTCAGGGCCTGCCAGCTTTTTTACTAGCTCATATGCTAAAATACCGTTATTAAAGCTGTGTACTGCGCCGTTAAACAATAATTTCTCCAAATGCTCCGCAATAAATTTTGCATGCTCACCCACTGTTACAACAACATCCACCTGTGCCTTGTCTAAAAGCTCGGCTGCCTGCTCATGCACATAGCGTCCCCACCGTCCCACATCGGTAATCGTACCAATAATGGCAATGCGACGCCGACCTTTCGCAAGCGCGCGCTGAACATCAAGTGCTGCGGCGAGAGCGGTTGTCGTAATACTCCACGTATCATCAAGTAGTAGCGCACCGTTTATGCCGCGCTTTAGCTGTAATTGTTTATTGAGCTGACGAAATGTGCGTAGTCTGTGAATTGCCGTTTCTATCGGAATGCCGATTTCTACCGCTGCCGCAAGCGCAAAGAGTGCATTATACACTTGATGCTCACCAAAGCCAGGTACTTCTACATCGTAGGATTTCCCTTTGAATATCATTACAAATGCCATGCCTGCCTCGCGGTACTCAATTTGACTAGCACGTACATCATGTGTCGCCTGCTTGCCAACACGCAGTACATTCCCGTGAAACGACTCGACTTTTAGCTTCTGGCTATTTTTATCATCTCCGTTAATGAGCAATGTCCCGCCGCGCGCAATAATATCAAGCATTTCACTTTTCGCATCAATATAGCCTTCAAGCGTCTTGCAGTAGTCTAAATGGTGCGCTCCGATATTGGTAATGATACCAATCGTCGGCTGAAAATACGCCCCTGCACGCATGACATCACCAGGCGCACCGACCGCTGTTTCAAAAATTGCCGTCTCTGTCGCATCATCAATGGCTAATAAATAAGGGAAATGAGCCGTTCTAGAATTGCTGCTCAGATGTGTGGCAACAACCTTTTTTGATGGTGACACAATTGCTTTTAGCATTTCCTTTGTCGTTGTTTTGCCCGCAGTTCCTGTAATGGCGACAACCGGTAATGAAAACAGACCGCGATAATAACGCGTAAATTTCCAACGTGCAATCTCTGTATTGTTCACATGGATCACACTTACCCCAGGCGGAAGCTCAGACTGCTTATAGCGCCAAGATGTGACGACAATTAACGGAAAAAACCGTGCAAGCTCCGGCCAATTGACAAGATGATGCGCTGTAAACAGCACGGTATGTTTATTTTTCACTTGCTTCAGCCGGTACGCACCGTGCCAAATGACGACGTTTTGTCCATGCGTCAATGTTCCCTCTACAATCTTCGTCATCATGTCTACTGAAATTGGTCTCATGCGCCCCCTCCTTTTTACTAGCTTATGAAGGGAATACAATCTTACTTAGATATTTGCATTACATAGGATGACAAACTAAGTAAACTTTCCACTTTGCCATACATTTAAATATAACGGAGGTGAAAAATTGAAAACCATTGTCTTCATCGGTATGAATAAATCAGGCTCTAGCAGGGAAGCCGCGCGCGCAGCAGAGGCTTTAGGCTATTTCACTGTACTACTCACAAATAACGAGCGGCAAACCTTGCAACGACATGAATACCCAGACATTCATAAAATGCAGCTCGTCGATACACTAGACTTTCCCGCCATGCGAGAGGAAATCCAAACATTACAGACTTTAGGCTTTGCTATTAGGCAAATTGTTAGCTTCGTCGATCCATACGTCCAAATTGCCTCTAAGCTATGCGATGAATTTTGCGAAAATCACCTTTCTACAAAGGCGATTGCCATCATGGAGGATAAAGAAAAAACACGACTTTTCCTACAAGGTGAACCGTACTCCCCTACATTTCAGTTAATCACGCCTGATGATCACCTACCAAGCTCGTCCACATTTCCTATGATCGTCAAATCACCAAAATCGACCGGCTCTAAAGATGCCTTGCTCGCGAAAAATAAAGCCACACTAAAAAAAGCCGTGCACACACTCCGGCAAAAATATCCGACTGAGGCAATTCTTTTAGAGGAGTATGTCTTAGGGCCACAATATTTAATAGAAGTAATGGTGGAAAACGGTAAACCGCATCTGCTCGCCATTATCAAGCAAGACATTACAAAGGGCAAGCGCTTCATTATTACAGGATACCGCGTGCTTGCGGATGCACCAGCTCCTATAAAAGAAAGCTTAGAAAGCTTATGCGCGGCACTCGTCCAAAAATTCGAGCTCACTACAGGTTATTTTCACGTCGAGCTGCGCCACACAAAACGCGGCTGGAAGCTTATTGAAATGAATCCGCGCATTTCAGGTGGTGCGATGAACCGAATGCTTGAGGCGGCATTTGGCTTTAACACGGTACGCGAAATTTTGAAACTCTATGTAGGCGAAACACCCGATATTACACCGCGCACGCAGCACTTTGTCTATACGAAATATTTGATTGTACGGCGGAAAGGCATTTTACAGCGTGTCACAGGCAAGATGCGCGCACACAACACGCCTGGTATTTATGATGTGTATGTGAAGCCGAAAAAAGGCACACTACTTATTCCTCCGCTTTCGATGGGGCATCGTTATGCGTATGTCATTGCGCGCGGCGACAGTGAGCGCACGGCGGTGAAGCTTGCGGAAAGTGCAGCGAGGGAGATTCGGTTTTGGTTGCGGAAAGTGAGATAACACAGAAGCAGAAACTAGATGCTATAGTTTCTGCTTTTGAATGAAAATGGGGCAAGCCTTCTCAAAAAGTTCTTCTAGACAAATGAATGAAATGAAGACGTATTTGAATGGCACGAACGATACATTTCCTTGGACTTGCTCCTCTTCATGAAAATCATAAGAGAAAGCCACCTCCTCTAAGAAAAGAGAAGGCGGCTAAGAACTTTAGCAAGCTACAATCGCTTGATACGCCGTCTTTTTCGGTTCATGTATAACATTGTCTTATACAAACGGCAAATACGTCACATTCGTCGGGCGCGACGCAATTTGCCCGCGCTGATATGCGGTTGAGCTTAGATCCGCATAATGCACAGTTGCCGGCAAACGTGTTTTATTCAGCGCATGGATATGCATAAAGGACAAACGGTATACATCCTCGATAATTTGTACGAACGTGAGCGCTTTCGTTTTTTGCACAATTTTCATCGGCTGTGCCATGCCAATGTTCTCGCGCGGATCCGTTGTACAAAGCAGTGCTTCCCTCTTTTTTGCATAATACACACCTTGGCGCGTCACGTACTTGCCGCCTGCTTGATCAAAAAACGCCATACGACGATTTGGCTTTTTCACAATTTCTACTATGTCATACGCAATATCTTTTGACGCAAGTAACTGCTCAACCACTGCTGAATCCTCACGCCAGCGCCCGTCGCGGTGAATCGTCACATGCTTCGGCAATGCGCCAAACTGTTCCTGATATGCCTGCAATACCTCAATAAGTATCTCCTCAAGCATTGCCGCATCAATCTTCTCACCGGCTAGTGTGCTATGAATCGCGGACTGCTTCATTAAACGACCATCACTGCCAATGACATTCATAATGCCCGCCGCGCTTTTGCCTTCTTCATGACTGACATCAAGTCCGATAAAACAGTCCGAATGTGTGCGCTCAGCCAACACCCACGGCTGCATACCACTTTTCACGTACAGCCCGAGTAAAATATTAAATACGGTATACGATAGCGGCGCCTCCTTTACAAGCTTTGCCACGTGCTGGCACTCATCTACATGATCCGAATTAAAATTTTCTAGTCGCTTACTTTGGAGTAATCGGTAAAAATCGCGCAAACTCTTCTCCGTTAGCACCTGTGATGTAATGTCCCATTTGCCGCCAAACTGCTTTTTGAACAACTGATAAATATTGTGCGGCACCTCACTTAAATGCTTTTCGCTAATAAACGTCAGCACGGTTGTCCCTGCAAAAATGGATTCTAAATTTTGCACATTCCACGAAAATTGCTCGAAAAAACTTTCAGTAAACGCTTCCTGCACCTTTCGCGTCTCGGTGCTAATCGTTATTTTCACGCCGTGCTGCGCGGCAATGGTTTGTAAGACGCGCACAAATTTATACGCTAATTTTTTTGGCAAGCCCAGCTCACGCTCAAACGTCTCGTCCATAAAAATGGACAGCGTCAGCTCGCCACCTTGATATAAACGCCCGTTTTTTAATCCACCAATTGGCTTATTGTATGCTTTATTAAATAGCAGCCTCGGCTCCGTAACCGTCTGCAGCTCATAGCCATTATGCGCAAGTAAAAATGGATTTTTTTCAAATGACAAATACGGATACGCGCGCAACAGCTCATACATTTGACGCAAATTTTTACGCATACGCTCGTCTGGCTTCATTTTCAGTGCGTCCATTACCTGCTTCGCCTCAACCGCGTTCATCGTCTCAAACGAGCACAGTGGCTTTAATACACTCGCCGCATAGCTTAGACTCGTGCCATTGTTCGCAAGTGCATGCACGACGCGTACTTGCGGGCCAAGTAGCTTGACTGTCCGCTGATCGCCTAGATCGATGTAATACTGATAAATTGATTTTTTCAGCTTTGGACAAACATCGCGTACCCCGTAATCTGTCAGCCTTTCTAATGTATAGGTACCATTCGTTAACTGCCGGCTATGCACAACGCGCATTCCTGCCTGCAAGCCTTGTCCGCGCTCTAGCATTTGCTGCAACGTGTAATTGTACTCAAACTTATGTGTTAAATGAAAGCCGATGCAAATGTCATCTCCAGTAATATTCACGTGAAGCGACAACGCCGGGTAAATAAGCACCTCGTCAACCTTTTTCGGCTGCCATTCCTGCAAATCATAGCCGACACGCTTCAAATTCAAGCTTTGCTGTCCTGTCACAAACAGGCTTTCCTTTATAAGCTTCTCAAGCAATGTACGCTCCGCATAGCTATTCATATCAAGCATGCGCTGCCGCATCGACAGTGGCTCAAATCCCGCTAGCTGTGCGACCGGTGTAAACGTCGCAATCGTACTTTCATGAAACGCAACAGGCATAAACTGATTACTGCGGCGCCACGCCCAAGCAATATCCGATACCCCCTTATACTGCTGCTTTGGGTCCTCCACAGGAAATTCATATACCCACACAATTAGGTCACGCGCACACTGCTTGGCCCGCACCTCTGTCACATACGCCTCCATCAAAGCACCTCCAAAGGAATTATTATACAAAAATTATAGCACCCTATACGACACACGAAAAGAAATCACGCCATAAAAAGCCGGAGTAGAAAGTTGCATTATATTTCCAATTTGTAGTACAGTAACAACAGACGAAATTTTCAAAAAGTGAGGTACGCTATGGAAACGAAAAAACTATCGCTACACCGTGCACTATCTGAACTAAAAATGCTCAACGAACGCATTGAAGCCGCAACGGAAAAAGTGGAACTCGTGCGTGCGAACCGCAAAAGCAATGAAAAAATTAATGGGATGCCGATTGAGGAATTCAAAAAGGATATGCAAGGCTCATATGATAAAGTAATGAGCTTAATCGCGTATCGCAACCGCTTAAAGGCACTTGTTGTTGCATCGAATGCGCAGACGACAGTAAAGGTTGGCTCTGCCACAATGACCGTAGCTGAGGCCATTGAGCGCAAACAATCCATTACATTTGAAAAAGAAGTTTTAGAAAATTTGCGTAGACAATACCAACGCGCCATCACACATGTGACCGCAGCCAACGAGGCACTGCCTGAAAAGCTCGAAACATACTTAATTAACATCCTCGGCAACAAGGACAAGCAGTCACCAGACGAGGTCAAGCTACATACGGAAACATTCATGAAACGTAATGAGTACGAGCTCATTGATCCGATGAACATCAAAAAAATTATCGAAACATTAACGGCTGAGATCGAGGAATTTGAGTCTGAGGTAGACGCCGTGCTATCCGAATCAAACGCCACAACGTTTATCGAGATATAAAATAGAAGTACATCCTGCATAGCCTGGCGAAAACAGCAAACGTAGCGTCGCTCGCGTTTTGTGGCTTTCCCGCGAGTTAAAACAAGCAAATAAGCCATACCCTAATCGATTTTGAGAAAATAACTTTTATAGAGCTTCGGCGAAAAAAATAGACCGAAAAAAGCTCAAAGCTCAAGATTTAAAGTATAAAACTCAACATTCAACGCTCTTACTGTTTAACGTTCAACCATTAAGCTTTAACGCTCATTCAAACCCTAGAGTCTGGTTCAGGTAGGACGTTACATGACCGGCTGTGTGCCCACTAGGCAGCTTGTGCTGTGCAGATACATAGAGAAGTACAATTATCTTTGGATGATTGTGCTTTTTTGATTGTAAAAAAGAAAACGGCTTAGCTCCTTTAAAAGGAACCAAGCCATTTGAGATTATTCCTAATTACCGCCATTTTCTTCAATCTCGTTCATAGGAGACACTAAAATACTGTAAGCGTGTTGTGAAATTTACGGATTATAAAGGCGCAATTATACATGTTGTCACGAATCTTCGTTTTTCTAGGGTTGGTTGTGGTGACTTAATTCTACCAAGAAAAGGACTTCCTTTTTTAGATGCAATTTTTCATTTTAAAAAAATATTTTAGACTCTTACGATTTACTAGTGTAAATTGCTTAAGTCTCTTTTTTTATAAGCCATACAATATAAACAGATTATAAAAGAAGGGAGGGAAATTTATGAGCAATGGTAGAGATGAAGATGTTTTAGTGAATGTAATTGTAGCTGCTCTAAGACAAGAATTAGTTAACCTTAGTGCTAATTTCAACAGAAATGATAATGATAATACAGCAGTGGCAGCCTCAAATGCAGCAGCAAGAAATAGAATTAGAAATGACCAAGACGCGGACCAAGACAGCAGAACAAGCGTTTTTGTGTACAACGGTAACTCTTGGTTATCACGCAGTGGTAATCATTAATGGATGAGTAACTAATTTTAAAAAGTTGGCTTACAAGTTAATAAACTCGTAGGTTAGCTTTTTTTCATCGTTTAGTACATAAACGAAAGGGAGGGAACTCAAATGAAATTTGAAAATAAGGAATTAGAACAGTTAATAGATCACTATGTAAAAAAGTCTATTGACAAATATAAGGATGAGCTAGTTCATAATACGTCAATGGATATTAGAACGGAAAATGGTAATGCAAGTATTAAGCAAAGTGGAAATAGTTTAGTTTATGTAGATAATACTGGAATCGCATATGCGTTTATGCTTTTTTATAAGTATATGGTGAAAGATCAATCAGATGTTAAACACTATGATGAGCTTATAAAAGATTTAGAGAAATTGATAATCGATAATAGAAAAACATATATGGATGCTCTAAATGAATTACAAAAATAAAGATTTTTGAGGAATGGGCAATAGGGCTATTCCCTTTATTTTTATGAAAAAAATAATGAACAACATTATAGCGTAAGCGTCAAATAGCGCCCACCTGTTTTAAAATGTACCCTATAAGATAGACACTTTGAAAAAAGTCTATCTTATAGGGTATTTTTATTTATAATGAGAAAAAAGATACTGGAGCGGAACTAAATGACGAAAATATACTTAACTGAAAAACAACAAGCGCAATTAAAATGTCATCCCAATGTACAGGCGGTAAGTGAAAAAACCATTACCATCGCGACCATAACAATAAGTCCAACGTAACAATTAATGTAATTGCCACAGCAGTACTAATATCAGCCAAGCCTAGCGCACTAACAGCAGCGCCTTGTGTTACTGGTATGTTACGACCTTTTTGCCCGTTTACTTTTGCTAATGTTTCTTCTTTCTAATGCTGTAGTTCCATTTATTTAACAAACGCTACATTTGTTTACATTAATAAGTTTTTCTCAAATACCTCATTTGCCTTTTCAATTCGCTCTATTGTTAAATAACACGCCAATTTCGAATACACTTCATCATAAAATGTCATCTCACTCGTCCCCCCTCATTAATTTACCGTCACCCGCTCCGCCTTCCGCGCAAAATAACGATGCAAACGGAATTCGCAAATTTCTGACACCCACTCATGCAACACGGCCGCATGCGCTGGCTCGATTTCTACATTGAAGCCAAATTTTCCATCCATAAAATAAGCAAGCCCCTTACTACTAGCTGCCCACTTTGTCATCGGCATCTTTTCGATGACTGTCTGTACCTTGCTGTCCTCCACACCATCAATCCATTTACGTGCTGGGTGATTTAAATAGGTTAAAAATAACGGGGCGACCTCTTTTGCCGTGATGCCCGTTGCAAAAAGCTGCTCCCCGCGCGTAAGCATCGCCTGTAATACAACCATTTTATAGCTTTTCGTCATGGCCGTTTTTTCGATTTCTACAAGTAGTGACTCATGGCGTGTGAAAATTTCAAGTTCTGTCTCTGTTAACTCGCCAACCTGCTTTAACATCCCCACGAAGCTTCCAAACTCACGCGCAATATTCACATCGACAAATCCGCACTGCAAATACATGTCTAAATAGCTCGGGCGCCTGCCTAAATCGGCCTTCACCTCCACGTATGCCGCTAGCATTTGCGCCTTGTAGGATGTATTTTTCCGCGCCATTTCCTTTAGTAAATCAACAACGGCTAAATCTAGCTCGACGACACAATTCGTGCCATCAATAACCTGCACCTGCTGCGGTGTCAGCTTTTTACTTGCCACCAGCTGCGGATAAAAGACGCGCAATTTGCGGTCAGCATTGCGGTAATTGCCGATGCAATCAATAATCACGCACTTTTCCTTACCGTTCGCTAAACGCAGGCCCCGCCCAATTTGTTGCGTGAAAATCGCGAGTGACTCGGTCGGGCGTACAAATAGTAATGTATCCACAGTCGGAATATCCACGCCTTCATTAAATAAATCGACCGTAAAAATAATATCCACCGCACCATTCAGCAGTTGCTCACGCGCTCTTTTCCGCTCATGCCTCGAATTTGTCCCAACAAGTGCCACTGCCCGCGCGCCTCGCCTCATAAAATAATCCGCGAGCGCCCTCGCCTGTCGCACAGACGAACAAAAGCCAATCGTGCGTGTTTGCTTATAGGTACACCAATTTTCGTAAATGCTCGCCAGCACCCGCGCATCCTGCTGTGCATGTATGAGCTGTTCCTCATCATAATGCGTACCCGCCCAGCGAATGTGCGCATAATCAATCTCATCACGCACCCCGTAATAATGAAACGGAGCGAGCCAACCGCGCGCAATCGCATCTAAAAAATGCACCTCAAGCGCGACATTACCATCACAAAGCGCAAACACGTCCTTATGATCTAAGCGGTCCGGTGTCGCGGTAATGCCAAGTAAAAAGGCCGGCTGAAAATGCGCGAGTACCTTGCTGTAGACGGGTGCAACCGCATGGTGAAACTCGTCAATGACAATTAAATCAAACGCATCTCGTCCAAACTTTTGTAAATGCTGTGGCTGTGCAATCGTAAAAATCGACGCAAACAGCATTTCCGCGTCCCTATTTTTCTCCACCGCATGATAAAACCCTGCCGCGCGCTCCGGGTGAATGCGCTGAAATGACGCCTTCGCCTGCTCCAAAATCTCCTCACGGTGCGCAATAAACAGCACGCGGTCAAATTTACGAGCAAAAAATGCCGCTAAATACGTTTTCCCGAGTCCCGTCGCCAGCACAACCATCGCCTTATCATAGCCCTGCTGCATCGTGTCGTAGAGTGCTGTTAGCGCTAAACTTTGTGCAGGGCGCGGCTCAAATACCGTCTCAGGCGGATCATGAATAACTATCGCCTCACGCTGCGTGCCGTACATAAGCGCCGTCTCCTCGCGCGCATCCCACATAGTCGACAACTTACTCACACTATTAGCTGCCTCGTACTGCTCACGGTACTGCGCAATTCTAAGCGTGTTTAGCTGATGCGTGTGCTCTGAGTAAAACAGCTTGTAAAACTCATCTAGCCCTTGCTCATATGTATGACAATCCACCGTATGTAAGCTCCACTCAATACCTGTAGACAGCGCAGATTTTGATAAATTCGACGAGCCCACAATCACATGCCCGCTCGCCTCACACTGAAATAAATACGCCTTTGGATGAAACGAACGCCCAAATGTCCTGTACATCCGAATTTCTGCATCTGGCAATGCCTCTACAAGCAGCGTGAGCGCATCTGGCTGTGTAATATTCAAGTAGTCCCCCACTAAAATTTGAATCACCGCCCCGCGCGCCTGTGCCCGTTGCAATGTCGGCAGCATCAGCTCGGCTCCGGATTTCATCGCAAACGCCGTCACCCAGCTAATATGCGTTGCGTCCGCACAAAGCGATTTAAGCTCCTCCACTAAATTTGACGTAATGAGCTTCATCTATTTGTCCTCAACATCAATTAAATAATCGCCGTTATCAAAGCCACCGCGCTTGTCCCGCTTCCGCACACGTACCGCCTCTAGCTCGGCATAGGACTTGCCGTATACGTTAAGTGCCGCATGAATCAATTCAAGTACATCCGCCAATTCCTCTAGCGCATCGTCCTCATTTGTCGTGTCGTCAAACTCTTTTACTTCCTCATATAATTTATTTTTAATTTCTATTAAATGCTCTTCTGGTCGTAATGTCCGTGCATTGTAAGTTAATCCGTCTGCCGCGATGATCTCTAAGATGCGGTCGCGGACTAGTTTGTTGTAGGTTGGCATAGGTTCTCCTTTCGACTAGCTATGTATTTTTTCTAATGTTTCAATATCTTCAACTGTCTTTTATATCTTATTTTACATATTGAATACTTCTCTCTTAAACTATTTCTAAAAAATAAATCCTTTAAGATATTTTTTTCCTTAGCTGCTACTAATTGCACATCCACACGCTCATCATTTGTTGCTAACTTTAAATATTCATCGAATATATTCTCGACCATTTGTACTTCCCCTAGCTTTTGCATTACAAATACCTCCTAAATGACTATTTACTAAATTTTAAATCAATTACTTAATTTAGCAACTATTGATTTATTAAAACTAAAAAATTGCCTCCTATTCCTCCCTCAGAAAATTTTCCAAACCAAAAATCCTCACTTTCCCAAAATTCATATACAACATATTCTCATTTATGTGCCAACTATCAGATTACGTGTCTATGCTCATGAATAAATCATAAAACAGCAAAAAAGCATCACAAAGCACATCCTTTTCCCTAGAAAAATCCTTCAAAAAAATGTTTAAAAACACTTCTTTTTTGCAAAAAAGGACTACTTTTCTTGCTAAAGCTGCCTTAAAAACACATTAAAATCCCCAATCATTCCAGCTAGAACCCATCCCATTCCAAAGAAACCAGCTGCAAAAATTAATGATGAAAAACAGCTCCAAACAGGCACTTTTTAGTTGAAAACCATCGACTTTTGAAGAAAATCAACTCCTTTTCCACACTAAAAAAGTCTCATTCTTCCCACTTTACCTAGTAAAAAATATTGAATTACATGCGGTAAATCCTTTTTATATAAGGTACATACTAATTTTTACTTATTATAAAATATGTCGTATATCCATTCTGCCAAATGAAGCATTTTACGTTTTAAATGTGTGGAGTAAAATATTTCTGTTGCAAATAATTCTGCTTTAAATGATTTCATCTCTAATTTCTTTAACCAGATGTATATTCCCCAACCATTTATTTCAATATAATGGTAGTATAGTTTTAGGTAGCGTCTCTTCGCACAGAAACTTACGCAATGAATGCTTTATACGAAAAGATGTCTATTCTGTTAAAGGAAATTTCTACTTACTAGCGTAGTGTCCTGCATGTTTGAACTATTTTAATGCTAAAAATTTCATCATAATAAATCATCAAGGAAGTGACTTGCTGTGGGAAAAGATTTAAAAAACAAATGGGATGACAGCCATCGTCCGTGGGCTGTCCCGAATTATCCTTGGACGATGAAGCAAACATGGAGCGATCTTTTGTTTGCCCATTACCCAATTCAATTTGACGTGTTACGCAAATTAGTACCTGAAGCATTGCCTTTAGATTCATATAATGGCGTGTGTTGGGTTGGGGTCGTGCCGTTTCGTATGTCGGGGGTTGGGGTGCGAGGCTTGCCGCCTATTCCGGGGACAGATACATTTCCCGAGCTCAATGTTCGGACGTATGTGACGCTAGACGGCAAGCCAGGTGTGTACTTTTTCAGCTTAGACGCGGCCAATTGGCTTGCTGTAAAAGGCGCGCAAACGCTGTATCACCTACCTTATTGGTACGCCGATATGGCGATTAAAAATCGTGGCACAACGGTTGAATTTGAAAGTAAAAGACGGTTGGACGCTGAAATCGAATTGGCGTGTAGCTATCGACCAATTTCCGCGCCATTTCAAGCAGCTGAAGGTTCCTTTGAGGAATGGCTGGTTGAGCGTTACTGCTTTTACACATTAAATGCCTCAGGAGTACCGCTTCGCTGTGATATTTTGCACGAACCTTGGACATTGCAAGAAGCTGAGGCAGAATTTAGTTATCATTCAATACTATCCAAACAAGGTATTGCGGTTGAAAGCGATTTACCGATTCTGCATTTTGCCAAAAAGATAGACGTACGCGCTTGGCCATTGGTTCATCATTTCACAAATCGCCTTCATATTTAATTGATTTACTATTCGTGAAGTGTTATTCGCAAAAGACAACTGCCATATTTTCCACCTCATTAATTTCCTTTCTTTAGACAAACTAATGTCAAATACGAAAAGAAGGTGATGACGTGTTTAGCGAAAGCAGAAAAAATGGTTTTATGTTTACTCGAAATCCGTATTTCATCAAGATGGGCGAACATTATGAATAAACCTTTTATGCCCCAGCTTGTTTATTTTGAACCAAAAGCCTTGGAGTATCCACTTGGTTTGGAACTGAAAAAAAAATTTGAAGAGCTCGGTATTGAGATTCGCTATACGACCTCACATAACCAGATACGAAATCTTCCCGGGGACAATGATTTACAAAAATATCGTATTGCAAAGTCTACACTCGTCGTGGGCATTCGTAAAACACTAAAATTTGACACGTCCAAGCCATCCGCAGAATATGCGATTCCACTTGCAACGGGGTGTATGGGGCATTGTCATTATTGTTATTTACAAACAACGATGGGGAGTAAACCTTACCTTCGTACATATGTGAATGTCGATGAAATTTTTGCAGCGGCAGATCACTATATCGAAGAGCGGGCCCCTGAGATTACGCGATTTGAAGCAGCTTGTACATCTGATATTGTTGGGATAGACCACTTAACGCACTCATTAAAAAAGGCAATTGAACATTTTGGCCAAACCGAATTAGGGAGATTACGATTTGTAACGAAATTTCATCATGTCGATCACCTACTCGATGCGAAACATAACGGCCACACACGATTTCGATTTAGCATCAATGCAGACTATGTCATCAAAAACTTTGAACCAGGCACATCCCCTCTCGCCAAGCGTATTGAAGCAGCTGGGAAAGTAGCACGAGCGGGTTATCCACTTGGTTTTATTGTCGCACCGATTTACCTTCATGAAGGGTGGAAGGAAGGATACTATCATATGTTTGAGCGCTTGGATGCAGAGTTACCTCAGGATGCACGACAAGATATCACCTTTGAATTCATTCAGCACCGCTTTACAAAGACTGCAAAAAATGTTATTCAGAAAAACTATCCAAAGACTAAATTAAAGTTAGATGAATCCGCAAGACGCCTTAAATGGGGAAAGTATGGCATCGGTAAATACATTTATCAAAAAGAACAAGAGGATGAAATGAAAACGGCATTATACAGCTATCTAGAAAAGTTCTTTCCACATGCGAAACTCGAATATTTTACGTGAGCAATGCAATCCGTGTTTAGTTAGCTAATATGAAAGCGTGGATTATTAAATTTGTCGGTGAATTGAAATTAAACTAAATGGTTGATATTCACCCAGTCAATTTAATAATCCATGCACATAATATATGCAAAAGTAAATAGGAGGCTTATAAGATGTCGTTACTACCTGACGATTCATATAAACAATTATCGAATATAAGAAAAGATTTTGACCGGATATTTTCAACTTTTCCTTTTGATTTCAGTATTTTCGATAATATGCTTGGGAACTTTGGTGACATGAAAGTCGATGTACATGAAACAGCAACGGAAGTCATCGCTACTTGCGATATCCCTAGTCTAGAAAAGGACGACGATATTCAGCTCCATGTTGAACAAAATATGTTAAGTATCAGAGGTTCCATCAATACAACAACGGAAATAAAAGAAGAAAACATGTTTAGAAAAGAGCGTTATGTGGGTGGCTTTCATCGCTCTGTCTCCCTACCAAGTCCTGTATCTAGCGACGGGGTGAAGGCAACGTATAGAAATGGTGTGCTTGAAGTAAGGATGCAAAAAATGGCACAAAATAACGTAGAAAATATTGATATAGATTTCTATTAAAATGGATAATTATATAAAAGCACCTCAAAAAACATACCTCTTAAATATGAACTGCACCCTGTCAAGTAGACAGTGGAAATAATAAAAATGCTTTAAACGGCTTGAGCTCTGAATTCTAAAGGACTCAAGCCGTTTAATGTTTCTTGATAACGTTCGTTGTTATAGAATTCGATGTACGTATCAATGGCGTGTTTTAATTCCTCAAACGTCTCAAATTTATGTAAATAATACTTCTCTACTTTCAGTGTCCCCCAAAACGCCTCAATTGGTCCATTATCGATGCAACGGCCGACTCTCGACATACTATGTGTTAGTTTTGCCTTCTTCATAATTCGTTTAAATTCTTTAGATGTATATTGATACCCACGATCACTATGTAAAAGTGGAAGTTCAGCTTTTGACAGTTGACGAATAGCTGGTCTTACCGTCTTAAAAACAAGGTCATTATTGTTTGAAGGACCTAATACATAACTCACAATGGACTTATCATAAAGATCGATAATCGCACTTAAATAAGCCTTCTTGCCGTTGCCATACTTGAACTCCGTCACATCTGTACACCATTTCTGATTCGGCTTTTCGGCTGTAAACTTACGTGCTAACACGTTTTCAGCTACGTAATCTGGTTTCACCTTCCGGTATTTTTTTGGACGACGGCGAATCACCGCCTCTAAACCACAAATTTGCATTAGACGATAAATACGCTTCTTATTCACTTTCGCTAAGTTTTCTTTTTCACGTTGGCGGTTAATAGTCATTGTGATACGGCGGTAGCCATAAATACCATCTATTTGTGTATATAAATGTTGGATAGACGCTATTAACTGTTGGTTCTCTAGTTCCCGTGCTGAGGGTTGACGATTGAGCCATTTGTAGTAAGCTGCACGGGATACCTTGGCGATTTTACATAATAAAATAATCGATAAGTTTTCATGCTTCGCTAACTCTTGAATCGCGAGATAACGGCTTTGAATGCGGACTTTACTTAACGATACCTCCTTTCGATTTCCTCTAACTTTTTTAGTAGTAAATTTTCTGCACGTAATCGTTCATTTTCGCGCTCCATCTGTTGAATTTTTAAGCGTAATTCATCTTCTGGTGTGCGTTCTTCTGCTGGTTTTGTGCGACCACGTTGATCTTGAAGGGCCTTTTCCCCATCCTTTTCAAACTTACGTACCCATTGATACACCTGTTGATAAGATACTTCATATTGTGCCGCTGTCTCTTGATAATTCTTCCCGTTCGCTAGGCAGGCTTTGACGATTTCAATGCGTTCTTCTACGGTTGTTTTTTTTCCTTTAGTCATAGTTTGGCTCATTCCTTTACCCGAATCTTTTAATTCACTATGACTAGTATAGGTTTTTAACCATGATTTGAACAACGACCAACCCCTAATTTCATATGTTGAGAGGATTTCGTACATTGAATACTTTTTCGTTAAGTAGTCTGCCACTGCTCGTTCTTTTAGTTCTTTGGAGTAAAACTTATTTTTCTTAGCTGGCGTTAATGCTTCAATTCCCCCGGTTTTAAATTTAGTACGCCAGCTTTTAAATGTGTAAGTCGAAATAGCGTACTTTTCACAAATTTCTCGAATAGAATAAAGCCCTTCCTCTACATATTGAAGAGCTAACAATTTCATTTCAGGTGTTATTAGTTGTTTCGTCATAAAAAAGCTCCCCATTTAATAAACAGATTTTATTTTTTAATCTGTCTACCTAATGGGGAGCATATCAATAGGGATATCCCTATTCAAGAGATATGTTTTTGTTGTTAGTGACGGAATAAATATTTAATTTTCTTTATCCTGTCTTAATAAGACGATCATTTCCACCACTACCATGTCTATTAGAGATCCGAAATCATTCCGCCATCTACTACAAATTGGCTTCCGGTCGAATAGCTAGAATCATCCGATGCCAGGTAGATAACTAAATTAGAAACTTCTTCTACTTCGGCTCTTCTTCTTAGTGGAATATCTTGTTCAAGTTGCTTCAGGTATTCTTCAACATCCGGTTGATCAGCCATAGGCGTTTTGATAATGCCAGGATGTACAGAGTTTACACGGATGTTATATTGCCCAAGCTCAGCAGCAGCACCTTTCGTCATACCTGTTACAGCATGTTTAGAAGCGCTATACGCAATAGCTGTTGGCGCACTTACCAAACCATCTACTGACGAAATGTTAACAATAGACCCTATGCCAGCTTTTTTCATAGAAGGAAGTACTTTTTGCATGCCTAAAAATACGCCAAGCTCGTCTACTTTAAATGTTAATTCAAAGTCTTTGACCGTTAGTTGTTCTAATGTTTTGAAGATACCAATTCCCGCGTTGTTTACTAACACGTTGATAGGACCAAATGTTTCTTCTGTTTTTGCGACAACTTCTACCCAGTTGTCTTCACTAGCAACATCTAATTTAAGCGCGATTGAGTTTTCTCCTATTTCATCGGCTAGTTTTTGTGCCCCTTCAAAGTTAAGGTCTGTAATCGCTACTTTTGCGCCTTCTTCCACAAATTTACGAACATGCATCGCACCCATCCCTTGTGCTGCCCCTGTAATGATTGCTACTTTGCCATCTAATTTCCCCATGCTATTCCTCCAAGGTCAAACAAAAATTTTACTTTCTCATAAGTATTATTTGTCAATGGAATTTTTTCATACGCCAAAAGCCGACCTCTCTCTCCTCAATCGACTTTTGGCACTTTCCGATTAACAACAAAAATTCTAAAGGAATTTACATGTTTAGCTTTACATTTTTAAGTGCAATTTTACTACGAGGGATACTCGGAATATCCACCATACTATAACTTACGTCTTGGTCAGGAAATTCATAAGTAATTTGATTCACAAGGAAATTTAGGCTCACTTTCATCACTTCAATCGTTACCCATTCACCTGCACAGCGATGTCCTCCAAAATAATCCCCTCCACCTTGAGGTATAAATCCAAACGGGCTTTCTTGCCAATTTGAAAAGCGTTCAGGATAGAACACATCCGGATTATCCCAAATTTCAGGGTCATGATTTGTACCATAAAGATCTAAAAGCGTTAAGGTACCTTCTTCAAATTGATAGCCGTTCCAAGTAAAATCCTTCTTTACCAAAGCTGTTACAAATGGGAAAAATGGATAAAACCTGCGAACTTCCTGAATAAACATTTCCGCATATTTTTCATCGCCCGTTTGAAGCTTCTTTCTTTCTTCCGGGTAATGATGCAGCGCTAACGCAATGAAATTGATAAAAATAGCAATTGCCACAATCGGCCGTAAAATATTGATTACTTCAACTGCCGCAACTTCTACCGCAAGTAAGTCCCCATCTAGTTCACGATGCCAGGAGAATCTATACAAAGCTGTATTTTCAGGTGGCATGACGGTTCCTTGACGAACATTTTCAATGAGTTCCTCCATCCATTTTTCTGCATTATTCCGCGCATTTCTACCCATCCAATACTTTGGTCCAATCGCCCCTGCCGACTCGAACATTGCCGCAAAGTAATTCGTTAAATTCTTTATTTCACTTTCTTGAACAGGTACACCGGCCCACTCGCAAGCTGTTCGGAACAAAATCTCCTTCGTTTCCTCATAGAGAGTAACCTGATCTGCCTTTGCCCATTTTGTTGCTGCTAACGCCCACTGTTTTTTTGTGAGATCAGTTAGCCTACTCAGTTCAGCAGGAGACATGATGGACATAAACATTTCCTTGCGATGTTTGTGTGCGTGGCCATCTAATGCCTGAACACCGTTCTTACCAAACAATGTTTGGATTGCCCGATTGGGTGCCGCATCTTTCCTTTTGAATTTCTCCGGATCATAAAAAAGTTCCGCAGCCTCTTTACCTCCCATGCAGATTGCTTTCTTTCCCAGTAAGCGGGTTTCAAACATGTCAGAATTAAAACTACGACGTTTATTCAAAATATACATATAGCCTTCTCTTATAAGACTGAAACTATGGTCTATCCCTTCTTCTCGCGGCATTTTTCCTGCATTTGACATAGAATCAACTCCGTTCTTTTTTGAGCTAGTTCTATTATTTCTCACTCATTCCTTATTTATTCTATTGCGTTGTACGAATCAACATATATTTAATTAAAATTAGTTACTATTTTTAACTATATTCTTAACACCAACATACGTTGCATAAAAATAGCCACCATATATTATTACAAGGAATAAAGAGCTTATGATTATACTTTCGTAGTGGAAATTAAAAATTTTACTAACTGCGCTTATTCCGACTATTGAATGAATAATAGCCAAACCTAGAGGTGTCATAAAATAGATTAAGCTTTGTCTCAATATTGCATTGTTTATTAATTTTTCAGTGACACCGATTTTCTTTAGAGACTTATATCGTTCCAAGCTATCACTTGCATCAGATAACTGTTGCAATGCCATAACGGCCGCGCTAGTGATTATAAATATAAGCCCTAAAAATAGACCTAAGAATACAAATAATGCGATTCCTCCATTCTTTCTATCTTGTACTTGGTCCCATGTCCCCCCAATAACTAAAGCTGGAAAGACGTCTCTATATTGATCTTCTGCAAGGTTATTAAATAGGTTGGCGAATTTTTCATCTGATTTTTCTGAATATTGCTCTTCGTATATTACATTAAAGCCTGTAAACTCTAGCTGTAGACTTCCGTTAAAGTTATCAGGAATGATCAGATAAAAAAACTCATTATAACCACTAATATTTATAGTTTCTTCGATAGGAGACTCATTTTTGATTGTGTAGGCTTTGTCCTCTATCTGGATAATACCTTTACCCTTCTTATAGTTAGAAAGGGTACTCTTCACATACTCGTAGTTAGATACAACTAAAACCTCATTTTCCTTTAAATCAATAGCTTCCTGTCCCTTAAGCTTTATCATTGCATTATAATCCGATATTTTTATGGCAGATATCGCATCACCGTAAAAATAATCTTCCTTTAAATCGATTCGCTCCTGCTCGTTTAAATACTTTGATAACAAGTCCTCAGGCGTAACATTCAGTTTATATTCACTATAAAAGGCATACTTTTCATAAGGTTCGAAAGTAAAGTTTATTTTATTTATAAATTCTTCGATATCATTCTCCTTAGGATTTTCACTCTCATTGTTAACAACGAGAAATGCTGACGCATCAAAAGTCTTATTACTTTTATCAATACTTCCTTTTAAATCAAACGCCGTAAATAACAGTGAAATCGTTAAAAAAAGCATGAGACAGATAACAGTCATAGATAAGAAGTTCGTATTGATTTTGTTATTGATTTGTCTTAATACAAATATGTTTATATCTTTTAAATAGATTTTTTTGTTCTTTTGCACAATATGGATAAAGAAACTAGAGAAACTGAAAAAGAAAAACAGGGTTCCAATCACGCCTAGTATGACAGTGATTAACAACTCATTAACTTCGGCATCTATTCCGCTCTTTAGAATCCTACTATAAGCAGTTACTAATAACCCCACAGATAACAGAAATAGAAGGATTGATACAAAAGAATTCTTTACCTTTACTTTTTCATTTCTCTTTGCTGCATTTAGCATGTCAATCAATTTGTATTTTGAAATCGTAATCTGATTGAAGATCATCACCAAAAGATAAATTATTCCAAAGTATACGACCGATTTAATCACCGCACTAAATGAAATAATGAACTTAAATTTTTCCACATCAACTCCTAGGATGTTGGCCGTAATGACTGACATTCCCTGTGAAACGATTATCCCGAGTCCAAGCCCAACCACAAGGGACAGCGCACCGATAAAAAGGGTTTCAAAAAGCAATATTTTTGAGATAGTACCTTTTGGCATTCCTAATGTCATGTATATACCTAATTCTTTTTTTCGCTTTTTTATTAAAGAATTATTGGCATAAATGATGAGCCCACCAAGAACAAAAGATACAAATACAGATGTTCCAGCCATAATCATATTTAGTGTTAAAATATAGTCGGGATCCTTATTCATTTCTAAAATCGAATTTTGTGCTTCAATTGAATTGAAACTGTAAAAGATACATATTCCTAACGTTAGCGTAAGAAAATAGATAGAATAATCCTTAAAGCTTCTTTTTACATTGTTGATTGCTATTTTAAAGAACATGGCCAACATCGCCTCCAAGTAAAGTAACAACTTCAATTATTTTATTGAAGAATTCCTTTCTCGTATCATTCCCACGTATTAGTTCTGTAAAAATTCGACCGTCTTTTATAAATAAGATTCTATTGGCATAGCTTGCTGTAAAGGAGTCATGGGTAACCATGAGAATCGTTGAATGAAACTCTTTATTCAGCTTTTCAAATGATTCCAATAATAATCTTGAGGATTTTGAATCTAAGGCGCCGGTAGGTTCATCCGCTAAAATAATAGATGGCTCCGTAACCAAGGCCCTTGCACAGGCTACTCTTTGCTTTTGCCCCCCTGACAATTGAAACGGGTATTGGTTAAGTATCTCGTTAATTCCAAGTTTTTTCGCAACATCTTTAATCAGGTTATCTATTTCAGTTATTTCCCTCTTTTGTATCGTTAGAGCTAAAGCAATATTTTCATAAGCCGTCAGTGTGTCCAGAAGGTTAAAATCTTGGAATATAAAGCCCAATTCATCACGTCTAAATGCTTCCAGCGCTTTTGTCTTAAGAGCCGTAATATCTTTGTTATTTATAATAATCTTGCCTGTTGTGACGTTATCAATCGTTGAAATGCAATTCAATAGCGTAGTCTTCCCGCTGCCTGAAGGGCCCATTATACCTAAAAATTCTCCCTCAATTACCTCAAAGCTTATATTATCAATAGCTTTTGTAATATTGCCCTTATTTCCATAATATTTTTCAATCTTGTGGACGTTTAATATCGTTTGCATTTTTTGCCGCCTCCACCTTTTACTTTATTACATCAAATTCGGCCCTTGTTTGCATAAACTCTGAACCATCTACATAAATAGTGACACCGTAATGACCTTCTTCAAGACCTTCTGGAGCTGGTAGTTTAGCAGTAAAATACCCCTCTTTGTTAAGCGCAACATTTTTCTCAACATAAATTCTGTTCTCTCTAGCAATTTCCCCTTTATACCATACGATTTCGGCTTTTTTAACCCAGAATTTATTCCCCTTTGCTGTAAAATAAACCGTATCCTCTGGTGCAAACAGCGTCATTCCTACAGGCATCCCCTTGGCACTGAGATTTTTTGACACAACACCATTTACAATTTTTCGTTCATTAACGTATCCATACAAATTGGTAGTGCCCACTGACAAAATAGCGAATCCCAGCAACAACAGCACTACCTTTTTCCAATTAAACCATTTAATTATTGTCCTTACCAATGTCACTACTTTTCCCCCTTCTAACGATTTCATCTTAATTCCCCCAATGTATTATTTGTACTTATTTTATCAGTGGGAAAGGTGATGACATATTGGTTTATATTTTATTAACGTTACATTTTTGCAAGGATTGAAAGAACAAAAGCGCTAAAGTGCCTGCTCAGCCCCGAGTGGACATAAATGCCACATCCATGTGGCATGTCCTCAATGACTCACATCGTGTGAGCCTCAGCTGCTGGAGAGCCCGAAGTGAAAGTGCGCTCTTTACTTTCACCCGAGGGATCGAAGCGACCTCGAGGGGCTGGCGCTTTAGCCTGGACGTAAAGCATACTTTGCCTTAAGTTATCCACAATGCGAAAATCTAAAGTTTCCTTAACATAAAAAAAAGATTTACAGCTAATACAGACACTAGCCATAAATCCGTCACTATAAGATGAATTATTGTATGAAGTTAACACTACCTACGGGGAAATAGTACTTACCTTTGTTCCTTCTCCAGCACCTTTTACTTTTTTCACATCAAACTCGGCTTTTGTTTCGATAATTTTTGCACCATCTACATAAATCGTAACACCGTAATGACCTTCTTCAAGACCTTCTGGAACGGATAGCTTGGCAGAGAAATATCCAGCTTTGTTTGTCTTCACTTTTTCCTCAACATAAATTCTATTCTCTGTGGCAATTTCATCTTTGTACCAAACGACCTCTGCTTCTCTAATCCAGAATCTGTTCCGCTTAGCAGAAAAATAAACCGTATCCTCTGGCGAAAAATCGGCAGTTGCATCTACAGGATTTCCTTTATCATCCATATTTTTTGACACAACGCCATCTACCATTTTTGGTTCAGTAACGTATTCATAAACAAAGTAAACGCCTACTAACAAAATAATGACCCCTACTACCTTTGTGAATATTTTTTTCAGTTCTAGTTGCTCCACTCTAATTCCTCCCAATGTATGATTTGTACTCATCTTATCAGTGGAAAAGGTGATAACATATTGGTTTATATTTTATTAACGTTACATTTTTGCAAGATTAAAAATAACGGCTTTACAGCTAATACAGACACTAGCCATAAATCCGTCATTATAAGATGAATTATTGTATTAAGTTAACACTGCCTATGGGGAAAATAATACTAACCTTTGTCCCTTCTCCCACTTTAGAGGTTAACGTAAGCCCTAAACCAAGCTGCTCCGCAAGTTTTTTGCACAAGTAAAGCCCTATGCCAGTGGATCCACCAAACTTTCGTCCATTTTCTCCAGTAAATCCTTTTTCAAAAACTCTATTTATATCCTTATCTATTATACCGACACCATTATCCTCTATGGTAAGTATGATATTGTTTTCATTTCTAATCGTATGGATTGTTACCTTTCCATCACATTCCCTCGTGTATTTAATTGCATTGCCAATCAGTTGATTCACTATAAATTCCAGCCATTTCGCATCACTGTACGCCATTCCTTCTACTGCTTCCATATCGACCGTAATCCCTTTGCTAATAAAGTCTCTCGAATTTCTCTTGATAACACATCTAACAAGATCAGCTAAAGAGACCTCTTTAATAAGATAATCCTTACCGACATGATTACTTCTTGAATAATAAAGGACCTGTTCTATATATTCTTCAATTTTTTTTATTTCATCTTGAATATTTCGAGTAATGGTGTTTTGATTATTTTCGATGATTAACCTTGTTGATGAAATCGGTGTCTTGATTTCATGAACCCATGTTTCGATATATTCCCTATACTCATTTTCTCTATCTCTATAGCTCTTTACATGCTCATGCATGTCCTTATTTGCCTGTCGCAATACATCATATAAAAGCTTCCCTTCTATATTTTCGGGTTCTTTCATAATTTCAGACAACAGATATTTTTGATCTAAACTGTCCATTATACTGTTTAACTCGTTATAGAACATTTTCTGTTTAAAAAACTCTATCATTATATACGTAAGGACGGGGAAAAACCAAATACAGAAAGTCAGGAAAATTACGTTACTATCAATATTAATTAGTAACATAATCCCGCATATGAGGATGAATAATATAAAATTAATTAGCAAATATAAAGTTCTATCTTTTACATATTCTTTTATACTCATGGTAGTATATATCCTAATCCGCGTCTTGTTTCTATATTTTCCTTCATCCCCACTCCTTCAAGCTTTTTTCTTAATCTCGTCACATTAACGGATAGGTTATTATCATCCACAAAAACATCTGAGTTCCACATAAAGTCCATAAGGTCGTCCCTTGATACAATCTTTCCTTTGTTTTTAATCAAGCAGGAAAGTATTTTGAGTTCATTTTTAGTTAGCTCTGCTGTCCTGCCATTATAAATAACCGAGCCATTGGATAAATTAAGCTTTAGATCATTATAAACAATCGTCTCTCGGGCGTTGGAGCCGTGAACTCGTCTTAATATCGATTCAATTCTCGCCAAAAGAATTTGAGTATTATATGGTTTTGTAATAAAATCATCCGCACCTAAATTCATACTCATTAGCTCGTCCATCTCGTTATCCCTGCTCGTAACTACTATAATAGGTACATCGGAGCTTTTTCTTATTTCTCTGCAAATATAGTATCCATCAAATATAGGCAAGTTGATGTCCAAAAGTATTAGATTCGGTTCTTCCTTTAGCGTATCATGAATAATATTTTCAAAATTTGTTGGCGCAACAGCCTCATATCCATATCTGATTAAAAAGATTTTAAGTTCCTCTCTTATCTTTTCCGTATCTTCTACAATAACTATTTTTGACATAGGTTCACTTCCTTCGCACATTTGTGGACATCTAATTTCTTTATTGGAAAGAAAATATCCATTTTTCAAGGGGAAATATCCGTTCTATCTTAGACATATGCTCAGCCCCAAAAATGTAATTCCAATATTGTTATCTTACATATATACCATAATTCACAACAATGTATGTACAGCTATCACATGGATATCTAAAAATATCTTTATTTTTTATTAGAGCAATACTTATTTATACGATTAAAAATTGAAAATAATCTAACCATTTCACCTATAAAACACGGATTCGGATAAGATTTAATTACTTAATAAAAGGAGCTTCAATATGAAAAAGTTGAAAGAAATGCGTTTCGAGTTATTTGTTTTAATGGGGATTTTATTAGCAGGGTGCAATACTCATCAAGATATGGGGATCATGCCAAATGATACAAAACAAAGTATACCTAGCAGTGGTTATGTGCCTACAGCGGAATCACCGAATAGTGGTATAGAGCAAAATTTAAAGGACATTTATTCAGAAAAACTGAGAATGACAAAGCAACAAGCGGAAGCACTTCAAGCAGAAGATGATACGACATTAGGATTGAGGAAAATGGAAAGTGAGCGTTTGAGCATTTGGGATGGGCTATTAAACGAAATTTATAGTGATTTAAATGAAATACTTTCGGAAGACGAAATGGATGTGCTGCGTACCGAGCAACGTGATTGGATTAACGAGAGGGACAGTCAAGCCCTCGAAGCCTCCCTTGTCTACGAGGGCGGTACAATGGAACCTTTAGTATACATCGCTGTACTCACAAATATAACAGAACAACGCTGCTATGAGCTAGTTGAGAATTATTTAACGTTAATTCAATAACTTCAAAAAAATTCTCTAATCCTTTTTAGAACAACAAGAAAAAAGAACGATTTCCACCATCGGAAATTCATTCTTCTTTCATTATATTAACTCCAACCAAGCGATAGCTGCGCATTGTGTGGCAACACATGCACTATTCACATGCTTTAGTTAGCTGATTACTTTTTTCAAACCCTACCATTCGATTCCGGCAATCCCAAAGCATCCAGGCCCAGCATGGGTAGATATCGTGGCACCGGCTTGAATCCATGTGATATTTTCAAAGCCTCTTTCTTTTGCACGTTTCTCCATAGTTCTCTTAATACGTTCATCAAGTCCGGTAGAATAAATCAAATAGAGCTGTTTTCTATCAATATCGTATTTGTTCAAGTAATCTCGCATCAGTTTTTCCGCAACGTTGCGCATATTCCCACGATATTTTCTAGTTGGCACAAGCCTGCCTTCCTTTAATTCAATGCAGGGCTTTATTTTTAACAACGCCCCTCCAAGAAAAGCCATGTTCGTCACCCTTCCACCTGCTCTTAAAAAGTCTAAACTATTCGGAATAAAGGCGAGCCTTGTTTTCGGAATAACGGATTTTATTTTTTCGATGAGATGAACAGGTTCAATGGCAGGGTCCTCCTCAAGAAGCGCGACCGCGTACAGTACAATTGCCGCTAATCCACCTGTCACGTTTAGCGAGTCAATTAGGAAAAGATCCTCGAAATCTTCCGCTGCAATTAATGCACTTTGAAAGGAAGCAGATGCATTTGACGTATAGCCAATATGAAGTATGATGCTATCAGGAAAATCTCTTCTGATTTTCGAAAAGAAATCATAATACGCCTGTACATTCGTTGCTGCCGTAGAGGGTATTTTTTTCGTACGACGATAATAATCAAACACGTCCTCTACACATAGCTCGCTCTCTAAATAATCCTTGCCATCCATGATGATGTGCATCGGTATGATTTGAACGGGATATTTTTCAAGCAGATCTTTCGGCAAATCCGCTACACTTTCTGTCGATAAAATAATCCTTGTCATTATACATCCCTTCCAACGAACGCAGCCATTCCTGCGTACCTGTTTATTTTAATCCTTTTATCTATACACTATATGACAACAGGATGCGTTATAATATTCAGGGCAATCATCACGAAATAGCTTGTCATTAAGTAAACAGGCTCTTCCTAGATAAACACTAGTCACGGCTGAACCCCTCTATGTATGGAGGTATAATTTATTTTTAACGCTTTTACCATATATACACCCATTCCCTCTTCAACAAACGCACTGTTAGTGGAAGAAGGAATGACTGGTCTCAAAAACGTTCCATCGTAAGATCCGTATTGACTGCAACGGCCGCTTTATTGCCCTTCGCAGCTGAAATTAATAATGAGGACGGTTTGGATTTTTCCATTTCTCCCGCAATATAGATATTTTTTTCAGTCGTTCTTCCGACACCATCTGTGATCACTTTTCCATTTTCATGAATTTTACAACCTAGCTTCTCAGCAAATTGATTAGGGCGATAATACAACGGCGCAACAAAGCCACCTGATCTACTGATCGTTTCTCCCGTTACCAATTCAATTTTTTCTAAAAAGCCGTCGGTGCCGATTAAGTTTTTTACCGGCTCTGATTTAATGGTAATCCCTCGTTTTTGTAACGTAGTAACACCCTCTTTAGATAGTTGAACGCCATTTGTTACGACAACTAAATCCTGCGACCAATTATAAATTAATTTAGCGAGGTGCAGTGCATGCTCTTCTTTTTCTGCTATGACAACTAATGGCTTATCCTTTTGCTCCCAGCCGTCGCAATATGGGCAGCTAAATAGGCTTTTCCCGTAAAACTTTCTTATACTCGGTAGTGAAAATACCTCTTGAATTCCGGTAGCTAATAGGATCTTTTCTGTAGTAAATTGCTGATTGGTAGGCGTTTTGACCATAAATCGATCATTCCTTCTGTCCTTTACTATTTCCGTAACTGTTGCATTCACATAGATTATGGTTGGATAATGTGCCAATTCTTTTAACCCGAGTTCTTTAAACGCTTGTGGTTTTATCCTGTCTCGCGTAATAAAACCGTGTGACTCTTGTGTCACTCTATTTCGATTCGTTCCATCATCAAATAATGCAATGTTCCTCCTAGCCCTGCCTAAAGTTAAGCTAGCACTTAACCCCGCTGGTCCTCCACCGATTACGATACAATCAAAGACATTCATTTTTTACCCCCGCATTGATTTGGTTTATATTTTGAAGTGTTATTTGCCAAAGCGAACTACAATATCCCCACATGAATTCCCCTTTTTTAGACAAGCTAATGTCAGCTATGAAAAGAAGTGATAGCGTATTTAGCGACAACAGCAGATACTGTTTTTATTAGAAACCCGAACATCATCCGTATTCGAGAAAATCATAAATAAATCCATTATGTCCTGTCTATTTATTTTGAACCAAAAGCCTTAGAGTATCCGCTATCGAAAAAAATCAAGAAACCCTTTTCTTCTGGGAAATCAACTAAATCCTATACATTGCATAAAATAAATATGAACGATAAAAAAAGGATGATGTATAAATGACTTGGTTGACATGGTGAGACTTTCAGTGGCAAGAACTTGTTCCCTACCTAATAACGGAGAAATAACGGATGACTGGGATATTGATCGTTGGGAGAATGATGGCGGCAGAAGTCTTGATAAAATATATGTCCAGAGCTGTGACTAGAATAGTAAGGACGGCGCTAAATAATACGGTTGGATGAAGAGAGAGACGACTGTCTTTCTTTAAAACATTGTGCAGACCTGAAATAATTCAGGTTCTTTTTATTAGCAAAGGCTTTTGATTTAATTCATAAAATTGCTTGAACAATAATTATAGATTACACTTAATTATGATACGGTTCCCCAAAATACGGTTATATTAAGCAGATGAAATGGAAAAAATGATAGTATAATTTTTTCTAAAATAACGAGACCGGGGAAAGTGGTGTCATGATGCTTGAATTGATAAAAGATGTACTCATTGTCTTAGTAAGAATCTTAACTATTTTACCTTTGCTGTTGTTTATCACCCTATTTATGGGAAAACGTGCAATTGGAGAACTACCTGTATTTGACTTTTTAATCGTCATTATATTGGGGGCCGTTGTTGGAGCGGATATCGCTGACCCTAACATTGAACATTTCCCGACGGTTATGGCTATAATATTCATTGGAATTTTTCAAAGGGTTGTTGCAAAATGGAAAATTTCTAATCGGAAAATAGGGAAATTATTAACGCTTGAACCAACCGTTGTCATTCAAAATGGGCAATTTATTGATAAAAATCTAAAAAAAATTCGTTATTCTATTGATAATATCCTTCAAATGCTTAGAGAAAAGAATGTATTTGATATTAATGATGTAGAAACTGCCATTATTGAAGGCAACGGGGCTTTAAGTGTATTAAAGAAGCCACAAAAAGACCCAGTGACGCGAGAAGATATGAACATTATAAAAACAACCGCTTCAATTTCCTTTCCTGTTATCATAGAAGGAACCATATACTCAGATGTGCTAAGAGATTTTAATTTAAATGAAGCATCGTTACTACAGCAACTATCCGATCAGGGAGTCACGGATGTAAACAATGTTTTTTTCGCCTCTATAAATCGCAAGCTTGAACTCCATGTTTCGTTAAAAAATAAAAATAATCTAACCATTCCACCTATAAAACACTAATTCGGATAAAAAACAATCTTTCGCGTATAAAATAAAGAAAATGGCCGATACTAGTAGAGATTTCACTTCAACACCAACTGACTAGGAGGGTTAACCCGATGAGTGCGAATGATCGTTTACTCTGAAGAACCAGCAACTGACTGCTAAAGCACCGTTGTCTTAAGTACGTCTTAAGATTTAACGCTTCAAGCATGACAGTGTGTCACGGCGGAAAATGCAAGTGTCATCAGGCCCGGAATTCATTTTCCGGGTTTTTTGTTTTGCTTTACATATTTTGAAACTAACGAAATGCAAAACACTTTTAGTAATTCCCGTGCCTGTCCATTATGTTAATTTAACGGCACACGCATATACTTTTATATTGATGAATGATTAAAGGAGGCACTTTGTGGACGTTTTGGTTAGACCCGGTGATTCCATTTGGTATTATAGCCAAGTGTTTCATCTTCCCCTTCAATTAATTGTTGATTCCAATCCTACGATAAACGCGCAAGCACTCCAATTGAATCAAATGATTAAAATCCCTGGATACGTAACCACTCACTATACCATTCAGCGTGGTGATTCGATTTGGGCGCTTGCACAAAGAAGCAATATGCCCGAAGATACTATTTTTTTACTGAATCCTACATTAAATCCGAGTCAGCTACAACTTGGGCAAAATATTATGCTGCCTGTTCGTGTAACTTGGAGAGTCGTCAATGGAAAACAACATTACGACTATCGCACGATGATGCGCGACATTCGTACTCTGCAAATGATTTATCCCTTCCTTTTCAATAAGTCGATTGGACATTCCGTTCTGGGCAAAGAAATGCCAGGGCTTTTTATTGGGGATGGGCAAAAACGCGTGCATTTTAATGCGTCATTTCATGCAAATGAGTGGATTACAACACCGATTGTGATGACATGTTTAAATGATTATTTATTAGCACTAACAAATAGTCGTTCGATCAGAGGTGTTTCACTGCTGCCATTATATGTGCAAACGACGTTAATGATCGTGCCAATGGTGAATCCGGACGGGGTAGATTTAGTGCTAAATGGCCCTCCTGCAAATGAAACAATCCGAACAAATGTAATTAACTGGAACAATGGAAGTACCGACTTTTCAGGGTGGAAAGCAAATATTAATGGGGTCGATTTAAATGATCAGTTCCCAGCAGCGTGGGCATTAGAAAGAGAACACAATCCTAAAACACCAGGTCCACGTGATTATGGTGGAGAGCGTCCACTCTCACAGCCCGAATCACTGGCAATGGCAGCGCTCACAAAAGAAATGGATTTTGCCCGAGTAGTGGCATTGCATACACAGGGCGAGGTCATTTACTGGGGATTTCAAGGGTTAGAACCGCCTGAATCAGAGTCGCTCGTAAACGAATTTGCACGGGTAAGTGGATATGAGCCTGTTCAAACAATTGATAGCTATGCAGGCTATAAGGATTGGTTTATTCAAGATTGGCACCGGCCTGGCTTTACGGTCGAACTAGGACTCGGTACAAACCCTTTACCAATTAGTCAATTTGATGACATGTACGAAGACGCATTAGGTATTTTTTTAGCCGCGCTTTATTGGTAGTTGAATGAACTAGCGAGTTATATCTATTGGTGCATATTTAACATTAAAAATAGCCCCGTTTGTCGCTAACTTTCCAATTGCAACAAACGGGGTTACTACGATTTATTTGGGATTTCTTAAAGTTTTTTGGACTTCATGTAATTGCTGTTTTAACGTTGAAATTTTTTCTTTATTTTGCCCCACCATATCTAAATGCTCCTGAAGCTGCTGGGCATTGTGAAGTGCATTTTCGGAGTGCTCGATTGCATTGAAAGCATGCTCCATCGCAATTTCTTCAGGGTGAGACATTACTTGTTTCACGGCTCTCTCCGACTTTTCAACAGAGTTTGATAATAATGTACTTGGATGATTTTGTTTCCAACTAGGTGTTCCTGTCCTTTTTTTAGTCACTGTTCCATTCCCCTTCTTTCGTAGCAGACTGATATTCAATGTTAGTATCTTTGGATATAAGAAATTTATTCATACAACCGTCCTCCAAAGTTGTCAATTCTCTCCGGTTGATACAGCACTACTAAATTCAAGGATTATGTTTTTATAAAACCATAATAAAATAAAATGAAATTCTCTAATAGCAGATTTAAGAAATCATTTCAACTTTTGCTTCAAAAAATTACCTGTTTCTAAATTGCTCTGGCTGTTGATTTTTTTGTGATAAAAAATCAGTCTAATGCCATATTAAGAAGGAATCAATTTGAAAGGAGAATTCGAATGGGCAGAGATGATAGTAAAAGTAAGGGCACAAATAAAGGCTCGTTACCTCAAACACCAAAAAACCAAAAAATCGCTCCTAACAAAGCGAGAGAAGAAATTGCTCAGGAAATAGATGCGCTACATCAGCTAGTTCAAAAGTCAAAAAACAAGAAGTAGCAGCATGTAATTTAGGAATATCAACAGGCTCTACAAACGTAAGCCCGTAATCAAATAACGCATATAAATCCCTAGGCACCTCCGGTACGATAA
>JBEMAQ010000019.1:0-78856 GCA_040274725.1 Solibacillus sp. | reverse complement strand
AACACCTTACGAGCTCTTCTTTGGCAAGGCGTTGCGTTTAATTTGACAATTCAAGACTTAAATAAAAAGAAGCATAGCAAGCGCCATACTTCCTTAACATTTATTCTGTACAGACTCAACAATCTCCCCCGTACGATTACACTAATACTCACTAATCGAAATCTCAGCCTGCCAGCCATTCTTCAAAATTCCGTGTGCTTGCACCTCATCCTTGACGATGGGAAATACTTTGTCACATTGGGAAATCGCAAATAGATTACGGATAAATTCATCCGCTACAATGATGACGATTTTTTTGCCGCGCACCGACACTTTTTTTGCGAAGTTCACAATCATGCCAAACCCTGTACTATCGACATTGTTCACTTGCTGCATATCAATTACATAATCTGCGTCCGCATCAAACATGTGTGCATGCAACTCTTTTTTGATTTCTTCAATCTTGCCATACTCTAAATTCCCTGCAAATGTGATGAGTAAATACTCTCGCTTAATTTGCATTTTCATCACGGCTTCTTGCTTGCTCATCTACCCGTCGCCCCACTTTCTATACTTGGAATTTCTCTACTTCTAAACGTAAGCTATTTGAAATATTCGCTAGCTCATTGGAGTTCCCTGTAATTTCTTCTACTGTTGCTGATTGCTCCTCTGATGTTGCCGCCACTTCCTCTGTGGCCGCCGCTGCATCCTCAATAATTTTTGAAATATCATGGATCGCATTTTGTACTTCATGTGAATTGTCATTAATTTGTGCAAAGGCATTTTTCATTTGTGTCACGCCTTGCTCGGTTTGCGTCACACGCGCAACGATTTCCTCTAGCGCCTCCCCACCCTTTGTAATAATCGTCACTTGCTCCTCTACAGCGAGTAGATTACTTTCCATCGTTCGAACGGTTACCGACGTTTCGGCTTGGATATCGCCGATTAGCTCCGTAATTTGACCCGAAGCTTTTCTTGATTGATCTGCTAGCTGCCCGACCTCTGCTGCCACAACCGCAAACCCTTTGCCGTGCTCACCTGCGCGCGCCGCTTCAATCGATGCATTTAGTGCAAGTAAATTCGTTTGCTCGGCAATGCCTGTAATGGCTGTAATAATGCCACCTATTTCCTCAGAGCGCTTTCCTAATTTTTGAATCGAATCCGTTGCATATGACACGGTTTGCGTCACCGTGCCTAAATGCTTAATCGCTTCATTAATGGCCGCCTCTCCTCGCTTTGCAATATCCGTCGAATCAATCGCGCTATGTAATGTTTCCTCTGCTTGCTGCAAGCTGACCTCTACCTGTTGAATCGTCGACTGCATCATTCGGACAATGTTTTCTACTTGGTCCGATTGATTCGTTGTACCAAGCGCGATTTCATTCATCGTCTGTGCAATTTGCATCGACGCCTCGCTCGTTTGATGTGACGATTCTGCTAATAGCTGTGAGGAACTCGCCACTTGATGTGAGCTATCTGAAACAACCTGAATCGTATTTTTTAGACGTCCTTGCATCTCTTTAAACGCACTGGCTAAATCGGCAATCTCGTCATTTCCTTTTGCATTTAAAATCTTCGTATTTAAATTTAAATTCGCCAATTCCGTTGCATTTTTCTTTAAATAATCTAGTGGTCGTGCAATTTGATTGCGCACAAATAGACTAATAATGAGCACTGTCGCTAACGAAATGACTAGGGCAATTAAAATATTTTGCCAAATGGAGCCCTTCGCAATTTCGATATATGGTGCAGTCGGAACAGCCGTTGACCACACCCCAATCACATCTCCTGCACTATTAAAAACCGGTGCATACACAGCCTCATGCTCCTCCCCAAGAACGTTCGCAATCCCTGTAAACGTTTGTTTTTGAGCCAACACAACATCCGCTACAGCATCGGAAATTTGTGTACCGACAGTGCGCTCCCCGTTTTCAACAATATTTGTGCTGACACGTGTATCGCCTTGGAAAATGGATGCGGCATTTCCTCCCGTCAGTTCCTTCACTAAATCAACAATTTCTGTATCGCCGACTAAATTGACATCCCCTTTATGTAAGTCACCATTGACAAGCGCCCACTCACCTGGGTACACATTGTCGATATATTTCTCACTAAAACTTAAATCCGAAATCAGCTTCGTTTCCAAGCTTTCGAGTAAATTATTTTTCGTAAATGAATAATTGACAATCGTTAAGATGGACGTCATGACAAATATACAAGTGACGATTAAGATGTTCATTTTTCTACGAATTGACCACTTCATAAATAACACTCCCTATGTAGATAAATTTTTGGTTACACCTACTAAAAATCGGTCCGGGGTAACATGCTGAAACCAAATTTGATCGACCATATGCTGCACAAAAAATAAGCCTCGTCCTCGGTCGGAATCTGCCATCTCGTCGATATTATAAGTCAACGCTTCTGACCACCGTTCTTTCGGAATACCCTCGGCCCCGTCAATGACAACCATTTGTAAACGCTCACACTCCTGCATAACTTGCACTTGAATCATTTGTTCCTGCTTGAATGCTTTCTCCATCGCTTCTACCGCATTAATGACGAGCTCATGTAGCACAAAGCATAGCTCTCTCGGATTTGGTAAATGATACGTTAATACATAGCTTTTCATAATGGCATCAACTAGCTGAATTGCCTGCTCATTCGGTGGAACCTCAACTGAAAATTCCATGCTGTCATCTCCTTTAAAATCAATTCCGCCTCGCCTGATCCAACACTAAACACTGTAAATTAGCGTGACTTTTTATACTTGCTAAATGAACCCATTGCTACCGCACTAGAAATGCGCTTTTCCCTCATCATGAATCGTCATAAAAATCAGTGAAATATCATCCTTAATCGGTCTCACTGCTAATTGATGGTCCTCTACAAATCGCCGTAAATCAACCTCATTGTCATTAGCTACGTACGGTAAAAAATAGTCACTTTGTAACGAATGATTATCCCGCTGCAAGCCGTCTGTATATAAAATAATCCGCGCTCGCTCGCCAACTACTAGCCTTTGTTTTTGTACATTTATTTTTGGTATTAAACCTAAAATAGGCGTATTTGCCACTAAAGCATGCGGTACTGATTCACTAAATAGAAACGCCGTCGGATGCGCTGCATTCACATATTCCACAAGCCCCTGATCCTTGTCGACTACCACATAAATAGCCGTCACTAAAAATCCATCAAGCTGCTCCATTTCAAACAGTTCATACACATGGCGATTCAACTCCTGCATCACATGTATAGGGTCTGATGAATGGGCCATCAGCTCACGCAAAATAGAACGAATCGACATTGAGACGAGCGCCGATGCAACCCCGTGCCCCATGACATCATACAAAACCGTCGACACAACGCGCTCAGACACTTGCGTCCAGCAATACATATCCCCACCTAATGTATGCGACATTCGATTAAAGCCATCTACTTGCAACCAATCTAGCTGTAATGAAGGCGTTAATGCACTTTTTTGCACATTTTTCGCAATCATCAAATCCTGTTCTAAATTATAATCTTGCACCTGTCTACGACGCGATTCCGAATTATAGTTGATGGCAATATGAATCCGCGCCTTAAAGTAAGAAAAATCAACCGGCTTTAACATAAAATCAAAAATCCCCGCAAAAAACGCTCCCCCAATCGTCTCCCGCGTATCATAAGACGTCACCAATATAATCGGCACTTGAATCCACTCATGAATGACCGCAATCTCCCCGTAAACCTTTTCACGATTCTCATATGTACAGTCCATATTGACGAGGACAACATCAATCTTTGCCTTCCTAGCCCCCGTCAACTGGGCTTTAGCAGCCTCCATTGTTTTATAATGAAGAACATTGGTAATTTCCATCTCATATAAAAACCCCTTAAAATGTAAAACATCCTTCTCACACTCACTTATAATCACAATGGACATTCTCCCCTAAACAGCCTCCCTTAACTCACCTAATAATACCATTATATGGTTTATTATCGTGTTTTGGTGATTATTTTTTAACTTTGTAAAAACTACTCCTATTAGTGATAGCAACACTCTACTAAATACGATTAATTTCCATCTTTAAATTTCAAGTACTCTGCATTTATTAAAACAGCCAATTAATCTCTTACGAAGTATTACAGAAGAAAGTAAAATCACTACAATAACGATCGAATTAAACAAAAACTGGCTGGCATGAGCACGGTAAAATACCGAATTCATACCAGCCAATTAGCTGCATAATAAAAACTCTAACTTTAAGGGGTCACTACCCAGTTCAACGACTGCTGGCTGTTTTTTCATTACATTTTTTTGTATAGCAGCACGTCGGATACCCCGCGCATCCATAAAACTCTCCGTATTTCCCACTCTTTAACATGAGCTGCTGTCCACATTGCGGGCAGCGCTTAGTAGCTACTTTTCGCTGCGGTTGTTGAAACTGCTTAAACTGCGCCCTATGCTCGCGTTTTGTTTTTAATTTCTTCATTTTATTCACGTTCGAAATTTTACTAATCTCCGTCATCATTACCTTTACCTGCTCGTCTGAAAATACGACGGTTTTATAGTGACTTATTGTTTTTGTTAGCTGTGCCGTTTGAATGACTTGAGCCGTCGCGAAAGGCTCGTTAAATTTAAACGTCACTACATCAGAAAAAATAATAATGGAATAAATGCCCGACTCCATATGTAAAACATGCTGCAATGACCGTACATGCGCACGGTTTTGCAAAATCGGATTGTAAAAGGACTGGCGGTTTTTATAAATCACCTGCGTCCAATCCCGCTCCTCTTCTTCACCAAAAATCCAGCCTTTATAATTTTTCGTCTCCAAAACAAAAATGCCGTATTTTGAAACAACAACGTGATCAAGCTGCGTCATTTTCCCGTCTTTTTTGCGAACGTAAACATCGTGAAAAACTTTGTATTCCTTCCCAAGCTTTTGCAGTATTCTATGTACACGCTGTTCTCCTATGTAGCCTTTGATTTTCCGCTTATTTCTTATCACCAAAATGAAGCTAATGAAAATCAGCCACAATGCTAAAGATATGTGCAAACTTGCTAATAATAACAAGACAGCGATGTATGCTAATAGCATCCACAGCATCATGTTTCACCTCTTTTGCTGCAGTATTCTCTGAAAAATCACTGGTATTGGATTTTTCGAGTATTAAACCCCTCTTATTTCTTTTTCAACCTTTTCACAAATGTAAGCCCCGTCCCAGGTATGGAAGCTGAAATTGTTTTTTTCTTTCCAATTGTTGTACGTACATACTTATTGCCAACTGTCACACTCACTCCATTTTTACTAATATTCAGCTTTACACCTGGTGCAATTTTTATACTTTTACGAAATTGAAAACTCATGATTTTCATCTCCTTAGCCGATTCAAATGATTCAAATATACCTACTATCATTTTATCATATGAATCTGTTAAATTTAGTAGCCATACAAAAAGACAGTAGCACCCTCGCTACTGTCTCGTCTCACTAGCTTACTTGACATTGATTAAATAGATAAAAGCTCGATTACGCGATGATCTCGAAATACGTACAGTTATTCAATCCCCTAAAAATCCCTTACTATTTCATCGCTACAGTCAGCTCTGCCTGTATCTCCGCTTGTAAATACTCCAGTATTTCTTTCCCACGAATTTCAATTGCCGTGTTCATTTTTTCGATAACAGCAATAATCTCAGCGGATGTATACTGCCTCGGTAAGGCCTTGTTATGAATTGTATGTCCTTCCCAATAGGTTAAAACTTTGCCGTTATCTAAATACGCCGATTCATAGCAATACTTTTCAACCTCCTGCTCAAAGGCCTCCGCACCAAGCTGCTCTTTGAAATACAGCAGCGTTAAATCCCAATAATCATGCAACAGCTGATTACGCTTCGTATTAAAGCCTTTAGGTACTAACGTAAAATTACCGATTGAATGCGTTAGCGCGGCAAATTTTTGCACCGCTTCGTGTTCATTAATTTTTATGTAATACTTATATTCATCTAATAACCATTGATATCGTGCCTTGTATTCAGTAACACCACTCGCATGCCAGCGCAAATATTTTTGCTCACGGTCGTACGCCAATATGAGCAATCGGTAAATTCGGTAAAATGAATTCATCGTATCGCTATCATAAGTAGCTAGCTCTTCCTCAGATAATCCCCAAAATTGTTGATAACACGCCTTCGCAAGTTCACTACTGTCACAATCAAAGGACTCGCTATCTAACTTATATTTCAAAAATTTCTTCAGTGCGTTTTGCTCCTGCCTCACCGCGTCATTCGGTGATTCATTTTTAAAATCATACGCATAATTACTTTGCTCAATATATTGTTTTAAATCCATTTCTTTCCCATCCCCCTTGTACAGACGCTTTATTTGTCAAAATTCGACATTCATCTATTTGTTATTTCCATACTGATAGGTATTATTCCTGCTGATTTTTTATAAAAATTTTACATAAACTGAATAAATTACTTGTTCATGGTTGAAAATATAAAAATCAAAGCATAAGATGTAATTATATGTAAACAAAACTTTTGGATGGGGTGAGTGTTATCGGAATTTTTGATGGTTTACTGGGTAATGCAAGTCAATTAGACGCGAATGATGTTCAACGTGAGCTCAAAGAAATCTTAACTAGAACTGAAACTGTGCAGCATGCTTACAAAGTTATTAGAGACACTTTTATCTTTACAGACAAACGATTAATTTTGATTGATAAACAAGGTGTAACTGGAAAGAAAACCGAATACTTATCAATTCCTTACAAAAGCATTGTCAACTTTTCAGTTGAAACAGCCGGTACATTCGATTTAGATGCCGAATTAAAAATCTGGATTTCAGGCAATAGCATCCCAATTGAAAAGAAATTCAATAAATCTACAAACATTTATGATGTGCAACGCGTTTTAGCGGAACATATTTTAGGATAATTAAAGCAGCTGCATTTTAGCTTTTGAAAAGCCGGACTACTATTGGCACTCTCTTTTAGAGATGCTATGTAGTTCGGATTTTTGTTGTTTTCGAAATATAAAGTTACACGTCTATTTATTGACCACTTTTTACCATATTCTATTAAAGTTAGATGACTAACATTCCATTAATGAACCATTCAATACCGTTACACAAAAATATAAAAGCGGCTATACAAGCCCAATAACTGTATAACCTCTCTATAAAATACGATTTCATTAAAAACAAAAGCAGCACCCTAAAGAGTGCTGCTTGCTTTATTATTTATTAAACGTTACGTTCTCCGTACCTTCTGCTAACGTAATCGTCGTCTGTGCTGGCTTTGTTTCTGCAATAATTTTCCCGTTGCGGAATGAATAGCGCACTGTTGCCTGCTTGCGAATCGCCTCGTATTCATTCTCTGCATTTAACACGATAAAGTTTGCCGGTTTGCCTTCTTCTACACCGTACACGTCCTCAATTTGCAGCGTACGTGCTGAGTTTTTCGTAATGAAGTCCACTGAATTGACAATATCCTCATAGCCCATTAATTGTGCAACATGAATGCCCATATGTGCGACTTGTAGCATATTCCCTGTGCCTAGTGGATACCATGGATCGAAAATATCATCGTGACCGAAGCAAACGTTTAGGCCCGCTGCTTGCAATTCCTTCACGCGCGTTAAACCACGGCGCTTCGGATAAGAATCAAATCGGCCTTGTAAGTGAATATTTACTAACGGATTTGATACAAAGTTAATGCCTGACATTTTCAGTAGGCGGAACAATTTATAGGCATACGCATCATTATAAGAGCCCATCGCTGTCGTATGAGAAGCCGTTGTGCGTGCACCTAAGCCGCGCTCGTACGCCTCTTTTGCGACTACTTCAACAAAGCGCGATTGCTCATCATCAATTTCATCACAGTGTACGTCAATTAGCACGTCGTATTTCTCTGCTAAATCAAACATAATTTTCATCGACTCCACGCCGTATTCACGCGTAAACTCGAAATGTGGAATCCCACCAATAACATCAGCGCCTAATTTTAACGCCTCTTCTAACAGCTCCGCACCGTTTGGATACGATAAAATCCCTTCTTGTGGGAATGCGACAAGCTGAATATCAACGAAATCCTTCATTTCTTCCTTCACTTCTAGCATCGCCTTTAACGCGATTAATTGTGGGTCCGTCACATCAACATGCGTACGGATGAACTGAATCCCCTGTGCAATTTGCCATTTAATCGCCGTTTTCGCACGTAGCTTTACATCCTCATGCGTTAGCGACTCTTTGCGCTGTGACCAACGTTGAATGCCTTCAAATAACGTACCACTTAAATTCCACTCAGGCTCACCCGCTGTTAACGTCGTATCTAAATGGATGTGTGGCTCGATAAATGGAGGTAATACGAGTGAGCCATTTACATCAATAACTTCCTCACCTGCTGGTAGCTCCTCAACATTTTGTGTAATTTTGGCGAATTTACCGTCTACTACTAAAATATGCCATAAACCTTCTTGTGCACGTAATGCTGCGTTTTGAATAATCATTAAAATCACCTTTCTTTATACAAGGGGCGCAGATTCAGTGTCCGCTGCATCCTTATGTACACTCTCTTTTTTCAATACCTTCATTAAAATCACATAAACAATGGCTGTACCTAACAGCGCATTCAATGGCACAATGCCTGGTGCTAGCTTCGCGATTGCGACACCAATGACCCATGCTACAATCGCTACCCAATTGACTGTTTCAAATGTCATCGTAGCAAATGCTTTATATTTACCGCGCTTCACGAAGAAGTAATCTGCAATTAAAATCGCCCCAATTGATGGAATCGCTGCACCTAATACATTTAAGAAGCCAACAAAATTATTGTACATCCACATTGCTAAAATCGTACCGATCAAGCCATTCACAACAACGAATAACTTTTTCGGTAACTTCGTAATATGTGCAAACCCTAAGCCCGACGCATACAGTGCATTATCGTTTGTCGTCCAAATATTTAAGCCTAAAACGATAATAGCCGGGATCATTAAGCCTTGTAGGAACATGACCTCTGAAATTTCTGCTAAGCTAAATGACATCGCGCCAACTGCACCGAATAAAAACATCAGTGAGTTTCCTAAAAAGAAAGCAATGACCGTTGCCGATACTGCTGATTTTGTTGACTTCGCAAAGCGTGCAAAGTCTGGTGTTAACGTACCACCACTAATAAATGACCCGATACAAATTGTTAATGCGGCAGCTACCGTCATCGTCACTGTTGGCTCGTAGCCAAATAGCTCCTCAAGACCACCCATCGTGCCAATCGCATCAATAACAGAATAGCCACCGAGTAGCGCGATGGCTGGCACCGCGATAAAGCCTAATACAACTAATGATTTCATACCGTAAAGCGCTGTAACCGTCATTGCAATACCGAATGCAAAAATTAACGCATACACATTCCAACCCATCGCGTTCGCTACGGGCACTGCAAACATCGCAACACCTACTCCAAACCAGCCAACCTGTGTAAAGGCTAGTAAAAACGACGGCAAATACGAGCCCTTTTCACCAAACGCATATTTTGCTAGTAAATGTGTGGATAACCCTGTTTTTGCTGCCATAAATGCGAGTGCGCCTGTGTAAATGCCTAACGCTAAATTCCCAGCTAACACAATAAGGACAAACTGCGTAAACGTTAACCCTAAACCAAGCTCTCCCCCTGCTAACATACTTGCTGAGAAAAATGTAAACCCTAGCATAACCGATAATGTCTTCCAAAAATTGTTTCGTTGCGTGCTCGGTACGGCCTGTAACGAGTATTCCGCATCAAATTTTGCCATAAGAATCCCTCTATTTCGTTAAGATTCTGATACCGGAAACAAAAAGGAGCAAATTGCCACTGCTCGACAATTCACTCCTTTTTTCCATTACAAAGCAAAGGATAGCCATTTGTGCCTATCCTCGCCTTGTAAAAAACGATGTCCTTGTCAGCCTCTCTGGACTGAATTAAAAGTACCAGTTATTTAATTCGTTCTTTATTATTCTAGGAAACCGATACATTGTCAATTAATTTTTTCTCTTTTCAGGCAAATTAGTTATCTGATTATTCAGTGGTATGGTTGAGAAAGTTTCTATTTAAGAAAGTCACTGTAAGAGGTATGGTGAAAAATTTTTTTCGTTAGCTTATGTTTTATTGCTTACAATGAGCAAATACCCTTCAAATAATTGGCAGCTCCTTTATCAGGGCTGATTTCTGTTCCGGTCGTAGTCTTTCCCGCTCGTCGGAATCTGTAAATTTAATACTCCAATATTTTATATATTTCATTACTTTTCAATGAAATTTCTAGCAAAAGAAACCACTTCTGCTGTTATACATGTATTTATCCAACTATAACTATTGAATTAATCAACAAAACATTTGTATTTTGCTATTTAAAAACTCAGGTCCTAACCGAAGTTATAAACGAATCATTATTTCAAAATAAAGAAATTTGGAGGTTATCACAACATGAGTATCAAGCAAAAATTAACAGCTAGCTTCAGTATTATTATTTTGATTCTACTTGCTGTATCCGTTTTCTCTATTAGCAAAATCAAGGAAATGGATAATGACTACACGTTCCTATTAGAAGACCGTGCCTATAAAGTCATCGAAATTTCAAAGATTCAAAATGCTGTTTCATTACAAGGGCTCTATCTTCGTTCATATGTATTACGACAAAACAATGAGGATTTAGAAAACATCGATAACAAAACTGCTTTAATAAAAACGACCCTTAATGAAATTAAACCGTTATTTACCGTTCCTCAAATGATGAAAGAAATTGAAACAATCGAAACACAGCAAGCGCTGTACTCACAATACGTAGCAGAAATTATTGATTACGTGAATAAGGGCGAGCAGGAGAAGGCCCATTCGGTGCTATTTGAAAATGCTGTACCAGCCAATCAAAGCATACAGAAGGCTGTGAATAATATTGTTGATTATCAAACGAAAGAAATGAACACTTCAAGTGCTCAGGCAACATCATTAGCGAATACAAGCTCTGTTATTTTAATAACGATTGTTATCATCGGCTTAATCATTGCGATTTTATTGGCAATGTGGATTATCAAAAATATTACAGTACCACTACGTCGATTAACAGACGCAGCAAATGTCATTGCATCGGGTGACTTACGCCAGGAACCTATTGTCGTGAAAACAAAAGACGAAATTAATGAGCTTGCACAAGCGTTCAATACAATGAAAGCAAATTTATCGAATTTAATTAGCAATGTATCATTAAATGTAGCGAGCACAACGGCAGCTGCGGAGCAATTAGCACATAGCACCGATGAAGTGACGGCTGCAACAAATGATATCGCCAACCGTATGGAGGTCGTTGCACTTGGTAGCTCGCAGGCAGCAAAGGTCGGCAGTGACTGTGCCATCGCGACAAATGAAACAGCTCAGGACATCAACCGTATTGCGGAAGCCTCGCTATCATTGAGCACACAAGCAATAGACATGCAAGCAATGGCAACGGAAGGCCGCGATACACTTCAAACAACCGAGCAACAAATGACCGTCATTCAAAAATCATCGTATGATACGAAGGAAAAAATTCAGCAACTTAGCATTCAATCCGCGGAAATTGAATCCATTACAAAGGTCATCACAGATATTACCGACCAAACAAATTTACTTGCCCTAAACGCAGCCATTGAAGCAGCACGCGCCGGCGAACATGGGAAAGGCTTTGCCGTTGTAGCAGATGAAGTGCGTAAGCTTGCAGAACAATCGAAAGCCTCTGCTTCAAAAATTGTTAATTTAACAACGTTCATTCAAAAAGATACGAAGGAAGTAGAAGAAAGCGTCAACATAACCGTTCAAAATATCGACCAAGGTGTTATGTATGTACAAAATGCACAGCAGTCATTCAATAACATTTTTGGCGCGATTACAACGATGACTGACAATATTCAAGACATTTCCGCTTCATCGGAAGAAATTTCAGCAAGCACCGAAGAAGTCTCAGCATCTGTCAACGAAATGGCCGATGCAGCAAAAAATACAGCCGAGCATTCAAACCAGATGCTTGCCTTCACAGAAGAACAAACAGCCACAATGCAAGAAATCAACACTGTCGCTAAAACTTTAAATGAAGGTGCCATGAAGATTCAAGAAGAAGTACAGCAATTTAAAGTGTAACTAAAATAAAAAAGAGTCCGAAACAAAGGGCAATTAGCAGGCAGAAAAAATATTCTGCCTGCTAATTTTTTAAAAAAATGCCCGGCATACACATTAGCCATGAACGTATTTCAAGAAAACTAATCAATTTATTTATTTTTATTAAAGAATGACGTCCTCTTGTATGAGTCAACGATTGTTGACTCATACAAGAGGACAGTGAATTCTAATGGTAATTACAACATCTGTTAGTCAAAAGAAAAGTCGTTACACTGTTTTATATAGTGTAACGACTTTTGCATACATTTTTAACCATCACCACTCAATATGCTCATAAAAATCCGACGGGAATCGAATCTCTGATGGGTCACACTCATAGTGAAGAGCTGCTTCCATAATTCGTTCATGCTGGCGCTCGTAGTCCGGCGTCACCTGCGAGACGCGCTTTGCGTAAATATTAAAGTTTTTCTCACGCTGCTCACGGTCCATTTCAGACCATTTTTCATTTAAGTAGTCAATGTATTGCACAAACTGAATCGGCTGCATTTCTTCTTGGTTAATCCATTTTTTAAAGCTTGTGAACTGCTTCGGCGTCACCGTTTCTTCGACCAATTTAAAAATCGTCGCCTGTAAAACGCGTGCCTGTGCAATATTTGGATCCCAAAGTGTGGCCTTCTCGCGGCGCTTATATGCTTGAATAAATGATTCTAGTGAAAAAACAACATACAGCATTTCTGGCCACAGCGTTTCAAACGAAATAAATAAGTTTTGCTTCGGACCAACGAGCGATAAAAATGCCAGCTCCTCATCCTCAAAGCCGTGTGCCTTGTATCCTGCACTTCTATGCCCCATAAACGCATGGCGAATCTCATAGCAAACGCCTAGCACGCGAATCGCCGGTCCATCCTCAGCCTCATAGTCCGAATCGCCAAAAATCATGTGTAGTGCATCATACAGTGCGCGAAAATCTTCCGGATCACCTGACAATAAAACGCCAGTCATATTCGGTGTGTGTTGTGCTTGTAGCATCGTTTTTCCTCCTTCTTGAAAACTTCTCTCATTATTATACTCAGATTATTAATAGTAAAATAGCAGTAAATCACGTACTATATAAAGTTATTTACAATCTTTCATAAAAATGATATCTATAATTGGGAAACGATTTATACAATCGGCTACTTAAAAAGCTTCATTTAATCTAGAAATCAGAAAAGAGGATCACTTTGAAAGAGGAAATACTTACATATTTAAATACGGAATTACCTTTTCAATTACAGGAATTATTTGAGCACTATGAACAACAAATTGACGCGTTAGAAGAAGAAAACGCCTCGCTTAAAGAGATAAATATACGTTTAACTAAACAAGTTACTGACCAAAAGGCTGCATTAAAAACATTAGAAAAAAATGTGAACCTACAGTCACCCGTTACTCGTAAAGAATCTACTAAAAAGTCTATTCACTCGCCATCTCCCGCATTTTCTTTGCATAATTTACACGTTATAAAAGAGGAGGAGCTAGATCGTTTTATACAAAAATTTGACTTACAGGAAAGCCAAATTAAATATTTCTTATTTGACTCAAAAGGAGTAAACGAAACATCGCAAATAGTCTATTTCAGTGCTTTTGTCGCCCCAGATCAAATGAATGCATTTATTAGCGAAAAGGCATATAAAACGGAACAAGCGCTTCATAAACCACTTCGTTTGCTTGCTTCAAAGCAGTATTATAATTTTACTTGACCTTCTACTGCTGTCTATTCTACCGAAAATAACAATAGTCGCCATTATACCTACAAAGAAACGAGTGAATTATTCGATTTAGGCTACGAGGTGTCAACGCGCTCAACAGCGGAGCGTTGGGCTATTTTACAGCAGGCTGTACAAACACTCGGCTTGAAAAAAGTCGCTGATACATTAGCGGGACATATTCGCCGAAACAAAGCGAAAACAAACGGCGAAATTATTTATGCCAAAGCCATTTCGAAATGGCAGCACGATTTAGATAAACTAAAGAAAACATACTATCGAAAAAATTTTACTTGGCCAAAGTCGGATTAAAACCCTTTCCTCCCCATATTTTTCCCCACTAAAACGGAAAAATACCCAGCATACAACACATTGTTTGGAGTAGGAACTATTAAAATCCTAACGCAAATAAGCTCAAGTATGGTTGACCCGAGCCACTATTTACTCAGTCGACTAAACAGTTCTCTTAATAGCTTAGCCGAAATAAATCATGCCTCACCACTTTATCCGATTTCAAGATCTCGATTGCCACTGAGAAAGTTGTACAGATTATTGGAAGCGGATGAACGAGAAAAGACTAAAAATCCTTGTTATTCATCCATTTCACTACCCGCCCATCACAACTTTTGCTATGCTAAATACAATATACCTATGGAGGTCATGGAATGGCTGGAAAACAAATCAATCCAAAACTTATTCAAGCATTAACGAACAAAACACTCACTGATATCCCCTCATCACCAACGTTTAAACATTTAGGTGGAACCTATGTCAAATCAATCGTAGACCAAATCAAAAAAGTCGGTACGCCTAATGAAAAAAATAACGTGATGATGAAGTGTGCGCACTGTGGCCAGACTGGGACATACGATATCGGTGTTATGGCGATTAATATTTCCGACAAAGGGCAAAACAAGTCACAGCAATTTACCGGCTATTTCCGCTGCAAGCACTGTAATGCCGGCAGTCAATGGGAGGAATCTACAGAGCTCTATCTTTTAGGTATTAGTGCTTTACTATCTCCGAATGAGCAGTTGCCTGTACATTTTGGCGAAATACAGCTTTTCGACGGTACTGCGCCAAAATACGCGACGGATGCAGAGGAACACCTACTACTGTTAATCTCAACTTCACCACCTAGTGGCTTCTTATGGAACAAGCTTGGTAATCTTTATTTGACCGGCTCAAGACCCGAGCTGGCAATGGCTGCCTTTGAAAAATCAATTGAGCTCGACCCAAATCAAATGGAATCACATCTTTCCATCGCCAATCTACTTATGCCGATTAAAAATTATCAGCACGCGATTCAACATCTGCATCAAATGATGATTTCTGCTCATGCTTATAAACATGCAGATGCACTGTATTTAAGAGAGTTATTAGCACACGGTATTTGTACAAGCTTTATTGCAGCGACTGAATCTAGAAATAAATATCCAGCCTTACCAACACCCGAGCAACTACTCGCTGCCGGTAGTAAGGTTAATTTAGAAGCCGACGAGTTGTCTGATTGGCTAGTACTCTCCTCAGAGGACATCACGACGTTTTATCCATTAGCCGAAGCTTTTATGGGCGAACATGCATTAGAACTAAGAGAAACTATTCAAAAGAAAAAGACGCAACAAAAGGGAGCAAAAAGTAAGCAAGTACAAGCATTCATTACTGCACAGCAAAGCTTCTTTACAAAAGCAGACATTCAACAAGCCTGCCCAAATGTAAGTACCGCAACGATTTCTAAAGTCGTCAACGAACTGCGCAAAGTAGGCGTTATTGAAATGATCGGCGCTGGTCGGAATGTCCAGTGGCGGAAGGTTGCTGAATAGGCATCCGGGAAAATAAGTGTTCCATCCAAAAGAAAATCGCTACTTAACATTTCAGTAGCGATTTTTTATTAACAACCTCATTTCACTCGTCCTACATCTTTCACAAAAATACGCTTCTAACGGAACAGCATCTCAACATAGAAACTCGTATTCTACCTCATAAAGATTTGCCTAACTCTCTAGAAAATTCTTTCTCGCTCACTGGATTCGTTATAAAACCAATCCAGTTTATTTATATTTCCAAAAATTTTATCGTATAATTAATATATACCTTTTTTAACCATAGGAGGGATTTAAACGAATATCAACCTGCTTTTAAAATCAATCGTTGAAACATCCAATAATAATATTACGATTACAGATCATGAAGGTAATATATTATATTCTCATCCCGAACACTGGATTATTTATGGGGTAGAACCCGACTTTTATATCGGAAAATCTGTCTTTACGCTACAAGATCTCGGCATTTTAAATCCATCTGTCGTAGCCCTTGTACTCAAGCAAAAAAAAGAAATCAGCTTAATGCAGCAAACGATATCTGGAAAATCTATTATGACAATGGCCTATCCGATTTTTGACGACGAACAAAATATTTTATATGTTGTTTGTTACGCAATCGACCAGACTGAGATTATGCATTTAAATGAGCAATATAAAATTTTAGAAAATCAAATTAAAAGCTATCAAGCAGAAGTAGACTACTTACGTCACCAAACAAGCATTATTTATCGAAGCAAATCGATCCAGCAAGTTGTAAAAACAATTCATCATATTTCACGCTCTGATGCGACGGTTTTATTACTAGGCGAATCAGGTGTCGGGAAAAGTACCTTTGCACGGGAGCTCCATCTGAATAGTACACGCCGTGATGGTCCATTTATTGAGGTGAACTGTACAACAATACCTGCTAATTTATTTGAATCGGAGATGTTTGGCTATGAACCTGGTTCTTTTACCGGAGCTAATAAACAAGGCAAAAAAGGGCTTATTCAGGAGGCACATCATGGCACGCTTTTTTTGGATGAAATCGGAGAAATCCCGCTGACAATGCAGGTGAAAATGCTCAAGGTTTTACAAGAAAAGAAAATTAAGCCGATTGGTGGGCAAAAGGAAATCTATGTTGATTTCCGACTAGTTTCTGCGACCAATCAAAATTTAGAGCAAATGATTACAGAGGGAAAATTCAGGTTAGATTTGTATTATAGATTAAATGTTCTCCCATTAAATATTCCTGCATTGCGGGAACGAAAAGAAGATATCCCTATACTACTTGACTATGCACTACAAAGAATGAATACTAAGTACAATATGTTTAAAAAGCTACATATTACTACATATGAAATGCTTTCCTCGTATCATTGGCCTGGTAATGTACGGGAGCTTGAAAATTTAATTGAACGACTTGTTTTAACTTCTGATGGAAATATTATTTATCCTGATGCACTCCCAATCGCATTTTCAACAACTTATCAGCCTTTACTCTATAAAACAGACGATTTAATACTAGATGAAGATTTATCCCTAGCAGCCGCGCTCAAGCAAACCGAAAAAATATTATTAAAGAAGGCCAAAGACATTTCAAAATCTACTTATCAAATGGCTAAAATTTTAGGAATTAGTCAACCATCAGTTGTCAGGAAACTCAAAAAATACAATGACATTTGAATAACTACTCATATATTTTGTCATTAAAAAACCTCCTGAAAAGTTAGCCTATAAACCTAACTTTTCAGAGGCAGCTTTACTTAATAATTTCTTAAATGCATTCTTCCGGTGAAATATCTTTCGCTTCTTTCTTTACATAATATTTCCCCTTCGTTAAAACAGCTAAAATAATCGTCAATACAAAGGCAAGTAGAGCAGCTAAAAATGCCGCTGTATTTTGTAAAAATACGCCGAAATAACCGAATGCAGCAATCGATCCAATAATTGAAGATACGATTAATGAAACAACACCGACTGGATTCCATGCATACAAGTAATCTTGACGATGTTCAAAGTAGTTTGGACCAATTTTTAATAGCTTTTTCACTACAAGTGCATCACTAACAAGAATGGCTCCCCATACCATGAGAAATACACCTTGGAATGTCAATAAACTACCTAAGTGATCTATCACCCCCAGTAACATCATTACAATAGCTGATATAGAGGTAACAGCTACCCAAAAAATGCGCCCAGGTTTGAATTTAAATACATTCTCAAAAAAGTTAGCAAGCGATAATGAACCACTATAGAGGTTTGTAATATTGATTCGTAATTGTGTAAGAATCGTAAACAATACACCACCAATACCTAATAAATGAACAAAGTATACACCTGGATTTTGTTCATTCATATTGACGCCAAACCAAATCCCTACCATGCCCATAATAAAGAAACAAACAAATTGCGGCATAAAACCTACCATAAAGACACCAATTTTAAATTCTTCTTTTTTGATGAAGCGTGCATAGTCAGAAACTAATAGCGCCATAATTCCTACAAGCCCGTTCATGACACCGATACAAGCTAACAGTGAGCCACCACCAACTTGTAAGCCTTCAGGTAAAAATGTCCACACATTGCCGCCATATTTATTTGTTAGCATAGCAAGTGCGATAAAACCAGCAACTAAGAAAAATAAAAAGATTGGCATTGACCATTTTTGTAGCTTATCTAATTGTTTAATGCCGAACCAGTTTAACGGGATTACAGCTAAACCAAAGAAAATCATCAATACAGGTACCGAAATGAAAGGAAGATATTCATGTACAGCATATGCCATAATTGCTCCTTCTACCGCACAATACATAATAAAGTTCAATGCGTAGATTAACGAAGTAATAGAAGCACCTAAATAACCAAATCCGCCACCTCGCGCCAATAAATTGACGTTCAAGCCTGTTTTAGCAGCTAAGTAACTAATTCCAACACCTAATGCACCACCGACAACCGTCGCATAAATTGCCGCGAGTAGCGCATTTACTGCGCCGTAACTAATCGCCATTAAGCTTCCCATTTGCATGAAAAGCATCGCGGTTGCAACACCTAACGTAATATTTGTAATGCTGATCCAACTCATAGTCCGACCATGTAAAGGTACCTTCTCAAGTGCAAAATCATCTTTTTGCTGTTTGTTATTAGGGTCTGTTTCATAATTCGTCTTTGGGATTAACACTTCCATATTCATCACTCCTACTATTTGTGGTCACTATTTATTAACCTTTACAAATTAGATTCGCTTACAATAAAATTAATAGATCTATAAAAAAAAGAGGGGGTTACTCCCTCTTTCCTCCCTCTTATGACCAATAAGCAAGTGAACGTTTTTCCATTGATTCTCTATACTGGGCAGTCGATTTCTCTAATGCTTTATTCGTTGTATAATCCATAACAACACCGTAACGACGAATGACATCCATCTTATCGATTTCTCCCGCTACATATAGTTGCTCTACTTCATTAGGGTCTACTTGTAGCCACTTGGCACGATTTTCTTTAATGTAATTACGCTCTAATTCTGTTGCCTCAAAATCAATTTCAAATAAATCAATTTCGCGGTCTATTTCTTTAATGATGACACCATAATCCTTTTTCGCACCTTCAATAGATACATACTCATCAATGACATCCTCTAAAACCGCATAAACATCACGCTCTAATGGGTCACCTAAACCACCACCACCGGCTGATGGGCGTGTAAATGTATCCCCTTTTTCCACTTCTACATTTGAAAAAATTGTCCCTAAGAATTGTTCTTTCTCTGTTGCTGGATTTAAAATGGCTCCTTGCGGGATAGACGGTAATCCGCCCATAATGCCCCAAGTAACAGAACGAGAACGGTCACAGCAATATGACATAACAACATTTTTTACATCTGTCAAAATACCGCCCTTTTCAACACCGCACCCTCCGCGGTATTTTCCTGGTCCTGCTGAGTCTGTAATAATTTCATGCTTCGTCGTAATAACCGGCGACAGACGCTCCTGTCCCTCGCAAGGCTGCACACTTAAGCCAACACCAAATACCGGTGATGTTGTATTTGCCCCGTCTCGGTCGATACGACCACCGTGTCCACCTGCCATCCAGTCATACCACATGAAGTAATCATTTGATGTGTTACGCTGATCATAGCCACCGATTAATAAATACTCTAGATTAAATGAGCAGGCAATCGCACGTTCTGGCATAATGTTAGACCAAATTTCGAAGCAAGCATTCATAATTTTTTCAAATGTGCCTGAGCAGTAGCCTGAAACCGCCACTGGGCTTGGTGCATTGACAACCGAATTTTCAGGTAGATAGCCTTTGACAACGCGGTAGAACCCTGAATTGAGTGGAATTTCTGGGAAGAACGTTTTCGTCCCTGCATACAAGCCCGATAAGGCAGAGCCAAATCCTGCATTTAGGAAGCAACTGATATATGGATGAGAGCCACTTAAATCATAACTAATCTCATCCTCTGTAATCGTCATCTTCACACGGATTGGAATTAATCCATCGCCTAGCTCTGGGTCCATATCAATATAATCTACAGTCTCCCACGTACCTTTTGGCAATGTTTCAATTTTTTTGCGTGTTAAACGCTCTACATAATCCTGTACTTCAGCAAATGCTTTTAGAACCGTATCTACACCATATTTATCAATCATATCTAGTAGCTGCTTTTGTCCTACTTTTGCGGCTTCAACTTGCGAGCGTAAATCGCCTAAGCGCTCTTCTGGAATACGCATGTTCGTGACAATCAGGTTCACAACATCTTGTAAATAGTGACCTTTACTATAAATACGCACTGGCGGGATGCGCGTCCCTTCACCATAATGTTCCTTCGCTTTAATATCGAATGAGCCAGGGTTTGAGCCACCCACATCCGCCCAGTGACCATTTGTTTGCATTAGTGCAATTAATTTATCCTCGTAAAATACAGGCAAGACGACACGTGTATCACTAAAATGTGTCCCACCACGATACGGGTCATTCACTAAAAATACGTCACCTGGGTGAATGTCATCTTGGAAATCCTCTAATACTGCTTTTGCTGTTAAATGCAGCGTCCCGACGTGTACAGAAATATCTTGCGTTCCCTGCATGATTGTATTTCCTTGTGCATCACACATTGCACAGCTAAAATCACGATTGTAAATAACAAAAGAATAACAAGTCCGAAGCATTTGCTCCGCCATTTGGTCTACTAAGTTTACAAAACCATTTTTCAGTACTTCAAATGTTACCGGGTCTAATGTTGTCTCATTTTTAGGAATCGTTACTTGTGTTGTCGTCATATGCCTTCCACCTTTCTCATTTTAGTTTACATCTACAGAAATAATGATATTTTTATAAAGATCTACTTTCGCTGTAAAGTTCGGCGGAATGACCGTTGTCGTATCTAATTGGTCTACAATTGCCGGTCCTTTAATTTCTGAAAGCACTGGAATTTTTTCACGATTATATACCTTTGCCGGTAAATATTCGCCGTCAAAATACACTTCTCGTTCTTCTTTTAGCGCCTGTTGTAAATCGCCCGTAGGCTCATATGATGGAAACTCTGGTTTTGGTACTGTTCCGATTGCTGTTACACGTAAACCATAGATTTCTACTGGCTGACTTGGATCTGAATAAGCAAATTCACGCTTATGCTCATTATGGAAACCTTCCAGCACTTGATCTAAGGTAGTGATGTCATCCGCAACAGGTACAGCAAGAGAACGCCACTGCCCTTTATAGCGTAAATCAATGTAATTCATCAGTGTAGAATGCGCTTCATCCACACCTTCCTCCTTCAATAAACCTTCCGCTTCTTTTTTCATACCAGCAAATTGTTGCATTAATTCTTCCACTGAAACGTCCGTTACTCTTTTCACATACGTTTTTGAAATATCGTGACGTACATCTACTAACAGACAGCCCATTGCCGCTGCTACTCCTGGGTGTGGCGGAATAATAATCGTTGGAATGTTTAATTCTTTCGCTAAGTGCGCACCGTGTAACGGACCCGCCCCACCAAATGCAACAAGTGCAAAATCACGTGGGTCATACCCGCGACGTACAGAAATTAAACGAACAGCATCACTCATATTGGCATTGGCCACTTCAATAATAGCGTTTGCTGCCTCTTCAACTGTGTAATCAAATTTCTCGGCAATTTTTTGTACCGCGTCACGCGCTTTCGCTTTGTCTAATTGCATCGAGCCATCTAATAGGTTGACTCCTAAGCGCCCTAACACTAAGTTTGCATCCGAGTTTGTTGGCTCTACGCCGCCTCGACTATAGCACGCTGGGCCAGGCACAGCTCCGGCACTTTGTGGACCATTACGCAAAGAACCACCTGCATCCTTCCATGCTAAGCTACCGCCACCAGCACCAATTGTTAAAATCTCAATGCTCGGGAAGCCGATTGGATAACCGTATTCAATCGACCAATCCTTCGTAATTCGAATATCGCCATCATACATAAGTGAAATGTCTGTACTTGTACCGCCCATATCTAAACCAATCGCATTATTAAAACCGCAAAGCTTTGCAATATGTTTACTTGCAATCGCACCTGCTGCAATACCTGAGCTCGCTAAACGTGCCGCATAGCGCGGTACCGTACTAGATGTCATAACCCCACCACCCGAATGCAAGACAAGAATATCATCCTCATAGCCACGCTCTTTCATTTCATCGCCTAATTTATTAATGTACTTACTCATAATCGGACCAAGCACTGCGTTAATAATTGTCGTACTCATCCGCTCATGCTCGAAAATTTCTGGTAGCACTTCACTTGAAATACATACATACACATCCGGCATCTCTTCTTGAATAATCGCCTTGACTTTCGCTTCATTTTCGCCGTTTACATAAGCATTCACGAAGCATATCGCAACAGATTCTGTTTGACGACGTTTCAGTTTACGCGCTAGGTCACGTACTTCTTGCTCATCGATCGTTTCTAAAATATTTCCCTCATAATCTGTACGCTCTGTTACTTCAAAGCGATCACGTCGTTGAATATATGGTTTTGCTGTATCTTTATAAGTGTCCCAAATATCTTCTTTCGTGCCTCGACGAATTTCTGTAATATCTCGGAAACCTTTTGTTGTAATTAATGCAGTCTTTGGCAGCTTACGTTCAATTAAAGCATTCGTTCCCACTGTCGTCCCATGTGAAAACACTTTAATGTCCTCACCTTTTAAATTCGCTTTCGTAATGCCATCTAAAATCCCCTGCTCAGGATTTGACGGTGTAGAAGAAGTTTTTGTAACAAAAATCTCACCTGTTGTCTCATCAAATACAAATACATCTGTAAAAGTACCACCAACATCAATTGCTAATCGTGTTTTTGTTGCGTTCATATAAACCCTTCTTTCATCGTTTTTTCTATACTACTGTATCTATAAAAGTTCTGTTTTTATGTATGATCGCTACGACCAAAATAAGAGAATCCATTTTAACCACCGTCTACATACACCCACCTATTTTCTTTTCATCACTCATTGCTCTTCTCACATGAATAATGAAACAGCAACGAATTGTTAGTTTTTCTAACATAAAAACAAAAACTATTATATACCTTTTATGTAGCAAGAATGATGCCAAACGTTATCTCGTGTTATTACAGCACGAATGATTTATTTCCGAATCATTTTAACGAATAAAAAACAAAAAGTGATTTAGAAATGAATTATTAATTCATTTCTAAATCACCAATAAATTCTCGGCGTCACTTTTTCTCACATAAAAATCAAGCGCGTGTCGAAAATTAATTCCTACGACACAAATTTCAATCCGGAAACCCCAATCACAATTACAAACACCGCAACCATTCTTCCTCTGCTTCGTGACTCACCGAAAAACAGCATATTAATAATGACCGCTGCTGTCGTTCCAATACCGATCCAAACAGCGTAAGCAATACTTGCCTGTACATAAGAAAATGATGCATATAAAAAATAAAATGCACTGCTAAAGCCTGCTACAAGCGTTATCAGATCTTTTAGCTTTTTTGACGTACTATATTTCTTAAGTCCAATCACGCCAATCAGCTCTAATATTGCTGCTAGAAATACAAATAACCAGCCCATTTATAGCGCCTCCTTTTGTTGTTTCCGTTCAGACAATGTATCCGCAATATTTAACATCGTTACACCGATTATAATGATGCCTATAAATACAATTTTTATGGTGGTGAAGTTTTGGTCAAATAGATAAACATCCATTAACGCTGCGCCAATTGTACCAGCAGCAGCGAAAATTGCATAAACGGTTCCGGTTGGTAGCCCTTCACATGCTTTCGCTAAAAACCAAAAATCAATCACGATAATTGGAATAATAATTGCCCAATGCCACGACGCACTCGCCACGTTGAAGCCGTAAATCCATAATAATTCACATATACTTGTTAACCCTACATAAATCCATGATTTATTCATCTTCTATCCCCTATCTTTTCTAAAAATATAAAGCTATTTTAAAATTTCCCTCTAAAATAAAAATGACTGATATTCATTCATAATTTACCATACTACTATAATACAAGCAAATCCCTCATATTCATTAACATAAAAGCAAGAAGCTGTTAAGGAGGGACATCCCTTTATTCCACGAGTCATGCATGTCTTATACGTAATTTTCGCTAATCAACACGTGTGATAACATTCATTAGTTTTTAAGTTTATATCTAGCCGTACCATATCCCGACACTGAATCCCATTTTCAAAAATCGGCTCGGCATAGTGTTCAATAAAATAGTCATGCACAATTTCTTTCATGCGAAACCCACACTTTTGATAAAGTGCCAGCTGCGGAATGCTAGAGTTTCCTGTCCCAAGCTCAATTGCATGCATGCCGCTCGCTCTCGCCACCTCAATTGCATGATAAACTAACGCTTTACCAATTCCTTTGCCTTGATACGACTCAGCAACTGCAACGTTCATAAGCTCCACTTTCTTCGGTACGATTTCCATTAATGCATACACGCCGATTATGTAGTCATTTTTAACTGCAACATACAATTCGCCTTTAGCAACGTACTTCGAAATGCTTCTTTCTGATGGATCGGCTAAGAGTAATAAATCCATTGGCGGGTTTTCGTGTTGCTCAAGTTTTCGAATAATAAATTCACTATCCAGTGACTTCGCCTGTTCGATTGCTTCGTTTAGGCTTTGCTTTAACTTCTTGAATAGGCCTTCTTCCATATTTAGCACCTCTACTTACCTTAACTATTTTTACGGAGTAGCTTTATCGACTGAACTTAAGCAGCCAACCGCATTAATCGCAAAGTGAATCCCAGCCTTTTCATATACCCTCTGTTCATGACAATATCCGAACACACAAACGCTCGCCTTCATATCCTTCAGTTCATTCAAAAAACAAGATGTACTGCCTTATTTCAAATGACTACCGAGCACAATCGGTGGTACATGCGTCACGAGGACATCCACCAATGGCACTTTTCCATATATGTATCAATCAAAAGAAATAAAATTTGAGTTGCATAGAACACCTCAGCAATACAAAAAATCGCCACTTTTTATAAAGAAGCCGTGACTTTTGAAAGTGCACAACTCAAGCAAAAGCTAGACCACGTTGTTGTTTTAAATAATGATAGATCTACTATTTAAACGTAATCTTCACAGCATATCCAAGATTGCCAAAAAAGCCTTCTAGCACTTTTTCTGCACTTTGTTCTGCTGACTGCAATAAGTGGATTTCAGTGGCTTGTTCTATAATTTTATCCTGCGCTACAGCTGCTAGATCATACCCCTCATCCCATTTCACTTCACCACGGAATAGCCCTTCATTTGAGAATGTTTCGATACCATCCATCTGAATCGCTGGTTCCTGGATAAATGTAGCATGTGGTAGAACGATTTCTAGCTCCTTTTCATCCTCATTGACGACAAATTCATCTGAAGTGATGCCTTTAAGATCTACGCCTGCAATGACTGTGGCAGGAACAATTAATAAAAGCTCTCTTTTGGTCCCTGGCAAATTCAATGGAATATTTTTTCCAAACAACTTATTATCTTCTACCTTCATGACGACTTTCAGATGCGCTTCAGCCGTTGCAAGCGTTGCTAAGTCTCGAACCTGCTCGACAAATACTGTCGTATCTTGCTTCACTGTGCTCTCTTTGTTAAATACATTTCCTGCAAATACCAAGGTACCTCCCGCTGTAACGACGATAAGAAACACTCCAAGGAAAACCATCTGTAGCCACCCTAATTTAAATGAGGATGTCGAAGCCCCAGCCCTTCTTGTACTTTGTCCTACAGCAATTGTAGCAGCCTGTTCATCTTTGCCCTTTTTTAGTTCATTCAATGCTCCATTTTTTTTACTCATGCGACCCTCCTCATGTTATGACAAAATCCTTCTCTAAATTGGTAGCTTTATTTTTTCTACAATAGATTTTACTGATAGTAGCAAACAAAAAAGTATCATAAGTAAAAAACTTAGTAACCTGTAATTCCTATCTCTAAAACTATCAATTTGTTAAATTATAACATTTAAAAAATGCTATTAACAAAAGCTGAGATAAAAAATCATCTCAACTTTACATCAATCAGTTTAAGATACAATTGCTTGCTTAACACTAAGAGGAAGGAAATTGAAATGGAATGATTATATGTTTAATGAATTAGACTTGGAAGTGGCCCTTTTAATTCGTGATGAAATGAAATAGAACTTTGTCACTTTTTGTGAGGGTAGCATGGATAATGGTCATGCTGCTTTATTTATTTTAGTAAAAAATAAATTCGTTCTAATTTTGGTTTTCAGTCTTTTTCTCCTACTCTTTAAATCCGCCCGAGCCTTTTTCAAAACTCTGCAAAAGTCGTTGCAATAGTGTATTCTTTTTTGCAAAATACACTCATCTCGGAATTGCAGAATTTTTTCGCGTAATTATTCTAGTTCAATCATATGCTTCACCTTTTTTGATAGGATGATAGCTTGTTTCGTAATGCTTCATCACTTGCATAAATATAGAGCCCTTTAATACCGCGCTTCATTAAAATATTAATGGAATTTAGGACAATTTTTTCTTTCGCTTCATTTACGTTGGCAATGCCTTCTGTACCTGTATAAGCACCCTTGTCCATATACTTGCTCGTATCAATGACAATTTCATCTTTAGCAGCATCATATTGAACGGATGGACCAAGAACGACACCTACATAATTTAAATCGAAGCCTTGAATCGTATAAATAGAACCTGCCTCATATACTGTTTCAGGTTTTTCAGCCCACGTATATTTTGTACTCGTCGTATTCCATGGCATCTTGTATTCGCCATTCGATTCGTTTACATAATACGTCCCACCATCTTTTTTATGTAAGTAATCAAATGTTGAGACAACACGGCTGAGCCCAAATTGCGTGTTTTGCTCTTTAATTTTTTCATGCATATCTTTCATCGTTTCAAATACTTTAAATTCATAATTCTCATCGTGCGGCAATGGCAGTACTTGCTTACGTTTAATAGCATTAATCCAATTAATAACCTCATCATTTGCTTGCATACGGAACTGATTTGTCAGCTGGTATTCCTCGTTATATGTGCTAAGCTTTTTCAGTTGCTCTAATGTCGCTGCACCCCAAAGGCTTTTCAATTTAAGTACTTGATCTTGGTCATAAATAATGACTACTACTTTTGCAAGTTTCAAAAGTTCCTCTAGATGATTGTTTCCGTGGAAATTGTTATACGTATCTGACTTTGTTAACAATAAGTGCGCTTCATCTACAAAGATGATGTCTGCTTTTTTCTGCTCTTTTTGAAGTGTATTTACCAATGGCGTTGGCTTTGCAAAATTCTTTCCTTTTAAATGCTTTACTTGTTTCGCAATACCTTTATACGTTTTGAACATTTCTTCATGGTTCACGACTAAATAGTTTTCGGTTTTAAAAAGTGGTGATGAGGCTTCTTCGGCACGCTCTTGAATTGTGTTAAATATCGAACTCAACACAACACTTTTCCCAACACCAGCTTCCCCTTCAATAACTAGCAGGCTACCATATTCAGATGTATTTGCGTTTACTTGTTTCTCGCAAAATTCGAGTACTTTTTCTTTTAATTCGAGTTGTTCTAAGGATAATTCTTTGAATGGAGATAATTTAAAAATGTCTTTGTTTTCAATTGTATGTAGCTCGTGATTGACAAGCTTTTGCTCATATAGTTTCTGCCAAAGCTCTTTAAATAATTGTTGGTCGTAATACGGCTTGTTGTAGTAGTTGTGGGTAAAATCGCTCGCCGTTTTGCTTTTATTTTGAAGTGTATACTTTTCATCACCAAGGAAATAGTTGATGAGTTTTGTTTCTAAATGGAATGTTGCTGATCGATTAAATTCTTCATGCTTGATGAGATTAATTTGGTCAATATTTTTCCGGACTTTTAAATGAGCTTTCATACGGTTTTTGAAATACACCGTTTCGCCAATGTAAGCCTCTTTGTTGCCATTGAGTACATAAATAACAGGATAATTTAAATACTGTTCTTTGTTACTTATATGATTGATACTTTCTTGTTTGAAAGGCCAGGATAGTATTTCGATTGCTGACAAAGTGACACCTTCTTATAATTAAAATAATGTATTTTTTGATAGTAGTAATTCGGATAAATATAATCCATTGAAAATCAATTTATTTTCGTCGATTATTAACATGCCCAACTGTCCTTCTCTTAAAACTACCTCACCTACACATGCAACAATTATTTGTTCACCGTTATCATGAAGTTTTCTTAAGCCTTCAAGCATGGTATTTATCGGAAAGCTAGAGTTTGAAAAAAACGCTTCTTCAAGAAACAAATTAAATGATAATCTATTATAATTATCCGTGATAGTAAGAACGGCGTAATGTTCATCTACCTTCATTTCCATTAAAAACCCAACAGTACTCATAGTTAGTCCAATATCAGTTAAAACAAAATCTAATACTGACATTCTTTTTCTAACTGTTGGATTTTTTTCTCCTTCTCTTACTTCAGTAGCCTCTAAAGAAGTCGTCGGCAAATTAACTACAATCTCTTCAAATTCAATACTGGCCTGACGCACCACTACTTTATTTTTTCTATTTCTGGCTTTCTGATTTTGTTTTTGTAATCTTTTTTCTCGTTCTTCTTCTGTTTCATTAAATTTGTCAAAAGTTTTTTTCAGTACTTTATTGACGTGTTTATCATTTAATCTGGAAACAGTTTTCCTTGTAACCCTAAAAGATTTAGCACCTTTTTCAGTTTCTTTATAAAATGGGCAATCCTCACTATGATTGTAGCCTTTCCATTTCTTAAAATAGGCTATTTTAATTCCTCTAGGGACATAAATTAGTTTGCAATTACAGCTAGGAATAGCACAATACAAGTTTTCTTTAACTGTTCTATAATTTTCGTGATGTGTAATAGATTCCAATGTCACAATTTCTTCGACCGTTCCATTTCGAAATAATGCTGTATCAATAATCATACCGCACCACCTAATTTATTTTAGTTAAATTCTATCACACAAAAGTAAATATTTGTATGATTGGTGTTATCAAAGCAAAATCGCCCCTTCAACTTCCAAAGGGGCGATTATCACTTAATTCACTGTCTCTCCACTAAACAAAAATTGCCTAGCAATCGATACATTCAGCAATATCTTCATTTTTGGAGATTAAATAATAAACTTTATAAAAGAGCGATACTAAGCAACTATCGTAGACAAATTCACTTCATCCAAAACACATTTACCCAACAGGAAAAAGCTCTGAAATAAACTGCTGATCTTCTGAAGAAAGAATGAGCTTCCCGGCTTGAATATTTTCCTTTACTTGCTCTGGACGTTTTGCACCAGGAATGATACTCGGGATAATAGGCTTCGTTAAATAATACGCTAGCACCACATTTGAGACATCCGTTTCATATTTCGCAGCGAGCTGTTTTAACTGCTCGACCTTGTCTAAAGTTTCTACAAAGCGCTCGCCCTTATATTCCGGACGTTTACTGCGACCGTCTGTGAACACAGAATCCTTCGTATATTTCCCTGCCAAAATGCCCGACGCGAGTGGGAAATACGGAATAAACCCAATATTATTTTCCTCTAAAATAGGGAAAAGCTCTTTTTCTGCCTGGCGATTCAGTAAATTATATTCATCTTGAACATAATCGACATAGCCGTCTTGATTTGCCTCCTTGAGCTGCGCAACCGAAAAATTTGAAAGACCAATCGCTTTAATTTTCCCCTGCTCCTTTAAACGCTGCAGCACGCCGACAATTTCCGCCTTCGGTGTTTGTTCATCCGGATAATGCAAATAAAATAAATCAATATAATCCGTTTGTAACCGTTTCAAGGCACGTTCTACCTCACCAACAATAAAATCCGGATGATTATCCACAACAATGCCATTTTCTGTTTTCTTATGCCCAGCCTTTGTTGCAATGACAATGTCCTCGCGTTGCTTTTTCTTTGCAAGCACTTCGCCAATTAACTCCTCCGAACGTCCAAACCCATAAACATATGCCGTATCAATAAACGTAATTCCGTAATCAATCGCCGTTTCAATAATTTGCTTGCCCACATCATCCTGCACATTTTCAAATAAATTATGTCCCCCAACAAAATTCGCCCCTAACCCAATCGGTCCTAAATCTAATACACCCTTCGCCATACATATAGCCCCCTTTGAATTTGCATTGCCTTACAGTAAATATTTTACATCATTTTGTTTATGAAGAAATGAAAGATTTTTTATATTAGTTTACGGTAAATATATATGATTGATATAATCTACAAGTAATAACTTTATATAAAGAGAATGATTGAGGTGGTACTATGTACGAGTTTAAATTTTGGCAACAGCTTTCACAGCCTTCCCTATTTATACATAATCTTGAAAATAGTGAAGATCGTAAGTTAATTGGCTACCAAAAATGTTTTTGGACCATTTTTTGGTTTACCATGTTATTTTTTATCGTTCGAAATTTTTGGGGGATGAATACTACAGATTTAACAGCTTTACTCGTGAACGGCGATGGAGATTTATATAGTTTCGCTCGCTTGATGTCTTTAGTTGGAGCAGTTTTAGTAGGTATTTTATTTTTCGTTTTCCATTACTATATTGTTTCATACTTTATTAATTTAATGACAGATATTCCTTATCGCTGGATACAAAAGGTTCAGCTCTATGTTATTGGTGTGATTGTACTTGAAAAGGTAGTTACAATGATTGTTTTTGCTATCGCAGGATTCGCAACACCCTTTACATTTTTCTCGTTCGCTCCGATGATGGCCTATGTGTATTATCAAGATTATTTATTATTCTTCTTAAATCAGTTAACGGTCGCAACAGTGATTACTATTTGGATTCAATATACATTTCTATCCCAATGGAGTGAGCGACCAAAAGCTTTACTAGGAAAACTTATTGTTATTCAAGTTGTGATTGCTGCGCTTGTTGCATTATATAGCATACTTCCTGTGTTAACTTGGATTGAAGGGTGGCTTGTACTATAATGCGGTTCACAAAAAAAGTGAAAATCTTGAGTATAATTGCTATGGTATTTGTACTATTCAATGGCTATTTACTATTAAAAGATAACGAAATTATTTCAAAAAAATACTATATTAATAATGTTCAATTTGCAGTCGCTGATGATTATGAAAAAGTATTGGAAAAGAATGCGGTTGTTACATCTAAATATGAGCATTTTATCGCAGCGCCAGTTCAATCGATAAGCGAAGTACTCGTCACACAAGGTCAAACTATTAGCGCATTAAGCGAGCTTGCTATTTATAAACCTGAACAAGCAGAGCGTGAAATGACACGCCTACAAACAGACCACGATGCCTATTCAAGTGAATTAGCCGAATTAGAATCCATTGTGTCTAATTTACAAGATGAAAATAGTAATTCCACAGCTAGTACAGCGACGGATTCTACAACATTAGGTGATAACGAAAATTGGAACGTTAATTTAACGTTAGAGCTCGGAATTGAGCAAAACACACCAACAGCAGAAGGTATCGCGATTATTCAACGTTCGATTGCCGAAACACAACGTCAACTCGATATTTTAGACAACATGATTACACAATTAAGTAATAATAACTCGCTTGCATCACCTGTCGATGGTGTTGTAAAAGATATCGTGTTAGAAGGTGATTCGATCATCTTCCAAATTCAATCAATCGAAAAGAAAGTTGTCGTATATGTGACGCATAAAGATTGGGAAGAAGTCAAAATAGGCAATAGGGCCACAATTACGCTTCATGAAGAGTTAAATGAACAGCTAGTTGTTGAGGGAAGCGTTTTAGAGAAGCAACAAATTCCAGCACAGGATTCGATTGCATATAGTGAAATGAAGAAGCACGAAAAAGTCTCTCCGAACGAGACGGTGTATGAAGTGAGCATTGAGCCAATCGATTTATTACTGGAAACACCGATTGGTACACTAGCAAATGCAAAAATTATAACAGTGGAATCGGATAATAGTTTCGAAGTACGTGAGAATTGGCTTGTTCAATATGAGCAGGACGAGGCCATTCCATCAGTAAATGAAAAACTAATTTATATAGTAAATGAGGACGGCAAAACAGCATTAGAGCCGGTAGATGTACTGTTCACTCATAAAGCAAAAATTAAACAAAATGAGTACATGTACGCAGCACCTGTTCCGGATGAAACGCAAATTGAAGAAGAAGTAGATATCCCAGCAGCCCCACGTATTCAAACGGTTGAATTACAAAAGCCAAAAGAAGAGAATACAACAAAGAAAGATCATTTAGAAGATGTTGCTGTCTTTACAGCACCAATAAATCCATATCAAATTTTCCTCGATGGTGATGAGAAAAATTTATTGGCTCCAACATTTAGACCTTACCCACTTCGTACATTTGAGTTGGAGTCTCTGGACGTTACTTGGAGAGATGTTGTGTGGTATTTAGTGAAATAAATAGATCACTATTTAAATAGATGAAAGTACTTAAAAAAGTAGGGGCTTTTTAGACAGCTCCTACTTTTTTTGAAATGTGATGATTATGGTGTGTGGACACGGCCGTTACTATACTTGAAACCCTCAAAAGTGCTATAATAGCAACGCTTTTTAGCGCTTTTTTTATCGTGATAATGCCATTTGAAGAAAATAAGTTGCTGGGGGCGAGTTTATATACTTCATTAAAGTAAGATTGTAGCTAATATGCCAATCTTTTTTGTAGGTCTTTTTATAAATAACCAAAACCTTCCACATTCATTTATGAAAGGTGATTAAACATTATCTTATCTGAGATAAATTAGATGAGGAACGTCCAGATTAATTCTTATTTCTATTCGCTGCTGCTTCAAGTAATAACATACGGTTACGTAAAGATAACGCGCGCCATTCTTTTGCTGTAATGAACATATCCTTATCCCCCTTTTGTATAGGAACTATATATAGGAACCCTTGCTATCTACCACAAGGTATGAACACTTTATACGATTGATACCAAGTTTTTCAAATATTATCTCTAGATTGATCCTAAATGTGGTTGCAATAGAACTAAGTCTGATATTTAACACGCTTTACGAAAGTAATCCCTGTAGAAGATGCTATACAAAATTATTATACACGCGAAGAGTTAATCGAGTTTCTTCAATACTTAGTAGCGCGTGGATAGGACAACCCATTGTATATAAAGTCTACTAAGAACAAAAAATCCATTCGTACCTTTACTAGATGAAACACCCCTTGCAATTCTTACACAATGGAAAAAACAACAAAAACAAGATTATCTTACTTTAGGTCACAATACATTAAAATCCAATCAACTGATTTTTAGCAATGTAAATAACGAGTTGTTGCAGCCAACGAAAACACAAGAATGGATTAATAAAGTACAGAAGAAGTATTTAGTGTGCGTAGGTATTCATTGTTGTTTGAACATCCCCATGCCCCAAACGTTCCTGTACTTCTTTAATTGTCGCGCCCGCTTCAAATAGTAGCGAACAATGTGTAGTGATCGCTTTTAAATGAATGCTATTGAGTGAAATTAAACGAAATAACAAAAGCGTCAAAACCCTTTATTATCAAGGGTTCTGACGCTTTGCTATATCATATGAAATTTCAAAATGGAGACGGCGGGAGTCGAACCCGCGTCCAGAAGCTCCAATACGCCGGCTTCTACGCGTGTAGTTTGTCTACTTGCAATTCGCGAGTCCTTATGCCGACCTTAGAGCCACAAGCGATTGAGAGCTTTCCATAATTATATACTAAACGATTTTCTCCACTAGGGAGTATTACATATTTCCGAACTTAGTTCAAAGACCTTCTATGATGTAGTATATTGAAAGTTATTAATTTATGCAAATATTAAAAACGAAGGAGTCATTCCAGCGAAACCTGGATTTATTCTTAATTTTTGTACCTAAATCCAAGGAATCTATCTTTATCATCATTTCCTCTTTGTAACTTTGCGATAATTAATCCCCTTTTTTCAAAATCACTAAATACTTCTTGGTCTAATTCATCAATATTTACAGTTATAAAATATTGACCTTTCCCAATTTCTTTAAGCAAATTATCCACATATTTTAATAATCTTTTTTTGGCATTTTTGTCTGGTTTAGAATAAGAACCGTCATGTATAAGTAATGGTGTCTTTTCTTGGTCACTCCGTAAACTATTAACGAACCATGTCAAGTCAAACATATTTATCTTCATATAGAGTCTACCATGTGATTTCTCATCATCAATTTGGCAGTTTATTTCAATTCTACCCGTTGCGTTATTTATTCCAGTTTTATTGTTCAATTCAAATTCGAGTATTCCAGATTCATTATATGCTTCTTTGACAAATCCATTAAATAGCTCTGAAATCCCTAATATTTTCTCTTGAAAGTTAGCATATATATTTTGTTTTATTTCAGTTAATCTTAGAACTTCTGTCTTTAATTTATTTATTTGAGTTGTAGTTTCTGTTTTTTCCTGATAAAGATTTATTTTAATCCTTATCTCTGCAAGCTCTTCAAACTTTTCATTTTTTTCTTCGTTAATTCTCGAAAAATCAGAGATTATGTCAGTATTAATAAAGGCTAATGATTTCTTAGATAGTGTATTTCCTATTTTATTTAGCTTTATTGTTTGCTTTTTTATCCTATCTTCTATGTTTTCAATTTTATGTTTGAAAAATTCTCCTCTATTGTCAACCATAAAATCATAAAAATACTGAATTTCTTCATAATTCTTTTTGATGTCTTTTGGGAAGTATCCTATTAGCTGTTTATAAAATGGTTCCAAATCATTCAATAACTTTATTTCCTCAGCTTTTTCTTCTAAATCGTAAATATTTTTCTCATATTGCTTTTTTATATGTTCTAGTTCAAAGATTATATTTTGTACTTTATTATACTCATCTTTTGAAAAACTGTAGTCAATGGCATCCTCTTTTAACTTCTCTGTGAGTTTTACATTCATAATGATTTCGTCTAAATAATTAATTTCCTTTTTTATTTTCTCCTCTTTTAACTTCAAGTCACCAATTTCAGTTTTCAAAGAGTTTATTAAAGTTAATTTTTTATTTATTTCCTTTTGTTCTTTTTTAATCTTTGAGATATCAAGTTCAAAATCATATGGTAAACCAAACAAATAAGCAAAATACATGGCTTCACTCATAGCGTTTCTATTTGGTAATTTTATATCTATAAAACCACTTTTTTCATTCCTAATAATATACTCTCGTAATGCAGAAAAAGGGGGTTCCGTGTCTTTTTGTTCTATGATAAAACTATTTATAAACTCTTTATAATCATTTTTTATATCCCACTGAGCTAAATCAAATATTAATGAATTAGAATAAAGGATATAACCTTCCATAGGTTGATTAATTAATCTCCCTAAAAATACGCTTTCATCATCTTTAATTACATGCATCACCAAAAAAATATCCTTATTTATCAAGGTATCTTTTTCTTTAAAGTCATTAGGACATGAACCTCCTAACAAGAAATCCATAGACTCAACCATCGTAGTTTTTCCTACCCCATTGGTTTCTTGTCCTTCTTCTTTTCTTTCTCCTAAAATAATGTTTAAACCACACTCATTAAAAGTATATTTCTTTAACATTTCCTGGGTACTATAACTATAAATAATTAAACTTTTAATTATCATTTTTTTTCCTCTTTACCAAATTATTTTTTAATATAATTAAATCGAATGAAAAAAGGAATGTTAATGAAAGATATAAGACTCTCTCAATATTTAAATTCAATGTAGTATGTTGTTCATTCGCAAATTGTTCAAATAATTCATCGATATGTTTTTCATCTTCTAATAAGTCATAAATAATTTTTGAAACAAAAACAACATTTTCTTCATTAGGTTGATGTTTATTTAATAAGAAAAAGTTCATTCTACTAAGACTCTCCCCATTCTTTTATCATCATTATAAATATTGCACTCATAGATACTCCAGTGTATTAAAACGCTAATATATAGCTCTAATCTAGCCTCACTATAATGTATCTTATCTTTATATTTATTAACTAATTTTTTCAACATATTTTTAAAGATTAAATTACCATTTTCATACTCGTCTAGCATGTTCATGTACTCAGTCATAATTAAATTAGGCATAATAAGTCTCTTCTCAATACTTACATAAGCAGAGGATTTTAATATCATATTTACTACATGAAATAAACTTGAACACATATCATACTGTACTTTTAATGTTGGAGAGCAAAACATGTTTTTAAACTTTTTTTCAACATCTTTAGGAATTAAACTAGCTTTTTCCTCCTTCCCCTCCTGTATTACATCGTAAAAGTCAATAAGAAAGTTTTTAAGCTCATCCTCATCAACTTCCTTCACGGGTTTAATATCTAATTCACCATCATCTTTAATTAAATTAGATTCTTTTTTTTTAAATCTGTCAATCTCGCACAAATAACTTCCATTTACGGTCTGTCTTCCAATTGTATTATTTGTATGCCAAAACTCATCATCTTTATTCCAAGAATGATAAACTACTTCTGCAGTACCATTTTCCTTATCTACACATCCTGTTAAAAATGTAGATTTTGCGTAACCATCTACTATATTTGCCCCTGCCGTAAACATATACGTTTTATTATAATTATTTATTTCTTGATGATAATTAGCACGATGAACATGTCCATTTAAATAAAAATCTATATTATAATCAGAGAATCTATTTAATAAACTGTCCTTCTCATGAACGTTTATACAATTAATCGTATGATGACCTATTGCAATATTTATAACTTCGTCGTTCTCACTTAACTCTTTTAATGCATCATTTAACTTTTTTAGTCCGACTAATATTTTCCCTTCTACATCTATACCGCCAGATATTAAACTAGTGTTAATGTGAATAACATTAAACCCATTTCTTTTGTCCACAAAATGCAAATTATCTTTTGGATGTTCTCTTTCTAAAAATTTCTCATAAAACTTAAAATAATTCTTCTGTCCGTTAAATAAAACTTTATACGACGGGGCATCTAGGTTATTAATTTCATCTTTCGGATTATTTGCTGATAAAACGCTACTAACCATTCTCCCCATCATCTGTGTTCTCTTAACATCGTGATTACCAGGTACAATAAAAATATTTTCTTTTGGAACTTCTAAGGTCGTTTGAATTTCATCTAAAAATTCAAATATTTTCTTATTGTAATTTGCCCCTTGGTGGGTAATATCTCCAGTTATAAAAATCACATCGAATTTTTTTCGAATTTTTTCAGTAAAGTATTTAAGCATTTTTTCTCTCATGATAGTCGTGTCATAATTATCATAAATAAGATGTAAGTCTGATAAATGCAACCAATTTAAAGTCATTTTCCACCTCTAATTTAAGTAATGTACCCTATATACAGTATATAGAAGTAATTATTTCCAGTAAAGGTGCTAGGTCTTTCCGTATAGCTTTACAATAAACGTTTAAGATTATGCTTATATTGTTATTTGCCCATATACTGACGATGTATTTTTGAATCCTAGTCGAGCTAATAATATAAGAAAATTCTAGTGAATAAAACTTCTCTTTTATACAGGAAAATACTAAAAAAGAGATTCAGCAAAATAGCCGAATCCCTTTAAATAATTGTATAAAGTTATTAATTTTAATAATTCTATAAACTTAAGTAATTTCATTTTATAAGTTCCATATTATCGTTGTAATCATTTCCTTCAAAAATATAACTATCAGAATCTACAAACACTTTATCCAAATAGCAATTAACAGGATTATAAACACATATACTTTGATGTTCACCTTTATTCAATTTCACCGCTTTTAACAGAACCTTACCGCCAAATTCTTTATTAATAAGAGCCGTGTTAATTACCTTTCCCACCTGCTGCCTAGTAATCCCCACTAATTCACCTATTTTTTCTTGTGAAATCCACGAATAGCCTTCACTATCAGTAAAGCTAGCTATCACTAACAAAACTTTTAAAGCTGTGGGAGAGAGGTTTCTCAATCCCCCACTAGCAATAAAACCTTTATCTAATGAAACAAAAACTTTAAACTGCTCATCATCATACTTATCTTGCATACAATGTAATTTAATAAAAGGCTTTTGTTCCATTTCTTCTTCTGTATAAGTTGATGAAATATGTTGTTTAGCTTTATTAATAAGTCTGCCATCAATTTTATTAGTCATTTTGATTTCTCCTATTTAATTGCAAACCGCTAATTCAGAATAAAAGTTGTTTGGTCTATTAGTTGCAAAAGCTTTTCTATATCAGACTCCCGCGCTCCCTTCTTTACTTCCTTATCAATCTTAATTTGAATATTGCTCCAGAAACGGTCTTTTATCCAACCATTATTATAAAACTTACTTAAAACTGCTTTAATTGACTTCAAACGGATTAGTTTAGTCGCGGCAGTAACTTGTAATACATCTAAATAATGATAAAGTTTATCTAAGTTAATATCCTCCACATATTCAATATGACATACCTCTACGAACTGTTTAAAAATATACTCATAACTTTCAATCGTGCGCGGTCTATTACCAGCAATTCGCATTTGATTAAATACCGTATCAAGCGCGTAATTAATGTGCGTACAATCTACTTTTTCTTCTTTAGCATTTGATAAAACCACTACATCACCATTTACTGCGAATACACCATGTTTTCGCTTTCTATTTGCCATAGAAAAAAACCTCCTAATATGTCTTATTAGAAGGTCTTTGAATAAGCTTAAAATATGTAATTTCCATAGGGATAAGAAAAGGGATATTGCTCAAGAGTTCAACTCCCGTTCAATATCCCTAATCGTGAAAATCGTTGATATGACTGCATTTACAGCCACATTATGTATGGAGACGGCGGGAGTCGAACCAACCGTCTCAGAATGTTGTTATATCAATGCTTGCGGGGGCAATTGATTTTATTGACTATGGTTTTGACTATATTTATGTTTGATTGATGATTCCATAGCTTTCTATAAATTTTTCAAAAGTATTTTGAATTAGTTCCTGTTCTTCTAATTGGAATTTTTTTGATTTAAGGAATCTTTTTATAGCTAATCTTAATTTGGCTTTTTTACTTTCGAATTTATACCAATCAAGGGTGTAATTTTTAACTATTTCCTCAGACAATTCATTTAATAAGATCGGGTCATTTTCAACTTCGGTTCCTGAAAAGGCTTTTTTTAATTCTATATTTATTTCATTTATTGGAATATCGATTGAAATAATTCCTCCTACTTCTTCTACTTCTTCTTCTACTTCTTCTTCCACTTCTTCTTCTACTTCTTCTTCTTCTTCTACTTCTTCTACTTCTGCCGCTTCATCTTTAATTATGTAAGAATATTTAATATCTTCAATGCTCACTGCATCATCCTCAAAAGTAAAAGCATCAATACCATCCAAAATAATTGTTTCTATATTTAAATTTTTAGGTTCAACTATTTCAACTATAAAATACATAGATATCTTCAGATTATAAGAAATACCTTTTTTCCCTGCTTCTAAAACTCCATTAATACCAAATTTATATACCCCATCCCCTATTTCATTCAAGTCTATAATTCTATCTTCAAGACTTAAACCATTAACCATACATTTCAATCCATTAATTTTTATGAAATCCTTTTTAAAGAAAACATTTAAATCTTCTATCAAATCATCTACAATTTCTGAAACTGAACTCTGAATAAAAAGAAATAAATCTTTAAAATTCTTTTCGTCTGAATATCTTTCAATTAACCTATCTAATTTGTTCCTATCATCTCTTCCAAATATATTAATATTGCTACCAGTTCTATCATAAAATTCGTCTATTAAATCTGCTTTAAATCCTTTATCGACTGTGAAAAAAATATACTCACCTTTATTATTTTCAGCGTACTCTAATATAGATTCCCATATTAATACATCTTTAAATCCTTTGTCAGAATTTTTCTCTTTACCTTCAAAAGGAGCTTTTTTATTTAATGCTCTATCTACTATATTAGAAAACTTATTGTTACTACATACCTCTATCTTATTTATTCCTTTACTAGCTATGTATTGTTCCTGTTTTTCCTTTAGAAATTTTTCATAATCAAATTTTTCATCTACATTTATATTTACCTCATAAATATTTTCAAATTTAGCTTTTGAATCTTTTATGTCTTTTAAACTGTTATAAAATGCAGTTAATTGCTGTTTAAAAAGTTCCTTCAAGGTAATTTCAGGAATTAAAAGTTCAAATTTATCAATTACATCCTGCCTTTCTATCTTACCCTGAATTTCATCATAAAAAGAATTTATTGTAAAAGCTGAAAAATCCTCATAGGATCTATTGAATAAGATATTTGTATCAAAAATAATAAATGTTTTCAAAATTCTCACCTTTCAAATATTTATTTATATTGCATTAAAGTCAACCTCTTCGGCACTGATTAATTCTTCAGATAACATTTAATTCCTGTTATTCTAATGGGGATTTCATTATGATATTAAGTTATTTTTAATCTACTAACTTTAATCGACGACACGTTAAAATTAGTTTTAAAAAGAGTTCTTTAATATTCTAAAGAACTCTTTTAATCTACTAATACTGCAAATCAAACTCCATCTGAGCCATTAATTCGGCTTGTTTAATAACTGTATCAACAGCATCCTTCTGAAAATCAGGTGGATAACCATATTTCTTAAGTAATCTCTTCACCGTAATACGCATCTTAGCCCTCGCCGATTCACGTAGGTTCCAGTCAATCGACATATTTTCTTTAATCGATTTTGTTAGTTCGTGTGCAATTAGTTTTAACGTTTCATCACCAAGAACTTGCTCAGCAGTTTCGTGTGAAGCTAGTGCGTCATAAAATGCAACTTCCTCTCTAATAAGACCGGCTGCTTCACCACGTTTATGCGCGGTATCCATTTCTTTTGCTAATTCAATTAGTTCCTCGATTACTTTAGATGTTTCGATTGCACGTTTGTTGTACTTATTCAGTGCGTTTTCTAACATCTCTGAGAACTTACGAGCTTGAATTAGGTTTGTATGTTGAACTGCCTTCACTTTACCGTTTAAAAGGCGACTTAGAAGCTCTACGGCAAGGTTTTTATGTGGCATGGCCTTTACGTCTTCTAAGAACTGGTCTGATAAAATCGAGATGTCGGGATTCTCTAAACCAAGCGTTTTATAAATATCCACCACTTCTTCTGAAATAACAGACTTTGAAATGAGCTGATTTAGCTGAGCTTCCATTTGCGCTGGTGTTTTACGTTTGCTACCATCGCTAATGCTCTTTAGTAAGCTTGCCTTAACCGCTTTAAAGAATCCAATTTCAGCATTCAACTCTTGAGCTTCTTCTGTCGTTGCACATAATGCAAATGCTTTCGCTAACTCTGTCACCGTATTTAAGAAACGGCGCTTTTCATCGTCTCCTAAACCTAAAATATAGTCCATCGTTGCGATAATAGCTGTCATACGTTCTGAAGATTTCTCTGATTCAAACTTGCTGTAATCATGCTCATAAAGCATTTCAGTAATGATTTCATGCTTCTCTAACATAATATTCACCGCAACATTTGTATCAACACCCGCTGTACGTTTATCACTCTCTGTGTACTGGTGAAGTGCCTCTTTTAAGCTTTCTGCAATGCCTATGTAGTCAACGATTAAGCCACCCGGTTTATCTTTAAATACACGGTTTACACGCGCAATAGCTTGCATTAAGTTATGACCTTTCATCGGCTTATCAATATACATCGTGTTCATTGAAGGAACATCAAATCCTGTTAGCCACATGTCACGAACAATAACGATTTTTAACGGATCATCATTATCTTTCATACGACGTGCTAAATATTCACGTCGACGCTTATTCCCGATAAATGGCTGCCATTCAACAGGGTCACTTGAAGAACCGGTCATAACGATTTTAATAACGCCTTTATCATCGTCATCTGAATGCCAATCCGGACGTAGTGCGACGATTTCTTTATATAAATCAATTGCAATACGGCGAGACATGACAACGACCATTGATTTACCGAACATCGCTTCTTGTCGTTCTTCATAATGCTTTACAATATCTTCTGCTAAACATTTTACACGTGAATTAGCACCTGCTACTGCTTCTAAACGAGACCATTTCGACTTCAAGCTTTCTTTAATATTTTGCTCTTGGTCTTCTGTAATTGCTTCATATTCGTCATCTAAATTTAATCCTGTGGGTAATTCTAATGGAATAATACGACTTTCGTAGAAGATTTTAACGGTTGCACCATCCTCAACAGCTTGAGTCATATCGTAAATATCAATATAATCCCCGAATACAGCAGGTGTGTTTTTATCAGATGCTTCTACTGGTGTGCCTGTAAAACCAACGAATGAAGCGTTTGGTAATGCATCACGTACATATTTTGCAAAACCATACTTTGTTTCAGCATCCTTTTTACTTACCTTAGCATCAAAACCATACTGAGAACGGTGAGCCTCATCTGCCATAACAATTACGTTTGAACGGTCTGTTAAGCATGGCATCGTCCCCGTATCTTCATCTGGCGAAAATTTCTGAAGTGTTGTAAAGATAACACCACCAGCTTCAACAGAAAGTAATTTACGAAGATGCTCTCGGTCTTCTGCTTGCGTAGGACTTTGACGTAAAATCGCCTTCGACATAGAAAACGTTGAATACAGCTGGTCATCTAAGTCATTACGGTCTGTCAATACAACAATTGTTGGATTATTCATTGTTTGAATTAATTTCGCAGCATAGAACACCATCGATAAACTTTTACCTGACCCTTGCGTATGCCAAACAACACCGATTCGATGGTCACCCTTTACTGCAATCTCAGCTTTTTCAACTGCTTTGTTAACCGCGTGATATTGGTGATACGCAGCTAAAATTTTAAAAATTCTTTCTCCATCTGTTTGGAACAAAATAAAGTTACGTAAAATATCTAAAATACGCTCTGGTGCCAGCATACCTTTTAGTAAAACATCTAACTGTGATAACGAAGTCGGAGCCAGTTCCGTACCATCAATCGTACGCCAAGCCATAAAACGTTCTTCATTCGCAGTTAAAGAACCAACACGCGCATTTACACCATCACTCGTTACTAAAAATGCATTATAACGGAATAGTGTTGGAATCATTTGCTTATACGTTTGTAGTTGATTATAGCCTTCTGAAATACCCGTATTTTCATTTGTAGCGTTCTTTAGCTCAATAACAACTAAAGGTAAGCCATTCACAAAAACAAGCACATCCGGACGCTTATTTTGATTTCCTTCTATTACAGTGAATTGATTCACCGCTACAAAACTGTTATTTTTATAATTTTCAAAATCAAAAAGCCATACTTTAACCGTTAGATTATAGCCATCTTTGCCTTGAAGCTGAATGTCTACACCATCTGTCACCATTTGATGAAACTTTTGATTATTTACGATTAAATCAGGTGATTCATTTGCTTCAATACGTTGCACAGCTAAATCAATTGCTTCACGCGGTACGCTTTTATTAATGCGAACCAAAGCCTCACGTAAACGCTCTGTTAATACAACATCATGGTAACTATCACGCTCTGGATAATCACCATCATGTGCAATATCAGGTCCAGCCAAGATGGAATAATCCATCTCAGCCAGCCATTCAAGTGTAGCTTCCTCTAAATCTGATTCTAAATATTTAAATTCACTCATGAAGGTTCAACCACACTTTCGCCTGGGATTTCGATTTCGCCTGATAGAAATTTAGGAAGAAGAATGTCCCTCAAATTTCTTAACTTTAAGTTTTCCTCATTTAAATTATGAACACTCTCTATCCATGGTTTAATTAATAGTGAGAATTGATTTTCAATAGAATTATTAGATATGGCTAATTTATAATTTAATAAATCTGTTTTTCTAATTCCTTTTTGAACACTTCCACTCGCTAATGACAAACTATATTTTTGTATGTTTTCAGATAACATTAATTGATATAAATATTCACTGCTTATTGTCGAGTTATGTCTTAGAGTGAAAATAGATTCACTTATATTCCAATTTTTAGGTTCTTTTTGAATTAAATAAACTCTTCCGATTGTTCCTATACCAGAAAATAATACATCTCCCTTTTTTAAATCCGATCTTTTATTGATTATTTTTAATGCCTCATCATCTATTTTGTCACACTTTTCATTTAAAACAATAATATTATTCCCCATATTTTTTATAGTTACATAAAAATTTCGACCTTGTCCTAGTACAAAATTTTTCCGAGGATTTAAACCCGTTGTAAATTTATCTGTAATTTCACTTAAACTTTTAACAGTCCAATTCTTAGGTATTTTACCTAGCTCGCTTTCAATCATTTCCCCACCACTAGAGCGATATGGTAAACCTTGTTCATTGGGAAATTCAAAGTCAATGAACCATCTTTTAAATAACGAACTAGACAGTTCTTCCAGATTACGAATGACGGATAAATTATTTTCAATCTTTGATTCGAATAAATCTAAAAAAGCAACTATATTATTTTGAACTTTAAGCGGGGGAATTCCACTCTCTAAACTATAAAAGTCCTCTTTACTAGTAGAAGGAATAGCTGAACCACTATCCATAGAATTTATATCTTTTAATAGAAGTTCATAATATACCCATTTCATATTCATTTTAATTTTTGGAACTAAATAAAATGCTGTATCAATTACATAAAAAGGAGCATCTGTATAATGAACGCCTCTATATGCACCTTTTCTTCCAATAATAACTGATGGTCCGTCTGCTAAAGGCTCTTCAGTAAACCCTATCGGACCATTCGTCCCAAAAACTCTTACACCACTTAATTTCTCCTTATATCCTTTTAGAGCTTTACCATATTTAAGTTCAGATATTTCTCCCCATTTGTATTTTTTCCAATTGTTAGAATCCATATCCAATCCCCCCAAGTACTCGGCGAATTTGGTCTTCTAGCTCTTTTGATTCCTCAAAGTGCTCAGCTAGTTCTGTCGTTAAACGTGTCATTTTTTCTTCAAAAGGTTCGCCATCATCTTCTACTTCCTCTAAACCTACATAGCGACCCGGTGTTAAAATGTAATCATTATTTCGAACTTCTTCAAGTGTTGCTGCTTTACAGAAACCTAGTACATCCTCATATTCACCTTCAGCAGTTCCACGCCATGTATGGAATGCTTTTGTAATTTGTTGAATATCTAAATCAGAAAATTCTTTATGTGTACGGTCTGCCATGAAGCCTAATTTACGTGCATCAATAAATAAAATTTCATTTCTACGGTCACGCTTTCCTGTTTTAGATTTATCCTTCGACATAAACCAAATACATACTGGAATTTGTGTTGAATAGAATAGTTGTCCCGGTAACGTAACGATACATTCTACTAAGTCTGCTTCAATTAAGTTTTTACGAATTTCGCCTTCATTATTTGTATTAGAAGACATGGAACCATTTGCTAATACAAAGCCTGCTGTTCCTGCTGGTGCAAGTTTAGAAACCATATGCTGAATCCAAGCATAGTTGGCATTACTTTCTGGTGGCATACCGTATTGCCAACGAACGTCCTCAGTTAATTTGCTAGCACCCCATGATTTAATATTGAATGGAGGATTTGCCATAATGTAATCAGCTTTTAACCCTTTGTGTAAATCATTATGGAATGTATCCGCATTATGAGATCCTAAGTTACCATCAATTCCACGAATCGCTAAGTTCATTTTACAAAGTTTCCATGTTGTTGGATTGAATTCTTGACCATACACTGAGATATCACCAAGTTTCCCTTGATGTTCTTCCACAAATTTCTCAGATTGTACGAACATGCCACCTGAACCGCAAGCTGGGTCATAAATACGCCCTTTATAAGGTTGTAGCATTTCTACAATTAAACGTACGACAGAAGCTGGTGTATAGAACTCTCCACCATTCTTTCCTTCTGATGCAGCGAATTTTGTTAAGAAGTATTCATATACACGACCTAAAATATCTTTTGAACGGCTTTCTTTATCGCCTACTTTAAACGAGAACAGGTCAATCGTTTCTCCTAAGCGTGTTTTGTCTAACTCTGGTCGTGCATAGTTCTTCGGTAAAACACCTGTTAATGAAGGGTTTTCCTTTTCAATCGCAATCATCGCTTTATCGATTAACTGACCGATTTCTGGTTTCTTTGCATTGTCTTTAATGAACGACCAGCGTGCTTCTTGAGGCACAAAGAAAATGTTTTCTGCTGCGTATTCGTCGCGGTCTTCTTCATCTGCCCAATCATCTTCTTTTAATTGCGCATAAAGTTCCTCAAATGCATCTGATACATATTTTAAGAAAAGTAGCCCTAACACTACGTTTTTATATTCACCTGAATCCATCGAACCACGCAGACGGTCTGCCATCTGCCATAGCTTTTCTTCAAAACCTAAATTTGCTGTTGTCATTTAAACACCCCTAATTTACTTATATTTACATATCATTTATTTTAATTATACTTTATATTATATAGGAAAATAGAGATATTTATAATCTTAACTCAATAAGTAGGTGACATAATTGAATCTTGAACAATTCGAGCATTTATTAGCATTAGCAGAAGGTGAAACCGTTGATTTTAAAAGTAATTTTTATCATTCAAATAATTACTCCGACCTGCTTAAAGATGTTCTTAGCTTTGCAAATGGCCATTCAAAAGAAAAGAAACACATTGTATATGGTGTAAAAGATCGTGAAAATGCCAAAGAGCTCATAGGATTAGAATCATTTGTTGATCAATCAACCATTGACCAACTCCTATTTGAGAACATTGAACCCCATTTAGATATCAAACTCCATTCTGTTATGTATATTGAGAAGAAGTTTCAAGTGTTAGAAATTAGGCCTGATAACAGACCTTATATAATGAAAAAGAAGTATAAAGATAAAATAAATAAAGGAACGATGTGGATTCGAAGAGGAGCTACTAATGACTTTGTCACACGAGCAGATTTAAATAGGATGTATGAGGTTGATAACGTTGAATTAAAGATATTAGATGGTCAACTCTATGCGACTAAATCTGAAACTGGATGTGTTGATTTACGTTGTAAAATAAGTAATTACTCAAACAAGCCACTTACAATTACTTGGGGTTGCTTAGAAATCTACGAAGACAATCAACTATTAACTTCACATCGCTTATATGGAACGAGAGATAATATCATTGGAGCAGATTATCAACTGAAATTGGCTCCTAAAGATGAGATAGTCAATTACTTCGAATTCGGCTTCACATCTACGCAATGCTTTCCTCTAGGAATCGATCCAGATGGTGTGACCGAAAAGAAATTGAATTTAAAAGTTACATTTGTTGATGCAGATGATAAAGAATATGTTGCGACTTATTCTGGTGGATTTATATTTGTTAAGGGGAAGTTTTTGTGGAAAGTACAGTTAAAGAAATAAGAAAACAGCCTTAGCTAGGCTGTTTTCTACTGTAATTCTTTTAGATTTTTACCATACCTATTCTTCCACTCCGTCAATCCATTAGCACTTCGTCCCATAACAATATCAGCTGCTGCGGAAGGGCTCGAAAACAAAAGATCTTCCATCACAACAAATTCACCATTAATAATGGTCACTTTTTCTGACTGGATTAGTTCATTTCGCTTTGCAATTGAACGCTCAGAATATGAATTTACATAATCTACAGCAATTTTAGACCCCTTTAATACAACAAAACCTTCTTGAGTTTGAATCCCTTTAGCACTTGCACCACGTGCAGCTTCAATATAAAGAATATCATCCTCATTTATCTCCGTTTGATCTTTAATTTCTTCAAATAATTTATGACCAAGTGTATTTGTCATCATCATAAGATTACTTATATATTCATCCATTTCCGCGCGGTCTGGTTCTGATATAGATGGCATTGGTGGTATATTCCCGTTCATCACAACGTAACGATTTGTCCCTTTCGCTTTTTCATATAACTTATTTTCAATGTATTTAATATGAGCCTTATTTAAATTTTCATCTTTACTAATGAATACGATTACTTCGTTCCAAAAGTCTTTTTCTCGCAGATGATCCTGCAAACGCTTATAGACTTCCTCTGCCTCACCTATGTATACAGCCTCTTTATCATCCTCATTACGGCCAAATAGCATGTACACTCCTGTTGAATTTAAATTAGGACGATCCACGCACTTCTTCACTTCAGTACGAGGAATTCGATACGCCAAGCCTGTCCAATTTGAAAGTTCACAAGTTAATCGCCCACTTGAATCTCCATCTATTAAAAACATTTTGATTGTTTTGCCGAAAGTCATTTGCCTCTCTCCTCCTAGTACTAATCACTTAACCTTTTATGTATCTTCCTCCAATGTCTCTTAGTTTGCTTTCGAATATGCGATTTACATGGCAACTCTTTCATTATTTTGTGTGCTTTTTTCACATAAGCATTAAAGTTTCCATAGCCCATATATTTATGACCTAAATGTGTATATAAATCATATAGTTTTCTTTTAGGGCCCGGCCGCTCTGTAGTATAAGCAATTCGATTACTTGTTTTAACTTTTTTATACGCTCGGGAATAATACTTAAATAAACTTTTCTCACGAATTCGAATAATATTCTTATCTATAACAAAGCCTAAATAATCTAAAGGACTAACTTCCATCTTTTCATTGTAAATCGTCTTATCTTTAAATAAACGCAGCTCCGTCTTCTTCTCTTGAATAATCAAGCCTTCATCCTTATAGCGATCAATTTGAGCCATCAACTCATTCTTCCACTCTTCAAGTAGTTCTACAGTAGCGTTAGTTGTAGGAATAACTAGTATAAGATCATCACAATACCTTCTATATAAAGCGTCTGGATGCTTTTTCTTGGACCATTCAAGCACCTCTTTATCAAAATCAATCAAATGCACATTAGAGCAAACAGCACTCATGCCAGAGCCTTGTGGTATACCGAATGATTGCTGATTCACCTTGATTTTCCCTTGTTTAAATTCCCTAAATTCAGCCGGCTCCATAATTTGAGGTAATCGAGGTCGAATCTTTTTCAATTTCTTTTTTCCGTACTTATCAAGTAAAAATTCTTCAATATCCTCTTTTTCTACATATGAATAACGAGTGATATTTTTATAAATTTTATACCAGTCTTTCGGCAATTCTTCTACATTTAATACACGCTTGATTTTTTGCTTGAGTGATTTATGGTCGATTTTATCAAAAAAGCTCGTAAAATCTAAAGCTATAATTATTGCCTGGTCTTGCTTCAAAAGAAAATCAAACGCCTCATAGGCAAAATCAATATTATTTTTGCCGCGCTTATTATTACGATAAGCAACAGCTATTTCGTCAATGCCTTCCTCGGAAGCATAATCATTATACGCATTGTTTAATAAATCTCCATAATATTTATAAATAAGGCTGTCTTTGTGAGCAGCATAATAAATTTCACGTTCCTTAATTGCTTTTTCTTTAATTTTTCCACCATCTGGTGCTTTAACTGTTACATATTTTTTAAATTCAATTACAAAATGAAGCGACGGCAAAAAAGCATATGAAGCTATCCAAGAAGGGTCTTGGATTTTAGCTTGCATATGCTCATCATTTTTTATATCCATACGTTTATCAAAATGTAGGTACTTCTTTTTGTTATATTTTGACCAATTAACTTCAGAAGAGCTAGAGAGGTCATGTAATCGTCGTGGTCCATTACTTCTGTTCATAACAGATCAACCTCCTAGCATAATTTTTTCGGGGTTTATCTAGATAGATAAAGAGCCCTTTGACCACTAGTCCCTTTATAGGACTTCTTAAACATTAGGTATAATTACCGTAAGGAGGCAATTCTAACCGTGATTAGTTTATTCAATGTGGAAGGCCAAGCTTTAGTAGCGTTGATCCTCGACATCTGGTGGTTTAGCGAGTTTATTAACGTTCAGAAACTTGCTAAACATCGAAACTAATTGCTCTCACAACCAATTTTGGAGATGATTCAATTATAGTAAATAAAATATTTTTTGTAAATATTTAACTATAAAACCCTATTATAACTCTTAGCAGTATTGCTATTTTGTGAATTTAGGTGTCTTTTAATTAGATACGAAGGATTTATGTAGATGAATTTTTACAAACCTTAGCGTTGCTATGTATAACTACAAAATAAGTTATATCCAACATTTCAAATATACATTATATAAATAGAGCAGTTGTTCCTTACATATAGGAACAGCTGTTTCATTTGTATTACAAATAGAAATTACGAAAGGAGGAGCAAATTTATTGGCATGATACAGAACGTTATTCAAATCAGCTTGATCATTCACCAGAAATGTTTGAGGCATTCGAAAAGATTCTTGACTCCTTAACAGTAGAAAGTGAAGTTACGCATTATGTCACTGCAACAACATTTACTTCTCGTGAGTTTGCAATTTTGTTTGCCCAGTACCTAATGGGTCTACCTACTCATAAGCATTTAGAAATTTCAGTTGTACTGGAAAGTTTTATTCATTACGAATTATTCGAACGTCACCAAGAACAAGAATGGGATGATACACCCATTGAATTTTATAGTCCAATTCATGATATTGAAGGCGACCTCATCATCGTCATTCAGAAATCTAAGCAAAAACTAAATCTACCACTAAGTGCAAAAATCATTTATATAAAGGAGCGATAATTATGGGATTATTCGATGAAATTAAAGGTGTTTTAGAAGGCATATCAGCTGCCAATGCAGAGTTACGAGAAGGGGTAAAGGAAGTATATGTCGAAACTAAACAAGAAATTATTTCAGATTGGAAGAAAGAAGCCCCTCTTCTCGGAAACACTGCTGAGAAAGTCGACAGAGCTATTACAACATTAGCAAACGTAGTAGAACAATTACCCGAACCTTTACCTGACCCGTTGAATCCAGATATTAAGCTAAAAAAGACTTTAAAGAAATTGAAAAAATCGAAATCCGCAATTTCAAAAGATAAAGTGAAACGCGCACAACATTTAAAAGTGGACCGATTAGGTTACTCGCATCACGCTCTCTCAATCAATAATTCTGAGGTGATACATTATCAACAAGGTGAAATTGTTATTAGTTCGATACAGAGCTTTGCGAAAGGAGCAACTATTTACGTTATAGACACACCTCGTCTATACAAAAAAGATGAGGTAATAGCACGTGCTTATTCAAAATTAGGTGAACGACAATACCATCCAATTTTTAACAATTGCGAACATTTCATTAAATGGGCAATGCATGGTGAATAAATGGAAAGACTGCTAACTATTCAATTTAAGTTAGCGGTCTTTTTACATACTCGAGCCGTATTTATACAAAGTTTAATTATATATTATTCTGATGAATGTATACATTTTATACATTACAAACTATTTTGGAGTTGATAATATGACTGTACCTGCAAAACGTGTAAACATCGTTCAAGTAAAACTTGTAAGAGAAAAAGTGCTTCACTACAAAAACCGCAAAATTAAATCGCCAGAAGACGCTTATAACCTTATGAAAGAATATTTAGGTGATGTCGATCGTGAACACTTCATCGTTATTTGTTTAGACACTAAAAACCAGCCAACATGTATTCAGACTGTTCATATTGGTAGTTTAAATGCTAGCATCGTTCATCCGCGCGAGGTACTAAAATCTGCGTTACTTAGTAACTCTGCCTCGATAATTGTTGGCCATAATCACCCTAGTGATGTTAGCACTCCTAGCTCAGAAGATATCGAGGTTACTGAGCGACTAAGTGAGGCTGGGAAAATTTTAGGGATTGATTTGCTTGATCATTTAATAATCTGTACAAATTCATTCACTTCTCTGAAAGAAAAGGGCTATATTTAGTTAACATCTGTTAATTGATTTAGAGGCTGAGACAAGAAGCATCTATGTTTTTTCAATATCAAATTTCTCCCTAGCCTCTTTATTTACAGCGTATATTGCTAAATGAAAATAAAGATAATACTCATAAAAGCTTGCTTTTTTTGTATTAGTGATAGGAAATTCTGAAGTAAATTCTTTATTCATTTTATTATTAATAAGTTGATTATATGGATTTACATCCTTTAACTGTTCATAAATTATATAGTCTTCTCTTATATCTTCGGGTATATCCATATACATTTCATTATTACTAATATTTTTAAGTATATATTCTTTTAAACCTTCAGTTGCATCATCTAAAAATCCCTCCATATCTTCAAGAAATTTTTCTTCAAATAATAATGGCTTATTCAAAAATTGCTTTACTAGTAGTCTTTTTAATAAAACACCCTTTATATTTGTTACTTTTGCTACTCGCTTGCAAAGCTCCACTTTCATTTGAAATCTAACTTTTTTATTAACCTTTACATATTGCTTTAATTTAGGCATTTTAGTTAGTTTATTTAAATTCGCATATTTCATAGTAAGCTTACTTAACATCCAAACATCGAATAAAGACGTATATTTATTGAACAAATACAAATTAACTGAAGTATTTATCCCACTGGAATTAAGCTGCTTCTGTTTTAACAATTGAAGAAAATTATATGTACTAATTTGATTTTTCACTACTACTTTACTGCTCTTATTTTCTTTTTCTATATTCGGATAAGCATCTTTTATCCAACTCAACTTTATTTGATCAGTATTCCCAAATAAATCATTTACGGTTTTTTGTGTTAAAGGGCTACTATTTACCAAGATAAATGCTCCGAAAGGGGTTAAAAATTTAGGTAAATGAAATTCAATATTCTTCTCAGCTATACGCAATTTTTTTAAAGCATCTTCTCTCCTATCTTCGTCACACTCTAAATTTTTCATTTCTTTATCTAAAGTTTCCTCATAATCCTCTAAATTATAAAAAAGGCCTGACTCCTCCTTCCATTTTATAACCTCTGGTGAGTTTTTTTTTATAATGCCTTCTAACGATACTACTTGTAAACCTACTATTGCATCTGCCTTTATTGCTCGTTTAAAATCTTCAACAAACTTATTCGAAGCCTCTTGATCTGAATTAGAAAGCGCCTCTATAAATAACTCACTTATTATTTCAACTCTCCAACCATCCTCATCTTTACTCCATTTCCAAAAATCTTCACGCTCTGTGGGATCATTTTTGTAAGCTAATTCAAATTCATCATCTTCTATATAGTAATTCAAATTAATATCTGAATTAACAGTATTATTACTTAAATAATCGATTATTCCTTCAATTACTCTCTCACTAATTAACGTAACCAATTCTTCAGCGCTAATGTTTTGCATACTTTTGCTTTCGATCACGCTCTCACACCCTCCATTTCGTTCCTAACGTTCCAGATGTTCCGAATAAACACCAAATAAAAGGTAGTATATTACATAAACGCTAAAAAAACACTTGAATTTTATATAAAATTTTTATACTCCGAACTAATGGAACAATTGGAACACACAAAAAAGCTATTCTTTATCATAGAAAAAGCAAAAAGTCAATATCCACCAACTTTATGAAGTCTATCTCTTTTTGAACTTCCAAGATTATAGAAATTAAAGATCTTGAGATAAAATCAAAAACGAAATACACATCAAATACAAAGGAGTGTTTCACAATGAGTGAAAAGAAGTTAGAAAAGAAGTTAAAAAAGAAGTTCGATAAAACTTTAGAACTAGCTAAAAATGGAAGTAACAATGTCATGGCAATTGCTTTCAACAACGAAAAGTTCTATGTAACAGGTGCTGGTCCAGATACTATTACACCTACAGTAGCAATTACTTATGTAAACAGCGAAATGTTAGGCTACATCACATCTACCGATATTAAATTACCACCTAAAGATAAAACAGTTATTTATGTTATTGACACTCAAGATTACAATAAAAAATCGTTATTTATTAATGATAATGGCAAAATAACAAAAATCGACTCTAACTCCGACCTTGATAATGAATTTTACTTACTATATTGGGAGTATAGTATGTACTCGTTTTTGATATATTGCTTAAAAGACCCTATAACTGGAGAATTAATTTTCGACTGTATTTTTGCATCTACTGTGGTCGAGGTAGTTAATAACAGATATCTATTCACCAACCTACTACCAACAACTGAAAAGAAGAACGTGCAAAGTCTTTTCATCAACGCTATAAACGTGACTCCTACCTCAAATAAGGAGCATTTGTATGAATAAGCCTAATAACTTTCGGAAATTACAAAGGAATCTCCGAAATACACCACAGATATTTAAAGATGTGAATATTGAAATACCGAAAAAGAGCTTATGGTTCGACAATACAATAGAGTCAATTGCTCCTACTTCACAAAGAGAAGCTAGAGTGTTAGAGCAATCAAAAAAGGGAAGTAAATCTCCTAGTATTACTAATGCAGATTTAGCTAAAATCATTATAGAAGAACATATTTTCATGAGTATTAGCGATACGCTATACCATTGGTGTGAAGATAAAGGAATTTACAAAACAGTGACGACTGAGTACGCTGAAAAATTTATCAGAAGCCATATTTCTGATCAATATAAACACAAAATAAATAGCATTAGTATAAAAGAAATCATTCGATGGATAGAATCCTTTGTCACACCTATAGACATAGAACTTTTAGAATTAAATAAGCGTGATTTAATAGCACTTTCAAACGGACTTTATAATTTCAAAAAACAACGATTTATTCAGCATAACCATAAATATTTCTTCACCTCTGTAATAAACGCTAAGTATTCAAATGATAGTAAGCCATCAAGTATATACTTCGAGAAATTCATGTCGGATATTACCAATAATGACCATAACTTATATCTACGTATTCAAGAGCTATTTGGGTACGTTATATCAGAAATTAGATCCGTAAAATGCATCCCTTATCTAATAGGTCCAAAAGATACTGGGAAATCTATTATTTTAAAGATACTGGAATACTTAGTTGGAAAAGAATCATTCACAAATTTAAGCTTCGAACAGCTAAATAAACCTGAATACTTAGCACAAATTATTGGTAAACGTTTAAATACTTGTGGAGAAACATCTGAATTCAAGTTAAATAAACTTGATACTTTTAAAAAGTTATCAGGTGGAGATTATATAACAGCTCGTCCTATCTATAACCAACCAATAAATTTCGTTAATAGTGCTGTCCTTTTATTTGCTGGTAACCATTTACCTGAAATAAAAGGTTTAGATAAGTCAAACGCTTTTAGCAAAAGAATAACTGTTTTTCCGTTTACCAATCCCATTCCGAAAGAAAAGCAAGATACACAACTTTTCGAAAAGTTAATTACAGAATGTGACTATATCGTTTTATGGGCAATTGAAGGTTTGAAAAGGTGGCGTGCGCAGAATTTTGAATTCACTTCCACCTATGAAAGTGATGATTTATCAAACAATTATTATGAGCGTAATAATTCGATTGAAAGTTTTATTAATTCTAACTGTACTTTTAACTCTAAATTTAAAATCCATAAGTCTACTTTTGAAGATGCTTACTTGGATTATTGTGATATCAATGTTATAGCTCCTGAAAGTAGTACAACACTACACGATTATATATTATCGCTACCTGGCATATCCTACTCTCGTTTTAGAATAGGCGATAATAATAAACGGGGTTATAAAGGAATTTCTCTTAAAAATGGCGAGAAAGAAGATGATGTTGATGAGACAGATTAATCTAGATTACCTTGTAGACCATGAAAGTCAATTTACTTCCAAAATAATTAATACAATTGAACAAAAATTATCCAGCCTACAATCAAATGAATGGTTAAGCTTAACTGAAGCAGCAAAATACGCTGGAGTCTCTTATAACACTTTCATAAAATTCCGAGTACACGGTTTAAAAATTTGCGAAATCGACGGTATTAAACGCGTTTCCCGTAAAGAAATTGATCGCTTTCTAGAAGATCATAGCTTTTAAATGCTTAGAGAGGATTTTTTCCCAGTTAAATTATATATTATAACTGTGAGGATATATCCTCTCTTTTATCTTGCCCCCGCAACGATATTAGGAGGACTACCATGACTAAAAAAAATTCCTTACCAATCAAAAGCTACAAAAATAAAGATGGTAAAACATTATATATGTTCCGTGTCTTTTTAGGCACAGATGAACTGACTGGTAAAGCCAAAAATACTACTCGTCGTGGCTTCAAAACAAAAAAAGAAGCAGAGCTGGCTTTAGCCCGCATCAAACTCCAAGTATCTGAAGGCTCCTACAAGCAAAAAAGCGCGGAAACATATCAGGAAGTGTACGAGCTTTGGGTTACACAATACGAAAAAACAGTTGAAGAAAGCACCTTCGTTAAAACAGTTGGCTACTTCAAAAATCATATCCTACCAGCAATGGGAAATTACCGTATTGAAAAAATAACAATCGCACTTTGCCAAAAGCACTATAACGAGTGGGCTGCTAAAGTACAAAAAGCTCGTACAATTAAATCGTATGCAAAGAAAGTACTAGACTTCGCTATCGTACACGGCTTTCTTCAAACGAATCCATTCACACATGTTGAGACAAAAGTGAAAAAAACCTTTACTGAAAATACAAAAGAAGGTAAAGAAAATTTTTATATCAAAGACGAGCTCATTACCTTTTTAAATAACGCGAAAGAGCATCTTCCATTCAAAGCCTTTGCCTTATTACGCCTGATTTCATATACAGGGATGCGTAAAAGCGAAGCACTAGCATTAACTTGGAATGATGTAAGCTTTATAAATAACGAACTTACAATTAATAAAGCAATAGGGCGCGGCAAACAAACTCAGCTTTATTTGAAAACAACTAAAACCGGTAAGCCGCGTACAATCAAGCTAGATGAGACCACTCTTACCATATTAAAAGAATGGAACAAACTACAGAAGCAGCAATATATTCAACTTGGTATCAACACGCTAAAGAAAAATCAATTGATATTTAGTAATACTAAAAATGAATATATTCAGCCTGTGCAAGTACAAAAGTGGATGTATAGTGTGCAAAACAAATATTCGCTAAAGCGTGTATCACCTCATGGTTTACGTCATACGCACTGTTCTTTATTATTCGAAGCTGGTGCAAGCATTAAAGAGGTACAAGATCGCCTTGGCCACTCTGACGTAAAGACTACTTTAGACATTTATACACACGTCACGAAAAAGGCGAAGGAAGGCGCTATACAAAAGTTTGTGGACTATTTAGAAGGTTGAGTTTCTGACTATTTTTTGACTACAAATTGACTATTTTTCGATAAAATTAGATGAAACTCAATGAAATTAAAAAAGTGCCAAAACCCTGTATTATCAAGGGTTTTGACACTCTGTGAAATCATTTGATTTCCTATGTATGGAGACGGCGGGAGTCGAACCCGCGTCCAAAGGCTCCAATACGCCGGCTTCTACGCGTGTAGTCTACCTATTTGATTTCACGAGTCTGTATGCCGGTAAACAGGCGTCTAGATCGCTAACCTACTAGTCTCTTACTACTGACTCAGGTGGCACCAGTAATCGTATCCCACTAAAGTTGAGCCCGACGATTCTGCACATGGGCGATGCAGAGGCCGAGCGCCTACGAGCTTACGCTGCGAAAGCTAAGTTTTGTTGTTTGCCAGTTATTATATAACTTCCGTTGATGACGAAGACGAGACCTCCGACGCGCGACCAGAGCTTGAACCACCCCTGTCGAATCCGTAACGTCCCCGAGTAAAATACCCGAGTGTTTCGGTCAAGCAAAATGAATTGCTCGTAAACGTGTACCGTATGAGTAGGCACACACTGGCTAATGTAGATTTAGTATAAGTCAAAAAGCGGGAAACATCAAGTATTTCCACTCATTTCATTGACTATGCAAATTTTTCCGCGCACCAATTTCAAATCCTTCCTCGTAATTTTCACGCCCCAAAAATTATTCGTAATTTCTTTTGCAAAAAAATTTCCAAACACAAAAATAGCGATTTTCCAAAATTAACATACAACATATTTATTTATAAGTGCCAAATTGCTACTTTTGACCCAAAATGGCACATATTTATTGATAAGTTGTATATCAATCTCGCCAAAACAAGCTTTTTCACTTTTTTATTATTCGCTGCAAACAAATGTGTAAAAAATTTTTAGCAAAACCTTAATGAATCACGCTCAATTATCTATGCCTCATCCATTACACAGCAAGATAGTTATACGTTAAAAATATAATTTTCACTCCAGTTCATTAATCATGCGCTAGATATATGCCAAAGCTGCATAAAACACACCATGACCACACAATCTCCAGCTCTACATTCATAGTAAATTTCGCTCAAAAATAATAAGTAGCCCCAACCAAACATGTCTATTTTGGACCAAAAAAGCGCATTTCCGTTAAGAAATGCGCCAAATTTTATGCTGTTTTCCCTCTTCTTACCCAAGCTAGTAATGTTACTGCAATCAACGCAAACCCAAGATAACCCATCGTCGAATAAACCTTACCAACTAAGTTCGTGAAGCCTACTAAACTTGCAAAAAATCCTGCTAAACCAACAACAATAACGGCTGGTTTGAAAGATTTTGATTCTGGTGCGAAGAAGCGTACTGTAAATGTGAAGAACATCCCCACCGCTGTGTTGTACATCATACCTAGCAGTGCGATGGACATTAGCATACCGACTGCCGGATGAATTTGATTCGCTAACTCAAGTGTCGGCATATCCACACCTGCGATTACGTCCATCTTTACAAACAATGCGATATTAATTAGTAAGATTAATACCCCTAGCATAAGCCCACCAAATACGCCGCCAAGACCTGCAACTTTACGGTCCTTCACTGTACCGCCCATGACGATTAGCATCGCCGCACCGGCAGCTAAGTTATACGACACATAAAGCGCCGCGCCTAGTAGCCAGTTACCTGCAGCGGCCGGTTGTTCCTGCGCAAGTGTATTGGCCTCTGCCCATGTGAGATCCATCGTGAAGATTGAGTAGACTAAAATAACAAAAATAATCGCCATTAAATAAGGTGTAACAGCCGCGATAATATTAATGATATTTTTTACATTTAAAAGTAGTGTACCAATTGTTAGTGCGACCATAATAATACTGCCGACCATTGGATCAATGCCGAACATTTGGTTAAATGTAGAGCCTGAGCCCGCGAACATCACAACTGCTACGCCGAATAGGAAGAACGTGATGAGTACATCTAAAATAACACCTAAATAGCGACCGCCGATGTGATAAATTACACCTTTATGCGATTGTGTTTGTAAATCTGAGCCGAGCTGGGCAAGCGTCATGCCTAAAAATGCGAAGGCAAGTGCTGCAACGACCGCGCCGATGATGCCCAATGTACCGAAACTCGTGAAGTATTGCAGTATTTCCTGACCAGAGGCAAAGCCAGCGCCGACAATTAGTCCGACAAATGCTCCACCTATTTGTAAACTTTTTTTCATCATTTCACCCTAATCTCTCTATTTATTTTAAATTTTCAGAATTAAAATCCTAAAAGAGAGCCTCAAGCATCGTGCATGCTTAAGGACAAACTTCTTATTTATAAGACTTTTTCTCCACTGTGTATGATTCTACTGTGTCCACGTTTACTTTATAGCCAATGCCTGCTGTTTGCGGTACGTCAATGTAACCGTTCACTGCCACAACTTCAGGCTCGATAATATCCTTTTCCCAGTAGCGGTTTGAGCTCGCTGTGTCGCCTGGTAGGATAAAGTTTGATAAAGTTGTCAGCGCAACATTATGCGCGCGGCCAATTCCAGACTCTAACATGCCACCACACCATACAGGAATACCTTTATCCTCGCAGTAGTCATGGATTTTTTTCGCTTCTGTCAAACCGCCGACACGGCCGATTTTAATGTTAATAATTTTTGTCGCGCCGATTTCGATTGCTTTACGCGCATCCTCTAGCGAGTGAATACTTTCGTCTAAGCAGATTGGTGTTGTCATTTGTTTTTGTAGTGTCGCATGGTCGATAATGTCGTCTGAAGCAAGTGGCTGCTCGACCATTGTTAAGTTGAACTCATCAAGTTGTTTTAAGAGTTCTGCATCTTCTAAACGATATGCAGAGTTTGCATCAGCCATGATAGCCACATTCGGGAACTTTTCACGTAGCGTGCGCATCACATCCACGTCCCAGCCTGGCTTAATTTTCACTTTAATGCGTTTGTAGCCCTCGTTGACATATTCATCAACAAGCGCGACTAAGTGATCAATTGATTTTTGGATGCCGATGCTAATGCCGACCTCGATTTTATCCTTTTTACCGCCAAGTGCTTGTGCGAGTGTTTGGTTTGTTTGCTGTGCGTAAATGTCCCAAATCGCACCTTCAATTGTTGATTTCGCCATGTTATTTTTGCGCATTGGCTCAAATAATTCGCTTACTTCGTCTGGGTGGTTAATTTCCTTATGTAAAATAAGTGGGATTAAATAATCCTCCAGCATGTGCCAGTTAGTTTTTAATGTTTCCTCATTGTACCAAGGTGAGTGGAATGCCACCGATTCCCCCCAGCCAATTGTGCCTGACTCGTCTTTTGCCTCAAGCAATAAGAAATCCTTTTTCGTAAATGTACCGAAGCTTGTTGTGAATGGTGCTTTTAAATCCATTTGTAGATGGCGGATTGTAATGTCTGTAATTTTCATATTATTGCCCTCCAAGTGCTAACATTTGTTTTTTCACAAAAATATATTCGTTGTAGTTTTGTTGTTTCTGAATGCGTACTGCTGCGTAGCCTGCTGCAAATAGACTTTCGCATGCCGCGCGTGTTTGTAATCGCCAATGCATTGCGTGCTCCTGGCTAATCGCCTTTAAACTTTGGAAGTCCTTTGGTACCGGTAGTGCATAAACAGGTGCACTTAAATCTGTAAAGTGCGCATTTTCTAATGTAGGTAAGTCTTTCGCGTCAAATACGATTTCTGCAAGTGCCACCGCGCCCTCCGTCTCTGGCTCTAACTGCTTTTCTACATAGTCCGATTTCAAATGCCAATGCACCTCAAAACGATCAGATGGTAAGCCTTTATTAAAGCCGTCCTGCATTTCGCCGTAGCAGTTTACAAAATACGTGTCGCAAATGCCGTTTAGCTTCGTTAAGTTTAAATAGCCGTTGCGCGTTTCAAGTGGATCAAATGTCCATACCATGAGGTCATAGCCTTTTCGAATCGCAATTTCGCGCTGGGCGTGCTTTAACTTTTCGCCGATTTGCTGTGAGCGGTAGTTTTCGTCAATGCCGAGCATATGTGAGCAAAGATAGGTTTTGCCGTCCTTAAATGCCGCAAAACCGTAGCTAAAGCCGATTAGCTGCTCGCCGTCATAGGCACCGACAAGTATGCCGCCGTGCTTAATAGCTGTTAATGTTTGATGCGTTGGGAGCGGAGCAATTTGCCAGACACGTTCTTCTAGCTGTTGCACCTGCTCCATTTGTTGTACTGTCGTTAATTCTTGTATTGCTATCATGTTATTTCGCTTCCTTTATATGTGCTAGCGTGCTTATTATTGTATGCGTCAAAATTTCAACACCGACCGCAAGCTGCTCTCGGTTGAATGTCATATGTGGATGATGCAAGCCAGGTGTGACGCCACAGCCAAGGCCGAGCATCGTTGTTTTTAGATTTGGGCGCTTATACGCGTAAAAGTGAAAATCCTCGCCGCCTGGTGTCACGACGTCTGGTGCACAATTTTCCGCGCCAACTGTGTCAATAATCGCTTGGCGCAAGATTGCTTTTGCCTCGTCATGTACGGTTGCAGCGGCAATATGTGCGCCGACTGTTGTTGTAATTGCTGCACCATATAATGTACTCACTGCATCAATTGCCTTTTGAAAGCCGATTGACAATTCGGCCATCGTTTCATTTGTCTGTGCGCGCATATCAATGCTAAATGTCGCCGTGCCCGGAATAATATTTGTTGATGCGCCGCCTGCTTGTAGCTGCGTCATTTTAATGGAGGCGGAGTCATTTGGGCTCAGCCAAATGCGCTTCATCGCGTCGATAAGCGCCGCGGCTACTTCAATTGCGTTAACACCCTGCTCAGGACGTGCGCCGTGTGCTTCAACACCTGTAATCGTACCTGTAATGAGCTTCGCCGCACCGTGATAGAGTGCGGGTGCATGATGACCATCCGCAAGTTCAACAAGCGGGCGAACATGTGCACCGTATAAAAATTCGAGTGAGTCGATTACACCCTTTTCCACAAATGCATTCGCACCGGCTGCCTTCTCTTCTGCTGGCTGAAATAAAATACGTACCGCGCCTGGCAATGTTTTTCGCGATAATTCATAGGCAATCCCGAGTGCCATCGTCATATGACCGTCATGTCCACATGAGTGATTCGCCTTAAACTCACCGTCTACCTCCTGCCATAACGAGTCAATATCCGTACGGAAACCGACGCGCGGTATCCCTTCGCCAATATCAACATAAAGCCCTGTCATATCATCAAACGTCACGGGCGATAAGCCTATGTCACGCAGTTGCTGTGCTAAATAATTCGTTGTATCAATCTCCTGCCAGCTCGGCTCAGGATGGGTATGCAGGTGCTCAAATATTTCAAGTAAATTCATATCATTCAACTCCATCGATCAGCTAAAAAGCTATTTTGAAAATCATCAAATGCTTTGCGCTGTTTGTTATAATACGCGGTATCGTGCGACATCATGCCGGCTACGAGCGTGTTCATAAAGGCGATTAGTGTCGGCATAAGATCAATGGTCGACAGCTCTGCCTGTTGCAGGACAAATGTTGTATTCGCGTACGGATGCACCGGCGCGACACTCGAATCGGTAATCGCCATCACATGCGCACCCTGCTGTTGAAAGACCTTTGCAAGCGCAATGGTTTCCTTTGAATATCGGTGTAGGGATACAACCATGACGACCGCGCGCTCATTTATTTGCTGCAATGTACGGATAAGGGCACTCGCCTCTGTATCAACAAGCTGTACGTTCGGACGTAAAATATTCATCGTAAATTGCAGCCACTGCACCGCAAAATGCGATGCACCAGAGCCGATTAAATAAATTGTCTCCGCCTCATGCAGTTTTTTCGTGAAGTCTTGAAATCGTTGCGGGTCCACCTTGCCAGCGACTGCAACAATTTGTTGGCTAATTTGTCCCATTACCTTTTCGGCTAAATGCGCATCTTGGAATAAGGGTTCTTTTGACGCTACATAGTTATTAAGGGTGCTGTTCGCAGTGCTAGCAAACACATGCATCGTCACTTCCTTTTGAAGCTGTGCAAAGCCTTCTAAGCCAATTGCGTAGCAAAAGCGAATCACCGTCGTCTCGCTCGTTCCCGCACTTTTGCCAACATCGCTTGCCGCATGAACACCGACATATGTTGGATTGTCTAGGACAAAGCGCGCCACCTTTTGTTGCCCCTTTGAAAGACTCGCAAAATGCTGTTCAATGCGCTCTGTTATGTTGTTGTACAGATTCAAAAAGAAGTCACTCCTTCACTTTTATACAAATGAAGTTCAAACTTCATTTGATAAACATTAATTTACCCTTTCTTCCAGCTGAATGCAACAAATATTCTGAAATTTCTTATTTTTGTATTTATTAGAAAAGTAAATTTTTGCATAAAACAAAAAAAGTATTCATGAGCTAGAATTTTTGCTCATGAATACTTTTAATTTTTTTCAACAAAAAACTTTTAATTTAAGATTACATACGATTGCTAAAGGCATAATTGATTATTTTATTGATTACTTGCCTTAAACGCACGCTCAATCTCACGTTTCGCGTCTTTACTGCGCATATCATGACGCTTATCATAATCCTTTTTCCCTTTACCAAGGCCGATTAAAAGTTTTGCGTAACCGTCCTTAATGTAAATTTTTAACGGGATGATTGTGTAGCCGTCACGCTTTACTGCGCCAAATAATTGGCTAATTTGCTTTTTATGTAGCAGTAGCTTGCGCTCACGTAGTGGATCGTGGTTGAAGCGGTTGCCCTGCTCAAAAGGACTAATGTGCATATTGCGAATCCATGCCTCACCGTCGCGAATCGCGATGTAAGATTCCTTTAACTGCACACGAGCCGCGCGTACTGCCTTAATTTCTGTACCTGTTAATACCATGCCTGCTTCAAATGTTTCTTCAATAAAGTAATCATGGCTTGCCTTTTTATTTTGCGCTAATACATTACCTGTGCCTTTTGCCATATGAACACCTCTTAAAGTACGCTAGCAGGGGCTCTGCTAGCGTTACGCATTATTTCTTCTTTTTATTTTTTTTCTTTTTCCCTTTAGCAACACCTTGGTAAAATGGCGTTTTGCCGCCTTCTTTACCGTCTTTACGGCGGCCACGTGGGTCACGCTCACTTGTTTTTGTGCGCTCGAGTGACTTGCGCTTTTTGCCGCTATCCTCAGATTTACCGCGTTTTTTACTATCACGCTTCTCACCTGTACGTTCGCCGCGCTTTTTGTCACTGCGCCCTGCGTGAATGACACGTGGTGCGACTTTACGGAATGGACGACCGCTTGAAATCATATCGACTACTTCAAAATCAATTGTTGATTCTTCAATAACAACGTTTGCCACGCGGATTTTTACCTCATCACCGATACGGAAAATACGACCTGTACGCTCGCCAATCATTGACATCGAGCGGTCATCAAATCGGTAGTAGTCATCCGTCATATTCGAAATATGCACAAGACCTTCTACTGTATTTTCAAGCTCAACGAACAGACCGAAGTTTGTGACAGATGAAACAATCCCCTCAAATTCCTCGCCGATTTTATCGAACATAAACTGTGCCTTTTTCAGTGAGTCTGTATCACGCTCTGCATCTACTGCACGACGCTCGCGCTGTGATGTATGGTCAGCAATTTCCTCCATTGCTTGTCCCCAGCGGTACGTTGTTTCCTTCGACGTGTCACCGTTTACTAAATACGTGCGGATGAGTCTGTGCACAATAAGATCCGGATAACGACGAATTGGTGATGTGAAGTGTGTGTAAAACTCTGTTGATAACCCAAAGTGTCCAAGTGATTCCGGATAATACTTCGCCTGCTGTAATGAGCGGAGTAGCATCGTCGAAATAACCGGCTCCTCTGGTAAGCCTTCAATTGAAGAAATAATTTCTTGCAGCGCTTTCGGATGCACCGAGCTACCTGAACCCTTCACGATTAAACCGAAGTTTGTGATAAATTCAAAGAAGCGCTGTAGCTTTTCAGGCTTTGGATCTTCATGAATACGGTAAATGAACGGTACTTCCATGCGGTGGAAATGCTCTGCTACCGTTTCGTTTGCCGCTAGCATAAACTCTTCGATTAAACGCTCTGCCACGGTACGCTCGCGTAGAATAATGTCTGTCGGCCAGCCATCTTCGTTGACAACTACTTTTGACTCTTTGAAGTCAAAGTCAATAGCACCACGGTTTTCACGTTTACTGCGTAGTACTTGTGCAAGCTCTGCCATATCCTTAAACATCGGTACTAACGCCTCATAGCGCTCCATTAGCTCTGGATTTTCATCGGCATGCTCTAAAATTTTGTACACATCTGTATACGTCATACGCTCTGTTGTGTTAATCACACTTTGGAAAATTTCATGCTTTACGACATGTCCAGCGCCGTCAATCACCATTTCACAAGATAATGTTAAGCGGTCTACTTGCGGATTCAATGAACAAATACCATTTGATAAACGGTGTGGAATCATCGGAATAACGCGGTCTGCTAAATAAACAGATGTCGCGCGCTCATAAGCTTCTTGATCTAAAATCGACTCTTCTGTTACATAGTAGCTTACGTCCGCGATATGTACGCCAAGCTTATATGTGCCGTCTGGATTTTTCGTCACCGTTACTGCATCATCTAAATCTTTCGCGTCTGCACCGTCAATTGTCACGATGACCTCATTACGCAAATCACGGCGTCCGATCAAATCATCTTCCGAAATGACTTCAGGCACCGCACTCGCTGCAGCTACTACCTCATCTGGAAACTCTGGTGGAATATCATATTTATAAAGGATCGATAAAATGTCCACGCCAGGGTCATTTTTGTGACCTAAAATTTTTGTAATAATACCACTCGCTGATTTTGTTGAATCTGGCCAGTGCGTTACTTCTACAACAACCTTATGCCCATCGACTGCGCCAAGTGCGTCGTCTTTTGCAATAAAGATGTCCATATTTAATTTTTTGTCATCTGTCACAACAAAGCCATAGCCACGGTTTGCCTGGTATGTGCCGACAAAGGTTGTTTTGCTACGCTCCACGATTTTTGTAATCGCACCTTCGCGACGGTCGCCTGACGATTCCTTCATAATGCGAATCAGTACGATATCGCCGTTTAATGCACCGTTGACATCCACTGGTGGAATGAATACATCATCGCCGCCCTCTTCTGGTGTTACAAAGCCGAAGCCCTTTTGATGCCCAATAAATTTACCGCGTATTAAATTCATACGCTCCGGTAAGCCGTAGCGGTTTGAGCGTGAGCGCACAATATACCCCTGTGCCTCCATTTTTACGAGTGTCTTTACAAGCTCGCGAAATTCGTCGGACTCTGTTAATTCAAACGCATCCTCGATTTCTGACACAGTTAATGGCTTGTAGTCTTCTTCTTTCATAAACGCTAAAATACGCGTTTGTAGTTCGTTCTTTTGTGTCATACTTGTCCCTCCTTTAAGGTAAAATTAATTTTGCCTCTTGCAATAAATGCGAGAAGAAATTAATTGTGCCAATCTAGGCTATTTAAAAACTGTAATACATCTGCATGTAGTTGCTCTTTTTCTTGCCCGAGCGTAATGACATGCGGTGAATGCTCGTACCATTTTATAAATTTTTCAAGCGAATCACTTTCCTCATATATAGTATAAGCAGAAAGCGCGTCAATAACCTCATCTTTGCGCGATTGTACAACAAAAAGTGGTGCGTATAATTCATCAATCTGCGTGCGCACATCGCGAATAAGCTGCTGCAAAGCGGGTAATGACGGCATACCATGCGCGCGAATTGCCTCTATTTCCAGTTCAATTTGCGCATCATTTTTCCCTTCTCTTCGCTTGTATTCTTTTGCATAGTCAAGCACCCCTGCAAACATCACATCCGTCGTGCGCATCATCATCGGTGCACACATCGTCACAATTCCTTTTACTGGCTTATTTAAACCTAGCTTTAGTGAAAATACGCCACCAAGTGACAGACCGGCAAGTGCGATTTCTTCGTAGCCCTGTTGTTGTAAAAATTCATATGCTGCGAGTACGTCCTGCCACCATTCATCTGGATGTGAAGTAATAAGCTCCTCTGGTGGTACACCATGTCCTTTGTAGTGCGGTGCATGTGTTGTGTAGCCATGCTTCTCTAAAAAGCGTCCTAACATACGCACATCGGCCGAGCTACCTGAAAAACCGTGAAGTAAAAGCACGGCACGATTTCCTGCCTCAAAGAAAAATGGCGCTTGCTGTAGTTTTTGCATCGTCACTGCCTCCGATACCTAAATTGATGCCTCGGCTCAAATTCCGAAGCTTGAATTTCCTATTCATCACATTACTGCTATATAAATGATATTGCTTTTACCCATTATAAAAGAAAAAGCCCAACCATGCTCGGTTAGGCGTTTAATTTCGTTTAATTAAATTAGAATTTAGTAATTGCTAAAGCAAGAATGAAGAATAATACACCTAGAACGATTGTAATGCGGTGTAATACTAAATCCATACCACGTGCTTTTTGTTTACCGAACAGTTGCTCAGCTCCACCAGAGATGGCACCTGATAATCCTGCGCTTTTACCTGATTGTAATAAAACGATAACGATTAAAGCTAAAGCTACGATAATAAGTAATGTTGAAAATAACGTATGCATTTGCTCACCCTCCTAGACTAGAACGTCACAATAAAGTCCATTATAACAAATTCCGAGGATTGTGACAATGTTGATGTTATTCAAATAATGGATACTACTCTTTCCTATAAATATAATTGACATCGATTCTCATTACCAATATAATTGATAATGCTTTTCAATTATTACTCACATTGAGCAAAGACACTTCAACTATTTGGTTAGCTTTATTATATCGGAGTTGATTTCCGCTACAGGGGGGAAAGCGCCCGACCGGAACAGAAATCAGCCCTTATAAAATAAATACCAATTAATTGAAGGGGATTTACTCATTATAAATTATTAAATTTTTGAATAGGCTCACAAAAATTCCTTATGCAAATTCTATTAACTATCAGGAGTGAATCTTATGACAAAACTTAGCATCGTAAAGCTAGATGGTGGACATGCTTTTGGTCGTGAAGGTCGCGCAATGGCCGACAGCACACCATCAGAAAACATAACCCACTTAGATCAATACGCATTACATACAGCAGACCTTTCTGCATTTAACGTATTAGTCGTGACCGATTTTATCGACCAAGAATATTTATATGAACAGCGCCAAGTAATTGCTGATTTCTTAAATGCAGGCAACATCGTGCTTGCTTGTACACATATTTTCCGCGCATGGCTACCAGGTACAGGCCTGTTCATGCCAAAGGAAATTCGTAAGCATTCAGATTACGAAATGATGGTTGTGAAGGAAGATTCTTTCTTTGCAGGTGTTGATATGAATGAGCTCGCTTACCGTAAAGGTGTATCAGGCTTCTACGCGCGGGGCTCACATCCTGTCACAAATAAAGATGCCGAGGTAGTCCTTGCATTTACAGACGGCACGCCGATTACGGTGATTGACCGCCATTCAACAAACGGCACAATCGTTGCTCACTCTGCTCGTGACCTACTGGCATACGCAACAGGCGACAACACGACAACACGTATTACACCACAGGTTCTTGCTTGGCTTGAACAAGAAGTAACGCGCCTAAAGGAGAATGCCTAATGCGAAAAATTGCTGTTTTATATAGTGGTCACGCGCCGCACTATCGTACATTCCATGAGCCAAAAATCGCTCAATATTTAGAAAAGGTTATTTATTTACCACGCTTTAAAGAAGATGATTTAGCAGGAATGGACGCACTGATCGTCCCTTCTCAGCTGCACAATCAATTCCTACTAGCAGCGGTCCCTGCGATTAAACGTTTCGCTGAGAACGGCGGTATTGTTGTCGCATTCGGCCCACAGCCTTGGGAATGGATTCCGAATCAGAAGTGGGAATTACGCGAAACGAATTTCTGGTGGTGGCTAGAGCCAAATGCAGATTCAGGTCTTCGCATGGTGGCACCGGACTACCCATTATTCCGCGACGGTCATTTAACAGAAGCGGCATGCACATGGCATCAGCACGGCGTATTCCACTTAGCGGAAGGCATGCAGTCATTAATCGACATGAAGGATGGCGGCTCGCTGTTTTATGTGGATAAAGTGAGCTCGGAGGGAACTTGGATTGTAACAACACTTGACCCAGACTTCCACTACGGCTCCTACTTCATGCCAGCAACGGAAAAGTTTTTAGAAGGCTTCATGCCGTGGCTAGCGAACGGCGAAATTTAATTATTTTACTCAAAATACGCTTGTATCTATTCACTAGATTAGATACAAGCGTATTTTTCGCCAAAAAGTTAAAAATATACATTTTTACACTTTTTAATCAACTAAACTTCCTATACAATAGAAAAAAGGTGGCTAAAATGTCCTTTTAGCAACCCCTCTAGCAAATAAAAAGTGGTGTTATACACAACTTTTGTACTAAAAGCCTGTTTTACATACATAGATTTGGGGGAGTCATTATGAAAACAATTGAGGCATTAGCTCACGTTTTACCTTATATCCACATGGCATTTAAGGGCGAGGCGATGATGGTGGTCGCGAGTAAAGAGACAGGGACTATTCTCAAATATTTACGTGGCAATCGTATTGATGCGGGCTCTAAGGATGGGCAACAAGTAAATCAAAGCGATAGCAATCTACAAATTGCCTTTCGTGGGCAAAAAGCAGATGTCATCGTGCCAAAGGAGGTATATGGTACAGCATTCAACGCCTTCTCATTTCCAATTCAAGAAAATGGAAAAGTTGTTGGCGCGCTTGGCTTTGGACATCCAATCGACGATAAATTGAAGCTAGATAGTTATATGAATAATATGCAAGATATTATTTCAAACCTGCAGGACAATATTCATACGCTTGCCTCACATTCTGAAGAGCTAGCCGCAACGAGTGAGGAAATTGATAAACAGGCTCAAATTGCGTTAACCGACGCAGAGAAATCCAATGAAGTGACATCACTTATTAAAAGTATTTCACGCCAAACAAACTTACTCGGCTTAAATGCATCCATTGAAGCTGCACGCGCAGGCCAGCACGGTGCAGGATTCAATATTGTCGCACAAGAAGTTCGTAAATTATCATCTGAAACATCGACAGCTACTGAAAATATTGAGAAGTCACTTGCCAATATTAATGCCAACTTACTGAATTTAAAGGACAATATGGGCCAAATTAATTCTGCTTCGAATGAACAAGCACAGCTCATCCAAAATTTCAGTGAGGTCATTGAAGAGCTCGGCACATTAAGTACAGAGATGAAATCATTTATGAATGAAGTTTTAAAATAATTCACTTACGAAGCAATCTCTGTTACAGAATCAGGGGTTGCTTTTTCATTAACACTAAACTAAAAGTTACATAATATACTAAAATTATACACTTTTTAGGTTATGAAATTTGCTATACTAAACGTAAGAGCGTGCCTCTTTTTAGAAGCTTTTCACTACATAACTTAGTTGGCTACACTTGATGGAGCCTGTTACTGTTAAACTTGGGGGAATAATTATGAAAATCATTGAAGCGTTAGCCTATTCGTTACCTTATATCCACTTGGCATTAAAGGGCGAGGCCATTGTAGCTGTAGTAGATAAAGAAACCGAAGTCGTTACAAAATATTTACCTGGCAAGCGCGTTGACTCTGGCTATCAAGATGGTCAAAAAGTTAACCCGAATGACAAAAATGTTTATATTGCATTTAGTGGGCGCAATGCGGATGTAATTATTCCAAAGGATGTTTATGGTGTACCGATTAACGCCTTTTCATTTCCAATTCGTGAAAATGGTCAAATCGTTGGCGCATTAGCATTTGGTTTACCGATTGATACCGAGGTCAAATTGGAGCACTATATGGAGAATATGGGGCGCATCATTACCAATTTACAGGACAATGTACATAGCCTTGCCTCACATTCACAACAGCTTGCCGCTACGAGTGAGGAAATTGACAAGCAAGCGCAAATCGCGCTAACCGATGCAGAAAAATCAAATCAAGTAACAGCTCTTATTAAAGGCATCTCACGCCAAACAAACTTACTCGGACTTAATGCATCAATCGAAGCAGCACGTGCAGGCCAGCACGGTGCTGGTTTTAATATCGTCGCGCAGGAAGTTCGCAAACTGTCTGCCGAAACATCAACAGCGACGGAAAATATCGAGAAGTCGCTGACAAATATTAATACCAACTTACTGAATTTAAAAAATAATATGGGCCAAATTAACTCAGCGACAAATGAGCAAGCACAGCTTATTCAAGATTTCAGTGAAGTCATTGAGGAGCTCAGTAGCTTAAGTGATGAGATGAAACAATTTATGCATGAAGCGTTAAAATAATTTGAAGCGACCTCGCATGTGAGGTCGCTTCTTTTTTAGTCATCATCGTCATCGTCATCATCGTCGTCACGGTCATTATTATTAAAGATGCCGCCGTCGTCATTATTGTTGCTGTCATTGTTGTCATTACACGCAACGAGCACGACCGATAATAATAGTGCCATGAGCAGTAGCCAGTATTGTTTCAATTTCATCTGTATCCCTCCTCGTTATTCATTATATTCCCCAAAAATCTTTATTCAAAAACACAACATCATTTGCCAAGCACCCCCTTGTCCACTACGATAAAACAAAGGGGGATTTTTTTATGCCACATATTTTAATTGTTGAAGATGAACCACAAATTGCACGTGTCCTCCAGCTTGAGCTGGAGTTTGAAGGCTATACAACGACGATTGCGCATACTGGAACAGAGGGTTTAATTGCGTTTCGGGAAGGTCTGTTTGATTTAGTGCTACTTGATATTATGCTGCCTGAGATGAGCGGGCTTGATGTGTTGAAGCGCATTCGGAAGGATTCGGTAACGCCGGTTATTTTAGTGACGGCAAAGGGTGAGGTTGCGGATAAAGTGGCAGGGCTTGACCTCGGGGCGAATGATTATGTTACAAAACCATTTGATTTTGATGAATTATTTGCGCGCATTCGCGTTGCACTAAGAATGTCTCTGCAACCTACTACACCTTCAAATCAATTGACGTTTAGCGATTTAATCGTCAATACCGACCTGCGTGAGGTAAAGCGTGGTGGGCAACTGCTTGAATTAACACCGCGCGAATATGATCTGCTGCTGCATTTTCTGCAACACCCGAACCATGTCCAAACGCGGGAGCAGCTACTTGATGCGGTATGGGGCTTTGATTATTACGGCGATACAAATGTTGTCGATGTGTATATCCGCTATTTGCGCCAAAAAATTGACGTCCTCGGCTCGCCGCTATTCCATACAGTGCGCGGTGTTGGCTATGTAATGAAGGAAGCTTCCGCATGAAGCTCAATACAAAGGTGAATGTTTTATCTACATTGCTGACTGCATGTATTTTAGTCGGGAGCTATAGCGGCATTTATTATTTATTTCAATACTTTGCGTATACAACAGAATATGAGCAGCTGCAAAACCGCGCAGATGAACTTGTGGCTGCAGTGAGCGAGCTTGACCAGACAGCCGATCCGGCGCAGCTATTCCGTGCATACATTCCACCAAACGGCTCATTACGCGTGGAAAAGGATGACAAAACACTCCTTCGCATGCAGGCAGCGACGAGTACAGAGCCGATTCCGTATCAAATTGATGACGATGAGCCGTATACGGTTTCCATTTGGGGTGATGTACCGGTCATTGCGATGACATACCCGCTTATTTGGCCAGACCATACTGTTGTGCGCCTCGATCTTGTACAGCCAATTCCAGATATTGCAGACAATATGCAGACGCTGAAATGGATTTTAATTTTAATGACGCTTGTTGCACTCATTCCGATTTATTTAGCGAGTCAATTGCTTGTGCGTCTCATCGTGCGACCCGTTCAGCAGCTGACGACGACAATGCAAAAAAATCTCGAAACGTCACGCTATGAGCAGCTCGAAATAAAAGCGCACGCCAAAGATGAGATTGCGACAATGACGCAAACATATAATGAGCTCATGCAGCAGCTTGAAGATAACTATAAAAAGCAGCAGCAATTCGTTGGTAATGCGTCCCATGAGCTAAAAACGCCACTCACGGTAATTGAAAGCTATGCACAGCTACTTAAGCGTCGCGGCTTTCAGAATACCGAGGTAAATGAAGAAGCACTGTCTGCGATTTTGAATGAAACGGCCAACATGAAGCAAATGATGGAGCAACTACTCGAGCTCGCAAAGGCCAGTGAGCAAACAAAGCTGACGATGACAAACGTGTCCTTGCCAAGTCTGCTCGAAAATATTTCACACCGCATGAAGCAGGCATATGGAACGGAAATTTTTGTGAACGGCGAGGCACCGATAATTATGACCGATGAGGCGAAGTTAAAGCAGCTACTGTTCATTCTATTAGACAATGCACGTAAATATAGCGAGGCGCCTGTTGAGGTGATGTTATCGGAGCGAATGATTCAAATTCGCGATAAAGGCATCGGCATTCCCGAGGAAGATCTCCCGCATCTATTTGACCGCTTTTACCGTGTCGATAAAGACCGCAACCGGAAAACAGGTGGCACAGGGCTCGGGCTTGCGATTGCCAAGCAGCTGAGTGATGCGCTCGGCGTAACACTTCATTTTGCCAGCCAGCAACATGTGGGCACTACGGTGACATTAACGTTTAGAGGTGATACACATGAATAAATGGCTTGCAGTTCCCGCTATAATCGTCATCACACTCATTATTTGGACAGCAACTACACAAATTACACGTGAGACAATTTTAAATGAAACACAGGCCTCGTCACGTGTCGAAACTTTTTATAATGGCGACGTGCAGCATACGATAAAAAAAGGCGTACACTATTTTATTCTATTCGAAACAGCACATGGTATTTATGAAGTCGCTGTTGATGAGGAAAATGGACGCTTTTCGCAGCTGCATTTAATTCAATCGCTCACACCTACGCAGGAAGAACCAGCACCGAGTGAAGCGGCGCCGCGCGTTACGACCGAGCAGGCACGGACCATTGCCAAGCAAGCTTATAACGGGGACGTCGAGGAAATCGTCTTTCACGAATCTGCAGATGGTGGCTATTACTTAGTCGAGATTGATACTGAAAACGCAGATTTAATTTTACAAATTCATGCAATCACAGGCAAAGTTTTATCCGTGTCATTTGAAGAGTAATGTTTCTCATCAAATTCTAATGTTACGCTCAGCTTCTTTTCATGTTGCTGCTCTATACTAACGTTAACAACAACTTAAAGGAGCGAAACATTATGAAAAAACGAGTTATTATTCCAACAGTACTTGCCGGTGTACTAGGCGGCGTTCTTTTAACACAGCAAGCAACAATTTTGGGTTCTGCGGAGAAGCTAGAGCTACTTTCTGCAACAGAGGCAAAGGCGCTTGCGTTAAAGGAGTTTAGCGGTGAGATTGTAGAATTCGATTTTGACCGTGATCATGCACCTCATTACGAATTTGAAATCGTCAATGGTAAAGAAAAGGTGGAGCTCATTGTCGATGCTCAGTCAGGCGCGGTGCTCGTAACAGAACGTGAGGCAATGACAAAACAAGTGCAAACAGCTACGAACCCTATCGGAAATACCGTAAATAAAGCAGTTGCCAATGTAGAAAAAAACGTAGAAGCGGTAGAAAATAAAGTCGATGCGGCGGTTACTAACGCGCAAATTAAAGCAGAAACCGTTGTACAACAAGTAACGCCTACACCAAAAGTAGAAGCAGCGAAACAGCAAGCACCAAAACTAGTGCCAGCACCAACGCAGCAAGCTTCAATCATCACAAAAGCGCAAGCCATTGCGATTGCACAAGCGAAAGCAAGCGGTACCGTTGTTGACGTTGACTATGATGAGGACGATTTTGAATACGAAATCGAAATTAAAAACGGCACTACCGAATACGACTTTGAAATCGATGCACGCACAGGCGCAATTATTAAATTTGAAAAAGATATTGATGATGACCAAGATGATTAATACAGAACAAAAGCGCTAAAGCGCCTGCTCAGCCCCGAGTGGACATAAACGCCACATCCATGTGGCATATCCCCAATGACTCACATCGTTTGAGCCCCAGCTGCTGGAGAGCCCGAAGTGAAAGTGCGCTCTTTACTTTCACCCGAGGGATTGAAGCGACCTCGAGGGGCTGGCGCTTTAGCCTAGCCGAAAATTTAACTTTATTTTAAGTTATCCACAGTATAAAAATTTATAGTTTCCTTGACATTAAAAAAGCAGTGAGCACTCACTGCTTTTTTTGTGCGCGGTATTTTTCAGAACGGCTTAAATAGGATGACGGGCTTTCCTCTACCGCATCCATTTGTACTTCCTTCACAAGTGGCAACTTCACATATTTACAAATGACGCGGTCGGAGTACTGCTTATGCTCATTGATCAGTTGAATTTCAAGAAAGTCCCTCTCGAGTAGCGCAACCTGCAATACTTCAAATTGAAACCGACCATTTACAATCGGAATTTTCGCCTGATAACCAAACGGCGAAAAATCCTTTTGTCCGCTTAATTTAAAGCGAATAAAATGCGCCGTCTCACAGAATCTCACTTCTTTTTCAACATCACCACTCACAATGATGAGCTCCCCTGAATCATCAATTGTATAGCTAATATTTTTTGGCGCTGGTAAATAACACTTACGACAAATAAGCTCTTGTCGCTTTTTTATTTTCCGCAATGCTCGTTTCGTTTTCGGATACTTTATTTCGTCCCCCATTGGCTCCTCCTTAAAAAACGCCTTTAACCATATATTAACAAAATAAAAACTACTTAAACATTAGTATGTCAGTAGCCTTTATTTTTTATGAATTACTTTGCAATCAATGTACCGTTTGTTATTGAAGTAGATTCCGTTGACCTTTTTACACATGTTTTTTCACAGACCACTAACCTGCACTCACAGCAACCATATTTCCATCTAAATAGCCTCCCCATTGCAACCTGACGACCCGATTGAATCCAGTGTATCCTTTTTATTTCACGGTCAACTTTAGCAAGAAATTCTCAGCTATTTTTTATGGTGCTACTTTAACGTAGTTGCAAAAAAATTAGTCATCAATCTTTCACTTACTCGAAATCAGCTACATATTTTGCGTAATAACAGAATATATTGTTGAAACCATTACACCCAAACTCCATATACTAGTCATTTTAAAAACTTCAACGATTATTTTTATACAAAATGCCCCATTTCAAAAGCCTATTTCCCTACTATTCATCAACAGATTCCCACTTTTATTAAAGCGCTTTCTCTTTACTATGTAGTTGTCGACTTAACGTTTCCTTATGAGAATTATTAAAGCGTACGATGCGTCACGAATTGAGAAAAATCCTACTAGAAAAGGAGACATTTCTATCTTGACCTACTTTTTCATCCTACTGTCAATCGCTTGCTTAACCTACGCATTAATAAAAAAGAAATTTTCGTTTTTGTTAATCCCTATACTTTGTCTATTCACGTTGGTTGTAGTTGAAATTATTTTAGTGCCTGTCCCATTAGGAGAGACATTAAAATTTATTTTCAGTCTAAGGTAATTGCTTCAGCATTCCATTGCCAAGGCATAATTTGTTCATCAGAAGAAAAGGAGGGAAGTATCGTGAGAAAGATTCACAAAAGTGTTGCAGATGCCTATTTCAAGGAAAAAAACATGTACATGGCTGTTTATTTCACGATTTGGTTTATCGTTTCGTTTGGCTGCGTGTTCTTTGCGAATTCTTTAACGGACTTGTCGATTTTAGGGTTCCCGTTCCACTATTTCATGGGCTCAATTGGCGCACTTGCTACATTTATTATTTTGTTATTTATTAACGCGATTGTTGGGGACAAAATCGACAAAAAATACGGCATTAACGAAAAGAGAAATGAAGAAATTGGCGTTGGCTCTACGTATGATCATTAATACTCGGGTTAGAAAGGACAAGGGGGAACGAATGTGGATACTCAATTTATAACGTCATTAGTTATTATTTTATTAACATTCGCTTTGTATATTGGCATCGCAATCTTCAATACAGCAAAGCAAACATCTGACTTCTATGTTGCAAGTCGAGGTGTTCCACCAATCTTCAACGGGATGGCGATTGGTGCGGACTGGATGTCAGCCGCCTCCTTTATCGGGATGGCTGGGACAATTATGTTACTCGGATATGATGGTTTAGGCTATATTATGGGATGGACGGGCGGCTATTTATTTTTAACTATTCTACTCGCCCCGCAATTGCGTAAATTCGGACGCTTCACGGTTCCAGAATTTATTGGCGATCGTTTTAATAGTAAGACTGCACTTATTTTAGCTGCTCTTTGTACCATCATTATTAGCTTCACTTATTCAATTGGACAACTTTCTGGCTCTGGGGTGGTCATCGGGCGTCTGTTTGAAATCGATGCAAAGTTAGGAACGATGATTGGGGTTGTATTAATCGCCTTTTACGCTGGTTTTGGTGGGATGAAGGGCATTACATGGACACAAGTTGCCCAATATCTCATTTTAATTATTGCTTACTTAGTACCTGTAATTTTCATGTCCCTGCAAATTACAGGGAATCCTATTCCATGGATTTCCTACGGCGAAATTGTTAGTCAAATGGGGGAACTCGACCGAGAACTCGGGATATCTGAGTATTTCGCTCCCTTTACAAACGGTACGAAATGGCAATTCCTTGCACTTATGTTTACCTTAATGTGTGGTACTGCTGGTTTGCCGCACGTCATTGTTCGATTCTTTACAGTATCCACGATGAAAGCAGCTCGTTGGTCAGGTGCTTGGGCCTTAATCTTCATCGGTTTACTTTACTTCTCAGCGCCTGCCTATGCAGCTTTTGCCCGCTTCATCCTGATGACACAAGTTGCAGGAAGTAGCATTGCGAACTTACCTGCTTGGACAGCGTCATGGGTAGAAACAGGTAAACTACAAGTGGCGGATCAAAATAGTGACGGCATCCTGCAATGGAGCGAGCTCATTATTGCTAATGATATTGTCGTCATGGCAACGCCTGAAATTGCTAATTTAGGTGTGTTTGTGATTGGTTTAGTCGCTGCCGGTGCAATGGCGGCTGCCCTTTCAACTGCTGGTGGTTTAATGATTTCTATTTCCTCATCCTTCGCACATGATATTTATTACCGCATTATTAATCCACATGCATCCGAGCGCAAACGCCTTTTTGTTGCTCGTGTATCCATCGTTTTCGCTACATTATTAGCAGGTCTTGTCGCACTCAATCCACCGGGGGCAATTACGCAAATTGTTGCATGGGCATTCGCACTTGCAACAGGTACATTCTTCCCTGCTCTCGTACTAGGCGTATGGTGGAAACGTGCAAATGCACAAGGCACAATTGCGGGGATGCTTACTGGATTGCTCGTCACACTTGCCTATATTTTCGCAGCAAAATATGGCGGCTTCACGATTTTAGGCATTATCGATACAGGAGCCGGTGTATTCGGTGCAATCGCAGCATTCTCAACAAACATTATCGTTTCATTACTAACACCTGCACCTCCGAAAGAACTCCAAAACAAAGTAATCGATATGCGCTATCCAGAGCAAATGGTGTATAAAGACGGCGAGATTTATATGAAGGATTGATAGATTCCCCCTCATTGTTACAGGAATGAGGGGGGTTTTTTTCGTCCTTGAATTGTCAAATTAAACGCAACGCCTTGCCAAAGAAGAGCTCGTAAGGTGT
>JBEMAQ010000018.1:0-83833 GCA_040274725.1 Solibacillus sp. | reverse complement strand
CGAGAGCAATATTTTTTAAGTTCAAGACGCTCTGGATTGTTACGCTTGTTCTTTTTAGAAATGTAGTTACGTTCGCCGCAGTCTGTGCAAGCTAAAGTAATGTTTACGCGCATCATTAACCCTCCCACTCTAATTAAGGATAATTTTTTTGAGCATGATTTATACGACTTAACCATTATAACAACAAACTTCAAAAAAATCTAGTATCATTTCATATTAAGTTTTCGTATGGTAAAATAAATTTATTATACATATACGGGAGGGCAATAAAATGGACTACTCATTCATCCTAATGGGTGTGGGAATATTATTTATACTTCTCTCATTCTTTATGAAAGATAAATCCTCTAAAGTCGAAACAGAGCTAGAGGAGCTGTCGATTAGTTTATACCAAGAAACAAACGCACTGAAGCGTCGCTTGAAAATTGTCGAGGAAGAGTTAATGCTTGAGCCAAGCTTTCAAGTAGCCCCGAAAAAAGCACCGGCGCAACCAAAAAATCCGATGGCAACATTCCAACAAGTAACAGCACAGTTGCAGCAAGCACAAGCAATACCGCCCGCACCTGCTGCGTCAAAAATTAACAGTATTTTAGTAAGCCAGGTGCAGGCACTTCATGCGCAGGGACTGTCACTAGACGAAATTAGCCAGCGCTCGACATTATCACATGAACAAATCGAATCCATTCTTGGTGGTCGCCAATGAAAACATCATTTCGTGCATTTGGCATCGGATTATTTATTGCAGGAATGTGTTTAGCCTTACTCAGTCAATTTGACATGCTCCCTATTCATAATGAAAGCGCTACGTATAAGAAGGAAATTAAGGCGCTCGAAAAACAGTTAGCCGCCTTGCAAACCGAGCAGACAACTGAAAAGACTACTGACCAATCAGTCGCAAGTGATTCAGCGAAAACATCCGAAGAAAAGACGTCCACAGCTGGTGAGGAGGCTATAACCGTTACACCAGCAAAGACCCCTACCTCTACACGAACTACAGACATCAAGACAGCAACAATCTTCATTTATGAAGGAATGTCACTTTACGAAATTGGCCAGCAAGTAGAAGGTGAAGGCATCGTACTGAATGGGCGCGAGGTAGAGCTCTATTTATCCCGCCCCGAATATTCACGTTCCATTCAAAAGGGCGCATTTGATTTACGCTCGGATATGACAATTGAGGAAATTGCAAAAACTTTAACAGGTAAAAAATTAGACTAAGAAGGTCTGGGCTGACATGCAGCTCAGACCTTTTTAGTCTCGTTCAGCAAAATATTTGCGGATATAGTGAATAAACTGTTTTACAACCGCGCTTTGCTCGTGATGCTGGGTATAGACAAGCCCAATTTCACGATGGCAATTCGGCTCGTCTACAGGAATTACTTTCAGCGCATATTGCTCTAGTCCTTTTATTTGTGGAATTAACGACACGCCTAGTCCACTCTCAACAAGCCCTGCTAGCGTGTGCACCTCTTCCCCTTCAAATGCCGGCACTAACTCGTAGCCTACCTGCTTGTAAAGCGCATCAACTGAGCGGCGCAAGGAATTCCCCTTTTTAATTGAAATAAACGGTTCATGAACAAAATCCGACAGCCGCACACGACTTTGAGTTGCTAAAGCATGTCCATTTGGCACGATTAAATACAGCTTCTCCGACCAAAGCTTTTCCCAGTGCACGTTATCAGGGTAATCAAGCGACGAAATCAAACAAAGGTCAAGCTCACGATTCTCTAGCTTCGCGAGTAGCACACTTGAATTACTTTGCGTCAGCTGAAATTTCATCTCCGGATAAATCGTGCGCACATCGGTCATCAGTGCCGGAATAATTTGCATGCCAAGCGTGTGCATAAAGCCGACCGACACCTCACCATAATCAGGTGCAATCATATGCGCTAAATCCTTCTTTGCCCGCTCATATTCCAGTAAAATACGCTCGGTTCGCTCGAGAAAAAACATGCCGTAACGATTGAGCTTAATCGAGCGGCCATGACGGTCAAATAATTGAATCCCGAGTGATGCTTCTAGCTGTGCAATAGACTTACTCAACGCCGGCTGTGTAATATGTAACATTTCTGCGGCACGTGACATATTTTCATGTGTTGCCACACATTTGAAATAAATAAGCGGTTGTAGTTCCAAATACTCTCCACCTTATGAAAAAAAGTTATAAGTGACATAAAAACAATGAATTATCCTTATGAGCTCCTTTTCATTATAATGAAGCGTAACGAAATGTTCAAAGAAATGTCAAAAATCGTGAGGCGGATATTGATGGGCTTTATTAAAAAAGGAACAAAGGAATTTACATTAACGAACTTCGCATTATTTGCAGCAGGCTTTATTACGTTTGCTAATCTTTACATCACCCAGCCGCTTATGCCACAGTTTTCGAAGGATTATGGTGTGTCACCTGCTACGGCGAGTCTGTCACTCTCCGCAGCGACACTCACACTTGCCTTTAGCTTATTATTATTTGGCTCGCTATCTGAAGCATGGGGGCGCAAAAAATTAATGACATTGTCGATTTTTGCAGCGTCTCTTTTAACCATTGCACTCGCCTTCTCGCCATCCTTTGAAGTATTACTGCTTCTTCGGATCGCACAAGGCTTCGTGTTCGCTGGTGTACCTGCCATCGCGATGGCGTATCTCGGGGAGGAAATGGAACCAACAAGTTTAGGCATGGCGATGGGTCTTTATATAAGCGGAAACTCAGTCGGTGGTCTTGCTGGACGCGTCATTATGGGCACAATGACCGATCTTTTCAGTTGGCAAATAGGGGTTATTTTTTTAGGGCTACTTAGCTTAGTCATTAGTATGTATTTTGTTTGGGCGCTTCCTGAATCAAAGCATTTCACACCGCGTCCACTCCAAGTTAAATCGCTGACTACCTCATTAATTCAGCATGTAAAAGACATTGGACTTGTGTGCTTATTTGGGATCGGCTTTTTACTGATGGGAAGCTTTGTCACACTCTACAACTACATCGGTTATAAATTAGTCGAGCCGCCCTACAATTTAAGCACCGCACTTGTTGGTTGGATTTTTATCGTTTATTTAGTTGGGACATTTAGCTCCGCTTGGTTCGGTAGCTTATCAGACCGATTCGGAAGACCGCGCGTACTGTTTATCGGCATCGCGATTATGCTAACCGGTGCGTTGCTCACATCACCTGCTAGCCTGTGGGTCAAACTAATCGGCATTACGGTATTCACATTTGGCTTTTTTGGTGCTCATTCAATCGCGAGCGGTTGGGTGAGTAAACGCGCTGTACGTGATAAAGCACAAGCATCGTCACTTTATTTATTTGCTTATTATCTTGGTTCAAGTATCGGCGGGACAGTTGGTGGATTTTTCTGGACTAACTTCGGCTGGAATGGCATTGTCGGTTTTATTGCGTGCGCCTTACTCCTCTGCTGTGGGCTCGCTTCGACACTTCACCTCATGAATAGGCAGCTTAAAAACGAAAATGAGCGATTACATCATTTGTAATCGCTCATCACTATTAATCACGTACCCAACTCAAACCAAGTGTTCTCTCACCTGCATGTACACCTACACAGGCAGATAGTGCTGTTGGCACAAATTGAATTGACGGGAATTGCTTTTCTAAATCGCGCTGCCACTCTTTGGCACCTGCCTCATTATTGCAGTTAATAACGGCTACTTCAGAAACGCCAGACAGTGCAATGTCCTCCTCTAAACGATCCACAACACATTTACGTGCACGCTTATCCGCACGCACCTTTTGTGTCACTTCAATCCCGCCTTCTTTATTATAAGAAATAACAAGCTTAATATTAAGTAAATTACTTAAAAACATGGCCGTACCTGATACGCGCCCGCTTTTATGTAACTGCTCTAAGCTGGCAGGAATAAATGATAGCTTCGCACGGTGACGCATTGCTTCAATTTCTGCTACGATTTTTTCTGGCTCTAGCCCCTGCTTTTCAAGTTCTAGCCCTTTTTCAAGCCATACTTGCATTGGATATGAACCGATTTTTGCATCAATGACATAGTTTTTAAAGCCTGCTTGCTCAGCAGCCATTGGTGAACTTAGTACGGTGCCTGACAGTTGCTCCGACGTATGAATCGCAATCGCGAAATCATAGCCTTCCTCTTTTAAACGTTCATATAATGCCACATGCTCGCCAAATGCTGGCTGTGACGTTTTTGGATGTGCTTTTGCTGTACGTAATTTATCGTAAAATTCATCATGCGTCATATCGACTGTTTCGCGCAGTGGTCCTTCTTCAAACACGATATTTAACGCTAGTACATGAATATTATGCTTTTCAATAAAATCTTGTGATAAAAAGGCTGCGGTATCCGTAACCCATGCAATTTTCTTTCCCATTTTAGTACCCCTTGCAGTATATTTTCATTTCTGCATAACTGTATAAAACATTGCATAGATGACATAGTGACACTTGTCATGTAAGAAAGAAAAAACAAAAAAATTCGACATATTCTCGCCATTTTTATAGTAAATAAATCCAACTCAAAATTATCAAGAATTAATATCTAATGCAATTCGACGAATATTTTTTGTTTTTCAACAAGAAATATACACAAATTTATAAGCGCTGTCATTTCTAAAATTTACGGAAATTTGTACGGTCACAAAAACAACCCTCTCGCCTATCACAAGAAGGTTGTTTTCATTTAAGGCTCCATACTTTGTAGTGCTTGTTTTGCCGCCTCAACAATATGCTCGTTTTGTGCAGTTACGTCCTTTGTTGCTAACTGCTCTACCGCATTCACTAGAACAAGCTTCGAGAAAAATGGTAGCCTCGGAACAATTGCTACTAAGCAGTTATAAATCCATTCATCATCATTGCCTTGTAAAATTCCTTCGACATAAGGTGTAATTTCAGTCGGATAATGTAACAGCACCTCAATCATTGGCTCCGCTACAGGCCAGTTAAGATCTTGAATCCATTCAAGCATTTGCGGAAGGTTAGGCAAAACGTCCTCCGCTTGTGCCTGCTTTAAATTTTCTACTATTGCTAGGTCAAATTTATCTTTCGGCATCATACGCGTATCTCCTTACACAACTTGCACAACACGTTGCAAAAATGACTGCACCATTTTATCTCCCAGCTCCGTACCGATTGATTCTGGGTGGAACTGCAGACCATATAGTGGATACGTCTTATGCTGCACCGCCATAATTTCATCGTCATCCTTTGCCGTAGCAATTACTTCTAGCTCCGCGTGTAATGTTGAGGGCTTAATGACAAGCGAGTGATAACGCATCACCTCTACCTCGCCGTCTAGCTGTTCAAAAAGACCGCGCTTGTCATACTGTACTACACTCGTTTTGCCGTGAATAATACGTTCTGCGCGTACAACCTGACAGCCAAATGCTTCGCCAATTGCCTGATGCCCTAAGCACACACCTAAAATCGGAAACTCTTTATACAGCTCGCGTACAACCGCGACCGTAATCCCTGCCTCTACCGGTGTCCCTGGACCTGGTGAGAGGACAATCGCTTCTGGCTGTAGCGTGCGAATCTCCTCAATTGTTAACGCGTCATTACGTACAACACGTACTTCTTTCCCAAACTGTGCAATTTGATGATACAAGTTATATGTGAATGAATCATAGTTATCAATAAGTAAAATCATCGTTTCACCTCAAGTAGCGCGCGCGCTTTATTTTGCGTTTCCTCGTATTCTGACTCCGCAATGGAATCATAGACAATGCCCGCACCGGCTTGTACGTATGCCTTGCTGTCTTTAATGACCATCGTACGGATCGCAAGCGCTAAATCCATATCCCCGTTCATCGAAATATAGCCGATTGCACCAGAATAAATGCCGCGCTTCTTTTGTTCAAGCGCATTAATAATTTGCATCGCGCGAATTTTTGGTGCACCGGATACTGTGCCTGCCGGTAAGCTTGCGCCGAGCACATCAAGTACATGCGCATCCTCTCGCAGTTCACCGACTACCTCCGATACGATATGCATGACAAATTTGTAACGCTCAATGGTCATATATTTCGTCACGCGCACGGTACCCACTTTTGACACACGGCCCACATCATTGCGCCCAAGGTCCACTAACATTTTATGCTCGGCGATTTCCTTTTCGTCGCGAAGCAGGCTCTCGGCGATTTGCTCGTCCTCAAAAGTCGTTTTCCCGCGCGGCTTTGTACCCGCGATTGGATTGGTTGTAACAATCCCTTGCTTAACCTTCACTAAGCTTTCTGGTGATGTCCCTAAAATTTGCACGTCGCCAAAATCGATATAGTACATATATGGTGACGGATTTGTCGTACGTAGCTTGCGATAGAGCATAAACGCATCGCCCTCAAAATTCGATTCAAATACTTGTGACAGCACCACCTGGAAAATATCGCCGCGGCGAATATGGTCCTTTGCTGTTTCGACCATCGTCAAGAAATGCTCCTTTTCCATAACTGGCGCAAAATCTACGCTCGCCTCTGTTTCTTTAAGCATTACCACTTGCTGTAGCTGCTGCTCAATTCGTGCAATCGCCGCATCCATATCGGCCTCGCTACGACCTCCAAACAAATCGACAGCTACAATCGACAGTTCCTGTAATAAATGGTCCATGACGATAAATGTATCGTAAAAAAATACGTGCACGTCTGGCATATTGTAAACATCACCAACAACATCACCGATCACTTCTAAATGATAGGCTGTCTCGTAACCAAAATAACCAATCGCACCACCAAAAAATGAAAACGGCGTGTCCATTTTTCGAATCGGCATTACTTGCTTTAATTTTTCAAGCACCGGAATGGCAAATGTATGCTCATCACCGTGTATATCGCGATAAAACGTTTCGTCTGCGCCGCCGTACAACTCCGCCACCGGATTTGCCGCAACAAATGAATAACGTCCGCTTTCCGTATATTTTGCATTGGATTCAAATAAAATTTTGTTTGTTCCCTGCAAAGCTGCGTAAAGCGAAATCGCTGTAAACGTATCGCCCGCTAGCTTGCGCAGTTTAAAATTGCTCGTCTCAACTGTCATAAAAAAACCTCTCTCTACTCTGCTTTTTTGTCTCGATTTTTCTCAGTGTCATTTTTTGAAGGCTCACAAAGATACACCTAGCAACAAAATAAAAACACAAAAAGGCCCTCCGCATAAAAAGGACGGAGAGCCGTGGTGCCACCTTTATTGACTAACCATGTTAGTCCACTCAAACCCTCGTAACGTGAGGAGTACGTCGCGGCATTTCCTCCGCGCGGCATTGATAAACCCATTCACATATGCAACCGTACTAACTCACACCAACCGTTAGCTCTCTAAAACGCCTGTCATTTGCTACTTCTTTTATCGCATCGCCTTTTTCTACCATTAGTTTAAACCAATTTTACAGTTAATTCAAACAATTTCTTAACTTATATAAAAAGGCGAGCATTCTTTTGCTCACCCCTAAATTAGATTTGACCTGATTTAATTGTACGACGAATACGCAGCGTGCCGACCATCGCAAATAAAAATACCGCACCTGCTGTAAATAACCAATTCGTAAATTCACCCGTCGCCTTTAAATCATCTGCATTGATAAAAATCATCACAAAAAAGACAATCGAAAGTACATATAAAATCGCATTCGATGCCATCCACACATAGCGCAACATATTTTTCACTTATTTTCCTCCTGTTTCTCTATCGTAAAATAATAGTATAGTGAACAGTAGTTGAAAACGCAATGAACATGTAGTTATCCAATTTATTACTTTTTTCGCATAACGGACATAATTTCTAGTACATTTCAATGAGGATATTTGGAATCCCTCACTTAAGTACGCTATACTACTAATAGTCGTCACATAGCGGTGACAGTTAAAAATATATTAGAGGAAGAAGCGAAACAGATGGCAAAGAACAGAAACAAAATTGCTTTTTGGGGCATCATTATTTTAATCGTGTTAATGGTCGCTGCAATCTTTATCCCGATGTCGATTATGCGTGGCACGATGGCGGATACAGTCGAGCAGTTAAATGAAAAGTATAACGAGGATTTTCTTATGGCTTGGTCAGACATTGATGACCGCCCATTATCAGACACATTTAATGCGATTATGAAATCAAATATAACTGGTATCACATATGAAGCAACAATGACAGATGGTGAAGGTGTCATCCCTGATTACGAAAGTGAAAACAAAAACGCAGCGGTGAATACATTTGTTGAACAGGCACTGCCAAATACACTTGCTTTAGCTAATTTAAACGGTGAAGCTTTGGACTTACACATTGTTTCGGCACAACAATTTTCAGAAGAAGCGTTACAACAAGTAGCAACGCAATTAAAAGCTGAATTCCAGTTAACAACCGTTTCTATTGACACATTCCAAACAACAGAGGAAAACTTCACCTATGCAGCAGAGCATTATAGCAGCTACTACCAACGTAGCACATTACCTGCCGAAGCCTTTGACGGGTTACAACCAACTGTACAAAACTTTACGTTCTAAAACAAAAAGTTATCCTCAAGACGCGAGGATAACTTTTTTTATTACGATTGGGATTGCATATACACTTCTTCATACGGCTGAACAATGACAAAGCCTTCCCCTTCAAAGCGCATTTGCAACGACTCCCCGCTGCCGCGTCCTACAAGTGTTTTCAGTGACATATCGGTATGAAACTCTGGCTGTAAATTCCCGCTCCAAGCCACAGTTGCGTTAGGGTCCGTATAGATTGGCTTCCCTGGCTTTACCTGTAATGTTAGTGGCTCATAATGCGTTGTAATCGCAATCATTCCTGTCCCCTCACAGCGCACATTAAATAGGCCGCCCGATAGCATTCCTGCCACTTTACGCATCATTTTCACCTCATGCTTAACTACTGGCTCAAATGCTAATAAATCATTGCCATTGACAAAAACCGCCTCATTTTGAAGATGAAGAATAATAATTTTTTTACCGCTATCAGCCAAGTAGAGCTTGCCCTTTCCTGTCGCCTTCATCAGCGCGGCACCTTCTCCTGTGAACGCCTTTTTAAACATCGTCCCAAGTCCGTGCTCCAAAATGCCCTCGCGCTCAAATTTAATGTTCCCCTCGTACGAAATCATCGCACCCATTTTCGACCAGACGAGTCCGTCCAAGTTCACCTCTAAAATACGCGGCGTTTCTAGTTCAAATAATCCTTGTCCACGGTCTACCTGCTTCGTATTTTCAATAAATTGTGCAATTGAATACTTTTCCATTCCCACACCATCCCTTCCGTTTTATAGAAATACGTTTCGATTGTCAAAAGGTTTCGTTTTTAGTAAGAAAAAGGGGATGTATAATGGTGAATATATTATTAACTTAAAACGAGCAAATCCCCTTCAAATAATTAGTAGCTCTTTCATAAGGGCTGATTTCTGTTCCGGTCGGGGGTCGACACGATGTCCATCAGAAAGGCGTTGTCTCACGATGCGACGGTTTTAGCCTTTCTTCTTTTCTCCTGGGGGCGTGGCTACAACTAATGCGCACGCAACAACATCGCTAATAATTTCACGCGTACTTATTAATAAGAAAACTGGAAACATTCGAAAATTTATTAGAGAAAGGACAGCGCAGCGATGATAGAATGGAAAGACATAAGCACCGTACTAATTAATTGCTAAACTCTAGTAGTCCGAAATGACAGTTAGGACTACTAAAATGACCAAAAGGAGCCCTCCTATGTATTTAAAATCCATTCGCTATTTAAGCGAGCATCTACCTGAAAAGAAGCAATATCCCTTTACAATTCCTGCATTCCAACATTTTGACACGCTTGATTTACCAACAAATGTTACGTTTTTCATCGGTGAAAATGGCTCTGGCAAGTCGACATTGCTTGAGGCCATTGCAGACCTTTGTGAATTCAACACAGCAGGTGGCAACCGCAATCATCTCTACGACGTACATGCTGCGCAATCTGATTTAAGCGATTATATTCGTCTTGCTTGGCAACGTAAAGTCACAAACGGCTTCTTTTTGCGCGCGGAATCGTTTTATCAATTCGCAAGCTACGTCGATCAGCTTGAAGACTATCGCCGCTATGATTCATTTGGCGGAAAATCGCTCCATCATCAATCACACGGTGAAGCATTTTTTTCACTGTTTAACCATGCATTCGGCAAAAAAGCGATTTATTTACTAGACGAACCTGAAGCCGCACTGTCTCCAACTCGACAACTGGGCCTTATGCGCATTATGAAGGATTTGGAGCAGGACGCACAGTTTATTATCGCTACGCATTCACCAATTTTGCTCGGCTATCCTCATGCGACGATTGTTGACTTTGATAATGGACTTGCAACTGTGTCGTACGAAGACACGCTACATTATGTGCTGACGAAGCGTTTTATGAATGCGAGGGCACGCGTGCTTGAAGAGCTATTTAAAGAGAATGATGAGTGCTAAAATCATAACTAGTTGCTTTATACGCCATTCAATTGCTTTGTAACGCGCTTTATTTTGGTTAAATTCCCCTTATCCATACCACACCAAATTGTCGAAGTTGCATCATTTCTTTCTCTGTTTTACATTTCCATCAGCACACCTTTCAAATTCCATTTGCATATGATAAGCGAAAAAGGATGGTGACATGCACCTCGTACGATTTTTTTGCTTGATGAGCATCATGCTCCTTATAACTGGCTGTAGTTCGTCACAAACCGAAGTCAAAATCGGCGAAGTGACGCGCTCGATTTTTTATGCTCCCCTATACGTAGCCATTGAAGAAGGTTTTTTTGAAGAACAAGGCTTAGAAATTGCGCTCACAACCATTCCAGGCGGTGATAAAACAATGACTGCACTCCTTTCAGACGGTATTGATATTGCGCTCGTTGGTTCAGAAACGTCTGTTTATGTAGCCGAACAAAACCCAAATGAACCTGTCATTAATTTCGCCCAGCTCACGCAAACAGATGGGACATTTTTAGTGGCACGTGAGCCGATTGAGTCTTTTAACTGGAATATGCTAAAGGACAGCACATTTTTAGGGCAACGTGTTGGTGGGATGCCGCAAATGGCTGGTGAATACGTACTAAAGCAGCACGGCATTGACCCGCAGCAGGACCTTACACTCATTCAAAACATTGATTTTGCTAATATCGCGGGCGCCTTTGCTTCCGGTACAGGCGATTTTGTACAGCTTTTTGAGCCAACTGCTAGCGTATTTGAACAACAAGGTGTTGGGCATATTGTCGCGTCATTCGGCGAAGAGCTTGGTGCGATTCCATATACCGCATTTATGACAAAAGAGAGCACACTTAAAAATGAGACGCTTATGACAAACTTCACAAAAGCTTTATATAAAGCACAAACGTGGGTTTACGAACAGCCAGCAAAAACGGTTGCAGCGTCGATTGCCCCGTATTTTGAAGATACCGAGCTTGCACTCATCGAACAAGTTGTCGAGCGTTACCGCGCACAAAAATCGTATGCAACCGATCCGATTATTGACGAGCAAGAGTTTCAAAATTTACTGAATGTCATGAAGGAAGCGGGCGTCTTACAATCTGAACCGCAGTACGAGGATCTTGTGAACCGTGCTTTCGCAGACAAGGTTGTGAAGTAAATGGCACTCATTGAAGCACGCGATATTTCGCATGTTTACTTTACAGAAGATACTGCTATCCAAGCACTACAACACGTGCATTTAACTGTTCAAAAAGGAGAATTCATTTCCTTTATCGGACCGAGTGGGTGCGGTAAATCAACGTTTCTTTCCATTTTAGCAAAGCTGTTAACGCCCACATTTGGGGAACTACACACAAACTCTTCTAACATTGGCTATATGTTGCAACAAGATTATCTTTTTCCGTGGAAAACAATAGAGGAAAATATTTCACTCGGCTTAACACTGAGCGGAGAGCACAACCCACAAGCCGCCCAGGCACTGCTCGAAACAATCGGGCTCCCACACACCGCACAGCTTTATCCTGCACAACTGTCAGGTGGGATGCGTCAGCGCGTGGCGTTGGCCCGAACACTCGCGACAAATCCACAAATTTTACTACTTGATGAACCATTTTCCGCGCTTGATTTTCACGCAAAATTGCTACTCGAAAACTTTGTTGCTGCTACATTAAAAAAGCTTCAAAAAACAGCCATTCTCGTCACACATGACATTAGTGAAGCGATTGCGATGAGCGATAAAATTTACTTATTCAGTAAAAGGCCCGGCACGATTACACAAACCTTTCTTGTACCACCTGAAATTCGGACGCTTCCTCCGTTTGATGCGCGGAATTCACCTGCATTTGCGCCTCTTTTCCAATTAATTTGGAAGGAGTTGGAGCAAAGGTGAACAAATTACACGAAGAGTACCGGCGCATGCGTCAAAAAGAGCGGCGAATCATTTATTTTTATCAGTTTTTAGTGCTACTTTTTATACTCGGTTTATGGGAAGTAACGACACATTTCCGCTTCGTCGATCCCCTTATTTTTAGTAGCCCTTCTACTGTCACGACGCTTTTTATCTCAAAACTACAAGACGGCACACTACTGCCACATGCATGGGTGACACTCCTTGAGACAATCATTAGCTTCTTACTTGGAACAATTTTAGGCACGGTCACTGCGATTTTTTTATGGTCCTCGCGCACAGCTGCACAAATTGCCGAGCCGTATTTAGTCGTCCTTAATGCGATGCCAAAAGTAGCGATTGGCCCTATCATTCTCGTGCTATTTGGTCCGAATACTTTAGCGATTATTATGATGGGCATACTCATTTCCGTTGTCGTTTCCACAATCGTCATTTTTTCTGCCTTTCAGCGTGTTGACGAACACTATATAAAAGTGATGCAGCTATTCCATGCAAGCAAAGCTCAAATTTTTCGCCACGTCATTTTTCCTGCATCCATCCCAACGATTATCTCCACATTAAAAGTAAATGTTGGTCTTGCCTGGGTCGGTGTCATTGTTGGTGAATTTTTAGTATCATCAAAAGGGCTCGGCTACTTAATTATTTCTGGCTTCCAAATTTTTAATTTCAACGTCGTCTTTTTAGCATTGTCCATCATTCTCGTACTGGCGACATTTATGTATAAAGCTGTTGAACTTCTTGAAAAGTGGCTCTTAAAAAAGTTTAACTTCCAGTAAAAAGAACCTCGCAGGAGCGAGGTTCTTTTTACTATTTTTTATCCGCGTTACGGAGTTCCTTTTTCGCGTCATCAATTTCTTTTTGGAGCCTTGTTTTGTCTTTTTCGATGCCGTCAAACATTAGCTCATTGTAATCATCTACAACCTTCTGTGCATTTTTTACAATGCGCTCTACGTTTTCTTTCGCATCATAAATTTTGCTGTTCTTGCCGTCATCAACAGCCTGATCTAGTTCACGGAGCGCATCCTTAAATAACCCTTTAAAATTACTAAACTGGTCACTTAGACGCTCTTCAAACCATGATTCGGACTGCTTTAATACATCTTCCGCTTCCTTAATGGCATCCGCTACACTACGATCTGCGTCCTGCAATACTTTTACATTTGAATCTTTATATAGTTCACGTGCATACTCTGCTGCCTGAATTTGCTTCGTTAACTCTTGATGCGCCTTTTTTAAGCTAGTAAATGATTTATTATCCAGCCCTTTTTTCGCAGCCTTCACCGCATCTGCTAAATCATCCGCCGCGTCCTCGAAGCGCTCCTCATAATAGTCCTTGTCGAATGTATCCGCGTAGCTTTCTGTCGCTACCTTTGTTGCGCGGCGTATTTCAGCACGTAAATTGTCAAGCTGCTGACTCACTTCCACGTCATCAAACGCGGCCGCTTGCTCGGTTAATGCATTCGCGCGTGTAAGTTGCTTGTCTAACTGCTGTAGTTGCTCACTGAGCTCTTTTTTGGCAGCATCAATGGTCTTTTGCTTTTTCTCTTTTTCAATCGTTTTTTGCAAGTCCTCTAGCGCGTCCTCAACATCCTCTTTGACATCCGCTAGTTCACCCGTCATTGTCTTTAGCCGTTGAACCATTTCTTTTACTTCTTTATTTGTTTCTTTTACGGGCTCAGCCGGTGAAACAACGGGTTGCTCTGGCTTTTTTTCCGGTTGTTTCACAGGTTGCTCTACAAGTGGTGCAATGATGCCGCGCTCATCCCACATGCCCCACGTATCCCATCGATCCGCCAAACCGTCCGCACGCTTCATCGTAATGACACGTTCCACAAACGTCGCAAAATGGGCACGCGTCACAAGACCAGCAGGCTCAAACTTCTCGGCATTACGCGTAATCTTTAGCGCACCAAGTACACCAACCGGCTCATAATACCAATCCGTCTTTTTCACATCAGAAAATGTTTGCAACGCTTCTGATTTTAAATCAAATGCCTCCACAAGCATTTTCGCCATTTGCACACGCGTAATGGGACTATTTGGGTTAAACTTCTCTGCTTTTGAGAACACACCTAACTCTGTTAATTTGGCAATGGCCGCATAATGACCATTTGTTTCAAGAACATCCTTAAACCCAGGTGCTTGCACCCGACTCAAATCAAGCGCTAATGCCTTTGCCATAATTGATGCAGCCTGTGCACGTGTAACAGACGCGTGCGGCTTAAACGTGCCGTCGCTATAACCACCAAGCACCTTATATTTCACAAGCTTATTTACTGCATCTTTATAGCTCGCATTGTCTGGTACATCCGTAAATTGCGCATTGCTTGCTAGCGGAGCAACAAATAGACTAAGCGCTACTAATGTCGAAACCATTGTTTTTTTATACTTCATCATTACATCTCCTTCCACCAATCTTTATCTATTATTATCGCAACTTCACTAGCTAGCGTCTAGCGGATGAAGTAAATTGCGTATTTCTTCCTGTTTTACCCATGTAAAATAAGGACTTTCCAACATGCAAAATAAAAGAATGACGCAAATCGCGCCATTCTATAAAAACATTGAAAGGACACCGAGAACAAACAGCACAACCATCACACACCATAAAATGATTGTGCCAATTTTTTTAGGGGGACGCTGTTTCTTTATCTGCTTCGCCTTTTTTCTCTTTAGCTTTTTCACGTCAAACTGGATAACATTATTTTTGGCAGACATATTTTGTCCTGTGCTTGCTTTGTCCGGTTGGCCAAAAAGCGGATGACCACAGCTACTACATACCTTCGCAAACGGCCCACAATGCGTCTCACAAAACGGACATTTCTTCCCCTCATCCTGCACAATGGGACTGCTACAGTTCTGACAAACTACTTGCCCTTGCCCACTTTCATTTCCACATTTTATACATCGTGTCATGCTGCTCCACTCCTTTAAACAGGCGCTTTGATTGCCTCTAAAAACGCAAGTATGTCTTGCTGTAGCTGCTCACGCTCTTTTCCTAACGTAATTAAATGCCCACTTTGCGGATATTCCTTTTTAACAATTAAATTACTTGATACAGACACTTCAATCAAATCAATGCTTTCATGAAAATCCACGTCATCAAGCAGACCTTTTGCTAAAAAGATTGGTTGGTCTACTGTATCTAGTTTATGACCTGCCTCCACAATAAATTGCTGCAGAGCTACTAATTTTTCTGTTGGGCGCGGGAAATGCTCGGCTAAAAATGCCTGTTTTTCCTCCTCAACTATACCAGCAACCGTTAAAAAGTGATTCGAAAAATGTTGTACACGCATCGCTAAATCCGTGATGGAACGCTCAATCACAGGAGAAGAAATAATCCCAATTGCCTTGCACGCCTCAAAACGCTTGGCTAGATGAAGTGCGAGCACGCCTCCAAGTGACTGCCCAACAATGTAAATTTGCTTCATTCCGTACTGTACGAGCGTTTTTACAGCGGCTTCAGCACCGGCAAATACATCCTCCATTGTTGTCGCAAATAAATGATTTGGTCCAAAACCGTGCCCTGCCAAATTCGGTGCATAACATGTATAGCCTTTCGCATGTAGGCCCGTCGCTAATTTGCGCATCTCATTTGCGTTACTCGTAAAGCTATGTAACAGGAGAACCGCCTCTTCTCCTGCCGGTAAATAAATATCTTTCACTGGACTTAGCGCCAAAATATTCGCCCCTTCATACATTTGTTCTATTAATAATAGCATATATTATTTTCCCGAAATAAAAAGCACCATTTTCAATTCATTCATTGAATCTTTCCGTGCCACAAATGCGGAGAGTGGCAAAAGAAAGGTGGAATGCGACATGAAAAACTTGTTAATGGGGCTAATATTTGCTTTAAGTATTGCCTTGATGACCGCGATTGTCTTCGGGACCGAGTACATTGCAACTATTACAGGTGGCATTGGGCTCTTATTTGGCGTAGCAGTCATCGCGCTTTCAAGAGCAGTTGTAAACGGCGACCGCACACATGCAAATTATGCAACAGAAAACAAAAAGGACCGCGACGAGCGCCTCCGTACAATTCGCATCACATTATTCGTCGGTCTTCCTTGCATACTCATCGCACTCATTTTTAAATACTTGTTTCTTTTCTAGCGCTAGCGATGAAATGTCTTTTCTTATTGTCCTGCTAAATAACGCCCAAGCTGTCGTCCTGTAAATAAACAGCCCCCAACAAATGTTCCTTCAAGCGAGCGATAGCCGTGCACCCCGCCACCGCCAAAGCCGCATACCTCACCTGCCGCGAACAAACCTTCCACACACTCGCCGTGCTCATTTAATACTTGTCCATTTAAATTCGTTTGCAAACCGCCTAATGTTTTACGCGTTAAAATATTAAGGCGCACCGCAATAAGTGGACCAGCCTTCGGATCGAGCAATTTATGTGGTGTAGCCGCACGAATAAGCTTATCTCCGATATAATTGCGCGCTACATGTAGTGCTGTAATTTGCGCATCTTTCGTAAATGTATTATCAATTTCACGGTCACGTGCAAGTACCTGCTCCTTTATTTTCATAAAATCAAAACGCTCGATCCCAATTAGCTTATTCATCCCATCTACAAGTTCCTTCAAGCTATAAGCAATCACAAAATCCTCCCCATGCTCTTTAAATGCCTGCACAGATGGCGGTGGTCCTGGCAACACGCGCTTTAACACATCGATGATACTTTTATTCGTCAAATCTAAATTTTGCTCACTACCCGATAAGGCAAATTCTTTTTCAATCATTTTTTCCGTCAAAATAAACCACGAATAGTCATAGCCTGTTTTTTGAATTGCCTCTAGCGTGCTCAATGTATCAAAACCTGGGAAATTCGGTGCAGGGAAACGATTCCCTTCTGCATCAAGCCATAAAGACGAAGGACCTGGTAAAATACGGATACCATGATTGTGCCAAATAGGGTCCCAGTTGCGTAACCCTTCCGTATAATGCCACATCCGGTCACGGTTTACGATGCGCCCACCTGCATTTTCTGCAATCGCAAGCATTTTACCATCCACATAACTCGGTACGCCCTGTACCATAAATTGTGGCGGATTACCAAGACGCGACGGCCAGTTTTTACGCACAAGCTCCGCATCAGCACCAATACCGCCGCTTGCGACAACAACCGCATCCGCTGTATGCGAAAATTCGCCGATAGCAACACGCGAACTTTCCTTGCCCCGCGCTACATTACACGGCTCTAGCACATTACCGCGCACCCCAACAACACGGCCCCCACTCGTCACAAGCTCCGTCACTTGATGACGCGGCTTATAATCCAGTTTGCCACGATTCCTTGCACTAAGCACCTGTTTGGCAAACGGCTCAACAAGTCCCGGCCCTGTCCCCCACACAATATGAAAGCGTGGAACTGAGTTGCCATGGCCCCCTGCAAGAGAGCCGCCACGTTCTGCCCAACCAACGACAGGAAAAAAGGAAATCCCCTTTGATTTTAACCAGCTATACTTCTCGCCTGCCGCAAACTCCACATACGCCTTTGCCCATTTGTAGCCCCATGCATCCTCATCCTCTAGTCGGTCAAATCCTGCCGTCCCGAGCCAATCTTGCCAAGCAAGTGCATGACTATCCTTAATACCGAGCCTTCTTTGTTCCGGTGAATCTACCAAAAACAAACCCCCAAACGACCAAAAAGCCTGCCCACCAATGGACTGCTCATTTTCCTGGTCGACAACTAACACACGCTTTCCTACATCAACTAGCTCACAAACAGCTGTTAAGCCTGCTAATCCCGCTCCTATCACAATGACATCATAATGCAACTACATCGCCCCCTTTGTAACGACATAATTCGCTTTTTTCACATAAAATTCCTGCACAAAAAGAACAAAAGCGCTAAAGCGCCTGCTTAGCCCCGACAAGCGCTGGAGAGCCCGAAGTGAAAGTGCGTTCTTTACTTTCACCCGAGGGATTGAAGCGACCTCGAGGGGCTGGCGCTTTAGCCTGGACGTAAAGTGAACTTTGCCTTAACTTATCCATAATGCGAAAATCTATAGTTTCCTTAACAAATAAAAGCTCAGCACGGCGGCTAAGCTTTCAGATGTTCAAATTCAATTGTTTTGCAGCGTTTTTTTAGTAAATCTAATACTTCATTTAGCGGGACAAGCTCATCCTTTTCCACCATAAAGGCGTTTTCATCATGCTCTGCCACATAGCTACTGCTTATATATGCCTCATTTTCTTTTGTAATCAGACGCACATAGCCAAATGTCATACCCGATTCCTTATAATCAACACGCAAAATATCGGCGAACGCGATGGTTTTTGTACGTGGCTTTGCTTTTGTAAAAATCCAAAACTTCTCGCCATTATAATGAATCGTCATATCTTTTTCATTGATTGTTACTTTGTAGCCACCAAATAATCGAAAGCTAAATGTTGTCATGCGAATTACTCCATTTCAAAACGTTATTAATTAAATTATACGCATTTTCTCATCAAAATACGAACCCGAACTGCCGCAACATCATAACTCACATAAATTTAGGTAGCAAATGTATGAAAACATGCATGAAAATTTTGGACAGTCCTTTCCCTTAATACGTTTCAACAGGATAAAATACAGCGTTATCCTAATGAACATCCATTTCCTCGACAAAAAACTTTTTTATTGCAGAATTTTCAGAATAATGTATAATGATGAAAAGGAGCTGATGCGAGATGACGAATTATACTTACTTAGGCACAGACGAAAATGATTTAGCTTACCTTTACGAAGACGACGAGGATTTCTTTAATTTAGACAATTTTGACGACAACGACATTTAAGGAGCTTACAAATGAATTCCAGTAATTACTAAAGGCTACACCTAATACAATTGGGTGTAGCCTTTGTCCATTTTATTGAATACGTGATAAAAAATATTTTAAAATACGCGCTGTTAATCCCCAAATCGTGTAGTCGCCATATTCATAAAACCACTCTTCCATTTGGCGACCACGCCACTGATATTTCTCCCCATTCATAATTTTTTCAAACGGGAAATCCTCACTTGGTTGGGGATCTACTGAGATCATATGGACATATGGCGTATACTCTAATAGCCATTCTAAAGGCACGGTAAATACTTCATCTACTTCATCTTTATTAATATTTTTCAGCTGCTCCATATCAATCACGCCCACAAATGGATACACAACAAAGTTCGGTGACACAACGTAAGGGCTTAATTCGCCAAGTAATTGCACCGTTTCCTGCTCTACACCGAGCTCCTCAAACGTCTCGCGCAGTGCCGCATGACACGGTGATGCATCTGCTTGGTCAATTTTCCCTCCCGGAAAGCTAATATCGCCCGGCTGCTTGCGCATATTAAACGCACGCACCTCAAACAATACATGCCAGGCCCCGTCTACTTGTACAAGCGGAATTAACACCGCTGAGCGAAACGCTTCGTCCTCTCCGATAAATAATGGCTGACCTTTCGCTAATTTACCTTTTAATTGCTCTTTAAACATAAAAATCCCCCACCAACAAAACTGTTTTCTTTATCGTACCATTACAACATCCCTCGTTAAAAGAAACTACTCTGCTAAAATATACACGTAAAAATGACGATCAACATGCACAATCGGAAATGCTTCTGGTAGCTGTTCCTTTAATATTGATTGAAAGCCATTCTTTTCATAAAAACGCTGTGCTGCTTTAAATTCAGGTGTCGTTCCTAAATAAATTTCATTAACAGCTGTTACACGCGCATGCGTCAGGGCTACATTTAATAATTGCTGTGCAACTTTATGCGACGGCCCTCGGTAGTTTTTATTAACAAACATTTTCCGAAGCGCTAGTTGTCCATTCCCGATATCAAGCAAACTAATCGTCCCAACGACGAGGTCCTCATGAAGCGCTACCCAAAACTCACCATTTCCACGCTGATAAAAAGAGGATATGTCTAGTAAATCCGGCTGGTCTTCCTTTGTAATTTGAATATTGTATTCCTGTTGCTGAATAGACAAAATCAAATCCACTACTTGTTGCTGAAACTTATCTTCATATACACGAATTTCCATGCCCGTTTCCCCCCTATAAAAAAAGCTACATCAAAAGTAAAAACCTTTGATGTAGCTCGTTGTAACGTCATTTTAATTATGCTTTTTTAATACCTAAAGCTTTTTCAGACGCCGCATGTACTTCTTCAAGAAGTGCTGGGTTGTCCACTAATTTTTGACCGTATGATGGGATCATTTCTTTTAGCTTTGGCTCCCATTCTTTCATGTTGTTCGGGAAGCATTTATTTAATACTTGTACCATTACGTGTACAGCAGTTGATGCACCTGGAGATGCACCAAGCAGTGCCGCAACTGAACCGTCAGCAGCTGATACTACTTCTGTACCGAACTGTAATGTACCTTTACCTTGTGGTGTATCTTTAATTACTTGTACACGTTGACCTGCAACAACTGTGCCCCAATCTTCTGCTTTTGCATTTGGAATGAAGTCACGTAAGTCTGCAACACGGTTTTCGTGAGACAGCATTACTTGTTGAATTAAATACTTTGTTAGTGGCATTTCTTTCGCACCACATGCAAGTAATGTGAATAAGTTATGGCCTTTAATTGACGCGAATAAATCCATGTTTGAACCAGTTTTCAAGAACTTCGGAGAGAAGCCTGCGAATGGTCCAAATAATAATGATTTTTTGCCGTCGATGTAGCGTGTATCTAAGTGAGGTACAGACATTGGTGGTGCACCAACTGCTGCTTTCCCGTAGATTTTCGCATGGTGTTTTTCCACGATTTCTGGGTTGTTACATACTAAGAATAAACCAGAGATTGGGAAACCACCGATATGTTTTGCTTCTGGAATGCCTGTTTTTTGTAGTAACTCAAGGCTACCACCACCAGCACCTAAGAATAAGAATTTCGATGTTACATATTTGAATTTACCCGATTGCTCGTCGTGGATGCCCACTTCCCATAAGCCATCTTGTGTACGTTTAATTTTGTGTACCGCGTGCTTGTAGTTTACTTCTACGCCGTCTTTTTCAAGGTTTGACATTAAAATACGTGTTAATTCACCGAAGTTTACGTCTGTCCCTGTCTCAATTTTTGTCGCAGCGATTTTATCTGTTGCTGGACGGTCCTGCATTACAAGTGGCATCCATTCTTTTAATACTTCGTGATTCTCAGAAAATTCCATGCCTTTGAATAATGGATTGTTTGAAAGCGCTTCAAAACGTTTCTTTAAATAGTTAATGTTATCTTCCCCGCGTACCATACTCATATGCGGTAATGGCATGATGAAGTTTTTAGGGTTTGTGATTTTACCTTGGTTCACAAGGTATGACCAAAATTGTGCAGAAACTTGGAACTGCTCATTTACATTAATTGCTTTTGTAATATCAATAGAACCATCCGACTTTTGAGACGTATAGTTCAGTTCGCAAAGTGCCGCATGTCCAGTACCTGCGTTGTTCCATTCGTTCGAACTTTCTTCACCTGCTTTTGCAAGCTTTTCGTACACTTTAATGTCCCATTCTGGCATTAACTCTTTTAGCATTGTTCCTAAAGTCGCGCTCATAATCCCTGCGCCAACTAAAATTACGTCTGTTTTTGTCGTTTCTCTATTGCTCATGATAACCTTCCTTATTCCCTATATTTGCAGAAAAGACTTAGCTTTTTTCGAGCGCTCGTCACACTCAGCTAATAAATTCCTACTTAATTTTCAATCTTCTCTGTAGCTCGTATAACCATACTACAGTTTACTACAATTAAATTGAGATGAAAATAATTTAATCTCGCAAAATGTCAAAAAAAATACACATTCCGACTAAAAAAACAGAAAAATCTTGCTTTACAATAAGTAATTGCTTAACTTTGTACCATCTTGTCTAACTTTCGCGTTTCTGTCAAATAAATGAAAAAACCATATAAAAAGCTAAGCTTTTGTAAAAAGAACCGCGTATGTTTCACAAAGTAGTCAAATTTAAAGCTACTACACATCTTACATTATTGCCGACTTTTATTTAACTTAATATTTAGAAATTTTTATAATTCCGACATTTTTCGGTCATTTTATTAACAATTATCAGCAAAAATCGTCACGAAAGTTTTCGTACGAGACAAACTCGTGTCAATCGTTAAATTTTCGTCAACACAATTCCTAGTACTGCTGTCACAATCCCGACTAATTGATAGTTCATAAGGCGTTCCTTATAAATCCAACAGCTTCCTAGTACGACGACTAAGCAGCTTAAGCTTACAACAGGAAAAACAATGCTCGCAATGCCTGTTTCAAGTGCAAAAAAGTAACTGCTATAGCCAATGACACTAATACAACCAATCATCGTCCCAAACTTCAATTCCTTCGCAAGCCAAGCCTCCTTCGTCATGATGCTATTTAACAGTAAATACACTGCCCCACCACCATACATACTGATGAGAATATTGACAGAATCAATGTGTAAATAGGAAGTTGTTTTCATTAATACCCCAAGTACACCGAATGATAACAAGGATAATAAAATTCGAAACATCCACGGCTTATAATCCATTATTGTTTTATTACTGCCAGGCATATACTGAATGACCACGGCAGAGGCGAGCATGATGACAATGCCACCCCATTGCAGTAATGTAATATGCTCATGAAACAGCAGTGCCGCGCTTACAATTGGAATAATGGTATTCATACTAATAATCGGTGACGTTAAACTCGCTGGCCCTTTCTCAAAAGCCTTTGACATTTGAATATTGCCATTCGCATTTAAAATACCAATGATGGCGCCAAGTACGATTGTCACAACATTAAATGGCGCAAGACCAGACGCGAACCCGTAGCTCATCATCAGGAAAAAGGCGATTAAATAAAAGAAAAACTGCATGTGGATTTTTGAAAGTCCTCTACCTGCTGTTAGTTTAAAAATCATGTTGTTGACACCGAAGCATAGCATCGTCACAACGGCTGCTAATAACCACATCCAAATCCTTCTCTCTTTATGTTTCCCTAATTATAATAGGAATTCAACATTTTCAAAGGTATTCGTCCATTTCCCTACAATTTCCGTAAAAATTTTGACAACGTACTACATAACTTAGCGAATGTGACTATGAATTGTCAACGTAAAACGCTACCATTCTTATGCAATATCCTCTAAAATATAAAAAACAGCTCGGAAGAAAGAGGTGCGTGTACACGTGGAGTATCGTCGAGAAATTGCGGTCGCTTATTCATTAGAGGAAGCTTTAAAAAAAGTGGAGCTGATGCGACAACACGGCTTTTCTGAGCATGAGATCCACCTTTTCGCGAAAAACATAAGACCGTATTCTTCCCTAAAAATGTATACAGAGATTGAGGTACGTCAAGCAGGTGGTCTTGTCGATAAATGCTTGCACATCGTTTATAAAGTCGGGCTTTATGAGGTTTGTTTGCGCCCATTCGATTTTTCATCCGATGAGCTTAAACATTACGGGCACTGTATCGAAAAAGGCGCCACGTTCATTATCGCTCAACACGACTTCCCAATTGAAAAAAAGCCCGCAAAGAAAAGTTTAGCCGTTTCTAATTTACTTGAGCGGTAATATTCCCCTTCCTTCACCTTTAACTAAGTGAAGGTTTTTTAGTGTCCAAACTAAATGCTTACACTAAAATAAGGATGTCCACTCATGGACAATCCTTATTCATTGAAACAGCCATTTAAAAATTGTGACAACTCCGCGGCCCGCGAAATAAAAAATAACCGCCGCAGAAAGGCAGGCAAGTAAGCATCCGAAGCCTATTGTGTAAAATAGCTTTTTCGCGGACGGTGCTTTTCGGTTGCCCCACTCTTCCCTTTTCGTACTTTCGACCATATTCATCGTTTGGCAATGCGGACACGGCGCATAAAATGTACGGCTTTCAGTCGATTTCCCTTGAATGCGCATGAGTTGCACAGCAAACTGTGCCGTTGCAAAATCAATTTCAAGCATCTCGCCGCACTCATCACAAGGCTGTTCCATTTTTTTCGCTTCCATTTGCTCACCCTCCATTACAATCATCATTCTAGTATAGCAAATTGAAAAAACTTACTCACGACAACAGCAAAAAGCCAACATAACAAAACGTTACATTGACTCCCCTAAATTATTCACCTACATAAAATACTTTATTCGCAAATGGAATTGGCTGTATTTCAAAATCAATCTCACTCATCGCAATAACCGACACCTCTGCATCGACATCTAAAAAGGCCGTCTCATAATCAGCTTGAATCACTGCCTCAAAATCCGTGAATTGATTATCTGTTACAAACATCACTTCTGGTACATGCTGAATCTCATCCCCGGCGAGTAGCGCTAACGCTTGCTCAATTGCTGGCACAATCGTTGCCTCGCCCTTTTGCTGCATTGAAAATAACAGATCAAAGCTATCTAATGTAAATTGCCCATGCGTATAAAGTATCGGTTCATGCTGCTGATCATTAAACGGGATAATAATTAGGTCACGCTGCTGACGCGCACAAAGATTAAAAAGTGGCAATAACAGGCCTTTATAGTACGTCTCATACTGCTTCATCGACTGTGAGCACTGCACACAAACGATAAACGGCGAAAAGTTCGTCTGTTTTTTCGCAAAGGGAACATGATACACATTGCCCTTCACGACCATATTGGCCTTTAATAATTCATGCTGCTCGGTTTTTAAAAATAGGCGGTCACGCTCTAAAATCTTTGGCATTGTCGCCTCTACTTCCTGAATGCTTTCTTGCATTGACAATGCCACCTCAACGATTTCTTGAAACTTTTTGTCAAGACCAAAACGCTCAATAAACGCATATTGCTGCGCTTCCTCTAATTGTTGAAAAGCAACATTACTATATAAAAAATGAAGAATTTTATCATTTAATGCGGATGTGAAATTCGTCATATGCTTGCCTCCTTTCTACATTACTACGAAATATCATTTAGCTAGTATAGCGAACTACGCTAAAAAATTGTAGTAATTTTATTTGAGACAGCACGTAATTTATGAAATATATAGCAAAATTGTGAATGACCTAATAAGGTTCTTGCTGTTGACCGAGTGACTGTGATTTTTGTACTGCCTCGTTGGCCGCCTCTGTACCTGCCCCCTGTGCGACATGTTTCTTCGAGACGGCTTCTGCAACGCGCTTCCCATACTCCACATCTGCTGACGTAAAATGCGCAATCATCGCAAGTTGAATGCGGCGATCACACAGAACAAGTGCATCGGCTAAATTGTTAATGAGCTCACTCTTTTCATCCTCGCTAAACGAACGGTACGTCTCACCGGCCTGCTTGTAATTATTCGTACGTTCAATCGGCGCGCTCACAAGTCGGTCATTGTAATGCGGCTCATGCCTCGCTTCTTTTGGCGCCTCCTGCAAGCCACCAATTAACGACGGCTCATAATTAATATGCGGATTGCCGCCAAACTCCTCCTTGCGTGGCACATCCATTTGCCCGCGGTGCTGATTTGTGCGCACGCGTGATTTTGGTTCATTGACAGGCAGCTTTAAGTAATTTGTGCCGATGCGGTAGCGCTGCGTATCCGAATAACTAAACGTGCGCCCTTGTAGCATTTTATCATCGGAAAAATCAAGCCCGTCCACGAGTACACCCGTGCCAAATGCCGCTAACTCAATTTCTGCATGGTAGTCGGTTGGATTGCGATTGAGTATAAGCTTTCCTACAGGTAAAAACGGAAACTGCTCTGGCGGCCACAATTTCGTATCATCAAGCGGATCGAAATCAAGCTCCGGATGCTCCCCGTCTGGCATCATTTGCACGCATAGCTCCCACTCTGGGAACTCACCGCGGTGGATTGCCTCATACAAATCCTGGGTCGCATGGGATACCGTTTTACCTTGAATCATATTTGCTTCCTCTTGCGTTAAATTACGAATGCCTTGCTTCGGTTCCCAGTGGTATTTAATGAGCACGGCCTCGCCCGCCGCATTTACCCATTTATACGTATTCACACCCGAGCCCTGCATCTCGCGGTAGTTCGCAGGGATACCCCACGGTGAAAATAAAAACGTAATCATATGTGTTGCCTCAGGGGTACGCGCTAAAAAATCAAACATGCGCTCTGGGTTTGGAATATTCGACACAGGGTCTACCTTAAACGCATGAATCATGTCCGGGAATTTCATCGCATCACGAATAAAGAAAATCTTTAAGTTGTTCCCCACTAAATCCCAGTTGCCATCTTCCGTATACATTTTCACCGCAAAGCCGCGTGGGTCACGTGCGGTTTCTGGTGAATCCTTTGCCCCTGCCACAGTCGAAAAGCGCACGAGCACATCCGTTTTTTTACCCGCTCCTGAAAACACTTTCGCGCGTGTATACTTCTCTACCGGTTCTCCGCCCACTGTACCGTACGTTTCAAAATGACCAAAGGCTCCAGCTCCGCGCGCATGCACGACGCGCTCTGGTACTTCTTCACGATCAAAATGTGAAATTTTCTCGATAAAATTATAATTTTCAAGTGTCGCTGGCCCGCGGTTGCCAACTGTGCGTAAATTTTGATTATCCGCAATTGGATGTCCCTGCCTATTTGTCAAGGTTTCACGCTTTTTTTCAGGTTCATGTCCGGGCTCGTGCTCATTGTTTTGCATTATATCTTCCTCCTTCATCGTTAACTCTAGAATTACCAACAATAGAAAAATTTATGCAACAGAAAAAGCCAGCTCCTCCGAAGAAGAACTGACTTTTTACTTACTACACACTATGTAGAAATTAAAGTTTTGTTACTAAAGCGTGTAATGTTTCTTTTAATTGTGGATCGCTATCTGATAACTCAACTAAGTTACCTAAACGCTCACGTAATGTATGACGCTCGATTACTAATTGCTCGTCTAATACTTGTACTAATAATTCGATGATCATGCGGTCACGTTTTGCTAATGCTTCGTCTACACGCTCTGGTGAGATTTCATAATGTTTTACTGCTTTTGCCATTTAAAACAGCCTCCCTTTTGTTTATACATCGTTATTTTAGCATATGCGTTTTATAATTTGGGGATTTTATTTTATTTTCAATAGATTTCTGAATGAAACAGGAATACAGCTTTTAGTATTATGTTCAAAAACATTACTTTTTATTCATTTCCATCCACACTAATCCATTAAAATTCGTGCTATAATTCCTATATATTAAATAATACACTATTCTATTTTTTTTATGTCTGACTGGACATCTAACAAACATAAGGAGGAAATCACATGCAAATTGCCCCAGCAATTTCAAAGGATACATACGAAATCGACCTAGTCAAGCATCTTTTAGACATTCGCTTTTTACGCATTGCTGATAATAAATTCGTTACAGCTCGTAGTATAGCGGACGGTACGCTAGGGTTCGAAACAGAGGATAGCCTATGTAAAGAATGGCTAAACTCGGTTTATGATAGCTATTCGTTTTACGACGGCTTTGACACATTCGAGGACTGCCAGCGTTTTATTTTTAACGAAAGTCACTACCCCAATCATTATTTCCGTATCATCAAATTTTTAAATATGTATTATGCGGTCATTTATGAAAATACACAGTTCCAACAAGTGATTGGCAAGGATATTTGTTATTACAATAAAAATAATTTATTTTTAGTTGGGCATCGTCCACCGTCTAACCTAACATATAAAGACCGTGTTGCATTACCGGTTATTCCGTTAATTTATCATGAGCTGTACGCATTTGACCCAGAAATTACTACATATCATTTACCGGATGCGATGGCGACACAGTTTGTCGAATGTCCTGTTCACGACACGATTTCCTATATCGTTTTACTCGGTGTCACATTTAAAGATATTTGGTATTTATGCAACACGCCGCACACGATTGCGCATAACCGCGCGCTGTTAAACTTATATTTTACAGAAGGTCACGGCTTTACGCTCTTCGGCAAATATTCAAAGGCCATTGCCGTTAACCCGTTCCAGCGCTTGATTTCTTTAACAAATGGACGCATTGAGCATTTCCAAATGAATATTGATGATTACCGTACACCTCAGCGCCTGCTGCCTTATCGCGAGATGCGTCGCTTCCATGAAAACATGCGCCACCGCCCTGTACACTTTGAAGAATAGCGAAGAGGAGCAGCCAATCTACACGACTGGCTGCTCCTTTTTTAGATTGCTAACTGCTTCACACGCCCCACAATTTTCTCGTAAATCGGAATCATATGCGCCTCGTTGCACACTACGGCCACATCCTCTACCGCAATCCACGCAACGCCGCTATTTTCCTCTTCATTTATCGTGAGTACCGCATCATCTGCCGCTTCAAACACATACGTCACATTAAAGTGCAGATGCGGGGTCACATAGGCACCCTTTTTCATATGTCCGTGTACGGGTAATACATCGAGCGAAATAATATTTTCCGATAATACCTGCACATCCGCAACACCTGTCTCTTCGACAATTTCACGCTTCGCAACCGCTAAAAAATCAGCCTCACCGTCCGCATGACCACCCGTCCAGCCCCATGCGTTGTAAATATTATGGTGAATCATTAACACATGCGTACGCGCCGGATTCATGACAAAGCCCGAGCAGGTGAAATGCGCCATTTTATTTTCTCGTGTTAGTAAATCTTCAAATGTTTGAAACGCTGTTAAAATAACGGCCTGATCCGCCACTTCCTGCTCATTGAACGGCTCATATGTACGAATTTGCTGTTGCCACATAATTTTGCTCCTTTATAAAAGGCTATGCACAAATTGCGCATAGCCAAGTCATTATGAAATTAATGCTTTTACCGCTTTTGAAATGGCCGCGCCGTCTGCTTTACCCGTAAGTAATGGCTTCGCAATTTTCATCGCATCGCCCATGTTCATACCTGCGCCAATACCTGCTTCTGCTAACGCCGCAAGTAGCTCTTCCTCAGTTAATTGCTTCGGTAAAAATGTTTTTAGCAGTGCAATTTTCGCCTGCTCTTTCTCGATTAAATCTTCGCGTCCCGCTGCTTGTGCGCCTTCTAATGCTTGGTTCGTTTGCTTCATCTCACGGTTGATGACTGCGATTTCTTCCTCTTGTGATAAAGCCGCACCTTTTTCTTTTTCCGCTGCGTCAAGCGCTGACTTCACGAGTGTTAATACACCTTTTGAAAGGACATCCTTATTTTTCATTGCCTGCTTTAATTGTTCAAAAACTAGTTCTTTTAACATACTAAACCCTCATTTCTATTACGTTCTCCCCTATATTGTACACGCAGTTCGCCAATTTTGGCAAAATTATTGCAGAAGCTCAAAAAGTGGTGCGGCTTTTGATTTGGTTAGTTTGACGTAAGCGTTTGGCTCGTGCTGAATGACTTCCATGCCGCTGTTATTATATTTACTCCAAATGCTATATGTCGCGCCATTTGCTGTGACGGTGTAGTCCGGGAGACGCGTCATACTGACATGGATATTTGTTTCCCAGTCGAGTGTTTCGATATGCGCGGTAAATTTGTCGGCCTGCTCTCCTGTGAAGTGAACTGTTGTAGCTGGTTCGGTAGCACGCTGCAAAATTTTCACCCCACCGTAGTTCATGCCGACGCGGTGCCCTCCCTCAGAAACGGAAGCATTGGACGGAACACGGACAACATCACCGACACTCAGCTGTAATCCATCAACATTCGGATACCAGGAACCTAATTCATTTTCAAAATACGTCGCTATCATTTCCTCGCGCTCCATTCCCTTTACATCTGGAAATGTCGCGTCCTGAATTAAATAGAACATATTGCCCTCTACTAAGCCAATGACGCCCATGACAGCGGATGTGTGATGGGATTCAGGCGCAATCTTGTACTGTGTGCGAAATGCTTTTACTTCCTCCGCATAATGCTGCTCCATATACAGAGCGGCGTAGTAATCCGTCATATGACTGGCCATCATGTTGCCTAACTGCTCATACTGCTTTTGTAAACGCTGCGAAATTAATTCGCCCATTAAATAGGACTCTGATTGCTTGCGCGTAATCTCTTCATAAGTTCTCTTTGAAACATTTGCCTCGTTTAATACCTTCGCAATCATCGATTCGTATTCAGCTGACTCCATTAAACGCTTATTGTCTTCAATACGAGCATCAATCTCGGTAGCTGATACCGATAACCCGAGCGACTTGCCGTATTCCACGCGCCCAACACGCTGAAGTAACCGTTCAAATGCGTGCGTCTTTTCCGCGTCCCCTAAATCCCGCTCCCACATCGCACTTTCTACATGCAAATAATAGGCGTATTCTTCCTGTGATAGCATAGCAGATGTGTCCTGTGGCTGGAACTGGATGAAAATGATGAAAATAAATAATGTCACAATGGCCACTACAGCTACTGTAACAGGCAGCCATCTCCGCTTCTTTTTTGACACGCGCCGACTGACCGCCTCACGCACACGTAGCTCACTATCCGACATATCCCCTGCCACCTTCATTAACTCCCGCTTTAGCTCATTCATCTCCGAGCACCTCCCACTGTCCCGCTAGCTTCGGCTTTAGCTGCTCGCGTGCACGCCGCAGTCTCGTTTTCACTGTATTATCAGAAAGTCCGAGTAACTCGGCGATTTCAAGCACCGGCATTTCCTCGTAGTAATACAAAAGGATGGGCTCGCGGTATTTCAGCGGCAAGCTAAGAACTGCCGCACCAATGGCTGAGCGTTCCTCCTGCTGGATAATATGGTCGCGGTCTGTTACGGTCATGCGCCACTTTGATTCAAATTGCCATTTGCGATATGCCCAGCTTTTTAAATAATCCTTACTTTTATTCACCGTTAACCGTGTTAAAAAGCTACGCAAATGTCCGCGCTCCTCGTACGGTGTCGACAGCATCTTGATAAATACATCCTGCACAATATCTTCAGCCGCGTGAATATTTTTCGTATAAAAGTATGCCAGCCGTAGTAAGTGCGCACTATGCTGCGTCATCATCTCCTCTAGCTCTCTTTGCACGCGTCGCACCCCCCTTTTTCTATAGCATAAACGATTACCAGGCGGTACGCGTTTCATTTTTAGGTGAATTTAACCAAAATAAAAACTATGCAGCAAAATTCACTGCATAGCGCAAAAGTTAATTATTTAGTTCATAATGCTGGCCCTTCACTAAATAGAAAAGGTGCTCCGCAATATTTGTCGCGTGATCCGCACAGCGCTCAATGTAGCGGCAAATAAATGATAAGTATGTAATTTGTGCGACATGCTCATTCGACACCGTTAGCTGCATTAAGTTGCTAATCGTATTGCCGTAAAGCTCGTCTACCTGGTCGTCTAGGTCGGCGATTTCTTTTGCCTTTGACGTATTTTCCTCGATGAAGGCTTCTACAATTTGGCGCAGCATCGACGTTGTTTTAAAGCACATTTCCTCAATCGGCTCGACACTTGTAATGAACGGCTCACGGCCAATGCGAATCGTTTCCTTCGCAATGTTCACCGCATAATCCCCAACGCGCTCCATATCCGCTGCCGCCTTGACAACAACCATGAGGCGGCGTAAATCCGTCGCCACAGGCTGCTGCTTCGCAATGAGTAAAATGACGCGGTCATTAATCGTTTCCTCTAAGCGGTTAATGTGCAAATCTGCATCAATAATTGCGAGTGCTAAATCGATGTCTTTGTCAATGAATGCACGAAAGGCCGTTTCAAGCGCCTCGATGCTTTTATCACAAAGCTCCATTAAATCCTGCTGTACATTAATTAAATCATGTTCAAAGCGCTCTCTCACCATTTTACTCTCTCCTTATCCGAATCGTCCTGAAATGTAGTCCTCTGTACGCTGATCGCGCGGATTGGAGAAAATCGTATCCGTTTGATCGAATTCAATGACATCACCATTTAAGAAGAACGCTGTTTTATCACTAATACGCGCCGCTTGCTGCATGTTGTGCGTCACGATAACAATCGAATACTGTTCCTTTAATTCCTGCACAAGCTCCTCCACCTTCAATGTGGAAATGGGGTCAAGTGCACTCGTTGGCTCATCCATTAAAATCACATCTGGCTCAATCGCAAGACAGCGGGCGATACAAATACGCTGTTGCTGCCCACCCGACAAGCCGTACGCATTTTGGTTTAAGCGGTCCTTTACTTCGTCCCAAATCGCTGCACCGCGCAAAGATTTCTCGACGATTTCATCTAAAATCTTTTTATTTTTAATACCGTGAATACGCGGGCCATATGCGATATTGTCGTAAATGGATTTCGGGAACGGGTTTGGCTTTTGGAACACCATGCCGACCTTCGTGCGTAGCTCCTCTACCTCATAATTTTTCGAGAAAATATTGCGGCCACGGTAATTAATTTCACCAGACGTTGCCACGATTGGTACAAGCTCGACCATACGGTTAATCGCCTTAATATACGTCGACTTCCCGCAGCCAGACGGTCCGATAATAGCCGTGACTTCATGTTCTTTAATATCTAGGTTAATATCCTTTAAGGCATGATGCTCCCCATACCAAAGATTAAAATTTTTCGTCTCTAATACCGTCGATTGATTGCCAGGCACACTAATTGGCGTTTTCGCCGTCTTTTCGATTTTTGTCGCTAATTGAACCATCACTACACGCTCCTAATAACGTTTTTGGAATTTATTTCGAATGAAAATCGCAATTGAATTCATAAAGACAAGTAATACCATCAGCACAATGATGCCGGCTGACGCCACATATTGGAATGTCTCTTGCGGACGCTTCGCCCAATCGAAAATCTGCATCGGTAATGCGGTAAATGAACTTAGGAAGCTATCCGGTAAAAACTGCAAGATAACCGGAATCCCGATGACCACAAGCGGTGCTGTTTCACCAATTGCACGAGACAGGGCTAAAATACTCCCTGTTAAAATCCCTGGAATCGCAGCTGGCAACACGACGCGGACAATCGTTTGCCACTTTGTCGCACCCATCCCGAACGATGCCTCACGCTGCTCATTCGGGACAGCGCGAATGGCTTCTTGTGCAGCCACAATAATGACCGGTAAAATAAGCAAGCTCATCGTTAAACCGGCTGCCAGCACAGATTTGCCCATGCCGAGCATGCGTACGAAAATTGTTAACCCAAGTAAACCGAAGACAATCGACGGAACCCCCGCCAAGTTTGAAATATTCATGCGAATAAAATCATTTATTTTATTTTTCTTTGCATATTCCTCTAAATAAATCGCTGTCGAAACCCCTAAAATAATGGAAACGGGCGCAACGACACACATAAGCCAAAGCGAGCCGATTAATGCGGCCTTAATCCCTGCATTTTCAGGAATACGCGAGGCAAAGTTCGTTAAAAACTGCCAATCTAAAAAGCCCATTCCTTGTGAAAAAATACGGTAAAGTAGCACCATGAGTGCAAGAAGCGCAAAGCTTGTCGCTGCAATAAAAATCGCTTTATACACTTTATTTTTCATAAGACGTCCACGCATTGTTTTCATAACCGACTCTTCTTGTAAATAGTTCATGTTAATACTCCTCTCGGAAGCGCTTCGAAATATAGCTGGCTAGTAAATTCATCGCTAATGTAAACAAGAATAACGTGAATCCAACTGCGTAAATAGAATAGTAAATCGTTGTGCCGTAACCCGCGTCCCCTGTTGTTACTTGAACGATGTACGCGGTCATTGTTTGAATGGAATCCGTGAAGCCAAATTCAAAGAGTGGTGTCGAGCCGCCTGCAAGCGATACGATCATCGTCTCACCGATTGCGCGTGAAACAGCAAGGACAATGGATGCAACAATCCCTGATAAGGCAGCTGGTAACACAACTTTAATCGCAACTTCTAATTTCGTTGAGCCAAGGCCAAGTGCGCCCTCACGAATCGAGCGTGGTACAGCACTCATCGCGTCCTCTGACATCGACGCAATCATCGGTAAAATCATAATCCCGACGACAATCCCCGGGCTTAGCGCGTTAAAAATCTTTAACGATGGAAGAATGGATTGCAAAATAGGTGTCACAAATGTTAACGCGAAAAACCCGTAAACGATTGTCGGTACACCCGCTAATACTTCTAAAACCGGCTTCACTGTACGGCGCACGTTTTCCGAAGCATACTCACTTAAATAAATCGCTGCCCCAAGTCCGAACGGGACGGCAACAAGCATCGCAATAATCGTTACTTTAAATGTGCCGAGAATGAGTGGCAGCACACCGTATAAAGGTTCCTTACCCGAGAACGGAATCCACTGTGTCCCGAATAAAAAGTCCGTAATTGCTACACGTTGGAAAAACTCAAACGTTTCAAATATTAATGTAAACACAATCCCAAAGGTTGTTAAGACCGATAAGAAGGCCGCTAAAAATAAGCCTACTGGTACGAGCTTTTCTAGTAACTTTTTCCCTTTGCGATTACGTGACTTCGCAACAAGCTCCTGCACATTTGTTGCATTTTCTATCTTTGAAGTCATGATTCTACTCCCCTCACGTTTTCTTCATGAATAAATGTGCGGGAGTTGACACGCCCGCACACTGTAGTAGCACGTATTATTTTAACGCCTCAAGCGCCGCTAAGCCTGCATCATACTTTTCTTGCGGTGAGCTTACATAGCCGACTGCCTCAGCCATTGCGCCACCATTTTCTAATGAGAATTTCACGAAATCATAAACCGCTTCGTTTTCGGCCATTGATGAATTTTTCACGTAAAGGAATAATGGACGTGATAGCGGTGAATATTCGCCTGACTCGATTGTATCGTTTGTTGGTTCAATGCCGTTCACTTTCACAACTTGTAATTGATTGGCATTTTCTAAATAATACGCATAGCCGAAGAATGCGATGGCGTTTTTATCTGCCTTTACGCCCGTTACAAGCACGTTATCATCTTCTGATAATGTCGCTGTTTGCACTAAGTCCTCGCCGTCTAAAATCACTTCGTCAAAGTAATCAAATGTGCCTGAGTCCGCACCTGGTGAATAGTGGACGATTTCTTCAGCCGGCCAAGCTGGATTGATGTCTGACCATTTTTTTGTCGTACCATCTTCAATCCAAATTTTCTTTAATTGGTCAACTGTTAAATCTGTTGCCCATGTATTTTCAGGGTGTACAACAACCGATAAGCCGTCATAAGCTAGCTCGAATTCTGTGTAGTCGATACCCGCCGTCTTTAATGACTCAACCTCGCTATCTTTAATTGGACGTGATGCGTTTGAGAAGTCTGTTTCTCCGTTCGCAAACTTTTCAAAGCCACCGCCTGTACCTGATACGCCGACAGCTACGCGAACATCCGGCTGTACTGCGCTGTATTCCTCAACAAGCGCCTCTGTGATTGGTGCGACTGTTGAAGAGCCGTCTCCGATTACATCACCTGTTAATTGTGCTGCGCCTGCTTCTGCTGAAGCTACTTCATTTGGAGTCGCCGCGTCGTCTGTTTTTTCGTTTGCTTCCTCGCCTCCGCATGCTACTAAAAATAATGATGAACCGAGTACTGCTGTCATTGTTAGGTACTTCCACTTTTTCATTTCATATTCCTCCGTTAATTCAAGTATCGATATTTCTTACAATTCAAACTATAAAGATTGTTTGTTGAGGACATATAGAACATTCGTTAATCATCTGTAAATGTCACACCTATTTTGTAAATTATGTTAAGAATGTAAAAAAGCGCGAGAGTTATCCTCCGCGCTTCCCAGTTTTATTGAATTTTCTTCACACTTTTAATAGACGTTAACTCCATTTCATGGACATCTGTTTGTGCTTCTTGTTTTTTTGTTTTCACGGTTGAGACATTGAGCTTAATTTTACTTGAGCTTTTGTCGACATACTCACCAAATGTCGCATTATAATAAATCGAGCCGTCCTGCAAAATGACCGTCGCCTTTTTCGCCGACTGCAATTCCGTTAAAAACGGATACTTCGTCGTGTTGCGAAGACGCTCCGCACGCACAAAGCGCGGTTCCATGTAACGCAGTAAAAGCTGGAAACCTACAATATAGACAATTGTTGACCCGACAACTAAATAAATAGACGCCTCGGACATCACAAGCATCACGGCATTGCTCAGTGCCCCTGCAAAAATAACAACTTGAAAAACGATTTTACGCATACTCTTCTCCCCTAAAAAGGAAAGGCTGCATCATCAAATCGATACAGCCTTTGCTTTAATGATTATTCCTTCACGGTTTCTACAGCTTCATCTTCGTTTAACTTTGTTTCATTTGTATTAATGATTTTTTGCTCAACCGAAGATGTGCTTAAACCTTCTTTCTCATATTTCTTTTGTAGCTCGAAATATTTATCTAAAATTTCTTTTGCCATTTGGTTCCCTTGAGGTAAATAAATATTAAAGTTCGTCGTTGCCCACGGAATAATAAGCGCATACGCAACCTCTGGATTTTCAAATGGCGCATAGCCTACATGGACAATGTTAATTGTATCTGTCCCGTATTTATCACGTTGCGGTCCGTAATAGACTACTTGGGCTGTACCTGTTTTACCCGCTGCTGTGTAAGGGGCATTCCCAAATACAGCGCGTGCAGAACCTTGTGCGCCCACATACACTTGGCGTAACCCTTGCTGTACTTGTTTTACCTCAGCATCTGTATTTTCGATTTTATTTAAAATTTTCGGATCTACTTCTTGCACTAATGTACCCAGTGTCTCGCCATCTTCTGACGGATTACGGATTTCCTTGAGCATACGTGGTGCAATACGGTAGCCACCATTTGCTACAGTCGAAATATATTGCGCAAGTTGCATCGGTGTATACGTATCGAACTGACCAATCGCTAAGTTTAGTAGTTTGGTATCTGTATCGGGGTCTGCTTGATAGCCGACTGCTTCACCTGGTAAATCAATCCCTGTTGGCACACCTAAACCAAACTGTGCATATTCATTACGCATCGTTTGAATCGTTCCTTCAGGTAAACTAAAGCGCATGCCTGGTGAATACGTTCTCCCCCCAACACCCATCGCAATTTTAAACATATAGACGTTTGACGAACGTTCTAATGCCTTCACATCATTTAACATCACACTACCACTTTTATTGAAAAGAGAGTTTAACGTTAAGTTCCCGATACGCATTGGTGAATCGAGCATTACCGTACCTGGTGTAATCACGCCTTCGTTATAGCCCATTAACACGGTTGCTGCCTTAATCGAAGAACCCGCCTCGTAAGATGTCGTAAATGCGCCATACGAATAATCAATAATATATGGTTTGCCGGTCTCTTCATCATACTCGATTTTTTTTCCGACAACAGACAATAGCTCCCCTGTATTTGGATTCATCATCACGTAGAAAGCACGATCTAATAAATACGAGCTCCCCATCGCTTTAATTTCAAGTAGCTTGGACTCCACGATTTTTTCAGCCTCTTGCTGCAACTCAATATCAATCGTCGATACTAAATCTTTCCCTGGCTCGCCGTCATAGGTTGTTACCGTTTCGACGACTTGCCCTTTTTTATTCGTTAAGTTTTTGACAACGGATTTTTCGCCCTGTAATAGTTCCTCATACTGCGCCTCAAAATAACTTTCGCCGACGCGGTCGTTTCGTGAATATTCACGTGCTAAATAGAAATTCAGCTTCGACTTTGGTACCCCTTTGCTCGGCACTGTTGTCCGTCCTAAAATGGCCAGTGATGATAAACGTACACGCTTCCAGTCGGTTGTTGTGTTGACACCCGGAAGTTCTGCTAAACGCTCTGATACACGTGCAAACTCCTCATCTGTTACATCCTCACCTTTAATAATTTGTGGTGACAGATTGTAGCCCGTCGTCATTTCGCGGAAAATCGCGAGTACTTCTAAGTCAAACTCTTTCAGCTCGGCAAGCTCGTCATCCGTAATACGCTCACGAACGCGGCGATCATGCTCTGCATTAAATGCCGACTCTTCCATTTCTTCATCCGTTGCACGGAATTCATCCATCTCTTTTTTCGTTACTTTCTCTTGTGCACGCTCCGGATTACGAATAATCCAGAAATCTAATTTATCACGATACGTCACACGCTTTGTCGGTTGCTCAATTAGCGTCGCAAGCGTCTCCGCAATCTCTAGCATCTCCGCGCGCTTTGTCGTCTGCATTTTCGTATAGGTAATCGCATTTTCTGGCTCATTATCTACTAAAATACGACCATATCGATCAAAAATCCGACCACGTGGTACACTCGTATTGACACGTACCTCTTCTGTTCGCTCTAATGCACGAACATAATCCTCACCTTTTACTATTTGCAAATACCCAAGCCTAAAAATTAGCAATGAAAATAGGAGAAAAATAGAAAAGAAAAGGACATTCATTCGAAATGTTAAGCTAGCGCGCTGCATCGCCTTTGCTTTCGCTTTTGTCGGTTTCCCTTGTGGAATTTTGCGCATTCGAATCGCTCCTTTCTTATCTTATATAATGTTATTAGTTTAGTAACCCATAACTTTTAGTATAACACTGTGCGCGCTTTGAAAAAAGTCCGTTCTCACCTGTTTTGACGGTGAAATGCATGAAAGGTTTCCATTTCTCTAAAACTAGCGCACAATGGAAAAAGAAAAATAGATGAGGTGATCCGTTGAATAGTTTATATGTAGGCATTGGCGGGGCAATCGGGGCCGTGCTACGCGTCATGATTAGTACGACCATTCCTTTTAATGGGACATTCCCATTCGCAACGCTGTGCGTAAATTTACTCGGCTGCTTCCTACTCGGCCTTTTCTTAACAAGTACCACCATCATTCGAAATGTACACCTAAAATTAGCTCTCACAACAGGCGTGCTTGGCGCGTTTACCACATTTTCTACGTTTAGCTATGAGACGTTGCAGCTTTTGCAGCAAGGCGCTGCTTTTTATGCACTACTTTATGTCGGTGGTAGTTTAGTCGGTGGACTCACTTTTAGCGCCATCGGAATTTTCATGGCAAGGAGGTTTGGTTTGTGATTTTTGTTGCCATTGGTGGCTTTACCGGCGCGATTTTTCGGTTTTTACTGAGTAAATGGATTGGGCAAATGAATAAGCAACGCTTTCCTTGGCCAACGTTTATTATTAATAGTAGTGGTTCTTTTGCACTCGGTGCGTTTTTGGGGGGTACACCGTCTACCGCATTTTATTATTTGGTTGCAAGCGGCTTTTTAGGCTCTTTCACCACCTTCTCTACCTTTAGCTATGAGGCTACTGCATTGCTACTTGAAAAAAAAATCACGTGTGCACTGCTCTATATTGGCTCATCTGCCGCTATCGGCATCATCGCCGCAAGCGCTGGTTTTTACATAAGCCAGTAAAATTTTAGCTCCTTCTTTCCCCATTGAATAATGGAAAGAAGAGGCTAAAATTTTTGACTGTTTGAACAGCATACATAAATTTTTCAAATACAAATCCTTCATTTGGTGGAAAATGATATACAACTTATTTTTAAATAAGGTGCCATGCGCTATCTTTTTATCATTTCGTAACAGAAAATGCTTCAAAACATAAAAATATACATACTGTTATGCGCTTCCTCCTAGAAAAATCCGCGCAAAAACGAATGAAAAAAGCTGAATTCCTGCAAAAAAACCGCGCTTTTTTCACGTAAATCCCAAAAAATACACGCCAAATATTGAAGCTTGTTTAAATGCTGTACAATGACAAGGATCGTTTCTAACACCAGTAGCAGAAATGGTGGAAAGTAAACAAAGAACGTTATATTTGTTTAGAATAATAGCATTTTTCTATAAAAAAGGTTTATTTTTTCTACGTCTAAATACTTAATCAGATTACCTTAATCAGTAATAAACTGTGATTTTATAAAAAAATCAAAACGATTTATCTTATAAATGACAGTTTGACACATATTTTTTAATAAGTCGTATATCAATTCTGGAAATTCGTGTATTTTACCAATTTAAATTTTTGAATGGCCTGTTACATCGGGGATTTTTTCGGGTTAATGTAATTTTGTTTTAAAAAATTATTTTTAAAATACATATTTATTCGTGCCTTTTTTGCGCTCTCCATGTAAAAAAGCCACCATGCGCGCATGGTGGCTTTAGGAAAACTAATTATTTCGCAGCTTGGAACTTAGCTTCTACTACATCCCAGTTTACTACGTTCCAGAAACCACCGATGTAGTCTGGACGACGGTTTTGGTAGTTTAAGTAGTAAGCGTGCTCCCAAACGTCTAAGCCTAGGATTGGTGTTTTACCTTCCATTACAGGAGAGTCTTGGTTTGGAGTTGAAGTTACAGCAACTGAGTCACCGTCAACGATTAACCAAGCCCAGCCAGAACCGAAACGAGTTGTTGCAGCTTTAGCGAACTCTTCTTTGAAAGCGTCAAATGAACCAAATTTCGCGTCGATAGCAGCTGCTACTTCGCCTACTGGTGTGTTAGAACCGCCTGGAGCGATTACTTCCCAGAATAATGTGTGGTTCGCGTGACCGCCACCGTTGTTACGTACTGCAGTTTGTTTGTCAGCTGGAATCGCATCTAAGTTAGCGATTAATTCGTTTACATCTTTGTCAGCGAATTCTGTACCTTCTAAAGCAGCGTTTACATTTGTGATGTAAGTTTGGTGATGTTTCGTGTGGTGAATTTCCATTGTTTTTGCATCGATATGTGGTTCTAATGCGTCGTAAGCGTAAGTTAACTGTGGTAATGTGTAAGCCATGTTAAAATTCCTCCCAAAGTGCGTTTAATGTTGATTACAGTACTAGGTTATCAAAAATTGAGTCATCATTCAATGCAAAAAATGCATGAAATAACATTTCAGCCTTTTGGCGGAAAAGCTATCCATTCCGATTACTCTATCTTTTGTAACTGTTTCCATATTTAGTTTACGTTAAGTGATCCCTGTCTTTCAACTACTAAGCCTCGCTACACGACAAAAATAAATAAAACAATCATGATTGCCTGAATAATACCCTTTGTCACAACAGATGTTAAAAAGCCAATAAGTGAACCAATCCCTGCTTTTACTGCTTGATCAAACGTCGCGCGCGTAACAAGTAACTCCGCCGCAACCGCACCAATAAACGGACCTAATAAAATGCCGGCAATCGGAATCACAAACGGACCGATGAGTAAACCAATCGTGCTGCCCCACATCCCTGCTTTACTGCCACCAAATTTTTTCACCCCGACTAAGTTTGACACGGTATCAGCGGCAAATAGTAAAATAACGAATAAAATTTCAATTGCCCAAAACCACCACGGCAAATCGCTAAAGCTAAAGAACAAACCATACACAATAAAGCCGCCTAAAATAAATAGCACAGACGGGATAATTGGATAAACAAGTCCAATAAACGCAATGATAAAGAGCGCGATAATAATGATCCACGCTGTCATTTCCATTATGTCTCACTCCTTTTCTAGTTATACGGCTCGCAAGCCAAAAAGATTCAGCTTTGCGATTCCCCCATACCAATTGATTTCCAGTCATGTTAAAATACTGCAAAAGGAGCACGAATGATACATGAACATTTCACATATGCAGTTGTTAACAGATAGTTTACTACACCCGAAAAGATTAGCGGCGTACCGGATTTTGTCGATTGGCAAAGTTATTCAGTATGCTTTTTTACTCATCTTGCTATTGACTTGCTTTTCACTCGGACAATTTACAACAAACGGACAGGCAAATATTTTTTCCTATGACGAAATTACAGACTACGCAGCTGATTTACAGTTTTTAGTTTATCCAATTGCCGTTGTTTTTCTTTTCATTATGAACGCGCTCATACTTTTTACGAAAATTAGTATTTACGCGTATGCCGGCTATTTACTCACAAAATCGATGAAACGCCGCGGTGAATACCGACAACTATGGCGTACGACAACATTTGCGATTACATGGGAAACCATTCTTACCATCGCCTTTACCCTATTCCCACTGCCAAATTTATTTACTACACTCATGAGTATTTTTATTACGATGCTCATTGTCATACTCGCTTTAACGAAATACCCAATCCAAAAATAGCGCATGAATCCTTTTTCTTATTTCATATAGTAAATGAGAGGAGGGATTTTTTGCGTTATGTCCTGCTGGCGATAGCCTGTTTAGTCATTGGCTACGTTGTAAAAATAGATTTGCAGGAAGGTGCGATCACGCACACAACCTTTTATGAAACGCAGGTGTGCGAACAACAAGTAGAACGAACCGTGCGCATTAAATTAGTTGAAGGTGACACCATTTACAGTATATTCGCCGCGACCCCCTCTCCCATTCCAATGCCATTCCCTGAGCGACTGGCGAAATTTTATGAACTGAACCCACATTTACAAAAACAAACACTCATCGCTGGGGAACTTATTTACGTACCAATCGTCGAAAACAATAAAAATCGATGCAAAGATTGAAGTAATCCATTACGCCTTAGCGTAATTGCATTATGATTTTTTTCGAGTGGACTCGAAAAAAATCTGTGCTATGTACCAAAGGCTTAACTTTTTTCAGCGGGTATTTCAAAATAGCACGCACTTGGCATTCATACACACTTATGCTCAGTAAAGGGCTTATGCTGAAAAAAGTTAATGTTTCTTCCTTGTCGTGGCAATCGTACACTGATAAAATAGCTGTTAGTGACGGCTTACATAATAAGTTAGAAACATCTAACTTCATATCGAATGGCCTGAAAAGGAGAGAATTGACATGAGTGAAATAACTCACCGTTCAAAAACACGCCCTGTCCGTGTTGGTAATTTAACAATTGGTGGCAGTAATGAATTATTTATACAAAGTATGTGTACAACAAAAACGCATGATGTAGAGGCAACTGTAGCAGAAATTCTTCGTTTAGAGGAAGCAGGCTGTCAATTAGTACGTGTCGCTGTACCAGATGAGCGCGCGGCAGATGCGATTCCAGAAATTAAAAAACGTATTAATATTCCATTAGTAGCAGATATTCACTTTGATTATAAGCTAGCACTGAAAGCAATCGAGGGCGGAATCGACAAAGTTCGTATTAACCCAGGTAATATCGGTCGCCGTGAAAAGGTAGAAGCTGTTGTCAACGCAGCAAAAGCAAAAGGAATTCCAATTCGTATTGGTGTAAATGCTGGCTCACTTGAGCGCCATATTTTAGAAAAATACGGCTACCCTACTGCTGACGGTATGGTTGAATCTGCACTTCACCACATTAAAATTTTAGAGGACCTAGACTTCCACGATATTATCGTATCAATGAAGGCATCAGACGTAAATTTAGCCATTGAAGCGTATGAAAAAGCGTCGAAAGCGTTTGATTACCCACTTCACTTAGGGATTACAGAATCAGGTACATTATTCGCTGGTACGGTAAAATCAGCGGCGGGTCTTGGTGCGATTTTGTCAAAAGGAATCGGCAATACATTACGTATTTCATTATCAGCAGACCCAGTAGAAGAAATTAAAGTAGCGCGTGAGCTCCTAAAATCATTCGGTCTTGCTTCAAACATGGCAACATTAATTTCTTGCCCAACATGTGGTCGTATTGAAATTGACTTAATTTCAATTGCCAATGAAGTAGAAGAATACATCTCAACGCTAAAAGTACCGTTAAAAGTAGCTGTACTTGGCTGTGCGGTAAATGGTCCTGGTGAAGCACGTGAGGCGGATATCGGAATTGCCGGTGCACGTGGTGAAGGTCTGTTATTCATGAAAGGGAAAACCGTTCGTAAAGTGCCTGAGGAGACAATGGTAGAAGAGCTGAAAAAAGAAATCGATAAGCTAGCTGCGGAAATGCAGGTAAAAATCGACGCCGAAGCAGCGGCAAATGCAGGTAACTAATGATGAAGCCACGCTTTGGCATTGATATTGACGGCACTGTCACTTGCCCTGCAACATTGCTCCCACATATTAATAAGCAATATAATGTGAACCTGCAATTAGCCGACATTACGGAATACGATTTTTTAAGTGGTTTTCCGTACCCTGTGGACCGTAATGAGTTTCAAACTTGGTTTAAGGCGAACGAGCCCGCGATGTATGAGGTAAGTGAGCTCGCCGCACATGCTTTGCCGATTTTAAACGATTGGCGTAACAACTACGAGCTGTACTACATTTCAGCACGTGGTGAAAATGTGCACGATATTACGATGAAATGGTTCGAGGAGCATGCTGTTCCGTATGACCACATCGAGTTAATCGGCAGTCATGATAAAATACATGTCGCGAAAAAGCATGCGGTTGAGGCTTTCTTCGAGGATAAGCATGACAATGCTGTGATGCTCGCTGAGGAACTCCAAATTCCCGTTATTTTATTCGATACACCGTACAATCGTCAGGCCACGCCAACAAACGTCATTCGTGTGAATAACTGGCTTGAAGCAAATGCTTGGATTAAAAGAAACTTTTAACTATCCTACAAAATACAAAAAGTGCTCCGAAATGATTTCGGAGCACTTTTTTTAACACAACTACTTGGTGATCCTCGATTCGTAAATTGACTATTTCGAATCATTATACGTCTAAAATCCCTCTTTCCCAACGATCTACGAAGCTTTCAAACGTAATCCCATACTTGTCATATACTTCATGATACACAAAATAAACACCTAAACGATCTAACATATCATCATTAATTTTCATCGGCCCTCATCCTCTCATAAGTTACGTTAACGAGCATCACCAATTCAAATTAGCTGTGTTTCCTATATATACCCATATATTTTAATTTCAAGACATTCCTTAGTTTTTTTACTATTTACTTAGATTTTGTGAAATTATTCAATAGAAAAAGGCAATTTGACGATCACAAGACAAAAAACGCTACTCGCCAAACTTGAATATTTTAATCATTGCTTTGCCATAAAGTTCACGCCATACGTGCGACAGAGCTCTCCTATAAGGAACATACATTTACAATGAATGACGTCTTTAAAACTATTTTACGCGATGTGCAGTGGTTTTATGACGAACGAACATACAAAGCAATTAAAAATTACAGGTATATGGAAAAATAATGGACTATTTGCACAGCAGCAATTCGAGGAGGAAATAAAAAAATCGCTTCAGCATGAAGGTGAGGTAGAAATTAATTTATTATTGGAAAATGGACAAATCGTTGAGCAACATGCGTATGTTACATTGATGCTTCAGAAAAATACGCTGCTAAATCCATCCGGAACAGACGTACTTTATCATTTATATGATGTTTATACTGCGCAATAGTGTATTTGTTATTCGGTAGAAAAATGAAACTTGTTCAAATTCATTTACGAAAAGCGCAAAAAATCCATTTCTATCCACAAAATTGCTTATTATTGTAAAATTATTGAATTTATATCCCATTCTCTTTATACTTAAACTGAAATCTTATTTTAGGAGGGGATTTACTATGTCTTTATTTTTCATCAAACATAAGCATGGTATTCACGAAATCTTAGATGTACGCAAACATAAAACAAATATCGAGTTACGCACATCTACAAAAGATACGATACATATTATTATTTTAACGGACGAGAGCTATACGGTTTACGACGATCGTTTCGCGGGTGCTTCTAAGCAACTTAGCTCAGTAGAAGCTTTTGATATTGATTCAAGCTTCCGCAACAATGATTTTGATCATATGCGCGACCTTTTTACAAATGCCTTCTCCGAGCTACTTGAGACATTGGCCAGCTGTGTAGGTAAAAATACAATTGTTGACCTTGATAGCATTCGTCACGATGTCAGCGACCACTTTAAAGGACTTCATTTTAAAGTGATTTTAAATGAACAACCAACATTATAAGAAAAGCGCTCAAGCAACTGAAAAAGTCAGGCTGTGCTAATGCTTAATTTGAACGTAAAAACTTTAAATTTTCTTTTTAAACTAGTTGAAACACACCTTTTTAAATATGAAAAGGTGTGTTTCGTTTTATGTTAACAGTGTACCCCTCCCCTCAAAAGCAAAGTACAAAATTCGAAGTGTACGCATATTTTTTTGTTTAAGCTATGTTTACGCCTACAGTTTAAGAGCATAGACAACCAGATTCATAAACTTAGGAGGTTTTGTCATGTCGAGTGGGTTTTCTGATAAGTTAAAAGCAACAGGTAATAAAATTAAAGGTGAAGTAAAAGAAACGATTGGCGAAGTAACAAATGCCCAAAGTTACAGGCTGAAGGGAAAGCAGACAAATTAAAAGCGACTGCTCAAGAAAAAGTCGGCGATGTGAAAGAAGGTATTTCAAATAAATTAAATCGTTCTGACGATACTACAAAATAACTAAATCACCTTTAACAAAAGCATATTCTAAATAAAACATGCTTTTTCTTACTATTAAATCTAAAATAAAGCATTCCTTAATACCTATAAAAATAAAAGCAATAAAACATTTCGCCAAATCATAGTGTATTTGGTATAATTTATATATATTTTCCGAAAAGGGGGATTTACTTGTTTACAAATCAAACGCTGCCCCTATCACAAGAATATTTATTCTCGTGGTTAAAACAATTTAGCGATCAATACATGACAGGTGCTGTCATTATCGATTTGACTAAAGAGGAATTTCCAATCGTTTATTACAATGAACTATTTGCAACACTTACACATTACAAGGATGGGGAATTGCTTGGACAAAGTATTTCATTTTTAAACGGTTTAAAAACAAATTCTGAGATAGAGGCTGAAATACAGTATCATCTACAAAATGCGATTTCTGAAAAATTTACAATTCTTCATTACGGGAAAAACGATGTAATCTTTTGGAATCACTTAAAAATTCACCTGATTAAAGATACCGAGCAGTGTACATGCTATGCCTTTTTAACTTGTGAAGATTATACAGATCAACTGCTCAACCAAACACTTTCTACACTAGAAAGTTCAATCTATAAACAACTAGAGCAGCAGACCACTACCGCATGTATTTTGCAGCAGATTGCTGAACAAGTCGAGCTTACTTTTACACGTCAAACGAAATGTGCGATTCATTTAGTAACCAATCATTCTACATACGAATTTATAGCATCAGGTTCACTTCCCCCTGAAATTGTAAATAGCTATCCAATCATTCAATTTAACAAACAAATGGGCGAACAATCACATCGCATCTTTTTACAGGAATTTGAGCCACAATTTATTGAAGAGCAGCAATTTGTCATTGCAAGTGCCTGGACAATGCCTATTTTATCGACACATAACGCGCTCATTGGTGCCATTACATTATTTTTTGAAAATAGCATTTCCTTCAAAAAAAATGAAATACAATTTTTAGAAGCCTTAGCAAAGCTCATTTCCTTATCGATAAAATATGCTGAGCAAAAGCAACAGTTGCATCAGCTTGCCTATTATGACAGTGCGACAGCTATCCCGAATATGTATTATTTTAATCAAGTACTACAGCAATGGATTGAGCAAGGTACATCCGGCTTTATTGCGATCTTACAGCCTGGTGAATATTCAAATATTGTCGATTTATACGGTCGTCACATTGGCGATGAACTATTGTCACAAATGGTGGCTAGACTGCAACAAACAAATGTAGCAAATAACGAATTTGTCGCCAAATTTACTAATTCAGCTTTAATTATTGCGCATCAAATGACGATTGAGCAAATAAAAATTTACGAGTCGCGCATTAACCATTTAACGACGGCGCCCTATACGCTATACGACAAAGAAATTTATATTACATTAAAAATTGGCGTTAGCTTTTTTAACCCAGAATCACTCGCTGAGCAATGTGTACGCGAGGCTGATTTAGCGTTAACGAAATCACGTGCAACTAGCGGGACGAATACAGCATTTTTCAACACCGCGATTACCTCAGAAATTCAACAGGAAATGGATGTTCTAAATCAGCTTGCCTACGGTTTAGAGCACAAAGAATTTACAGTCCATTTACAGCCAAAAATTAATTTTGAAACGTTAGCTATTGAAGGCTTTGAAGCATTATCTCGCTGGCAGTCGCATAGATTAGGAAACGTTTCACCCGCAGTCTTTATACCGATTGCAGAGCAAGCGGGCAAAATTAATGAAATTGATACACTCGTGTTACGCGAAGTTCTAAAATGGCAGCAAAATCGGCTAGCTAACAATTTAAAAACAGTGCCGATTGCGGTCAATATTTCGCCTGACCACTTTTACGGTCAAGCCTTTACGGAAAACTTTTTAACATTGCTTGAAGCTTATCAAGTGCCTGCTCACTATATCAAATTTGAAATAACAGAGAGCATTGAGCTTGTTGATTTTAAAAAAGCGAAAGCGATTTTAATGGCGCTCAAAAATGCGGGGATTGAAAGCTCGATTGATGATTTTGGCGTTGGATTTTCATCTCTGAGCTATTTACCACAACTACCATTCTCGGAAATTAAAATTGACCGTAGCTTTGTCAACGCCATGCATGACCCGGGAATGAATGCTGTTGTACAAACGATTATCCAACTCGCCAAAAATCTACAAATGCATGCGATTGCAGAAGGGATTGAAACACTCGAACAATACGAAACGCTCAAGGCGATGGGCTGCCCTACTGGCCAAGGGTATTATTTCTACAAACCAATGCCGTTAGAAGAAGCGACTATACTTTTAAATGAAAAATTATTGTGAGAAAAGCGCTCGAACGGCTTAAAGGGACCTATCTATGCGATTTCAAGGAGTTGGCACACATAACTAAAGAAATTACTAAAAAAGAAGCACCATTCGCAGCTTGAAATTGCGAATGGCGCTTCTTGTTATTAGTTTACGTTTGTCGGTAAATCTTCCGCTAAAAACGCGATTAAATCTTGCAAGTTTTGTGGCGTCACACCGTGTCCGTCCTCATACGATTTGAACGTGACATTCGTGCCGTAATCATTAAAGAATGCTACACTTTGCTCTGCCCATTTGTACGGGTACACATAGTCATATGTGCCGTGTGAGATGAAAATTTTCGAGTGATCCATTGCTTTTTTGCTATACTCTAACGCAACAAACTCTGGAATAAAGCCGCTCAGTCCGGCAGTACCACGAATTGCCTCACCCATTACCATCGCAAGTGACTGAGCCACGACAGCACCTTGGTTGAAGCCAACGATGTAAATTTGCTTCGGATCTAAGTTGTATTCCTCAATTGCCTCTACAATAAATGCCTCCGTGAATTGGATGACTTTATCAAATACCGTACGCTCTGGCTTGCCTTCTTCTTCGTTAAATGTGTAGAACGCATAGCCTGGCTTATGCTCGATTGGTCCTTGTAAGCCAAAAATATGGCAGCTCGATTTAAAACTATCGACTAACTGTACTAAATCCTTTTCATTACTTCCTAAACCGTGTAATAAAAAGATCGCTGGCTGCTTCGTATTTGTTACAGCCGGTGCACTATAATAATATGTGTATGGTGATTTCATTGTTTTTTCTCCTTTTACATTAACTCCATTTGATTCACGAGTTGATCGGTATAATAGGCAATATAGCCGTCGATCATTTTCATCGTTTCCACATGATCGCCCTGTGTGAGCAGTGTTACCTGCTTCGCCGTTACGACCGTTAAAAAATCGATGCGCAGTGCGTGTTCCACTGATGCATACGCATAATCATAAACAATATCTTCCTCGGTCACACTAAGCGCCGCGTATTGCTTATGAAACGCCTCCGTGTAGCGGTCCATTTTCTCCGCTACTTCTTGACGAATACGCATTTGATGTGCCATGAGCTCGGCTTCAATTTGCGCCATTTTCGGCACAATCCCCTGCCCATACGTTTGCTCAAAAAGCTTGTGCCAAGCCGCTTTATTTTCTACGTAATACGTGATGTTTAACATCAGTCGGTCGTAATAATCCTCTTTAGAAGATGCCGATTCACGCTTTTGATTAATTGTCGACTTTAATGTCTCTTCAAATTGCTTCACATCAACCTTTTGAACGAGTTGAAATAACTGCTGTTCAATCGCTTGCGTAATGTCTTTTTGCTCAATTGTATTAGACAAACTGCCACTTCCTTTAACTCAAATTCCTCGCCTCTATCGTAACATTGTTTTGACATTTAAGCACGACTATACGCGTAAAAAGTGTTCACTTTCACTGAATCAAGGGTAAACTTCAACAGCCAAAATCCTTCTGTTAAATATTAGCCGAAACGGATTATTGCTGTCTTATACGGGTAAAAGATTGCTGTGTCATTTATAAAAAAATCGCAATCACAAACAGCATAAAATAGGTGGAGCTAGATGACGACTTTAAAAAAACTAGTAAATCGATAAAATTCATTGTTACTCATTTGATAGCTTTCTAATAACTCAAAAGTCGATGCATACTAAAAAACTAGTATGCATCGACTTTTCATTATGCAAATACGTATTTCTTCTTAAAACACGTATTCGCGCATATTTTCTAATGTATTATCAATCGCACTACGCACCGACTTTTGTTCCTCACGACAAGCTGCAAGTGCTTCCTCTAACGTGATGAGTGCCTGCTCTAAAAACGGCTCCTGCTGCAAATCTTTGTAGAGCTGTGTTAATACAAGCCCCTTATTCCATAACCAGCGTGCGTTGTGTGGATCTAAATCAATCGCCTGCTCTAAATACGCCATTACCTCAAACGGCGACCAATTGAAGCGGTGCATCGTTTGTGCCGCAAAGCCGTGATAAAGCGCTTTATTTGGATTATATTTTACGGCCTGTAAAAAGCAATGTATACTTTCGTCATAATGATGGGCAAGTAAAAATAAATGTCCTTGAATGAAAAACGAAGCCGCCTTGCGCTCATCATCTGCCAACTTAGCGTCACTCTCTAGTTGCTTAATCGCTTCACCAAATGCCACTTCATCCCGAATCGCACGAATTCTCTGCAATTCATCTAGCTCCGCATAGCTTTCATCTGCGCGTTCTACAGATTGTTCATCATCTGTCTTCGTATAGCGTGGCAATTTGTCATATTGATAGTTCTCAAATAACCCTAAAAATTTTTTGGCTACTTCATCATCTTGCTTTGTCGCCTCGCTAAAACATTTATAAAACTGACCATTATAAAAATAATTTTCTAATATCATACAAATATCGCTCCTCACTTCAAAAAAAACTCATTATTCTCACTATTCATTGCATATCATTTTATTATACTTGAAAAGATTAAATTTATATATAACCACATAAAAACATTAAAAGAATATTCAGTTTCCATAAAAACACTAAACAATTCTTTACAGATCAGTCACGTTTCGTAAAGATTATCGCACCAAGATTGAACTCTAATGGCACGTTTAATCGTATGCTTAAAACAGAAATCGACAAAGCTTATTTTTATTATCGCGATCATTATTCATTAAAAAAAGCGTGAGCGAATTCGCTCACGCTTTTTGTTATTTTGAAATAGAGCCTGCAAGTTCTGCAATAATAATTTGTGAACCAAGCATTGGTGAATTTGGGTTTGGCTCGCCGCCTTCTGGACGCTTGTGTGACTCTTTAAACGCATCGCTTGCACGCCACGCCTCAAAGCCTTCAAGTGTTTCCCAGTACATCACTACGCTCATTTCATCATGATCTTCAAATTGCTCTGAAACAAGCACTTCTACTTTCATGAAACCTTCAAATTGTTGTAATGGACCTGGCTTTACGAAACTTGGTGCCATCATTTTGGCCATCCCTTTTTTCACTTTAATACGGTTTGTAACTGTATACATTTTCAGCACTCCTTATAAGTAGATTGATTTTCTATTTTATTACATCATAACGTACTGTCTGTTGCAAGTCCCAGCTCTTTTGTTATAGTTAATTAAACAAAATTTTAAGGAGTTAGTATGAAATTTACAATTATTGCAACGAGTGATGTGCACGGGCATGCTGAACGCTTTAGCCAGCTTGCTCAGCAAATTGCAGCGGAGCAGCCCGATATTTTACTCGACCTGGGGGATTTGCTACAAGGAAGCCATCTTAGCTATTACTGTGAGGAAGTGAATAAACAGCCGCACCCACTGATTAGTATGGCAAACGAACTCAGCTATGATGCAGCGATTTTTGGCAATCACGAATTTAATTATTCAACGGAGGACATCGCCGCGATGCGCAGTGCCTGTCATTTCCCGTGGCTAGCGTGTAATGTTGGGGATTTTGCACAGCCTTATATTATGAAAGAAGTAAACGGCTTACACATCGCCATCATCGGTGTTGTCACGCATTTTGTCCCGCAATGGGATGAATGGTATAGCACAGCAAACATTCCATTTACCGACGCCTTTACTGCGGCAAATGAGACCGTGCAATTTGTTCGTGCCCATGAGCAGCCAGATTTCGTTATTTTATGCTATCATGGTGGCTTTGAGCGCGACCCAAAGAGCGGCCTGCCATTTTGTGTAGAGGATGGCGAAAATCAAGGCTACAAAATGCTAAAGGAAATCGAAGGGGTTGATGTGCTTCTTACAGGGCATCAGCATCTGGAGCTTGCCTTAACGGTTGACAATACGACAATCGCACAACCCGGAGCGAATGCGCAGTGCTACGCGAAAATAGACGTGACGTATGAAAATGGCGTGTTTCATCATCAGGCACAGCTGAGGCGCGTAGATGAAACATTGCCCAAAAAGGATTTTCCCGCGTTTACTGCTTGGGCAAACACAAATGTTACGACGCTTCTAGACAACTATACATATGAGCACTTTTTAGCACCACGTCTGCAAAGTCATCCGTTTACTGCGCTCATTCACCAAATGCAAATGGCAGCTACAAATGCGCAGCTATCTGTTGTGGAGCTCCCTTATCATAGGAGCGGTGGTTTTTCCGGGCGCATCACCCATTATGATGTGTTACATAATTTTCCGCGTAAAAATTATTTGCAAGTCATTCAGCTAACAGGGGCTGAGGTAAAGGAGGCACTCGAATTATGCGCTGCTGTATTTGCGCTAAATACGGCCGGTGAGATTGATTTTAGCTCAGCTGTTTATTACCCAGAGCCACACCCTTACATTTATGATGTCTGGAGCGGGATTGATTACGAGTTTGCCATTGCTCAGCCGGTTGGACAGCGGGTGACAAAACTCCACTATAATGGGCAGGCTATCCGTGCAAATGATGTGTTTGAGGTCGCAATTTCAAGCTACCGCGCAACGGGCTCACACGGTTTTACAATGATGAAAAAGCTGGCTGTTTGTGAGGTGCGAATCGATATTCCCAAATTAATGATGGACTATTTGAAAACAAAACCTTTACTAAAACAGTCGAATGATTTCCGAGTTATCATAGGTAAAAAAGCCGAAGCTATGCGAGATTAATCTCGTCATTGCTTCGGCTTTTCGCCTATTTCCGTAATGGGCGCTGTTATAATTCCCCTCAGCTTTGCCACATGCGAATCCTTTACTGCGACAAGCACCGCGGTTGTCGGCCCTGCTGTGTGCTGTAAATCGATGTCGCACGTATAATGCGCTCCTAAAAAACGTGTAATCTCTGCGCCGATTCCCTTGGAGCCAGTGGGCCAAACCGCTTGAATGACCTGTTCTTTCAGAAGTGCATACAACTCACCTAAATTCGCCACGTGCTGCGGATTTTCTAGCACCTGCTTACCGACGAGTGGCTTGCCGATGACGAAATAGCGACAAGCTTCCTTCGTCGGTGTAAAAAAACGCTCACCAATCATCGTTAGAGCTACAGCAGACTGTGCGCTTTCAAAATTCGATTCCGTTGAGCCTGTAAGTGGTGGTAGCACTTCACCAATTTCAGCAAAGACTTTTGTGATGCCGCGCACATAGCCGTCCCATGCCGCGTCCCCCGTAAAATTAGCAAGTAGCAGTTGCACGGGTCTTGCACCTGCGCACCACTGCTCGACAATGGCAGTGCGTGCAGTAAAATACGCCGTAATTTCATTGGTTGTCTGTACCGCATCTAACGGCTTTTCACCAATACAGCCTGAGTTATCGATTGTGACAATGTAATCACCTACTACAACTGCATTTCTCATCGCAGTAACCCTTGTTTTTGCACAACTTGCTTCAGGACTGGCATCACAACCATCACAATGCCTATGTTAATTGCCGTTGCAATGAGTAAGGACGGCACCGAACCAATATAAAAGGCTGGTGACACTAAGAAATAAAATGGCAGCGGTGAAATAACACCGTTCCCGATGAATAAAAATACCCATTTTAATACGTTGTAGCCTTTTCTATGTAACATATTGAAAATCATCACTAACAGAAACATTTCCACTGCAATAATGGCATGGAATGCGCCGAGTGGCATACCGGACGTAAGCCCTGTCGCAATATGACCAAGCCCCGCTGCAAAGCCTGAATAAAGCGGTGGTAAAAATAGCACACTTAAAAATGCAGGTGCTGAATCGAGTGCAGCTGTTGTAATAAAACCTGGAACCTTGATCAAGCTCCCAATGACGCATAATCCTGCAACTAATGCGGTTAAAATTAATAATCGTAATTTTTTTGAATCCATTATTGTTCCTCCTTCAATGTTTCAGCTAGCCCGTACCAAATACGCGTAACCTTCGTGCTTTGTTGAAATAAAAGCTGATAAAGGCGCCCACAGGCATCGCGAACAAAACGCATCTTGGCATCAAGTGGCACAATCCCTCTACTCATATCTGTACAAATACAAATAACATGTGCCTCTTCATCTAGCTGACAAAGCTGTGTGAAAATTTCATTTGCCGCCGCTACCTCACCGAGCTCCTGTAGCGGTGCTAACAGCTTATCGAAATTTCCGATGACGATATACGCATCCTTTGACATACCTTTCGTTGGCATTTCACCGTCAAAATAATACGCCTCTTTATTTGCGAGCAATGTCCTTACATAATGTCCTTTACCGTTAAAGGCGCCGCCGATAATGACTTGCATTTTTCTCCCTCCTTAAACGCAGCAAAGCTATCCCATTCGATGCGGTACAGTGTGCGATGTGTGGCTGTCACATCGCGAAAATCACGCTGTAAAAACGCGGCAAGTAGCAGACGAATCACTCCACCATGCACAACGAATGTATAGTCACCTGCCTGATTTACACTATTCATCACACCCGCATGTACGCGCTGCTCAAATTGTTGAAAACTTTCCCCGTCTGGTGGCGGGTTATTTTCGGGGCAATCAATCCATGCGCGGTACTGTAGGTTATCCTTTAATTCCTCGTACGTTTTCATCTCGAACTGGCCGAAATCACTTTCACGTAAGCGCGCATCTGCCTTGTACCTGATTTTCGGAAAGTAGCAGCTCGCTGTTTGCTGACAGCGCAGTAAATCACTGCCGTATACAATGCTTGGCTGAATCGGCAATATAACATCTAACTGCTGGTGCACAATCGGCTCATCCGTCCAGCCAATATAGCGCCGCGAAACATTGGCCGCTGTTTTTTCATGGCGAATCAAATACAGAACAACACGATGATCCACAATACGACCTCCATTCCCTCACAAAGCGCACCCATTAAATCGCCGCTCATGCCGCCAAAATTACGCAGCACCCAGCGTTTATAAAAGAAGACACCAAGACCGACTGCTACTAGTAAAACAACAAGGCTCCACAGCGCGAAATAGCTCGCGATTCCAACAAGTGCTACACAATAAATGCCTACCAGAGTGAGCAACTTATTGCGCACAACATGCGACTTAAAATACGCACCGAGCCCTGTTTGCTTAGATAAGGGGGTCGCGCTAAAAAACAGTTGAATCGCGATGCGCGATAAAAACGGGATACAAAGTAAAAATGGGAGTAGCTCTGCTTGCTGCATCAGCACCTCGTACAATGCACCAATTTTTAAAAGGAGTAAACACACAAGGCTCATTGCCCCAAATGCGCCGATGCGGGGGTCGTCGAGGATTGCTACACGCTTTTCCTTATCGCCATATGAGAAATATGCATCACTCATATCTACCCAGCCGTCCAAATGTAGGCCACCTGTTAGTGCAATCATCGCCATTACGAGGAGAATTGCCGTAAATAACGGCGTCACATCCGCCCACTGTAATGCCTCATAAATGGCAGCACAAACCGCACCCATACATAGCCCAATGACAGGAAGTAGGCTAAACATCCACGTCACAGTCACCTTTGTCATTGGCAACTGACGCTTAATTGGCAGTACCGAAAAAAACTGCCATGCTAATAAAAGTCCAATACTACTATTTTTCATTATTCCACTCATTTCCACTGCTTTACAATTTGATGATCGACCTCATAGGCCTCGACGCTCTGTGCGACAAGCCACTGATGAAGCGCACCAAGCATTTGACGATATTCATTCACCTCTACGAAATGAGAGGCGGGCTCGTCTAACAATTCATTCGACACAACAATGACAGTCGCCCCGCTTTGCTGCCACGCCTTGCAACATGTTTTAAATTGCTGAATAAACGACGCTACCGTGACATTTTGCTGTGCGCTTTCATATTGCACATTACCAAGCCACGTTGTCACGCATTCAAATAACAACACATCGCCCTCACGAAGTTGTACATTTGGAAAATGCGTCGACATTTCAATTGTTCGCCACTGCACTTCACTCCCAGCTCGGTCCTGCTGATGGCGACGAATTCGTGCAAGCATTTCTGCGTCAAAGGCTTGCCCTGTCGCGACATAATAATAATTTCCCCCTGCAAAACGCGCTGCAAGCTGCTCCGCAAAGGCACTTTTCCCGCTGCGTACACCACCTGTAATAAAGATCATTTAGTTAAATGCCTCAGGATACACCATTTTTGCTGCGGCCTCTACCGCATCCCCAACGCGCGTCGCAGGACGTGAAAATAAATCGTCATCCACTAAATGGAGCGCACCTGTTTGAATGGCTGTGACAGACTCCCAGCCGTTACGCGTCTTTAGTTCACCAATGGGGTCGTCTAAATAATTAGCTGTCGTCATAATAACCGCGGGATTTCTTGTGATGACCTCTTCCTCTGACACTTGGAACCAATCTGTTTGATCGGCAAATAAATTGTTAATACCTGCTGCCGATAAAAGCTCCTGCTGGAATGTTTCACTACCTGCCGTCCAAATATCAGGTGCTGGTGATACCTCGTAATACACCGCACGCGAATTTTGATACGGAGCAATCTTTTCTTGAACACCGGCAATTTGCGCTTGAATGGCCGACACAATTGCCGCGCCCTTGTCCTCTACTTGCATCACCTGTGCAAGCTGTGTAATATCCGAATACACCGCTTCAAGTGTCGTGGCTGATTCAATTAAAAAAACATTGAGACCCAGTGCCTCTAACTGCGCAATTTGTGCCTCATCTAATGTATCATACGCAATGACTACATCTGGCTCCAACTGAACAACACGCTCTAAATCCACCGTAATAATATCGGAAATTCGTTCGATTTCAAGTGCCTGTTCTGGATATGTATCATAGGCCGTTGCACCGATAATGCGGTCACCTACACCGAGCGCAAATAAAATCTCCGTATTACTTGGCTGCAATGACACAATCGTTTCCGGCACAGACTCAAACGTCACTTCCTTTTGGCGATCGTCTACGACTACGTATTGCTCATTCGCCGCTGTTTGCTGACTCTCTTCCTGACAGCCTGCTACTAATACACCCATTGCTAAACTAATGAGTGCTAGCTTCCACTTTTTCAATGCACTTCCTCATTTCTTAAAAAATTTACTTACACACAATACAGACAAACAAAAAAGCCATCCATAAAAAATGAATGGCAAAAAACGTATGAAAAAACACCGATTTTTCATGCCGTCCATTCTCTTTAATTCCGAAGAGGTGTGTGACGATCAGAAAAAGGCCGGTCTCCTGGCTTTGCGCTTCGTTATCTCCATGCTGGAAAGAGAGTCTCCTTACAACGTAGATTATAAAGGCCTTCCCACTAAAAGCAGTGACCTTTATACGAATTTTATGCGCTTACAGTTACGGATATAGCTTCGGATTTTCACCGAATTCACAGTTATACAATCTGTACCTTTTTCCTGCAAAGCTATGTAAGTTATTTATTTACTTTAACATAGTTCGATTTCATTGTGGGTGTTTTAGCAAAATTAAGTCATTATTCAGATAAGAGATAACAGAAGAAAAGCGGTGTGATTCATGAACCACACCGCTTCACATCATTGGCAATTTGGGCATTTACCATAAATTTCAAATTTATGTGCCTCCACCGCGTAGCCTGGCAACTTCTCCCCAAGCATCGCCATTGGACAAATCGACAATTCTTTGACCTTGCCACAGTCACGACAAATAAAGTGGTGGTGGTGATGATCGGACTCGCAATGCATGCGGAAATTACGCTCACCGTTTAGCTCGGTTTCCTCTAAAATATCTAACTCAACAAACGTTGATAAATTACGATAAATCGTGTCAAAGCTCATGCCTGGGTAATCCTTTTTAAAGACTGTAAGCAGATCACGAGCAGTCAAATATTTATCAGTGCCTGCAAACATTGTCAGGATGCGTTCACGCTTATCTGTTTTTTTATAGCCATTTTCCTTTAAAATTTCCCACGCGCGTGTTTCGTTCACAGTGCTTCTTCCCCTTTCGCATGTAGCTTTAGTGCTAACTTTTTGCCGATAATAACAAGCAATAAAATAATGATCGACGTCACAACAATCGTTCCGCCTGGTGCTAAGTCAAGATAAAATGCGCTGACAAGACCGATTACAACGGCTGTTTCACCAAACACAATCGAATAAAGTATCGCCTCTTTAAAGCCCTTCGCAAGTCGCATTGCCGCCGCAACTGGTAAGGTCATTAAGCTTGAGACAAGTAAAATCCCAACAATACGCATACTTGCTGCAATGACAAGTGCGACAACGACCATAAATAATAAATGAATCCAGCGTGCGGGTAAGCCGCTCGCCTTCGCATACTCATCATCAAACGACAGCACAAATAACTCTTTAAAGAACGCTATTAAAAAGATAAAGACAACAATGGCAATCGCCACAATCACATAAAAATCTTGCCTCGACACCGCTGATACCGAACCGAATAAATAACTCATTAAATCGGTATTAAAGCCGCTCGCAAGTGAAATAAAGATTGCACTAAGGCCAATCCCGCCCGACATAATAATCGGAATCGCAAGCTCCTCATAATGCTTATAAAGTCTGCGCAGTCGCTCAATTAATACCGAGCCTGCAACGGACGCAACAATCCCTAAATAAATCGGATTCAGCAAGGCAAGTGCGGCAAAACTTTGGCTTAAATAAAGACTACCCGCAATCCCTGCAAGCGTCACATGTGACAGTGCGTCTGCAATAAGCGACAGACGGCGCACGACGATAAATACACCTAACAGTGGTGCGATAATCCCAATAATAAGCCCTGAGAAAAAGGCATTTTGTAAAAATTCATAGTTTAAAATTGCTTCAATCATATGCCTGCTCCTTTAGTGAACCTTTCGCACAGAATGACCGTACCACGCATTTAGCGCCGCCACGTCAATCGCATCGAATTCGTTTTTATAGCCATGGAAGTGAATCGTTTGATTTAAGCACGCCACATGACTAATACGGTCAGAAACCGTGTCGACATCATGTGTCACTAAAATCATCGTCATATGATGGCGCGCATTTAAATGTGCGAGCATATCATAGAACGCCTGCACATTTTCATGGTCAATCCCGACTGTAGGCTCATCTAAAATAAGAAGCTGCGGTGCAGATACAAGTGCACGCGCGATAAATACACGTTGTTGCTGTCCACCAGACAATTGCCCGATATTACGCTTTGCGAATTGTTCCATTCCAACGTCTGCAAGCGCTTGGTGCACAAGTTCATCTGTATTTTTCGGCAGACGCTTAAATAGCCCTGTCTTTTTCACAAGTCCACTACGCACAACTTCAAACACCGTCGCAGGAAACCCTGAGTTAAACGCATTCGATTTTTGTGATACGTAGCCAATCAGCTCGCGGTTTTTAAAATCCGCAGTCGTTTGCCCGAATAGCTTCACTTCACCAGACATCGGTTTCAGTAAGCCTAAAATAATTTTAAGTAGCGTCGATTTTCCTGAACCATTTGGCCCTAAAAGCGCTAAAAAATCGCCCTGTTCTACTTTTAATGAAATGTTTTTTAAGACGTGCGTATAGTCATATTGAAACGACACGTTTTCCAGTTCAATTAACGTTTTTTTCAATGGTATCTCTTCTTTCCAATTCAAAATCATTACGATTTACAACTTTTTAGTATAGTGTACTTTCTCCTTATTGTAAAGATAATCAACTTGAAAGGATGGTACTTTGAATAAATTTCAATTGTTCAGTCAGCTCAATAAAATGTCAGATAAAGAGCTTGTCAAATTTGCCGAAACAATGGGGCTCTCCATCTCCTCAAATGAAGCTAAAAAATTGCGCCGCATTTTTAGCAATGCATCCATTCAATGGCTGACGCACGGCATCCCAAAAGAAGTGCTTGCCGAGGCAAAATCCGTACTCGGCTCTAGCCGCTATAAAAAGCTATCGCAGTTTATTTCATAACGAAAACATGCACAGGAATACAGCTCCTGTGCATGTCTTATTATACGTTAAATTGATTGACCTTCGCTTGCAATGATTCCGCTAAATTTGCTAATGACTGCGCATTTGAAGCAATTTCTTCATTTGAAGCAAGTTGCTGTTCTGTTGCCGCTCCTGTCTCATTCGCACTGTCTGCTACATTTTCAGCTAAATGCTGAATATCTGTTACATTACTTGCTACAGAAATCGTTGTTTGCTGAACACGTACAATAGCCGAAGATACACGTTCCATCATCTGACTAACTGTCTCAATGCTTTGTTTGATTTCTGTAAATGTCGTAAGCGATTCACTTGTTTTTGCTAAGCCCTCTTCTACTTTACCGCTCCCCATCCTAATCGAATGAACAGCGTTTGCTGATGCTTGCTGCATCACATTGACCATTGATTCAATCTCAGTGGCTGATTTTTTTGATTGCTCGGCTAAATTACGTACTTCATCTGCAACAACAGCAAAGCCCTTACCATGTTCACCAGCGCGCGCTGCCTCAATTGAAGCATTTAGCGCCAGTAAGTTCGTTTGCTCCGCAATCTCCGTTATAAGTGCCGTAATGGTTTGAATATCTGTTGAATGCTTTGCCATTTCATTCATCATCATCGTCGTGTCTTTAAACGTTGTATGAATGGTATCCATATGCTGTGCTACATCTGTCACTACAGAAGCCCCTTTTGAAATAAGCGTCTTCACTTGATCTGTCGATTGAAACATTTGATTATTATCCGCAGCCACTTCATCCATCTCTGCTCGTAACTGTCCAATTGCTTTATTCGATTCATTGACCGTCACTGTTTGCTGCTCGCTAATGTTTTTTTGCACTTCAGCAGCACTTGCCACAAGCTGACTTGACGCATAACTTTCCTGTGAGCTCGCTGTCAGCTGCTCGGCATTCGCAGCTAACTGCATCGAAGAGCCTTGAACATTCACAATAATGCTACGCAAATCGGCCGTCATTTGATTGAAAGATTCGGCCATGTCACGAACTTCATCATTTGATTTCACATGAATTGGTTCAATTAACAAATGACCTGTTGCCACTTCCTTTAAGTTAGCTGTTATCGCCTTGATTGGATTCGAAATACTTCGGCTTGTAAAATGAGCAACGAGCAAACCTAATACAACAACTACAAAAGATGTACTCACAATAAATACGATTGATTTTGTACGTTCGGCGCTAATTTCTGCCCGTTTTTGCTCTACTGTATTTTGCTGTATTTCCTTTAAATCACTTAAAATTTGTAAAATTTCTGTATTTAGTTCACTTGATTTTGAGGAATATGTAGAAAAGTCTTCGTTTGTTTGCGCTCGATTTACTATAATTTCATTCGATTCAAATAACTCAACCGTTTTTACTTTCAATTCCTCAAGTAAAGCAAGTGACTGTTCATCCTCTACACCTGCTATTAAATTTTTCGCAGCTACAGAGCCCTCTTCAATTAAGCTGTCTAGCTTTTGCAATGTTCCATCACTCTTAAATGTAATAAATTCTAAAATAGCAGTCGACATATCTTTTTGAATGATGATAATTTCATCAGCAATATCAACATTTGTTATTTCTCGTTCTAAAATCATTTCATAATTATCTGATATCCTAATCATTGTCATAATTGAAAGTGCACTTACAAAACAAAGTAGAATAAGAATAATCGAAAAACTTGACCACATTTTCTTAGAAATTGTAAATTTCATCCCGTACCTCTCTCCCAAATCCAATAAAAAAGTTTAAACTTTCTACCTATTCATTATAGATCAATTTGAAATACTTTCACCCAACTATTTTACTATTTTACAAAAATGAGAATTTTCTACACATAAAATAACTTTCTACTACGTTACCTCTTCTATACAGATGAAAATAAAAAAAGTTGTATTCAGTAATTCAGGCTGAATACAACTCTTATGTTCTGTTTTTATACGTGCCGCTTTTACAGCGCTTGCAGTTCTTCCTGCACAATTGTACGTAACTCATGATTATTTAATAACTTCCCTCGATATGTTCTCATTTGTGCTTGATGTTTTAAATCAAATACTTTTTTAATTCCGGCAATATTGATGCCTTGCTCTAGCATCTCTTGAATTTCCAATAGCTCATCAATATTATTCAACGAAAACATTCTGCGATTCCCTTCTGTTCTTACTGGTTCAATCAGATGGTGCTCTTCGTAATAACGAATTTGCCTCGCTGAGAGATTAGTCAACTGCATAACTGTGCTAATAGGTAGTACCGGTAACGCTTTTCGATGTTCTTTTTCCATTTTTTCACCATTCCTTTCATGCTTCTAACTTTAAAGGATGATTTGTCGTACTTCAATGGTATTGTCATTATTTCTCACATAGAAAATTTCGATAAAAACTATCGAAAAGTGGTATAAAAGGCATAAATGTTGTTATATCAATATATATTTACTTGAATCACAAGTATTATAATGGGAATTAATGGACATTATTTAGACACATTTTTTTAATACGAACCACTAATAATTAATATAAATTACTTTGACAAACGCATCTATATTTTTAATTGCGCTTCTCGGCTGCGATGTCATAACAGAAAATGCAAATGTTCGGCCACTTTTTGCTGTGACATAGCCAGATAGCGCATACGTATTAGTAATATAGCCTGTTTTCGCCACGACGTTATGTTGGAGTGGGAATTGTGTAAAACGATTTTTTAATGTGCCTCCGATTAAACGATCCTTTACACCTCCAACAGGTAAACCTGCATAAAATGTTTTATTTGGTTGCAATGTTGTTAGCAGCAGTGTTTGTGCATTTGCTGTCGCTTTATTATTCATACCGAGACCTGAACCGTCTGTTATATGCCAATTTGTTAAATCCATGCCGAGCGTTTTACCGTAATCACGCACAACTTGTAAACCAGTCGTTAAATCGCCCTTGCCGTGCATCTCCTGCCCCATTGTTTTGACAAGCATATCTGCAATGGAATTATTGCTTAGCTTCATAAATATCGGGTAGAGTTCTTTTAGTGTACGAGACTGTTTAGCAGATATCATCTGTGCCGTTTGTGGGACTGTCGCTCTTTTGATCGTACTGTCCTTTGCAAATGTGATTCCTGCACTTTGCCACATTTTTTTGACTGCACTTAACGTATTCATCGTCGGGTCATGCATCGATACCCATTCTTTTTTACTGTTACCGCGCGCAATTGTACCAGAAATAACTATTTCATTTGTATTATATTTACGCTTAATGGAAATCGTCGTTTTTTGCCCCTTTGCTACCGTTTTCGCATTGTTTTTTACTTTCATCCCCGCGGCGTTTGGTAGGATACTGTATGTTGGTGCCTTACCTACCGTACCGCCTGTTGCTGTGACAACGACCGTACTCGCATCAAAATCGTCGGTAGGTGATAAGGTTAACGCGGATGTACGCGCCCCGTAATAGTACGTTTCGTCTTGCTTTTCGACACCTGGTGACAGCGTCGAGCCGCTAAAAAACGTATCATCCCCGTAAATATGGCCATTGATTTTGCTAATACCCTGTCGCTTTAACACCTTTGCAAACTCTGCGATGTCACTTGGTAATAACGTCGGGTCACCGCCTCCCTTTATGTAGACATCACCTGCTAATGTTGTGCCCATTATTTCCCCATCTATATACAACATCGTCGAAAAGCGGTAATCCTCCCCGAGCGTATGTAAAGCCGCTGCCCCTGTTAACAACTTCAAATTAGAAGCAGGTCGCATCGGTGCATCGCCTCGGTGGTCAAATAATACTTTTTCTGTTTGCACCGAACGGATTGATACAGACGTATTGGACGTATCGAAATGCTGCGATACTGCCTGCTCCATGACCGACGCATTTACTACATGAAACGGCATCACACATGTCATCACGACAAGTACTACACTCATGAAAAACTTCTTCACTTCCATCACCTCTTATTTCTTAAAATTTCTAACCCTCTAATTCTATACTCATTTTTACAAAATGAATATCCTCTATGTAAGAAAAGCGCTAAAGCGCCCGTTTAGCCCCGACAAGCGCTGGAGAGCCCGAAGTGAAAGTGCGCTCTTTACTTTCACCCGAGGGATTGAAGCGACCTCGAGGGGCTGGCGCTTTAGCCTAGACATATAAAAGCCAAATTTTATACTTTCTTATCTGTCAAAAAAGATTGCACTAAAAGCTTTCACTTTTAGCACAATCTTTACTTTTTATTCACCACGTAATGCGTCAATTAATGATGGACGGAATTCCCCGTCACGTAGCATCGCGATTTCATATGCATATGGTGCCTGCTTGTTTTTCGCATCTGGTCCAACAAACGGCGTTTCTAAAATTTTCGGTACGTGCATGAGCTGCGGATGGTGCACGATAGACTTTAGTGCATCAAAGCCAATTTCACCGAAGCCGATATTTTCGTGACGGTCTTTTCCTGCACCACGCACGTTTTTCGAATCGTTAATGTGTAATACCTTTAAGCGGTCAATGCCCACGATTTTGTCAAACTCATTTAACACACCGTCAAAATCTTCCACAATATTATAGCCTGCATCATGCGTATGGCATGTATCAAAGCAGACAGATAAGCGCTCGTTATGCGTTACACCATCAATAATACGTGCAAGCTCGTCAAACGAACGACCAATTTCCGTCCCTTTACCAGCCATCGTTTCAAGCGCGATTTGTACGGGGTAGTCTTGTGTTAATACTTCATTTAAGCCTTCAATAATTTTCGCAATCCCTGCATCGACACCTGCGCCGACATGTGCGCCTGGGTGCAGGACAATTTGTGTGGCTTGCAGTGCCGCTGTACGCTTAATTTCCTCTTGCAGGAAGTTCACACCAAGCTCAAACGTTTCGGGCTTTGTCGTATTGCCTAGGTTAATAATATACGGTGCATGCACGACGATATTTGACATGCCGTGCTCCTCCATATGAAATAAGCCTTTGCCGATATTTAGCTCTTCAATTGGCTTACGACGCGTATTTTGCGGTGCGCCTGTGTAAATCATAAACGTATTTGCACCGTATGATGCAGCTTCTTCACTCGCACCTAACAGCATGTTCTTACCACTCATTGAAACATGTGAACCGATTAACATAGTATCTGCTCCTTTTCGTTGAAAAAAGAGAAAAGCCGACTAGTCGGCTTCTCTCCATCTGAATTAGTTATTGTTACGGCGCGCTTTAATACGACGCTCGCGTTTTTTCACTTTTTCCATTTCCCACTTCATGTTACGCTTGTAGCCCGGTTTTACTTTTTTAGGCTTACGTACCAATGCTTTTGCTTTTGCATCGATTTCGTTCTCTTGGCGCTCCCCTTTACGGCTTGCACGTTGGTTACGGCCTTTTAAATCCGTCCACTCACCATTTTTCACGTCTTTTTGTTCAAATGGAATGCCCATTTTTTCGATACGTGCAATTGCATCCTCATCTTCCGGCTGGAATAATGTGATCGCAGTACCTTTCGTACCAGCGCGCGCTGTACGGCCGACACGGTGAATGAAGAACTCTAAATCTTCTGGGATTTCGTAGTTAATTACGTGTGAAATCCCTTGAATATCAATACCACGAGCAGCAAGGTCTGTTGCCACGATGTATTGGAATTCAAGATCGCGTACTTGCTTCATCGTTTTTTTGCGGTCACGCGGCGATAAGTCCCCGTGAATTTGTCCAACACGCATGCCGTTTTCCGTTAAGAAGTTGGCAACAGCTTCCGCGTTTTTACGCGTGTTACAGAAGATGACTGAAAGGAATGGATTGATTGCTTTCATCACTTCTAGTAAGCGTTGGTTACGTGATTTTGAACGCACTGGCACTAATACAAAATTAATACCTTCTGCAGTTGGGCGCTTGTCATTCATGTGAATATGCGCTGGTGCGTCCATGTATTTCTTTAAGAATGGCTGTAATTTTTCTGGAATCGTCGCTGAGAACACGAACATTTCTAGCTTTTCAGGCATGTGGCTCGCAAAACCGTCGATCTCCTCGATAAAGCCCATGTCAAACGCTAAATCTGCTTCGTCTACTACTAAAATTGGTGCTGTGTGCACAAGTAGCGCGTTTTCTTTAACTAAATCTCTAATGCGTCCTGGTGTACCGACAACAATTTGCGGCTGTGTTTTTAAGCGCGCGATTGAACGTTGTTTATCTGTACCACCAATAAATAATTTTGAGGTAATTTCTGTACCTTCTGTTAATTGGTTTAACGCATCAAAGATTTGCTGTGCAAGCTCGCGTGTTGGCGATGTGATTACCGCCTGTACCTCTTGCTTTTCTTCATTAATACGTTGCACGATTGGCAATAGGAAACTATGTGTTTTCCCTGTACCTGTATGTGCTTGACCGATTGCACTCTTTCCCTTTAATACAAGCGGAATGATTTCTTTTTGAATAGGTGTCGGTTCAGTAAAGCCCAATTTTGCAATGGCGTCCTGCAAAAATGGCTTAAAATTATAATCAGTATATTTCGACATTTCTTGTACCTCCTAGCATCTTGTCCATTGTACCACGAATCGTACATTTAAGTGACCATCTGCATATCATAACTTTAAACGAGTTCCGCGTCAAATAATTGTTTTTCGAAAGGAGAAAAAGTATGCGCCCACCGTATTTTTATCCACCGAATTATACGCCCATGAATTATATGCCTGCTCAGCGGATGTCACCTTTTTTTATGCGCCCTCCTGTTCCAGTTGCCACGTCACCTGTACCTACTATGCCTAACATACCTAATGTTCCCATTGATCCAACAGCTATTCCTACTGGAGCTATTCCTACCGGGGCTATTCCTACCGGGGCCATTCCTACTGGAGCTATTCCTGCTGTAGCCTCGCAGCCACAATTAACAGGCTTTTTGGCAAATGCGCAGTCGCTATTTAATCAAGCGCAGCAATTCACGCCGTATTTCCAGCAAGCCGCACCGATGCTAAAAAATCTTCCCGCACTTTGGCGAATGTACCGCGGCTTTAAGGGAGACCCGAGTGAATCTTCTAGCGTCACGCCGCCTCGTAAAAAGCGTAAATCATCTCCCCCGTCATCTGCGCCTGCACTCACAACACGCCCATCCGTCCCGAAAATTTATCAGCCGCCTTATGATTTTTAAGAAGATGAAACTTTGTATAAAGTCGTAACGTTCGTTATAATAGCAGTACGTATAGGAAAGGAGCAACAAACGTGAAAGTACTTAAAATTAATCCGCGCGGTTATTGCTATGGCGTTGTCGATGCAATGGTTATTGCGCGTAATGCAGCACTTGACAAATCATTACCTCGCCCAATCTACATACTTGGGATGATTGTTCATAATAAACACGTGACAGACGCTTTTGAGCAAGATGGTATCATCACATTAGACGGTGAAAACCGAAAAGAAATTATTGAACAAGTAGAAACAGGGACAGTTATTTATACTGCTCATGGTGTTTCACCTGAAATTCGTGAAATCGCCAGACGTAAAGGGCTTGTTTCAATTGATGCGACATGTCCTGACGTAACAGTCACACATGATTTAATCCGCGAAAAAACAGCGGAAGGTTATGAAGTGATTTACATTGGGAAAAAGGGTCATCCTGAGCCAGAGGGTGCCATTGGTGTTGCACCAGACCATGTGCACCTTGTCCAGTCCATGCATGATATAGACAATTTAAAATTTGGCAGTGATAAAGTACTTGTAACAAACCAAACGACAATGAGTCAGTGGGATGTTGCCTTCTTAATGGACAGCATTAAAGAAAAATACCCACAAGTCGAAGTGCATAAAGAAATTTGCCTTGCCACACAAGTACGCCAAGAAGCCGTAGCAGACCAAGCTGGAAATGCAGATCTGTTGATTGTAGTTGGCGACCCAAAATCAAACAACTCAAACCGTTTAACGCAAGTGTCTGTAGAAATTGCGGGTACTCCGTCATACCGTATCGGTGATATTTCAGAGTTGAAGCTTGAATGGTTACAAGGTGTTGAAACAATTGCTGTAACAGCAGGTGCTTCTACACCGACACCAATCGTCAAAGAAGTGATTTCTTTCCTTGAAAAATACGAGGAAAACGACCCATCAACACATCTAATCGAGCGCACGGTAACACTAGAGAAAATTTTACCAAAAATTAAAACACCAAAACCTGTTGATAAAATTATGCCTTACTAAATGAAACAGCGCAGTGGTCTAGTCCCCCTGCGCTGTTTTTTAGTCTTCTAAATAATATTGATTGATTGGACGCCCTACACTACCATACTGCACATCCACTTTAATCAGCTTATTTTTTTCCATATAATCTAAATAACGCCTTGCCGTGACACGTGCGACACCAATACCTGCTGCCACATCATCTGCGGATGCATACTTTCGCTCACGCTTTAAATATTGCAATACTTTATCTAATGTCGCCTTATTAAACCCCTTCGGCAACTCCTGCGCTAAAGTCGACTGTTCTTCTAACATTTTCTTTTCTTGACGCTTTTGCCCGATCATCGCATCGAGTTCTTCCTGTGTTACCGCTTCTTTCATTTGCATATTTGCTTTAAAGGTCAAATATTTTTTCAGCGTATGCTCCATGCGCTCAAATGTAAATGGCTTCATAATATAATCAAAGACACCTAAATGAAGAATTTCTTGAATTGTCTGCACATCATTTGCTGCCGTCACCGAAATACAATCTACATTTAATTTCTGCTGACGAATTTGACGCAATGTTTCGATGCCGTCCTGCTCCGGCATAAAAATATCCATAATGATTAAATCTGGGCGCATCTCTTTTACTTTTTCAATACCTGTCACGCCGTTATTTGCCATATCAATCACTTGAAAACCTGCAACTCGCTCAATAAACTGCCGATTTACCTCACGTACCATTGGATCGTCTTCTACTAATAATACTCGTATGTCTGCCACACAAATCCTCCTATAATTCAAACGTTACGATAAATGTTGTTCCTTTATTCGGCTCGCTCGTGATGTCGATTGTCCCATTGCCTTTTTGGACAATTTCTTGAATTAAATAAAGCCCAATTCCGCGGCTCTCCTTCGCTTTTGTCGAAAAACCATTTTCAAAAATTTTCGTTAAATTCTCCTTTGGTATCCCAATGCCATTATCCGCGACTAATATCGCCAAAATCCCATCATTATCATCAATCGAAATCGTGATCTCTTTATCCTCTTGATTCACACCCGTCAACGCATCAAAGGCATTTTCAATTAAATTACCAAAAAGAAGCACAAAATCATGGTAATCCAACTGCGGCGGGAAGCGTGTTAACTGGCTTTCCTCGTCTAGCAACACGCGTATGCCTAACTCATTCCCACGACTAATTTTACTTAGCAGTAGCCCTGAAATGTTTTCATTTTGAATGCGCTCATTTAAAAATTTCGTCACTTGATCGTGCTGTACCTTCACTTGCGATAAATAGTCAAGTGCCTGCTCGTGATGTCCAAGCTGCAACAGTCCCGCAATGGTATGTAGTTTATTTTTATATTCATGTGTCTGAATACGCAGTGCTTGTACGAATGCTTTGACACCAGTTAGTTCTTCTGCTAGCTGCTTAAATTCAGTTAAATCTTTGAAAACGGCCACCGCCCCCACTGTTTTGCCTGCTACATAGATTGGAATGCGATTACTTAAAATACTATGTTTATTGACATAAATCTCTTGATTGTAAACCGCTCGCCCACTCTCAACAATCTCAGGTAAACGCGTATCCGGCAAGACATCGAATATTTTCTTCCCGATATATTTAGAAGGATCCCCGCCAACACCTAAAATACGACTTGCCTTTTTATTGAAAATTGTAATATACAGATCTTTATCAATCGCAATAATACCCTCATGCATCGCATTAAACGTCTCGGTACGCTCGACATAAACTTTCGCAATTTCATGTGGTTCAAGCCCAAACATTTGGCGTTTCATATGGCGACCTAGCGTATGCGCGCCCCATATACTAAATAAAATCGATAGCACGGTCGCAACGATGATTTCCGTTGTATATTCTTTTGTCACAAGCCAAAAGGTTGGCTGTGCAAAACCGACAATCACAACGCCAACCTGCTCACGCGTCTCATTAATAATCGGAACAAATGCTCGAATCATTACCCCCTGTTCTCCGCGTGCCTTTGATGTGTAATAATTTTCACTAAATGCTGCTTGAATATCTGTTGACGCACTCTTTTTCCCGACTTGCTCACGAGATGGATGTGTCAGACGGATTTGCTCCCGATTCAAGATGACAATATAATCCGCTTTATTAATATCTGTTAAATCACGCACAACCGACGTTATATTTTTGGATGCCTGCAAGATGGACGGATTTTCAAGCTCGCGCTGAATTTCCGGTAAATCTGAAATCGTACGCGCAACAAGCATTGCCTGCTGCTCAATCGCCCGCTCCTGGTCTGCTAACGAATTACTTAACAGCAAAATACCCGCCACCAAAAAGGAGAATGCCATAATGAAAAAAGTCAATAACACAATTTTACCGTTCATCGATAATTTATATATTTTCATCTGCTACTCCTTCTTTTTGCTATATAATATAACAAAAACAGTGTGAACATTTTATAAATTCACGTTTCCACTAAAATTTCCAACAAATGAGGGGATTATTTTGCGTTTCTATATTGTAACAGCGCTCGTCACCGTTTTATTATTAGTCGTCACAATCAGCTATAAACAAGAGCTTTTTTATTCCAATGAGCTGCCTTATGATGACGAACAAACGGGTTTAGCTGATCAAAAAATTATTCATTTCAGCCATGTTGTTGCGGAAAATACACCAAAAGGGCTTGCCGCAACTAAATTCGCGCAACTTGTCGAAGAAAAAAGTAATGGCAAAATAATCGTGCAAATTTATCCGAATAGTATTATGTATCATGATGGCAATGAAATGGATGCACTCCGACGTGGCGATGTGCAAATGATTGCCCCAACCATTTCAAAAGTAACGTCTTATTTACCGAACTGGCAAGTGCTTGATTTACCGTTTTTAATTGAAACAAATACGCAACTATTTTCGATTTTACACGGTGAACTTGGTGAAGCGCTGCTTGCCGAGCTCGAATTAATCAATGTCAAAGGCATGACCTTTTGGACGAACGGCTTTAAACAAATGATAGCGAAAGATCAGGCTTTAGTTGACGTAGATGATTTTAAACAGTTAACTTTCCGAACGATGAATAGTACAATTTTAGAAAAACAATTTACGCTACTTGGCGGCAAGACCGTTGTGACAACGTTTAACGACCTTTATCATGAGCTGACAACAGATGATATTGCTGGCCAAGAAAATACACTTTCAAACGTTTACTCAAAGGGTTATTACAAATTCCATCCACATATCACCTTATCTAACCACGGCATTTTATCGTATGCGATTGTTATGAATCAAAATTTCTGGGACAGTCTTTCAGCAGAAGAACAGGCGATTATTTCTGAATCACTGGACGAAATACGCATTTGGCAGCATGAGCAGGCTGTTGCAATCAATGAACAAAATCTGCAAGCGCTCCAGCAAATCGACGGTGTTCACATTCAAATGCTTTCAACTGAGCAACGTGACAGCTGGAAGCAGCAGCTAGAGCCCATTTATGACTACTATTCGTCACATATTAACAACAACTACTTACAACAGCTACGCCAAGAACTACATTATACTAAATGAACAAAAAGCTACTTTTGAAAAAAAGTAGCTTTTTTTATACGAAAGAATCTGTGTACTAGTACAAAAACGATTACTTCCACAACAGTATTATAACAACGGAAATCCCCATCTATCAATGGTTTATCATCACTCCACCTCAAATTGAACAAAATGAACGTTAAGTTCTTTACCACCAAAATTATTTTTCCAGAATATTTTACGCTATGATAAACCCATGAAAGCGGTAACAATCAGAAAATTCACGTTAGGGGGAAATATGTATGAAATGGTTAAAGAACTTAACGGTTCAAGTAGTCATCGCCATTATTTTAGGGATTGCCGTTGGTGCAATTTGGCCTGAATTCGGCGCGAGTTTAAAAATTTTAGCAGACATTTTTATTAAATTAATCAAAATGCTAATCGGACCAATTATCTTCTTAACAGTTGTCATCGGAATCGGCAGCATGGGCGACATGAAAAAACTTGGCAAAATCGGCGGTAAGGCACTGCTTTACTTTGAAATCGTGTCAACAATTGCTTTAGCAATCGGGATTGCGGTAGCAGTATTTATTAATGCTGGCGCAGGAATTGATACGTCAAATGCTGGCAATACAGATATTTCAAAATATACAACAGCAGCTGCTGAAAATGCAGACGCAGGCCTTTCAGCATTTGTTTACAATATTATTCCTGAAAACTTTGTTGGTTCGTTAGCAAACGGTGATTTATTACCAATTCTATTCTCTGCGATTCTGTTCGGGGTTGCATCTGCAATGCTTGGTGAGAAATCAAAGCCCGTTATTACGTTCTTTGAACAAGTTTCAGAAATTTTCTTTAAAATTGTTGGCATCGTAATGAAAATTTCGCCAATCGGCGCATTCGGTGCGATGGCGTACACAATTGGGAACTTCGGTCTTGGCTCATTAGTATCACTTGGTTTACTAATGACTGCCGTTTACACAACAATGTTCTTATTCGTTGTCTTCGTATTAGGAACAATTGCACGCTTCTACGGCTTCAGCATCTTTAAATTTATTGCGTACATTAAAGAAGAAATTTTCCTAGTAATCGGTACATCTTCTTCTGAATCGGCCCTGCCATCCATGATGCGTAAATTAGAAAACTTTGGTTGCGGGAAACAAGTAGTAGGTTTAGTTGTCCCAACAGGCTACTCATTCAACTTAGATGGTACGTCGATTTACTTATCAATGGCTGCATTATTCATTGCACAAGCATACGGCGTAGATTTAACTTGGTTAGAAATTATTACACTTCTTGCTGTCTTAATGGTGACATCAAAAGGTGCTGCAGGGGTTACAGGCTCTGGCTTCATCACACTTGCGGCAACACTTGCGGCATTCCCAATGGTGCCAGTGGAAGGGATTGCCCTACTAATCGGTGTTGACCGCTTCATGTCTGAAGCACGCGCGGTAACAAACTTAATCGGTAACGGTGTCGCATGTGTCGTTGTATCAAAATCAGAAAAAGAATTCGACCCAGAAATGCAGGCAAAAGCGCTCGGTCAAAACGCATAAAAGGACAAAAGACTTCATCAGACAAGAAATCTGATGAAGTCTTTTTTTAAATGAACAGAAACGGCTCTGTCTTAATTTTCGACTGGATAAACTCGACGTCTAATTTTTTAGTTGCACACATTGCCGTCATTTTTTCAGCGACACCTTTTATCATCACTTTCTCAACATGATGTCCCGGATCAACTATACTCAGTCCGTCACGCTTCGCATCAAGTGCCACGTGGAATGAAATATCTCCTGTGACGAATACGTCTGCTCCTGCAAAAATCGCTTGACGTACATAGCTATTACCTGCACCGCCAACAACCGCTATCTTTTGCACGATACGCTCCGCATCCCCAACAACACGCACTGCTGGTACATCAAGCTGCACCTTCACAAACTCCGCAAACGCGCGTAATGTCATCGGTTCGGCTAGCTTGCCAATGCGCCCTAATCCTTGTACATTTGCCTCTAAATCTAATGTAAAGAAGTCATATGCCGGCTCCTCGTACGGGTGCGCATTGAGCATCGCCTTTAATATTTTATTTTTGATTGATTGCGGGAACACAACTTCGATTTTTTGTTCGGGCTCCGTATGAAGCGCGCCTACTTCGCCAACGAATGGGGTTGCGCCGTCAAGTGCGCGGAAACGCCCCTCTCCGCTACTTGTAAAGCTACAGCTATCATAGTCCCCGATTTGTCCTGCACCCGCCTTAGCAAGTGCCGCGCGCACCGTATCTGCCATCTGTTCTGGAACAAAGACAGCTAACTTCATTAATTGTTCACTATACGTCTCGTCAAAAATTTTGCGTTCCTGTAATTTCAGTGCATCCGCCAGTAAATCATTGACTCCGCCTGGTGCGACATCTAAATTCGTATGTGCTGCATATACGGCGATATCATGCTTAATCAGCTTTTCAAATAACTGACCTTGCGGATTATCTGTACGTAAGTGAGACAGCTTCGCAAAAATCGGTGGATGATGCGCGAAAATCAGCTCACAGCCTGCTGTAATCGCCTCGTCTACTACTTCATCCGTGACATCGAGTGTCACAAGCACCTTTGTAATCGCTTTATTTAGCGTCCCAACCGCAAGCCCGATTGGATCATTTTGCATGCACGCAAATTTTTTCGGTGACCATGTTTCAAATAATTGAATGACCTCATGTCCGTTCACTAATTTCACGCAATAACCTCCTGTACCATCGCAATTAAATGGCGAAGCTCCGCGCGTTTTGCTGCGTTTTCTGGTGTTTGCTCTGCCTTTTCAATCGCCGTAATGACACGTTGCCAATTGTCCACCTCGCGCGCCCATTTCGCTTTAAAAACAGCTGATTTTGTGGCCATTAGCTTTGGTCCTAGTAACGTTTCTACCTCTGTTAAACGCATCTCACCGCGCTGCAATACTAACACTTCATATACTTTATCATCTTCACTTAAAATGACTTCATCTTGAATGGCCCAATTGTGTGCAAGTGCCCATTCACGGATAGCCTTTGCATGAATATTTGGCTGTAAAATTAAGCGTGTCACAGACTTCAACGCATCAGGATGCTTCTCTAAAATTGATACGATTAACGGTCCGCCCATTCCTGCAATTGTTACTGTATCGACACGGTCCGACTCATGCACTGCCGCAAGCCCGTCTTCCATACGCACCGTAATTTTATCCGCTAATCCTTCTGTGCGCACTTGACGCTCTGCTGATTCAAATGGTCCCTTTACAACCTCGCCTGCTACCGCACGCGCGGCAACACCTTTATGCACAAGATAGCATGGTAAGTATGCATGATCACTTCCGATATCTGCCACCACTGCTCCTGTTGGCACAAAAGACGCCACCGTTTCTAATCGTTTTGAAAGCTTTTGTGCATTCATAGTAATTACCTCATTTCTCATCAATCTCTCTCTATTATAGTAAATTTCTCTATCGTTACTCAATGAAAGTCGCGTAATTTATCAAATAAAAAATAAATCCTTAGCTATAGCTAAGGATTTATAGAGTAAAATTATTCTAAAGTTGCGATGTGCTCAGCGATTGCTTGTGCTTCCGCTTCAGATTTCATACCTGGTTTCATGAAGTTCGACCCTTCAAGACCGTTCACTAATACGTCTACGATATGATCTGGCTCTAAACCAATTAGGCTAGGACCCATACCTCCAGTTAAATCACCGCCATGACAGCTTACACATGATGATACATCAACAGTCGACTCTGTTCCTGTTGTTTCGCCGCCTTCTTCAGCGTGATCCTTTTGTCCTCCGCTACCAACTGACATGAAGAAAATAAGTCCAATACCGAATGCCATAATTAGTACGTAAGGAATAAGTGGATTGTTTTTCATTTTTGTTCCCCTCCCTCATAGTCATTCTGATTCTATGTTAGAACCAATTCAACACTTTTTATTGTACTGCATTAACTGGAAAACGAAAAGATATATTGTCTATTTTTTACTATGTTTGTAACATTTTAGATATTTTCCATTAACCTCTCAAAATATGTCTTGCAATCACTATTTTTTGAATCTCCGATGTCCCTTCCCCAATTTCTAGTAGCTTCGCATCGCGCATATAGCGTTCGACCTCATACTCACGCATATACCCATAGCCCCCGTGTATTTGAATCGCCTCATCGCATACTTCCATCGCCATTTCAGAGGCATAATATTTCGCGATGGCGGCCTCCTTGCCAAATGGTCGCCCCATATCCTTCAGCCATGCTGCCTTATACACATACGTGCGTGCAAGCTCAATTTTGACTGCCATATCCGCTAACTTAAACTGCGTCGCCTGAAAATCAGCTAAGCGCTTGCCAAACTGCTGACGCTCCTTTGCATACTGCACTGCCTTATCAAATGCCCCTTGCGCAATGCCAACCGCCATCGCCGCAATACCAATGCGGCCACCGTCTAGCGTTTTCATAAACTGCTGAAAACCATGACCACGCGTGCCGAGTAAATTTTCTAGCGGGACCTCTACATCCTGCAACAATAACTCTGTCGTATTTGAAGCGTGGAGTCCCATTTTTTCGTACGCTGCCTTCACAGAAAAACCCACTGCATCTGTCGGTACAAGTATCGCACTAATTTCCTTTTGTGCACCTGTTGCTGTAATGGCTGTTAGTGCCAAAAATTTCGCATAGCTTGCGTTCGTAATGAATACTTTCGAGCCGTTTATTACGAAACGCCCCTCCCGCTCTATTGCAGTCGTCTCTGTACCTCCAGCATCCGACCCAGCATTCGGCTCAGTTAAACCAAAGGCGCCAAAAGACTGCCCAACACAAATTGGTACTAAATACTTTTCCTTTTGCTCTTCTGTTCCAAACATATGAATCGGCGCGCCGCCCAACGATATATGTGCAGAATACGTAATCCCTGTCGACGCACAGACTCGGCTTAGCTCTTCGGTCACAATCGCAAAGCTAATTGTATCCGCACCCGCGCCGCCGTATTGCTCTGGAAACGGTAACCCCATAATGCCCATTTTTGCTAGTTTCTCGAAAACTTCTAACGGAAAAGCCTTCGTCGCGTCCCGCATAACAGCACCCGGCGCAACTTCCTCGTTTGCAAATTCATGCATCATTTTTTGCAACATGCTTTGCTCACTCGTTAAATCAAACTGCATAACTCCACCCCTTCACAAATCTTTCTTTTCCATTTATATGCGAAAGCTAAACAAAAAAAGAGCATGCAAATTTGCATACTCTCTAAAAAGATTATTGTATATAAAACCAAAAGCCACCGAGTGCGGCTAAACCTAAAATGCCTGACACTGTAAAATAATGCAGCTTTGTTAACAAGCCACTAATGAGCCACAGCACACAATTTATCGCGAGTGAGCTATACAGCGCAGTATTGTTGCCCGCAAAATACGTCATACATACTTTCACGGTCACTCCTAAAAATAGCAGCGCTGTCGCAACTTGCAGCATCGGGGCTAGTGCATTTTTTTTGTTGGCTAAAATAAGCGTGGCAAGAAAGCCACCAATCGCGACAAAACCGACAATGGCGATAACCATCCACTCAATTTCCATTGCAAATAGCATCAATACCATCAGTACCGCAATTGAAATGAAAACAGTCGACAATGTACGGTTTCTTCGCTTCTCTTTCCCTTTAATCGACGCGCCTCTATTTGCTTTTCTTTTTTCATCTTCATGATTGCCCTCTGTATAAAGGGTACTTAAAAAATCGCAATAATGCTCTGGCAACAGTTTATTTTGCTTCCAAAATGCAATTTCATTTAAAACAATTTGCTTTCGTTGATTCGACATAAATCACGTCTCCAAAAATGGTTTAATTATGTATCCCTTTTATTGTAAGTGAATTTCCATTACTCCACATCGGTATAAAGTAATAATCTAGCCTTTCAACAGAACTATATGTACGGTCATTTGCCAATTTAAATCCAATTTTTTTCAAAAAGAGCCTGAACCAAAAGTAATTTTAGTCCAGGCTTTTCATGTTCTATAAAATTTATTCTAAGAAATCTTTCAGGCGTTTTGAGCGAGAAGGATGGCGCAGCTTGCGTAATGCTTTTGCCTCGATTTGACGAATACGTTCACGTGTTACGCCGAATACTTTCCCTACTTCTTCAAGCGTGCGTGTACGACCATCATCTAAACCGAAACGAAGACGTAATACATTTTCTTCGCGGTCTGTTAATGTATCAAGTACATCTTCTAATTGCTCTTTTAATAGCTCGTATGCAGCATGGTCAGATGGTGATTGTGCTTCTGAGTCTTCAATGAAGTCTCCTAAGTGTGAATCATCCTCTTCACCAATTGGCGTCTCAAGTGATACCGGCTCTTGTGCAATTTTTAAAATTTCACGAACCTTTTCAGGTGTTAAGTCCATTTCTTCTCCAATTTCCTCTGGAGATGGCTCACGGCCTAAATCTTGAAGTAATTGACGTTGTACACGGATTAATTTGTTAATCGTTTCAACCATGTGCACCGGAATACGAATCGTACGCGCTTGGTCAGCAATCGCACGTGTAATGGCTTGGCGAATCCACCATGTTGCATATGTCGAGAATTTGAAGCCTTTACGGTGGTCGAACTTTTCAACCGCCTTAATTAGCCCCATATTCCCTTCTTGAATTAAGTCAAGGAATAACATCCCACGGCCAACGTAGCGCTTTGCGATCGATACGACAAGACGTAAGTTTGCTTCTGCAAGACGCTTACGTGCTTCCTCGTCTCCTTGCTCAATACGCTCTGCTAAACGAATCTCTTCTTGAGCAGAAAGTAAGTCTACACGACCGATTTCCTTTAAATACATACGTACAGGGTCATTTATTTTCACACCTGGAGGAACGCTTAAATCATTTAAATCAAAGGCTTCTTCACTTGACTCTTGCTTCGTCAGTGCCTCTTCTTCAAACTCTTCTTTCCCCTCAACTGTTACATCATTTTTTTCCAGTTCATCGGCAAAGTTGAAAATTTCTTCATTTTCAACATCAAAGAATGATAATGTATCTGAAATTTCCTTCATTGACATTTCGCCAACTTGTTGTGCCTTTTGTAATAATTGCTTTTTCACTTGATCAAGTGAAACGCCGTTTACCACCGTATCTTTTGAATGTTTTGACTTCTCCGCCATAAACCTTCCTCCTTCTACCAACCAAATCATCTTACATTGCTTTAACAATTCGTTGTAAGCCAACGAGTTCCATTGCAATGTCAAGCGCTCGTCTATGTTCGTGCATCTTTTGTGCTTCCTGCTGTTCATGCTCTAATTGCTTAATTTTTAACAGGATGCGATGTTTTTCTAATTGCTTCAAACAACCAGCAATTTCCGCTTCACCGTTTACCGGGTCGCGCTCAGCCTGCGCAGCATCCATCACTATTTTCCTGAGCTCCGCATCATCCATTATTTCAACAAAGCGTTGAAAATCAGACGTCGGATATTCTTCATAAAAAGCGATTAATTTGATGAAAATTGTACGATACTCATCATGTGCAAACGGCTCAGGCTGTTCACTTTTTAATACTTTATCCACAACATTCACATCATTCAGCATATGCGCGAGTAGTATGCGCTCCGCACGGTCCGTCGCATTGAGTGGTTTATTTTGTCGTTTTAGCTCGAGCTGTGGCTCTTTCTCCACATACTTTTGCTGTTTGACAGAATCCGCCTCTAATTTACGAAACTGTGCATAAATGGCCTCTTGTGAAACATTTGTGTCATTTGCCAATTGACGTATATATAAATCTCGTTCGATTGGCGAAAAATTCCCTTTAAGCTGTTCAAGCACCTCTTGGATATATTGCAATGTATCATTTTCAAACTGAAAATTTTTGCCACGCTTCGCATGCATCATCATGAATGCTAAATAAGCGTGCGGCTTTTCGATTATTTGATTTTTGAATGCATCCTCGCCGTATTGCTTTATATAATCGTCCGGGTCAAGCTTATCAGGAAGGACTGCTACCTCTACTTTCAAACGTTCTGCATGTAGCATTTGTGCTGCACGCTTTGCCGCCTCAAAACCAGCATGATCCCCATCATAGCAAATCGTAACTTGCTCCACTAAGCGCTTGAGCTTTTGGATATGCTGGGGCGTCAGTGACGTACCCATCGTTGCTACTGCATTAAAAACGCCTGCCTTATTTGCAGCAAGCACATCAACAAAACCTTCCATCAAAATCACTTGACGACTTTTCCGAATCGAAGCACGCGCCTTATCTAAATTGTAAAGCACCTGACTTTTATGGAAAATCGGTGTCTCTGGACTATTTAAATATTTCGCCTCATCGGCATCACTATTTAAAATACGTCCAGAAAAAGCAATGATCTTGCCATTTTCATCACGAATCGGGAACATAATTCGACCACGGAAGCGGTCAAAATACGTTGCATCACTTTCTTTTTTGATGAGCAGACCACTTTCGACCATATCATCCATCGCGTAGCCCTTCCGCTCTAAAAGCGTTGCAAGTGCGTCCCAATTAGGTAACGCAAAACCTAATTGATTGGTTTCGATTAATTCACGTGTAAATCCTCGTTCTAGCAAATATTGAAGGGCCTCTTCCCCATCTTCCGTATTGATTAGTAGATGATGGTAGAACTCTAGTGCGAAGGCATGTGCCTCACGCATGGCCTCTTCTTGCTTCGAAATCGGCTTTGATGTAGCTTGTCCTATTTGAAGCGGAACATCTACCTCAATACTTGCACGCTCTCCTAACTTTACAACCGCTTCTGGAAATGTAATGTTTTCCATATCCATTACAAAGGTAATGGCATTACCTCCAGCACCACATCCAAAGCAGTGGAATATTTGTTTATCCTCAGACACGGAAAAAGAAGGGGTTTGCTCACCGTGAAACGGACATAAACCAAACCAGTTGCGTCCCCTTTTCGTTAACTGCATATAATCGCTAATCACATCGACTATATCAGACTGTGAACGAATCTGTTCAATTAAATGTTCAGGTATTTTCCCAGTCACATCATCACCATCTAATCATTTGCTACCCTAACTCAATTCGAGATGAATTTGAAAAATCCTTTATTTTACGACAAAAAGGCGATTTTTTTCTACAAACTCACTCTTAGGATATATTTTTACCACAATTTTATTATTATAAAACAAAACAACTAATTTATCCATGATTTTTACTGTGAAATATTTAAAATCCTTCTTTTTTAGAAAAATCAACCAGTTTCTCATGCGTTACACGACTAAAAAAACCTCCTCGGAAACTAGAGGTGGCTTTCTATTAGGTTCTTTATGATCCTTGTTCTAAAATATCGATAATTTTATTTGCCGTTTCTTCAACTGCACGATTCGTTACATCGATGACCGTACAACCGACTTTCTCGACGACTTGATAAAAAAAGTCAATTTCCTGTTCAATTCGTTTATGTTGTGCATAAACTGCATCTTCCATTAAGCCGAGTGCAATCAAACGCTCTTTTCGAATATTATTCAGTTTTTCTGGTGTAATGACAAGACCAAAACATTTTTTGGGGTCAATTTGCATCAGCTCACGAGGTGGCTCTACTTCTGGCATTAACGGTACATTCGCTACTTTGTAACGCTTATGCGCTAAATATTGGGACAGTGGCGTTTTTGATGTACGCGATACACCAAGTAGCACGATATCTGCCTGCAAGAGCCCGCGTGGATCCTGTCCATCATCATACTTCACCGCAAACTCAATCGCTTCAATCTTTTCAAAATAATAGTCATCTAGCTGATGCACAAGGCCTGGTTGCTCAAGTGATGGCTGCTCTAAACGCTGCTCTACTAAATCGAGTAAGCCACCTAATAAATCAATTGCCTCTATTTGTGCATGATTCGCTAAAGCTTGCATCTCCGTTCGCATATCTTTTCGCACTAATGTGTACACAATACAAGCCTGCTCATGTTTCGCTAGCGCTACAATCTTTTGGATCTGGTGCTTCTCTTCTATTTTAGGAAAACGACGAATTTCTACATTTTCAAAATTAGGACGAAACTGGCTAACGACTGCTTTTACAACATTTTTTCCTGTTTCACCGACAGAATCCGATATGACAAAAATGATTAAACTTTTCATCTAGCTCACATCCTATAATTCATGCGTTTCGGCAAGTGAAATAAACGCTCGTGTAATATTTGTTTTCGTTAGACGACCAATCACTTCAAGTCCCTCTTCTTTTTCAATCACGACTGGCATCGAATCAATTTCACGTTCAATCAGCTTATTCGCTGCTGTAATCAGTGAATCTGCCTCCGTACAATAGGCAATATTCGGCATTCTTGTCATGATCATGTGCACGGGAATTTTATTTAAATCTTGCGTGCCAATACTTGAGCGCAGTAAATCTTTGCGTGACAGCACACCTTGTAGTAGATTATGCTTATCCATTACAAAAAGCGTACCGACATCCTCTGAAAACATATGAATAATTGCGTCATACACCATCATGGAGTCTGGTACGACAACAGGCGTTGCTTTGAAATCTTTTACCTTTAAATTCATCATGGATTCTGTAATCGCGACCGCTGATTTTTTGCCTGCATAAAAATACCCAACGCGAGGTCTTGCATCTAAAAAACCCGCCATCGTTAAAATCGCTAAATCCGGTCGGAGTGTCGCACGCGTCAAACCTAATCGCTCTGCAATATGTTCTCCTGTAATCGGGCCATTTTCTTTTACAATTTGTAAAATAGTGTCCTGACGTTTATTGAGCTCTATGGGACTCACCTGCTTTAATAGTGTTATACTTTTTCGTTCATTATTATATACTATTTTGCCAAGCAATGCGAAGAATTGAAACTAATTCCGTAATCGCTTGACAGAGAAATGTTTTTCATGCAATATTTTAAGTATAAACTGAATAGGCGATGAATGGGATATAAGTAATTTTTCAAAACTTTCTAGCGAGTAGGGATAGTGCAAGCCTACACTTTCGAAAAATGAAACGGCACCCATGAGCTAACGTTTTGAAAGAGGTTTACGAGTTACTGGAGGAAAGAACGCAGCAACTCGTGAGCAATCGGGGTGGAACCGCGGGCAAAAGCTCGTCCCCGGGCAATCAAATGCCCGGAGACGCGCTTTTTTTCGTTCTCCGGGGACAATTAGGAGGAATTAGCAATGGCTAAAAACATGGAAACAATCGTATCTTTAGCAAAACAGCGTGGTTTCGTCTTCCCAGGCTCTGAAATCTACGGCGGTCTTGCAAACACTTGGGATTACGGTCCACTAGGTGTAGAGTTAAAAAACAACGTAAAAAAAGCTTGGTGGCAAAAATTCGTTCAAGAATCTGAGCACAATGTAGGTCTTGACGCTGCAATTCTTATGAACCCACGTGCTTGGGTTGCATCTGGTCACGTTGGGAACTTCAACGACCCAATGATCGACTGTAAATCTTGTAAAGCGCGTCACCGTGCAGACAAATTAATCGAGGATGCAAACCTTGCGAAAACAGGCGAAGAAATTATCGTTGACGGTATGACATTCGACCAAATGAAAGCAAAAATGGAAGAGCTAGAAGTCGCTTGCCCAGATTGCGGTAAAATCGATTTCACAGACATCCGTCAATTCAACCTAATGTTCAAAACACACCAAGGTGTAACAGAGTCTTCTTCAAACGAAATTTTCTTACGTCCTGAAACAGCTCAAGGTATTTTCGTTAACTTTAAAAACGTACAACGCTCAATGCGTAAACGCACGCCTTTTGGTATCGCACAGGTAGGTAAATCTTTCCGTAACGAAATCACACCAGGTAACTTTACATTCCGTACACGTGAATTCGAACA
>JBEMAQ010000017.1:0-83918 GCA_040274725.1 Solibacillus sp. | reverse complement strand
AAAGCCACCGCAAAAAAAGCACATCGGTTGCTTTTTTTGGTCAAGAACATGTTTTAAAAAAGAGCCAAAAAAATAGCTATCAGAAGTTTTCACCTCTGATAGCTATTTTAAATAAATTAGTTTTTCATTTTCGGATCAAGTGCATCACGCAGACCGTCACCCATTAAGTTAAAACCGATTACCGTTAACATAATCGCGAGACCTGGGAACACCATTGCCCATGGTGCATTCATGAAGAAAATACGCGCATCTGCAAGCATTTTCCCCCATTCAGCTTGTGGGGCCTGTGCCCCTAAACCTAAGAAGCCAAGTGCTGCTGCTTCAATGATGGCCGTTGCGATTGCTAATGTACCTTGTACAATTACTGGCGTCATTGAGTTTGGCAAAATGTGCTTCCATAAAATACGTGCATTTTTCATCCCGATTGCTTTTGCAGCTAAGATGTATTCCTCTTCTTTAATCATTAATACGCGTGAACGAATTAAACGCCCAAACGTCGGTACGTTAATAATCGCAATCGCAATCAGTGCGTTTTGCAGCGATGGACCTAAAATCGATACAACAGCAATCGCAAGTAAAATACTTGGGAACGCTAGCATAATATCAAACATACGTGAAATAATTGTATCGACCCAGCGACCATAGTAGCCAGCGATAATTCCTAAAAAACTACCTGCTACAGCAGAAAGGATAACTGCTGAGAAACCTACGGTTAACGAAATACGCGCTCCGTATAAAATACGCGAGAAAATATCGCGTCCTAAATCATCTGTTCCAAACCAGTGCTCACTAGAAGGAGGTAACAAACGATCAGCTAGCGATTGGTCATTCATGCCTTGGGGCGCGATGAGTGGTCCAATAAACGCTAAAATGATGAAGAAGATAACGATTGCTGTTCCGACAAGCGCGGCTTTACTTTTCTTAAATGTACGCCATGCTTCCTTCCACGGGCCCGCAACTTTATCTGCTTGCACATCTTGTTGCTTTGATGTTAATTGTGACATGTGAAATCTCCTCCTCCTAGTTGTATTTAATACGTGGATCGACGACTGTGTATAAAATGTCTACAAGTAAGTTGATCATTACGAATATGAACGCAACGATTAGAATACCCGACTGAATTACAGGGTAGTCACGGAAGCCAATTGCCTCATAAATATAGCGTCCGATTCCTGGCCAACTGAAAATTGTTTCCGTTAAAATCGCACCCCCTAGTAGTGAACCAAGCTGTAAGCCGATAACTGTCAGTACTGGAATAAGCGCATTTTTCAGTGCGTGCTTGTAAATAACGACAAACATTTTTTGACCTTTTGCACGCGCTGTACGAACGTAATCAGAACGCATGACTTCAAGCATTGAAGAGCGTGTCATACGTGCGATCACGGCTGTTGGAATCGTAGCAAGTGCTACACCTGGTAAAATTAAATGCTTAATTGTCACCCAGAATTGATCGAAGCGCCCTTGTATAAGCGTATCGATTAAATAAAAGTGTGTAATGGCATTTACTGGGTCGCGAACTTCTTCACGTCCTGAAGTTGGAAGCCAGCCTAAGTTAATACTGAAAACCCATTGTTCCATCAAACCTAACCAGAAAATTGGCACAGATACACCAACTAATGCGATGATCATTGCCACATAGTCAAACCAAGAATTTTGGAACCAAGCTGAAATAATCCCTGCGTTCATACCAACAATAACTGCTAAAATAATTGCAAAAATTGCAAGTTCAAATGTTGCTGCTAAGTAAGGCCATACCTCATTCGTGATTGCCTGTTTTGTTCGTAAAGATTCGCCTAGATTTCCAGTAAGTAAACCTTTTAAGTAATCAAAATATTGCACATACCAAGGATTATCTAGACCTAATTTTGCACGTAATGCCGCCATTGCCTCGGCTGTCGCCTGTTGTCCTAAAATAACCTGTGCAGGGTCCCCTGGAATTGCACGAATAATTAGGAACACGACAAATGTCATCCCAAGCAGTACTGGTATTAAGTGTAAAAGTCTCTTCCCTATGTAGTGAAGCATTGTCTTCACCTCTCCGTTAATATTAGAAAGGAAGGAAGGTCAGGCAAGAAACCTTCCTTCCCCCTCATTGAAATCTTTAAATCTATTTTAGCTCTTCGCGTTTATGCGAATACGATTTTGTTATTGAAGTGAAACGTTCTCTAAAGATTCTGAACCAGTTGGGTGTGGTGTGTAACCAGTAACTGATTTAGCAGCACCTAATAGTGGTGTAGAGTGCGCGATGTTTACCCATGGCGCATCTGCGTTAATCACTTCTTGTGCTTGTTTGTAAAGATCGTTACGTACATTTTCATCTACTTCCGATTGAGCAGCGATTAATAACTCATGTAACTCGTCGCTAGAGTAGTATGAGTAGTTGTTTGAACCGATTGTGTCTTTGTCAAGAAGTGCATATAGGAAGTTGTCCGCGTCACCATTGTCGCCTGTCCAACCAAGTAAGAATGCATCTGCTTCACCATTTTTTGCTTTTTCTAAGTACGTAGCCCACTCAAATGTAACGATTTTAGATGGCATACCAATGTCAGCTAAGTTCTTTTGAATAGCTTCTGCAATTTTTTGACCGTCTGGCATGTAAGGACGTGGTACAGGCATTGCCCATAGCTCGATCTCTTTGCCGTCATAGCCAGCTTGTGCTAGTAATTCTTTTGCTTTTTCTGGGTTGTATTCATAGCCAGTAATTTCATCATTGTAGCCTGATACTGAAGATGGCATTGGGTTTACCGCCACATCTGCACGACCTTCGTAGAACGCGTTAACGATTTCTTCTTTATTAATTGCGTGGTTTACCGCTTGGCGTACTAATACGTTATCAAATGGTGCACGGTTTGTTGTTAAGCCTAAGTAACCGATGTTCATAGATGGACGCTCGATTAATTGTAATTTATTATTTCCTTCGATTTGAGTAGCATCTGATGGATTAATACCGTCAGCTAAATCGATTTCGCCAGTAGTTAGCGCGTTTAAACGAGCTGAGTTATCTGGGATTGAACGGAAAATAATTTTATCAAGCTTTGGTAAACCCTCTTGCCAGTATTCTGGGTTTTTTTCAAGTGTAATCGAGTCATTACGCTTCCATTCAACAAATTTGAATGGACCCGTACCTACTGGGTTATCACCGAAAGTAGTTGGGTTTGCTTCAAAAGCTGTTGGTGATGCGATACCGAATACAGCCATCGCGATATTTTTTAAGAATGGTGCTTGTGGACGTGTTAACGTCATCACAACTGTGTTTGCATCTGTAGCTTCCACTTTAGAAATAATATCTTGTCCTTCTGCTTTGAACATTGATGTGAAGTAGTAGAACTCATCTTCTGCACCGTGGCTCCAACGTTCAAAGTTTTTCACTACAGCTTCCGCGTTGAAGTCTGTACCGTCATGGAATTTTACACCTTCTTGTAACGTGAATGTGTAAGTTAATCCATCCGGAGAAACTGTCCACTCTTTTGCAAGACCAGGCTCAACTGTTGTATCCTGTTCATTGAAGTTAAGAAGTGTTTCAAAAATGTTTTGTGTTACTTTAATTGACTCACCGTCAGTTACAGCTGCAGAATCTAATGATACTGAGTCCCCACCGCGGCCAAATACTAAAATTTGATCTTTTGCTGTATCTTCTGAAGTCGCTGCATCGTCGCCGCCGCCACATGCTGCTAATACAGAAATTACAAGTGCAAGCACTAGTCCTAATGACCAAAACTTATTTTTCATTGCTGAAAAACCTCCTGTTGTTTCTATTTATTATCATTGCGCCTGTTCATTGTATAAATGACAAGCAACAGAATGACCTGGTTTTATTTCCCTTAAAATAGGTGCTGTTCGTTTACATTCCTCTGTCGCGAATGGACAGCGTGTATGGAATGTACAGCCTGATGGTGGATTCGACGGACTCGGAATATCACCAGTTAAAAGCATTTGCTCCACCTTATATTCTGGATCCGGAATCGGGACAGCTGACAATAACGCTTGCGTATAAGGATGTAGTGGCTTTTCGTATAATGACTCACTCACAGCAAGCTCCACCATACGGCCTAAGTACATCACACCAACACGATCACTAATATGACGCACTACCCCTAAATCATGGGCGATGAAAATATATGTCAGTCCCATATCTTCTTGTAGTTCCTTCATTAAATTTAGCACCTGCGCTTGAATCGACACGTCTAGTGCAGATACTGGCTCATCAGCAATAATAAGCTTCGGATTTGTCATGAGCGCACGAGCAATGCCGACACGCTGACGCTGACCACCTGAAAATTGGTGCGGGTAGCGCTTTGCGTGATACTCACTTAGACCAACAATCTTTAAATATTTCATGACCTTTTCTTTGCGCTCTTTCTGGTTACCGATGCCATGAACAATTAAAGGCTCCTCTAATATTTTTTCGATTGTGTGACGCGGATTTAGTGACGCGTATGGATCTTGGAATACCATTTGAATATCGCGGCGCATTTTACGCATGTCCTCACTCGATAACTCCGTAAGTTCCGTACCATCAAACTGGATACGGCCTTCTGTCGGCTCGGTTAATCGCATAAGTACGCGGCCCGTTGTTGACTTACCACAGCCCGATTCCCCTACAATACCAAGTGTTTCACCCTCATATACTTCAAATGAAACATTATCAACTGCTTTTACGTTCCCAGTCACCTTCGCAAATAGCCCTGAGCGAATCGGGAAATATTTTTTCAAATTTTCGACTTTTAATAATACTTTTTTATCCTTCATTAGTTCGCAGCCTCCTCTACTAAGAAGCAGCGCGCCTTATGTACAGCTGAAACATCCTGTAATGCTGGATTTTCTAACATACAACGCTCCATCACAAACTGGCAGCGTGGTGCAAAGCGACAGCCTGTCGTAATCGAACCTGGCTTCGGTACATTACCAGGAATTGAATATAGGCTATCTTTTTTGTAGCGCATATCTGGTACAGACTGAATAAGTCCCTGTGTGTAAGGATGCTGTGGGTTTTTGAAAATTTCCTCAACTGATGCTTCCTCTACAACTTGTCCTGCATACATAACAACAACACGCTCACATGTTTCTGCTACAACGCCTAAATCATGCGTAATCATCATGATTGCTGTGTTTAAACGGTCATTTAAGTCACGCATTAATTTTAAAATTTGTGCTTGGATTGTTACGTCCAATGCGGTTGTCGGCTCATCTGCAATTAGTACTTTCGGGTCACATACAAGTGCCATTGCAATCATCACACGCTGACGCATACCACCTGATAATTGATGTGGGTACTCGTCCACTAACTCGTCTGCACGAGGCAGACCTACAAGCTTCATAATTTCAATTGCACGTGCACGCGCTTGCTTTTTCGACCAAGATTTATTATGTATCCGAATAGCTTCCATTAACTGGTTACCAATTGTGAACAGTGGATTAAGCGATGTCATCGGCTCCTGAAAAATCATTGCGACATCTTTACCACGTACAGAACGCATCTCTTTATCTGTTAATTTCGTTAGGTCTCGATTGTTTAGTAAAATTTCACCGTTCGTAATTTTTCCTGGAGGGCTCGGTACTAATCCCATAATTGATAGAGAAGTTACACTTTTCCCGCACCCTGACTCCCCTACGACACCAAGGATTTCACCTTCATGAATATTAAAACTAACGTTGTCAATCGCTCTAACTGCGCCATCGTCTGTGAAAAAGGTTGTCTCCAAACCTTTCACTTCAAGAAGTACATTGCGAGTCATCTTGCTCCTCCTTTTTTCTTACAATAGAATTTGGAATAATCACAATGATATACTAAACTATGGTTATTTACAATATTCAGAATAATAAAATGTTTGAAATTTTTATAAATAACTCTCAATTCCTTATCAAATAAGGGTATTATAGATAGATTTTTAACTATTTTGAGTATTTGGAATTTTCTAAATTAGTTATCTGAATATATTATTTTTCTTCTTGAATATAATAAAAAATTCTGTATTACGAAGAATTTCACTTCATAATACAGAATTTAGCGTTTCAATTATCTAAAATCCTCAATCTAACTTTTGAACGCGGAACAAATTATAATAAATTCCTTTTTGTTTCATCAGCTCATCATGTGTACCCTCTTCAAGAAGCTCCCCATGGTCAATGACAAAAATCTTATCCGCATGTGTAATCGTCGACAAACGATGCGCGATGACAATCGTTGTGCGGTCATGTGCTAGACGGTCGAGCGAATCTTGAATCAGTGCTTCACTTTCTAGGTCAAGCGCAGACGTTGCTTCATCTAATATAAGAATTGGCGGATTTTTAAGGAACACGCGTGCAATCGCCACACGCTGCTTTTGCCCACCTGACAATTTCACACCGCGCTCGCCTACTTTTGTATCGTAGCCTTGTGGTAAATTCAAAATAAAATCATGCGCATTCGCAGCCTTTGCAGCAGCGATGACTTCTTCGTCCGTCGCATCCGGTTTCCCCATCAAAATATTTTCGCGAACAGAATCGCTAAATAAAATATTATCCTGCAGTACAATGCCGACCTGCTGACGAATCGACTCAATGACTACATCACGTACATCGATTCCATCAATCAGCACCTGTCCGTCTGTCACATCATAAAAACGCGGGATTAAACTAATAATGGTCGACTTACCACCACCACTCATCCCAACAAAGGCAACCGTTTGACCTGGTTGAATAGCAAAATTCACATCATTTAAAATGCGCTTGCCATTGCCTTCATATTCAAAAATAACGTTCTTAAATTCTAACTTCCCTGTAACAGCAGGTAAATTTTTGGCATCCGGTTTATTTTGCACCTCATACGGGACATCAAATAGCTCATACATGCGGTCCATCGACGCAATCGCCTGTGTTAATGTTGTTGACGAGCTGACTAAACGACGCAGTGGGCCATATAGGCGGTCAATATACGCATAAAACGCAACCATGACACCGATCGTTAAATTTTCATTAATGACTTGGTGAGCGGCAAATAAGATAACAAGCAGTGGCGCGATTTCCGTAATCGTATTGACAACAGCAAACGATTTCGCATTCCATCTTGAATGGTCGAGCGCCTTATTTAAAAATTCACCGTTTGCCTCATCAAAAATATTTTGTTCATGCTTCTCTAATGTGAAGCCTTTAATAATACTCATGCCTGCCACACGCTCATGCAAGTAACTTTGTACGCCAGACAGTGCTTGTGAGCGTGCCTTTGTTAAATCGCGCAAACGGCCAAAGAAATATTTCACACTAATTGCGTAAAGCGGAAGTGCAATGAGTGACACAATCGTTAGCTTGACGTCCATGTTGAGCATAATAATGACAACAATAATAATTGTTGCTAGATCTAACCATAAATTCATTAGCCCTGTCATCACAAAGCTTTTCGTCTGTTCCACATCATTAATCATGCGCGAAATCACGTCTCCAGCACGTGTATTCGCGTAATACGATAAACTTAGCTTTTGCAGGTGCGCATACAGCTCTTTCCGAATATCAAACAAAATATTATTACTTAAATTTTGCGCAAAATATTGGCGATAATATTCAATCGGTGGTCGCACAATAAATGATAAAAAGAACGCGATGCCGATCCAGTAAAAGAGTTGGCTCGTTTTTTCATCCGCTGTCAGTGTGTCTGCTAATAAAATATCATCCAAAATTATTTGGATGATCCACGGAATAAATAACGGAATGGCAAACTTCGCAATCCCGATGACCATCGTTATAGCAAGCAGCCATTTATACGGTCCCACATAGCGCATATAACGCTTCATACTATCCAAATTACCACTTCCCTCATATTTTTCTTCAAAATGTTCCCCTACGTAGCTTATCCATTATAGTATAAATGCCCGTTTTTTCCATAAGTAAAGCCTGCTAAGCAAAAGCTTAACAGGCTCTTAAATTATTCTTCTGTCCGATGTTCTGCTTGAATATCGCACGTTAGCTTATAGCGATTTGTCCAAACTTCAATGAAATCAGGCGCAAATGGCCCTCTGCGTTGCTGAATCCATGTTAATAAAGTTGTTACATTGCGTTTCAAAATTTTATCAATTACCTCTGGATAGCTCATCTCTTTTTTATGCTGCTCATATTCATCCTCGTCAAGCAGCGTGTACGTCATATCCGGGAAAACCTTTACATCTAGGTCATAATCAATATATTTGATCGAATGATTATCATACACAAAAGGAGAACTAATATTGCAATAATAATACACACCATCCTCACGCAACATGCAAATAATATTAAACCAGTGCTCTGCATGAAAATAGCAAATAGACGGCTCGCGTGTCAGCCACGTTCGCCCATCTGATTCGGTTACAAGCGTTTTTTCATTTGCCGCAATGATAATATTTTTTGTAGCTTTCAAGACCATCGTTTCTTGCCAGACACGGTGGATACGACCATTATGCTTGTAACTATGTATTTGTATCGTTTCTCCTTCTACTGGTAATGCCATGTGAAGCCCACCTTTACGTCTAAGCTAATATCTAGCAGGTATATTTAACATTATAACAACGCTTGAACAAAACGTGTAGTTCCTAATACCATAATTTTCGTGTTATGTGAAAAAAGTATAGAAGAAAACTGTATTTTAGTAATTAAAAATATAAAAAGGACATTCGACGAGTCGAATGTCCTCCGTTGGGAATTCATGCATCAACGCATACCAACATAAACCAAATCTGCCTTGGATTTTACCAAAGGCTCAACTTCATTCAGCTAGGCTTACTAGCTTGCATTCCCCTTCATTTCACTACTTATAACAGCAGGGAATTTTGTTGAAGGAATTTAGAAGTTGTTGTTTTGATTATTTTGTTTGTTTTGGTTGTTTTGGTTGTTGTTGTTGTTGTTACGCTTAGCAAATTGATTGTTCTGACGTTGCTGTTCAGAGTTTTGCTTTTGCGCTTGTTGGAAATCTTGCTCAAGACCAAATTCCTCATTTTGCTGCTGATTTTGGTTATTGTTCTGCTGCTGGTTACGGTTTTGCTGGTTGTTTTGGAATTGGTTGTTTTGATTGTTTTGATTTCGTTTCATCATGAATTCACCTCCGTGCTGATTATTGTGGACGGAAGTGCTTTATTTTATGCGATTACTTTTAATTTATTTTTTTCAAAATTTTTAACATCGGGACGGGCATCGGTAAAACTGCGATTTCCTCCTTCGTAAAAAATTGCGCATTTGGTGGTAGTTGACCGACTTCTAACACATCGACAATATAACTATCCATTTGCCATACTAAATGTGAGAATACATGCTTAAATGTCATAAGTGAAATTGGAACATCTTCCGTTTGTAGCGCATATTGTGTGCGTAACTGTTCTAGCGTATCACTACCGCGCTCCACTAACGGAAACTGCCACATGCTTGCAAGTAGCCCGTCTTCTGCGCGTTTTTCAAGTAAATAGCGGCCCTCTTTGTCACGCGCTATGTAAACATCTAACTCGAGTGTTTTTGTTTTTATTTTTTTCGTCTTCACTGGAAGACTTGATGGGTCACCCTCATGAAACGCTGTACAAAACTCACGCACTGGGCAAAGCAGGCATTTTGGCGATGTTGGCGTGCAAATTAGTGCGCCTAATTCCATCAGCCCCTGATTGAATGCCGATGTATTGGCAGGATCAATGAGCATCATGACCGCCTCTTCAAAAATCTTCTTCGTTTTCGGTAAGGCGATATCTGCATCAATATTTAACACACGGCTCAGTACACGCATCACATTGCCATCTACCGCGTGCTCTGGTTTATCGTATGCGATACTTAACACCGCACCAGCTGTATAAGGACCGACACCTTTGAGTTTAGAAATATCGACGCGGTTATCTGGCACACGTCCACCATATGTTTCAACAACTTCTCTTACGCCTGCCTGCAAATTACGCACACGTGAGTAATAACCAAGCCCCTCCCACATTTTCAGAAGCTCTTCCTCTGGCGCATAGGCAAGCGTTTGTGCTGTTGGATATTTTTCGATAAAACGATTGTAATACGGAATGACCGTATCGACGCGCGTTTGCTGTAGCATCACCTCAGAAACCCAAATTTTATATGGCTCCTTTGTATGACGCCAAGGCAGGTCACGCTGCTCTTCTTTAAACCATTCGACTAAAGCTTGTCTAAATTGTTTCGTATATTGATAATTCACTGGATCCTCCGTACGATTTCGATTTAATTCCCCGGAAAAAGGGTATATTATAGAGATATATATAGTTTGTTAATTTTTTCCGTTTACTTTCATTCAACAAAAGGTGCTCACCTCGATTGGTGCCGATGAATGAACTTAAAGAAAGTTTTTCGAATAGACTCGAAAAACGCTGTTATCTATTATGCCTAGGCATAATTAATAACAGTTCATTAACGAAAGGACTGATTTAATTGGATTCAGGCACACACTTCGTTATGGGTATCGCTTTAGGTGGATTAGCACTTGCTGACCCTGTAGTCGCAAGCCATCCAATGACCTTTACCGCCGTTATGGCTGGAACGATTCTCGGTCAGCAGGCACCAGACGTCGACACCGTGTTAAAGCTGCGCAATAACGCGGTTTATATTCGTCATCACCGTGGTATTACACACTCGATTCCCGCTGTACTGCTTTGGCCAATCGCCATTACCGCTATTGTATCGCTTATCCTACCAAGCGCCAACACATTGCACTTATGGTTATGGACACAGCTCGCTGTTTTCCTGCACGTATTTGTCGATATTTTCAACTCATACGGCACACAAGCACTGCGCCCGTTCTCAAAGAAGTGGGTCGCACTCGGTGTCATTAATACATTTGATCCGTATATTTTCACCGCGCACTGTATCGGGATTTTACTTTGGGCATTCGGCACGAATCCTGTTTGGACATTTAGTATTATGTACATCCTTATTTTCTTTTACTATATTTTGCGCTTTGCTGTACAAAAGGCGATTAAAACGGCGGTACATAATACAATTCAGGACGAGGATTTTGTTATTGTCGCACCGACTATGCGATTTTTCCATTGGCGCATCGCTGCAAAGTCACCGACACATTACTATGTTGGCCGCGCGTATCGTCGTACTGTCAATATTTATGACAAATTTAAATTTGAACCGATTCCAAAAACGCCGCTCGTTCAGGCTGCCTTTCAAGATTCAAATCTCGATGCTTTTTTATCGTTTTCTCCACTGTACCGTTGGGAAATTGCAGAGCTCGAAACAGGTTTAACCGAGGTGCGCTTAATCGACCTACGCTACCGCAGTAATGACCACTACCCGTTTGTCGCTGTGGCGCATTTAAATGATGAGCTGGAGGTCGTTACATCTTACACAGGCTGGATTTTTACTGAGGATAAATTGCAGAAAAAATTACAAATCGGTGCTGGAAATAATTAAAATGCAAAAACCTACGAAAATAGAAATTCGTAGGTTTTTGTCGTTACTGAATGACATCATCACTCGCATCTAATAAATGTGCGTATTTCGGATTGCGTCCTGCAAACAGGTGTAATTTATCACCATAGCTTGTAATCAGCTGACGTACTAATCCTGCTGTATAATCTGCTCCGCGGAATGAATAACCCGCACGTGCTGAAGTTGATTCAAAATCCGACCACAGTAGCTCCACCCATGTCTGTGCACGGCCTACTGACATTTCTGGATTTTTCGCAAGCAATTCCTCTGTTAACTGCTTAATATGCTGCTCCATCTTATTTCCCTGCCTTTACCGGTAATAATAATGATACAGGTAATGCTTCCTCATAGCGGTCACTGCCTAAACGGTGTCCCCACGCAAAGCGCCCTTTTAAGCGATCGACTTGGAAAAATACACCTGGTGTGCCGTCGATACGGTACATCTCCCCTGGAATAATCGTATCTAAATCAACTAAATAAGCCGACGCCATTGTCGCTTTGCGCTCATATACCGCGTACTCATTCACGATACCTAGCTGCTCCGCCTTACGTGCTTTTTCGCGTAGACGTGCGATTTCATTACGTAGTTCTTGCTCTGTCATTGCTGCATATACTTGTTCACTCATTCTTCATTCTCCTTTTGTTCAATAAAACAGTTAATTACATCAATCGGAAAGCCCTTTTGATAAAGTGACTGCTTCACTTTGTTCTTGCGCTCACTGCCTGTGAATTTCGCCGTGTACTTGCGCCAAATTTTGTCCCCTTGACGCTCGACAAGTTCCGCCCATTCATCATCCGCCTGCTCAAATGTTAGCTGCTCTAAAACTTCTTTCACAACTGAATACGAATAACCTTTACGCAAAAGTAAATCCTGCGCTTTTTGTTTCACCTGCATCGGTGTCTTCCCATTACTCGCACGCATCTGTTTCGCCGCTAGCTCACTTGCAATCTCAATCTGCTCACTATGTGAAAAGCCCTCTAGTACCTGTTCCTGTAAATTTTTATCAATGCCCTTTTTGATCAGGTCCTGACGAATCGCAGCGGGGCCCTTTTTCGCCGTGCGTTTGCGCGTTTCAACGAGCGCCTTAGAATACGACTCATCATTTAAAAAACCGAGCCGCTCTAATTTACGAATCGCCTCTTCCACAACGGCTGCACCATACTCAGCCTGTAGCAATTTTTGACGCACCTCATGCTCGCTGCGCATTTGAAAGCTCAAATAGCCAAGTGCTTTATTAAATGCTTTCGCAATCTCATCTTCATAAACAATATCATCTATTTCATGTTGTTCAAGTATGTTGCCCTTTTGCAGGCCAAATTTTATTAACGTGCCTTCATCAACGGCAAAGCTGTATTCCTCGTTAATATAAATATTATAGCGCTCTTTATTATTTTTTTGACGACCAATTTTCGTAATAACAAGCATGCGCCTCACCCTTTCTTCCCTCTTAGTATACATCGTTTGAACATTCATTTCACGGGTAGGTATAATAGGAAAAATGAGTAAGGGGTGAAGCGTTTTGAAAATCGCGATTACAGGTGGTACAGGTCTGGTCGGGAAACATTTAACAGAGCTACTTCAATTTTACGAGCATGAGGTCATCATTTTAACACGCAGTGAACGTAAGGAAGAGGACGGTATTCGCTATATTAAATGGCTAAACGGTATGAAGCCTGAAGCTGAGCTTGAAGGGATTGATGCATTCGTTAATTTAGCAGGTGTATCACTCAATGATGGACGCTGGACAGATAAACGCAAAAAAGCAATTTTCGAGAGCCGTATGGAGACGACCGAAGAAGTGGTTCGCATTATTTCGGCACTTAGTAAAAAGCCGCGCGTTCTCATTAATGCAAGCGCTGTCGGTATTTACCCGACTTCTACTACAATGATTTATACCGAAAATAGCACCGAAGTCGCGCGTGACTTTCTTGGTACAACGGTCATCAACTGGGAGCAGCGCGCACGAGAGGCTGAACAGTACGGTGTGCGCGTTTGCTTAACTCGCTTCGGGGTTATACTCGGAAAGGAAGGTGCATTGCCGCTTATGACACTCCCTTATAAATTTGGTGTCGGTGGCACAGTTGGCTCTGGTGAACAATGGCTTAGCTGGATTCACGTTGAGGACGTAGCACGTGCGATTCTTTTTGCAATGGAGCATGAGACAATCTCTGATGCCGTAAATTTAACTTCACCAAATACAAAGCGTATGCAGCATTTTGGCAAAACAATCGGCCAAGCACTTCATCGTCCACACTGGCTACCCGTACCGAGTGTGATGATGAAGCTTGCAATGGGTGAACGGAGTCAACTCGTACTCGAAGGGCAATATGTTGTACCCGAAAAATTACTCAAATCCGGCTTTGAATTTAAATTTGCATCACTCGAGGATGCCATAATCGATTTGTATAACAAATAAGCTTTTGCGCAACCTACTTTATAAAAGGAGGTTGCTTTTTTTATGAAAAAACATATATATGGCATCGCACTACTGCTTTGCATTGTCGTCATTTCTACGATTACGTATGCGCGCGACACAGAATATCACTGGGGCTTCAAGCGAAGTACAGATAACGTTCCTGCTGAGGCAGGCGGTGAGCTTGATTCACTGCTTGCAAAATATGGTGCCATTTACAAAGGTCGGCCTGATCAAAAAATCGCGTATTTAACCTTTGATAACGGCTATGAAAACGGCTTTACCGAAAGTATTTTAAACACGCTACGAGATGAAGAAGTACCCGCTACGTTCTTCTTAACCGGTCATTACGTTAAAAGCGCACCAGATTTAGTAAAGCAAATGGTGAAGGACGGGCATATCATTGGCAACCATTCATATGGTCATCCCAATATGGCCCGGCTTTCCGCTGCCGAAATGAAAAAGGAGTGGCAGCTTTTTGATGATGCACTACGCGAGCTAACAGACGTGGAGCGCACGTATTACGCAAGACCGCCAGAAGGTATTTTTAGCGAAGAGGTTCTGCGCGTTGGTAATGAAGCGGGCTACCGTCATATGTTTTGGTCGATTGCCTTTAAGGACTGGCTAAAGGATGAGCGGCGTGGTGCAGATTATGCTTATAATGCCCTTATGGAGCAGCTTCATCCGGGCGCGGTCATTTTAATGCACACGGTCGCGCAGGATAATGCCGAGGCGATGCCTGCATTTATCCGAGATGCGAAAAAACAAGGTTACACATTCGCCTCTCTTGATGATTTAGTACTAGAGTACGAAGGCATCACTCCATAAATCGCCGTTCTTTCTTTTCCTTCGCGCGTCCGTTATAATGATGAGATGACTAAAACATAGGTGTTCTCCGGAGAGTCTCCTCTGTTCACATATAAAGGACGTGGAAAAATGAATGAAGTAAAAATGGAAGTTGGTCAAAAATTTCCTTTAACAATTAAACGCCTCGGCATTAACGGTGAAGGTGTCGGCTTTTACAAGCGCAACGTCGTATTCGTCAAAGGTGCGATTCCTGGCGAGGTTGTAACAGCAAAATTAACAAAAGTAGAACGTAATTTCGCAGAAGCAGAAGTTGTAGCAATTCGTGAGGCAAGTGAATACCGTACGGAAGCACCTTGTGCAGTATATGATGAGTGCGGCGGCTGCCAGCTTCAGCATATGACATACGAAGGTCAGCTTAAAAACAAGCGTGATATCGTGATGCAAGCACTTGAAAAATACGCACCAAAAATTGCGGAAAACACAGAAGTACGTGACACACTTGGTATGGACAACCCATGGAATTACCGCAACAAATCACAATTCCAAGTACGCAAAGAAGGCAAGCGCGTTTATGCAGGCTTATTTGCTGAAGGTACAAACAAATTACTAAACATTAATGATTGCTTAGTACAAAACACAATGACAGCTAAAATAACTGTTGCCACACGTAAAATTTTACAAAAACTAAACCTGACAATTTACGATGGGAAAACATTAAACGGTTTAGTACGTACAATCGTTGTGCGTACAGGTCTTCGTACAGGCGAAACACAAGTGTGCTTAGTTACAACACGTAATGAACTACCACACAAAGAAGAATTAATCGAGCGCATTAAAAAAATCGACCCATCAATCGTGTCGATTACGCAAAATATTAATCGTGATAAATCATCACTTATTTTCGGCGATGAAACAATCGTATTAGACGGCCACGAAGCAATTCGTGAAAAGCTTGGTGAATTCGCATTTGATTTATCAACACGCGCATTCTTCCAATTAAACCCCGAGCAAACAATTCATTTGTATAATGAAATTAAAAAAGCAGCTGCCCTAACAGGTAAAGAGGAAGTTGTTGACGCATATTGTGGCGTTGGGACAATCGGTATGTGGCTTGCAGATGGTGCAAGAGAAGTTCGCGGTATGGATAATGTCGACGAGGCCATTGCAGATGCAAAAGTTAATGCACGTTCAAATCCAAACCTTAGCCATGTGCGCTTCTTCCCAGGAACAGCTGATAAATGGTTATTCCGTTGGGCAAAAGAAGGCTATCGTCCAGATGTTATCTCAGTAGACCCACCACGTACAGGTCTTGAGCCTGGCTTTATTCGCACAGTGCTAAAAATCAAACCAAAGCGCTTCGTCTACACATCTTGTAACCCGTCGACACTTGCGAAGGATTTACAGGAGCTATCAAAGGCATATGATGTCGAGTACATTCAGCCGATTGATATGTTCCCACAAACTGCACAAGTCGAGTGTGTCGTGAAATTAACATTACGTAAATAAAAATAGGTTCAACCCGCAAATCCATAATGGATTTGCGGGTTTTTTTTTGCTTCTGGAATGTCCAAATAAAATTAGATAAGATTCGTTTAATTACATATAGACCATCCAAAAAACGGTACACATAATTACTGAAAAAAAATCCACACTAATTTTACAATCAAGAACAACTTAGGAGGTTAACATGTCTAATTCAAAGCATCCAAAACAATATGACAAAACGAGTAAAGTTGATCGAATACGTGAAATTGTGAAAAACACGGAGGAGAATCTTCAGGAAACGGAATTTGGAAAGGAATTTGCAGACGCTTTTCAGCGTGAAATAATAAACGAAGAAAACAAGCGGCGAAAACATTCGATTGAAGAACTTAAAGAAGAAATAAAAGAAGAGCTTGGAAAAAGTAAAAAAGGAAAAGCGTAAGTAAGCAAATAGGAGAAAAGTACAAAAAATACTTCTCCTCCATCTGTATTTACTTTGTTGAATTGCGAAAGATATATTATTTATTTCTCAAAAGGCTAAACTCACCTTTCCATTATTTATAAAACATTTTTCTATTTATATTGGTTACGCTAAATATAAGGAGGGATCTGATGGGTAGAAACAATCGAAATAAAATTCTTGTTCCTGAAGCTAGAAAAGAACTTGATGAATTGAAGGCGAAAGTAACAGGTACTAACAATCCTGAAGAGGCAAAATTAGAAGTTGCGAATGAATTAGGTATTCCATTAAAAAAGGGCTACAACGGTGAACTAACTGCTGCACAGGTAGGAAAAGTGGGCGGAAAAATCGGCGGAAATATGGTCAAGGAGCTAGTAAAAATCGCACAGGAAAGTTTGAAGAAAAACCAGTAAGCATTCAGGTAATATTTGACAATCATTCAAATGAAAAGTCACACGCAACATATGCTGTTCCGAATTGTACTTTTAGCTTTGGCAGTGGAACCAATCAAGGGCTATCAAAAATCCTAAATCAACAGCCAATCAGATTTCCATCTCCACAATTAGCTCTTAAGAAATACTGCACAATCAATGCTCAGGTATTATTAAGTAGCCCACATTTCAGTTTTCAACTAGCATGTGGGCTACTTATATTCAATTTAAGTTTCATCTTTTCTTTTCCACGGGGGATTCGTATTTTTATGGAAGATTTTATTAATTTTATAAATTGTAAAGGGAATTGCAAAAGATAATAGTGTACAAATCATTGTTGTGACATCGGTTAGACGGTCTTTTAACATTTCCCACATATGTGCATCCCTTTCCTTAGTGCGATTTTAAAATATTTCCTGGCTTTTCAATTGTGACATTGACATCAATCCCTATAGTACTCTTAAAAAAATAGCGTTGACCATCCTCCCAATCATCCTTAATGGAAGACCATAAAGGATAATTGTACTGATATAGATGTGTGTTTAGACCGAGTAAATCGGTTTGCATCTCTTTTTGTAACATAGCAACTGTATGTGTTGCCATTTGAGCAATCTCCTGTTCTAATGCTTTTTTCAACTCTTTATAATGCGCCTCATTCATTATGTCCAGTGAGCCGTATTGCTCTGCGATTCCCGCCTCAACATCGATTGTAATATCGAATTCCAATTGGTTTTTATTGTTATTTTTTAGCGCGATTTTGCTCGTTACTTGTAATATTTCGAATGTAATATCACCCTTGTTAAATTTAATATTAACTGTGCCTGTTTGATTTTTAGAATTGATAAAATTTAACCCTTTCGCATGTTCACCAGTTAACAGACCAATGACTTTGTTTTTCGTTCCATTATAAACGGACAGCCCTGTATAATTGATTGTTGTGGCATTCACAATATTTAATATAGGAATAGCAAAGCTCTTTTTTGATAGAAGCAAAGCCTGAACATCTCCAACTGTGAGTGGCTGTGCGATTTCTAAATTCGATTTGTTTTCCAATAACTTCGAAATATACATGCCTGGTATTTTTTCATTTTCAGGGAGAATATAGAGATAGTCTCCTGCATGGTTCTTTGTAATCGCAACTTTTACGCTACGCAACATTTCCTTTTCTCGAAGGAAAATATCCATTAAATCTGCAAACAAATCCTCCTCTGTTGCAATTCCCTCCGAAAATAGCACAACATTCAAATGAGTTACATTTGTAATTCGTCCCGCCTGTTTAATCATATCGCGGTTCATTTCGATAATTGTATTGCCCGTTTGCGCTAAATTGCGAAAGGCCGGTACGGTATTACCACCACTGTTTTGCGCTTGAGCTAAACCAGACGGCACAATCAGTTGCTGCGTTAATTTGAATTGATGTTGCTCATGATCTTCATCCATCGTTTGATTCAATATTTTTTCATCTTGTTGTAACCTCATCTCGCCCCTTTCTTGGTGCAGCGCTTGTTCATTCATTTCCATATTGCTAGGACTGTCGGCTAAGTCGATTGCAATACCAGATACAAATCCTCTTTCCTCTACCTCAATTTTATCCCAGCAGGCGGCTAGAAAAAGTGAACTCATTACTAAAAAAAACAATCCTTTTCGTTTACTCATTCGTCCTCACACCTTTGATTAATCGCATCACACCGAGAAGAACTATGACAAAAACTAAAAAAGCAATCTCTATGTATGCCATATACTTTGCGATATCATTCGTTTCAATATAGTTTTTTGGCAACATAGCTAAAAAGAAAATAACGGGAGATACGATAAATATGATTGTCTGCTTGTTCATCTTTTTAAAGAGTAAATTAAGTAGTAACACAGCAATATCAAAGGCCATTAAACTTGTCGTAAATACGATGAGTGTCCAAATAATAAATAAAATAGAATCAAAACGCTCAATAAAATTGCCTGGATTTGACACCGTTTTTGACAATTCGAATACAGGATAGTATAGATTGTTTGTCGAAACATTTCCAAAAACACCAATGCACACAATAAAAATAATGATGTAAAAGAAAAATGGACATAAAATTCCTAGCACGGTCATTTTAGCTGTCTTTTGTGGTTTTTTTACAAGTGCAGTATAAAACAAGACAATGCTAAAGCCTAGAAAGGCCGTTAAACTAGCGGTCGTTCCTTGTGCAATCCCCTTCAAATCCGTTTCAAACATTGGCAGTAAATTTTCGAGTTTCATCGCTCCGAGAGGAAAGAGAATAAGCAATAATAATCCGCCAATAACAAATGGAAAGAAGAGAATGTTCAGACGAAAAATAGCGGCACGTGAACCGCTCACAGCATAAATGACAACGAGAATAAACGCTAAACAGACTACCTCTAATGGTGTACGATCAAATAAATATTCATGGGATAATGTTGCGATTTCTCTAATTTGAAACGCTGAAATGATGATGTATTGGACGATAAAAAGTATGCTCAATATAATGGCAACGGGTTTGGATACTAAATAAGACGCGAAGGAAAGAAAAGATTGATTTGGAAAGGAACTTGCAATTTTTGCGAGTAGCCACCCTAAAATAATCGCGGTAAGCCCACCAAATAATATCGTAACCCATCCATCTGCTGAAACGGTATTTTCGGCAACATAACGTGGTAAAAATAACACGGTAATACTAATAATATTTGAGGCCACGGCAAACATAATATCTCGATCATTAATAAATTCTGCTTGCTCTTTATAAAGTGTCATGACTTCGCCTTTCCTCCATTGTTCTTTTGTTCTCCATCTGTGGGCTCTAAAAATGGTGGGGGCTGGCGTTTTGTCAGTGTTGTAATAGGGGCTCGGATGATCACATTTTCTAAATCCCATAAATAATTTGGAGCAAAAGGCGCGGAATAAGGGATGCCTATACTTTTCAAATTTGCTAAGTGAATGTGAATCATAATAAAAGCAAGTATGATTCCATACAATCCGAGTACAGTAGCTGCAAAGATAGCACCAAAACGAATCACTCTAAGCCCTATAGATAAACTGTAGTTTGGTAGTGTAAATGCTGAAATGGCTGTAAGAGAAATGGCAATGACCATTAATGGCGTGACGATACCTGCTTGTACAGCAATCTCCCCAATCACAATTCCGCCTACAATACCGATGGTTTGACCTATTTTTCTAGGAAGTCTCGTCCCAGCTTCCTGCAAGATTTCATAAAACAGCGCAATCATTAACGCTTCTATTAATGACGGGAACGGCACCCCCTCTCTTGAAGCAGCAATCGTAAATAAAAGCTGTGTCGGAATTAATTCCGGATGATAGGATACGAGCGCTACATAAAGTGCTGGCAAAAAAAGTGTCATATAAAACGAAACAAATCTCAAAATTCGTAGCAATGTACTAATAACCCAGCGTTGATTGTAATCCTCAATGGATTTTAGAGAATCACCAATCATAATCGGCATGAGAAGAGCAAAGGGTGAACCTTCTACAATAACGCCAACTTTCCCCTTCAGTAAATTATAGGCGACTCTGTCAGGCCGCTCTGTATCCAGTATTTGCGGAAAAGGCGATAAATTACTATCTTCAATCCATTGCTCAACAAATCCAGAATCCGGTGCAAAATCAATGTCGATTGTTTTTAAGCGGCGAACGACCTCTTCTACAATTTCAGATTTAACCTGTCCTTCAATATAGCAAACAGCAATTTTTTGATTTGAGTGTTTCCCTATTTCGATTAACATAATACGAAGATTCGGATCTTTAATTTCACGTCGTAAAAGAGCAATATTAAACTTCAAATTTTCAACGAACCCTGACCGCGACCCGCGAATAACAGATTCAGATTGCGGTTCCTCTATTGCACGGAATTCACCACCACTTGTCCCTAGTACGATTGCCTGGTCACATTCACTTAATAGAAAAACCGTATCGCCATTTAATACCGCTAAAATCAATTCATCCAGCTTCTGCGATTTTTCAATTTCAGTTAATGCAATCATTTCCTCGTAAACTGTATTAAACAAATTCGTTTTAATTTCTTTTTTATTTAACTCAAGAATTCTTAAAATGTTATTATTTACTTGCTCCTCATTGACAAGCCCCTTTAAATAAATCATGGCAAATTTATTTTCGATACTACCAATGCTACTTTCTCGAACAATTAAGTCTGCCGAATTTCCGAGGATTTTTTTAATTATTGCTACATTCATCTCCAAATTTTTTTCTAGACGACGTTGCTCAGTTGATGAACTACTCATTTTTAACCCCTGTTCAAATGATGTACTGCTATTCATTTTTTCCAAGCGATATAAAATTAATACCGAGTAGAACTAAAAAATTTGCAAAGTGAACGTCAAAAAAATGTATACTGATATCCTCGTTTAAATGAAGGAGATCCATATACATTGTTTGAAGAGAACTACTTTTTTCATATACCTTACCAAATCGGTGACCATTTTTTTAAAAATTGGCTAGCTCGTTCCTTTCCAATACCTATTAATTTTTGCTTTGTCTCCTCGTCGATATCAAATTGCGTAGCACTATACTTTTCAACCGGTATAAAAATAATGTTCTTCTCATGCCTTCGTGCAATGTAACGATTGTCATGGGCATTTTTCATCGTTGAAAATAGCGCTTCAAATAGCTGAATTGCATTATCAATTTCACGCGTGGACGTTTCTTCATTTACACTGCTTAATTTCATTCCAAGAACAGGTCGCAGTTTTTTGCCATTATCATAAATCCACAATGGGAAATTACTTAAAACGCCGCCGTCTACAATGACACTTTCCTTCGTACCATTTCTTAAATACATCGGCTCAAAGAAAAATGGCAGCCCACAGCTCATGCGCAGTGCACGAGAAATCGGAAATGTTTCACTATCTATACCATAGTGCTTTAAATCATCTGGTAAGATTAAAATTTTGCCGTTTGTTAAATCTGACGCTACGAGTTTTAATGTCCCTTTTGGCAAATCACCAAAGGTGTATACACCTTTTGTCGCCAATTTTTGATGGAACCATTTTTCTAAAGATTTCCCTCGGTACATACCGAATCGGAAATATAAATTCATCCACTTTAGGATTGGCATTCCAATACAGATTTTTGGTGGATCGAGTAATACGTTTAAATTAAGCTCATCAAAAATTTCTTCTAACTCTCGTGCATTAAAACCCGCTGCAATAAAGGATGCCAAAATAGCGCCTGCACTTGTACCTGCTACACGTTTGAATTGTATCCCGCGTTCTTCTAGCGCCTGCATTGCCCCGACGTAAGCAAATCCCTTAATGCCACCACCAGAAAACACCCCGTCTACAATCATTCGCTCTTCCTTTCCTCACCTTTTTACACTGTAAGTAACAAGACGCGTATTTAGAACTTAAAAATCGACAACTTCCTACTCTTTATTCTTCCAACAAGAACAACTAACGAACCGATTTAAACATCCATATACTGTTGTATGTCGATTTTATGATTAGTAGGTGAAAATAATGCGTTTTCATAACTCGAATAAATGGAATAACCTAATGTTCCAAACACCAGCAGGAAAACGGCATAATCTAAACGAACATCATTCCTCAAACATTACTGTCATTGCCGGCAATTGGATTGAAGCTGTTGGGACAATTATCTCAGCTATTGGCAGTACACCTTCAACGATTTTTAGTGAGCAAACACTTACCGATTTTAATTTGATCGGCAATATATTAGAGGCTGGAGGAATTGCCATTGCGGCAAAAACAGAGGATTCTTTATTAAATAACGTGGGTGACGAACTCCAAGCTATAGGGAATATAGTCGTTGTCGCAAGTATACTGACGAATAATGAGCAGTTAAGTCAACAATTAGAAACCCAAGGAGATCTTCTTCAAGTAGTCGGAACTGGCATCACCATTAATACACAAGGAAAATTAACATTGCTAGAAACAATCGCAAATACCGGAAATATCATTCAATTAATCGGGAATGTAATTCAAGTTTTTGCAAATACTGATACACAAGAAGGCATAATCATGAATGCCGTTGGTGCTTGGACACAAGCTGTGGGCGCTGTCACTACAGCACTCGCATCAGATTAAAAACTCAATTTACAGAAGTAACGAGTACTTCTGTAAATTGAGCATAATAAATCATTGTTTAATTTTTTTGTAAATGACTGAGATTGTCAGCTAACTGCTTTTGTTTTTTCGATATAAACGTGTTACAGCACGTTTGCGTTGACTGTGTCGCCTCTTCTTTTACAGCATCAAAATCAGTAGCAAATTCAGATTGCTGTTGTTTGTCCGCTTGATAATTCATATTGATTTCAATTTTTTCAGCTCCACAAATATTTCCTTTTGCATGGAAAAAACAATCCGATACGGTACATTTCACTTCTAAAGTCTGCATAGCGCCCCTCCCTTTCACATAATGGATGATGAAAAATATAAAATGCTGATTTATATTCTTCAATCTTTATGTTGTCCAATTTGGGTCGTTTTTATTTTCAAATGAAAACAAATATTTTCCAAATATCTTCAAATTCAGAATAAGCTTCCCTAAATTCGAATATCCATAATAAAAAACTTTTAGGAGTAGAGTTCACTGGAAAAACAACATAGTAAGTATAGATGGCTTGTATTGGCTTCTGTACTCATCACTTATTTGTTAATGGCAAGTCAACGAACTGCTCCAGGATTGATTACCGATCAATTAATGGAAGATTTTCATGTAACAGCTTCGTTGATTGGCTTATTAGCAAGCGTCCAGTTTTTTGTTTACACAGCCCTGCAAATTCCTATGGGTGCGCTTGCTGACCGTTTTGGACCAAATTTCTTTTTGATTTTTGGTGCCGCGCTTACTGGCCTTGGTACAATCCTTTATAGTCTAGGTACACATGAATTCGTGCTGTTCTTCGCACGAATCATCACGGGAATCGGTGACGCAACCATCTGGGTAAATATGATGCTCATCTTAGCCCAGTGGTTTCAAAAAAAAGAATTTGTTCGATTAGTTGGCTTTGCAGGTATGACGGGTAGTTTAGGTTTCCTAATAGCCACTGTTCCTTTCTCTTTTTGGATACATTTACTCGGCTGGCGCACAGCATTTTTTTCACTTGGGGCTTTATTAGTTTTATGTAGTTTCCTGCTTTATTTTGTCCTCATAAAAAAAGCAAACCGGCTTTTTTTAAGTGAATCACTTCCTCTAAATGAGATCATTCACCATGAAAAAACATCTGCCGTATTAAAAAGAGTTTTTTCAAATCGGCAAGCATGGGCCTTATTTTTTTGTCACTTTGGGGTTGTCGGCGGCTATATCGGCTTTATTAGCTCATGGGCAGTGCCATACGGGATGACTGTCTACGGGATGACACGTTTTGAAGTAAGTGAACTCATGATGATTGGGCTTATTGGCGCACTCATTGGCGCACCTTTTATGAGTTGGATTGCAGGTACACTAAACACAATCAAAAGACCGTACATTGTTGTTCAACTGCTCGTTTTCTTGAGCTGGTTTTCTTTTCTTTTATTTAATGGCCACCCATCTCCGCCCCTGCTCACCATCCTATTTTTTATGATTGGCTTTGGATACGGAGCTAGTGCATTAACCTTTGCAGCTGTTCGTCAATCATTCCCGCTCACTGAATCAGGCGTTGTTTCTGGATTTGCTAATACGGGCGGCTTTTTAAGTGCTGTATTACTTCCCATCCTTTTCGGCTATTTATTAGATGTTTTTCAGGCTACTCCAGGCAATCTATCTGCTGGATACTTCTATAGCTTCATCATCCCCGTTTTCTTTTCAATGATGGGGGTAATGGGCATACTTTTCTACAAAGAAAATGTTCAGGCAGTCTAGCCATACTAAAAAACGATTTCTCACTAGTAGAGCTTACTACTAGAGGAAATCGTTTTACGTTGGATTATTTCATTTTAAAGCTTAAATTGTTGCATTTCTGTATTAAGCTTTTCTGCTAACGTCGCTAATTGATTCGAGCTATGTACAATTTCGTCCATTGTCGTCGCTGTTTCTTCAACTGTTGCGGTTGTTTGTTCAATACCTGCTGCGGACTCTTCAGAAATCGATGCAATCTCATTAATCGATGTACCAATTTCCTCTGTGCTCGCCAACACACCATTTAAATTTAGTGCGATCAAATCAATATTAGCAATCATTCCTGACACAGCATCTGAAATATGGTGGAAGGTTTCATTTGTTTCAGTCATTTGATTTGTGCCTTTTTTGACCTCCTCATAGCCGTCCTGTAATGACTTCGTTACACTCTTCGTCTCCTGCTGAATACGACCAACAATTGTCGAAATATCTGCAACTGAAAGCTGTACCTGCTCTGCTAATTTTCGGACTTCATCCGCGACAACCGCAAACCCTTTGCCGTGCTCACCCGCGCGTGCCGCTTCGATTGCTGCATTCAATGCCAGTAAATTTGTTTGATTCGAAATGTCATCAATAACCGAAACAAGCTTGGAAATTTCGGCAGACTGCTCATTCAATCCTTCTACATTCCGAACAGAATGCAGGACAATTTCATTAATTGTCGCCATTTGTGTCGTCGAGCTAGTCATTAAATCTTTCCCGGTATTCGTTAAGTTTTGCACATCACTTGAATGACTTTTCAGTGCCACACCTTCGCTTGTTGTTTCTTGAATACGCGCTATAAACGCATTCATTGTTTCAGCTAAATCCCCTGTCGTAGAGGCTTGCGTTTCTGTACCCGTTGCAATTTCCTGCATCGTACTTGCAATTTGCTCTGCACCGAGTTTCACTTCATGTGAGGATTGCGCTAACTCCTCACTACTTGCAGCGACTGTTTCTGACACATTGTAAATAGACTGAATCGTCTTCTTTAATTTTTCATTCATATCATTTGCCGCTATCATTAATTGCCCTACCTCGTCACGGCGTAAAACAGTCAACGGTTCATTCGCTAAATTTCCATCAGCCATTTGCTCCATACGATTCGCTACGAATTGAATCGGCTTCGAAATTTGAATTGATGTAAATAATGCAATAAGCACACCTACTAACGTGATACTCAAACTGACAACTAAACCAATCACTTTATTCGAAGAACTCGTTTTCACAACATCGTTGCCAACTGCCTCAATATTATTCGCACGCTCATTGGCCATTTCTTCATAACCTGTGCGTACTTCTGTCACAAGTACTGTAAAATTCGTTAAATTTGCCAGTGCCTGCTCTTTCTTACCTGCTTTATAAACAGCAAATACCTCGTTTTCTACACTATTACTCCAAATACGGGCCTTATCCACTAATTCATTGCGCGCAGCATCATCTGTGCCATAGTATTTTTCAACAATCGCATTATTTTCTTCTGCTAACTGACGATACTCGTTAAAAATTTCAATGTAGCGCTCTTCACCTGTCACAACATAACTAAGAGCTGCTGACAGACGAACACTGCTTGATGTCGCTAGCTTTTGACTTGCATTCAAAATAACGATATCTTGCTCTACTAGTTCTTTAGCTTTCAATTCCATTTGTTGATTCGAATAAAAATTATACCCCGCAAAAATACAAAGAAATACTAGTACGACGATAAACGCACTTAAAATACGGGCTTTGATTGTTTTAAAATTAGTAAACTTCCCCATCCAGAAAAACCTTCTCTCATTATTTCATTATAATAACCATTTTATAGTTATTCCTTATACTTTTGTAGAATATTTTAACTATAAAATAAAAATGTGTTTTTTGATACAATTACAGTGAAAAATGGAAAGGAAAAAAGTTGCTTATAGTAGATTAGATTCAATATTTCCTCTTTCATACCCTTTTATTACTACTAACTTTTATTTCTCTATGAAAACAATAGTAAAATATCACTTTTCTATTTTAATATTGTAAATTTAACTTTATTTTGAAATTAGCCCTTATTTTCAGTACACTGAGATAGTAAAGAACGGAGGCTATACAGAATGAAAAACTTTTTACTTGTTGCGGTCACGTTTATCCTATCCTTCTTTATCGTAGGCTGGTTATTTACACTTACAGGGTCGCTCGATTACGAGGCTTCCTCACAAAGTGGCTCATCATTACAATCAGCTGTAACATTCGGTGGGATTAATTTTTTAGCACTTTTTATATACGTGTTGATTGCGATTATTTTAACGACTATTATTTTTTTCAATGTAAAAAACAGACGCTCAAATTAAATTTGAACGTCTGTTTTTGTTGTTTTGCCGAATAATAAAACAATGAGTGCTATAAGCAACAATAAACTTGCCACTAATAGTAAAAAGCTTGCACTAGGAAATACTTGCAAATATAGCCCACCTAAAAATGGACCTGTTAGCGACCCGAGACTAAAGAAAATACCGCATAATAAATTTCCTGTCGGTAGCAGTTCTTTCGGCGTTAAATCAGCCATATATGTAATCCCGAGTGAGTACATGGAGCCCGCACTCATACCCGCTAGGAAAAACGTCATGGCAACGAGCAGCTCCGAAAATTCTAAGTTACTTCCAAGAACGAAAAAGAAAAAACCGCCAAGTAAGCCTCCAACTATAACCTTTTTGCGCCCAATCCTATCCCCAAGCATACCAAGTGGGAACTGTGTTAAAATCGCCCCTACTGCAAAGGCCGCTAGAATAATCGATACATAATGTAATTCAAAATCTTTACGCAGTGCATACACCGGGTAGAGCGCATTTAGTGATGACTCTAAAAAGCCATAAACAAACGGCGGTAAAAACCCAATCCAGCCGTAACGAATCGCAAATTTATAACGCGACAAACCGTTGTTTTTCGCATCCCCCATCAGTGCCTCCGGATGCTCATTTTTCACAAAGAATACAAGTGACCACGCGACTAAGCAGAGTGCAGATGAAATAATAAACGGTAGACTCTCCGAAATTTCAATGAGCGGAACAAAGAGTGGGCCAACCGCAAAGCCGACACCAAATGAAATTCCGTAAATCGACATGGCCTTCCCTAATTTATGCTGCGGTGTCGACGTTGTAATCCACGTCTGCGTCGCAAAATGTAGCGCATGATCGCCGATACCAATCAGTAGTCGCAAGAAAAACCAGAAGGATACGCTTTTCCAAAACGGAAATAAAAAGAGTGATGCGAATACAAGCGCACCACCGACGATAATAATCGGCTTATAGCCATATTTTCGAAGCGGCTGCTCGATAAATGGTGAAATGAGCAATGTTCCTATGTATAAACCTGTGGCATTGAGGCCGTTAAGTGTCGATGAAACACCGTCTGACTCAAAAATAACTGCAACGAGCGGTAATAGCATTCCTTGTGAGAAGCCAGAAATCGATACAATGATTACAAGAATTATAAATTTCCGTTGTTCATAGCTCATGCTAATTCAACTCCTTTAATTTCTAATTCGTATCATACTCGATTTTTAGGCATATAAAAACCCTAGCAAACATCTCTTCAATGTTTACTAGGGTATCACGTTTCACTATTATCCATATTTTTCATAAACAAGTTTTTCAGCCATTGTGCTGAAAAATGGTCTAAACTCCCTCCACTTCTATCCTGTATTTTGAATGCATCGCTTTTCCGACCACTCCTTTATTTGTATTAACGTTACTTTAACATAACCTGTCCGTATTGTAAATATTCTAAATAGATAGAATAATAAATTAATTAATAAGTACTAGACTACTCCCTCTTCTTACCACAACGATTGCAATTTCAAAATTCCACTGTATAATGGAGGCTAAGTGAACCAAAAAGGAGGGAATCCCGTTTTTACGTTAGTAGAAGCGGACACTATGAATCCAATTACAAACAAAGAGCAGCAAGTTAACTATTTGAAAGAGCGCTTAGAAATCTTCCTTGAGGTGTTAGACGCAATCGATCCAGAAACAACAGAGCTAGAGGATATTGACCGTCTAATTAAAATGATGGATGATCTTGAAGACAAAATGGATCAATTCCAATCACGCGATAATAACGAATAACTTTCCAAAGCAGTGCCGACTAGGTGCTGCTTTTTTATTTGAATGTTAAATTCAACAAAGAAATCAAAATTTTACGTAATTCTTCCACCATTCACTGTAAGCGCTCTTTTTTTTCTAAATTAAAAGGGTTATAATATAAAATGTATTTTTTAAAAAATAAACTTCATTTTTCTGGGGGGAAAAATTAAGATGGCATACTTAGAAACTTTAGAAAAAAGCCTTTATTCTCTAGTTACAGAAACATCTACAAATTTACCAAAGGACGTTCGTCGCGCGATTAAAGCTGCGAAAGACGCGGAAAACGCTGGTACGCGTGCTGCGATGTCTTTAGACACAATTACAACAAATATCGTCATGGCAGAAGATAATGTATCTCCAATTTGCCAAGATACTGGTTTACCAACGTTCAAAGTGTACACTCCAGTTGGCGTGAACCAAATCGAAATTAAAAAAGCAATTCAAACAGCGATTGCAGCTGCAACAGCTGATACAAAATTACGTCCAAACTCAGTTGATTCATTAACTGGTAAAAACTCAGGTACAAATATCGGTCCTGGTCTTCCAGTCGTGAAATTTGAACAGTGGGAACAGGACTACATCACAATCAAGCTAATCCTTAAAGGTGGCGGCTGTGAAAATAAGAACATCCAATACTCACTTCCAACAGAACTTGAAGGCTTAGGCCGCGCTGGTCGTGACTTAGATGGTATCCGTAAGTGTATCTTACATTCTGTATGGCAAGCACAGGGACAAGGCTGTTCAGCTGGTTTCATCGGTGTTGGTATCGGTGGCGACCGTTCTGCTGGATACGATCTTGCAAAAGAGCAATTATTCCGCTCTGTAGATGACGTGAACCCAATTGAAGACTTAGCGAAATTAGAAGACTATGTTGTCAAAACAGCAAACACATTTGGCGTAGGTACAATGGGCTTCGGTGGTGAAGCGACACTTTTAGGCTGTAAAATCGGCGTAATGGACCGCTTACCAGCATCATTCTTCGTATCAGTAGCGTATAACTGCTGGGCTTACCGTCGTATGGCAATTGATATCAACCCAGAAACGGGCGAGATCATCAACTGGCATTACCAAGACGGTGAAAAAATTACTTTCCGTGATGAAGAAAAGCAAGAAAACGATAACAACAAAGTAGTAGAACTTACTGCGCCAATTTCTGAAGAGAAAATCCGTTCATTAAACGTTGGTGACGTAGTAAAAATTACAGGCCGTATGTACACAGGTCGTGACGCAATCCACCATCACTTAATCGGTGAAGGTGTTGAAGCACCAGTAGATTTAGACGGTCAAATTATTTATCACTGTGGTCCAGTAATGGGTAAAGACGCAGAAGGTAACTGGGTAGTAAAAGCTGCTGGTCCAACAACATCTATTCGTGAGGAGCCATACCAAGGCGACATCATGAAAAAATTCGGCATCCGCGCAGTTATGGGTAAAGGCGGTATGGGTCCAAAAACGCTTGCTGCACTTTCAGAACACGGCGGCGTTTACTTAAACGCTATCGGTGGTGCTGCTCAGTACTACGCAGACTGCATCAAGTCAGTTGACGGTGTAGACTTAATCGAATTCGGTATTCCAGAAGCGATGTGGCATTTATCTGTAGAAGGCTTCACAGCAGTCGTAACAATGGACTCTCACGGGAATTCATTACATGCTGATGTTGAAAAATCTTCATTAGACAAATTAGCTATGCACGCTGAACGCGTATTCTAATAAATTTAAAAATCGCACGCCTATAAAGGCGTGCGATTTTTTATTTCCACAAGAACAAAAAAAGATAGAAAATTGATTTCTCAATTCTCTACCCTTATACGTCAATTATTTAACAAATTATACTAACGGCTTCGCATCCGCTGATTCATTATACACCGTTGTATCTAATTCATTTACAGAACGACTTGCTAATACACCTGAAGTCATTGAACCACTTACGTTCAATGCTGTACGACCCATATCGATTAATGGCTCTACTGAAATTAGTACACCAGCAAGTGCAATTGGTAAATCCATCGCTGATAATACGATGATTGCGGCAAATGTCGCACCACCACCAACACCAGCTACACCAAATGAGCTGATTGCTACGATGATGATTAATGTTGCGATAAAGCCTGGATCAAGTGGGTTAATACCAACTGTTGGCGCAATCATCACGGCAAGCATTGCTGGGTATACACCCGCACAGCCGTTTTGACCGATTGATAAACCGAACGAACCGGCAAAGTTTGCAATGCCGTCTGGTACACCAAGACGCTTTGTTTGTGTTTGAATATTAAGTGGTAATGTCCCTGCACTTGAACGTGAAGTGAATGCAAATAATAATGTTTCCGCTGATTTTTTCACATATGTGACTGGGTTTAAGCCTGTTAGTGCAATTAATAGTAAATGTACTAAAAACATCACGATTAATGCGGCATATGACGCAAGAACAAACTTACCTAAGCTTGCGATGGCTGCGAAGTCACTTGTTGCCACAGTACGTGCCATAATTGCAAGTACCCCGTACGGCGTTAATTGTAGTACGATACGCACAACGCCCATTACTAAGCCGTAAATTGCGTCAATACCTTTTTTCACATTTGTTGCTGTTTCTGTTTCTTCGTCCTTACGACGTAATTGTAAGTACGCGAAACCTAAGAACGCTGCAAAAATTACAACACCAATTGTTGATGTTGAGCGAGATCCTGTTAAGTCTGCAAATGGATTTGCTGGGAACATTGATAAAATTTGATCCGGTAAAGTCGTTACTTCTGCTGATTTTTCAATCATTGACTCACCGCGAGCAACTTCTGCGTCCCCTTGCATAATTTGTGAAGCATCTAAATCAAAGATAACTGCTGAGGTAATCCCTAAACCTGCTGCTACTGCTGTTGTACCAATTAAAATTGATAAAATAACCGCTGCTGCTTTACCAAAGTTTTTACCGATTGTTACTTTCGTAAATGCAGCCAAAATTGAAATGAAAATCAGTGGCATTGAAATCATTTGTAATAATTTCACGTAACCTGAACCGATGATGTTATACCAAGGCATCGATTCTGAAATCCCTTCTGACCCGACTCCGTATACAAGCTGTAAGCCTAGACCAAGTAAAACACCTAGCGCTAACGCAATAAATACACGATTTGAAAATTTAACTTCTTTTGTTTTTAAGAAATATAAAAATGCGCAAAGTGCTAATAGCACAACGATGTTTGCAATAATAATCAAATTCATATTATGTTCCTCCTGAAAATTTATACTTTTCTATCATACTCTTTAATACCTATAAGTCAAGTATGTTTAATTTTAATTAAAATTTTTTTCATAGTAGAAGTATAATTTCAGAACAAAACGATTTACATTTACTCCCTCTCTACATTATAATAATTATAAATTTAAAATAAATATAATATAATTGAAATACATTATCAGTGGGATTTGATAGTGAAATTCATTATCAGGAGGGATATTATGCACACTTCTAATCGAGAAAATTTAAATTTAAATGAGAAAATAAATGAACACAAAGAATTAATTTTGGCGCTATTATCCGGTTTTATCATTTTACTTGCTTGGCGTATGGACAGTACGGGCATGACGACCGCAGCGGTGATGGCGTACATTACAGCCTTTGTCATTGGTGGCTACGCAAAAGCAAAGGAAGGCATTCAAGATACAATTGAAAATAAATCACTAAATGTTGAAATACTAATGATTTTAGCAGCAATTGGTTCAGCTTCTATTGGTTACTGGACTGAAGGGGCGATCCTTATTTTCATTTTCGCTGTCAGTGGCGCACTTGAAACATATGCGATGAACAAAAGTCACCGTGAAATTTCTGCCCTAATGGATTTACAGCCAGAAGAAGCTTGGCTTGTGCGCGGCGGGTTTCAGCCAATTAAAGTAGCAGTTTCTGAATTACAGCTTGGCGACCATATTTTAGTAAAGCCTGGTGAACGTATTCCAGCAGACGGTACCATTTATAAAGGGACATCTACAGTAGACGAGGCAGCGATTACAGGAGAATCAATGCCCGTGACAAAGATTGACGGTGATGAGGTATTTGCAGGGACAGTGAACTTAAACGGTGTTTTAACGATTAACGTAACAAAATTAAGTACTGATTCGTTATTCCAAAAAATTATTACGCTTGTACAATCCGCACAAAGCGAAAAATCACCCTCTCAGCAATTTATCGAGCGCTTTGAAGGCACATATGTAAAAGCTGTACTGATTGCTGTAATGCTGATGATGTTCCTACCGCACTACTTACTTAGCTGGGACTGGACCACAACACTATACCGCGCGATGGTATTACTAGTAGTCGCTTCACCTTGTGCGCTTGTTGCAGCAATTATGCCTGCAACACTATCAGCTATTTCTAACGGCGCAAAAAACGGAATTTTGGTAAAGGGCGGCGTACATTTAGAGCATTTAAGTACATTAAAGGTGCTAGCGGTTGATAAAACAGGGACTTTAACACAGGGTACTCCTTCTGTTACAAACTTTCTTGTACGTGACGGGTTAAATAAAACAGATACACTTGCATTAATTGCAGCAATTGAATCCCAATCAAATCATCCGCTCGCACAAGCAATTGTCAAATATGCGGCAGTTGAAAAAGTAGCCTTAACAGAGGACGTGGCCATTACAGACATTCCTGGCTTCGGTATTCAAGCAAACTATCAGCAGGAAACATTTTTAGTTGGCAAACCTGATTTTGTTGGTGCGGACGCGGCAACAGTGTTTGCAAACGGTGCGCTTGCTACACTCGGTGCTGAAGGAAAAACGGTTATCTTTTTAAAGGACGCACAAGGTATTGCGGCTCTTGTTGCACTAAAGGATACAGTGCGCGACGAGGCAAAGCTGGCGGTCGCACAATTGAAACAGCTTGGTGTTGAAGTTGTTATGCTAACAGGTGATAATGAGGCAACAGCCAAGGCCATTGCTGCTGAAGCTGGTGTGACAGCTTACGTAGCAGAATGCTTACCTGAAACAAAGGTAGAACATATTAAAAAGTACAAACAACAAAATCATACAGTTGGCATGGTTGGTGACGGCATTAATGACGCGCCTGCCCTTGCAACCGCTTCTATCGGCATAGCAATGGGAGGCGGCACTGACGTTGCACTTGAAACAGCGGACGTTGTACTGATGAAAAATGATTTATCAAAAATTGCTTATGCCGTCAAAATGTCGCGCAAAATGCAAAAAGTTGTGAAGCAAAATATTATCTTCTCATTATCAGTTATCGTACTGCTTATTATCTCAAATTTCTTCCAAGCGATTAGTTTACCACTTGGCGTCATCGGTCATGAAGGAAGTACGATTTTAGTTATTTTAAATGGCTTACGCCTGCTGAAAAACAATTAATATAAAAGGCTTGAATGGAGGAGCTCCTCTCATTCAAGCCTTTTAAAATGTAGGTGTTTTTCTTGTTTTTTTACGTACCTTCGCTAATTTACATTGGGCAAATACCGCATTAATAATCCCGCCAAAAATTAAAATCATCCCGATAAAATAAAGCCATAGCATTAATACAATAACCCCACCAATACTGCCATACGTTGCAGAGTAATTTCCGAAATTATTAATATAAAACGAAAAGCCAAATGTTAAAGCGAAAAAACCTGTCGCTGCAATCAAGGCACCTGGTAGCACACTAATCAGCTTTATTCTAGGATCTGTATTTGGTACAATCCAATACATCACACAAATCACTAGAAACACAAGTGTGGGTGGAGTCGCAAAGCGGATGAAATTCCAAATTCCCGGGATTTGAAAGTCAATACTTAGATATCCTAAAATCAAATTCGTAATTTGCTGACCGAAAACTGGTAAAACAAGCGAAAGTAAAATAACAATGACAAAGGAGATTGTAAATAAAATCGACCACGCTTTATTCTTCCAACCAGGTCTCGCCTCAGTGTCATACGCTTTATTGAGTGCACGTGTAAGCGCATCAATCCCTCTTGAGGCCGACCAAATCGTCCCTAAAATACCGATTGATAGCAACCCGCCACTTTGATTCGTTAAGACTTCGGATAAAATCCCTTCAATAAGTGAAAAAATTTCCGCTGGCATAATATCATCCATAAAATCAAAAACTGCACCCTGCTCTAGATTTAAGTAAGGTAATAAGGACACCATAAAAATTAATAGTGGGAAAAATGATAGTAAAAAGAAGTAAGCGAGCTGTGCGCCAAGTGCCGTAAGCTCTGTATTTTTTATACGCTGTAGCATGTCCTGCACAAAGCCTTTCGCCGTCGTTAAATCAACTTCTGACGGGCTCGGTGATAGGATAGACTGCACGAAAGCAACGGCCGCATGTGGTTTTTTTGATTTATTCATCTGCACTCACTTTCCTTTAACGATTATTTGTCTTTCGGAAAAAAGGCATCCTTCGTCTCTGTCACCATACTCTGAAGCGTGGCTGATAATGTTTTCGCATCCTCTGCCTGTGTTAATAAAGAATTAAAGTTCTCTGTTGCGGCTGAATAAAACGACTGTGCTTGCCCCACTTTATCTTCAATTAATTGCTGAAGCTCATCTGTATTTGATGCATAATAAGTTACGGTATCCTTCACTTTTCTCGATGTTTCTATTGTATGCTCACGTGTTTGTCGATCAAGCAGACTAATCGCCGCGCCAGCGACAGCTCCCACCGCAATAAAAGGTAATAATTTACTTTTCATAATAATCCTCTCCCTCATCTATAGTATGTGTTATTCCCAAACTATTTTCTTCCTAAAACATTTCTAGAAAATATCTCAAAATTTTAGTTAAACAACTAAATATTCGGATATCGCTATCAGTATTGTTATTTTAACGAAATTCCCATCTTTTTGAAAGTAACGACCCTTCTAGATTTAAGTTGACAATCCCCGTAACAAATGGAATGATAATTTTATATATTGAAAGGTAGGGTATAACTATGGACTTATCTACGCCATCACAAGAAAATGTGATTTATATGATCGAACAAATTAAAGAAAAGCTACGTATGGTAAATGTCGATGCAATGCAATCAGATGCATTCGATGAAGGGAAATACGAGGATCTGCAATATTTATTTGAAATGGTGATGAAGCGCGATTCATTTAGCCCAAGCGAAATGAATGCCATCGTTTCTGAGTTAGGCAACTTACGTAAATAATTAGGAAAAGTCCGTGTCAGCCACTAGCCGACACGGACCTTTTTTATTCCCCAGGAAATAGTATTATTTTACAATGTGACAGTAATCGCGCCTACTACCAACTAAAACACCTTGCGCACCAAGTGTCAATACAACATGCTGAGCCTTTTCCCCAGCCTTATTGCAATCGCTTGCTCATAATCAGCCATCGTTTGTAGTTTTATTTATAAATAGCTTATACCTGCTAGCTTTACTGACTTATGCGCTATTTTAACTAAAGAAACTGCAATAATGACAAGTGGAGTATTCCATTGCTTTGCAAACTGTTGCGTGTACTAGATGTCAAAAAAATCTCACAAACTCTAAAGGTTTGTGAGATTTCTGCTTATTCTACAATAACCGTTCCATCCTCAGCAACACGTGGCTGTACAAGGATTTCTACACGTCTATTTTTCGCGCGTCCCTCTGCTGTCTCATTCGAAGCAATTGGACTAAATTCACCGAAGCCTTTTACACTAAAATATTTTGAATCTAATGCTTCATTACCATCAATAATAATTTTCAAGAAATTGACCGCACGCATAACTGATAAATCCCAGTTCGAATCAAACTGTGGTGTATCAATCGGAATATTATCTGTATGCCCCGAAACAACTACATTACGTGGCTCTTCAAATTGTAAAATCGTTGACAATTCTTGTGCGATTGGTAAATATTCTTGCTTTACCTCTGCCTGACCTAATTCATAAAGAACACTATCACGAATTGTAATCAGTAAACCTTCGTCTGTCATTTTTGTTTCGAATTGCTCTTCTAACTCATTTACCGCAATAAATTCGTCCACACGTCCTTGTGTTTGCTGAAGTGAACGTTGATCTGCAGCATATTTTGTCGCCGATGTTGACGGTGCTTCCGTCGAACCATTTGGTGTTGGAATTGCTGCATTATTATCTAAAAAGCTCGTACCACCATCGAATACTTGATTAAAAACAACTGCCATCTCGGCCATCTTCTTTTCATCTACAGTACTGGATGCGAAAAGTACGATAAATAGTGCTAGTAATAACGTTAAAATATCCGCATACGGTACTAGCCAGGATTCATCAACGTGCTCCTCGTGCTTTTTATGCTTCTTATGCTTCTTTGCCAAGGCCACCCGCCCCGCTTTCCGTAATTTCCTTACGCTCTTCCATTGGTAAGTATGAAGCTAGCTTTTGTTCGATGACACGTGGAGCTTCCCCTTCAAGTACTGACAGAATCCCTTCAATCATCATATACTTTTGCTTCACTTCTACCGCAGATTTACGTTTTAATTTGTTTGCAAATGGGTGCCACAGGACATAACCTGTGAAAATCCCTAGTAATGTTGCTACGAAGGCTGCAGAAATGGCATGCCCTAACTTCTCAATATCATTCATATCCTTTAATGCCGCGATAAGACCGATTACCGCACCAAGTACCCCAAGAGTAGGGGCATATGTACCCGCCTGTGTGAAAATCCCAGCTCCACTCGCATGGCGATCTTCCATTGCTTCAACTTCTTCTGTTAAAACATCGCGAATATAATCCGCATTTTGTCCGTCAATAGCTAACGTTAAACCATTTTTTAGGAATGGATCTTCAATTTCAGCTGCTTTACTTTCTAAAGCAAGTAACCCTTCACGACGTGCTAAATCCGCCCATTGTGAGAACATTTTAATTAGCTCAATGTCACTCGCTAATTTTGTCTCTGTAAATAAAATTTTGAATAGCTTTGGAACTCTCTTTAATTCTTTCATCGGGAATGCGATTGTTACTGCTGCGATTGTACCGAAGATGATGATTAAAATTGCGGCAGGATTTAAAAGTGCATCTAACCCTACGCCTTTCATAATCATCCCTGTTAATAAAGCGACAAACGCGATAATTATCCCGACCAGTGACGAAATATCCATTTTATATGTACCTCCAATTACTATGTATATTCTTATTTTCGGTCTTTTTTGATATTTATTGACTCTTAAATATAAGTATAAATGGTCGGCCAACATTTTTCGATGGATTAATGGTTTTTTCTTTCCTATTTCCCTATTTTTGAATATATTGTATCAGTATTTTTTTATTTTTTCGGTCACAAATTGGCATAATGATACAAAATAACGTACCGAAGGGCTTCTTTTTAATATTTACTTCTCTAATAAAAATAGATTTCAAGGATAGATTTTTATTATTTATGAGAATAGTTATGTCTAAGCATAATTCTTTTATCTACTTCACTTTATTTTAAAATAGAAAACGGGCTTTTTTCAAAATGTCGTCACAGTTCATCAAATATATGGTAAACACCACAAAATGATTCTACCAATTTAATCCTTTTATAAGGTATAATTGGTTGTAATGAACATTTTCTAATGAAGAAAGGAGTTTTGTTTATGGATCACCGTCATCCTATGAGTCCTGAATACTTCACGACTGTGTTAGGCTATTCTGTTCTTATCATTATTTGTATTTGGTTCTTCGTCCACTACTTACGTGTTGGATTAAATTCAGCTGACTCCGTGCACATCGATTCTGCAAAGGATACATTTGCACCAAACGAAAAAGCTTCAGGACACCATCATCATTAATTTTTTAGTGGTGTACAAAAAACGTTCATAACAAAATGAAATCATGGCAAATGTAGTGAATACCTACATTTGCCATGATTTTTTAATTTCTATTATCAAGACACAATTTCATCACATTTTTTCTACTTAGTTACTATAGTTTTCATGATTTATTAATCATTTTATCTCATCTTCGCTTTTATTATTTGAATTCTCTAAACTTTACATTAAAATAATTACTGTAAGGAAAGGGGTATGAAATTAGATGTCTTCATTAGAGGGAATTTTAAGCTTCAACGAATCGTTCGTAGCAGATAAAAAGTACGAACCTTTTATTACAACAAAATATCCGGATAAAAAAATTGTTATTTTATCTTGCATGGATACACGTCTTGTTGAGTTACTACCAAAGGCAATGAATTTACGAAACGGCGATGTAAAAATCGTTAAAAGTGCTGGAGCAATCGTAAATCATCCATTTGGTGGGATTATGCGTAGTTTGCTTGTGGCTGTCTATGCGTTAAAGGCAGATGAGGTATACGTTGTAGGCCACTATGATTGCGGTATGAGCGCAGTCGATCCAGACGTTATGCTTTCACATATGGTAAGTCGTGGTATTAAACAAGAAACAATCGATACAATTAGCTATTCAGGTATCGACTTAAGACAATGGTTACGTGGCTTTGGTGATGTGACAACAAGTGTTCTAAAATCAGTAGACCTTGTGCGCACACATCCATTAATGCCTACTAATGTACCTGTTCACGGCTTAGTAATCGATCCAAATACCGGTCGCCTAGACTTAGTAGATGACGGAGCTAAATTTTTAGAAAAATAAAAATCCATATGGTAGACATACGGATTTCTCATTATGATGAGGGGTAGCAGCTGCTGCCCCTCCTTTTTATTTCCGCTTGAAATCACGTTGCAACATAGCGTACATATAATGATCAACCCACTGACCATTTATAAATAGTAGTTCTCTTAATAAGCCCTCCCGAACAAAATTAGACTTCTCTAAAACACGAACAGATGCGAGGTTTTCTGGTGCTACATAAGCTTCAATTCGGTGAATATTTAACTTATTAAAAGCAAAGTCAAGCACGAGTGCCACTGCCTCTGTTGCAATACCACGCCCTGCATAATTTTGGTCCATTGAATAGCCAACAAATGCACTCGAATACGGCAAGCGTTTAATCGCATAAAGCGAAATATGACCGATTAATTGTCCGGACTCCGAGTCAAAAATTCCGAATGAAAATTCTCGATTCTCTTGTGACAATCGGATTCCCTCTAGTATTTTCCGAAGCTGCGTTTGCTCGCTATAATATTCTTCGCGGTGCAACGGCTCATAAATCGACCAATAAAACTTATTATTTTGTAATAGCTGTGCAAGAACTCTCGCATCCGCTTCAACAAATGTTCGTAATAGGCATTTCTGACCGATTAGCTTTATCACATGATCACCCTTTTTCGGCAGTACACCAAATAAATTTTTCAGCACCTTCACCTACATTCCAGTCCTTACTTTAGCGTATTCATCTTGACGAGAAATATGTGTCACTATTTTCATCTTTAACTAGTTTCCTGCTGTTATTTTTTCTTTTTCTTTGTTTTTGTATTCTTCTGCTCTGCTGCTATTTCTGCTGCAACCTCTTCCACAGCTTCCTTTTGCTCAAAAACATTCGTTAGCTGTAGGCCACGACGAGTCGCCTCTTTTTCAATATGCGCGAGCGTCTCTTTTAATACTTGTACACGTGAATATAATTTATCATTACCCGGAATTAAAATCCACGGTGCATGCTCTGTATCTGTTTTGGCGAACATTTCGTCAGCAGCCTCTGAATATAAACCAAATTTTTCACGATTGCGCCAATCTTCATCCGTTAACTTCCATGCCTTGTACGGATCCTGTGCACGGTCATTAAAGCGCTTCAATTGCTCATCTTCATCAATATGAATCCAGAATTTTACCACGATATAATCGCCGTCTGTTAATTGCTGTTCAAAATCGTTAATTTCTTTGTAAGCGCGTTTCCACTCTTCATCCTTCGCAAAACCTTCAATACGCTCGACAAGCACACGCCCATACCATGAGCGGTCAAAAATCGCGATTTGCCCATGCTGTGGCAGCTTACGCCAGAAACGGTGCATATAATGATGACGAAGTTCATGTGGCTGTGGTGCAGAAATTGGCAGTACAACTAAGCCGCGCGGGTCGATACGCTCTGTTAAACGTTTAATCGCGCCACCTTTACCAGCCGCGTCCATCCCCTCAAATGCTAAAATTAACCCGATTTTATTGTTAAATAAAAACTGCTGTGCATTTAACATCTCGTATTGTAAAACTTTTAGTTTCTTTTTATACATTTTTTTATCTAGCTCGACTGATAAATCTAGTTTGCTTAATTCTTTCATATAATTCCTTCCCTTCCTATGCTATAATTTCCATTTTACTGCAAAATGGATGGGATTGGTATTTGTTAAATAAAAAACACTAAGCTAAATATCCATTTAACTTAGTGCTTATTTATCAATTTATAATAAAATTAAAAATTATTGTCTCTACCAAAGCTTAATCTTCTAATGCAGTTAAAATAATCGGTTCGCCTTTTGTTACGATAATTGAATGCTCAATTTGTGCAACTAAAGATTTGTCTGGTGTTACGAATGTCCAGCCATCACCTGACTCTACAATATGCTCCGCTTTTGCCGAAATGAACGGCTCTACAGCAAGAACCATCCCTTCCTTCATTAACTGACCATCACCTGGCTCATAATAGTTCAGTATATGGTCTGGTGCCTCGTGTAATGCGCGACCTAAACCATGTCCTGTTAAGTTCATAATAACTGTCAGTCCGTGTGCATACGCCTCACGTTCAACCGCTTTACCGATTTGGTTTAATTTTGAACCCGCTTTAACTTTCGTCATTGCACGGTCAAATGCCAATTTTGCTACAGCACAAAGTTTTTCCTTGTCTGCGTAGCCCTCACCAACAACGAAAGAAATACCTGTATCCGCAAAGTAGCCATCAAGTGAGCCTGATACGTCGATATTTACCAGATCGCCTTCTTGAATTACTTTATCACTTGGGATACCGTGTGCAACCTCATGATTTACGCTAATGCACGTATAGCCTGGGAAGTCATATTGACCTTTCGGGCCAGAAATCGCACCAGCCTCTGCAAACATGCGACCTGCAATTTCATCTAATTCCTTTGTCGTCACACCTGGTACAGTGGCAGCCTTCATGGCCTCACGAATTTCGGCACAAATACGACCAATTTTTTTAAATGCTTGAATTTCTTCTTGAGTTGTAACAATCATGTTAAACGTCCTTCCTTAAACAATATCTAGTTCTTACTATATCATATAAAAAGTAATTATAAGTGTTCAACGATTTTCTATTTCGTCGTTTTATAACTACATACGTAGGGAATATATGTGTAAATACCTAACGTGAGGTGTACATTATGCAACCTATTTATATTTATTCTATGATAAGACGACCATTAAACGCAACATCACAACATAAAATGAGGCTTTGCCAAAGTTTTCACTTTTAGCAAAGCCTCATTTTGTTATTTTGCTCTTTGTAATAAACGCGGTGAAGCAGTAAATAATAGTACAGTAATAACAGCTGTTAAAATAGTGGCCGGCAGCATAAATGAGCCATTATAAATAATCGAATACGCCCATACATTATCGTCACCTGCGTATTCTTTAAAGAAAACAACGCCCGCAAGTAAGTGGCAAATAAAACGTAGCGCCCCGCCAAGTAGCGTCCCGATTACAATATAAATAGCCATTGTTGTTTTTTGTAATATCTTTGTCGCCCTGAGTAATGGACCGCGCACAATTGCCGCAAGCCCAACGACTGTAAAAGCAAGTCCGTAATCAAGCATTGCCTGTAGCCAGTGCACGATAAACGCACCAAACATCATTTGCATCACACCGATGAGTAGCCCGGTTGTGAGGCCGGCAGTTAATCCCCAGCGAATAGCCATGAGAATAATCGGCACCATCACTAAGCTAATCGAGCCGCCCTGTGCCCATAACTTAAACGAAATTTGGTCGAGCACAAGCCCGATACTTGCGAAAATAGCGATTTCAACAAGCATTAATAATCTTTTTTTGTCCATAACGATTCGTCCTCTCTTTCTTTTAGAGAAGGATAAAAAACGAAAAAACCGATAGCAGGACAGAGCCTGACATCGGTTAGAGGTCGGTTTCTATCCACATCCCTACGCAAGTGCTAACTTACAGGTTCTAAGGGTCATTGCAATACGTGCAAAATCTCAGCCGCCAAATGCGGCCCCCCTTGTGGTACGTTATTTGCCAAGTATAAGAAAAGTGCTAAAATGCCCGTTCAGCCCCGATTGATTGAAACGACTTGAGGGGCTAACTTTTTAGCCTAGGCATTTCCAAAATGCCAAATTTTATATTTTCTTATCCCTTGAACAAATTCATTGTACTGAAAGCCGTTTTAAAATACAAGTAGCTTTCTTTTAAATGTGTGAATCTTTTTTCTTCACTATTCGTAGATTAAAGAAAGGAGTTGACTGTTATGGATCAATCAAAAGGCATTAACGCCCTAAGTTATTTAAGTGCTTTTTTCGCACCGTTTATTGTACCAATTATTATTTATTTCGTAGCAAAGGAAACGGAAGTTCGCCGCCATGCCAAGCGTGCACTCATTTCACATCTTGTCCCTGTCGTACTTGGTATTATTTTATTTATTTCATTTTTAGTGACAGCAAATGCAGCAACTCAATTAGTAAGTGATACCGTGACGTACGGCTATATCGCCGCTTTTATTGGGTATATCATTTTGACATTTGCTTTACTTATTTGGAATGTCGTGCAGGCAATTAAAGTATTACGCTAATAGTTTACGTTATGACTATTTTCGGGTATATAGACTAATACTTGTAGTACTATCTGAAGGAGTGACTGCATATGAAACTTGGTAATTTAGTAAAGGCAGCCGTTAAATACGGCCCCATTATTTATCCGATTGTGAAAAAAATTATTGATAGTAAGTCCGCTTCAAAACCTACAACAACACGTACAACACGTCGCACAAAATAATAGAAGGAGCTTGCACGCGATGCGTACAAGCTTCTCTTTATTTTACTTCGAATTTCGTTTCACTATAGCCAGCCTTTGTTTTTATTACATGTAAAATCGCTGGCATAGCTGCTTTTAGCTCCGCTACATGCGAAATAACGCCAATCATGCGGCCTGACTGCTGCAAGGCAATTAATACATCAATGGCGCGCATTAAGGATTCCTCATCTAACGTACCAAAGCCTTCATCAATAAACATTGTATCAATACGTACATTGCCTTGGAAGCTTTGGATAACGTCTGCCATGCCAAGTGCAAGACAAAGCGAAGCATTGAATTTTTCTCCGCCGGATAATGTTTTGACATCGCGATTTTGCCCTGTGTAGCTATCATACACATCTAGCGCAAGACCACTCTGACGACCAAAGCCTTCCTGACGCTCTGAACATGTAAGGCGATATTGACCGTTTGATAACGCATAGAGATGATGATTTGCTGCTTCCGTAATTTGTTCTAAATAGCTAATTTGTACGAAACGTTCAAATGAAACTTTCTTTGTATTATTGCCACGCAGTACATTATATAAGTCGATAATTTCATTCGACATTTGCTCAAGCTGTGCGCTCTGCATAGCAATTTGCTCGAGCTTTTCCTCGTAATCAATACAGCGACGCTCGCATTCCTTTGCCTGGTTTAAGAAATGAAGTGCTTGCTCGTATGCAGTCTTTAGTGTTTGTACGCGCTGTGTGAGCATCGTCACATCCTGCTTTTGTAAGCCTTGAAGCTGCTGTTCCTCAAGAGCAACCTCTGTATTTAACTGCTGGAGCTCTAAATTAAATTGTTCATATGCCGCCTTTAACGTCTGAATTTCTCTTTCCTCACGCTTTGCTGCAGTGAATGCTTTATAATCTTCAAATCCTGCCTTGGCCTGTTCCTCGATAAACGTTGCTCGCTCTGTTTCTAAACGTTCTGCAAGCTCCTGCTTCGCTTCAGTCGTAAATTTCACTGCCTGCTCAAGCTCAACTACCGATGCGCGTGTCTTGTCATACGTTACCTGTGCCAGCTCCCATGCCTGCTGTAGCTGCGCGGCATTTTTCTGTGCTTGCTGCAACGCACTCGTCAATTCAGCAAGACTTGCCACATGCTGCGGAATTTGCTGCTGCTTTTGCTCCAATAGCACAGTTTGCTGCCCTAGCTCATTTTCAAGCTGATACAACGTACGCTCCCCATCTTGAAGCTGTTGCTGTAAGCTTTGAATCACCTGCTGGAGCTGATGAATATTCTCTTTATCGCGCTGTAATTGCTGACGTAGTGTTTGTAATTCCGCAATGCCACGATTTACTGCTACAAGCTCCTGTTGCAAAGCTTGTAATTGCTCGATCGTAAGCTTTTGCTCATTTGCCTCTGTTGTTAGCTGCTCGACAGTTTGCTTGGCGACTTCTACTTTAGCGTGCGCATTTGTTGCCTGCTGCGCCGCGACATCACGTCGCTCTCTTGAACGATCTAACTCTGCCTCATCAATCATTTCAGCGCTTTGTGCTAGGTTTGGATGCTCTATGCTCCCACAAACCGGACATGGGCAATTCGCCTCTAGCTTTCGGGCAAGGTGAAAGGCCTGATTTTGAAGCCAGTTTTGTTCCTGCTCCGCATAAACTTTTTTTGCCTCCGCAAACAGCTGCTGCGCTGTGTGCATTTGTGTTTGTGATATTTCATAGGTCACATTTGCCGCAACTAATTGATCTAATACATGTGTATGCTGCTTCAGCTCCTGCTGACGTAACATTTGCTCAGGTAGTCCGTCGACCTGTTGCTGACGCGCTTCAAAATCGGTAATAAGCTGTGCTGTGCGCTCCTGCTCCTTCTTCACTTGCAAAGCCATGCTAGAAATTTGCTGCTTGCTAAATGCATATTTTTGCTGTAATTGCTGTACATGCTTTTGCTGCTGCTCTAGCTCCTCATAGAGTGGCTTTAGCTTTTCTAAATCACGAATTTGCACGGATACTTGCTGACGATCAGTCTCTTTCGCCTTTTCCTGCTCATACTCACTGGTCGCCTGCTTAGCATAAGTTTGTGCCTGCTCATACTGTTCTGTTACGTGTTGTAGCTGTGCACTCTTTACATCTAGCTCAGTTTTTAAATTCAGACAGCGTACATTAAACGGCTCAAGCTGACTCGCTTTTTCCGCACGCTCTGCCTCAATCTTTTTCGCCTCATAAATCGGTAACTGTGCCTGCTTTTGTACGTGCACTAGTTTCTTGTGCTCTAACTGCTCCACGCGACTATTAATAGCCTGCTGTGCTAATAGTTGCTGCTGTTGCTCGCTATGCACATGAAAGGCCTCATTATACTGCGCTTCACGCTGCACGATTTCCTGCTGGTAAAAGCTTTGCTCCTCGACTAATGCCTGTTGAATTTGGTACATATTCGCATTGCCATCTAGTAGCTCAAAAAGCTGTGACTCACGGCGAGGAAGTGCTCCTGAAAGCTGCTCAATATAGCTATTCTTCACAGCCTCCACTTGCTTTGCCTGTTGCTGTGCCTGTTGCTTTTTGTCCTCAAGGCGCTTCACCATCTCACCATAGCGCTCGGTTTTGAAAATTTTACGCAAAATGAGCTCTTTATTTTCAGATGATGATGTTAATAATTTACGAAATTCACCCTGTGGCAGCATAATAATTTGATTGAACTGATCGTACGTAAGACCGATAATTTCCTCAATGCGTGTATTAATATCTGTCACGCGCTGACGCTCCACAGCCTTCACCTCAGATCCATCAGCGAGCACCTCCATAAATTCGTACGCTTCGCCTGTGGCTGTTTTATTGCCTGCCTTTACGTGACCGAGCTGACGCTTCACGCGGTATGTTTTTCCAGCTACTTCGAATAAAAGCTCGACTGCCGTGTTCCGCTTGTCCTCCGCAAAATCACTGCGTAAGGTTTTATTTTCCTTGCGATCTGTGCCGCTTCCACTACCATATAAAGCAAACGCTATCCCGTCAAAAATCGTCGTTTTCCCTGCACCGGTTGCACCCGAAATAACAAATAAACGATTGTCCTCAAGTTCACGAAAATCAACGACTTCCTCACCCTTATACGGACCAAATGCACACAGGGTTAGCTGAATTGGTTTCATGATTTCGCCCCCTGACTTTCGCGTTCCTCACTCAGCATTTCTTGTAAAACATCCTCAAAAATTGCGCGTGCCGCATTTGTTGCCTCCGCTCCCGTCATTTGCTCATAAAAAGCATGAAACAATGCGCTATCATCTAGCTGCTCACGCTTCACAAACTGCGCACGCTCTGTTAATTCCACAGGCTGCACTTTACGCGCGACATGCATCGCATTTTCATAAACCGTGCGAACCTGCTCCATCGCACCGACAACCGGTGTGCGGTCTGTTAATTGAATAAATACGTAATCCTCACTTTTGTCATGGCGCAAAATTTCCTGTAGCGTGCCTTCAACAATGCGCAAATCACGCTTCGGTTTAAATACACGCTTTTCAATGGCCACACTACCATCTGCCGCTAAATCAACAATGAAAAAGCCTTTCTCATGCGTCACCTCAGACGATGAAAATTTCAGCGGTGAGCCTGCATAGCGAATGCGCTCATGCAATACGTAATGCGCGCGGTGCAAATGGCCAAGCGCTGTATAATGAAACGGCTCAAAATGCTTTGCGCTCACATATTCTGAGCCGCCAATGGATAACGGGCGCTCTGACTCACTCGTATTGTCTTGACTTTCCCCGTACGGCGTCACAAACGCATGCGCAATGGCCACATGACGCACGTCTTTCTTCATCGTGCTAGCAATTTGCTCCGTCACCACCTGCATCGCCTCATCATATGTAGAAATCACCTGATTCGTATACTTTTCTCGTACAAGCGACGGCTCCGCAAATGGAATTAAATGAAAATGTACTTCCCCGTACTCGTCCTGCAGTACAACTGGCTCAAGTGGCGCCGATAGCTCTCCAACAATATGAAGACCAGACTCCTTCATCAGCTTACTACCAAACTGCACACGTGTCGGGCTGTCGTGGTTCCCTGCAATCGCAAGCACAGGCACGTTACGCTTTAGTACAATTTCTGCTAGTAGCTCATCAAGTAAATTAACCGCCTCAACTGGTGGCAAAGCTCGGTCATATAAATCCCCTGCGATAATAATCACATCCGGCTGCTCCTCATCTATGGCCGCAATTAACTGCCCAATCACATGTCTTTGGTCGTCCGTCATATAAAAGCCCTGCACTAATTTACCTAAATGCCAATCCGCTGTATGAAATATTTTCATCGCCATCTCCTCCTACTTTTTTCCTTAAAATTAGTGTACACGAGCACTCTAAAAAAAACCACTTTTCACGAACGAACATTCGCAAAAAGTAGTTTTAAGCTAATAAGTCGAGGTCAGCATACCTTCAGAAATTTGCTCCATGTGATGGCATGCCACCTGATGTGTGGCTTTCATTAAATGAGATGTGCGTACACAGGCTCCTCAGTTTGACAAAGCTCTATCGCAAACGGGCTGCGTGTATGAAAGCGACAGCCTGCTGGTGGGTCAATGGGTGATGGCACATCGCCCTTTAGCATAATTCGCTGCTTTTTCGCATCCGGATCTGGCACCGGAATCGCCGACAGCAGCGCCTTTGTATACGGATGCTGTGGGTGAGCAGGACATGTTCATCTTAGGCTGGTCAAATGCAACAAACGACGCGGACTACGGTTTATTTGCACTGTTCTACTCTTCACAACATGGCGGCTCATTCTAGGCAAATCCAGCTGTAGATAAGCTACTAGAAGAAAGTCGCCAAGAGGTGGATGCTGCAAAGCATGAAGCGATTTATAAAGAAGCCATGCAATTAATTTCAGATGATTCACCAATGGCATTCGTATTGCATCCGTCGATTTTAACAGGGGTTTCGGATAAGGTATCAGGCTTCCGTGTAAGCACGGATAGTATGTATCACTTGAAAGATGTTAAATTAAGCGAATAGCTTATGAAACTTGAGCGTACACACTCATAAAAACAATAAAAGTTGGTTCATGCTAATAGCGTATGAACCGACTTTTATTATTTATGAGGCGCTACTAAACTTCTGCTAGTACATCTCTTAATTCTTCTGCAAAATCTTCTGCATAGTACTGGTATAACTTTTGCAAAGAGACACTCAAATGCGCTTTCTCTAATTGAGGAAGTTTTTCTGTATAAATTGTATGTAGCAACGCTTTTTTATCCTCAAAAAGACCATAATGTAATTTTCTATGGCAACTCGCGCAAAGACATACTAAATTTCCAATGCAATCTAGTCGTGAATTCCACTCTTCCTGGTATTTTAAAGGAATAAAATGATGTACCTCTACATAGTTTCTTCCCGTTGCCTTTGAAATAAATTCCCGATGCTCACAATCAATTAAACACTGATAATTTGCAAGCTCTAGTGCAGCTTTTCTTAAATGTCCATTGCGAATAGCCTTTTCTATCTCAGCTGTATAGAAAAAATTCTGAGAACCTTTTCCCTGCTCTTTTATTAATGGAGCGGTTGCCTGAAACTTATGTAATTCAATCTCCTTGCGATATAGCTCTTCAAATTTTGCAGTAAAAATAGTACGTCTTAAAAACGTTGTATCGACATAATAATTTTTCATATCAGAAGTTGCTAGTCTAGTATCGTACTGTTTATGAATAATCTGCCACTCTTCTTTTGTAAACTCTTCACATGTCAGTAATAACGTATACGCTAAATGCATCATTCCACTGCGTACAATATCATCCGCATCCAAATCATGATTTCCAAAATAATCTTTAAAAAAGATAAATTTTCTCGTAATAAAACTTCTACTCAACTGTTTACTATTATCCTGCTTGCCTTTTCTTGCTTTTTTAAAAACATAGTCACTTTCTTGATAGGGTGTACGTCTATCTGTTCCCGTTGTGCTTATATACTCTGTTTGGTTATGTGCTCTCTGAAGTAAATAGTAAAGTTCCTGACTAATTTCAATCGTCCTTATTTTCGCTTTCGATTTACTTTTAGAATTATATAAAGTAACTTTGTATTTCCCCTGCCCGTTCACTACTTCTTCCATCAAATTATTTACATTCAATGTAAATATCTCTGAAAACTCATCACCTTTAATTCCTTCGAATAGACAGAGTAAAAGTGCTGCGTCTGTATAATTATCAAAGGCTTTTATAGCTTGCAAAATATCCGCGCGTTTATATCGTTTGCATTTAGTCGGATCTATTATTTCATCAGCTAACTCTGCAACAACAACTTTTTCTAAAAACATGGATTTAGAATTGGTGACGCCACTATTTTTTGCAAATTGAATATAGTTTTTAAATGTATTGATATGATTAATCGCACTTGTGATGGTTGAACATCGTAGTAATTTTAATGTAGAATTTAGCTCTTCTTCATTCATATCAAAAATATTTTTACCCAGTTCAAATTCACACTTGCTCATTTTATTTAACTGACTATAAATCGTTTCTTTTGATTTGGTCGCCTTTGTTGAATATTTAGCGTCTATATATTCACGCTTTAATTGACCATTATATAACTTTTCATACTGAAAGGTTGTCATGATTATCTCCACATCATAAATTATTGAAAGGGTGCTTAAAAAAGCTGTTTCATCAGCTTTCTTAAGCACCCTTGCTTTAGATTTTTTAAAACGCCCAGTTCCCTTTACGGAAAATCGCTTGCGTACTACCATCTGCAAGCTCTGCATCAATATCCATCTCTGCACTACCAATCATGAAATCCTCATGTGTCATCGAACGATTAATACCTAAAGCCTCAAGCTGACCGGCCTCAAGCTCCTTGCCGCCCTCATAGCATGTCGGATATGCTTCACCAATTGCTAAGTGGTTCGACGCATTTTCATCAAATAGTGTATTGTAATATAAAATCTCCGACGCTGAAATTGGCGATGCATGTGGTACAAGCGCTACCTCACCTAAGTAAGATGAACCCTCATCTACATGGATTAGTTGTTGCAGTAACTCATTGCCAACACCAGCTGTGGCCTCCACAATTTTACCGCCTTCAAACGTTAATTTAAAGTTGTCGATAATATTCCCTTTATATGCAAGCGGCTTTGTGTTTGAAACATAACCGTTGACACCAAATTTCGCAGGGAGTGTAAACACTTCCTCAGTCGGCATATTCGCTGTAAATGTCGTACCATTTGGCGCTTTACTACTACCTGATTGCCATAAGTGCTTATCTGGTAAATCAATTGTTAAATCCGTGCCTGGTGCCTTGTAATGCAGTTGGCGAATGTTCATTGCGTTTAGCTGCGCCGCACGTGACTCAAGCTCGTCAATATGCGTGCGCCACTGCGCCACTGCATTCCCCTCGCCGATACGTACCGCTTTAAAAATCGCATCCCAAAGTGCTGGTACTTGCTCATTCTGTGGTAAGTGCGCCATTACTTTCGCTGCCCATTTGTCAGAAGGCACTGCAATAATAGACCAGGCAATCTCATCATTCATAACCGCTTTACGGTAATTCACAAGTGCCTCACCCGCCGCTTTTTGCTGCGCGCCAAGTACGTTGACATCAATGCCCGCAAGTAAATCCGGATCCTGTGCATCAATCCACAATAACGCACCTTTACGTGCAATGAGCTCATCACGCTGCGCCACTGTCCATTTTGGGAAGTTCGCTGTTTCTTCAATTGATACATTTTCATAAAAATCACGTTCAAAGCTCGCATCCGTTAAATTCACGTGGACGCGCGCTGCACCCGCCTCGTACGCCTTTTTCACGACTAAGCGTGTAAATTCCAGCGTATCAGTAGACGTGTTAATTAATAAATATTGCCCCTTTTGCACGTTCGCCCCAACGCGAACAGCTAAATCTGCATACTCCGCTAATTTTTCTTCAAATGTCATCACGCACAGCCTCATTTCTTTTTAAATGTTACACCTTTTTTACCTGATTTTGCTTCATACGGCTTTTTGTCTTTTTTCGACTCTTGCGGAGCAGTGACTGTTTTTGAATTGCCTTCAATAAACTCACCTTGACTCCAAATTTTTTGTACGCCTTTTAGTGATAGCTCACGTAGCCATTTTTTATACGTTTTTTCGTCTTTATATGAAAGAAACATCATTACTTCACCATCAGCACCCGCGCGGCCCGTACGACCCGAACGGTGTGTGTACTGCTCAATTGTGCGTGGTACGTCTAAGTGAATTACGTGTGTTAGACCTGTAATATCAAGGCCACGTGCAGCGATATCTGTCGCGATTAATACACGCACCTCTCCCTTACGGAAAGAATCTAACGCCTTTTTGCGCTCATCCTTTTTCATGTCTGAATGCAAGGCAACAATTGGTGCATCCTTATATGCAAGCTTATTTTGCTTCATTAGTACTTGGTCGATATTATTGACAAATGCTAAAGCGCGCACGCCTTCAATATGCGACAGACGACGTAATAAATCCGTTTTTTCACGCTCATCTGCCTTCACAAATGAGTGGACAACCTTACCGAATTTCACCATATCCTCTGGCTTAATTTTAATGCGCACTGGCTCAAACATCATGCGCTCTGCTACTAGCTCAATTTCTTCCGTAATTGTTGCAGATACAACAACAACTTGGCGACCAAATGCTGCACCATCGATAAATGATTTTACAACGACACGGTACTCACGGCTAAGTAATTGATCGCATTCATCTAAAACAACTGTTTCAACTTCTTTTAGCTTCAATTTCCCTTGGCGCGCAAGTTCATTTAAGCGACCTGGTGTCCCAACAACAATCGTTGGTTTTTTCTTTAATTTTTCAATTTGACGTGCTGAGTTCGCACCACCAATTAACTGCTGTACCGTAATATCTGTGCCTGCTGTCCAATCGCGAATAACCTCTACAATTTGCATCGCAAGCTCCTGAGATGGTGCAACGATTAGTGCTTGTGTTTGTTTTTTCGTACCGTCCACTTTATTTAAAATCGGTAAGACATATGCTAATGTTTTCCCTGAGCCTGTCGGTGATTCTGCAACGACATCCTTGCCTTCAAGCATCGCAGGAATCATTTCCTCTTGAATCTTCATTGTCGTTTCAAACGACCATTTATTTTGTAACGTTTCATTCAGTAAATTAATTGCTGACATGTTTATTCCCACCTTTAGTTCATTGCGTTTAGTGTAACATATATTACAATCAATTACGCTTTGGCGAGTTTTTTTCGTGTAAATACGAAAAAAACTGTGCCAAAAACAAAAGCTTTTGGCACAGTCTATTATTTTACATTTTCAATAATAAGTGCAATACCTTGCCCGCCACCGATGCATAGGCTTGCAACTGCATATTTACCGCCGCGACGCGCAAGTTCATATGCTACTGAAAGAATGATACGCGTGCCACTTGCACCAACTGGATGGCCAAGTGCGATTGCGCCACCGTTAACATTTGTTTTCTCACGGTCAAGCCCAAGTGCCTTTTCCACCGCCAAATATTGCGCGGAAAATGCTTCATTTACTTCGACTAAATCCATATCAGCTATTGTTAAATTCGCACGTGCTAATGCCTGCTTAATCGCTGGTACCGGTCCGATGCCCATAATCGTCGGGTCCACACCAACAACACCCCAGCTAACGATACGCGCAATTGGTTTTAAGTTATGCTCCTGTACAAACTCCTCGCTCGCCACGACAACCGATGCCGCACCATCATTAATACCAGATGCATTCGCTGCCGTTACAGTACCATCCTTTTTAAACGCCGGGCGTAGTTTCGCTAACGATTCTAGTGTGCCGCCCTCTTTAATATGCTCGTCGCGGTCAATGACAACGTCGCCCTTGCGTGTGGAAAGCGTCACAGGGACAATTTCATCTGCAAACTTATCCAAGGCGCGCGCCGCTGCTGCACGCTCATGTGAAAGTAGTGCAAACTTATCCTGCTCCTCGCGTGTAAGCTCATACTGCTCCGCTAATTTTTCTGCTGTTAAGCCCATACCAGCACCTGTATATTTGTCCGTTAATGTAGCGGATAGCATATCCACAAACTGCAAGTCACCCATTTTTGCTCCGCCAAAGCGTTGCGTGAAATTCGAGTATGGTGCCTGTGACATATTTTCCGCACCACCTGCTAGCACAACATTTGCCTCGCCAAGTTGAATTAACTGCGCGGCTGAAATAATCGATTGCATGCCAGAACCGCATAGACGATTCAATGTTAGTGCCGGCACCTCCTGCGACACACCTGCATACAGTCCGATATGACGCGCCAAATACGCCGAGTTTTCCCCTGTTGTAATAACCCCGCCGTAAATTACTTGATCTACGTCACCAGGCTGTACGCCCGCACGCTTTAACGCCTCCACCGCTGTTTTTGTACCTAGTGTTACTGCATCTGTTCCTGCAAATGAGCCGCCAAACTCTGTAAAGGCTGTGCGTGCTCCGTCTACGATATATACTGTCATGTCATTCTCCCCCTATTTCAAAATATCCTTTGCAATAATCCCCTTCATTATTTCCGTTGTCCCCGCATAAATTGCGGCCACCGGAATGTCACGGTAGCGCCGTGCAATTTCGTATTCCTCCATGTAGCCATAGCCCCCGTGAAGCTGCATACATTCGGCTGCTACGCGCTTGGCCATCTCACTAATCCACCATTTCGCCATCGACACCTCGCGTACAAGCGACTCCCCTGCGACATGCCGTGCAATAAGCGTATCAACATATGTACGACCAATATCAATTTCTGTCGCCATCTCCGCTAACTTATATTGGGTGTTTTGAAAATCAGCAATGCGACTACCAAATGCTTTGCGCTCTTTGACGTAGGCAGTCGTTAGTTCAAGGCAGCACTCTGCTTCAATTTGCGATTCAATCGCGACAATTAAGCGCTCCTGCTGCAATTTTTCCATCAAATAATAAAAGCCGCGCCCCTCTTCACCGAGCAAATTACTCACCGGCACACGTACATCCTCAAAAATAAGCTCCCCTGTATCCGCGGAGTGCATACCGACCTTATTGAGCTTTTTACCGCGCGTAAAGCCAGGCATTCCTGTCTCAACAATGAGTAAGCTAATTCCTTTATAAGCAGGCTGTGCTTGTGGGTTCGTTTTACAAACAACGACCACATAATCTGCATGCATACCATTTGTAATAAAGGTTTTCTCACCGTTTAAGATGTAAGCGTCACCATCACGGTGCGCAGTCGTCCCAATACCCGCTAAATCTGACCCGGCACCCGGCTCAGTCATTGCAATTGCAGAAATCCATTCACCGCTCACACTTTTTGGCAGAAAGCGCTGTTTTTGTTCCTCGGTGCCGTATGCTTCAATATACGGCGTCACAATATCCGAATGGAGTGAAATCCCACTTGCAAGCCCTGCCCCAACACGTTCTAGCTCCTCAGTCAAAATCGCCCCATAGCCAAAATCGAGACTAAGCCCACCGTATTCCTCGCCTACACTTGGACAAAGATAACCCTGCTCCCCAAGCTTCAGCCAAAATTCGCGCGGAATATCACGCTCATCCTCCCACACATCAAAAAACGGATACGCTTCCTTCTCTAGCATTTTCCGTAACGATTTGCGAAACATCACATGCTCCTCTGTATACATCCGACGCACCCCTTTAGTTATCAGAATTTTCTATACTAATAAAATTGTACCAAGCTATGATTTTTCTAGCAACGTTATTTTATAAATTAAACTAGCATAAAAAAACTCAATTATTTGGAGCACATTATTATAGTAAGTTAATCTCTACTCGGATTAAAAAGTGAGTAATAAGTTGAATAGGATTTGCTCATTCTAAGCTATAATAAAATAAGCTTATACTTCGGAGGGTTTATATGAAATACGCACTTATTGGAGATCTTCATTCACATACAAAACGCACGAAAAAAGTATTGCAACATATTAATGACACCGCACCCGATGCGAAAATTATTGGGCTTGGCGATTTATTTGAATGCACAATTGGCAAGAAAAAAGCAGCAGAGTTGCGCAATATTCCTCTTGGCGATGCCGCGATTATTTCGGAAAAATTTACCGAACTACTAACATTCCCATCCATTATCGGCAACCAAGAGGAGCGCATTGCCCTAGTGACAGGTGAACAGCAATTTTTACAGTATAAGGAGAAAATGACGATTGAAGGGGCGACATTAATGCACGGTCACCAATTTGATTGGGACGAGCATTTTGAGCCGACATTCCCGCCGCAGGAAACACCCTTACTATTTTTTGGGCACAGCCACCGTGCAGCTGTTTATGTCAATGGTCAGCGCATGGCTGTTCCTTACGACGTCCCACTACAGCTGAGCGACAAACCATACCAAGTAAATGTTGGTGCGGTTGTTGAAAATAAAGAATGGTGCTTATATGATAGCGAGAAAATGATTGTGACATTTTTAAAGGCATAGCTTTAGCACAAAATCAAAAGGACTTCTCCAGAATGTTATTCTGACTAAGTCCTTTTGCTACATGTCACATATTTTAGCGTCCAAATGTTTCTTTTGATTTTAATAATACTGCTTGTAATTGCTGCAATTTATCAATGACGATACGTGATGTAATCGTTAATGCTTCAAGCTCATCTTCAGCAAGCGCAATATTGCCTGCCTGATATGCTTTTACAGCTCTTTTTGCAATATCATATACTTCTAGAAACGGTACCTCTAGCTCACGATATGCACGCTCATCGCCAACAATCGTTTTACCTTTACCATAATACCAAGTGCCTAAATTCGAATCACGTGGTGACTCAATATTTAAATCTTCCATACTTTCAAAGCCCAGAATTAAATTATAAATTTTCCAGCGCCACAACAAATGATCTGTAATGGCAAGCTCGATAATATCTTCCTGACTAATAATAAAGTTTTTCGAAATCGTCGTTGAACGATATGTATCAATCATTTTACTTAACTTGTAGATTGCTTTTCCTGTATCAAACGTAATATTTTTACTGCGCACAGTATTTTCAGTTATGCTACGGTTACGTTCGGCAATTTCAGAGGCCGATGCTGCTTGTGTTTTTGTCACAAGGGCAATCTCTTCAAAGCGTGCGCCCTGCGTTTGAAGTGTCTTGTTTAGTTGTGACAATGTTTCTGTAATTTGAATCACATCTGATACGCCGCCATGGAGCTCATGTGTTGATTTTTTCGTTAAGCCATCAATATTTTTTGTAATGACTAATAGCTCTTGAATATCCGTATTGATTGACTGAACAGAGCGCTTCGTATCGTCCGCTAATTTACGTACCTCTTCTGCTACAACAGCAAAGCCTTTACCTGCTTCTCCTGCACGAGCTGCTTCAATTGAGGCATTTAGTGCAAGTAAATTTGTTTGGTCGGCAATGCCTTGAATAAGCTCCATTACCTTCGATACACTTTGCACACGATTTACTAAGTTCGCTACATTTGCCTGCACGGCCTGCTGACCTTCATCTGTATTTTGCAGGAGCTGTGAAATATTTTTTAGTGAGTCTAAATCATTATTTAACTCCACTAATGATGCCTGCGTATGCGTAGAAATATCTCCAACAGATGCAGCCACTTCTTCAATGCTTGCATCAAGCTCAAGCATGAGACCACTTGCCATGCTAACATCTTGATGCTGCACTTCTTGGAATTGAATGAGCTCTTTAATTTGATCGAGCTGCGTATTGTATTTAATAATTTCACCTAAACCATTTACAACCGAGCCGCCTTGAATCTCAATATACGTCTCGACGATAATTTGAATATCAATCGTTACAAGACTGTCATAAGCAAGTAGCGCATCTAGCATTTTGCTTTGGTCGCGCCCATACTCTTTCACAATTAATGGAATAATAAGCTGATTAATTAATGTATAGGCCGAAATCATCCAGTTTGGTAACACGCCGATACGCGCATGTGTAAACGCGATACGGCGACGTTTAAATACATATTCTAAATTCAATTCATCTTCAAATAAGCTTGTAAAGTGACGGTCAAATGTAACCTTTAGTCGTTCTAAACTTGAATTTTCTTCAATAATTTGGCGAAAATCTGAGATATCTAATAAACGTTCATAAAAATTATCCAGTATATAATCACGATGCTCTTTGTAAAGCTTACTTAAATTCGTTACCGCTTGGCGTCGAACTTGAGACAGGGCCAAAAAATCTAACTTTTCTTTAAATCGTTCATTGGCTGGAATATCAGAATGATTAACTTTACTAAAGTACTCATACTGATCCATCGTTTTTTTTCTTCCAAACATTGTATTCCTCCTCTATATAATCCAGGACATCTATCGTTTCTTATAATAGTACAAGGTGAAATGAAAAAAATATACAATAATAGTTTCAAATTTATGACTTTTTTAACAAATTATCTAATTCCCGCTTTAAAATCTAAAGTTCTACTAGTTCATCTGCCATACCAAACTTTTGACGGAAGCCACATTTTTGACATAGTTCCTCAACAGCCTGACGTTTTGAGAAACCATCTACTAAATTTGTTGCGCGCTCACTATCCATAATCTCGCCAAATTTTTGGTCATTTACATTTCCTAAATTAATGACACCTTCACCGTCTAAGCAACATGGCACAACAGTCCCATCTACTAAAATTGCTGCATGCGTACGCAGCGCATGACAAAAGCCTCGGCCCTCATCGGCTTTTTCATGCAGTGCTGGCCAGCGGAATTCGTGGTCTTGATTTAAATAAATGTTTTTGTCAATTTTCAGACCTTTTCCGGGTTGAACGCGCTCTTCAATTAAATAATCAAGCCCATATTCTTGCTCCAAAATTTCTAGCGTCTCACGATTGCGACGTGCTGCAACATCCGTAATCGCTTCCTTTTGTAAATTCCATAAACGATAGCTAATAATAATATTGTGACTTCTGGCATCGCGAACAAATTGTAAAATATCCTCTAAATACTTCTCGCGATTTTCAGAGCCCTCATGTCCATCAAAGCTATGCAGTGAAAAGTTAATTTGACGTAATGCTGGCTTTCCTAATAACTTGTCATGATTTTTCTTGATAAGCGTACCATTCGTTGTAATGTTTACCTTAAAGCCCTTTTCATGCGCAATATCAAGCATTTCACCTATACGCGGATGCATTAGCGGCTCGCCTTTTACATGTAAATAAATATATTTTGTAAACGGCGCAATCTCATCCAAGCGCTTCGCAAAATCCTCAACCTTTAATAAGCCTTTTGAACGCAATGTTGGCGGACAAAAACTACATGCTAAATTACAAACGCTAATTATTTCTATATAAACCTTTTTAAATGTCTTCACTTACTTCACCATTCCGTTCTATTTAATCATCCTTTCTATAGTAACAAATTTTATGATTGAACCCTTAATATTTTAGCTTCAGCTATTTAATTTCACCTATGCCGACTGAACAAACGAACGGTAGTGTTACCTATTTTATACCATTTTACCTGTATTTTCTACATTATTACAACAATAAAAAACTATCCAAAAGTATTACCTTTGGATAGCTCCCCTTACTTATTTACGATATTTCATTGTTAACCCTTTTAGGAAATTACGTGCAAAACGGTCTAAACATACTTTGTAATTTTTATGTGTAGGATTACGTAAAATCGCACCTAACTCACCTTTTGATACGCTTACGCCGCCCTCATATAAAAGGTCTAGCATTTCTTCACTTGTTAAACCAAGCGCGATTTTCACCTTTTTCAGTAGCATATTATTCGCGCTCTCTTTGCCTGTTACTGGAAGAGGTCCTTTTACTTGACCATTTTCATCCTTTTGCGGTCCACGCTTAAATGTAATAAAGCCATTTAAAAATGCCTCTAACATTTTATTGCTCACTTTAATAAAGTTTTCTGGTGCTTGCTCATCTTCCTCTACTTTTACGAGCATGTTCATCACATCATCTTTTGTATAAGGCATGCCACCAAGGGTAAACATTTCTACCAGATCTACATTTTTAATATCAAATGCATAGCGTAAACGAATTAGAATATCATTATTTGTCATTATTGTCCTCCTGAATTTCACATGAGTTCCATTATAACAGAACTGCTCACGACTTTGCATTTGCACACACCACAAACAAGAAAATTGATTAAAAAACTATTTTTAAGATTAAAAGAGAAAAAACTTGCTCAAATAACAGAAAGGGAGTATTATAAAATTAAGAAGTGACAAAAATGTGAACGAAAAATAAGGAGGAATTTATCATGGAATATAATAAACCAGTAATTAAGTCTGCCGCACATCCCGTGTTAAGTAAAAATGGAAGACGATTTGTTTTATTAGCGTTATTTGGTGGTGCTTCCTTCTATGGAATCGGAGCATTTGGTATGATAATATTTGATATTTTGATGAAAATGTTCGGTTAATCCAATTTAAAAGCCATTCTAAAATAATTGATACTATGTGACAGCCGCTCCTGTGCAATAGGGATTGTTTGCTACACTGGATCTTGTGCTTCATGCGAAATATCTTTAATTGTTGAATAACGTTTCATGAATCATATGAACTTGACCAATCGATTTGGGCACTTGTACAGCCGTTACTGTTAAATTCCCAACAATATTTGCTTATATATTCAAAATAAAAAACTCAACTACCTCGTAACGATTGATACGAGGTAGTTGAGTTTTTTGAACTATTTCTACTTAAATACGTTGAATTGTTTTTACATATTGATTTACTGGCTTCGCGATTCCTAAATGTTCGCGTAACGATGCACCATTGTAATCTTCTTTAAAAATACCGCGCTGCTGAAGAATCGGCACAACCTTTTCAACAAACGCCTCTAAATCACGTGGTAGTAGCGGGAACTGTAGCATAAAGCCGTCGCATGCGCGTTCATTAAACCAACGCTCCATCTCGTCAGCCACCTGTTCCGCAGAACCGACAAAGGCATCACGCTTCGCACTATTAAATAGCTTTGTATAAAGTTCGCCTACCTTTAAATTGTCGCGCTTAATAATTTCGAATAGCTCATTAAAGTTACTTTGGATACTATTTACTACTGGGAATTCTACTTCAATGGCTGGTGTATCTAGCGAATATTTCGAGAAATCTACATTCCCCATATAGCCAGATACAAATTTTAATGCCTCATAAGGGTCTACTAAATTATGTAGCTCCTCATAGCGACGAATCGCCTCTTCCTCGGTATCTGCGACAATTGGAGAAATACCGTGGAACACTACGAACTGCTCAGGGTCACGTCCATTTTGTACAACTTGCGCCTTTAATTCCTTATAATGCGCTTTTGCTGTTTCAATACTATCCCAATGAACGAATACTGCATCCGCCACCCGGCTCGACAATTTTTGACCAGGCTTTGATGCGCCTGCCACGACAACGACGGGGTAACCTTGTGGGGAGCGTGCAATATTTAGAGGTCCTTTAATTGAAAAATGCTTACCGTTATAATTTGTTTCATGGAGCTTTTGTGGATTATAGAAAGTACCATTTTCTTTATCATAAACAAAGGCATCATCTTCCCAAGAATCCCATAAGCCTTTCACGACATCAATAAATTCCTCTGCGCGCTCATAACGCTGATCGTGCTCCACATGCTGATTGTTACTAAAGTTTAACGCCGTTTGCCCTGTTGCATCAGCTGTTGTTACAAGATTCCATGCAACGCGTCCACCGCTAATATGGTCAACAGATAATAGCTGTCTCGCTAAAACATATGGCTCACTATACGTTGTTGAAGCAGTTGCCCCTAGTCCAATTTTTTCTGTTGCCGCAGCAAGCGCCGTAATTTGAACAATTGGATCAAAGCGATTTAAAATATGTGGATGCGACTCGGCATTAATCGCTAAGCTATCAGCGACAAAAACGATATCAAACTTCCCCTTCTCTGCGATTTGCGCTGATTTCTGCAGTGCCTTAATATCAATACTCGCATTGGCCTGTGCATCCGGATGCTTCCACGCCGCCACATGCATCCCTGCTCCGATTAAATAAAGCGATAATTTAATTTCGCGATTTGTCATTGAATTTGCCCCCTATTTAATATGAATACACATCTTTCCACGTCGCTAATTCCTCAAGTGTTAATTTAACAGGAAGGAAATTGCTCTCAAACTCTTTTTCAATAAAAGCACTTGTTTCCTCATCCTGATAAATGTCGACAATTTTTTGGTACGTTTCGTTATCTACATCTTCTGCATTGGTTGCAATGACATTAATAAATGGTTTCGCTGCCGCGTCCTCATGAATTAAAGCATCCGTTAAATAAAGCCCTGACTCTAATGCAATGCCATTATTAATAATCGCAAAATCAATATCCTCCATTACACGCGGCAATGTTGCTGCCTCTACAGGCAAAATTTCTAAATTATACGGATTTTCTTTAATGCGGTCTGCCCCGCCGTTACCATCAAAGTCCTCTGACACTTTAATAAAGCCCTTTTCCTGAAGTAATAATAATGCGCGTCCCCAGTTTGATGGGTCATTTGGTACCGCCACTTTCATGCCTTCTTTTAAATCTTCAATTTTGTCGTATTTATTTGAATACAGACCAATCGGTGCAATAATTGTCGTACCAATCGGCTCAATATTTGTGTTATTACTTGTATTAAATAAATTTAAATATGCAACGTGCTGGAATGCATTTAAATCGAGCTCACCTTCTGCTAGTAACTGATTCGGGTCAAGTTGCGCTGATAAAATAACAAGCTCTATATCAATCCCTTGCTCAGCCGCGCGCTCCTTTATATAGTTCCACGTTGTAACTTCACTACTACGAATACCTACCTTTACTGGCTCTGATGTTCCTTTAGCCGGTGATACATCCTCTCCCCCACAAGCAACTAATAAAATCGTTAATAATAATAATCCAAAAAGCTTTTTCATCTAACATCTCTCCTATACGCGGCGTAGCTTATGTTCTAGCTTGTAGCCAACTGTTTGAATAATCTGTACTAACCCAACAAGCAATATAACCGTTACTAAAATTGTGACATTATCAAAGCGCTGATAGCCGTATGTAATTGCCACATCGCCAAGGCCACCACCACCTACTGCACCCGCCATTGCCGTTGCACCAATCAGACCAATTGTTGCAGTTGCTACACTTAAAATAAGAGATGGCAATGCTTCTGGTATTAAAAATTTCGTAATAATTTGCCATGAGCTTGCACCCATTGCCTTCGCTGCTTCAATAATGCCTTGATCGACATCAAGTAATGAGTTTTCGATTAAACGTGAAATATAAGGACCTACATGTAGCACAAGTGGCACAATTGCCGCTGTCGTCCCAATTGCTGTCCCAATAATTAGACGCGTGAATGGAATAATCGCCACAAGTAAAATAATGAATGGAATCGAACGGAAAATATTAACGATTGGATTTAAAGTACCGTAAATATAACGATTTTCTAAAATATGGCCCTTTCGTGTCACAACAAGTGTCACCCCTAGTACAATGCCTAATAACGCACCGAATACGAGCGAAATACTAACCATGTACAGCGTTTCCCAAATGGCGTTGAGAATAATTTCCTTGCTCACTCTCATATGCCCGCACCTCCTTGATTTCTATGTTTTTTAACTTGATATAGTTTGCCGCACGATCAATTTCACTGCCCTCACCGACAAGTTCGACGATTAAATTGCCAAATGGTACACCTTGAAGCTCTGTAATATTGCCAAACAACACATTAATATCAATCGGAAATTTTTTCGCTACTTGTGACACAATCGGCTGTCCAACATCAACACCTAAAAAATTCAACTTATAAATACGGCGATTTGCAAAATTGTTGCGAAGTTGCTCATACACCGATTGCGGAATTTCCTCTCGAACAACACTGTTGACGAAATTCTTGGTCGTCTCATGCTTTGGTGAGGCAAAAATTTCAAGCACATCGCCTGTTTCAATTACACGCCCCGCCTCCATGACCGCCACACGATTACAAATATCGCGAATAACTTCCATTTCGTGCGTAATAATTAAAATCGTAATACCGTATTCAATATTTACTTTCTTTAGGAGACTTAAAATAGATTTTGTCGTTTGTGGATCAAGCGCTGATGTTGCTTCATCACAAAGTAAAATCGATGGCTTCGTTACAAGTGCACGCGCAATGCCGACGCGCTGCTTTTGTCCGCCTGATAGTTGTTCGATATAGCTATGCGCTTTATCCTCTAGCCCAACGAACTTCAGCACCTCATTCACGTTCACTTCAATTTGCTTTTTCGGTACCCTGCTTAGTTCAAGTGGCATCGCGATATTCTCAAATACTGTACGTGACGATAAAAGATTAAAATGTTGAAAAATCATGCCAATCTTCTTTTTCTCCTCACGTAGTTCCCGCTTGGATAAAGCTGTTAACTCTTTCCCATCTACGAGCACCTTGCCGCTCGTAGGTGCTTCTAATAAATTTACTGTACGTAGCAACGTACTTTTCCCTGCACCACTAAAACCAATCACACCAAAAATATCACCATGATTAATCGTTAAATGAACCGCATCAAGTGCCGTTATTGTCGAATTTTTCGTACGAAATTCCTTTGTTGTTCCGTGAAACTCAATCATACGTTTAACCTCCTTTAAGCCCTACTAAAGTAGGCATCTAAATTAAAATACAGGGACTACTGCACCTTCATATTTTGACTCGAAGAAATCACGTGCTTTCTCGCTCGTTAGCCATTTCACTACCGCTTGAATTGCTGGGTCGTCCTTGCGCTCCGGTGTTGTTACGACAATATTTACATACGGAGAATCCGCATTTTCAATAATTAATGCATCCTTTGTTGGATTTAAACCACCCTCTAAGGCGTAGTTCGTATTAATCGCCGCTGCGTCCACATCGTCTAGTGAACGATTTAATAACGGGGCATCTACTGAAATAAATTCAATATTTTTATCATTTTTCGTAATATGCTCAATACCAAAAACGCCGTCATGATTTGCATCTAGCTCAATAATGTCATTTGATGCGAATAGTAATAATGCACGTGAGAAGTTGACTGGATCATTTGGAATCGCTACCTTCGCTTTTTCTGGTAGCTCATCAATTGCAGAAATTTCCTTTGAGTACACACCGAATGGTTCAATATGAATCCCTGCAATGTTTACTAAATCAAGACCTGCTTCTGTATTCACCTGATTTAAATACGGTGTGTGCTGGAAGTAGTTAAAATCTAATTCACCATCTGCTGTCAGCTGATTTGTTTGGATGCCGTCTTGTACGTAAGCAATTTCAATTTCAATTCCTTCAGCCTTTAAATCGTCCGCTAAAAACTCTAATACTTCACCGTGTGGTACAGATGCTGCACCGACCTTTAATGTTGTTACCTCTTTTGCATCAACTGACTTTACATCTGCTGGTGCTGAAGTCTCCTCTTCTTTTACATTCCCACAAGCTGCCAGTACACCAATTACTGCGACTAAAAATAAAATGCTCCATAATTTTTTCATGTTTATTCCTCCATTTCAATTATTCTTATAATTTTAGTTGGTTTTAGTCCAAAAAAATAAAAGCTATTGCTTATACTGGTATTTTTATTTCACTAAATAAATTTGCTGGACTAAGCAATTCGAATGATTTCATGCGTTTTGATCCATCAAATACAGGCGTGTGTAAAATAAATTCATCGACACCAAAACGTACGTGTAAATCATCAAGTTTAGACTTAATTTCTTGCGGTGTTCCTGCGATAATATTTGCATCAAATGTTTTAATTTCATACCGCTCATCCGACTGGGCTACGAATGCTTTGGCTAGCTCCAACGTCTGAAGCATGACAACCTTGCCACTTTCAAAATAAATTTTAGCGATTTTGTGCGTAGCCGCAATTGCTCTTGCATCCTCGCCGTCCTCTGTTGCAAGCACCGTTAGTGATACGATAAACTTTCCGCGCTTTCGCGGCTCAAGTATTTTTGCAACACGCGCTAATGCTTCCTCATTCGTGTTAATAAAACGGGCAAATGCATAGGAGATATCTAAATCCGCTGCTACAGCTGCACTTTGTTCACTCGCTCCGAGTAAAATAATATTCGGCGCAATAGGTGGAATAGGCGTCGCAAGTAATGTGTTCTCATTCGGATGAATATATTCATATAGCTCCGCAAAGCGCTCATCAAAGTTCGTAACATCCTCCTTAAAATTTTTTTGCAAAGCTTTTGTTGAGTCAGGCAGGGCACCTGATGTTTTGCCGACGCCTAAATCAACACGACCTGGTGCAAGTGTCGCAAGTACATTAAAATTTTCTGCCACTTTAAACGGGCTGTAATGCTGCAACATAATGCCACCTGAGCCGATGCAAATATGTGAGGTTTTCGCTAGTAAATGTGACACAAGCACTTCTGGTGATGTACCGATTAAACCAGCTAAATTATGATGCTCGGATACTAAAAAGCGTGTATACCCTAATCGCTCTGCAAGCTGTGCGAGTGCGATTGTTTGCTGCAATGCATCCACGTTTGTTTGATCTTTTTGTACGGGGCTTTGATCTAAAATACTTAATTCATAACTCATCACTATCCATCCTTTCAATTCTTACCTGTTAACTAGGATTATTGGAATTGATAATAACACGTGCTCCTCTAAAGAAACAATGCTTTTACTGATAGAAATTTCCTTTTAAATTACTAAAAAATAATATTGGAATAATTATTTAGAAAAAGGAGGCCACGTTTGTGCGCATATCCAAAGACTACTATTTGGCTACTGTACGGGGAATTAACGCAAAAATTGACTTGCTAATTGTACAGAAACTTACTAAATTAATTTGTAGAAACACCGGTAGCTCACCCTATTTCACTGAAAGAATTTTTTTATAGAGCCAATCCCTACTTGCTTTGTTTGTTTACTAAGAATAGAGTGAGGTACAATCCAAGTTGACATTAATGGATACTTCAATGACATGAGATTTGCAATACTTTACTTTGTATTTTAAAAAGGAGAAATCGCTACATGAAAAAACGAAATTTTTTACTGCTATTCACTTTTCTAATGACATTATTTTTAGTCGCCTGTGGCAATGAGCCGCAAGATTCAAGCACTATTGCAGACAAAAAAGACATTACAATCGGCTTTAATCCAGGTCCTTATGAAGACATATTCCGCTTAGGGGTCGAGCCCATTTTAACGGAAAAGGGATACACGATTACGTACAAAAACTTTACGGATGGCGTTGTCAACAATGCAGCGGTTGCGAGTGGCGAAATTGATGCAAACATTTTTCAGCACTCGATTTATTTAGAATCCATCAATGAGCAACAAGGCTTTTCATTAAAGCCAGCCGTTCTCGTCCCTACACCGCCTATGGGTCTGTATTCAAATGTTTACACAAATTTAGACGAGGTACCTGACGGGGTTGAAGTAGCAATGCCTGCGGATCCAGTAAATATGGCGCGTGGTTTAAATTTATTAAGCGAGCTTGGTTGGATCAAGGTGAAAGAAGATGTTAACCCAATTCACGTATCCGATAGTGACATCGTGGATAACCCTAAAAATGTAAAAATCACACCTATGGATTCTGCTATGGGTACACGTGCTTTAGAAGATGTAGCGTTAGTAGCGATTCAAGGGAATTTTGCCATTGCTGGTGGATTAACATTAACAGATGCACTGCTATTAGAAACGATGACAGCTCCTCATACAAACATCGTAGCAGTTAAAGAGGGAAATTTAGAGGCGCAATATGTGAAGGACATTATAGAGGCCTATCATGCTGAAGCGTTCCAGCAAGTATTTTTAGAACAAGAAATTTATGCTGGCTATACGTTACCAGATTATTTCAAATAACTAAGCACTAAAGCGCCCATTTCCCCCGAGAGTGAGAGTACAACCTCGAAGGCCGGTGTTTAGCCTAGACATAAAAACGCCTAATTGTATACTTTCTTTTCTCTAAAAAAAGACGCATACCAAATGTAAAATGTACCCTAGAAGATAGACACTTTGAAAAAGGACTATTTTATAGGGTACTTTTATTTATAGTAAGAAAACAGAAGCATTTAGCTGAAGATGCCTTTATCCATTCTGATTAAGTGGTTCATTATACAAGCCTAATTTACCAAACATTCGTGAAGAAAATAGGCTTAAATCAGTCGATGTCACGCTACGGGAAATCAAATGTTAGATAACGTGCTCCAATCATTATCATAGGCAATGGAATTTGAAAAAGCTGCCGCCTGTAAAATACAAACAGCAGCTTCAACAAGTTACCTAAGTTTTTCAAAATACCCTTTACAAAGGGTACACTTTAAAACATCTTGAATGGCTTTTCGTTTGAAAAAATTTATGCTTTTATACGCTGAACATTTTGTATTAGCGCTTCTGAAATTTGGTTAAAGTGATTAACGCTATGTGAAAGCTGCTCTGAAATAGCTAATTGTTCCTGTGCAACAGCTGTCGTTTGCTGAGACGTATTTTGCACCTCATATGAAATACCTTTCGACTGCTGAATTGTGTTTGCTAATGTTTCATGAATTGTACGCACCTGACCAATTGATTGTGTAACTTGCGCCGTTGTGCGTGTTAACTGTTCAATTGATTCATGCAATTGATAAAAAATCGTTTGCGCGTTTGTCGACGTTTCCATCCCAGTCAGTACACAATTATGGCTATTTTGTACGGTTTTCGTTAAATCTGCTGTTCCTTTATGAATAAAGCCAACAACTTCACGTACTTTATCGACAGATTTACGTGATTCCTCCGCTAAATTTCGCACCTCATCCGCTACAACTGCAAAGCCTTTCCCTGCCTCGCCTGCGCGTGCTGCTTCAATTGATGCATTCAATGCTAACAAATTTGTTTGCTCTGAAATGGCTGTAATAAGAGAAAGCATACTATCCGCATTATTCGAATATTTCCCTAGCTCCTCTGCTATCACATAAATATTTTGCGACGATGCTTTAATTTCTTCCATATTCACTAACACATCTCCAACAACCTGCTCCCCTTTTTGAGAAAGCATTAATGTATGTGTGTTTGTTTGCTGCATTTCTTTACTTTGCTGTTCAATTGATAAAACTTCATCTGTCAATTGCTGCATTTGATAATGTGCCTGCTCAAAATGATGAAGCTGTCGATCTGAGTTTTCCGCACTGGTCTGTGCGATTCCTGCCACATCTGTCGCAATATTACGGGCCTGCTCTGTTGATTCAGCGATTGTTACGGTAGAGGTCGCAATAGTCGTAGCAGAAGATTGGACATCTTTAAACAGTTCCTTCATATTTTCTATCATTGTATTTGAGGATTTCATTAACCAGCCAATTTCGTCATTATTTTTTAACTGGAGTGGCTCTAATGCAAAATTACCACTCGCTAACTGTTGCATTCGATTCGCTAATAGCTCGATTGGTCTCGCAATATTTCGTCCGAGTCCGTAGCCAAGTGCCGCGCCTATCAATAAAAATGAGGCGATGGCGATAAAAATTGTCCTTACGATAAAGCTTGTTTTTTCCTGCGTTGCTACGCGGTCATTCGCCATTACCTTGTTCGCAATGGTTAAAATATTAACAGCCTGCTCATGAAACGCATCTTGCTTATTTTGAAAATCTACTTCGACTAAAAACGCCGTGACCTCGTTCGGTGAAAGATTTCTTGATAAACCTTCCTCTAGGACTTTCGCATAATCCTCATAATAAACTTGTAATAAATCAATTTGCTTTTTCGATTCAGCATTTGGAGAAGTAGCATTAAAGGCCATTAACGTCTCATTAAATTCTTCCTTTAACGTGTAATACTTTGATTCTAATTCCTTATTTCCTGTAAGTAATACTTGCTGCACTGTCACTTCCATATCTGTCATTAAATATTGTAAATGCTGAACATTTCCTATGACAAGCTCGCGTCGGTTTAGTAAATTATTGTACGACGAATCTATGTTTTTAATTTGTATCACATTAACAACACAAAATATCCCGAATATAATCAAAATACAACCTATAGTACTAGCTAATTTTAAAGAAATGGGATATTTAACACGTTTCTCTTCCATCAAATGAACACTCCTAATGATATATTACCAAATAATACAATGAAAAATTTAACACAAAAATTTACCATTGTAAATATATAGTAAATTATATTTATTTTTCTTATTAATTCATGCAGAGGAGATAGGTCTTTTGTTTTTAATTTTTTAAAAAGATAAAATTTAGAAGTATCATTCTAATGTAAGGTTAAATAATAAAATTTTCGCCTTCTTTTAATGTGATTTCCACCGTTCTCGTTAAAATCATCCACTACTTTACGAAAGCTATATTCCTTCTAACAAAAAAATAAAAATACCTACAGTTAAAGCACTTTTACAGATGCCTTAACTACAGGTACTTTATTATTGCTTTACTAAAACTAAACGTTTTGCTTAGGACGCAATGTATGCTTCAATACTTTTCCTGATGCATTACGTGGTAATTGTGCTAAAAAATCGACCTCATATGGTAACTTGTATTTTGCTAGCTGTGTTTTACAATATGTCAGTACGGCCTCCTCCGTTAATTGTTCGCCTTCTTTTACGACAATAAACGCTTTCGGCACCTCACCGTAAACCTCATGTGGCACACCAACAACAGCTGCCTCTAGCACCTGCGGGATTTGGTATAGTATCTCCTCCACCTCGATTGGGTAAATATTTTCACCACCGCGAATAATCATATCTTTCTTGCGATCAACGATGTATAAGTAGCCCTCTTCATCAAATTTCCCTAAATCGCCTGAATACAACCAGCCATTACGAATTGTCTGCGCCGTTTCCTCTGGTGCGTACAAATAGCCTGTCATCACCTGTGGTCCGCGCACACAAATTTCACCAACCTCACCAAGTGGTACAACCTCTCCACTTGGATCGACTAATTGAATTTCTGTGCGTGCGAGCGGCTTGCCGACCGAGCCGATTTTCACGAGTGCCGCATCATCTAGTAGCGAGCTCGTAGCTGGTGAATTTTCTGTTTGACCGTATAGATTTTGTACTTTTACATTCGGGAATGTATCCTTTAAGCGCTTCACCAATTCATACGGCATCGGCGCCGCACCATAACAAAATAGACGTAGCTGCTCAAAATTGTAATCCTTCAGCTCCGGCTTATTCAGTAAAATTGTATACATCGCGGGCACACCGAAAAAAATCGTTGCCTGCGTTTTAACCAAATCTTTTAATGTTTGATCCGGTGAAAAGGCCTCCTCAATAATGACCGTCCCGCCTTTTAACATTGTCGGTACCGCAAAAACATGACTGCCCGCACAATGAAACAGTGGTGTACAAATATACATGCGGTCACGCGTCGTCATTTGCATCGATTCTGACCAAATTTCCGCCGTCTCAAAAATATTACGATGACTAAGCATCACGCCCTTTGGCTTGCCTGTTGTACCAGATGTGTACATCACAACCGCTGTTTCCTCATCATTTGCTGCTGGCTCAGTAAAATTAAGTGCATCATTAGCCAAAATTTCTTGAATTCCCTTAAGTGTCAGCACCTCGTCGAATGGAGCGTCCGTGGCCCTAATTGTCTCCTCTAACTGCTCATCATAAATGAGTACCTTCGCCTTGGAATGTCTAAATATATACGCTACTTCAGGTGCCGCAAGCTTTGTATTGACTGGCATCACTGTCAGCCCGGCTAACTGCACACCATAATAAATCAACATAAATAAACCGGAGTTCAATGTAAACTGTGCAACAATATCTCCTTTTTTGTAGCCCTGCTGTTGCAGGTAAGCAGCAATTTTTTTCGCCTGATCGTAAAGCTCCGCGTATGTCCATTCATCGTCCCTAAAAACAATTGCTGGGTGGTTCGGATTTTGCTGTGCATGCATCTTTAATACACTTGTAATAAACATTGTAAAACCTCCACTCTTCAGTTTTAAACGTCGCTGTAGATCATGCTGCCCTTAATCGAAACAAGCCATCAAATTTCTGTCTTTTCAGAATTTTAATGATAAATAAATTGTAACAACAAGTTCTTTTAATTGGAAATTATTTTTATTAATTAAATACTAAAAAGAGCAAATCCTTTTTAAAAGAATTTGCTCTAGATTATTAAATTAATTCAAGCCAAGCAACTGCTTCACAATGTACACTATGAGGGAACATATCCACTGGCTGTACTTCCTGCGTTTTGTATCCGCCATCTTCTAAAATACGAAGGTCGCGCGCAAGTGTTGCGGGATTACATGATACATACACAACGCGCTTTGGACGCTGCGTAATAATTGTTGTCAGTAGTGCCTCGTCACAGCCTTTACGCGGTGGGTCCACTACTAACACATCAGCTTCCTTGCCTTCACTATACCAGCGCGGGATAACTTCCTCTGCCGGGCCAGCTTCAAAGTAAGTATTTGTAAAACCATTCAGTTCTGCATTGCGCTTTGCATCTTCAATCGCCTGTGGCACGATTTCAACACCCATGACATGCTTTGCCTTCTGGGCTAAAAATAGCGAGATAGAACCGATGCCACAGTATGCGTCAATTACGCGTTCTGTACCTGTTAGCTGTGCATAATCAAGTGCCTGCTTGTAAAGCACCTCTGTTTGCACAGGATTCACCTGATAGAATGAACGCGCTGAAATTTCAAAGCGTACGTCGCCAATTGTATCTTCAATCGTATCTTTGCCCCAAAGTGTCAGTGTTTCGTTGCCAAAAATAACGTTTGTTTTCTCGCCGTTAATGTTTTGTACAATAGACGTCACATTTGGCATCAACTCGCGCACCTTTTCAACAACAGCTTCTACTTGCGGGAATTTGCGAGATTTTGTCACAAGCACGACCATTACTTCACCCGTTGCACGTGCCTTTCTTACAACGACGTGGCGTAGCATGCCTTGGTGTGACTTCTCCTCATACGGGCGCACGCCTAATTTCGAAATTGCACGTTTTAATTCGTCCATCACAATATCAGCCTCGCCTGTTTGAATTAAGCAACGCTCCATGTCGACAATTGTATGCGACTTCGTTTTGTAGAAGCCTGCAACGACTTGACCTGCCTCGTTTTGTGCAAACGGAATTTGTGATTTATTGCGGTAATGCCACGGCTCATCCATGCCTTTTACAGGGTGCACAGGTGCATCGATTTTGCCAAGGCGCTTCATGACATTTTCAACCATGCTGCGCTTCCATTTTAATTGTCCCTCATATGACAGATGCTGCAACTGACAGCCGCCGCACTGTGCAAAATATTCACATGGTGCTTCCACGCGGTCTGGTGATGCTTCTTTTAGCTCCATAATTTTCGCAAAGCCATAATTTTTTAGCGTTTTCAGTACGAGTACTTCGGCTGTTTCTCCAGGCAGTGCGTCACGGATGAACAGTGGGTAGCCGTCTACTTTCGCTACCCCATTGCCATCATGCGTTAAATCCTCTATATAAACTGTAATTCGGTCATTTTTTTTAATTGGTGCGGTCATCATAATCCTCCATTCAATCCTCTCATTGTACCATGTAGCGCATGAAGAATTCTATTATTCGACTTTTTTCACTCCATAGCAAACTGGATATTAATTACATATTATTGTATAATATAGTCCATTAAAACTAGGGAAAATATGTTAATTAAAATAGGAAGAAGGTAGTTCAACTTATGTCTATTCGCCAAAGGTTAAATGCGGGCTTTATAACAATCAATATTATTTTTATTGTCGTCCTCGGTTACTTAACAGTACAATTTTCTCAAATTGGTCAGCAGGTTAACACAACGGTCGATGTACATTTTGAAGAAATTGAATTGCTGAATACACTTCAAAAGGAGCTGCTTTCTCAGCGTGTATATCTTCAAATGTATATTATAGATCCATCCACACAAAACTTAGAGCGTATTACTGCTCATAATGATTCTACCAATTCTATTATTCAATCTCTAAATATGAATAACGAGCCTAACGCTAATTTAACAAATCTATCCAATCATAATTCAGCGCTACAGCAGCATTTAGCTACTGTTTTAACAAGCGTCCAGCAAAAGGATGTTTCAAAGGCATTGACTACTATTAATAGTGACTATAAAACAGCGAGTGAAGCGATGTATACGCTACTCGAAAAAATCGTATTTGAAAAGCAAATTGTACTTGATCAGCTGGCTACAATGACGAAAAGTAAATCTGCCTCCTCTATGATTATTTCAGCTAGTACTAGTTTATGCATTGTGCTTTTAGTCACTACTTTTTTAGTTTATATACAGCGTGGTATTACGGTGCCGCTTCATCGTATTGCGAAAGAGGTAAACACTATAGCTAACGGGGATTTAACTGGTGAGCCTCTTTCTATTCGCTCAAGGGATGAAATTGGGGAGCTCTCGTTATCATTTAATCAGCTAAAACAAAATTTCCAAACAATTGTTGATAAAATTCATACCAGCTCGGCGCATTTACAATCCTCATCACAGGATTTAACAGGGAATTCCGCGATTATTATGGATATTTCTACGCGAATCGCACAGCGGTTGGAAGAAAGTGTGACCGTAACAGAAAACAACGCGCTCGCTGCACAGGAAAGCTCTGCTGCTATGCATGAAACAACTGTTAGTATTCAACAAATTGCGGAGGCTACGCAAATTTTACATGGGGAATCCGTTCATTTATCCGTAACCTCTACTAATGGTATGGCAACCATTCAACAGGCCATTGAGCAAATGGATACGATTTATACGGCTACATCTCTTATTAATGAGTTAACAGAAAAGCTAAGTAAGCAATCGGATGAAATTAGCCATTTTTCAAAAATCATTACGGATATTACAGACCAAACAAATTTATTGGCACTCAATGCCACGATTGAAGCCGCGCGCGCAGGTGAATCTGGTAAGGGGTTTGCCGTTGTCGCTGATGAGGTACGAAAGCTAGCGGAGCAATCCAAGCTATCAGCCGAGCAAATCGGCCAGCTTACTACAAGTATTCAACAAGATACGACGGATGTCACGACAGCCGTGCAAAAGGGCTTAAGCTCTGTAAAGGACGGTGTTGCGATTATTCATGAGGCAGGTCATTCCTTTACAACGATTTCATCTAGTATTGGTCATTTAACCAATCAGGTAGAGCATATTTCTGCAACATCTAAACAAATTTCTACAAGTGCTGAGCAGGTATCTGTCTCGGTAAACAAAATTGCGGATAATGCTGAACATGCGGTTTTACTAATCGATACCATTTCAGATGAATCGGTACAGCAAGCCGCGCAAAGACAACATATTAACGACGTTATCGAGGTATTAAACAGCAATACATTAGAGCTAAGACAACTTATTAAAAACTTCAAAATATAAGAAAAGCGCTAAAGCGCCCGTTCAGCCCCGACAAGCGCTGGAGAAAATCTCCTAGTGTGCTTGCACGCGTAGAGATTTTTGAAGCGACCTCGAGGGGCTGGCGCTTTAGCCTAGACATATAAAACGCCAAATTTTATACTTTCTTATCTGTTAAAAAATGTCCGAGCAGCCTTCAAAAGGTTACTCGGACATTCTTATATACGATCTTCTTCGCGCATCTCGTCAATCGGCACAAAAACCTCAATATGACGCATTAAGTTTTGAAATGTCGCTGGTGCATCGCCACCGTACTCACCATCTAAATTTAAATGTACATCCTCATCAGACATTATCGCAACACGGCTCGCCTTACGATAAATAACGAGCGGATCATTTAAATGCTCACCGCGCAGCGCTAATGTCGCTAAACGAACAAAGTCTGCTAATGAGCATTCCTTCAATACAATAACCGTAAACTTGCCATCATTTAGTGATGAGTCTGGCGCAAGTTTTTCAAAGCCACCTACTGAATTTGTTAATGCGCATAAAAACATCATTGCATTGCCATCAAATATTTCATCATCAATTTCAAGCTTCATATGTGCCGCTTTGACAGATGGCATCATTTCAATTCCTTTTAAGTAATAAGCCATCTGACCGAGCATTGTTTTCATTTTGCTTGGCACTTCATATGTTAACTCCGTAATACGGCCACCCGCTGCAATATTAATAAAGTAGCGCTCACCATTCACAAGCCCAACATCGACTGGAATCGTGTCGCCTTTAATAATAATATCGACTGCCTCGTCGATTTTGCGCGGAATATGCACTGCGCGCGCAAAGTCATTCGTTGTCCCCATCGGAATAAGCCCGATTTTTGGACGCTGCTCAAATTGACTGACACCCGCTACGACCTCATTCAATGTGCCGTCACCACCAACTGCTATGACTATATCAAAACCACGCTCCACTGCGATTTTTGCCGCATTTGTTGCGTCACCCTCACCGGTTGTCGCGTGACAAGAAGTCTCGTATCCTGCTATCTCTAACTTTGCTAAAACTTCCGGCAAGTGCTTTTTAAAAATTTCACGTCCTGAAGTTGGATTATATATAATTCTAGCTCGTTTCATCTTTGTACCATCCTACTCCGTAATTTTGTCTAGCGTCCTCAGAAAAGGAGCTAGCTCAAAACATCGTTGAAGTAGCTCCTTAAAAATTTACTTTATATTTACGCTATAATTGCTAATACTGTACGTTTAAAGTCCTCATACACATAGCTCCAAAGCTTCGCGTCCTCAGCATATTGTGTACGCATCTTATCATACATTGCTTTTTGTGCCTGTTCAAATATCGTGTCTTCCTTATCCGGCAGTCCTGCACGCATATCCATTACTAACTGCTGAAGCTCAGGTGCGCGAGGCCCCCATTTACCGACAACTTCACCTGATTCATCTAATAGCACATACATTGGAATCGCACGGCCACCATTTGTTAAATAGCGGTCAATTAAATCTGTATCCGCATCACGTAGGAATGTGCGCATCTCAGCACCTGCTGCCTCCGCTACTTTGCGAATGATTGGGTTATTGACCATTGCATCTCCGCACCAGTCCTCCGTAATTGTTAAAATATGAAGATTTGCCGCACGTAGTTCTTCTGCAAAACCGTCTGCGGGTACCTCGAATTTTTCGTAAATCGCAAAGCTTTGCTCTTTTAATTGCGACATCCCGTCCATATAATCTGCTATTAATTTACCTGTTTCAAAATACTGCTGCTCTGTTTTCATTATTCATTACCCCCTTGAAATTAAAAACTGATACTTTCATTTTGCACGGATTGTCCTATAATTACAACAAAAAAACTTTGCTTCGTTCTTAACGACGCACTTGTAAATGCGAAGTTCCAGCACAAAAAAGCCATCATTTCAGCACGTTGAAATGATGGCTTTCCTACTATTATATTAGAACATCTCAGATGTCGTTTTTGCTTGCATGTGTAATGTTAAATAATCTGGACCACCTGCTTTTGAATCTGTACCTGACATATTGAAGCCGCCAAATGGTTGATAGCCAACGATGGCACCTGTGCAGCCACGGTTAAAGTAAAGATTACCTACGTGGAACTCGTCACGTGCATACTCTTGGTTCATACGATTTGTTGTAATGACCGCACCTGTTAAACCGTATTCTGTATCATTTGCAATCGCAATCGCCTCTTCAAATGTATCCGCTTTTGTAATGGCAACAACTGGGCCAAAAATTTCTTCCTTCATAATACGTGCTGATGGGTCAACATCTGCAAATACGGTTGGATGGACAAAATAACCAACTGAATCATCCGCCGAGCCACCTGCTACTAAACGACCTTCCCCTTTACCGATTTCGATGTACTCCGTAATTTTTTTGAATGCCGCTGCATCAATGACAGTGGCCATGAAATTACTCGGGTCTGTTGGGTCGCCGATTGTTAACTCTTTCGTTAACTGTTCCACACGGTCTACAACTTGGTCATACACATCTTTAACAATGACAACACGTGAGCACGCAGAGCATTTCTGACCTGAGAAGCCGAAGGCTGACTTAACGATGGATTGTGCTGCGAGTTCTAAATCTGCCTCTTTGTCGACAACGATTGTATCTTTACCGCCCATTTCCGCAATGACACGTTTGATCCAAATTTGACCGGCACTTAATTTTGACGCACGCTCATTAATACGAAGGCCGATATCGCGTGACCCTGTGAACGAGATAAAGCGTGTTTTTGGATGATCTACTAAGTAATCCCCAACCTCAGCACCGCTCCCTGGCACAAAGTTTACAACGCCTGCCGGTAAGCCTGCTTCTTCAAGCACCTCGATAAATTTGTATGCGACAACTGGTGTAGTTGATGCTGGCTTTAACAAGACGGTGTTCCCTGTTACTACTGCCGCAACTGTCGTGCCTGCCATGATTGCAAACGGGAAATTCCAAGGTGAGATCACAATGCCAATACCAAGTGGAATATAGTCGTAGCGATTGTATTCTCCTGGACGGCTATTTACTTGGCGGCCATCTTTCATTTCTAACATTTGACGACCATAATATTCTAAGAAATCAATTGCTTCTGCTGTATCTGCATCTGCCTCATTCCAAGGCTTACCTGCTTCTTTTGTTAACCAAGCTGAAAACTCATGCTTGCGACGACGGATAATTGCCGCTGCTTTGAATAAGACATCTGCACGTACTGCTGGATCCGTCTTTTTCCATATTTTAAATGCTTCATCTGCAACTTGCATTGCTTTTTCCGCTAACTGTTGTGATGCTTTTGAAACAGAACCAATGACCTCTGTTTTCTTTGCAGGATTGTACGAAACAATGCGATCCTCTGTTGTAATGCGCTCGCCACCAATAATAAGTGGATAGTCTGCTCCAAGCTCACCTTCTACCTTTTCAATCGCTTTTAAGTAAGCCTGCTTTTCTGCCTCTACCGAGAAGTCTGTGAATGGTTCGTGTTTGTATTCAATCATAAATAAAGCCTCCTTAAAGTTAGATGCAAAATATTAATGCGTTGAATATTCTGTTAATATTTACATTGTGCATTATAATATTGCTTAATGCAATATCTTTTTCTCGTAAAGTTAAAAATTCTCTAAATTTTATTGCGGCACATGTTACACTATGATGAGATGAGGGAGTTGAATGTAATGCATCAGTCAAATATTATTAGTGCCTATGAATTTATGGCCGAAAAAATTGAGACTGGTCTATGTGCGATTGACGCAAAAGGTCATGTCATCATTTACAATAAAAAAATGCGCGATATTTTAGGTGAAACACAGGAAGAGCTCACGCAGCGTTTCGTTTCACAATCGCTTGATTTTAACTTAGAAGAAAATTTACTTCATAAAGTGCTGTTCTCTGAGGAGCCCATCCACCACGTGAAGCATACATTTTGGAATAGTAATGGTGAAGAAGTAACAATCATCAGTAACTATTACCCGTTTACGCTCGAGGACAACACAAAGATTGCAATTCAAATTGCACGTGACATTTCACAGCAGGAGTTTTTGATAGACCGCCCACTTAGTCGCTACGGTGCACCGCTAACATTTGAAATTATTACAGCTGTCTCAAAATCAATGAATCTTGTTATTCAGCAAGCAAAAATCGCCGCGATGGGACGTATTCCTGTCATGCTGATTGGTGAATCGGGTACCGGTAAGGATATGATTGCAGAAGGCATTCACCATGCGCTTGAGGAAAAAAACGAGCGCTTCATTACACTTATTTGCCGACGCAATGAAGAAGCATTGCTTGCGCAAATTGAAAAATATATAGCTGAATCAAAAAACTATACATTTTTCGCTGAACGTATTGAATTTTTATCTATGCCTGCACAGGAGCGCATCATTGAGTTACTCGAAGCATATGCTGACCGTAACCATGTCTTCATTGCTAGTATTGGCGCGGACCCGATTGATTTGATACAAAAAGGGAGCTTATCGAAAAATTTATTTTATCTGTTTTCAAATTTAACGATTCAAGTACCTGCCCTGCGCGACCGACTTGAAGATATTCAACCATTTGTCGAGGACTATTTCTCTCGCCGCCGCATGACTTACGGTGTTCGTGTGAAAGGACTCACACCAGAAGTGGAGAATGTCTTTTTAACGTATGACTGGCCTGGTAATTTAAAAGAGCTCGAGGTACTACTTGATGATATTTGCGCGCTCGTAACAAACGAAGAATATATTGATATGTCGATGCTACCTGCTTATTTCAAGTGGAAGCTAAAGCAGACGAAAAAGAGTGACGACACAAGTTTAGATTTATTCGACTTCAGTCACAATGAATTACAACCACTTGATGAATATATGCGCAAAGTTGAAGATCATTACATCGCCCACGCTCTAAAATTAAATAACGGCAATATTTCACAAACAGCGAAGGCACTCGGTATTCACCGCCAAGGTTTACAATACCGTTTGAAGCGAAAATAGCAGAAATAGGGGTAGTTGATATTAATCAGCTACCCCTTTCTGCAATATTTTTTTGCACTTATTTCCACTCTAATACTCCACGCTCTAAAAAAACAACATTATGAATATTTATTCAAAATTAAAACCCTTTCTTATACACTTGAACTATCATGAAATCAAATAACAAAAAAACAATAAAACTAATTATCGTTTAATTACCGCCATTTGAGGAGCATCATTTATAAATAAACTCAAAATTCTATTTATTTTTGTTTTTCTTTGCTATATACTCACATCAACGTCATATAAATTACACATGCAAAGGGAGGAATGGTTATGCCCACATTAAAAGACTTTTTTATCGCACTTTCCGAAAATAGAGCACTTAATTCAGCTGCTCAAAAATACGGTTTGAAATTCGGTGCGCAAAGTGTTGTTGCAGGGACGAATATCGACGAAGTAATCGAAAGCATTAAAGAATTAAACACGCACGGTATTTCCTGTACTGTTGATAATTTAGGCGAATTCGTTTACGAAAAATCCGAGACACTTGCTGCGAAAGAGCAGATTTTAGCTGTTGTTGAACGCATCCATACAGAGCAAGTAGACGCGCATATTTCACTCAAACCGTCTCAGCTCGGTCTAGATATTGATTATGATTTCTGCTTTGACAATTTAAAAGAAATCGTCGCGCTTGCGGATCGCTACGATATTTTCGTGAATTTTGACATGGAGGATTATGGTCGTCTACATACCTCCTTCCAATTGCTTGAAACATTAAATGAGGAGCATCACAATGTTGGCACAGTGATCCAAGCATATTTCCACGAATCAGAGCAAAATGTAGATAAATACAAAAATTATCGTCTGCGTCTCGTAAAAGGTGCGTACAAGGAAGATCCAAGCGTAGCGTACCAATCCAAGCAGGAAATCGATAAAAAATATATCGAACAAATTGAATATCACTTATTACATGGCAAATTCACATCAATTGCCACACATGACCACAACATTATTAACCATGTGAAACAATTTGTGAAAAAGCATCATATCTCAAATGACAAATTTGAATTCCAAATGCTATATGGCTTCCGTAAAGAGATGCAATTGCAGCTTGCCAAAGAAGGCTATAACTTCTGTGTGTATGTACCATTTGGCAGTGACTGGTATGGTTATTTTATGCGTCGTCTGGCAGAGCGTCCACAAAATTTATCACTTGTGACGAAGCAAGTTTTCACCAAAAAAACAAATACATTAATCGGGGTTGGGGCTGCTGCCTTTTTACTTGGTCGCGTTACGAAAAAGAAAAATTAATTTTGTAAAGTAATACTCTTTATAAGTAAAGGTGGCTTAGCTCCTTTACCCTTTAGACATAGCACCGCTGTCAGTCAGAAATTAAATCATTTTTCCAAGATACTATTTTCCAAGTCACTCTCACCTATTGTTATGGACTACGCTTCATACTGTAGTGCATAATTTCTCGCTAATCGACGGGGTTTCAAGAGGGTGCAAATGCATATATTTAATGCGTTTCTTTTCAGACGAATTAATAGTATCTTATTTTAATAAAATAATTTCTTAAAGGGGTTTTTCTATGTCAGATTATGGATTCCAAATGTTGGCGATTGTTGTTTACATGATCGCCATGCTCGGTATTGGTTGGTATGCTTTCAAAAAGACGAGTAACTTAACAGATTACATGCTTGGTGGTCGTGGACTTGGCGCAACCGTTACCGCGCTTAGTGCGGGGGCCGCGGATATGTCAGGTTGGCTATTAATGGGTCTTCCAGGGGCGATTTACTTATCTGGTTTAGTTGAAGCGTGGATTGCTATTGGTTTAACAATTGGGGCGTATTTAAACTGGTTACTTGTAGCACCACGTCTGCGTGTTTATACACAAGTAACAAAGGATTCTATTACAATTCCTAGTTATTTAGATAACCGCCTGCGTGATCATACAAAACTATTACGTATTGCATCTGGTATTATTATTTTAGTATTCTTTACGTTTTATGTATCTTCAGGGATGGTATCAGGTGGTAAGTTCTTCGAGAGCTCGTTTGGTCTTGATTACCATACTGGTTTACTTGTGGTATCAGCTGTCGTTGTTGCCTACACATTATTCGGTGGCTTCTTAGCTGTAAGTTATACAGACGTTATTCAAGGATTAATCATGCTTGTGACATTAATCGCTGTCCCTGCATTTGGGATTTTCTTAACAGGCGGTCTTGGTGAAACAATCGATTCAATCAAACAAGTCGATTCAGATATGTTCAGCTTGCTACCAGCAACAGCTTCAGCAGCAGCGATTATTTCATCTGTCGCGTGGGGTCTTGGTTACTTTGGTCAGCCACATATTATTGTACGCTTCATGGCGATTAGTTCAGTAAAAGAAACGAAAAGCGCACGTCGTATCGGGATTGGCTGGATGATTTTCAGTTTACTTGGTGCACTTGCAACAGCACTTGTTGGGGTTGCTTACTTCCAACAACAAGGTGGCGAGTTGAAGGATCCAGAAACAATTTTCATCGTCATGAGCCAAATTTTATTCCACCCATTCATCGCTGGAATTGCACTTGCCGCGATTTTAGCAGCGGTGATGAGTACCATTTCTTCTCAGTTAATCGTAACGTCTTCTGCACTTATTGAAGATATGTACAAAGCGTTATTCAAAAAGGATGGCGACGACAAACATTACGTCTTAATGGGTCGTATCGCAGTACTATTTGTATCCGTGTTCGCTGCAATCGTTGCATGGAATCCTGAGAGCACAATTTTAGGCTTAGTTGCATTCGCTTGGGCGGGCTTCGGTGCCGCATTCGGTCCGATTATTTTACTATCACTCTTCTGGAAAAAGCTTACGAACTACGGCGCAATTGCTGGTATGGTATCAGGCGCAATCGTTGCATTCATTTGGGGTAGAACACCAAGCCTATCAGGTATGCTTTATGAAATTGTACCAGGCTTCATCGTTTGTGCGGTATTCGCCATTGTTGTCAGTATTATTACGTACAAACCAAATGCAGAGATTGAGCGTGAGTTTGAAGAAACACAACGTATTTTACGCGAAGAGCGTTAATTTTTGAGTGAGTAGCCCATGTGCTACTCACTTTTTTTATGCTTTGGCAGTTAGTGGCAAGCGTCGATGCTCCGGATAATCTTCATCACTTTGTAGCTTTACAAATAATATATTCTTTTCGATTAACGGTGTTTGTTTACCTGTTACCGCAAGCTCATCTGGTGTAAAGCCTAGCTCTACTGTATTCCCTGTAATGGGCAATTGCTCTAAAACCTCTAGTACATTCATCGGACGCTTTGCAATGATATCAACAATGTGCATTGTCTCGCCCTCTTCTTTTGCGATCACAATTGTTTGCAAGCTCGGCACATAATACATACAGTCTTTATATGTCGTCAGCGCATGAAACATTACAATCGCCTCGTTTTGCAAAATACCTAACTTCAAGCTTACGGGCATGCGATGTATTACTGTTTCAAATAATAATTCACGTGCTTTCGCATCCTGCATATCTAGCTTTTTCACCTCAGCCGGACGTAAATATAAATCGGCCACTTGGAGGCTATACTTCACCTGACTACGCTTCTCAAAACCAAATTTCGGATAGAGTTCTACTGCCCCTTCATTCGCAAATAAATAGAGGATTTCTACATGCGTAAAATCGTCTAGCACAGCTTGTAATAACCTGCGAATGAGCCCTTTTTTCTCATAGCCCGTTCTTGTCATCACCGTCCCAATTTGTGCAGCCTTTCGTGGTTTGCTGTCTAGAATCATCGTTGCAATACTAACTGAAACATTTGCGATTACCTCGTTATTAAACATGAAGACGTACGGAATATAGTGATCGTCCCAGTAACCAAGCTCCGCCCACTGCGCTAAATCAATCCCAAACGTTGTATGTGCTAGCTCGAAAAAACTCTCCTCTAAAAATGCGTCTTGCAACTGTTGGCGTCCCTTTAGTAATAACATGTCTATCCCTCCTATAAAATAGCATAACAAAAAACCCACCATTCCGAAAAATGGTGGGCCTACTAAAGAAAAAATTAACGTTTATTAATTTCTTCCATTAAGATTTGGTTTGTTAATTGTGGGTTTGC
>JBEMAQ010000016.1:0-84310 GCA_040274725.1 Solibacillus sp. | reverse complement strand
AAGTAACAAAAATTGATCCTTTAACAGCGATTGGGAGAGTGGAATAAATGACAGGCTTAGTACTAAAAAACGTAACGAAATCATTTAAAGAAGGGGATTCTACGGTGGATGCACTAAAAAATGTATCCCTCACAGTAAATCCAGGTGATTTCATTGCCATTATCGGTCCATCAGGTTCAGGGAAAAGTACGCTTTTATCAATTGCGGGTGCACTACTTCAGCCAACAACAGGTGAAGTACTTGTTAATGGTACAGATATCGGCAAAATGAAGGAAAAAGATTTATCGGCCTTTCGCTTAACACAGGTCGGATTCATTTTACAAACATCGAACTTAATTCCGTATTTAACGGTGTTAGATCAGCTGTTACTTGTGCGTAAAATGAAAGGCAAAGTAACATCAAAAGAAACGGAATATGCAAAAACATTATTAACTGATTTAGGATTAGGCGACAAACTTAAAAAATTCCCGAACGAGTTATCTGGTGGGGAACGTCAGCGTGTTGCTATCGCTCGTGCATTCGTGAATAATTCAAACATCATTTTAGCAGATGAGCCTACAGCGAGCTTAGATTCAAAGCGTGCATTTGAAGTGGTTAAGCAAATTCGAAAAGAAGTGAAAGACCGTAACAAAGCAGCCGTGATGGTAACACATGACGAACGTATGCTTGAGTTTTGCGATAAAGTTTATCGTATGGAAGATGGTTTGTTAACTTTAGAAGGGTAATACAACTGGATAATTACCTTATTGTTTTTGATCAAACTTTATTCCAAAGCTACAATTGGTAATAACCTTTGTCAATTTATAAAAAAGTCCGATTAAAGCATTTTCATCAATAAACAAAATTTTTTATACTAAACAAAGAGCGCGTTTCCAAAATAGGAAGCGCGTTCTTTTATTTTTGTTAAATCAATAGTAAAAATGTAAAGCTAACTTGACATTTAATCGGCATCGATTTAAGATATATGTAAAGTTAACTTTACATTAAAGAAAGGCGTACATTATGAAAAATAGAGTTTCGGAGTTACGGAAAGATAATGGCTATACGCAGCAATCGATGGCTGAGCAGTTAAACGTGTCGCGACAAACGATTATTTCACTTGAAAGTGGTAAGTATAATCCATCCATCATGTTGGCGTATGAAATATCAAAGTTATTTGGCAAAACAATTGAAGAAGTATTTATTTTTGAAGAACAGGAGTGATAAAGATGAAAAGTAAACTAGTTTGGCATGTAGCGCTTTTACTTATAGGTGCTGCTTTGTATGTGTCCGCGGAGTATTTGAATAGTATTGATAGTTTTTGGGGCGGTATGGGAATTGGTTTTATTGTTATCTCAGCAATTCGTTTAGGTCAAATTGGGCGTTATAAAAGGGATCCTGAATATGCAAAACAAGTAAGGATAAAAAATAATGACGAGCGTAATCAATACATTGCGACGAAAGCGCGCGCACATACGTTTTACTATTCGATTATTTTATCGGGAATTGGCGTTATGGTGCTTTATATGCTAAATATGCCCGACATTGCACAAGTAGTGAGCATGGTGTTATGCGGTCAATTAATTATTTATTGGCTCGTTTATTTCTTCCTAAACTCAAAATATTAATAGGAACTATGCAGTATACGTCTGGTTTAGCTACCAGGCGTTTTTTTCTCTACTAGATTATCGTACAAAACCTTTGCCCCACCTCCTAAAACTAGGCTATATTAAATCTGTAATAGAATACCAAATTTTAACGAAATGAGGGCTTATTATGGATGTAAAATACCCAATCGGCACACTGCAAGTTCCGGAAAACGTGACACTAGACGATGTACAAGGATGGTTAAAGCAAACAGAAAGCTACACAGGTCGTTTACGTGAAACAGTGGATGGTTTAACAGATGAACAGCTCGCGAAAACATACCGTGATGGTGCGTGGAATGTGCGTCAGCTTGTACATCATATTGCGGATTCCCAGCTTAATATGTATCAGCGCCTAAAGCTGGCATTAACGGATGACAATCCAACAGTTCCTGCTTTTGATGAGGAGAAATGGGCGGTACAGCCGGATACAGAGTTGCCGGTAGAAAGCTCGATTAAAATGTTAGAAGGTATTAATGCGCGCATTGTAGCACTCGGAGCTACGCTGACAGAGGAGCAGCTAGGTCGTACATTTACGCATGCAGAAAACGGCGAGATTAAGGTGGCGACAAAGGTTGCGAAGCTGGCGTGGCATGAGGAGCATCATTTGGTTCATATTAAAATTGCGTTAGAGAAATAGAGTATTTTTGAAACCTCTTCAATGTTGAAGAGGTTTTATTACTTTTCAGATCGTCAAAAAGCTACAACAAAGTTAACGACGCTTAGCACAACAATACCTATAAACAGATAAAATAACTCTGGATGACCACCAGATGGAACCTCATCAGCAATATAACCAGAAATCATCAAGTTACTAGCGGCGACAAGGCAGCAAACAAAACTGAATAGTGTAGTAGTAAACAAATGAATAGCAGACTTTTTCAAAAAGCTTAATGCGAGTGTAATAAGTAACGCTATAATAAAACCCCCATCGAAAATTTCAGATAGTCAAATACGTAGGTTAACATTAATTTCCTCCTCTCTTTTTCAAAGTGGACGCCTTAGAAAATGTTTGGGGTTAACTGAAGGTTCTTAATTAGGCGAAGTTTTTCGTATTAAATTTTTAGAATTAATCCTTGTACAATAGTAGGAATAATGTTAGTTTTATTTTATTGTAATTTTCTAAAAATAAAATAGTGATTTAAGTAAAAATTGTTTCTGTTGGAAATATTTTAGTTATTACGCGAAGCGTTAATAAAGAGTGACTATTTAATTGCTATTTTGTTAGTAAATCATAACGTGTAACAATAAATGAATCTTAACTTAGGAGGATTATAAATATGACAATCATTGAAGGCATATCGCACGTAGATGCAGCACGCATAAAGGAAATTTTAGCGAAAGGTGAGGATATTTATGTAATGGATGTCCGTGAGCTAGAGGAATATACGGAGGGACATATTCCGGGGATTCCGTTATTACCAAAGGGCGAGGTGCCAGGCGTGATTGAGCAGTTCGACAAGGACGCGGAATATATAATTGTGTGCCGTAGTGGTCGACGCAGTCTAGATATAGCGAAGCTTTTTCAACAAGAAGGAATTTCAAAAGTTCATAATTATTTAGGCGGGATGCTGGAGTGGCCGTATGAGGTGGCGACAGGTCCTGAGCATGTAATAGAGCAATTTTCAATGACACAGTTAAAACAGAAGAAATAATACGAGTACATGATAAAAATGGATTTTCAAAATGCCATTATTGTTATTTTATAAAGATTATTAGAAAGGAATGGAATGTTAAATGGCAAATCGAATTTATGGATCAGTTTCAGAGTTAGTTGGCAATACACCTGTTGTAAAGCTAAATAGATTAGTGGGCGAGGATAGTGCGGAGGTGCTCGTAAAATTAGAGTATTTCAATCCAAGCGGCAGCGTAAAGGACCGCGCGGCGTTGTCATTAATTGAAGCGGCTGAGCGTGACGGACTCATTACGCCAGGAGCAACGATTATTGAGCCGACGAGTGGCAATACGGGCATTGGTCTAGCAATGAATGCAGCGGCAAAGGGTTATAAGTCGATTTTTATTATGCCAGATAATATGACAAAAGAGCGCATTAGCATTTTAAAAGCATACGGTGCGGAGGTTGTCTTAACACCCGCTGCTGAAAAAATGCCAGGCGCGGTAGCCAAGGCGCTTGAGTTAAATGCACAAATCGACAATAGCTTTGTCCCACAGCAGTTTGAAAATGAGGCGAACCCGCAAATTCACCGTATAACAACAGCAGTTGAAATTTTAGAGCAAACAGATGGCCGACTAGATGCGTTCGTTGCAACAGCAGGCACAGGCGGTACAATTACAGGAACAGGCGAGGCGCTACGCGAGAAGCTACCTGATATTGAAATTTTCGTCGTGGAGCCACAGGGATCGCCAGTACTATCAGGTGGTCAGCCAGGTCCGCATAAATTAGTCGGCACGAGCCCAGGCTTTGTACCAAAAATTTTAAACACGTCGATTTACGATGAAATTGTGCAGGTGGCGGATGAAGATGCGATTCAAACGACGCGTGATTTAGCACGACTCGAGGGCATTTTAGTTGGCCCTTCTGCAGGTGCAGCTGTGTGGACAGCGATTCAAAAGGCCAAAATTTTAGGCCCAGGCAAGCGCGTGCTTTGCATTGCACCGGATACAGGTGAGCGTTATTTAAGTATGGTCGGCGTTTTTGATGACACGGAGCTTTAATCATTAGCTTTTGAAAGAGGCACTAATTCCGATACGGGGTTAGTGTTTTTATTATTCATTCGTAAAATCCTTAATAATGCAAGACTAGCCATCCCTCAGATTGTTATGAAATGATTAAAATCCCTACGAAAAATGTTCTTTTTCGACTGGAAACAACAATTTTTTAATCAGTTTGAATGGGAAAAAAGTCTTGATTTAAGGCGGCTCTATAGTAAGCTGTCAGGGAAGACAAGGTGTAAAGAAAATAAAAAAAGTAAGTGGAATGCGTAGCTTTCTAAACAAATCGGGGCTGGTCATCCATTTTAATCGCTTTAAAATAATACATAAAATTTTGTGAGGATAATTTTAAAAGGCATTCAACGTATTTTTCTCGCTAAAAAAATAGCAAACTTATCTTCTTGAAAAAATAATTCAACTTGAAAAAGCTTCATTTGGCAGGATTTGCATACAACATATTTTTAAATAAGTGTCATTTGCAAGAAATTTACTATACTTGGCACTTATAAATAAATATGTTGTATATCCTATTCTGCCAAACGGAGTTTTTTTAATTTTTAGATGTTGGAGTAAAAAAATTTTAGTAGTATTTTTTGATGGAGAAATTTCAGATTTTAAGGTAATTTGTTACAACGAAAAATCTACTTCGTGAATTTTTGCAGTTTATGGAGTAAATAAAAGTGATGAAGACGCAAAATTTTCATCGCTTTTATCAGGATTATTTCAGAAAATTACAAAAGGCTACTCGTTTATTGTGTACAATATTATGATGGAATAAAGAATAGGGGTGAAAACTATTACGTATATCGTTTGTGTAATAGCCGTGATGTTGGACCGAATTTTTGGTGATCCGCAAAAATGGACGCATCCAGTTATTTATATTGGTCGTATGATTGCTTTTTTAGAAAAGAAATGGAATGCAGGGTCCCTTAGAAAATTGAAGGGCTTTGTGACAGTGCTGTTTGTTGTTGGAGGAACAGGCATTATTGTGTTTACGGTTGTGCAACTTGCATGGAAGCTTCATTTTATTGCGTGGTTCATTGTTGAGGTCGCACTCATTAGTTTAGCGCTCGCGCAAAAATCATTGCAGCAGGCAGCGGAGCGTGTAGCAACTGCTTTGGAGAAGCAGGATTTCGCCGAGGCGCGCGATAAGCTGAGCTGGATTGTCGGGCGTGATACGGCACATTTAGATGAGCCGGAAATTGTGCGTGGTGTCATTGAAACAGTTTCTGAAAATACGAGTGATGGCGTGACGGCACCACTGTTTTATGCGTTGTTGTTCGGTGCGACGGGTGCGTGGTGTTATAAGGCAATTAACACGCTCGATTCGATGATTGCGTACAAAAATGAGCGTTATATGGATTTTGGCTACGCGGCGGCAAAGCTTGATGACGTGGTGAACTATATTCCGAGCCGCATAACGGGCTTCATTATTTTAATGGGTACGACGAATGAAATGGGCCAAAATTTCCGCGCGCGCTTTAAACATTGGCTCATTGATGCGAAAAAGCATCCGAGTCCAAATAGTGGATACTTGGAGGCGGCAACTGCGTGGCAACTGGGTATTCGGCTTGGTGGCTACAATCGCTACGGGCAGGTGGAGTCATTTCGTGCGTATATGGGCGAGCCGTTTAACGTGATGAAGAAGGTACATATCGAAAAGGCTGTAGCGCATATGTATGCGTGCACACTATATTTTTTAGGGCTTGGAGGAATCATTTATGCAGTTACCTGCGCATGGGGCTAATGCGACCGCACTTTATAAGGCACTTGGGCTAGAGGTGCCGCAGCATGTCATTGATGTGAGTGAAAATGTAAATAGCGCGGGGCTACCACCAATTGTGCGGGAGCAGTGGGGACGGCTATTAGAGGTGGCAAGTAGCTATCCGAATGAACAGGCCGAACCGTTTCGTTCAACTGTAGCGAATGCGCACGGTGTAGTGACTGAAAATATTGTTGTAACAAATGGTGCGGCAGAGGGGTTAATGGCGCTCGCACAGCGGTTTAGCGGACTGCATGTCGCACTGCTTGAGCCGTCCTTTTCAGAATATCGCCGAACATTATTAGCACAGGGCTGTACATTGCATGAGGTTGTTGTAGAAGACGCGGCGAGCTATCGTGTGGACACACAAAAATTAGCGGATACGCTGGCAAATGTACAAGCCTGCTACATATGCAATCCAAATAATCCGACAGGTGTCTTGCTGGAGAAAGTGTGGATTGAGCCGTTAATTAAAGCGAATCCGCATTGTCAGTTTGTCATTGATGAGGCATTTATGGATTGGACGGATGAGGCGGAAAGCGTCATTTCCTTAATCAATGAGCATGCGAATTTATTTGTCCTGCGCTCTATGACGAAAATGTACGCGATTGCAGGGGTGCGACTTGGCTATGTCATCGGGCAACAAGCAGGTGAGCTTGCCCGTTTTCTGCCGCACTGGAATGTTGGGGGCGTCGCGATTGAGGTGGGGTGTCTTTGCTTACAGGAAGCTGCGTTTGTGGAGCAATCACGCAAAGAAAGCGCGGCACTGCGCGGCGTGATGACACGCGATTTGCAACAACTTGGCTGTACGGTATCAAATAGTGCGGCGAACTTTTTATTATTCTGTTTACCACAAAATTTAGTAGCCGACCATTTCTTTAAAGCATTGTTAAAGCAAGGCATTGTCTTGCGTCATACGGAAAATTATGTCGGGCTAAATGGTGAATGGTTCCGTATTGCGGTGAAAACGCCGGAAATTTGGCGAAATTGTAAGGAAGCAATTGAAATGTATGTCAGCAGAAATTAGGTTTTATCGCCACGGAGAGACCGAGTGGAATAAGTGTGGGCGCTTGCAGGGCTGGCTTGATTCGTCGCTAACGGAGGCAGGGAGAAATGCTGCACGTTTAGTACAGTGGGCACCCGACCTTGTATTTTGCAGTGATTTGCCACGCGCCCGGGAAACGGCAAAGCTCATGTTTCCAGACTGCGAGCTACGACAAAGCGCGGCACTACGCGAAATTTATTTAGGGGACTGGCAAGGGCGATCTATAAAGGATTTACAGCAGGATGCACAGTATAGTTGCTATATGCAGTCACCAGGGAAATTTGAAGCAACAACGCAGGAGTCTTTTGATGAGGTAACGGCACGTATGCTACAGTTTTACCGTGAGATACAAGAGCTACCACAAAGAAAAATAGCTGTTGTGTCGCATGGTGTAGCGATTGCTTGTTTAGCCACCGTACTTCAGAGGAAGCCGCGTGCACAGCTTTGGGATTCTATGCTAGCAGGCTGCGAGTGGATCAGTTTTTCTAACTAAAAAATCACCGTGAAAATTTTATTTTCACGGTGATTTTTTTAATATTTATAAAGCGTCGCGATTAGCTCAAAGCCTGTGCCGATTGTCCAGAACATGACATAATCACCGCGTTTAATTTGCCCGGCTTCAATGCCCGCATGTAGTGCAAGAAACGGACTACTTGTGCCGGTATACGCAAATTCATTGCCGATATAAGGCACCTGCGCATCTGTTAAGTTGTAGCGCTCTTTAATTTTGATAATATTGCTGAGTGCAAATTGTGATAAGCAATATTTTACTTCACTTGGATTAATATTATAGCGTGCAAATAATGTATCAAACATTTCGTATGTAGCGTCTAGTACAATGCTGCCATCAAATGGGATGGTTAGAATTTCCTTTAAGTCACCTGTTTCACGAATTCCCTTCGTTAAACCCTCTGCTGGGAACATCATTTTCTCAGCGAAAATTGTATTTACATGATACATGGAGTCAATAAATCCGCAATCCTCGGTCGTACGTTCAACAATAATTGCCGCTGTTCCGTCACCGAAGCATGCATAGCTAAGTGGGTCGCTCGGATTGGCGAAAAGTGTTAAATGATCTGAGCCGACAATGAGCGCGCGATTAATCTTTTTATTTGAATTCATATAGTGGCTAATTTGCTCAAGTGCAACTGTCATGCCAGCGCAGTTGGCATTTAAGTCATATATAATCGTATTTGGCTTGCCCTGAAAATGGTCGAATAGGCGCACCGCATTTGATGGGACAGTCGTTTCAGGAGTTTGTGAGGTGAAAATAATCATATCCATATCGCTTAATGTCAAATGAGCCTTTTGCAGTACAAGTTCCGTCGCTTTAATCGCTGTAGTAAGCGGTGTTTCGTCAACATCTTTACTCGTATAACGGTGTTCTCGACCCATTGCAGCTAAAAAATTTGTAATATCTTTACCCTGCTTAGAAAAATGGTCAATGTATAGTTGGTTGTTTACTTGGTTTTGCGGGTGATAAATTGCAATTTCTTTAATAGCCGTCTGAATCATGAGATGTCGCTCCTTTGATGAAAATCTAGGGGAATGAAATTTGAAAAAAGGGCCATCTCGCAATAGGATGAGACGGCCCTTGAAAATGACAATTCTTATACTAATTGTCTCTATAGATAGTGATTTTTAACCAATAATTTCGAAGCTTGCAAGTCCGACTTTACGTGCAATACGAGAAGCCTGCATTTTTAAAATCGGGTTATCTTGTAGTTTAATTAAAATTTTGCCGAAGCCAGCTTGGTTGTATAATGCCATAGCGCCCTCTAATTTTGTCGCCATTTCAGGTGTTAAAACCTTCATGTTTGTGCTATCGATGACTAATTGAAATTGAGCTGTATTAATAGATGCAACCGTAGCTGAAAATTCCTTTACAAAACGCTCAGCTTCAACAGGTGTCATTTGATCGCCAACTGTGATTTCAACCGTTTTACCTATTAGGTTTTTTTGAATTGCATAAGTCGATACTGACATAGTCCTGAAACTCCCTTATCATGTAACGTTTAATTGATTTTATTATAAAATACTCCCTTTAATTTAACAGAATATTAATGTTAGAACAAAATATAATTTGTACTAAAAAACATGGGAATCTTTATCAATAAATGGGTTTGATAAGAAATTAAGCCTGTGTATATTTTATTTTCATTTTATTTTTATTATAAAATAATATATTTCCTTTATTACTATAAAATAAGAGGATAAAAAATCCTAAAGCGTGCTCAGATGTCGAGTCGCTTTAGGACAGAAAAATACATTACTTATTTAAGTACTCCTCGATTTTACGCTCCTCCCACTTTCCACCGAAGAAAATGCTGACAGCGTGTGCACCGACGCCGATTCCCCAGCCGAGCAGTGGGTAGATGAACCAGTTTGTTTCGGCTGAAGATGTGATGTTTATCGTAATTAAGCCAATGTTGACGAGGATATAAGTGAGCAAATGTATATAGAAGCCCTTTAATTCTTTGACGCGCTTTTGGGCTTTTTTGTATCGATCGTTTTCCATCCAAATCCCTCCACAATTTTGTTAAATCTATAGTAACAAAGTATTTGGCGGAAATTGTTCAACTGATAATGAGTGGTTGAATTTGGTCAGTAACAGGTAGTTATGGTGCAGTAGGGCGCATAATCAAGATCAGGTTAAATTTTAGTTAGAGTTTCGTAAAACGAAAGCTCGACTCTCGCACGGAATCTAGCGAGAGCCGAGCTTTTTATGGTGTCGTGTTATTTGAAAAATGAATGCCTGTCCACATCAATGTGGCAATTAAAAATAACTCAAACGCATTTGTTATCGCATCACTACCAATAGTAATTGGCGCAGCACTGCCAACCGTCATAACGATAGTTCCGAGAAGCATCCACCACCATTTTTTCTCCTTCGCAAGTGCAATAGCCGCGATAAAGAGTCCAACAACCACAATTAAAATCATTGGCGGTGGACCTGATGCTTCGCTGCTTGAGGAATAGCTCACGACGCCATAAGATTCACTTACGCCTAGTGTAAGGCCTTGTAACTCAACGAAATATTCTATGAGAATAGCGAGTAGCGTCAGTCCGCCGAAACCATAAAGCGCCCAACGTTTTTTGGAAAAATGAATGCCTGCTTCGCGCATCACAAATAGTGAAAATAAAATTAAGGTTGGCGTAAATAAAGCATGAAGCCAAAAGCGTACGTAGCTTAATGACTCGAGTAGCGAACCTTCCCCAATTAAAGACCCAATTGCTAAAATAAAATTATCATAAATAAGCGCAAGTACAACTAGCAATAAAATAGCTGAGGCTGTCTTTTTATGTTTCATTAGACCCCAAATGAGTACGACAAGATAAGCAAGTGCAAAAAAGCCAAAAATATATGAATTCATCATAACATCCTCCCTTATATGCTCTAGTATTTATAGTGATATGCCTTAGATGTATGTAAATAAAATCTATTCTTATTAAGAATGGCATGTAAATAGGATTTATATGTGTTGGAGAATGTTCAGTAGGTGATTTCGCTATCTGCTCAATTTGATTAATTGGTATAATAATGTAATGAGGGATTATATTTCCGCATAATTGAATGAAATAGCTGTAAAAAAAGAAAGGGTGATGCTCGATATTGTATTTTTGAAACAATAGTTCATAGCGTAAATTACTAAGATAGGAAAGCTTTGATTGTTTTTAATCGGTCAGTTTTAAGGGGATGCGAGATAAAGTACAGACAAAGGGGATGGATGTTGGTGAAGGCTAATAAATTAGTTTTTGATCACATAGTTGATATTAGTCCACGTACAGGGGTTATTAAGCTAAATAAAAAACGTATGATGTTGACATCAACAGAGTCGTTTGGTCATTTACGACGTGATTTAATCAACACTTTAGGGGTGGAGCGAGCGAAATCAATTTTAATGCGCTTCGGCTGGTCTAGTGGATATAGTGCAGCAAAGGCAATTAAAGATGAATTTCCTTGGAGATCGAATGAAGAACTTATTTTAGCTGGCCCTGCGTTACATACATTGGCCGGTCCTGTAATGGTAGAAACGGAAGAAATTAGTGTCGATAATGATACGCTTTATATGCGTGGAAGCTGGTTTTATTCTCATGAATATGAGGAGCATGTGAAGCATTTTGGCTTTAGTGAGGAGCAAACGTGCTGGACATTGATTGGCTATGTGAAAGGCTATTTGGCTGGAGTTTACGGCAAGGATGTTGTTGTTTATGAGGAGCAGTGCAGAGGTAAAAAGGATTTAATTTGCACATTTGTTGCTTGTACAATCGACCTTTGTCCACCAGAATACTTAAAAATGGCGGAATCCTTTGGGGATAATTGCCTTGTTTCGAAATTTGATGACATGTATAAGCAGCTTGAAGAAACGAAAATTATGATGCAGCGCGCGGACATGCTAGTGAGTAAAATGACGAATGTTTTATTGAAGGACGGGGATTTATCTTTATTATTACTGTACTTAAGTGAGGAAGTTGGTTTTAGTACAATTGCTGAACGGACGGATGTGCGGAAGCCGTTTGAAGCGCATTTTATTGAGAAAGACCATCAGAAAATTTATAACACCTATATGAAGGGGAAAGTGATCGCTGCAGATCAGTTTGTTGAGGTGTTTGCTGTGAAAAGTGAGCAGCATTATTACGGGAAGGTTGTTGTTGTCGGTGCAGGTCAGCTAACGGTAGGGCAACGCATGATTGTTGAGCGTAGTATTACGTGCTTTTTATGGTATTTTAATGCGCGCCATAAAACGGCAGAGAAGCAATGGCAGCGCAAATGGGAGCTACTAAATGATTTAATACAGCATCCGAACCTTGAGGTAGATGGCAATGTATTTGATATTGCTGTGACAAATCAGCACCGCGCCTTCGTCATTAAAAGTGATGTGGATGAGTTATATGTGCTGTATTTATTTTTAGAAAAGCTTGTGGATGATTTGTTTATCGCAGAGGATAGGATTGTTGTGTTCATGAGCAATGAACGAGGAAATCAAAAGGCGAGTGCTGAGTTGCTTTTACAAAAAATTATGGAAGCGTTTCCTAAAAATAAAGTATATATCGGCATTGGTCGTGAGTGTGTCAGCTTGCAGGAGCTAGCTACGAGCTACGAGGAAGCGTCAAAGCTTTGTGATTTTTTAGTGCATTGCTCGAAAAAACAGGGGCAATTTGCTTACTACGAGGAGCTGAAGCATGTGTTGCTATTTTTAAAAACAGCAGATCCTGCGCAGTTGACAAATTATTATCGGCAGACAATTGGCTCATTAATTGATTATGACAAGAAGAATGAAGCGGAGCTACTCATGACATTACAGCGCTTTTTTGATTTTAATGGCAATATTAATAAAACTGCGCAAAATTTAAATTTATCGATTCCAGGCCTGCGTTACCGGTTAGAAAAAATTGAATCATTAATTGACACAGACTTGAAAAGCGGTGACGGCCGCTTTCAATGTCAGCTAGCACTGCAATTTTATTATGCTGTGCAAACGATTAGCTCATAATTACAAGAGGGAGGATTAGCGTATTTTGCTAGTCCTTCTTCTTTTTATTCCATTTTAACTACAAAAAGCATAAAAATTCTACCTTATCTTATGTATAGTAATTTTGCGAAAGACTATACAAAAAGATAATTAACTAAAAATTCAGAAAAAAATATAGTAAAGGTACCTCAAAGAAATGACATGGGGATGTTTAAACGAAGGGGGAGTTAAAGTAATGGTTGTTCAACAAGCAACAAAACCTTTAACAGGGCAGGAGTACTTAGATAGCTTAAAGGATGGTCGTGAAATTTGGCTGGATGGGGAGAAAGTCAAAGACGTCACAACACATCCTGGTTTTCGAAATTCAGCACGCTCGATTGCACGTTTGTATGATGCATTGCATGATCCGCAGTATAAGGATGTATTAACAACTGAAACAGATACAGGTAGCGGTGGCTATACCTTTAAATACTTTAAAGCCGCACGTAGCGTACAGGATTTAGTGGAAGGTCGCGATGCGATTGCTGCATGGACAAAGCTGACATATGGCCAAATGGGTAGAACACCAGATTATAAGGCGTCGTTTTTAGCTACGCTTGGTGGCAATCCGGAATACTATGCGCCGTATTCAGAGAATGCTAGCCGCTGGTACAAAGAGTCACAGGAGCGTAACTGGTTCTTTAACCATGCGATTGTAAACCCGCCTGTGGACCGTCATAAAGATGTTCACGAAGTTGGCGATGTGTTCATTCGTGTAGAGAAAGAAACAGATAAAGGCTTAATTGTAAGCGGTTCAAAAATGGTCGCAACAGGTTCAGCTATTACGAATTATAACTTTGTTGGCACATACGGCTTACCGATTAAAGAAAAAGAGTTTGCGGTTGTTTTCATCGCACCAATGGATACACCAGGTGTGAAGCTAATTAGCCGTGCTTCCTATGAATTACGCTCTGCTGTAACAGGAACACCATTTGATTACCCACTAAGCAGCCGTTTTGATGAAAATGATGCGGTGCTAGTTTTCGATAAAGCATTAATCCCATGGGAAAATGTTTTGATTTATGAAGATATGAAAAAGACAAGCTCGTTCTTTGTTGAAAGCGGATTCATTAACCGTTTTACGTTCCAAGGTGTGACACGTTTAGCTGTGAAGTTAGACTTTATCATCGGTGCTTTAATGAAAGCGCTTGAAACAGCAGGGACAAATGAGTTCCGTGGTGTACAAGCGCAGGTTGGTGAAATTATCGCATGGCGCCACATGTTCTGGTCGCTAAGTGATGCGATGTGCTACAACCCGACGAAGCAGGAGAACGGCATTTACATTCCAAACTTAAACGGTGGACTTGCCTACCGCGTATTCCTACAAGAAGGCTGGCCGAAAATTAAAGGGATCATCCAACAAATTGTTGCGGGTAACTTTATCGTGCAGCCATCAAGTGCGCGTGATTTCTTAAATCCTGAATTTCGTCCAACACTTGATAAGCTATACCGCGGTTCAAATGGCATTGATGCGGAAAGCAAGATTAAGGTAGTGAAGCTACTTTGGGATGCAATCGGTACAGACTTTGGTGGACGTAGTGAGCTATATGAGCGTAACTATGCAGGAAACCAAGATGATATTCGCCTACAAACGCTTTACAACGCGCAAGGCACAGGTAAAGCAGACGAGTTCATGTCATTCGCTGAGCAATGTATGAATGATTATGACTTAAAGGGTTGGACAACAGATAGCTGGGTGAATCCAGACGACGTAAATTATTACAACAATAAAAAATAAGGGGGAAATGAATTATGAGTTTATATGATGTAGCGCAATTAGCGCACGTAGAGCTATACACACCAAAATTACAGGAATCTGTGGATTTCTTTACAAATCTTTTAGGGATGCAAATTACGGAAACGGTTGGCGATTCAGTTTACCTACGTGCATACGAAGATTTTTATCATCACTCATTAAAATTAACAGCTGGTGAAGAGGCTGGCCTAGTGCATGTTGGTTGGCGTGCAGCGTCTCCAGAAGCATTAGAGCGCCGCGTGGCAGAGCTTGAAAAAAGCGGTCAAGCAATTGGTTGGATTGATGGCGATTTAGGTCACGGTCGTGCATTCCGTTTCCGCACACCAGATGGTCACGTGAACGAATTATTCTGGGAAGTTGAATACTACCAAGCACCAGAAGATCAACGTACTTTATTAAAGAGCCGTCCACAAAAGCGTCCAACGCAAGGGGTTCCAGTGCGCCGCTTAGACCACATTAACTTAATGTGTAAAGACGTGACACGCAACAAAGAATTCATGGAAGAGTACTTAGAGTTCAAAGTACGTGAGCGTATTACAATTGACGACAAAGAAATCGGTACGTGGTTATCTGTAAGTCCACTTGTGCACGAGGTGGCATTCATGCAAGATAACACGGGCAATGAAGGTCGTTTCCACCATATCGCATTCTGGTACGGCTACCCACAACACTTAATGGATGTAGCAGATATCTTACGCGAAAATAATATTAAAGTTGAAGCAGGACCAGGGAAGCACGGTGTAAGCCAAGCATACTTTATGTACTTATTCGAGCCAGGTGGTAACCGCGTAGAGTTATTCGGCGATTCAGGCTACTTAATCTTTGATCCAGATTGGAAAACAATCACATGGACAGAAAAAGAGCTACAAGAAGCGATTATTTGGTACGGTTCTCCGATTCCGGATTCATACTTCATCATCGGTACACCAGATCGTCCGGTTGAAATAGGCGATAAAGAATTAGTTAAGTAACGCTCACTTTGTTGTAGCTGTAAGCCTTCCGTATTTGTGCGAGAAGGCTTATCGTTGCTTTCATTCAGCAATTAATTTGAAGGAGGTGACACTGCGGCACATGCAAATAAGCAGAGTGCTAGCAGTAATCATATGGATGCACGTTTATTTAGAAATGCAATGGGGAAATTCGCAACAGGTGTCACAGTTATTTCAACAAAGATTGGTGAGGAAACGCACGGCATGACAGCGAATGCATTTATGTCTGTTTCTTTAGATCCACCACTGGTTGTTGTATCAATTGATCACCGCGCGTCAATGCTTGGCAAAATTAAAGAAAGCGATACATTCGCTGTTAGTATTTTAGCGGAGGATCAGCAATATTTATCACAGCATTTTGCAGGTAAGCCTGAAGAGGGCACGGTTGTTCCGTGGACAACTTTAGCAGATTATCCAGTATTAGATGGCGCAGTAGCACAGGTTGTCTGTGATGTGGCAACTGTTCATGTAGAGGGTGACCACACACTATTTATCGGTAAGGTAAAGGCGATTGAAGTAGAAGAGCGTAACCCGTTACTATTCTTCAGTGGGCGTTATAACACGCTTGCTGTAGAGCAAAATGTGTAGGAGGTATTGTGATGAGTGAAACAGCAGTAGTAGCATTATTAGAAGCCTACGAAACAAAAAAGCCTATTTCACCACTGACAACAACAAATCCAGCGATTACGGTAGATGAAGCTTACCGTATTCAGCTGGCACAAATTGATCAGCGCCTCGAGCAAGGCGATGTAATTGTTGGTAAAAAGATTGGCTTAACAAGCAAGGTTATGCAAAACATGTTTAATGTAACAGAGCCAGATTATGGCCATATTTTAGCATCAATGGTGCTGGCTGATGGTGACGAAGTGTCACTAAGTACAATGATTCAGCCAAAAATTGAATTCGAGATTGCGTTTGTCCTAAAAGAGGACGTGAAGGGACCGGGTGTCACAGAGCAGCAAATTATTGAAGCGACAGATTATGTCGTACCGGCCTTTGAAATTATTGATAGTCGTATAGCAGATTGGAAAATTAAATTTGAAGATACCGTAGCCGATAATGGCTCGTCAGCATATGCAATTTTAGGTGGAAAGCCAACACGTTTAGATCAGGTCGATTTAACGACAGTTGGCATGAATATCATTAAAAACGGTCAATACGTGGACCACGCGGCAGGTGCTGCTGTGATGGGCAATCCTGTACGTGCAGTCGTGTGGCTAGCAAATGCGCTTGGAAATTATGATATCGCACTGAAAAAGGGCGAGTTTATTTTATCGGGTGCACTAACAGCTGCTCTTCCAGTAGAAGCAGGCGATACGTTTACAGCGGATTTTGCTCACTTAGGTTCGATTCAAGTGACATTTAAGGAGGAGTAGCAGTGGATAAATTAAAGGTAGCGATTTTAGGCTCAGGAAATATCGGGACAGATTTAATGTATAAAATTGAACGCTGTGACCATCTAGAGATGAGCGTGATGGTCGGCATTGACCCAGAGTCAGAAGGCTTATTACGTGCAAAAGACCGCGGCTACATTAGCATTCCAACAGGCATCGATGGCTTAGTAGAAATTCCAGAAGCCTTTGATATTGTATTCGATGCAACGACAGCAAAGGCGCATGCTGAGCATACAGCGAAAGTAGAAGCGCTTGGTAAACGCATGATTGACTTAACACCAGCAGCGATTGGTCCGTTTGTCGTACCAGCGGCAAATTTAGATGAACATTTAGATAAAAAGAATGTCAACATGGTGACATGTGGTGGACAGGCAACAATTCCGGTTGTGTATGCAATCAACCAAGTGGCGCCACTTGAATATGCAGAAATCGTGGCAACGGTTGCAAGTAAAAGTGCAGGTCCTGGTACACGTGCTAATATCGATGAATTTACGCGCACGACAGCACGTGCAATTGAGCGCATTGGTGGAGCGAAAAAGGGGAAAGCGGTTATCATCTTAAACCCAGCAGAGCCACCGATTATGATGCGCGATACGATTCATGTGCTAGCGGAAAGCGATGTCGATGCAGAGGCGGTAACAAAGGCCATTCACGATATCGTGGCAAAGGTCCAACAATATGTGCCGGGCTATCATTTAAAGACAGAGCCAATTATTGATGGCAAGCGTGTAAGTGTCACAGTGGAAGTGGAAGGCGCGGGTGATTTCTTCCCTCCATACTCAGGCAATTTAGATATTATGACAGCCGCAGCTGCAAAAGTAGCGGATGAATTAGCGAAATCCGTTTTGACAACGGCATAGGGAGGAGAAGCGATCATGACAAAACAAATTACGATGCTAGACGTAACACTGCGTGATGGTAGCCATTCAATGCGTCATGCATTTACAGAGCAGCAGGTGCGCGATGTGGCGCGCGGCTTAGGAAAAGCGGGCGTGCCGTATTTTGAAGTATCACACGGTGACGGACTAGGCGGCTCTACGTTGCAATACGGATTTTCAAAGGTGGATGAGCTGAAGCTAATTGGCGCTGCGCGTGAGGAAGCACCGAATGCAAAAATTTCGGCGCTAATTTTACCGGGCATTGGCATTGAAGAGGACTTAGTAAATGCGACAAAAGCGGGCATTAACATGGCACGTGTGGCAACGCACGTAACAGAGGCTGATGTAGCAAAGCAGCATATTGAGCTAAGCCGTAATCTTGGCCTTGAAACAGTTGGTTTCTTAATGATGGCCCATATGGCTCCGACAAGTGTATTAGTTGAGCAGGCGAAAAAGTTAGAAAGCTACGGTGCACAAGTAATTTATGCAACGGACTCAGCTGGCGCACTGCTTCCACATGAAGTAACAGAAAAAATTGGCGCATTGCGTGACCATGTAGGCTGTCAAATCGGCTTCCACGGTCATAACAACTTATCGCTTGCAATGGCGAATACAATGGCCGCAATCGATGCTGGTGCAACGTTTGTGGACGGAAGCTTACGCTGCTTAGGTGCAGGTAGTGGTAATACGCAAACGGAAGTAATGGCCGCAGTATTTGCACGCCTTGGTTATGAAACGGGTGTGGACTTATATGAGGTAATGGATGTGGCAAATGATGTGGTAGCGAAATTTATGCCACAGCCGCAGGAAATTACAGGATCTAGCTTAATTATGGGCTATGCGGGCGTTTACTCAAGCTTCTTATTATTTACGCAAGAGGCAGCAAAGCGTTACGGTGTAGATGAGCGTGAAATTTTAGTTCGCCTTGGCCAAATGCAGGCAGTAGGCGGGCAAGAGGATTTAATTTTTGAAGTGGCCCAAGAGCTTGCGGCAGCAAAATAGGAGGTACTGTGATGCTAAAAACAGATGTGTTAGAAGAAATTACGGATATTTTATTTCATGCGGAAAAAGACCGTGTGGAAATTAAAAAGTTTGTAGACCAGTACCCAGAGCTCACAATTGATGTAGCGTATACGGTACAGGAAAAATTAATTGAACGAAAATGCCAGGAGGAAGGCACGAAGGTTTCTGGCTGGAAGCTTGGTTTAACAAGTAAGGCAAAGCAGCAAATGATGGGCGTTCACGAGCCGTCTTATGGTGTACTGCTTGAAAATATGGCGTTACCTGTGGATAAAGTCACATCGATGGCACCATTTATCCATGCTAAAATCGAGCCAGAAATTGCATTCGTGCTGAAAAAGGATTTAAACGGTCCTGTTGTGACAGTAGCGGATGTGCTAGATGCCACAGATTACGTGGTAGCAGCAATGGAAATTATCGATAGTCGCTACGAAAACTTTAACTTTACACTGCCAGACGTGATTGCCGATAACTCCTCGTCTTCTCGCTACTATATTAGCCAAACAAAGCATCAAGTAGCGGACATTGATTTAGAGCGCATGGGCTGTGTCTTTAAAAAAGACGGCGAAGTGCTTGCGACAACAACAGCGGGCTCTGTCATGGGCAACCCAGCGCGCGCTGTAGCGTGGATGGCCAATAAATTACTTGCGCGTGGCCAAAAGGTGCGTGCAGGTGAGGTTGTACTGAGTGGTGCGTTAACTGGTGCTGAAACGATTGTTGATGGCAGTCAGTATAGTGTGGCATTCGGTGGATTACAAGGCTTTGAGGTAACGTTTAAAAAATAGGGGGTGCTTTTATGCCATTGATCCAGCTAACGATCGTCGAAGGGCGTTCACCAGAGAAAAAGGAAGAGCTGATTGCTGAATTAACGGAGACCATTCATCGCGTCATTGATGCACCTTATGAAAATATTCGTGTCAGCATTAACGAAATTCCAGCAGCACATTGGGGTATCGCTGGAAAATCGATACAAAAACGCCGAGAAGAACAGGAGCGTGTAGAGAAATGACAACAACGACAACATTGCGAGAAGTGAAATTATTCATTAACGGGGAGTATGTAGATTCCTCAGAAAATCGTCTGTTTGATGTGAAGAATCCAGCAACACAGGAAACAATTGCACGTGTACATGAGGCTACATATTCAGACGTGGACCGCGCTTGTAAGGCTGCGAGAAAAGCGTTTGAAGAAGGGCCTTGGCGCACAATGTCTGTATCAGAGCGCTGCGCAAAAATTCGTCGTATGGCGGAAATTATCGTTGAGCGTAAAGAGGAATTGGCACGCTTAGAGGCACAGGATGTAGGGAAGCCGTATCAGGTCGCACTTGAGCGCGAAATTCCACGTGCTGCACATAACTTAAAGTTTTTCGCAGACTTCATGGAGCAACAGGGCGGCGAAGTGTACCCGATGGATGATGATTTCATCAACTACACACGCTATGAGCCAGTTGGTGTTGCCTCATTAATAACACCTTGGAACTTGCCATTCATGTTAACAACGTGGAAGCTTGGCCCATGTCTTGCAACAGGCAATACAGCGGTCATTAAACCAGCAGAGGTAACGCCGTTAACGGTATCATTACTTGGTGAAATCGCGAAAGAAGCAGGTATTCCAGACGGTGTTGTCAATGTTGTTCACGGCTTTGGCGGCGGCTCTGCAGGTGAATTTATGACGACGCATCCAGATGTCGATTTAATCTCATTCACAGGGGAAACGTCTACAGGGAAAGCGATCTTAAAGAACGGTGCAGATTCACTGAAAAAAGTATCGTTTGAATTAGGCGGCAAGGCGGCGAACATTATTTTTGAGGATGCAGACTTAGCGAAAGCAATTCCTGTATCGATCCAAGCTGCCTTCATGAACTCCGGTCAAGTGTGCTTAGCGGGCTCTCGTATTTTAGTACAGCGCACAATTTTAGAGGAGTTTTTAGCACGCTTCAAGGAGGCGGCGGCGAATCTTGTTGTAGGCGATCCGCAAGACAGCAACACAAACATGGGACCACTTGTAAGCCAGGAGCATTACGAGAAGGTAGCTAGTTACTTCGAAATCGCAGAAATTGAAAATTCAACGTTAATTCATGGCGGTAAGCGTCCGGAGTTACCAGAGAATTTAACGAATGGCTATTATTTAGAGCCAACGATTTATTTACAAGAAGATCCAAAGGCGCGCATTTGCCAAGAGGAGATTTTTGGGCCAATCGTAACGATTATTCCGTTTGATACAGAGGAAGAGGCGTTAGCGATTGCGAACGGTACAGACTACGGCTTAAATGGTATCGTTTGGACAGAAAACTTAACGCGTGCCCACCGTATCGCACATAGCGTGCGTGCAGGGACGATTTGGGTAAACTGCTGGTTCGTGCGTGATTTACGCGCTCCATTTGGCGGCTTCAAAAAATCAGGTGTTGGTCGCGAGGGCGGGCATCATAGCTTAGAGTTCTTCACAGAAGCGAAAAACATTTGTATTGCGATGAAATAAATAAAAAACGAGGGCTGCCCAATTTGGGTAGCCCTCGTTGTATTTATAAAAGATAAGCGCTCTTGTTGTTTAAGCAGCAGCCTTTGCTTCTTGGCTTTCATGAAGCTGTTTCATGACGAAGCGTGCAATTGGCTGTGCGATTAGTAGCTCAATCCAAAAGGCAATCGCGAAGTTTCGTGGCCAAATGTAAAAGAAATCTTTAATCGGTTCCATACTAATCTGACCATTACCAACCCAATAGCCAATAATTGATAAACAGATTGATAGCACCGTAACGTTTAGTAATGTGTTGAGTAGTACGCGTGCATTAAAGCCGTCTGTTTTACCGACAAAGTACGGCATAATTTTGCCAACAAGTGGACCAGCGACGAGACGTACTAAAAGCACGACAATCACCCACATAATCGGTAGAAGCTTCAACGTCTCAAAATACACTTCTTTTGAGAAGCCGCGCTCAAAGCCGATAACAATCGGTGCAATTGTATTTACTGAAATGATTGAGATGATCAGTAAAAACAAAATCCCCTCTTTCGCATTTTGCGGCAATCGTTTTTCCTTATACAAACAAATCCCTCCTTCATATCAAATTGATAATTCAGCTGGCAGAGGTTTGTACAAAGAATTGTACTATGCATAAGGGCACTCGCCCCATTTCTGCGCATTGACCTTATAAGTATAACAAAAAACTAGTCTTAAAAAAAATCGTTTTGCTTGTAGAAAAAAGGGTTTACGTGAGTTTCGCAAATTAGCAGCATGGTGAAACACTTTCATATGAGCTTGAGAAGGGAGTAGCTGAGGATGTTATTTTTACGAGCGATGTACGTAAGCTAGAATTGCCAATAATTATTTTTGTGTAGATGCTTCTAACGATTGTGGCGACCTTTTACAAGGCGTAACGCAACTAAATCGCTCTAGGGCCATGCAGTGCAAAGCCCTGGAGCGATTTATAATGTGTCGTATGCTTCTTTTAGTCGTGTAATCCCGAGCATAATTTGATCTTTGCTACAGTAAGTGAAGCATAGGCGCAGCATGTTGTGATGTGCACCGTCTAAGTAAAACGCCGTGCCGTCTACAACGCTAACGCCGAGCTTTTCAGCAACCTGTGCAAGTTTTTCCGTATTTGTGCCATCAAGGAATGTGAACGTAATAAAGAAGCCGCCGTCCGGAGCGCGAAGCGAAATCGCCTTGCCAAAAGTTTGGTGAAGTAATTTTGCGGTGAAATTACGCTGCTGTTTATAAAATGTGCGTAAGTTTCCGACATAGTCGTCGAAATTTACTGTTTGCAGAAATTTCGAAATAATTTGCTGCATATACGGATTTGTTTGTGAGCCGTGTAAAAATTGCTGAATAAGTGCCTGTAAATGTGCAGGCACAATAGCCCAACCTAAACGAATACCAGGTGCGATAAATTTTGAAAATGTACCGATATGAATAACATGCTCCGTATTAAAGGATTGAATCGCTGGTAGAGTTTCGTCGTTATAATTTAACTCAGCGTAAGCATCGTCCTCTAAAATATAAAAATGATAGGTGCTAGCAAGCGCGGCTAAACGTTTACGCTTTTCAAGTGACAATGTAATACCGGTTGGGTTTTGATAGTTTGGCATAATGTATAAGCATTTCGGTAATGGCTGTTGATTGACTGTGCGTGTAATAAGCGCTTTTTCTAATGCATCTACATCAATACCATCTTCTTGTAAGGGAAATGGGCGAACCGTTGCACCTGCAAGTTTAAAGCTGCGAATCGCACCAAAGAAGCTTGGGTCCTCCACCCAAATTTCATCGCCAGGATTTACGAGTGTGCGCGCAAGTACTTCAATCGCCTGTGCGGCACCTGCTGTGATAGTGATGTTTGCTGGTTTTGTTTGAATGGAAAACTGTTGCAGGCGCGCTACAAGCCATTTACGAATCAGTTGTGTACCATCATCACCAAAATAATGGAGTGCGTTTGGCTTTGCTAATGTTTCATCAAAAGCCGCTTGTGCCAGCTCCTTTAATGGAAAGAGCGCGGAATACGGGTAGCCAAACGATAAATGGACATGATTGTCTGCGAATGTGGTCGTGCCACCCAATGTTTTTGTATTTTGCAAAAAATTATTGAACTGAAATGTTTCTGTAACGGTCATTTGGTCACCTCATTTTTACTACGAAGGCGCGCAGTAATTTATTTTTCGTTAAAATTTGACTACCCTACGTTGTAATCGCAATGGCAATGCGGTAGCTTTTCACATAAGTATCCCCGAGAGCATATTCATATTGTGGTGCGCGCTCAAAGCCCATGCGCTCATATAGCTTAATCGCACTTTGCATTTTATCTGACGTATGCAGAACGAGCTCATCACCGCCTTGCTCACCAATCCATTTAAAGCTTTCCTGAATAAGTTGTTCGGCAATTTTTTTGCCACGCTCAATAGGGTCTACGGCTAAAAAGCGAATAACATGGCTTTCTAGATGAAGCTCTGGGCGATTGTATGCTTTTTCACCGCCTTTAAATAATAAAACGACACCGACAAAGCGCTCATCAATTTGTGCCGTAATGAACTTATCCACATGTGGATGGTCAACCGCAGCGTGAATATCTGCCGCATAAGTTGTCCACACTTGTGGATCTGTGTAAAGCGGCTCATACTGTGCATAACTTTTTAAAAGTAGCGCACGAACTGCATCTTTTTGTACTGTGGATAATTGGTCTACATTATACGCGTGTAGTGTTACAGACATGGCAGTCATTCCTTTCCTAATGAACAGATGCCTCGGTGAACAGATTCGCCGAGGCCTCAATCGTAAATTTACATAGCCCGTCTATTCGGAAGGCGTTGTTGTATAAGATAGTAGTACGCCTTGCGCTGTTAATTCCTTTTGTAAGGCCTCGAGTCCTAGCTCCGTAACACCTGTGTAAACGTCGTCTTTGCCGATTTCAATAACTGGCACATAACGCACATTGTATTTTGCCTCTAAAATGTCGCGGCGATCATCATTTGATGTGACATCAATTACTCGGTACTCTAATTTATTTTCCTCAAAAAATTGTTTCACGTCCTGGCAATAGTGGCAGCCATCCTTTGCCCATAATAAAATGTTTACATTACTCATTAATCTCGCTCCTTCGATTGTTTGTAGTTTTTTTAATGATATGCGGATCATTTAACCGAGCTTAGCTTTATTCGGCGTAAGCGACTTCTTTCAATTGTGCTAAGTTTTTTGGACTTAATAACGTATAAGACCGTTCCCGTTCTTCATTTGTTGGAAGAATCGTATGGAAAATAAATTCATCTACGTTATAAGCTGTATGATAGTCATCAAGCAGTTTTTTTATTGTTGCAGGGCTCCCTGCTTGTACAGTAGCTTTTTCCTCATAAACCTCGAATGGCTCATTTATCTGCTTACCAAATTCATATGCCTGCTCTTTTGAAGCAAGTGAATACGTTTTGCCGGAAGTGAGTTTAATTTTAAATACTTTTTGCTTTTCACCTAAGCGCTGTGCTTCCTCATCTGTTTCGGCACCAATTATAGATAAGGCAACAATAAATTTCCCTTTTGGATGAAGTGTTTTATATATGCTGCTAGCTTGTTGTAACACTTCCTTTGATCCGTTAATAAACGCTGCAAAGACGTAATCAAGCTTCAGCGCTGCTGCTTCTTTTGCGCTATTAGCACTGCCACCTAGTACATAAATTGGCGTAGGATTCACTGTTTCAGGTGACACAGTAAGTCCAGAAAACGGGCTATCCTCTGGGACAGTATTTGTCACAAATTGCTGAAGCAGCGTGAGCTTTTCATTGAAGTTATCTTCAAAGGATTGACGGTCATATTGCAGTGCCTTTGTCGCAGCAGGTAAGCCACCCGGAGCTTTACCGACACCTAAATCAATGCGACCTGGTGCTAAATTTTCTAGCACGGCAAAGTTCTCAGCTACTTTAAACGGACTATAGTGCGATAACATAATACCGCCTGAGCCAATGCGAATCGTTTTTGTGTGCGCGAGTAAATGGCTAATGAGTACTTCTGGAGATGACCCTGCTACACTGTTTGATTGGTGATGCTCTGATAACCAGAAGCGAGAATAACCAAGCGACTCGGCAAGTTTTGCGAGTTGAATCGTATGTTGAAACGACTGCTGAGCATCCCCACTTTCTAAGTAAGGTGTTTGATCTAAAATGTTAATTTTATAATTCAATTGTCATCACTACCTTTCAACTTTTTATTTAATCGAGGTGGGTTTTCTTTATTTTTAAAAGTTGTCAGTTCATAGTTAACATAGTATTTTACTAGGTATTTAAAGTCAAATTGATTATTTCAATAACGAAAACATTCAGATAATTATAACTAGCATGGGAAACAAAAAATATTTTATAAAACCTTGATAGATAAGGAAATTTTAGTAGATAGGTTCACGAAAGGATTATAGAGAATTTCTATTACTTGTTGTAGAGGGGAGGATTAAACCGAAAGCTATGGCAATCGGCCTAATCGTAAAGTAAAGCAACATTAGCAGTTGTTCAGCGATAGGAAAGGAGAAAATTTGGGTCTAGGTATTCGTGCCGCACACTCGAGGTCACGAATGCGCTTTTCTTAATTGGAAATTTACGATTCATATTACTCTTCCCAAAATAGTTCATCGAGTGTTTTATGAAGTGCTTTACAAATCGCAATGCACACGCTAAGTGTCGGGTTGTATTTACCAAGCTCAATAAGCCCGATTGTTTGCCTTGTGACCCCCACTTTTTTTGCGAGCTCTTCTTGCGACAGATCATGCTCGACGCGCGCCATTTTCAAACGAATATTTTTCAATGTATTCACCACTCATCAGGATCTTCTAAATTTTTCTCATTCACTTTATCACTTTTCTTTTTAGTCGTGTAGTAGCTGACGTATAAAAACGCCGTTAAAAATGGGACGTAAATAAATAAGGAAACCAGCGATACTAAGAAAAAGTAATAAATACCCTGTTGTGTACTATCTGCATAGTTGACCGCGCTGTTGATGCCCATAAAAAGGGCGATAACTAAACCAAAAATAATGCCATACAGGATTGTTTTCTTCCTATAAGGAATTTTACTAGTGGCATCGTGCATTTCAACCTCATCTGAAAATAACCCGAGCTGCGTAGAACGGAATCCATAATAAGAGCTACCACCAATTAAAATAATGAACTCTGTTAAAATGACTTCGAAAGATACGCCAATCGTTATAAATTTCACCGCAATTGAAATACAGCAAATGAGTGTAATCACATTGTATACTTCACGGTAAATTTTATTTTGTGCGTTACGTACACGCTCATCAACTACTTGTTTACGCCATATCATATAAATCCTCCTTTTGCTATTTTGATAGCTTTATTATACATTATAAATTACATTATGCAATATATAAGTTGCAAAAAAAGAGCGCGACTCCTTTTCCTTTGGGTAAGTATCTTTCGGTTTTTACAATGGATTAATTTGTATTTCTATTTTATTATTTATGGATAATATTTCTTAAAAATAAGTCAGCTGAGTCGAAATAATTAATAAAAGTAGGGGAGACGGAGGTGATTGGGTGCGACTTGGTGAGTGGAGTTCGTTTGGGAAAATGTTTTATAACAATTACAATCGAAATTTAGGTGCGATGAATAAGGCACTGCTTCGTATTTCAACGGGCTACCGGATTAATAGTGCGGCAGATGATGCGGCAGGGCTCGCGATTTCTGAAAAAATGCGTGCGCAAATTCGCGGGTTGAATATGGCTGGGAAAAATATTCAGGACGGCATTTCGATGATTCAAACGGCAGAGGGCGCACTACATGAAACACACGCGATTGTGCAGCGCATGAGGGAGCTTGCGGTGCAAAGTGCGAATGATACCAATACCGATGATGACCGTGCCAAGCTAGAGTTAGAATTTCAGGAATTGAAAAAGGAAATTACACGTATTTCAAGCGATACAGAGTTTAATACAAAGCCATTGCTGAATGGCGAACATGAAAATACGCCGCTGAAATTGCAGGTAGGGGCGAATAGTGGGCAAGCAATTGATGTCTATATCGGTGAGGTGAGCAGTGACTCAATTGGTATTGCGACGAGCTCGATTGCGACGCGTGAGGATGCAGATAAGGCGATTAAGGAAATGGATAGTGCGCTCAACAAAGTATCGATGGAGCGTTCAAGGCTCGGTGCTTATCAAAATCGTCTCGAGCATGCGTACAATGTCAATATGAATACAGCTGAAAACTTAACGGACGCTGAGTCGCGCATTCGTGATGCAGATATTGCCCAGGAAATGATGAATTTTGTGAAGGCAAGTATTTTAATGCAGGCGTCGCAATATGTCATGCGCTTGCATATGCAGCAGGCACAGTCATTATTAGATTTGTTAAACCCACGTCCTCCAAAACGCTGATAAATAAATTGAAAATTCCCCCATATCTATTCGTACAAATGACTAACGAAAGGGGTGGGAATATGCGGATTGTCGTTCAATCATTAGCGGGTTCAATTGTATTACACGTCGTTTATTTTATTTGTATAGTAGCGATCGGGCTTGCCCAAACGTACCTTTATAAGCCACAATTTGCGCCGAATACACTTGTTTTGCAACAAGAAATCGCATTTGGCTATGTCGCGCAGTTTCCGTATGTTGGGGTATCCTTTATTGTTGTAGCATTTGTGATTGGATTCGTATTAATGATAAGAGACCGAAAGCGGAGACTAAGCTCATAGCTAGTCTCTTTTTTAATCTACATACCCCTTTTTAAAATCGCTAAATTATGGTACATTTTGGTTGGTTTAACTGTCTGTAATTTCAGACGAAACAGTGAAGGGCGGATTTATTTATGGGTAAATTAGTTGTGTTAACAGGTTTAGATGGCTGCGGTTCAACAACTGTAGCAGAGCAATTACATTTTGAGGATGCGGGCTCAGCGCTATTCAAATCACCACCATTTCCATTTTCAACAAATCGTCATGATATTGATGAAAAGGTATATCACGCATCACCAGCCGCGCATTATTTATATTATTTAGCATCAAATGTGTATTTAACAGAAGTAATCAATGAAAAAATGGCTGCAATGGATGGTAATGTGTATTGTGAGCGTTATTTTATCGACACAGTTGTATCGCACCGTGCAAAAGGTGTGAATGCACAGTACGCGCATGACACAGAGCTGTATAACATTCGCAAGCCCGATTATATTTTCTATTTAGATGTAGAGGAAACAGAGCGTCAGCAACGTCTTGATGCACGCGGACGTGGGTTTTTAGATGACCAGCTAAATGACGAAAACTTGCGCCAACGCTTTTTAGAGGAGTTCAATGCGCTTGATGCGGAATTTATTCGCATTAAAACGACGAACCGTGATTTAGAAGAAATTGTAAAAGAAATCCAAGACTCTATTAAATAATTTGAAATCTATCTAGCTTTCCGTTATGTTTAAGATATTCCATAGCGGAAAGGAGATAGTTTTTTTATGAAAAAAATATTGATGATTGCATGTTTAGCGATGCTGACGTTAGTCGCGTGTGGCACAACAGAAGAGCAGCCAGTACAAAATGCAGGGGCACAGCCGGACGTAAACGAGGAGCCACAAGCAAAGACGCTTATTTTATATAAATCAGACGCACAGGCTGAGTCGACAATGCCATTTGAGGTAGTGTATACAGGCGGCGATTTAGTGCCGTTTATTTTTAATGAGGTAAACGAGCATAATGTTGGGTTGCTAGATTATAAATTAGAAAATGAAGGCAAAAGCCTAGTGTTAAATTTAGGAGATGACATTTTCTCAATTCAAGGTTCAGCGGGCTCGACAATGTTTGTTCATACATTAGCGCAGTCTTATTTCGAAAATATCCCAGCTATTGAGGATGTCACATTCCTTTATAATGGCTCGGATGAACCTGTGTTAGACCATATGGAAATCGGTAAAGCCTACACACGTACAGATGTAGGAATGGAATAATAAAGTTTGGGCTATCTATATATAGATAGCCCTTTTACATAGGGGGAATTTGAATGGCAATTACTATTCGCCAAGTAACAGCAGACGATATACAAGCTCTTTTAACAATTGAACAAGCTAGCTTTACCGAGGCAGAAGCTGCAACGAAGGAGGCATTTGAGCGTCGCATAGCAAAAATTGCCGATAGCTTTTTTGTAGCAGAGGAAGACGGTGAGCTTGTTGGTTTAATAAATGGCCCTGTTGTGCAGACGGAGTTTATTACGGATGATTTATTCGCTGAAATCATTGAAAATCCCGTAGCTGGTGGGCATCAGACGATTTTAGGCTTAGCGGTTGCACCGCATAAGCGCGGTCAAGGGATTGGGGAAAAGCTACTTGCAAAACTCGAGCAGTCCGCGAAGGGAAAACAGCGCGAAACAGTGACACTCACTTGCCTTGCGCATTTAGTCGACTATTATGAGCGCTTAGGATATGTGAATAAAGGGATTTCTAGCTCTACACACGGCGGTGAGCAGTGGTTTAATCTGAGTAAAACATTATAGGAGTGAGAGGATGCAGCCAATTCAAAATGTACTGCCGCCAATTGTTGACGACAAAACGCGCGTGCTCGTCGTTGGCTCCATGCCAGGGGTGCAGTCGTTAGAAAAGCAGCAGTATTACGGCAATGCGCGCAATCACTTTTGGCCGATTATTGGTGAGGTATTTCAGAAGGAAATCCCGACTGTTTATCGTGAGAGGATTGCGCTGCTTAAAAAATACGGTGTTGGTTTGTGGGATACGATCCAATCATGTGAGCGCAAAGGAAGCCTTGATGCGACGATTCGCAATGAGGTGCCAAATGATTTTCGCTGGCTATTTGAGACGTATCCACAAATAGAGCTTGTACTTTTTAATGGTGGGAAGGCATTTGATGTATTTAAAAAGCAGGTTGGGCTAGACATACTTGCTGGGCGTAGCTATGAGAAAATGCCGTCCACTAGCCCAATACCAGGAAAAAATATAAAATCCTTTGATGAAAAAGTTGTAGTGTGGCAAATAATAGCCAAACCGTAATTGTTTTCGGTATGATAAGGAAAAGGAGTGATTTCATGTATCGTAAAGTAGAGGATTTTTTAGCAGAGTGGAAAAATGCATCAGCAGGTACATTAAAGGCAATTCAAGCGGTGCCAACAGAAAAAATGGATGTGGCAATTGTTGAGGGGCATAATTCACTTGGGTGGTTAGCATGGCATTTAGTAAGTGTTAATGCGGCATTCGGACAGTTTGCGGGTCTGCAAATTCCAGGGCCAGGCGCAGATATGCCACAGCCAGACACAATGGATGAGATTGCGACTTACTATGAGCAAGTGCAGCAGGCATACTTATCGGAGGTAGCGAAATTACGTGATGAGCAGCTACTAGAAGAGGTATCTTTATTTGGTAGTATGATGCCGCGCGGACAATTACTACGTCTATTAATCGATCACCAAACGCATCACCGAGGTCAAATGACCGTGCTTATTCGTCAAGCAGGCTTAAAGGTACCACCAGTTATGGGGCCGACACAGGAAATGATTTAAACGGTTGACTGACTCACGATGTGTGGGTCTAAACTCTGAGCTTTAGCTCGGAGTTTTTTTTATAATGGAGGGTTCGGATGGAGAAAATTTATTGGACGTTTTTTCAGGATGGACAGGTACGTTTTTTACTCGCGGCAACAGCGCGTGGACTTTGCTTTACGGGTGCGTTAAATAAAGAACTAGATGAGCTTGTGACATGGGCACAGAAAAAATATAAGCAGGTAGAATTAATAGAGGATGCTAGCAGATTGCAGCCGTACTACGACGAGTTTTCCCGCTTTATGCGCGGTGAGTGTCGTGACTTAGCTTGTCCGTTAGATGTAAAAGGAACGGCTTTTCAACAGCAAGTATGGGATGCACTACGCGATATTCCGTACGGCGAGGTCGTGAGCTATCAGTGGATTGCCAACGGTATAGGCAGACCGACTGCTGTACGTGCAGTTGGTGGCGCGATTGGTGCGAACCCGGTTATGATTGTTATTCCGTGTCACCGTGTAATTGGCAAAAATGGAGCACTGACCGGTTTTAGAGGCGGTATTCCGATGAAGGAGCTATTACTTGCGCTAGAAAAGGGAAAAGCCGCGTTGTGAGCGCGGCTTTAAATAGTTAAAAGAAATAATCATAGGCATTTTTCGCAAGCAGAATAACAGTCACTGTAATAAACAATCCGCGTACATAGCCACTGCCACGCTTAATTGCATATTTTGAACCACAAATGGCCCCGGCAATTTGTGCAATACCCATAATAAGCCCATATGTATAATTAATTTGTCCAAGGTACATAAACATAAGTAAAGCCCCGATATTACTGCCGAAGTTGAGTAGCTTCGCATTGCCCGCCGCCTTTAAAAAATCATAGCCAACGATTAAAAATGCAAAAATTAAAAACGAGCCTGTTCCTGGCCCTAAAAAGCCGTCATAAAAGCCGATTACTGTAAGAACGGATAAAAATAATAAAAATTTCGGCTTTGATAATTTTTTTACCGCCGAAACATCGCCCCAATCTTTTTTGAAAATCGTATAAATGGCGACGGCCGCAAGCATGATGAGCATAAGTGGCTTTAGGAGCTCCGGGTTGAGTAAATGAACAATCCATGCGCCAATCATCGAGCCGATAAATGTTAGTGGGAAAAACTTGATGACGGATTTTATATCGAGCTTCCCTGAACGATAAAATGTGATGGTGCTTGTGAGTGAGCCCATTGTACCGGCGAGCTTATTTGTTGCGACAGCCGCAGACGGGCTCATGCCTGTAAATAGCAGTGCTGGCAAAGCAATGAGACCACCACCCCCAACGACAGAATCAATAAACGCAGCTAAAAAGCCGAAGCCGATTAAAATCATGACTAGCTGCGGATCTAAATCAAATGGCAAACCAAACCCTTCTTTCTTTGAATACGTCTTCGTGACTTCAGGTTACATTTGTTATGTTAGCGAAAAAATATTTTATAGTAAAGATAGAGTGTATCGTTTTGGAAGTTGTATACTACGATAGAGAAAGTATTAAGGAGAATTAACAGAATGAAACAATATCAATTTTTATTATTTGATTTAGATGATACGCTACTGGATTTTGGCGCGGCAGAGAAGCATGCATTGCCGAAATTATTTGCAGCACACGGGTTTACATTAACAGAGGACATTAAAGCGATTTATAAAGAAATAAACGGTGCATTGTGGGATGCGCTTGAGCAGGGGCTTGTGACGCGTGAGGAGCTGATGGCGACACGTTTTGCGAAAACATTTGAGGTGCTTGGGAAGCGTGTGGATGGGATTGCACTTGATACGGAATATCGCGGCTATTTGACGGAGAGTAAAATATTTGTGCCGGATGCGTTTAGCATCGTACAGCAATTATCACAGCAGTATGATTTGTATATTACGTCAAATGGTATTTCTGATACACAGCATCGACGCTTACAAATAACAGGGCTCGCACCGCATTTTAAACAAGTATTTGTGTCTGAGGATACAGGCTATCAAAAGCCAATGAAGCAATTTTTCGACTATGTATTTGAGCGCATTCCGCAGTTCGATGAGGAAAAGACGTTAATTGTCGGAGATTCTTATAGTGCAGATATTATGGGCGGAGTTGCAGCGGGCATTGATACGTGCTGGTTAAATCCAATCGGCAAGCAAGCTGCATCGGTAGAACCGACTTATACGATTACACAATTGCGTCAGCTAACATCTATTCTGTAAGTACTGTTTTTTATTAATTTTTTGCGTTTTATGCTTTTCTACTAAGGTCAAATGAAGCAGAAGAAGTAGCCATTCGTTGCATAGTCATGAATGGCGATTTTTGTTAAAATATCAGAAAGTATAAAATTTGGCGTTTTGGCAGTGTCTAGGCTAAAGCGCCAGCCCCTCGAGTCGTTTCGATCCCTCGGGTGAAAGTTGAAAAGCGCACTTTCACTTCGGGCTCTCCAACGCTTGTCGGGGCTAAACCGGCGCTTTAGCGCTTTTCTTAAGAGAATTGGAACTTTGGACGTGAGGAGCGAATGCGAAGATGATATGGCTACTAGTGTTAACCGTAATGATTTTAGGTTATTTCGCCTTTTCTATTTACCGACATGATGACACGGCTTTCGGTAAGGAAACAGGCTATACATATTTTGATGTGTTATTAACTAGTCGAGTGCGTAGGTTAAATAAAATTTATAAAACACTTGATCGTACAGATGGTCTACACAGAATTGTTGTAGATGTTGCGGTGCCAACGGGTGAATCGACACGAAAAGTTGATGCGTTATTTATCCATGAGTCCGGTATTTATGTGATGAATATCAAAAAAATGGGTGGATGGATTAACGGGCATGAGGAAGATTTACAGTGGACACAGCTTCTGCATGGTGATGAGCAAAAGCCATTTGAAAATCCAGTTCACGATGTAAAACGTGATATTTATGCATTGCAAGAGCATTTACCTGAGATGAATCGTGATGCATATGAGGCCATTGTATTATTCACCGATGATTGTGCATTCCAAAAAATCGAACTAACATCTCAAAATGTAGATGTTGTAAAAATGAAACAGTTAAAGGCATGGACGAAAACACTGGCAGGTCAGGTACTGTCTGAGACAGAAATCGATACGGTTTATAGTGTTGTACAAAGTATGGCACAAAAGAAACCAGTGAAGCTAGCGAAGAAAAAGCCAGTTGCTATTAGCTAATGCAAAGATTCCAAATGCGAAATGCCGCGTTTGGAACTTTTTTGTTTGCGCGGGGTGAAAAGCTTTTTATAAATAATTATGATACGATTACAGCATTAAAAGGAGAGATTTTATGGCTCAATTATCAAAACGTATGATGGCAATTACTCTGATGCAAGCGCATGAGGAGCTATTTGCCTGCCCGATTTGCGCAGGGAAGATGACTATGAGTGATGCAGGTACACTACGTTGCACGGAGCAGCATAGCTTTGATGTGGCAAAGCAAGGGATGGTTCATTTATTACCGCGCACAGTCGCGTCGATGTATAGTAAGGAATTATTTGAGGCACGTCATGAGGTCATTACGAGTGGTCTTTATGATAAGGTGCAGCAAAAAATCGCAGAGTTGCTAGTAGAGGCGCCTCGTATTTTAGATACAGGCTGCGGAGAAGGTTCGCATTTAGCCCGCATTTGCGCAGCGAAGCCCGGTGCAGTTGGTGTTGGGATTGATATTGCGAAAGAAGGCATTTTAACAGCAGCGAAAAACTATACGGGCTTTATTTGGTGTGTCGGTGACCTGGCGAATAGCCCGTATAGCGAAGGTTCGTTTGACACCATCTTGAACTTTTTATCGCCAGCGAATTATGAGGAGTTTAAGCGTTTGTTAAAGCCAGGTGGTCAGGTGATAAAAGTTGTGCCGCAGGAAAATTATTTGAAGGAACTGCGCATGCAAGCATTTGCTGATTCAGAAAAAGAGGCTTATTCTAATGCACAAACCGTCGCGCGCTTTAAAGAAAATTTTGACACAGTAGAAATTCACCGTGTGACCTATACAGTGCCACTTGACGTAGCACTTGTGCCAAAGCTACTTGAGATGACGCCAATGGGCTGGCATATTAAAGATCGCACACAAATTGCACTTACAGAAATAACAATTGACTTAGATATTTTAGTCGGCGCATAATGACGTTGAGCTTCTATGCATTTTTTAGTAAAATGAAGACATTAAGTAGATAAGGTAGGAAGAGAATCGTGTATAAATTTATAGCAGGTCTCGTTAATGTCATATTAAAAACAAATGGTGCAAAGGCAAAAGTGTACGGAACGGAAAACTTACCAGAAGAGGGTGGCTTCGTAATTGCCTGCACACATAATGGGTATGTGGATATTTTAAACTTAGGTGTATCGGTATTGCCGCGTGAAATTCACTTCATGGCGAAAAAGCAGCTGTTTGAAATTAAGGGCCTCGGCTGGTTAATTGATAAACTGAATGCATTCCCAGTAGACCGTGAAAATCCGGGCCCAAGTGTCATTAAAATTCCGCGTCAGCTTATTAAGGACGGCAAAATTGTCGGTATTTTTCCAAGCGGTACGCGCAGCACAGAAAATACAGATTTGAAGCAAGGTGCGGTGACAATTGCCCAGCTGTCAAAGGCACAAATCGTGCCAGCTGCTTATATCGGGCCAAAAGATGTGAAGGGTGTATTTAAGCGTGAAAAGGCAAAGCTGGTTTACGGGAAGCCGTTTAACGTCGAGTCAGGCAAGGAAGCACGTGAGGCGGCTATGCATTATTTAGAGGCAGAGCTCGATCGTTTATTAGAAGAATTACAGGCAAAATAAAAAACACGCTCTTTTTGAGCGTGTTTTTTTGAAGCGATTTAAGGAGGAATTTTTATGAAGCGTATATTATTTATTTGTTTAGGCAATATTTGTCGTTCACCAATGGCTGAAGCGGTGATGCGTGATTTAATCGAAAAGCGCGGGTTATCAGCAACTATTAAAGTTGATTCAGCGGGGACGAGCAGTGCGCATCAGGGAGAAGAGCCGCATAAAGGAACACGATCGAAACTGCACGAGATGGGTATTTCGACGAGTGGCATGACATCACGTCCACTACGCACATCAGATTTAGAATTCGATTATTTAGTATGCATGGACGCAAGCAATGTAGACAATACGCGTCGCATGCTCAAAAGTGAAAGCGAGAGGATTTTCCGCTTTTTAGATTTAACGACGCATAAAAAGGACGTGCCAGATCCGTGGTATACAGGGGATTTTAATGAAACCTATGCACTTTGTGTGGAGGGCTGCACGACGCTACTCGATAAAATACTAGAAAAGCAATAGTGAAGAAATCCTAGATTGATACGATATGTAAGAGGATATTTGGAAAAATAACAGCTGTGTGGGAAGGGGACGATAGAACATGGATGTAAAAGGCAGACGAAAAAGTAGCAACGTCGAGGATCGCCGCGGTATGAGTGCCGGAAAGATTGGCGGTGGGCTTGGTGGTATCGGGATTGTGATTGCTATCATTTTTACGCTCATAAGTGGCGGGGATGCGGGCGATGTATTTGATGTTGTAAACCAAAGTGTCATTCAGAATGGTGAAGCAACAGAGGAATATGTACCGACTGCTGAAGAACAAGAAATGGCGGAGTTTGTATCGGTCGTACTTGCGGATACAGAGGATATTTGGCACCAAATTTTTGCGAATAATGATTTAACGTATAAGGAGCCTTCACTCGTATTATTTACGAATAGTGTGAGCTCAGCATGTGGCAACCAAAGCGCAGCGGTTGGACCGTTTTATTGTCCAGGTGACCACAAATTATATATTGATTTAAGCTTTTATGATGAGCTGAAATATCAATTTAAAGCCCCAGGTGATTTTGCGATGGCCTATGTTGTTGCACATGAGGTAGGGCATCATGTACAAACGCTTCTTGGTTATTCACAACAGGTGCATGCATTAAACGGTAAAGTGTCAAAGGCAGAATATAATGAGCAGGTGAAGCGTTTAGAATTGCAGGCGGATTATTTAGCGGGCGTATGGGCACATCATGTGCAAAATAAAGGCTATTTAGAGGTCGGTGATTTTGAAGAAGCACTAACAGCAGCCAATGCGATTGGTGATGATACCCTTCAAATGGAGGCACAAGGTTATGTTGTGCCAGAAAGCTTCACGCATGGTACGAGCGAGCAGCGTATGCGTTGGTTTAAAAAAGGTTTTGAAAATGGTACGTTGCAGGGTAGCGACACCTTTAACGCGACAGATTTATAAAATTTGAAATACCTTTTATGGCGTTATAGTCGCTATAAAAGGTATTTTTTATTTTAGCTAGAATTAAGTGTGGAGTAATATTTTCACATAATAAATCGAGAGTAAAAGAGAGGATAACAAAGCAATGAAGAAGTTTTTAGTCATAATCGGCGTCGTTGCATGCCTCACCGCACCTTGGTGGGGATTTATAATTTCAAAAAAAACGCCGCTTGAGATAGCGGTTATCGATGTTAGCTCTACGGATAAGGAGTTAAAGGAACGACGAGGTATTTATGAGGCGTTACAGTTAGAAAAGGTCGTGCAGTCGAATGGACAGACCTATGAGGCAGACCTTGACTATTTTGGCGTAAAAGTAGTCAATGCCCGAAAGGATATTCTTTATCATGATTTGCCGCTACGTATTGATAACACAGACGTGATTTATTTAGCAGATATGTACGGGATTAAAGAGGAGGCGTTGAACTGGACGACAGAACCGTCAGATAAAGTATTGTACGGTGGTTTAACAGGAAGCGATTGGCGTGTTATAGAAAGCCGCATTGCTCAAAAAACACCGAGCATGCTCATCGTTGAATATAACAGCTTCACAGAAACAACAGAACAAACGGTGCGTGAGCAATTAGCAGATCAGCTTGGTATTATGCAAACTGGTTATGAGGCACGTTATTTTGAGGATTTAGCAGAAATGGGCGCGAACGGTAGCGGGCTTGTGATTCGGAATAAGGAGACAGCAGAAACGTTTATCTTACAAAGCGTGCAAAAAGCAACGTTTACTACAACGGCTAAGGGAGAGGGAAAATTCAGATTCAAACAGTTCGAGCCATTCCGCGGCTGGTTTGATTTAGCAACCGCGAGCGATGCAGATATATTAGCAGAGTTTCAGCTAGCTGTATCAAATGAAGATGAGGCGGTACTAACAACGCTCGGTCTTCCTAAAACCTTTGTTGCGGTTGCCAATGTAATGCGCGAGCAAAGCCAGCATTATTATTTTGCAGGGAAGTTTTCGTATAAAGAAAAAAATCCGTTGCCGATTCCCAAAATGATTGGCTATAAAAAGCTGCATGAGCTCATCCAAAGACAGGATGCTTTTTACTGGAAAAACTATTTGCCAATGATGGAGCAAATTTTACATGAGGCAAAGCATACAGAGGGCGTAGAGGTAACACCTATTTCACTATCGCCAGCTAAGGAGCAAGGGCTCGCTTATAATGCACGTATTAATGGAAATCAATATGAGGTACTACAAAATGGTGAGTGGCAGCCGCTCACGATTAAGGGCGTTAATATTGGTATGGCCAAGCCAGGCGTATTCCCAGGTGAGGCTGGCATTACAAAGGAAGATTATGCAGGCTGGTTTAAAGCAATTGGTGAGCTAGGTTCGAATGCGATTCGTATTTACACGATTCACCCACCAGGCTTTTACGAGGCACTACTAGAATATAATGAATCCCATGAGCAGCCGCTTTATTTATACCACGGTGTTTGGTTAGATGAGGAGCCTGTGGAGGAGCATTTAGATGTGTACGGCGGGTCGACTGAGAATTTCCAAAAAGAAATTCAGCATATTGTGGATATTATTCATGGTAATGCGGTAATTGAGCCAAGACCAGGCCACGCATCAGGGACATATACAGCAGACGTCTCGCCGTATATTATCGGTTGGATGCTCGGCATTGAGTGGTATGCATTAGCAGTTGAGAATGTGAATGAGAAATATAGTGGGAAGGCGCAATTTAACGGGCAGTATTTTACAACGAAAGATGCCGCACCATTTGAGATTTGGATAGCAGAACAAATGGAGTTTACCGCAAAATATGAGGCGGAAAATTATCAGTGGATGCGTCCATTTAGCTTTACAAACTGGGTAACGACCGACCTACTTGAACATCCATATGAGCCAAGTGTGCAGGAGGATTTAGTCGGTGTGAATCCGAATGTCATTTATGAAAAGGGAGTGCTTGCACATGTCGGTCAGTTTGCAAGCTATCATGTGTACCCGTATTATCCAGACTTTTTAAATTATACACCGGAGTATGTGAATTTTATTGATCACCGCGGGAAGAAAAATAACTATGCTGCGTATTTAAAGGATTTACACGCAGCGCACCGCATGCCAGTTCTCATTTCGGAGTTTGGTATCCCTGCATCGCGCGGCTTGACACACGTCAATCCGTTTGGCTGGAACCAAGGTTTTATTGCCGAGCGTGAGCAAGGGGAAATTTTAGTCGGGCTTTTTGAAGATATTTTACAGGAAGGCATGCTTGGCGGGCTAGTATTTACATGGCAGGATGAGTGGTTTAAGCGTACATGGAATACGATGGATTTAGACAATCCAGACCAGCGCCCTTATTGGTCAAATGCACAAACGAATGAGCAGCAGTTTGGAATCTTAAGTTTTGATACTTTAAAAATAAAAGTGGATGGTGATACGACGGATTGGTTTGGCATTGCACCGTTTTATAAGACAGAGCAAATGACGATGTATATTGATTCAGATGAGCGCTATTTATATATGCGTCTCGATGTGGAGGATGCGAAGTTCTCGGATAATTACTATCCAGTCCTTTATTTAAATACGCTCGCAAATCAAGGGAACGCCACATATGAAGGACATGCACTGTTAAATGAGGCAGAGTTTGCTTTAGCATTAAAGGGTGAAAAAAATTCAAAGTTAGTCGTGGATGCATATTATGATCTGTTCCAAAAGTTTTACGGGGACCAGCTGAAAATGGTACCGTTTGAAGGGTCGAAGCAAAAAAATAATGGACAGTTTATTCCGATTGAGTATGCGTTAAATAAGTCGATAACGATTCCTATCTTAAATAAAGTGCTACCATTTGAAAAATACGAAACGGGCATTTTGAGACAAGGGAATGGCAACCCTGACAGTGTTAATTATGATTCGTTGGCGGACTATGAAGTGAATGAGAAAGACGGCATTGTGGAAGTTCGCATTCCGTGGCTCCTGCTGAATGTGACAGACCCGAGCCGTTTAGAAGTATGGTCAGATTTATACAAAGGGAGCGAGCTAACACGCGAAATTACACCGGGCTTTGAGATGGGGGCGTTGCTGATTAAAAATGAACAAGTCATCGCAACAATACCCAAGCAGGATACGGAGCTAAGAACATACACATGGAGAGGCTGGGGGATGCCAGAATATAAGGAGCGTCTAAAGGAGTCCTACTATATTTTGCAAAAGAAATTTACTGAAACAAAATAGCATATAGTAATTCCACTTTTTTCACTCTTTATGTATAATAAATAAGTTAAAAAATATTTTTTCGTTATGAACGTTTGAATAATATATAGATGAAAGAGAGTGGAAAACAATGGGTCGTAAGTGGAATAACATTAAAGACAAAAAGGCTGGTAAAGATGCAGCTAACAGTCGTGTTTATGCAAAGTTCGGTCGTGAAATTTATGTAGCAGCAAAATCTGGTGAACCAAACCCAGAGTCAAATCGTGCTCTTAAAACAGTTTTAGAGCGTGCAAAAACGTATTCAGTACCAAAGCACATCATTGAAAAAGCAATCGACAAAGCAAAAGGCGGCGGCGACGAGCAGTTCGACGAATTACGCTACGAAGGCTTCGGTGTTGGCGGGACAATGGTAATCGTTGATGCCTTAACAAACAACGTAAACCGTACAGCGTCAGAAGTACGCGCGGCATTCGGTAAAAACGGCGGTAATATGGGCGTATCGGGTTCAGCTGCGCACATGTTCCAAAATACAGCGGTATTCGGTATTGAAGGTAAATCAGAAGACGAAGTAATAGAAATTTTAATGGAAGCGGACCTAGACGCGCGCGACATTTTAGACGAAGAAGGTACAATTATCGTCTATACTGAGCCAGATCAATTCCACGCGACACAAGAAGCGTTTAAAGCTGCTGGTGTTGAGGAGTTCGCAGTAGCTGAGTTAACAATGCTACCATTAACAGAAACAGCATTAACAGGCGATGATTTAGCGAAATTCGAAAAAATGCTTGACGCATTAGAAGATTTAGAAGATGTTCAACGCGTTTACCACAACGCAGATTTAGGCGAATAATACAGGAAGCCAGCGACACTAGCTTGTCGCTGGTTTTTTATACGATTAAATTTATTATTTTCTGAACGAACTAATAGTGGCTGTATTTATTATGCAGGATTTTATTTCCGCGGGCACGGCTCTAACTATTTCTTTTGCTGCCATACGGCGCAGCAAAAGAGTGCGTGCTGTTCTCTCATAAAGCTCTGCTCTGCAACGTTAGGCGTAGCCGTTAGTTGCACTCGCCCCTTTCGCTCCAATCACAAACATATTCATCAAGGTTTTGCCTTTTTAATTCAAATGTTAAAAGCTAGAACTACAAATAAAGTTTTTTCTTTAGATAAAAGAGTAAACTGCATAGAAAAGCAGTGCATTTATTTCTCCTTATAATAAAAATGTAACCTTTCTACTGTAGCGATTCCATCGAGAAAAATGCGTATTGTGTGGGCTTTAAAAAACTATTTTTAATTGTGAAGTAACATTTCATAGAAAGTGCCATAAAAGCCACACCTTGATTTTAGCTAGCGGATTGGCGTGTAGGGCGGGCGACTCCACCGGGAGAGAGCGTGCGCGGAAAATCCAATGTTCCCGGCTTCGTCCGGGAACATTTAGTTGGAGCCACGCCCCGGGGAAAGCGCCCGACCGGAACAGAAATCAGCCCTTATGAAAGAGCTACCGATTATTTGAAGGAGATTTGCTCGTAGTAAGAAATAAGCATATTTATTGATTCATCTACTAAAATACTTCAAAATAATGAATACAAATCAATAGAGGGAAAGGTGGATTAATCATGAAAAGGAGCGGCCGATTAGGCAGTCGAATTATTTTAATGATTAGTCTAATTTTTGCTGTTATTTTAGTTGTAAATATCGTGATGACGGTTAACAATTCGAAGCTATCTGTTGAAGCAACAGTTGGAGAGCAAACGATTAATATTGCAACAAATTTAGCAACATTTTTAGATGCTGAGAAATATAAGGAGTTCGCGGCTGAACCAGCAGAGAACGAGCTGTACTGGGAGCTACGTGAGCAATTAAATGAGCTGCGTGAATATAATGGTGTACTTTATGCGTATACATATTTTGTGCCAGAGAAGGATGGCCCTGTAAAATTTTTAGTGGACGGAATGCCTATTGAGGACCGTGAAAATGCGGGGGCAATTGGCGACGAATCAAGCTCTACCCGTTATGAGCATATTGCACAAATAGATGCGAAGGGGAGCTTTACCTCTGAGGTATTTAGTACGGAATACGGTAACTATGTGTCAGGCGTTGTACCATTAAAAACGGCCAATGGAGAGGTCGTTGCCTATGTAGGGGTGGATATTGATGCGTCCTATATTGATGAGCTAAGTAGTTCAGTTGCAAGTCAAGTAGCGCCGCTTATGTTTGTAACGTTTGTGATTTTTTTAGTAGCGTCACTTGTGGCCGTTTACTTCTATGTGAAACGTGCCCTGCAACCGTTACAAACAATGCAACATGCAGTTGAAAGTTTAGCACAAGGTGATATTCAAGCGGCACAAACGACGATTGAATCGATGAACTTACGCACGAAAAATGAAATCTCACAGTTTGCCAGTAGCTTTAAGCAATCGCTAATACAGCTAATACAGACATTTACAACGATTCGCGAAAAAACGAATCATTTAGAGCAATCTGTTGTAGAAATGGATGCGACATCAAAAGAGGTAACGGTTGCCAATGATGTCGTGACAACGAATGTTGCACATATTGCGAGTAGTAGCGCATTGCAAAAGGCGAGCAATGATGAGGTCATGCTTGCCATGAGCGAAATGGCTACGGGTATTCAGCGCTTAGCCGATACGACGACGGAAATTGCTGAATCGTCGAATGATATGACGCAGCTTGTGGAAGTAAGTGCCAAAGAATCGAAGGGCGTCATTGAGCAAATTGAAAATGTAGAGCAGGCAGTTGTGCGTACAGCGAATCATGTTAGTGAAATGGGCATAAAATTCCATTCAATTGAGCAAATGGTAAGTGTGATTACAGATATTGCGGATCAAACGAATTTACTTGCACTGAATGCAGCGATTGAAGCGGCACGTGCAGGTGAGGCAGGTAAAGGCTTTGCGGTTGTCGCGGATGAAGTGCGTAAATTAGCGGAAATGTCACGTAGCTCGGCGAACGAGATTCATGAGCAACTACAAAGCTTCCTACAAATGACAGAGCGCGCATTGACGGAAATGCAGTCAACGACGACCGATGTAAAGGCAGGCACTGCAGCAGTTGAAGCGATTGGTGGTAAGCTACAGCAAATTTTAGTTGTCGTGAATGATGTAAATGCAAAAATTCAAGATGATTCAGCCGTTATTGAACAAATGTCAGCGGGAGCAGAGGAAATACTAGCATCGACAGAGGAAATGAATCGTCTCGTTTCAGAAACAACGAGCGAAACACAGGATATGGCACGTACAACAGATGCGCAGATTGAGCTAATGGAACGTCTAAAATCAGTTGTGCAGCTACTTGATACGACGTCACAGGATGTTGTCAAAGAGGTTGAAAAATTTAAGCTATAGTAAAGGGCTATACACTCATGAATGGTGTATAGCTTTTTTATTTACGTTTAGCGTAGCAGATTTGTCACGTTGCATTTGCCAGCATATTTTATATGCTGACTCTTTTAGTTGCATGCACTAACTAATTAGGAAATAATAAACATACCAAATTAGTGAAAGAAGGAATTTTTATGCACACATTTAATGATTATGTGTATACACGACCAAATTTAGAAGAAATGAAAGCAGCCATTCGCGCGCTTATTGAGCAGTTTAAGGTGGCAGCATCTGTTGACGAGCAAAGCGACATTATGACAAAAATTAATGCACAGTACGACACGTTTTCTACTGCTTCAAATATCGCCTACATCCGTGCATCCATTGATACGAATGATGTGTTTTATCAGGAAGAGCGTGATTATTTAGATGAGGTATCACCGGAGACAGAAGAAGTAACAAATGAGTACTACGAGGCACTGCTTACTAGCCCATTCCGCGCACAGCTAGAGGAAAAATGGGGTGCGCAGCTATTTGCCCTTGCTGACAATCAGCTAAAAGGCTTTGCACCGGAAGTCATTGAACTTATGCAAAAGGAAAATAAACTCGTCTCAGATTACAGCAAGCTTGTCGCATCGGCGCAAATTGACTTTGACGGCAAGTCGCTAACTCTTGCACAGCTTGCTCCGTACGGTGAATCAACAGACCGCGCAGTGCGCAAAGCAGCACGCGTGGCGAGCGCGAATTTTTATGCACAGCACCAAGATGCATTTGATACGATGTTTGACGAATTAGTAAAAGTGCGTCACGAAATTGCGACGACACTAGGTTACAAAAACTACGTGGAGCTTGGCTATATTCATATGAACCGCATTGATTACAATGCCGAGATGGTCGCGAATTTCCGCAAACAGGTACGTGAATTTATCGTGCCACTTGCGACAAAGCTTTACGAGCGTCAGGCAAAGCGCATTGGTGTTAGTGATTTTAAGTTTTATGATGAGGGGCTACAATTTTTAACAGGGAATGCGACGCCGCAGGGAGATTCGGACTGGATTGTGGCGAATGCGAAAAAAATGTATGAGGAATTATCTGCTGAGACAGGTGAATTCTTTAACTTTATGCTCGACCGCAAGCTAATGGATTTAGAGGCGAAAAAGGGCAAAGAAGGCGGTGGCTACTGTACGTTTATTGAAAATCAGGGCGCACCGTTTATTTTCTCAAACTTCAACGGCACATCAGGCGATATTGATGTACTAACACATGAGGCAGGGCACGCGTTCCAAGTATATTCAAGCCGCAATATTGGCATTCCAGAATATTTATGGCCGACCTATGAATCATGTGAGATTCACTCAATGAGTATGGAATTTTTCACGTGGCCGTGGATGGAGTTGTTCTTTGGTGAGCAAACAGAGAAATATAAATTCGCGCATTTATCAGGTGGGTTATTGTTTTTACCATATGGTGTAGCGGTCGATGAATTCCAGCATGTTGTGTATGAAAATCCGCACATGACGCCAGCCGAGCGCAATGAGGCATGGCGCACTATTGAAAAGAAATATTTACCGCACCGTGATTATGACGGGCATGCTTACCTTGAAGCGGGAGCGATTTGGCAGCGTCAACAGCATATTTATTCAAGTCCGTTTTACTATATTGATTACACGCTTGCACAAATTTGTGCGTTTCAATTTTGGAAACGCTCACGTGAGGACTTTGCACCAGCGTGGCAGGATTATGTGCATCTATGTGGCTTAGGTGGCTCAAAGGCATTTACAGGGCTTGTCGGCGAGGCAGGGCTAATTTCACCGTTTAAGGATGGCTGTGTAGAATCTGTTATCGGAACAATAGAAGACTATTTAAATTCTATTAATGATATGAAGCTATAAAAATCACTAAAAAGGGTAAAATGAAATAAATTGACACTTTTTATATATTGGAACGTATCTCTAGTAGAGAGGATGTGTGCGCATGACAAAAAAGCTTTGGTTTCAAGCGGGGGTAGGCATTATTATTGCCCTGTTAATCATTAAGTATTTTATTGAAATACATTGGATTTTTAATCCGCTATTTATTATTTTCAATACGATTTTAATTCCGCTATTGCTCGGTGGCGTATTGTATTATATTACCGAGCCACTGCAGCGCCTATTAGAAAAGCGCGGCGTCCCGAGATGGGGCAGTTTAGTAACGATTGTGTTACTGCTTGCGGCGCTTGCGACAGGCCTTTTATTATTAGTCGGCAATCCAGTCGCCACGCAGGTGAATAATTTAGTCAATAATGCCCCAACGATTGCGACAAGCATTCAGGATGCGACCGATTATGTTCTTGATAATCGGGAAAATTTACCACCTCAAGTGGAGGAATTCGTAAATTCTGTGACGAATTCCATTCAAGAAATTGCAGTTGTCAGCAGTCGATATTTAGTAAGCTTTGTAAGTAGTGCGGTATCTGCAACATTTACACTCATTTTAGTGCCGTTCTTCTTTATCTTTATGCTAAAGGACCATGAAAAGTTTGCACCGCAAATTTATGATTTATTTTCTGGTGACCGTCGTATTTGGATCAAAAAGACGCTTGGAGATATTGATACGGTGCTGCGCAGCTATGTACAAGGACAAGTACTCATTAGCTTTTTACTTGCTGTAATGATGCTCATCGGTTATTTAATTATCGGGCTAGAATATTCATTATTACTCGCAATTTTTGCGTTCTTTATGAATATGATTCCGTTTATTGGCCCGTGGGTATCGCTTGTGCCGGCGGTCATTGTGGCACTTATTCAAGATCCAATTCTAGTAGTGTGGGTAGCAGTCATTACACTAATTGCACAGCAAGTGGAAAGCAATTTAATTACGCCAAATATTATGGGTAAATCGTTAGATATTCACCCGCTGACCGTTATTTCACTTGTACTTGCAGCCGGAAATATCGCTGGCTTTATCGGTATTTTAGTAGCAATTCCGACGTACGGAGTGATTAAGGTCATTGTGCAAAATATTTACCATGAGCGTAAAAGCATTAAAGATACTGCAACGAAAACAGTGTAAATAATAAATCTTGAAGTAACCGGCTAGCTGCGTTACTTCAAGATTTTTTTGGGATTTATATACATGCTAGAAGTTCATTTAAGCTTTCATCTAGCATTCATTGTAGTACTCGCGTTATACTGAAGAGTAAATAATTTAAAAGGAGCACATTGATGCTAACATTTGAACAAAAACAGGCAATTATTGAATCATTTTCACAACTAATAAAAAAGGAAATTTCCATGAAACGTGTAAATTACCATTTTGAAGGTTCATTATATGAAAAAACAATCGTTGTAGAAAAATTACACCCAAACGGTAATGGATTTGTATTCGTTGGGGATTTATTAAAGTATGAAAAAGAAGCGGGTAAAAACGGTTTAGTGAATATTCGTGATTATAGTGAGCAAGAGCTGCATGAGATTGTTGAGGCAGCGATTACTTATTTAGGCCAGGAAGAGCCAGAAGAGGAACCAATTATTGAAAACTGGACGTCTCGTGAAGGTTCAAAACTAACATTAAAATTCGAAGAGCCGTTTTGGAATGTGTATCACCGCGATAACTTTGAGGATTCATTCGGTACACGCGATTCTGCAGTAGAATATTTACGTGAGGAAGGCTTCCGTCCTTCAAAATAATATGAAAAAGGGACATGCAGCGCGCATGTCCCTTTTGTATTAGAAGAATAAACTTAAAATAAAATAAATCACCGCAGACATACAGGCTGAAATTGGCATTGTAATAATCCAAGTTGTTACGATTTTACGAGCAATTCCCCAGTTTACTGCTTTAACATTTTGCGCAGTACCTACACCCATAATTGCAGAAGAGATAACATGCGTTGTTGATACCGGTAAGTGAATCAGTGTCGCTCCAAAAATGATGGCCGCAGAAGAAAGATCCGCTGCTGCTCCGTTTACTGGACGAATTTTCATGATTTTACCACCAACTGTTTTGATGATTTTGTAACCACCGATTGATGTACCAAGACCCATTGCTAAGGCACAGGCAAATCGTACCCAGCCTTGTACATCATCCGTTGTTTGCAAGTTCGCGGCGATTAATGCCATCGTAATGATCCCCATCGCTTTTTGCGCGTCATTCGTACCATGTGTAAACGATTGAATCGCGGCAGTGAACATTTGCAGTGTACGGAAACCTTTATTTGTTTTATAAAGGTTTGTATTTTTGAATAAAAATTTCATAAGTGACATCATTAAGAAGCCGACAGTAATGGCAATGATAGGTGATAGTAATAAAGCAATAATAATTTTTGTGAAGCCGTCATAGTTTAAAACGCCAAAGCCAGCTGCAGCAATGGCTGCACCGGCGATTGAGCCAATTAATGTATGTGAAGAACTTGATGGGATACCGAAATACCATGTAACTAAGTTCCAAATAATCGCTGATAAAAGTGCTGCTAAAATAACAACAGAGCCTGCAAGTGGTGCTTCAGGTGTTGATAATAAGAACGGGTCAACGATATCACTTGCAATGGCTTTTGCAACACCAACAAATGTAATTGCCCCGAGGAAGTTCATTACCGCAGCCATTAATACAGCAAAACGAGGCGGTAAGGCACGTGTCGATACAGACGTTGCAATCGCATTTGCAGTGTCATGGAAGCCATTAATAAAGTCAAATAGCAAGGCACAGGCAACGACTAATAGCGTAATAATGAGTAAGGTGTCCATATTTAAGTCTCCTAGTGTTTATTATGCGTTACGCATAATGATTGTTTCGATTGTATTTGCTACTGTTTGGCAGTAGTCCGCAATTTCTTCTAGTTGCTCATAAATATCTTTGAATTTAATTAAACGAATTGGGTCCTTTTCATTTAAAAATAATTGTTTAATTGATGAACGTAAAATTTCATCACATTCACGCTCATAATCTTTAATCAGGATTGCGTGTTGGCGCATACCAACTAAATCTTTTTTGTTTAAAAGTAACATCGCCTTAACAATTTCATCTGCTGATTTTGAAATATAGCCTAAGAAATCACGCATTGAATCATCAACTTCATTTAATGTGAACATTTCGAAGTGTGCAATGCAGCCCTCAGCGCCGTCTAATACGTCGTCCATACGCATCGCTAAATCTAAAATATCCTCACGCTCAATTGGTGTCATGAACGCTTTATTTAACATCACGATCAGTTCGTGGATTAATTTGTCCCCGTCTGTTTCGTATTGTTTCATACGAATGCTAATTTCCTTTAAATCTGCTACCGTTTCAATACGAAAATCGTTTGCGTAATGTAAACCTTCACGCATGTTCTCTGAGATTTTTAATAATGATGCAAAGAACGGGTCCTGTTTTTTTGAACTAAACAATTGAATGACCTCCAAATATTTACTATCCCAGCCTAGGCCGAGTTGTTTTCACTGATAATTTAACCTTATTAATAATAACAAAAACTTTGAAAAATCTACATAAAATTCGCTTGCTTTGTCTTAAACTTTACAATCCTGTAATATTATAAAATACATAAAAATAACCGTTTTCTTGTTAGATTTCCATTTATAATGGTTTTATTTAGCGAGAATTCGTTAGTGGAAGAAATTTTTTGATTGAAAGAGTGAATTTTCATTTGTAATATTTTGTTCAAAACTATAATTTTTCCGTAAATTCTATGTTAATTGTAAAGGTATTGTAAAGGGAAAGAGGGTTAAAAAAGCCTTGAAAAATCTAAAATTTTCAAGGCTTTCCAATATTGCTTACTTACTTAAATAATCAGACAGTTCTTGCTCTAAAAAAGGCTTTGCTTGTAAAAATTGCACGAATTCATCATATTTTATACGCTGCTCATCTGTTGGCTTTTTGCCTGTGAAATACGCGCGGATTAAAATATTTTTTGGCGTGTTCTCCATACTGATGAATTCTAGTAGCTGTGCGTCATAGCCGACAAGTGATAACAGCTCTGCACGGATCGAGTCCGTTGCAAGTGCCGCAAAGCGCTCTTTAATAAGCCCGTGCTGCGTCATAATATCTAGTGCAGGTGTGTTTAGCTGGCGATTTAATTCGTGCTGACAGCAAGGCACACTTAAAATAACTTGCGCGCCCCATTTTACCGCGCGTGCAAGTGCCATATCTGTTGCCACGTCACAGGCATGTAGCGTCACGACCATATCCACCGCACTTTCGTCGTTGTAGTCATTAATATCCCCAACTAAAAACTCTAAATCATCATACTGTAGGTCGCGCGCAATCTCGTTACATTCTTCAATGACTTCCTTCTTCAAATCAAGGCCTGTCACGCGAATATTTAGGCCCTTTTCCACCTTTAAATAATGATACAAAGCAAACGTTAAATAAGACTTCCCTGATCCGAAATCTAAAATACGAATTTGGCGGTCCTTCGGTAAGTAGCTAAGTGAGTCATCGATAAATTCAACGAAGCGGTTAATTTGCTTAAATTTATCGTACTTTTGTTTTTTGACCTTGCCGTCCTCTGTTTGTACACCGAGGCGAATGAGGAATGGATACGCTTTTGAATCATCTAATAAATATTGCTTTTTGCGGTTATGTGATAAGTTGACCTGCTTTTCCTGTGCAGCCTTTGTTGTTTTCCAAAGTACTTTATTTTTCTTTGATAGCTGGATTTGCACGGTTTCACCTGTAAATTCGGCGTGTGCTTGGCGGAACTGCTCAAATAGCTCCTCAAGCTTCTCTGCGACTGCCTCAAGCTCAATATTTTCATGCTTTAAAATGCGCTCATATTGATATTCAAGCTGTATCATATAATTGCCACGTAGCTCAATCGGCTTTAATTTTACACGCTTTAGTTCATTTGATTTTTGACGAGGCTGACTAATTGTTGCCTGAATGAGTGTCTTTTCATTTATTAATGAGGCAAGCTGCGCCTTCATTTGTTCAAATTCCATAACTGACCGCCCTTTATCATTGTAGTTCTTTTAGTGTAGCATAAAGCGCATTTTTCGTGCGCTATTCACGTTTTCAACTTCTTGGCGCGGGTAGACAGCCGAATCTTGGCGCAGTTCCACTGAGGAGTAATTGATTAAAATGGTGTACATAATATGGTACGATAGGGGAACAATGTATGTGCGGATGAGGAGGAAATGATTAATGAAAGATGTAGAAACATTAATAGAGCGCGGTATTTTAGTCGGTGTAAGTTTACAAAAGGATGACCATTTTGATTATTCAATGGAAGAGCTTGAAAACTTGGCAGACGCGTTAAATGTCGAGGTTGTCGGCACGATTACACAAAACTTAGAGCGTGTTACACCTTCGCATTATGTGGGGACGGGGAAAATTATAGAAATTAAAGCGCTGTTTGAAGAAACAGATGCAAATTTAGTTATCTTCAATGACGAATTGTCACCCTCACAAATTCGTAATTTAGAGCGTGATTTAGAATGTAAAGTAATCGACCGTACGATGCTTATTTTAGATATTTTCGGTCGCCGTGCGAAAACACGCGAGGCACAGTTACAGGTAGAGCTAGCGAAACTGCAATATATGCTCCCACGCTTAGTTGGCCTGCATGCGTCGCTTTCACGTCAAGGCGGTGGTACAGGTGGTGGCTTCAAAAACCGTGGTGCGGGTGAGACGAAGCTTGAGCTTGATCGCCGTAAAATTGAGGACCAAATCGCTAAAATCAAAAAGGATTTAGAGGGCATGAAGGAACAGCGCGAAACACAGCGTAAACAGCGTCGTAAAAACGAAGTGCCTGTTGTATCAATTGTTGGGTATACGAATGCGGGTAAATCAACAATTATGAATCAGTTGCTGATGAAAATCGGCCAAGCGAGCGACAAACAAGTATTTGAGAAGGATATGCTATTTGCAACACTTGAAACGTCGGTGCGCAATATCGAATTGCCAGATAATAAATCCTTCCTCTTAACAGATACAGTCGGATTTGTTAGCAAGCTACCCCACCATTTAGTAAAGGCATTCCGCTCGACATTAGAAGAAGCACGTGAGGCTGATTTACTACTCCATGTTGTGGATGTATCGAACGCGGAGTATAGTTTTATGATGGACGTCACGAATCAAACATTAAAAGCAGTTGGTGTCGAGGATGTGTCGACGATTTATGTGTACAATAAATCGGATTTAGCAGGTGTGGAGTATCCGCTCGTTAGTGGCGACAACATTTGGATTGCTGCGAAGGAATCAGTCGGATTAGATGAGTTACTCCAACTCATTCGCCAGCAAATTTTTGCGGATTATGTGCAGTGCAACATGCTCATCCCGTACGATCAAGGTGCCGTTGTCTCCTATTTAAATGAGCAGGCAACCATTTTAGCGACGAGCTATGAAGAAGAGGGGACGTTACTTTCTCTAGAAGTAAAGCTAGCCGATTTTAATAAATATGAGCAATATGTTGTAAAATCTTAATCTAAATTAAACAGCAATTTTCATCTACATAGATGAAAATTGCTGTTTTTTGTCGTAATTTGTCGATTATGTGCAAGTTGTCCGTACAACGCAAGTATAAGGCATGACAAACAGTGAATATTCTAGTATAATAAAAATCTCTTTAAGTTTTCAGAAAATTGAATGATATCTTTTTATTGAATAGCGTATAAAAAACAGAAAATTACGTAATTTATAATAAGTATTGCAATTTTCACTTGAATGCTTTAAAGTAATGAAGTGTATTTTCAGATAATTGAAGTTATATAGAAAGTTATCTGAATATAGTAATTAATTGAAAAGAGGGTATTACAATGTATTCAAAAGATGAAATTGTAAAATCGGTCCCTCAACAAGGATTCGTTGGACAACCTAAAGGATTATTTACGTTATTCTTCACAGAATTCTGGGAACGATTTTCATATTACGGCATGCGTGCCATTCTTATCTTCTACATGTACTATGCAGTAAAAGATGGTGGTCTAGGCTTAGATCAAACGCAAGCAAACATTATTATGTCGATTTATGGCTCGTTAATTTATATGACAGGTATTATCGGTGGTTGGATTGCTGACCGCATTACAGGTACACAGAAGGCCGTATTCTACGGTGGTATCTTGATTATGATTGGTCATATTATGCTGGCATTGCCACTTGGCGTAACAGCACTTTATGTATCCATGTTCTTTATCATTATTGGTACAGGTTTACTGAAACCAAACGTTTCAGCAGTAGTTGGTGACCTTTATGCAGCGAATGACGCACGTCGTGACTCCGGCTTCTCGATCTTCTACATGGGGATTAACATGGGTGGTTTCTTAGCACCACTTTTAGTTGGTTTATTCCAACAAAACTGGGGCTTTCATGCAGGTTTCTCTGTTGCAGCAGTAGGGATGTTCATCGGTTTAGTGGTGTTCTGGGTAACACGTAAGAACCTTGGTTTAGCAGGTGTTGTACCAACGAACCCAATGGATGCAACTGAAAAGAAAAAAGCTGCTCGTAACTTTACAATTGGTGGTTTAATTGTTGTTGTTTTAGGCACAATCGCTTATATGACAGGCAATGCAAATATTAATAATTTCTCATTACTAATTACATTCTTAGGGATTGCAATTCCTACAGTATTTATTACATTTATGTACCGTAGTCCAAAAACAAATGCAGACGAGAAATCTCGTTTATTAGCTTATATTCCATTATTCTTATGTGCGGTGATGTTCTGGGCGATTGCTGAACAGTCGGCAACAGTCTTAGCAACATTTATCGACACACGTACAAACTTAGTATTTATGGGCTTTGAAATCCCAGCAGCATGGTTCCAATCATTTAATCCACTGTTCATTATCTTTTTCGCACCAATGTTTGCGTTACTATGGACAAAGTTAGGTGACCGTGGTCCATCTACACCGAAGAAATTTGCGATTTCGTTATTCTTCTCAGGTGTTTCATTCTTAATCATTATTTTAGCAATCACGATCACACCGGAAGGCCAATTAGTAAATCCATTATGGGTTGTACTATCAATTTTCCTCGTTGTACTTGGTGAATTACTACTATCTCCAGTAGGTTTATCAGCTACAACAAAGCTTGCACCAGCAGCATTCGCTGGTCAAACAATGGCTCTATGGTTCTTAGCAGCAGCAGCTGCACAAGCAATCAACGCGCAATTAGTACGTGTTTATGAAGTTGTTTCTGAAACAATGTATTTCGGTGTGTTAGGTATGCTATCAATCGTATTAGGTGTTGTTCTTTTATTCATCTCACCGATGATTTCTAAGGCAATGCGTGGTATTAAATAATTATTTGACCCCCTTTACGCACAAATTTTGTGTGTAAAGGGGTTTTTTATCGTCTAAAAAAGGAATAATTATAAAATAGTCGGAATATTCCACCTTTGTGTTATATAATGGAATTACCTGTGCTATTCACAGAGGCGCATAATCATTAGGAGGGACGTTTTATGTTAGAATCAGTCTTAGTAAAAGAGTTAACGACGCTTGAGCAAATAGAAGAGGCGCGTGAGTTAGAGTATATGATTTGGGCAACAGAACGAATCCCTGCACATCAAACCATTGCTTTTTCGCGTAATGGCGGCTTTGTATTAGGTGCATATTTAGGTGAAGAGCTTATTGGTTTTAGCTATAGCTGCCCAGGATATGTAGATGGCGAAGTGTATTTATACTCGCATTTGCTTGGCATCAAGCGTGAATATCGTGAAAAAGGCGTAGGAGAGCTGATTAAAATTTTTCAGAAGGATATTGCTATTGAGCGCGGGTATACGAAGTGTAGATGGTTATTTGATCCGCTTGAGGCGCGCACAGCCTATTTGAATTTTGCGAAGCTAGGCGTGTTTAGTGATACGTATATTGCGAATTGCTACGGTGAGCTAGAAGACCCGTTTAATCGCCTATTGCCGACAGATCGTGTGTTTGTGGAGTGGCAGTTAGTAGATAATGATTATTTGCGCTGGAATGCGAAGGTAGAGGAGCTTTTAGAAGAAGCACAGCCAATTGTAGACTGGTCGCTAAATGCAGATGATTTACCGGTACTTGATGAAAATGAAGTATTTAGTAAAGATATGGAAATTACAGGGGATGCGTATTTACTGCCTACGCCATATTATTTCCAAAGAATAAAGATTGAAAATCCGACGCTTGCAGAGGACTGGCGCTATAAGACGCGTGATATTTTGCAGGAAGTGTTTGCACGCGGGTATTTAATTATTCATTTAGCAAAGGATAATATGCATGTAAATCAGTACGTACTCGTAAAGCGTTCCTTATTTGCTCTATAAGGAGCCCTTAAATTGAAATTAAAACAGGTAACTATTTATATAGTAGAAATGCAGATGAAACAACCATTTACAACAAGTTTTGGAACAGTACAAAATAAGCGTTTTTTAGTTGTGGAGGCGGAGGATACGTCTGGCGTTATTGGCTGGGGGGAGGGCGTTGCATTTGAGGCGCCTTCTTATACAGAGGAAACGATGAAAACCTCACTTCATATGCTAGAGGACTTTTTGATTCCAATGCTCCTCCACAAGGAGTTGCAGCATCCAGATAAAGTAAATGAATTGTTTACACCCATTCGCCGTAATATGATGGCAAAGGCCGCGATTGAAGGGGCTGTATGGGATTTGTATGCACGTTTGACAAATCAGTCATTAGCCGAAGCGCTTGGCGGTACGCGAGAAAAGGTAGAGGTTGGTGTCAGCATCGGCCTACAACCAACATATGAGCAACTTTATGCAAAAATTGATGCGGCACTCGCGCAAGGCTATAAGCGAATTAAAGTGAAGATTAAGCCAGGTGAAGATGTCTCATTGATTCGTGCAATTCGCGAAAAATATCCCGATGTGCCACTAATGGCTGATGCGAATTCAGCCTATACATTACAGGATATCGAATTGTTAAAGGCGCTCGATGAATTTCAGCTACTGATGATTGAACAACCACTCGCATATGACGATCTAATCGAGCACGCCAAGCTACAGCAACAAATTAAAACACCGATTTGTCTTGATGAGAGTATCACATCCCTTGCTGATGCAAAGCGCGCGGTCGAGCTAGGTAGCTGTAAAATCATTAATTTAAAGCTAGCACGTGTAGGCGGTCTAACAGAGGCAAAGCGTATTCATGATTACTGCAGCGAGCATGGCATGACGATTTGGTGCGGTGGCATGCTAGAGGCGGGAATTGGCCGTGCACAGGCGGTCGCTTTATCGAGCTTAGCGAATTTTACTTTACCTGGTGATACAGCTGCGTCGAGTAATTACTGGACACAGGATATTATTTCTCCTGAGGTAACGGTGGAGGATGGTTATATTCATGTTTCAAAACGACATGGAATTGGTTATGAAGTCGATAAAGATGTGTTAGGGCAATATTGTTTAGAGTGTCGAGTATATAATTAAAATTTTTAAGCCCGCTTATTTTAAGCGGGCTTTTTCTTTTATTTGTTTTTGTAATATATAGCTAATAATTTCTAATAAAAGTTGAAAAATTCTGCTTTTTGTGTCTTTTGTGTGTGTTTTCAAGGGGATAAATGCAAAAACATTACTTAGGCAGTTTGATTTTCACTACTTGCAATTATATAATGAGTAACTGAGAGTGTTGATTCTCATTTTCAATGAGAAGACAGAAAATACAGAGAGAATAGTGGGAGAATGAAATGAGATTATGGATGCTAGTTACAGCAACCGTCATCCTGTCCTTTATATCGCTATTTATTGGAGCTATTGACATTAAGCCAGCCGATTTACTCGATTGGGATTCAGATAAAACACAAATCTTCTTAATGAGTCGTGTTCCAAGGTTAATTGCGATTTTACTTGCAGGGGCCGGAATGGGTATTGCGGGCTTAATTATGCAAAGCTTAAGCCGAAACAAATTTGTATCGCCAACAACGGCTGGTACACTCGATGCAGCGAAATTAGGGATTATTGTCTCAATGCTGTTCTTTACGAACATGTCGTACATGGGACAAATTCTATTTAGCTTTACGTTCGCATTAATTGGAACTTTTATTTTCATGCAGCTACTTGAGCGCATTAAGTTTAAAGATGTTATTTTCGTACCGCTGATTGGGATTATGTACGGTAATATTATCGGTGCGATTTCAACGTTTTTAGCGTATGAATCAGATATTTTACAAAATGTAGATTCGTTCTTCTTAGGAAGTTTTACACTTGTTGTTTCAGGACGTTATGAACTACTTTATGTAGCAGTACCAGCGATTATTATTGCGTACATTTATGCAAATAAATTTACAGTAGCCGGCATGGGCGAGGACTTTGCGAAAAACTTAGGACTCAGCTATCGTACGGTGTTAAATATTGGATTAGTTATCGTCGCAATTATTTCGACAACGGTTATTTTAACGGTTGGAGTTATTCCGTTTTTAGGGTTAATCGTGCCGAATCTTGTCTCGCTTTACTTAGGCGATAATTTACGTAAAACGATTCCGCACACAATTTTCATGGGGGCGGCCTTCTTACTTGCGTGTGATATTGTCAGCCGTTTAATTGTTCACCCATATGAAATTCCAGTAAATACAACAGTCGCAGTAATCGGTAGTGCGATCTTCTTAGTGATGCTATTTAGGGGGAAAGCATATGCGAAAAAATAGTACGAAATTAATCATTTTAGCCGTTATTGCACTGATTTGTATGGCATTATTTGCTTTTTATAATATTCAGGGTGGGTTTAGCTACGCCTTTCCAAAGCGTGTAGAGCGCTTAGTTGCGATGGTTATTACAGGTACAGCCATTGCGTTTGCGACCGTGATTTTCCAAACAGTAACACATAACCGACTACTAACGCCTTCTATGATGGGTGTTGACTCGATGTATGAAGTCGTTCAAACGATTATTTTCTTTACGGTCGGTTCAGCGTCAATTTTTGTCGTAAACCGTTATTTAAACTTTAGCTTATCGATTATCGCGATGGTATTATTCGCGTTACTGCTTTATCGTTTCTTGTTCCGAGCAGATAAATATCCAATCTTCTTGCTATTACTTGCGGGGATGATTATCGGGACACTACTGGGCAGCTTAGTTACATTCATGCAAGTATTAATTGACCCAGTTGAATACGAAAGCTTACAATCTAAATTATTTGCGAGCTTTATGAATGTCAAAACAGAGCTAATTATTGTGGGGATTATTATACTTGGGATTGCCTTTATTTATGGCTACCGCCTGCTTCGTGAGTTAGATGTTATGTCTCTCGGACGTGACAATGCGATGAACCTAGGCGTAGATTATGACGGCATGATTTTAAAGGTGCTGATTTTAGCATCGATTTTAATCGCGACGTCAACAGCGCTTGTCGGGCCGGTTACATTCCTTGGGTTAATCGTATCGAACTTAGCGTATCAATATTTTGCCACGTACAAGCACTCCGTATTAATAGTAGGTGCGAGTTTAATTAGTATTATTGCGCTTGTAGGGGGACAATTCCTCGTACAGCATGTATTCCATTTAACAACAACAATTAGTGTCGTTATTAACTTTGTCGGTGGTATTTACTTTATTTACTTATTACTGAAGGAAAGTAGGAAAGCAGCATGATTGAAATTAAAGGGCTTTCTAAAAGCTTTGGGAAAAAACCAGTTGTTGAGAATGTTACATTACAAATTCAACCAAAGGCAATTACATCATTTATCGGACCAAATGGTGCAGGTAAATCGACGTTATTATCAATGGTAAGCCGTCTCCTTGATTCAGATACGGGCGAGGTATTACTTGATCAAAAGAACGTGAAAAAAATGAAATCTGACGAGTTTGCAAAGCGTGTGGCAATCTTGCGCCAGTCAAACCATTTAAATGTCCGTTTAACTGTACGTGAGCTTGTGTCATTTGGTCGTTATCCATATTCGAAAGGTCGCTTAACGGAAGAGGACGAAAAGCATATAGACCGTGCGCTTGAATATATGACGCTAGAAGAGATGCAGGACAAGTTTTTAGATGAGCTATCAGGTGGTCAAAAGCAGCGTGCATTTATTTCGATGGTCATCGCGCAGGACACAGAGTATATTTTACTTGATGAACCGCTGAATAACTTAGACATGAAGCACTCAGTTCAAATTATGAAAATCCTACGTAAACTTGTAGACGAGCTCGGGAAGACGGTTGTCATCGTACTGCATGATATTAACTTTGCATCCGTATACTCAGACCGTATCGTTGCGCTGAAAGATGGTCGCTTAGTAAAGGACGGTCCAACGAACGATATTATTAACTCAGAGGCGCTACGTGAAGTGTATGACATGCATATCCCTGTCCAAGAGCAGGATGGCTGCCGTATTTGTGTATATTTTAACTCGCATTAGAAACGTTAGATGTATAAGTAGTAAAGCTTATACATCTAATTTTAACGATGGGAATGAGAATTGTTTTCAAAAAAATTCTAAATATTATTGACATTTATAATAATGTTATTTAAAATGATAATTATGAAAAGTTGAAAATGATAATCATTATCAGTATAATCAACAACAGAACGTATTTTAGGAGGAGAAATAAGAAATGAAAAAGTGGAAATTTTTAACTGCGACAGCAGCGTTAACATTAATGTTAGGAGCATGTGGTTCTGACGAAGAGGCAGCACCAGCAGCAGAGGCAGATGCAACACAAGAAGCAGCTCAAGCTGAACAAGGCGCAGAAGTTGCTGAAACAGCAGCATTCCCAATGACAATTTCTTCTTTAACAGGTTCAAGTGAAGATGAAGAGTCAGGTAAAGTAACGACTTTCGAAGAAGTTACGCTTGAAAAAACACCAGAAAAAATCGTTGTATTTGACTACGGTTTCTTAGATACACTTGATGCTTTAGGCGTTGAAGGTGTTGTAGGTATCGCGGCTAATGGCGGTAAAGGGAACATCCCAGAACACATTAAAGCAAAATATGTAACTGATGGTGTGGCGGACGTTGGTTCGTTAAAACAAATCGACTTCGAGGCAGTTGCAGCTGCACAGCCTGACGTGATCTTTATCTCAGGTCGCCAAGCGCCATTCTATGAAGAGCTAAAAGAAATTACACCAAATGTAGTATTCATCGGTTCTGACAACGAAAAGTACGTAGATGGCGTATTTGAAACAGTGGACTTAGCTGCTCAAATCTTCGGTAAAGAAGACAAAGCAGAAGAGTTAAAAGCTGGCTTACAAGAAAAAGTTGACGCTGTAGTAGCAAAAGCTGCGAACTACGAAAACGCATTAGTAGCAATGTACAATGAAAAGAAAATCTCTGGTTTCGATAACGGCGCGGATTCTCGTTTCGCTTACGTGTACAATGACTTCGGTTTCGTACCAGCAACGACTGATATTGCAACTTCTTCACACGGTTCGGACTTCTCTTATGAGTCAATCCTTTCTGTTGACCCAGAAGTATTATTAGTAATCGACCGTACAGCTTCTGATGTAGAAACAGTAAAAGCTGAAATCGAAAACGATATCATTAAAAAAACTCGTGCTTACAAAGAGGGTAAAATCGTATACTTAGATGGAGTTAACTGGTACTTCTCTTCTAACGGTGTAACTACTGAAGCAGATAAATTAGATGAAATCTTAAATGAATTAAAATAATTCGATTGAATAATAAGGGGGCATGTCTCATATTGAGACATGCTTTTTTTCAAAAGAAGGAGGATGTATATGTTTGTACAAATTCGTAAATGGACTGTAACAGAAGGCAATGCTGAAAAGGTGTTAGAGCGTTTTAAAAAGAAACCGGATAAAGGGCCGTCAATGCTTGAGCAACGTGAGGGCTTTATCGGCCGTGAGCTACTTGTAAAAAATGTGCGCCGCGGTGAAGAAGAAGTGATCATGATTGTTCGCTGGGAATCAGAGGATGCATGGAAAGCTTGGGAAAAGAGCCCTGAGCATATCGCCGGTCACAAGGCGAAGATTAAAGAGCACGGCGGTAAGCCACCAAAGCCGGAATATATCATCGCAATGGATCATGGCAACTATACAGTGATAGAATAATAGAGGGAGCTTGATTAAATGTGAAAACGTTTAATCGGCTCTTTTTTTGGTGAATAAAGTAACAGAGTGTAAATTCCGGTTAAAATAATTAGTAACGATGAAGCTTTTTACGCATATTGTGAATCATACATGACGAGAAAGAAGTGAGCGCATGAAAAGAATAATTTATAGTTTAGCAGTGCTAGCAGGCTTATGTTTCGTCTATTTAGCGTTTAATTTTAATGAGCCGACATGGGTAGCATTTGATACATGGGTACGGGCTTTATTGAAGGACAATGCACTTATTATTTTCTTTCATTATTTAGGTGAGCCTATCGTTGCGGCGAGTGTAGGAATTGCATTTGTGCTGTTTTTTGCACTTCGAGGGAAAGATTACCGAGCAATGCTATTTGTTGTAGTTGTGTTTGCAGGTGGTAATGGGTTGAATCAATTACTAAAGCATATCGTACAGCGCCCTCGACCTGACATTGCGGATCAGCTGACGACATATAGCTTTCCGTCAGGACATACAATGGCAGGGTTCTTTATGTTAATGACGGTTGGCTATTTTTTTGCGCGGGGTGCGACGCTGGCGAAAAGAAGCATAATCATCTGGCTTGTAGTAATCATACTTGCACTACTAGTTGGTTCATCTAGAGTTGCAGAAGGGCGTCATTTTGCCACGGATGTGTTAGCAGGCTGGTGCGTTGGTTATGCATGGTTTACTCTCTGTGTTTGGTGGTATGAGAGAAGAAAAAAATATTTTAAAAAAAGGGGATGAATCATCCCTTTTTTTGGTTATTAATTTGTATTGGAGAATAAAGTGTTTCCTTAACTAAGAAAGTTGAACAAAGGAAACTTTATTTGTATACTATAGAAAATAAAGATGAACGGGGGAATTCTATGGAGGGAAATGTACTATTTGCATTAGGTTTAACACTTTTCGCAGGTCTTGCTACAGGGTTAGGTAGTTTAATTGCCTTTTTTACAACGCGTACAAATACAAAGTTTCTATCAATCGCGCTTGGCTTTTCAGCAGGGGTAATGATTTACGTATCACTCGTTGAAATATTTGTGAAGGCGAAGGATTCATTAACAGCTGCTTTAGGAGACACACAGGGCTACTGGATGACGTTAGTCGGGTTCTTTGGAGGGATGGTACTCATTGCACTAATTGACCGCTTTATACCGACGAAAAACAACCCACACGAGGTGCGTTCAGTAGAAGATGTCAATGCGGTTGAGGGTCGGCCAGCTGTGGATGCAGACAAGCTGATGAAAATGGGGACATTTACTGCACTCGCTATTGCGATTCACAACTTTCCAGAAGGGATTGCAACGTTTATGTCAGCGATGCAGGATCCAAATCTTGGTGTTGCGATTGCAGTTGCTGTAGCAATTCATAATATTCCAGAGGGCATTGCCGTTGCTGTACCGATTTTTTATGCAACAGGTATCCGTATGAAGGCGTTTAAGTTATCACTGCTGTCAGGGCTTGCTGAGCCTGTTGGAGCGCTTGTTGCCTTTCTAATTTTAGCACCGTTTTTAAATGACGTAATGTTCGGCGTAATATTCGCAGGGGTAGCCGGCATTATGGTGTTTATTTCACTAGATGAGCTATTACCAGCTGCGAAAAAATACGATGAAACGCATTTATCGATTTATGGTTTAGTAGCAGGCATGGCTGTTATGGCGATTAGCTTAGTATTATTAACATAATAAAAGGAATGAATTTATCAAACATGATAAATTCATTCCTTTTTCGATTGACTAGCTGTTTCGTCATCATACCTACGAAGCCGATGTAAAGTTTTCAGAGGCTAATGTAAAGCTCTCGTTAATAAACTGTTTATTTTCAATCTCATCAATAACAGCCACCGCTAAATCGGCATAGCTGCTATAGCTATCTAGCTGCGAGTTGTAAGCGACACGCTCTTTTCTAACGGTATAATGACCTGTGCGCGGTCCCTCTACGTCAAAAAGTGCTGGTGGGCTTATAAATGTCCATTGAATAGATGAGTTTTGTAAATCTTGCAAGTTTTGCAGCTGCGCTTTTGCATTGTTAAACAAATGCTCTGGATAATCTTCATGCTCAAGCAGACGTATCGTTTTGTGACAATCGATAAATAAAATACCCGAGCTTCCAATCACGAACAGACGCTTATTTGTATTTGTCAGTAGTGAAATTAAATGTTTGCCGGCCTCTACATGTAAATGCTCTTCACCATTTAATGGTGCAAATGCATTAATAATGACATCAAAAGGTGCGAGGTCTTCGGCAGTTAAATGAAATAAATCCGCCTCAATCGTTGGAATTTCTCTCTTTAATGTTGCTTTATTTTTGACGATTGCAGTAGGTTCATATCCACGCATTTTTGCTTCGTGAACCATATGCTTGCCGGCTTTACCTGAGGCACCGATAATTGCGATTTTCATAAGTTATTTCCCCTTTCGATTTCGTAATGTCTGATAGCAAGTAATTTATCAGATTTAATATTATACCCACATTCATCGAAAAGTATTCCTATTAGTTATGAAAATTATAAAAAAAGCGTATGAATTCATCATGAACTCATACGCTAAATGGATTGGTCTAAGCAAAAATTTTTACAGTGACGCCGTGTGTATCTGCTTTTGTCAAAATAATTTTATGTTCTGGGAACTGTTGTTGCATGGATACAACAAATGTTTCCGCCCTATGTGTTGGCACAATTGAAATAAGTGTCGGACCTGCTCCGCTTAACGCGGTACCGTATGCGCCGGCATCAAGCGCGGCTGTGTGAATTTCCGTGTAGCTAGGAATAAGCTTTGCACGGAACGGCTCATGGAATAAATCAGCTTCCATATAGCGTCCGATACGCACGTAATCTTTTGCAATGAGTGACGCGGCAAGCATATTAGCATTTGCACTTGCTCGCACTGCATACGCACGGTCAAACTCATTAGGCAGTACACCGCGCGCCTCTGCTGTTTTTAGTTCAACGTCTGGAATATACACGACAAATGATGCGTCTACGTCCGTAACATGAATCGTATCAACGAAGCCATGCTCATCCATCGCAGACACCGTTAAACCGCCTAAAACAGATGCTGTGGCGTTATCGGGATGTCCCTCGATTTGTGAAGAAATATTTAGCTTATCTTGCGTCGATAAATTTAGCCCACAGACAATGTTTGCTAACTCGATTGCACCAACAATGGCCGCCGCACTACTACCTAAGCCACGTGCAAGTGGCAGTTCACTCGTCATTTCAACACGGCAAGCTGGCAATTTTTTACCGTACTGATCGGCAACTTGTTTGGCAATCATATAAATTAAATGTTCTTCAATCGGAATATTACCTGGTACGTTTTCACCAATGTGGACAAATTCCCATTCATCCTGCAGTGAGACTGTGAGATTTAAATAAAGTGACAAACCAAGGCCAATCGAGTCAAAGCCTGGACCTAAGTTCGCTGTACTACCGGGAACAGTGATTTGCCATTTTTGACTCATAGTGCGAAAACACCTTCGATATAGTCACGGATTTCTTGCTCATCATTTTTTAGTGAGACAAGCTCCACTGTTGATACGTTCATTGCAGTATCAGGGTCTTTTAAGCCGTTACCAGTAAATACTGTGACAACTTTCGCGCCCTTTGCAATTTTGCCTGACTCGACAGATTTAATCACACCAGCTAATGATGCAGCTGAACCTGGCTCAACGAAAATACCTTCTGTGCCGGCGATTAATTTGTACGCCTCAATGATTTCCTCATCTGTTACAGAATCAATGATCCCGCCAGACTCATCACGCGCATTTTCTGCTAATGTCCAGCTTGCAGGATTGCCGATACGGATTGCCGTTGCAATTGTTTCAGGGTTTGCGATTGGTGCACCTTGTACGATTGCGGCAGAACCTTCCGCCTCAAAGCCGTACATTTTTGGTAAGCCTGACTGTTTTACTTCGTTATATTCCTTGAAGCCTTTCCAGTAAGCGGTAATGTTGCCCGCGTTACCAACTGGAATGCATAAGTAGTCTGGTGCAGCGCCTAATTGGTCAACAATTTCGAATGCCGCTGTTTTTTGCCCTTCAATACGGTAAGGGTTTACTGAGTTTACAAGTGCAATTGGTGTTGTTTCACCGATTTGACGAACGATGTTAAGTGCATCATCAAAATTGCCGTCGATTTCGATGATTTTTGCACCGTACATGCAAGCTTGAGCAAGTTTACCAAGTGCAACCTTGCCTTTAGGAATAACAACGATCGACTGGATGCCCGCACGTGTAGCATATGCTGCTGCTGCCGCAGATGTGTTACCTGTAGAAGCACAGATTACAACTTTTGAACCTTCTTCAATTGCTTTTGCAACCGCAAATACCATACCGCGGTCTTTGAATGAACCAGTTGGGTTTGCGCCTTCAATTTTTCCGTATAATTCAATGCCTAATTTTTTAGACAGATTGACTAAATGAATAAGTGGTGTATTTCCTTCATTTAAAGTAAGTGCTGGTGTATTTTCAGTTACAGGTAAAAACTCTTTATATTCTTCGATTAAACCTTTCCACATAACGAGATTAGCTCCTTTTGTTCTCACTGGATGAACAGTTGTTTTTGTATAAAAGACATTTTAACTCTACGACGGCACCATTTCAATAGGAAATGAACAAATAGTCTAAACTATTTGATAAATCAAGTGTACAAGACGTTATTTATTTAGGCTACTGTATTAAGAAAATTAATTGGTGTCATTTTTGTGAAGTATGGTATAGTAAGAGCACATTTTTACATGTGTAAAGACAGATGAAAGGTTAGGTAGTAAAGATGACAACAAAACAACAAGAGATAAAGCCACTTTCTCGCAATAAATTGCTCGGTGTAGCAGGGGTTGGCTGGATGTTTGATGCGATGGATGTTGGGATTTTATCATTCGTTATTGCGGCATTAGTTGTGGATTGGAATTTAACACCGCAACAGGCAGGCTGGATTGGTAGTGTCAATTCGATCGGAATGGCTGTTGGAGCACTCCTATTCGGACTACTTGCCGATAAAGTAGGGCGTAAAAAAATCTTTATGTGGACGCTCCTTTTGTTCTCGGTAGCAAGTGGATTGTCGGCCTTTACAACGGCACTGACGATGTTTTTAATTTTTCGTTTCTTCGTCGGAATGGGGCTTGGCGGTGAATTGCCCGTTGCCTCAACACTTGTATCTGAAAGTGTAAAGGCAGAAGAGCGCGGCCGCGTTGTTGTGTTACTTGAAAGCTTTTGGGCAGCAGGTTGGCTGATTGCAGCAATTATTTCGTATTTTGTAATTCCAGCTGATTTTTGGCCGATTGAAGGTTGGCGTGTAGCACTTTTACTTACAGCGGTGCCTGCATTTTATGCGATTTACATTCGGATGAAATTACCTGATTCACCGCAATTTTCGGTGAAGGAGGCGTCAAAAAAACGCTCGGTATTTGACAATATGAAGGACGTTTGGGCGAAAGGTCAGGCGCGCCCGACAGTGATGCTTTGGGTATTATGGTTTGCGGTTGTATTTTCGTATTACGGGATGTTTTTATGGCTGCCGAGTGTGATGGTTGGGAAAGGCTTTGATTTAATTACGAGCTTTAAATATGTGCTTATTATGACGCTTGCACAATTACCGGGCTACTTTACAGCGGCTTGGTTCATTGAAAAATTCGGTCGTAAATTTGTACTTGTGACATATTTAGTCGGAACAGCAGCAAGCGCGTACGTTTTTGGTAATGCGGAGGGCGTCACGATGCTACTTGTCTCAGGGATGTTATTATCCTTCTTTAATTTAGGTGCATGGGGTGCACTTTATGCGTATACACCTGAGCAGTATCCAGCGATTATTCGCGGAACAGGTGCAGGGATGGCAGCGGCTGTCGGACGTGTCGGCGGTATTTTTGGCCCATTGCTTGTCGGCTCATTACTTGCAAAAGGCTATGACTACGGCTTTATTTTTGCGATTTTCTGTGTTGCAATTTTAATTGGTGCAGCGGCCGTCCTGTTTCTTGGAAAAGAAACGAAGCAAACAGAGCTGCGATAGTAATTTTACAAAAAACTCTTCTTATTTTATAGGAAGAGTTTTTTATGTAACATAAATATGAATAAATTTTTATAAAAAAATATACATTTCTATTCGTCGTTATAAAGCTTTCCTTTCAAAAACGTCGTAATAATTTCTTTTCTAATTTGAAATTTATTACGGAAATTTGTCATTTAAATACATAAAAATGCTTTATTCTTTAGTTAGATGAAGTTTTTTCAGAAAAGTCGTTGAATTCGATTTATATTCATGGTAGTGTGTTTTTATTAGATGGAACAACGTGTGTGTCATATTACATAAAAATTCAAAAAATGATAGGAAGAGGAATGGTGGAAACGGTGAATATTTGCGATAGTATAAAAAAACGATATATCCGATTATCAAAAGGTCAACGTAAGGTCGCGCAATTTGTTGTTGATAATCCGAATATTATAGCTTCACAAATAGCATCGGAAGTTGGGCGACTTGCTGGAGTTAGCGAGTCAACGGTTATTCGCTTCTGTTATGCGATGGATTTATCAGGTTTTAGTGAGTTACAGGAAAAAATGAAGGCTTATTTAATCGAATCTGGAGAGATACCAGTTGTTAGGCAACGTGTATCGAAGAAAAAGCAGACGGAATCTACTTCAATTGCCAAAGTAATTGAAGATGTAACAACAAGTATTACTGCCATTGATGAGTCAGTATTTGAAGAAACAGTACAAGCAATTTATAATAGCCAAGCTGTTTATGTTATTGGTTTTAGACAAGCAATTCCAGCAGCATTAGGGTTCTATAATGAATTAACAGCGTCTCGAGATAATGTATATTGTATTCAACATGATGCAGAAGATATCGCGCGTAATTTAGCGACGATGGATGAAAACTCAATTTTGTTAACTTTTATGTTTGATGAAGAGTTTGAGGATGTAGAAACGGTGATGGCGATTGCACAGCGCAAAAATGTAAAGATTTTTGTACTTTGTAATCATACATATGCTACAAAAAAAGGGACAGTTCAGTTATCAACTGAACAGCTTTGTACTAAAGATATCCCAAGTAAAATTGCATTGTTCTCTATGCTCTATAAGTTAACAGAGCTAATCAAGAAGCAGGCTAAAGAAATGAGCCAGAAAGATACGCTAAAGTATAAAGTACGGACTAATGTATAATGAAAAAGACATGAGTTGTAGCCTGCTACAACTCATGTCTTTTTCATTTTTAAAATAGTTTACTATAGTAAAGCTCGTCTACATAGCAATCCCCGTATTTTAATGCATTTGTACGTACGCCGTCTTGCTGGAATGAAGCACGTTCAAATAATGCAATGGCTGCTGGGTTATTTGGTGTAATAACTGCTTCTAAACGCTCTACTTTTTGCTTTTGTGCCCAGAGCTCTGCCTGTTTAAGTAGCGCTGTGCCAATGCCCTTATTTGTGAATTCTTGCTTTACAGCGAGGCGAATTTCCGCAATATGCTTTGTGCGTGTTGATGGGTGACGTTCAATATGTAAGTAACCTGTAAATTGACCGTTTAAAATACAAAGTAAAATCGTTGCTTGTTTATCTTTCCGCCAAGTAGTCATCACTTTTTTCATTTGTTGGACAGTTAGCTGTTGCTCGCCAGGTCCATAATAATGAAAATCACATTCTGCGAATAACACTTCTTGAAGATTAATGAAATTTCGCGCATCGTCCGTTTCGATTTGGCGGATAATATATGCCTGTTGTGAGCAATCTAAATTCGCCACATTCTCTAAATTCATTTTAGAAAATGTAATACTTTGTCCAAGCTTCACATCAACTACGTGATAATCCGCCTCTGTCCAGCATAAATGATGTGTCGCGTGAAGCTTTGCCTTTTTCCACCAGCTACTATTTAAATAAGCGGCATTTGGTAACTGCTGCCCCATAATATTTTCAATCGCCTCGTATGTTAACGTAAAGTTAGGCTGTGTCGTATTTTGGAAAAAATCTGCTAATGGAATATATTTCTTCTCCATTTTCTTTGTCATATAAATCCTCATTTCTATAAAGTAAATCACGATACTTACTTAAATATTATATAATATTTTTAAATAATATTTATTTTTTTGTTAAAATTGACTGATTTTTAACATAATTATCTATCAATATGAGTTTAAAAGCATAATTTTTCAATTGTTGTCAATTACGCATTGGGTAACTAAAGCCCAGACTTTTTCGAGTTTACACGAAAAAAACCTGCATGACATCTTTGATATTCGTGTTAGGATAGGATGATACTGGCAACTTATTTGTTAGTGTAGGGTGTAATCTATTTAAAATGAGTTCTTTTAGTTCGGAATGTACCTAAACAAGTATGTGTCTTCTTGTGGAATGATGACGAAACAAAAGATTGGTTTCTCATCTATTGAATAGGTATGGTAAAATATACGAGTAAAATTAACCTAACTATTTCAGGAGGAATAACATGAGCAACATTTTAGTATTCGGTCATAAAAATCCCGATACAGATACAATTACATCTGCAATTGTGTATGCATATTTAAAACAACAACTAGGCGTTGACGCAGAAGCGGTACGTCTTGGTGAAGTAAATAACGAAACACAATTCGCGTTAGATAAATTCGGCTTCGTAGCACCACGCCTAATCGGTAATGTAAAAGAAGAAGCGGCGCAAGTAATTTTAGTGGACCACAATGAGTTCCAACAATCAGCGGACGGTATTGAGGACGTGCAAATTAACGAAGTAATCGATCACCACCGTATCGCGAACTTCCAAACAGCGGATCCACTTTACTTCCGTGCAGAGCCAGTTGGTTGTACAGCAACAATCTTAAATAAATTATTTAAAGAAAATAATGTAGAGGTTCCTGCAAACATCGCAGGCCTAATGTTCTCTGCTATCGTGTCAGATACGCTACTTTTCAAATCACCAACGTGCACAGCACAAGACGTGGCTGCGGGTGAAGAATTAGCAAAAATCGCAGGTGTTGACGCAGAGTACGGTCTTGCAATGTTAAAAGCAGGTGCAGACCTTTCGGATAAATCACTAGAGGATTTATTATCACTTGATGCAAAAGGCTTCGAGTTTGGTGCGTATAAAGCAACAGTTGCACAAGTAAATGCAGTAGATATCGAGGACGTGTTAGGTCGCCAAGCAGAGCTAGAGGCATTACTTAACAAAAACGTGTCAGATAACGGATTAGATTTATTCTTCTTTGTTGTCACAGACATTTTAAATAATGACTCAACGGCGGTAGCAGTTGGTCAAGTAGCAGAGCAAGCTGCAAAAGCGTTCGGTGCTGAAATTGTTGCTGGACGTATTTCTTTACCAGGTGTTGTATCACGTAAAAAGCAAATCGTTCCTGTGTTAACAGACGGTTTAAAATAATTAGCTAGACAAAAAGACCGATGAATTTAGTATTCATCGGTCTTTTTTAAATCAAGCGGATAAACGGCGGGGCCTTCAATGACCTCGCCTTTTTTATTGTAGCGCGAGCCGTGGCACGGGCAGTCCCATGTGTCGTCTGCCTCATTCCACCGTGTCCTACAGCCGAGATGCGTACAGCGCGGCGCATTTAGTCGCATCGCGTAGCCTGCGACGAGCTGCTCGCTCACAAAGCTACCTGTCGTCAGCATAAAATAGAGCTTGCGCCCGAAGTTCGAGCGGTCTGGACTGTAAAGAGCGCTTGCTGGATGCTGTTCTCCTGTAAGTGCGGCATGAAAAATCTCCCCGGCAACAAGCGATGTCGATAGTCCCCATTTTTTATAGCCTGTTGCGATATAAATATCGTCCTCTTTCGTCGTTAGTGGTCCGATATATGGGATATTGTCAGGTGTTTGATTGTCCTGCGTGCTCCAATAAAACTGCGGTGCGGGGAGTTCATACTGTTTTTGTACCTCTTCGGCCAATGTATCATAAAAAATTTGTGTGTCTGATACGGTCCCTGCTTGGTGTGCACTCCCCCCATATAAAAGATATGGCTTGTCATTCACAAGAGCAGTGCGGATTGTTCGGCTTGGCTGGTCTATACTAATATATTGCTCTTGTAATAGCTCAGATGTTTTCGTTGCAGTTAAATAAGCACGACTGACCTGTAATTTTAAGCTATAAAGCCCTTTAATTGATTCAATTGGGTAATGCGTGCAAATGATGAGCTTCTTATAATGAACGACGTGTTCTTTATTTGTAACAATGCGCTTGTCGCTCGCCTGAATTTGTATAGCCCGTGTATTTGTATACAGTGAGGCCCCGTGTTGCCGTGCAAGCTGTGCAAAATGGGCGGCAAATGTCGCGGGGTTCATTTGCACTTCATTTTTCATTCCTAGAGCAAAGTGGAGCGAAAGAGGAAATGCGACCTCTTTTGATGCGATGAGCGGAATACCGAGCTGTTTATAAATGGTAGCCTCCTGCTCAAGTGTGTGACGTCCATCTGCTGTGTTTGTGTATAAATAAGAAGTCACACGCTGGATGTCAGGTGGATTGTGCGTGAGTGCTTGTTCAATGGCACTATGATTTGCTTGGTAATAAAGTGCGGCATGTTCCGCAGCGAGCTTTTGATAAATCGTGCCGTGCTGCGCGGTTAATTTCCCAGTTGAGTGTCCTGTTGCCCCCGTAAATAAATTTTCTTGTGCTTCTATTAATGCCACTTGAAAGCCTGCTTTACTAAGTAAGTATGCACTATAAATCCCACTAAGCCCGCCACCTACAATACAGACATCACATGTAATGTCCTCTGATAAGGTCGGTAAATGAAGGGGTGTAAATGAAGATAACCAAAGTGATTCCAAAAGCATCGTCTCCTTTATGAGCAGTATTGACAGTGCTTTGTAAAGTTAGTCATTTTGTTGTACAAAGCGTATGCGTGTCGTTACAATATTTGCAAGGAGCGTGATTCAGATGAAAATTGAAGTATGGTCAGATTATGTATGTCCATTTTGCTATATCGGAAAGCGTCAGCTCGAGCAAGTGATTGCGGCATCAGGCTACGAGGGCCAAATTGACGTGCAGTTTAAAAGTTATCTACTCGATCCAACAACACCTGTCGATACGGAAAGTTCCGTACGCGAGGAACTACAGCGTAAATACAATTTATCTGCGCAAGATGCCAAAAATATGACAGAGAATGTGACAGCCCGCGCACAGGAAGTTGGGTTAACGTATAACTTTGACGATATGAAAAGTGCAAATACAGTAGCAGCCCACCGTTTAACAAAATGGGCCGAGAAAAAGGGGGTAGGGGCGGCATTTAATGAGCGCTTATTAAATGCATACTTTTTAGAAGGTGCCGCAATTGGGAAGGCAGATGTGTTAGTGACCCTTGCAAAAGAGGTTGGGCTTGATGAAAAGGAAGCATTGCAAGTATTCCATAGTACAAACTATGCGGCGGAAGTAGAGCAAGATATTCACGAGGCACAGCAATTAGGCGTGCGCGGTGTACCGTTTTTTGTTCTAGACAATAAATACGGTATTTCAGGGGCACAGCCAAAAGAAATATTTGAACAAACAATTGAAAAAGCAGCAACTGAGGCAGGTCTTCGCAAAAAGCTTCAAATGCAAGGCAATGCTAGTATGAGCTGTACAGATGATTCTTGCGATTTATAACGTGCAATGTAGCGCATTTTTAGTATAAGTTCCGATGTAAATGAATTTTCGGTCAAAAGTATGAGAGCAACACGATTGATTTTTTTCAGTTGCTCTTTTATTATAACAATATACCTCGAATTCGAGATATAGTAGATTTAGAGATAAAGGGAGATTAATATAAAATGACAAACGTATTAGTAGTAAAAGCAAATAACCGTCCAGATGGCGTATCAACAAAAATGTACGAAACATTTGTAGCAGAGGCTGCAACAATCGAAGGCTTAAACGTAACAACTTTCGACGTATTTGAAGAAAACTTACCATACTTCGGTCAAGAATTATTCAACGCTTTCGGTAAAGCACAAGCGGGCGAAGAAATGACGGCTATCGAAGCGGCTTCATTAGCAGCTTTCAACAAATCACGTGAAGCATTAACTGCGGCGGACGTAGTCGTATTTGCTTTCCCATTATGGAACATGACAATTCCAGCTGCATTACAATCATTTGTTGATTATACGTACGGTGCTGGCTACTCATTCAAATACAATGAGCAAGGTCAATTAGTGAGCTTAATGACGGACAAAAAATATGTAGTATTAAATGCACGTGGTGGTGTGTACTCAACACCAGAAATGGCGCCACTTGATATGGCTGCAAACTACATTAACAATGTAATCGGCGGCGTGTTCGGCATGCAAAAAGCAGGCGAAGTAATTATCGAAGGTCACGCATCAAGCCAAGTAGATGCACAAGCAATTATTGCTGAAGGTTTAGAAAAAGTAAAAGCAGTAGCACATAACTTAGTAGCGGTAAACGCATAATTTAACTAGTTTTTTGTAAAAGCTGTCAGGAGAAATCTTGACAGTTTTTTTTGTTTTACAAAACACGTTAATTGTAAGCTACTTACTTTTCGTAATCATTTTAAAGTGATACACTATGTAAAAGTAAGTACTATGCAAAAACGACTTTGACATATACTACATTTTATATAGAGGTGAAAAAGATGAAGGAAATATCATTATGTCCGCGCTTATCAAAGGCACTCGACTTAATCGGCAAGCGCTGGACGGCATTAATTATTTATCAGCTACTTGAAGGACCACAGCGCTTTAATGCAATTGAGGCAGCATTGCCGATTAGTGGACGTTTATTATCAGAACGTTTAAAGGAGCTTGAAAAAGAGGGGATTGTGGGGCGCAAAGTATATTCTGAGATACCTATTCGAGTGGAATATTCGCTTACTGAAAAGGGTCGTTCATTAGAAGCAACTGTCCGTGAGATTGAGACTTGGTCAAAAAATTGGCTTTAACCTATTGTTTTGCTTGTCAAAAGCACGTTAAAAACACATACTAAGAAAAGTAAGCAATTGTGAAAGGAAATGGCGTTTTATGACATTACAACAATGGGCCACTGATTTAGCACAGTGGGTTGACCCCCAACATATTAAATTAAATGAATCACTTAAAACATATACGATGACAAAGCTAGGCGGCGAGGCGGATGTGTTCGTGATGCCGCAGACGGAGGAAGAGGCGCAGGCTGTTGTGAAATACGCATATGACCATGAAGTGCCGCTTCTTATGTTAGGAAACGGCTCGAACATGGTTGTGCGTGACGGCGGTGTGCGCGGTATTGTACTGCATTTAGCAAACTTAGATGAGATCTCAGTGGAACATACAACGGTGCGTGCAGGAAGCGGTGCACTCATTAAGGATGTATCAAAGCTTGCCGCAGCAGCTAGCTTAACAGGCTTTGAATTTGCTTGTGGCATTCCTGGCTCAATCGGCGGTGCAATGGCGATGAATGCGGGTGCGTACGGTGGCGAGATTAAAGATGTGATTGTAGACTGTACGGTGTTAACTGTGTCAGGTGACAAAATCGTGTTAACAAAAGAGGAGCTAGAGCTTGAATACCGCAAAAGTATTATTGCGAAAAAAGGCTATTACGTACTGAGCGCAACATTTGAGCTAGCACGAGGCGACCAAGTAGCAATTGATACAAAAATTGCGGATTTAACATTCCAACGTGAGTCAAAGCAGCCGCTTGAATATCCGTCAGCAGGTAGCGTATTTAAGCGTCCACCAGGCCATTTTGCAGGGAAACTTATTCAAGATAGCGAACTGCAAGGAAAAGGTGTCGGCGGTGCTGAGGTATCACAGAAACACGCGGGCTTTATCGTCAACAAAAACAATGCCACAGCAACAGACTACATTGAAACAATTCAAATGGTGCAGCGCGTTGTAAAAGAGAAATTTGATATTGAGCTTGAAATGGAAGTAAAAATTGTTGGCGAAGATTAATTTTTTTAAAAAGGGCTTTTGCACGGTGGGGATTCTTGCCAATGCAGCATAAATAATAACGCCTTTCGTCTCGACGGAAGGCGTTTGTTTTCGTAAAGGAGAAAGAATGAAGTTCATTTCGTGGAATGTAAATGGCATTCGTGCCTGTGTAACAAAAGGCTTTTTAGATTTTTTTCATGAGGTAGATGCGGATTTTTTCTGTATCCAGGAGTCAAAATGTCAGGCAGGGCAAATTGACTTGCCACTTGAAGGCTATTATCAATATTGGAACTATGCAGAGAAAAAGGGTTACTCGGGTACAGCAATTTTCACAAAGCATGAGCCGCTTTCTGTGCATTATGGTGTCGGTGAGGAAATGTCGCAATCTGAGGGGCGCATTATTACATTAGAATACGAAAATTTCTATTTAGTAAATGTCTATACACCAAATGCGCAGCGTGATTTAGCGAGACTTGCCTTTCGTTTAGAATGGGAAGAAAAGCTCGCACTGTATCTAAAAGAGTTAGATGCGAAAAAGCCGGTTATTTACTGCGGCGATTTAAATGTTGCACACAATGAGATTGATTTGAAAAATGCAAAGTCAAACCAAGGTAATTCAGGATTTACAGTAGAAGAGCGTGTAAAAATGACCGAGCTTTTAGCGTTAGGCTTTGTGGATTCATTCCGTTATTTATATCCGGATGCAACCGATCACTACACTTGGTGGTCTTATATGAATAAGGTGCGCGAGCGAAATATTGGTTGGCGTATTGATTATTTTATTATTTCGCAGCGTTTAGCAAAAAACATCACGGAAGCAGGAATGTATTCGCAAGTTTTAGGTAGCGATCATTGTCCAATCGTATTAAAATTGAAAGCGGTGTAGCTAGACCTATAGAGAAGTAATTGATTCGAGTGAAATACAATTTTTATAGAGAAGTGAGAGGTGTGGACAATGTCGCGTAACAAGACGACAGGGCAAAAAATTATTAATGGTGTTATTTGGGCAGTAGGGCTTGTGATTATTGCAGGTGGTGCATTAATGGCAGGACTTCATTTATACGTAGGACAATCAGAGGCACAGATTGAAGGCGAGATCAACGCCTCGATTTTAGATGCAGATGTAGAGGTCACGCGTGATGGTGTTGGCGTGCCGCATATTACGGCTACATCAGAGGCCGACCTTTACCGCGCACAAGGCTATGTACAAGCACAGGACCGCCTATTCCAAATGGATTTATCGCGTCGTCAGGCAAGTGGTACATTAGCAGAGGTAGTAGGCGCACAGGCGGTTGAAAAGGATAAATTTTTCCGCACATTTGGCTTACGTCAAGCAGCAGAGGCTTCGTGGGAAGAATATGATACAGAGACGAAACAAATTTTAGAATGGTTTGCAGAAGGGGTCAATGCTTATCTTGAAGAAGTAGGCGACTCGAGCAAGCTTGCATATGAATTTAAAGTTTTAGGCTACACACCAGAGCCGTGGACACCGATTGATTCTTTAACAATCGGTAAATATATGGCCTATGACCTTGGCGGGAACTGGGGCGCTCAAGCGTTCAATCACTGGGCACTGCAAAACTTCACTGAAGAACAGGTGCAGGAGCTGATGGCGAAGTATCCAGAAGATGCAGCGTCCATTGTTGAAGCAAACCTTGCAACACCAGTTGAAGTAGCGGGGGCATTGGAAACAGAGTTTTTACCGAATGAATTTAACGGTAGTAATAACTGGGTTGTATCAGGGGACTTAACGAAATCAGGGGGCGCAATGCTTGCAAATGATCCGCATCTCGGACTTGGCACACCATCTGTTTGGTACCAAATGCACCTGCAGTCACCAGAGCAAAATGTCAGTGGTGTTATTTTTGCTGGGGTACCAGGTATTATTTTAGGACATAATGATGACATCGCATGGGGTGTGACGAATGTGAACCCTGATGTACAAGATTTATATATTGAAACACCAAACCCAGAAAATCCGTATCAATTTAAATATGACGGAAAATGGGTAGATGCAACGGTTCGTAATGAAGTAATCAATGTAAAGGGTGCAAATCCGGTTGATTTTGAAGTCGTAGAGACAATTCATGGTCCGATTATTTCAGATGTTATTTTAAAAGAATCAGGCGCACAAGCTGTATTTTCAATGCAGTGGACAGCGTTACAGCCAACGAAAGAGCTGCAATCAATTATTGGCTTAAACAAAGCGACAAACTGGGACCAGTTTGAGCTAGCCCTTGAAGATTTCATGGCGCCAGCACAAAACTTCGTGTTTGCAGCGAAAGACGGCACAATTGCCTATAAAGCAAACGGTGTCATCCCAATTCGTAAGCAAGGGACAGGCTTACTGCCAGTACCGGGTGATTCATCTGAATACGGTTGGAAAGGCTATATTCCTTATGATGAATTACCGACTGTTGTAAATCCAGAAGAAGGCTACATAGTGACAGCGAATAACGAGGTAGTCGGTGAGGATTATCCGTATCATATTTCAAACGTATGGGCGCAGCCATACCGCTATGACCGTATCGTTGAAATGATTACAACACCTGCTTATGATGAAGAAACGGGCGAGCAATTGAAGCTAGGTGTCGGCGAAATGCGTGGCATGCAGATGGATAAGAAAAACTTGCGTGCTGAAAGCTTTTTACCAGAGTTATTAGCGATGATTAAAGCACAGGATGCAGAAGGTAAATATGCACGTATCCTGACACTTTTAGAAGAGTGGGAGTACTATGATGATAAAGATCAAGGTGCACCGCTTGTGTTCCATTTCTTAATGAAGAATATGGAGGAAGTTTTGCTGAAGGATATTATGCCTGAGGACATGTATGAGCTAATGCCAGCGAAAGGCCAAGTGATTGATAATATGCTAGCGGCAGCACTTGCTGGCGAGCCGGGTAACCGTATGACGGAGGTAGGCGGCTTAGATGCGCTTGCTTATACATCATTTGAGGAAGCTGTTTCAACAATTCAAGGCAAATTTGGCACGAACGTTTCAAAATGGAAATGGGGAAGCTATAATAAACTATCGTTTGACCATCCATTAGCAGGTGCAAATGATATTTTAGCAAGTTATATTAACCCTGAAAAATTAGCAGTAGGTGGTTCAAGTGTAACGGTGCAGGCAGCAGCTGAGGATGGCAGTGGGCATGTAAATCACGGTGCGTCATGGCGCTTCGTCATCGATATGTCAAAATCATTTACAGCGTATCAATTGGTTGGTCCAGGTCAAAGTGGACACTTTAAATCAAAATGGTATGACAACCAAATGTCAAAATGGGTATACGGTCGCCATCATAAAACAAATATTAATGGTGATTTACCAACGAAATACGAGCTTGTGTTAAAGGCGAGTAAATAATAAAGGAGCGTCAAATAGATAAAAGTCTATTTGACGCTTTTTTACATATAGGGACATATCTATTTGAAAATTTTGGATGTTCGCGTTATACTACAAACAATCAAATCAATGTTTGAATGAGGTGGTAATATGGCAAAAGATTTATGTGAAGTGACGATGGTACATGAGGACGCAATCTTGCGCGTGCAGCAGGAGATGCCTGAGCTTTCTAAGGTAGCACGCTTTTTTAAGGCACTCGCTGATGAGACGCGGCTGAAAATTGCCTATGCACTCACAATTGAGCCAAAGCTTTGTGTCTGTGATGTGGCTGCGATTATTGGCTCTAGCACAGCAACCGCTTCTCACCATTTACGTTATTTAAAAGAGCACGGGCTAGCAGAGTCGACAAGGGATGGCAAGCTAATGTATTACAAGCTTGCGGATGAGCATGTACATCAAATTGTGACAATTGCTTATACCCATTCAAAGGAGTGACGCTGATGAGTCAGGCAAAATCAGAGCAATATCGTTTGCAAAATTTATCATGTGCGAACTGCGCAGCAAAGTTTGAACGTAATGTGCGTGACATTGATGCAGTAGAGGATGTTCAGCTGAATTTTGGCGCGGCAAAGCTGACAGTTGTTGGTGCCGCAACGATTGAACAGCTTGAAGCAGCAGGTGCTTTTGACGGCATTAAAGTGACGTCTGCTACTAAACGCCATGTACAAAAGAAAGTACCGTTTTATAAGCAGCAAGAAAATCAGCTCGCATTTGCATCGCTATTATTTGTCGTGTGCGCGCTAATTGTAGAAAATGCATGGGGCGCTGAAAATAGATGGCCAAAGATTTTATATGCAATAGCGATTGTCGTTGGTGGTTTTCCGATTTTTAAAACGGGTTTTAGTAATTTAATAAAGTTTGAGTTTGATATGAAGACACTTATTACAATTGCGATTATCGGCGCGGCGGTTATTGGTGAATGGCAGGAGGCAGCAATTGTTGTGTTCTTGTTTGCTGTGAGTGAGGCATTAGAAGCTTACTCAATGAGTAAGGCGCGTAGGTCAATTGAGCAGCTGATGGATATTGCGCCACCTGTAGCTCTTGTAAAGCGTGCGCACGGTAATCATCATCATGAGGTAGAGGTGCCGACAGAAGAGCTTGTCATTGGCGATATTTTAATCGTCAAGCCAGGGCAAAAAATTGCGATGGATGGCGAGATAATAAGTGGTCTTTCGACGGTTAATCAGGCAGCGATTACAGGAGAATCTGTACCTGTCACAAAAACAATTGGAGACGAGGTATTTGCAGGTACATTAAATGGGGAAGGTTTCTTTGAGGTACGCGTGACAAAGCATGTAGCTGATACGACAATTGCGAAGATTATTCATCTGGTCGAAGAGGCACAGGCAGAAAAGGCGCCGTCTCAGCAGTTTGTCGATCGATTTGCGAAATACTATACGCCGGTTATTATGCTCGTTGCATTACTTGTTGCACTTATCCCAGGATTCGTGACGGGAGATTGGCAGCACTGGGTGTATCAGGGGCTAGCAGTGCTCGTTGTCGGCTGTCCGTGTGCACTTGTTATTTCAACACCAGTCGCGATTGTCACAGCGATTGGTAATGCTGCAAGTCAAGGTGTACTCATTAAAGGTGGCGTGTATTTAGAGCAGCTCGCGCATATTAAGGCAGTCGCCTTTGATAAAACAGGGACGCTGACAAAGGGACAGCCAGAAGTAACGCAGATTCATGCCTATACAATGACAGAGCAAGAATTACTTGCTGTTGTGGCAGCAGTCGAGAAAAAATCACAGCATCCACTTGCACGCGCAATTGCAGCAAAAGCTTTTGAGTTAGGTGTAACCGTACCATCTGTGACGAACTTCCAATCTGTCACGGGAAAAGGGGCGTATGCAGATGTGTTTGGTGAGACGATTTATGTCGGTAGTGCTCGTTGGATCGCTACATTCACGCCATTGTCACAGCAGCTAAAGCAAACGGTAGACGAACTGGCGATGCTTGGTCAGTCTGTTATTATGGCGACGAATAAAAAGGATATACTAGGCATACTTGCGATTGCCGATCAGCTACGTGAGGAAAGTAGTGCGGTCATTGAGGCATTGCATAAGCAGCAGATTGAGCATACGGTCATGCTAACAGGTGACGCGCAGCCAACAGCTGAAGCGATTGCTGCGAAGCTTGCACTGAGTGACGTACGAGCAGGGCTTTTACCTGAAAATAAGTTACAGGCGATTAAAGAATTACAACAGCAATACGGTCATGTCGCAATGGTTGGCGACGGAATTAATGATGCGCCAGCACTTGCCACAGCGACAGTCGGTATTGCAATGGGGGGGGCGGGAACGGACGCAGCACTCGAAACAGCGCATATTGCACTCATGAGCGATGACTTAACTAAGTTGCCATATACGATTCGCCTCAGCCAAAAAACACTGCAAATTATTAAGCAAAATATACTATTTGCACTCAGCTTAAAGCTAATTGCTCTACTTCTTGTTGTACCAGGTTGGTTAACTTTATGGATTGCGATATTTGCTGATATGGGCGCAACATTACTTGTTGTGTTAAATTCACTTCGATTGTTAAAGTTAGGGGTTAGACAGAAGTAAGTCCTATAATAGATTTTTATTTTTTAAGTTAAATTTATAGGAAATTAACTTAGACACATTGAGTATTTTCTCATTAACGCTTATTATAAAAAGGGTAATTACTTATATAAGGGTAAATGAGGCGAATGTATTAGATGACAGAACTTAAACTGGTGAATGTAACAGAGGAAATTGTTCGCGGGTTAGTTAGCTTTTTATTGCATGGTACAGAGTATCAAACATTTTGTCATTGTCATGAATGCGAGATGGATGTTGTCGCGATTGCACTAAATGCATTACCACCGAAATACGTGGCAACAGCGGAAGCGAGAGATCGTGCGTTTAAGTTTTTAAATACACCAGAGAATATCGAACAAATTAATAAGCAGATTATACGTGCGATTCATGTAGTTGGACGTTATCCGCGACATCACAAATGAGCTTACTTCATTCATGTGAAGAAGGCTCATTTGTTGTTTTATATAAAGATGTAGTAAACTTGTAATAGCAATTTGAAAGTGAGGGAACGGGCTATGCCAACACCGAGCATGGAAGATCATATTGAACAAATTTATTTGCTAATTGAAAATAAAGGGTATGCGCGTGTGTCGGATATTGCAGATGCATTATCTGTTCTCCCTTCTTCCGTAACAAAAATGGTCCAAAAATTAGATAAAGATGGATATTTAGTGTACGAAAAATATAGAGGATTAACTTTAACCGTAAAAGGGCAAAAATTAGGAAAGCGACTTGTGCAACGTCATGAACTGCTTGAGCAATTTTTAAAGCTGATTGGAGTAGATGAATCTGTTATTTATGGGGATGTAGAAGGGATTGAACACCATTTAAGTTGGAACTCAATCGACCGAATTGCCGATTTAGTACAGCTTTTAGAGGAGCAGCCAGAAATCACCGAAAAGCTAGAAGCAATGAAGACAAATCATAGTTTGTAATGATTGACGAGGAAAAGGAGAATTTTAATGAATCAATTAATGAAATCAGGACAAGTAGTAACACTTACAGTTTTAGATGAGCAAGGCTCACGCTATACATTAACGAATGGTGATGTAGAATTGCCGCTGAATAAATCAGACGTGCTAGAGGAGCTAGCAATTGGCGATACGCTAAAAGTATTTTTATACACAGACCGTCGCGGAGAATTGCAGGCAACAACAGCAATACCGACGATTACAGAGGCAGATTACGGCTGGGCACGTGTATTAAAAGTAACTAAAGAAGGTGCTTTTTGTGATATCGGCACATCACGTGAAGTATTAGTACGTGCAGAGGATTTACCGGCACTTGACGAGGTGTGGCCACAAGCAGGCGATCAATTGTATATGACACTGCGTCCAGACCGCAATGGTGACCTATTCGGTCGCCTAATTACAGAAGAAAAAGTAACGGAATTGTATGAAGGGGCACTAGAAGATGCATTCAATAAAAACATTTTAGCGCGTCCGTACCGTTTACTTCCTGTAGGTTCGTTTTTACTAGGTGTAGATAGTCCATATCGTATTTTTATCCATAGCTCAGAAATGACAGCAGAGCCGCGTTTAGGTCAGGACGTGCAAGTACGTATTATTGATGTGAAGGAAGACGGCTCATTAAACGGTTCATTACTTCCACGTAAACATGAGCGTTTAGGTGATGATGCGGAGAAGATTTTTGCATACCTTGAGAGCGTTGGTGGCAAAATGCCATTTGGCGATAAATCAGCACCAGAAGAAGTGCAAGAAATGTTCGGCATGAGTAAAGGTGCATTTAAACGTGCGCTTGGCACACTAATGAAGGCACGTAAAATTACACAACAGGATGGCTGGACAGAAATCGTTTAAGACTTTATAACAACAATGTAAGGTAAAGGTAGAGGATTATTCCGAAACCTTTCCTTTTTTAGTACGTACTAATAGGTAGACTATATGATTATAGTATATGTTAGAGGGGGTTTTTACATTGAAACAAAAATGGCTTGCATTCGTAGCGATGTTTGCGTTATTAGTCACGATTATTTTACCGACAGGGACACAGGCCGCAACACAAAATCCGATTGATGAGCGTTTAGGTGTTCCGATTGTTGTGTATGGTAGCAACTTAACAGAGGAACAAAAGCAGGCTGTCCGAACAGCACTGCGCGTAGATTCTGAATCAGAAGTAGATGAAATTAGCGTTTCAGGGCAGGATTTAGCAACGTATATTAAAGATAGTAATGCGAGCGCGCGTATGTATTCATCAGCGAAAATTATGCGGCAGGATGCAGGGAAGGGCTTAACGATTAGTATTGTGACACCTGAAAACATCACACAAGTAACGGCTGAAATGTACGCCAATGCGATGTTAACAGCTGGTATTGAGGATGCAATCGTTGAAATCGCCGCGCCAAAGCCAGTAACAGGCCACTCAGCGCTTGTGGGCATTTATAAGGCATATGAGGCTAAGACAGGTGAAACGCTTGATATTGAGCGTACAGACGTTGCAAATGACGAGTTATCTGTTGCCACATCAATCGCAGAAAGTGCGGGTGTAACGGATGATCAAGTCGCAGCGCTACTGACGCAAATTAAGCAGGTTATTTCAGAGCAAAATCCTGCAACGCGTGAGGATGTAGAGCGTATTGTGGAGGAACAATTAGCAAAGCTTGAAATTAATTTAAGTGAGCAGGACCGCCAGCTATTAGTAGACTTAATGGATCGCATTCGTAGCTTAAATATCGATTTTAGTCAGCTATCTACACAGCTTTCAGATATTACAGCACAAATTGAAGAAAAATTCGGTGCAATTTTAGAGGATGATAGTTTCTGGAATAGTATTAAAGAATTTTTTAATAATATGATAGATACAGTTTCTGCATGGTTTAAATAACAAGGGAGCCTTCTCGAGTGATTGAGGAGGCTTTTTGTTGTATATTGGGGGTATTATACAAAGGGAGGTTTTAGGATGGAGTTTACATTAAAAGTAGAAGGCACGTCAGGCGCGTATGAATACGTAAAAGAAGGCGAGCATTTAGCAGAAATTACGTGGCAATTGAAGGACGGGGTCATGCACATGGACCACACATATGTCTCGAACGAACTGCGCGGACAAGGGGTAGCAAAAAAATTATTAGACGAAGCAGCAAATTATGCGCGTGAGCAGGATTATAAGATGAATGCCATTTGCTCCTACGTCGTTACAGCATTTGAAAAAAGTGATGAGTATAATGATGTAAAAGCATAAAAATATAGCTGTTTATAACGGTCTTCCTTAATTTCAGCGAGTGTAGCATTGCCAGTTGAATAAAAGTAGAGGTTTAAAAAGCCTAGTACGGGGTAAATTACTTTCATAGAAATAAATTTATGGGAGGATTTACAAATGTCCAAATTCAAAGGAAAAGGTGTTGTTATTGCAGGTCTACTTGTAGGTGCAGCATCATTTTTAAGCAAAAAAGAGAATCGTGATAAGACAATGAGCTATATAGGTCAACTAAAAAAAGAAGCGAACGGCTCTATTAATATTCAGCAGAAAGTGGATGAATTTTTTAAAGCCGCACAAGGTAACGAACATACAAAAGGGACAAATAGTACAGAGGATGAAAAAATAGCAGGCTTTATGGCAATGTCACCAAATGCTAAAGAAAAACCAGAAAAGGAAACATTAGAAGATATTGCTACAACAGCAGCCCAACCAACAGATTCAGTGCTTGAAGGAAATCATATGATTGATGAAGGTGCACAAACGACTGTTAATCATTTTAATGAGGAACAGCAGGATGAGCAAGGCCGTCGTTAATTTTGAATTGTTATAGCTGCTTCATAAGTATGATGCTTATGAAGCAGTTTTTTTGTGGGTGGGAAAGTATAAGTTTTCAAGGGAATCCACATAAGAATAATCGATATTCTAATAATAAAAAACTCGACAAACGAGTGTTTGCCGAGTAAAGTCATGAAACGATTATTTTTTCATTGTTTTGTTTTTAGCAAGATTTACGTGCCAAGAAAGAGCTTCCTCTAAAATATGAGGTGTATGGTGGTTACCAGTCGCTTCTACAGCGCGGTTGTAGTAATCCCATAATTGCTCTTTGTAATCTGGGTGAGCACAGTTTTCGATGATTAACGCAGCGCGCTCTTTTGGAGCTAAACCACGTAAGTCAGCAATCCCTTGTTCAGTTACGATTACGTCTACATCATGCTCAGTGTGGTCTACGTGAGAAACCATTGGTACGATTGAAGAAATCGCGCC
>JBEMAQ010000015.1:0-91250 GCA_040274725.1 Solibacillus sp. | reverse complement strand
ACACCTTACGAGCTCTTCTTTGGCAAGGCGTTGCGTTTAATTTGACAATTCAAGGTACATAAAAAGCATGAAGACCTAAAAAGTCTTCATGTCTTTTAATTTTTAAAAGCGTAATAAAGTTTTTCTATCACAATCTGGACAAGCTTTGTCTCTCCTAATCTGTAAGATAAAACAAAACGAATAACGAGGAGAACAGCAGCATGTCAACAACAACAATAAGTTATCGTATTTACTGCAAGATTTGTAATAGCTACATTAAGACAATTTCTTTAGGAGACAATTTATCACCTGAGGATGCAATGCTACTGCGCGGATCAGTTTGTGCATCGTGTCGCAATGCGATGTTTAAGAAGCTGTGGAAGTAACAATATTGTCGCGGGTTGAAAAATATGATTGAATAGCGTTAGGAATGTAAAGGAGTGAAGTGTATGCTTTCACGAAAATGGAGTCTGTGCCTGCTGATGCTACTCGCAATCGGATTAGCAGCGTGCGGAAATACAGCAACAGAGCCAGCGCAAAACGTAGAATATGCAAAGGATGTAACAGAAAATCCAATTGTGACCATTACAATGCAAACGGGCGAGCAAATTACGCTAGAGCTAGAGCCGAAAGTGGCACCAAATACGGTGGCGAACTTTATTTCACTTGTTGAAGACGGCTTTTATGATGGGTTAATTTTTCACCGTGTGATTCCAGGGTTCATGATTCAAGGTGGTGATCCATCGGGTAATGGGACGGGTGGACCAGGCTATTCGATTGCCGGTGAATTTACGGATAACGGCTTTGAAAATAATTTGGTGCATGAGCGCGGCGTCATTTCAATGGCACGCTCAAATAAACCGAATACCGCGGGCTCACAGTTTTTCATTATGGCTGAAAAATCAGCTCAGCTTGACCGACAATATGCATCATTTGGTCGTGTGATTGAAGGAATGGAAGTTGTGGATGGGATTGTTGCAGCAGAGCGCAATAGTTCAGACAAGCCGTTAGTAGATCAACAAATTAAAACAATAGAAGTCGATACAAAAGGTTTCGACTATCCAAATCCAGTTACACAATAATGTGATGCCCTGTCGCGATGTTGCGAGAGGGCATTTTTAGGGGGATATAAAATGTGGCTTGATATTACAATGCCGATGCACAAAAATATGCCGATTTGGCCAGGGGATACACCGTTTTCATACACGCTCGATGCGACGCTTGAGCAGGACGGGGCTAATGTTGGCTCGGTTCAAATGAGCCTACATACGGGTACACATGTTGATGCACCGTATCATTATGATGATTTTGGTAAGGCGATTAATGTGCTGCCGCTTGAGTTATTTATTGGGTCTGTGCTGATTACTGATTTGGAGAATACCTCAGAAATTACAGTATCAATGCTTGAAAACTTAAATCTAGCAGGCAATGAGCGCGTTTTCTTTAAGACGAAGCAGCATTATGATACGTATACATTTGAGCCGAATTATACAGTATTTACGCCTGAAGCCATTACGTTTTTAGCGCAACAAGGTGTGCGAGTAATTGGAACAGATGCACCATCAATTGATGCATTTGAGGACCACACATTGCGCGCACATCATATGTGCAAGGAACTAGACATCTATATTATCGAAAATTTATGGCTAAAAGATGTGTTAACTGGTCTGTATGATTTTATCGGCTTACCGCTCAATTTACAGGGAGCGGATGCGTCGCCAATCCGCGCTGTTATTAAAAAACAGGCGCTTCGAATAGAATAAATACTAGAAAAAACGGCTAATTTGTTATTTAAACAGCTATTTGCTAAAATGAATATGTCTTCAATTTTGTATGATGGGGTGATATGATGGCAAGTAGCGTTTCTCGTAAGACGATTACAGCGGATCATGAAACGGCATGGCAGTATTTACTCGACCGCGAGGCATGGGCAGTATTAATGCCGGGATATTTACATCACGAAATAACATCAGCAGACGAAATGATTTGGGTATTTAAAGGGGACTTTGGCTTTGTTCAAAAAGCTGTGAAACTGCAATTAGAGGTCAAGGAACGCATTGAACATGAAAAAATTGCATTTGATTTAGTCGGACTGTCAGACAATATTAGTGGTAGTGGCTATTTTGAAGTGCAACAGGATGAGCTTATTGGCCAATTAGAAATGAAGGCTGGCGGCTTTTTAGCATCTATGATCAATCCGGTTTTAGCGGATATTGTACCGAATTTAGTGGAGCAACTAGTTGATGCAATGGCAACATCATTAACAACGCAAAATGTATAAATGTATGCCTCACCGTTATTGGTGAGGTATTTTTAATTTAGAATAAATGATAAAAATCTATTCGCGAAAAATGAAATTAAAAATTTTTTGATAAGAATATTAAAAAATAGATTACCACATTAAAAATTGATAAATCGTTTGTTGATGATGTCCCACGGGTAACAAAAGACGCCTCGATTCTTCAATTTATTGTACAATTAGGACAATCACTAAATAATAATATTGTCGTTGAGGGTGTGGAAACAGAGGAACAGGTGCAGTTTTTAGTCGAGCATTGTAATTCGCCACAAATTCAAGGCTATTATTTTGCAAAGCCAATGAAAACGGATGAATTGGAAAGCTGGTGCCATGCATTTACGATGAAAATGAATGTATAGCTCTAGGAGTAGACCCTGTGCATACTCCTTTTTACGTACATAGAAAAGAGGGAAATGAAGTGAATGAGCAGCAGTTTGAAAAGCTATTAAATATTACAACGGCAGGCTTTCAATATGGTTATCCAAAATTAGCAAAATATCATCGCTATGAACCGACACCATATGAGGGACTTGAGCAATTATTTACACAGTATGAGCTACCAAAGCAGGCTGTATTTGTTGATATGGGCTGTGGGAAAGGCCGCGTGCCGATTTATATGCATTATCGCTTTAATATTCCATCCGTCGGTGTAGAGATGGATTCGAAGTTTTTTGCGGAGGCTGAACATAACCGCGAGCAATATTTGAAGCGAGCGAAGCACCATGTACCGCTCGTATTTCATCATGAGATTGCAGAGCAATATATCGTGAAGAAGCAGGATAACGTCTTTTTCTTTTTCAATCCTTTTTCTGTCCATGTGCTGCGTCATGTGATGAATAATATTATCGATTCCAAAAATAAACACCCACGCGATATACATATTATTTTATACTATCCACCGGAAGATTATTTACGCTATTTACAGGATAGTTTGCAATGCACGATGCTCACTGAGGTGAAATTGACTGGACAAAAAAACCCGAATGAGCGCATTGTTGTTTTTCAAATGCTTTAAAGGATAGGGGAGTTGCCTTCTAAAAAATAGGTAACTCTTTTTCGTTACAAAAAATGTCTATTTTAAAAATACTGAAAAATCACACTAGACTAAATATTAAGATTGATTTACAATACAAAAGGTTACTAGCATAGGTATTGGTATACTAATTTCAGAATATTTTAATTTATGTTGTACGGTGTTTGATTTTTAGATATAATTATCAGAAATATCAAACATTTTATATAGTTTTATATAGGGGGATACTTACATGAAGGAAACAGGCAAAATGAAAAAATTCGGTTCAATTTTTTTAGCGTCAACTATGCTAGCAGGTGTGTTAGCAGGCTGTGGTTCTGATGGTGGTTCAGATTCTTCGACAGGCGGTAGCGGCAGTGGCAACGTAGCTGAAGGCGATACAATCAAAATTGGTGCAAATCTTGAGTTATCAGGGAACGTAGCATCTTACGGTTCTTCAATCGGTGACGGTGTAAATTTAGCGGTTGACGAAATTAATGCTGCAGGCGGTATTAACGGCAAGAAAATTGAGCTTGTAACAGTCGATAACAAATCAGAGAACGCAGAAGCAACAACTGCTGCGATTCGTTTAGCAGAGCAGGAAAAAGTAGTAGCAATGATTGCACCAGCTACATCTGGTAACACAGTAGCAACAGTACAAATTGCAAATAACAACAAAATTCCAATCATAACAGCTTCAGGTACAGCACCAAATGTAACTGAAAATGCGGATGGTTCTATTAATGAATATGCATTCCGTACATGCTTCATCGATCCATTCCAAGGGACGGTAGCAGCGAACTTTGCAACAAGTGACCTTGGTGCAAAAAATGTAGCAATCTTTGCGGATAACGCATCTGACTATGCAAAAGGCTTAGCCGCTTCATTTAAAGAAACATTGGAAGCAAATGGCGGTAAAGTAGTAATTGAGGAAGCTTATGTTGCGAAAGATGTAGACTTCAAATCACAATTAACAAATATTAGAGGAAAAAACCCAGACTTCATCTTCATTCCTGGTTACTACGAAGAGGTTGGTCTAATCGTCAAGCAAGCACGTGAATTAGGCATTACAGCGCCACTTATGGGTGCAGATGGTTGGGATTCTCCAACTTTAGTAGAACTTGCGGGTGCGGATGCATTAAACAATACATTCATTACAAACCACTACTCTTCTGAAGATCCAGAAGCAACAATTCAAGAATTCGTAAAAGCATTTGAAGCAAAATATAGCAAAGCACCAAACGCGTTCCACGCACTTGGCTATGACACAGTGTATTACTTAGCAGATGCGATTTCACGCGTCGAAGGTGACATCACAGGTGAAGCGATTAAAGATCAGTTAGCTGCAACAAAAGACTTAAGCTTAATTACAGGTACATTCTCTGTAGACGAAAAACACAACCCAGTTAAATCAGCAACAGTTCTTGAATTCCAAGACGGTAATCAAGTGTTCAACTCGAAAGTTAATCCTTAAAACGACTAAGGGGGCGAGCCATGCCTCCTTTTTTCTATTTAATAGATAGATAAGTATACATATAGGGATAATCTTATGAACTAGAGTGTATAAAAATTTATAAAACTAAATAAAGGAGTGACAATTATGGAATGGATCCAACAGCTCGTGAACGGGATTTCGCTTGGTAGTATTTACGCCCTAATTGCCCTTGGCTATACGATGGTATATGGCATTATTAAGCTCATCAACTTCGCGCACGGAGATGTTTTCATGCTTGGTGCGTTTATCGGGTTCTTTGCGATTGCACGCTGGGAAATGAATTTTATTTTAGCTTTAGTGATCGCGATGACGCTCTGTGCGGTAATCGGAGTCATTATTGAGCGCGTGGCGTATAAGCGTCTGCGTAATGCTACACGTATTGCAGCATTGATTACAGCAATCGGTGTATCGCTACTCATTGAGTATACCGTGATATTTTTCCGCGGTTCGTCACCAGAGGCGTATCCAACAGTATTTGAAATAAAAAATATTGAGATTTTAGGTGCACAAATTAGTACACAATCATTAATCATTTTATCCATCTCGCTTGTTTTAATGGTTATTTTACAATTCATCGTTCATAAAACGAAAATTGGTAAGGCAATGCGTGCGGTGTCACATGATGCGGATGCAGCTCGCTTAATGGGGATTAATGTAGATAACACAATTTCTGCAACATTCGCAATCGGTTCTGCTCTAGCAGGTGCAGCCGGTGTTATTTTTGGTATTTACTATACGCGTATTGACCCGTTAATGGGCGTTCTACCAGGGGTGAAGGCGTTTATTGCGGCCGTGCTTGGTGGAATCGGTAGTATTCCAGGCGCGATGGTCGGTGGTTTAGTACTAGGTGTCGTTGAAACTGTCGTAAGTGCCCTAGGGTATTCATTATGGCGCGACGCAGCGGCATTCGTTATTTTAATCTTAATTTTAATTTTACGACCAGCGGGTATTTTCGGTAAAAATACGCGCGAGAAAGTGTAGGTGAACAGCATGAAAAAGTCTAAACTATTTTGGGGCTATGCCGTCCTAGCACTTGCGATTTATGCGGTTGTTCAAGTTTTAATTAATACAGGAGCCGTCAATACGTACTATCAAAATATGCTGATTACGATGTGTATTAATATTATGCTAGCAGTCAGCTTGCACGTTGTGATTGGGATTACAGGCCAGTTCTCGATTGGCCATGCTGGGTTCTTAGCGGTAGGTGCGTATATTTCAGCGATTTGTACAATGCAGTTTGGTATGCCATTTGCGATGGCAATTTTAGTTGGTGCAGTATTTGCGGCCCTTGCAGGGTTACTTGTAGGGATTCCAACGCTACGCCTGAAGGGTGACTATTTAGCAATTGCCACACTCGGCTTCGCGGAAATTATCCGTATTATTTTCTTAAATATCGACCTTGTTGGTGGTGCGGCAGGGATGCAGGTTACACATCAGTCTAACTGGACGTATGCATTTTTCGGTGTATTTATCACAATTATAGTTATTTCAAACTTTACAAACTCTCGCCACGGCCGCGCATGCATTTCAGTACGTGAGGATGAGATTGCAGCGGACGCGATGGGGATTAACACGACGTATTATAAAGTTGTTGCATTTACAATCGGTTCATTCTTTGCGGGGATTGCTGGTGCGATTTACGCGCATAACTTCTATATCATCCAGCCGGGTGCGTTTGGTTTCTTAAAATCATTTGATATTTTAATTTTCGTTGTACTTGGTGGCCTTGGCAGTTTATCAGGTTCAATTATCGCGGCGATTCTGTTAACGGTCGTATCGACATACCTACAGGGCTTCCCAGAAACACGCATGATTATTTATTCGTTAGTTTTAATTTTAGTTATGCTTTACCGTCCAACAGGCTTAATGGGCACGAAAGAAATTACAGATGTATTGAAGTTTGGTAAAAAGGGAGGTACAAAATTATGAGTACACTTCTGAAAGTAAATAGCTTAGGTATTCAATTTGGTGGCTTAAAGGCTGTCCAAAATGTTGATATGTACATGAATAAGGGCGAGCTAATTGGTTTGATTGGTCCAAATGGTGCAGGGAAGACAACAACGTTTAACATGCTAACAGGAGTCTATGCACCGACTGAGGGAACGATTAATTTTAACGGTGATTCTATTGGTGGGCTAGATCCGTACAAAGTAACACGTAAAGGGATTAGCCGTACGTTCCAAAATATTCGTCTGTTTAAGGAGCTATCTGTTTTAGACAATGTAAAAGTAGCAAACCACGGCTTAGCGAAGCATAATTTATTATCAAGCATTTTCCGTTTGCCGAGCCATTTCAAGGGCGAGGAGAAGATGGAAGCGGAGTCTTTAGCATTTTTGAAGATTTTCGGTCTTGATGTGTACCGTGATGAGCTCGCGAAAAACTTACCGTACGGGATGCAGCGTCGCCTAGAGATTGCGCGTGCACTTGCGGCAGGGCCACAGCTTTTACTATTAGATGAGCCAGCAGCTGGGATGAACCCACAGGAAACACGTGATTTAATGGAGTTAATCGCGTTTGTTCGGAAAGAATTCGGCTTAACGATTTTATTAATTGAGCATGATATGCATCTCGTCATGGGGATTTGTGAGCGTATTTATGTACTGGACCACGGGCAATTAATTGCAGACGGGACACCAGACGAAATTCGGGCAAATCCAAAAGTAATCGAGGCATACTTAGGTGAGGAGGTAATCGACTAATGCTAAAGGTAAATGACATCGATGTATATTACGGCAATATTCAAGCATTAAAGGGCATCTCGCTTGAGGTAAATGAAGGCGAAATCGTTACGTTAATCGGCGCGAATGGTGCAGGTAAAAGTACGTTATTGAAAACATTATCGGGCCTATTAAAACCAAAGCGAGGCTCAATTGAATATTTAGGCTCGGCGATTGATGGTAAGGCCGCGCAATCAATTGTAAAATCAGGTATTGCGCACGTACCAGAAGGCCGCCGTGTATTTGCAAATATGACGGTAGAGGAAAATTTAGAGCTTGGTGCGTACCTTCGTAATGATCGTGACGGGATAAAGAAGGATATGGACCATGTGTACGAGTTATTCCCACGCCTTCATGAGCGTCGCAAGCAACAGTCAGGTACATTATCAGGCGGCGAACAGCAAATGCTCGCGATGGGCCGTGCGTTAATGACAAAGCCGAAGCTACTTCTAATGGACGAGCCATCAATGGGTCTTGCACCGCTGATGGTAAAAAATATTTTCAATATTATTGAGATGGTCAACAAAGAGGGGACAACGGTGCTACTTGTTGAGCAAAATGCCAATATGGCGCTATCGGTTGCACACCGCGCATACGTGCTAGAAACAGGGAAGATTGTTCTTTCAGGTACAGCGAAGGAATTGCAGGAAAGTGATGAAGTAAAGGCTGCTTATTTAGGTGGTTTATAATAAATAAAAAGTCGATTCATACTAAAAAATTAGTATGAATCGACTTTTTTGCTACCAATAAATCGTTTCCGGATATTTTAATGATAACGGAACTTCATGCAGTGCCTGTTTTGAATAGCTTGTGACACCTAGCAGCTCCTGCTTCAAAATTTCATATGTATCGTCCTCTGCTAATAAACGCAGCGCAAAGGCCGTTAAAGATTGCTCACGCTCACTCTTAGACAGTGCTAAATATTCAATATTGAGCATATCCACATATTGCGGCGCATAGCGGAAAAACAGTGGTGATTTGGCATGGAGCGTCGCCAAAAAGATGACAAAATGCTTCTCGCTCATAAAGGGCTCGATGCAATCCGCGACCTTTGCTTGGAAAAGTCGCGCAGTTGCAACGGGTGAGCTCCACTCCGAATCATCGACAGTTTCCTTATAAAGCGCGATAAAATCATTTAGTGCGAGTGCTGTGAACAGGAGCTCGGGCATCAGAATATCGACAACGAAATAAATATTTTTTTCTGGGAAAATCCGCTGTCTTTTCTTTGTAATTCCTCTATGTATGCCGTTTACAACAAGTTCAATTTCATGTTCACCACTGCTTGCTTGGCGAAGTTTTAAGCAAGTGCCGAGCAAGCGTTGACGTGAACCAAGATAGTCATAATAACGATTTTCGTCCCCTGTAAGTGCATAAATTGCTTCGACTAAAGCATCAAAATCCCAATAATCGCCGCTCATATGCACGCCAGTCAGTAGTTCCGTTGGCTGAATCGTTATCATAAAAATCCCCCTAAAATCGCGACAGTTATTTTGGTGTGTAGTTTAGTAATGCAAATAATTCGTTGCGTTCTTTATCTGTTAAATCGCGCCACTGACCAACCTTTAAATTGCCGATTTGGATATTCATAATACGAATACGTTGTAGGCGTTTAACATTATAGTCAAGCGCTGAACACATACGGCGAATTTGGCGGTTAAGTCCCTGCTCTAAAATGATTTTGAACACGTATGATGATACTTTTTCAACGCGGCAAGGCAGTGTTTTCGTATCTAAAATTTCAACACCTTCGCTCATCTCGCGAATGAATTCATCTGTAATCGGACGGTCCACTTGTACGACATATTCTTTTTCATGGTGGTTTTCAGCACGTAAAATTTCGTTGACGATATCGCCGTCATTTGTTAAAAGTAGTAAGCCTTCAGAATCTTTGTCTAGACGTCCAATGTGGAAAATACGCAGTGGATGATTGATGAAATCCACAACATTCCCATGAATATGCTGTTCCGTCGTACTCGTAATGCCGACCGGTTTGTTCAGTACAATATAAACAAGTTGTTCCTCGCGTTGTACAGGTTTGCCGTCTACGCACACTTTGTCACCCGTTTCTACTTGGCTTCCGTTTGTTGCAAGGACGCCGTTAATCGTAATACGACCTTCCTCTACCCATTTATCTGCACCACGACGAGATGTGATGCCTGTTTCTGCTAAAAATTTATTTATACGCATATATTTTCACCTACTCTTAGAATAATTTCAGTATACAATACCCGTATTGATTTGACGCTAGTTATGAACCATCTTTTTAAATTGTGTGAGCGTCGTACCGTTTTGTACAGGGATACGTGGCACATATAGGCGTGGGCTTGTGATTACAGCTTTCCCACCTTTATTTAAAAATGCTAGTGATACGCCATTTTTAATGAAGACACTCTCCTGTCGGCGTTCGAACTTGCCATAAGGATAGGCGAAGTAACTAGGCTTTAAAGAGCGGTCGATTTTTCTAAATACATCATTCGCATGTCCAAAATCATAGTTAAGTACTGTGTTTGATGCATATTGAAGAGAGCCTTTACTAGTAAGCGAATTGAATGTATGTAGCCCGTGCGTATGGTACTCCAAATAAATACGGTCTTTAATTTCACGCAGCTCAGGTAAGCTTGAGAATTGTACTTTTTCCATATCAAATGGTGTAGCCTCATCCTTTACGCGGTCTGTAATGACAAAAGTTGTCGCGTACATATTTTTTGCCTTTAGGATTGGATAAGTCATATGTGGCACAGAAAGATTGGCATCATCAAATGTTAAAGCAACAACTTTCCCTGGAAGTGCCTGCTTTTTTTGCGTCCATAAATCAAAATCCTTGAGTGAAATTGTAATAAATTTTTTGTCATCTAAATAATTCATCTGCTCTTTAAATAAATGAATATCGAGAACGGAGGCACTATCTTTAAAGACAGACTTTTTCTGATTTTCTACAAAGTGATGATAAATTAAAATCGGCACGCCGTTATCATGCTCGACTGATTCATAATGAATATAGCCTTTGCGTGCGCCAATAATGACCTCGTAATAATTTCCGACGCGACCATTTGAGCTAATGCGCATATTTTTTGCGATCGTAGCAAATGGTTTGTTTTTCTTACTTTGTGACGTGTAAACAGGTGCAACATTAGTGGTGATGAGCTCCACCTTATGAGCTCGTTTTTGTGCAGTAACCGATTTACGTGCAATTTGCGCGGTATTTTGTGGGATTGTAACTGTGGCATTGCCAATGCGGAGCTGCCATGTGTTATCAAGCTTTGTTGCAACAAATCGTTCGTTCTTCGCAAGGTCAGCATATTTTATCACTTCGCCCGTTGTGAGTGTAAAGCGAGCTGTTGTGTCCTGTGTTAATTCAATCGTTGTCGAGTTTGCGTAACCGAAAGAAGGCTTGAGTAGAAAAGCAAGACAGACGATAAATACAAACAGTATTTTTTTTAACATAATAACCTCCAAAAATAATATATAATAACCATTTTTATGAACCTTATAAGTATAACAGAAAATAATACTTTTAAAATTCAGAAAAAAGCATATTTACATATTGCAAATGAACGAGTTATCTGACAATATAATAACTAAAGCTACCTTAAAAGATTCACTACCTAGAATATTTCAGCGTAAGTGTAGTCAATCATCTTAATGCGAAGGGGAGATTTTTCAATGTCAGAAACAGTTTTAGATGCAACAGGGGCATATGCATTTCCAAACACAGAAGGGGCAATTGTAAATTTCAAGGAGCGCTACGATAACTTTATCGGAGGCAAGTGGACAGCACCTGTAAAGGGCGAGTATTTTGATAATCTTACACCTGTTACAGGGAAAGTATTTACACAAGCAGCGCGATCAACAGCAGAAGATATTGAATTAGCACTTGATGCAGCACATGCGGCAAAAGACGCTTGGGGGCAAACGTCAGTAGCAGAGCGTAGTAATATTTTATTAAAAATTGCAGACCGTATTGAAGAAAATTTAGAGGTACTTGCGGTAGCAGAAACATGGGATAACGGAAAAGCTGTACGTGAAACGTTAAATGCAGACTTACCACTTGGTATTGATCATTTCCGCTATTTTGCAGGCGCATTGCGTGCACAGGAAGGCGGGCTTAGCCAAATTGATAACAATACAGTAGCGTATCATTTCCATGAGCCAATCGGGGTAGTTGGCCAAATTATTCCTTGGAACTTCCCGTTATTAATGGCAATTTGGAAACTTGCACCGGCGCTTGCAGCAGGGAACTGTGTTGTACTGAAGCCAGCAGAGCAAACACCTGTATCGATTTTAGTATTAGCTGAGCTAATTGAAGATTTATTACCACCTGGTGTATTAAATATTGTAAACGGTTTCGGTCTTGAGGCAGGTAAGCCACTTGCGCAAAGTCCGCGCATTGGAAAAATCGCGTTTACTGGTGAGACGACAACAGGTCGCTTAATTATGCAATATGCATCGCAAAATTTAATCCCAGTAACACTCGAGCTTGGTGGTAAATCACCAAACATTTTCTTTGAGGATATTATGGATGCAGATGATGCATTTTTAGATAAGGCGGTAGAAGGCTTTGTATTATTCGCACTAAACCAAGGCGAAGTATGTACATGTCCGTCACGCGCACTAATCCAAGAATCAATTTACGATAAATTTATGGAGCGCGTACTGAAACGCGTTGAGGCAATTCAAACAGGTAACCCACTTGATCCAAACACAATGATGGGTGCACAGGCATCACAGGAGCAAATGGAGAAAATCCAATCTTACCTGCAAATCGGTAAAGAAGAAGGCGCAGAAGTATTAATTGGCGGCGATCGCAACCAATTAGAAGGCGATCTAGAGGGTGGCTACTACATTAAGCCAACTGTATTCAAGGGGCATAACAAAATGCGTATTTTCCAAGAAGAAATTTTTGGCCCAGTTGTAGCTGTAACAACATTTAAAACAAAAGAAGAGGCACTAGAAATTGCGAATGATACGCTTTACGGCTTAGGCTCAGGTGTATGGACGCGTGATATGAATACAGCATACCGCTTCGGTCGTGGTATTGAAGCAGGTCGTGTATGGACGAACTGCTACCATGCATATCCAGCACACGCAGCATTTGGCGGCTACAAAATGAGTGGGGTTGGCCGTGAGAATCATAAAATGATGCTAAGCCACTATCAACAAACGAAAAACTTACTTGTAAGCTATGATGAGAACAAATTAGGCTTCTTCTAAGAAGGAGGTGTTAACGTGGTTGAACGTGTTGTTGCAACCGACGAGGCACTAGCACTAATTGCAAAACTTACAGAGCGTCACGGTCCGGTCATGTTTCATCAGTCAGGTGGCTGCTGTGATGGCTCAAGCCCAATGTGTTACCCAGACGGCGATTTAATGATTGGCGATCAGGATGTACTGCTCGGGCATATTGGTGACAGTCCATTTTATATGCATAAAAATCAATATGATTATTGGCGACATACACAAATTATTATTGATGTTGTGGACGGGCGTGGTGGCATGTTTTCACTTGAAGGGGTAGAGGGCAAACGTTTTTTATCACGCTCCCGAGCTTTTACAAGTGAAGAAATGAAGCAGTTAAAATAATGACAAAAGCATGGGAAAGCGTTTTTCACTTTTCCATGCTTTTTAATTTGTTATTTTTTTCATAATTTTAAAATAAGCGTATAATGGAAGTGAGGTGGAATAAATGAATCAACCCCTTATTACATTGTTAGAAGAAAATTATACGCGTATATCCAATTTTTTAGGCTATGAAGTAGAAGCGGCCATTTGTATTCCGCTCGCTGTTCAGTATACATTAGCTGGAAAGTATTTTAATGGCTTAGAATTTGAGCAGTTAAAACGGCACCTAGCACGACCGCAAAAACAGTCACTTTTACAGTGGCTAACCGATTTTTCACGCAGCCAGGCATTACATTATAAGTTAGTTACATACTTTGTGCTTCATACTAATCGTGAAGAAGAATATGTACGTGTTGTAAAGGGTGAGCGACTACTTGAGGAAGCAGGCTTTAATCGTAGCCATTATCAAAGCATTGCCGCGCTGTTTTTACTAGACGACAAACATGCAAAGCGTGCAAAATTATTACATGAGGAAATGAAGCGTCATCATTACTTTTTAACAGGCAAAGATGATATTCCATATGCGGTGTTATTAACGCGGAAAGAGGGGAATATAACAAAGCAGGCTGAAACGATACGCCACTACTATGACGTCTTGCAGGAAAACGGCTTTAAAAAGGGAGATAGCTTGCAGGCTATGACGCAGCTATTGACGCTCTATTCAGAGGATGTCGAGGAAACATTAATGGAGTATGTGCAGGCCATTTGTACGATGCTTGAGGAAAATGGTATTGATGTGAAGAAGCGTCATTATCCGTATATTGCTCTGCTTGCATTAACGGGGACAACAACGGTGCAGCTACAAGAGATGATTGCGCTCACGAAGCAATTACAGCAGTTAAATCTGTTTGAAGCGGAGCCTGTTTATGCGCTGCTAATTGCGATTTATTATTTGATTTATCAAATGCAAGACACGAAGCAGCTTGTACATTTAACGGATGTTTCACTTTTACTAGACGCATTAACAGTGAGCGATTTACTATGGGATTTCACGTTTTTTTTCGGGTTTGATATTTTAGATTTACTAACGTAGGAGGTATGTTGGAGATGAAAGAAACAAAATTATGGATTAATGGACAATGGGAAGTGGCTACGGAAGTATACAATTTAACCTCGCCATATACAGGTGAGGACATTGCAAAAGTAGCAAAGGGAACGGCGAGTGATGTCGAGCGTGCAATTGAAGGCGCACAGCAAGCATTTACATCATTTAAAAAAGTACCAGCCTTTGAGCGCGCGGAAATTTTATATAAAGTAGTCGACATTATGCGTAGTCGCCGCGATGAATTTGCAAAGATTTTAACAGAGGAAGCGGCAAAGCCATTAACAGCGAGTTTAGCCGAAATTGATCGTACAATTGCTACATATCAATTTGCAGCAGAGGCGGCAAAGCAACTACATGGTGAGACAGTGCCGATGGATGCAGCACCTGGAGGAGCGGGGCGTCTAGGCTTTACGAAGCGTATGCCACTTGGTGTTGTATCGGCTATTACACCGTTTAACTTCCCATTCAATTTAGTCGCACATAAATTAGGACCAGCTTTTGCAGTAGGGAATACAGTTGTATTAAAGCCAGCAACACAAACACCGCTTAGCGCACTGGCAATGGCTGAAGTATTTAAAGAGGCTGGTTTACCAGACGGAGCGCTACAAATCATCACAGGAAGCGGGAAGGATTTGAGTGATGCGCTTGTGACACATCCACATGTGAAAAAAGTGACATTTACAGGTAGCAGTGCAGTCGGCTTAAAGCTAAAGGAAAAGGTCGGCTTACGTAAAATGACACTAGAGCTTGGTTCGAATGCAGCAGTCATTGTAGAGCCGTCAACAAATTTAGATCCGATTATGAAGCGCTGTGTAAATGGGGCGTTCGGCTTTGCAGGCCAAGTATGTATTTCATTGCAGCGTATTTATGTTCATGCATCGATTTATTCAAAGTTTGTTGAGAAATTTGTTTTAGAGACGAAAAAACTAGTTGTAGGTGACCCGGCAAATAAGGATACAGATGTCAGTGCAATGATTCACCCAGATGAGGTAGAGCGTATTAAAGGTTGGCTTGAAGAAGCGAATGCAGCGGGGGCAGCAATAGCGTGCGGTGCAGAGTTTACAGAACGCACATTATCACCGACTGTTATGATTAATGTAAAGCCGGATATGAAAATTGTGTGTGAGGAAACCTTTGCACCGATCGTTTCAATTATTCCTTATGACACATTAGAAGAGGCAATTGGCTACGTAAATGACTCATCATTAGGATTGAATGCAGGTATTTATACAAATAATTTAACAGATGCACTTTTAGCAGCAGACGAACTTGAGGCTGGCTCTGTAATTGTTAATGATATCCCAACATTCCGCACAGATAATATGCCATATGGCGGTGTGAAAATGAGTGGTTATGGGCGTGAGGGCATTAAATATGCAGTAGAAGAAATGACGGAACTGAAGTTTATTACGATTCAATATGGTATGAAATAGTCTGACCAAACATAACGCTAGCTTTTTAAAAATTATTTCAATAAAATGATGGTACAGTAATTTTTTAAGGAGCGTTTGAGTAATGGAACATGCAATTCCAATGAGTCAATCACGCACAACACAAACCCGCTTAATTTTACCGCCTGATACAAATCATCATGGGTCAATTTTTGGCGGTAAGGTTTTATCATACATTGATGAAATCGCGGCAATTGCGGCGATGAAGCATGCAAGAAGTGAGGTTGTGACTGCTTCATTTGACTCGGTTGATTTTGTATCACCGGCATTTGCAGGAGATATGTTAGAGTTTGAGGCGTTTGTCACAAGCACAGGTCGTTCGTCGATGGAAGTCTATGTACGCGTTGTATCGCGTAACTTAAAAACGGGTGCGAAAAAATTAACGACAGAGTCATTCGTTTCAATGGTTGCCATTGATGAAGACGGTAATCCTGCACTTGTCGCAGCAGTTATTCCAGAAACAGAGTTTGAAAAGCATTTATTTGATACAGGGAATGTGCGCCAGGAGCATCGTAAGCAAAAGCGTGCGTTATCGAAAAAAAGAAGAGGCTAATGCCTCTTCTTTTTTGTATAGAATGGTTAAACGGATATGAATGTTTAGTCACTTAATTCATGAACAACTTTTAACAATTTATCAGATGAATTAGAAACGAGCGATGTGGCTAAAGTTAGTTCGTTGATGACGTTAGAAATGGTTTGAATGTCATCGGTTGTTTTTTCATATTCCACTTTAATGCCTGATACGGCTTCCGCGATGGAGTTGAATGAATCGACTAAACTTTGCTGTGTATCAACGCTCAGCTTAATTTGTAGATCAACACCGTGTACAGAAGTAGCCATTTTCGTAATGTTTGTTTCGGTTTCTTGGATGAGTCCGGAAACATTTTGTACAGCGCGCTTTGTTTCCTCGGCGAGCTTACGTACCTCATCTGCCACAACAGCAAAGCCTTTCCCATGTTCACCAGCACGCGCGGCTTCAATGGAGGCATTGAGAGCAAGTAAATTCGTCTGATCAGCAATGCCGGTAACAATCCCGACAATATCAGAAATCTTTTGTGATGAAGCACGCAGCCCTCCCATTGAATCTTCTAGTACATCCACGCCGGTTAAAATCGTATGCATAATATCAGACTGTGATTGTAAATGCTCTTTCCCTGTCGATGATTTTTGCTCGGTTTCCGCCACTAAATTGAGTCCGTGCGTTGTATTTGAAGCGATATCATCCGACTGAATGGAAATCTCCTGAAGTGCAGCACTCGTTTCTTGGCTTGCGGCAGTGAGTTCTGTCGCAGTCGTTTGAATGGTAGAAACGAGTGCAAGCTTCATTTGCAGATTCTCCTCACGAATGCGCTCCTCCTCCATTTCATATTGCTCAATGACGAGTTGCTGCTCAAAGTTAATCAATTTAGAAAAAGCATTGATTACTTTTGCGAGCTCATTTTTCGGAAGTTGTAGTGGCTCAACAAATTCAATGAACGTCGTCATTAATGATTGGAATGATGCCAAATACCATTTTGGCTTTAGCCCGATGCGTACATGTGCGCGCGCAATGATCTTTCGCTCTTCAATATAAGTAGCATCGATGCGACAATTGAAAATAGCATTTAAATGCTTATGTAACGTAATTTTTAACTTCTCTATTTTAGTCGTTGTATTAATAATATTGACTAATTCTGCACTTTGACTAATGGCAGTGTAAAACTGTTCTACCATCTTTGGAATGAGCTCATTAGTTAGTGGTTGCAACTGTTTCAGTAATGCTAAATCTTCAGTTGTTAACTTTAATAATTGTAATTGCTTGGTGATATCTGGGTACGTTGATATATCTAAATGAACTTGATGGATATAGTTAGCAGTATTAAAAAAAGGCTTTAATTCTTTGTTAGGCTTGTTGAACAAAGTGATCATACTATTCCTCTTTTCGTCTATTCGTTAAGTTGAATGAATTTTTAAATAAATTGAGTATTGTTAATATTTTACTATGTTTCCTTTGAATAAGCAGTATTTTTTCTCTATAATTCCCTTTAATCTATTATTTGTAATTTATCAACAAACAAGATACGATAGAAAATAATGAACAGAGATCCGTTGATTTCAAAGTAAAGGGTGCAGTGAACATGAAATTTTATAAGGGCCGTTTAAAATTTGTTATTCCTTTATCCGTCAGTGTGGCAGTTGCATCGACAATCATGCTAGCAAATAAATTTAGCGAAGTACCAACGTCAGAGCGCATTTATATTATTGCGGGTGCGACAATGCTAACGGCGGTTATTTCGTATTTCCTTTTCCCACAGGCAGAGGATAAACCGGATGACCGAGGACCATACTAAATCTGAAAAAAGGCAACATTAAATCTTGAATTTAATGTTGCCTTTTTTGAATCTTTTTTTCGTTGTTGCTCGTATAAAGGGTATAACAACTAAAACAAGAAAGGTTGATGTATACATGGAAGCGAAATGGTCAAAAGTTATTGTACATGCAAGTGCGTTCTTTGCACCGTTTTTAGTACCGATTATTTTCTTTTTAATTAGCTCGGACGACGAGGTGAAGCGCGTATCGATGCAGGCACTTTTATTCCAAGTCATATTTGGTATTTTAATTACGATTGCAGGTATATTATCTGTTATATTGATTGGTTTACCGTTCTTAATTGTTTTATTAATCATCTTCTGGATTGCCCCAATTATCGGCATTGTAAAGGCGCTTGGCGATACTTCTTGGGATTATCCAATTGTAGGCCGCTGGGTATAGAAAAAAGCAGTGAAGCGTTTATTCGTTTCACTGCTTTTTTCCATAGAGTAATTAATGAGTGTGATAATTTGCATTTCATTTTTTAAATCATGTATATTTAAGTCAAAGATAGTCAAAGTCAATATATTGAGTGAGGTGAGACGAAAATTGCGAAATATATCGGACATTATAGAAGGATATTTAAAAGATATTATTGAATCAAAGGGACAAGGGCATATTGAAATTAGGCGGAGCGAAATTGCGGAGAAGTTTCAGTGTGTGCCCTCACAAATCAATTATGTCATTAATACCCGGTTTACAGCAGAGCATGGCTACTTAGTGGAAAGTAAGCGAGGCGGTAGTGGTTATATTCGAATTTTACGTGTAGCAGTTCATTCAAAAAATGATTTGCTCAATTTAATATTAGAGCAAATCGGCGATAATGTAACACAGATGAGTGCAGAGCATATTATTTATCGTATGCTAGATGAAGATATTATAACAATACGCGAGGCAAGTATTATGCAGTCCGTCATTAAGCGTGCGTCACTGCCATTATCGTTACCGCTACGTGATGAGTTGCGTGCACATTTATTACAAGCAATGATTCAAACGATTAAATTAGAGAAAATGTAAGGGGGTTGCTACATGATTTGTGCGCATTGTCAGCAGCGTGAGGCGAGCATTACGATTACGAAGGTGCAGCATGGCGAAAAGCTAGAGCAGCATTATTGCGAGGAATGTGCGCCGCAGTTTCACCCATTTTCATTTACTGAAAAAGAAGAGCCGATTTCATTACAGCAGCTTCTTTCTGGTTGGTTTAGTATACCGCAACAAAAAAATAGTCAGATAGAACCTAATAAAAAGACATCGAGTTGTCCAACATGCAATTTGACGTATCGCCAATTTTTGAAGCAAGGAAAGTTTGGCTGCGCCGATTGCTACGGGGCATTTTCGGAGTACTTACCGAAAATATTACAGCGCATTCAAGCAGGGATACAGCATGTCGATCCTAACGAAAAAGTAGAACAGGATTGGCGTGTACAGCTTCGCGATTTACGAGATCAATTGCAGCAGTTGATTGAAGAGGAACGATTTGAAGAGGCCATTACGTGTCGTGATAAAATTCGTGAATTGGAACATAAGCTAAACGGGGGTGTATCGTCGTGAATATGGAGCGACTATTAAAAAGTACATCACCAAGCTGGTTAGCAACAGAGGATATTGTGATGAGTACGCGCATCCGCCTTGCAAGAAATTTAAAGGGTTTGAAGTTTCCAATCTGCTTTTCGGAGGAAGAGGCGGAAGAGGTTGAAGAGCGTGTGCAGCAGGCATTACTTATAGAAAAAAATGATTTACACGCATTTATGCAGGTAAAGATGAAGGATTTACCGAAATTACATCGTCAAGTGCTCGTCGAAAAGCATTTGATTAGTCCAAATTTAGCAAGCCAACCTAAAGGGGCGGTGTTTTTAACGGAAGATGAGACGCTGAGTGTAATGGTGAATGAAGAGGATCACATTCGGATTCAATGCTTGGCGCCAGCAATGAATTTGCAGGAAGCATTTGAACGAGCCAAGCAGCTTGATGAGCACCTACAGCAAAAACTGCATTATGCTTATGATGAGCGCTACGGATTTTTAACGAGCTGCCCGACAAATGTAGGCACAGGCTTACGTGCATCCATAATGTTGCACCTGCCAGCATTAACAATGACCAAAAAAATAAATCATGTAATTCAAATGATAACGCGCTTAGGAATGGTTGTAAGGGGTATATATGGAGAAGGAAGTGGAAATTCAGGTAATATATATCAATTTTCAAATCAAATTACACTTGGTAAGTCTAGTAAAGAGATTTTACAGGAGCTTGAAGGTGTTGTACAGCGGGTTGTCGCAAAGGAAAAGGAAGCACGTAAGCAGTTAATGACGCAGGCACCACTATTTTTAGAAGATCGTGTTAGCCGTGCACTCGGTACACTTCGCTATGCAAAGGTACTGACGAGTGACGAGGCGGCAAGTTGTTTATCGAATGTTCGACTCGGTGTAGCACTAGAGCTTATTTCAAATATTGTACCAAGTAGTTTAAATGAATGCATGCTACTTATGCAGCCGGGTTTTATTCAGCAATATGCAGGAGCAATGCTACAGCCGACCGAGCGTGATGTCTACCGCGCACAATTGATGCAATCAAAATTAACGGAGCAAACTAAAGGGGAAAAAGGAGAGGGTTTGAATGATGTTTAATCGTTTTACACAACGAGCACAAAAGGTATTACAGCTAGCACAAGAGGAAGCTGTTCGCTGGAAGCACGAGTCAATTGGCACAGAGCATATTTTACTTGGCTTAATTCGTGAAGGCGGTGGTATTGCAGCAAAGGCACTTGAAGCGATTGATATTAGTCCACAAATGATTGAATCAGGCATTGAAGAATTGGTTGGTAAAGGGACTGAGGATGTCGGACCAATCGTTCATTATACACCGCGTGCGAAAAAGGTAATTGAGTTATCAGTAGATGAGTCCCGTAAGCTAGGTCATGCCTATATCGGCACAGAGCACATTTTACTTGCACTTATTCGTGAAGGTGAAGGCGTTGCGGCACGCGTATTGGCAAATACTGGTGTCAGCATTAATAAAGCACGTCAGCAAGTCCTATTACTACTCGGCAATAATGATTCACCGAATAGTAATACAGCAAGCACGCAGGCAGTGAACACGCCAACACTTGATAGCTTAGCGCGTGATTTAACAGCCGTTGCACGTGAAGGCTCACTTGATCCGGTTATTGGCCGCTCTAAAGAGATTACACGTGTGATCGAAGTATTATCACGCCGTACAAAAAATAATCCTGTATTAATTGGCGAGCCAGGTGTTGGTAAAACAGCAATCGCCGAAGGATTAGCACAGCAAATTATTAATAATGAAGTACCAGAAACACTGCGTGATAAGCGTGTTATGACACTTGATATGGGGACAGTTGTTGCGGGTACAAAATATCGTGGTGAATTCGAAGACCGACTGAAAAAGGTAATGGACGAAATTCGCCAAGCGGGTAATATTATTTTATTCATTGATGAGCTTCATACGTTAATTGGTGCGGGTGGTGCTGAAGGTGCGATTGATGCGTCAAATATTCTGAAGCCATCTCTAGCACGCGGCGAGCTACAATGTATCGGTGCGACAACGCTTGATGAGTACCGTAAATACATCGAAAAGGATGCCGCACTTGAGCGTCGTTTCCAGCCAATCCAGGTAGATGAGCCGTCAGTAGATGAAACAATTTTAATTATTAAAGGCTTACGTGATCGTTACGAGGCGCATCACCGTGTCACGATTACGGATGAGGCAGTAGATGCAGCGGCGAAATTATCAGACCGCTACATTTCAGATCGTTTCTTGCCAGATAAAGCGATTGATTTAATCGACGAGGCAGGCTCAAAAGTACGTTTACGTTCATTCACAGTGCCACCGAATTTAAAAGAGCTTGAAGATAAGCTAGACAGCGTACGTTCAGAGAAAAATGCCGCTGTATCAGGCCAAGAGTTCGAAAAAGCAGCAGCGCTACGTGATACAGAGCAGAAAATGAAGACGGAGCTTGATCAAACGAAAAAAGAGTGGAAAGAGCAGCAAGGCAAGGAAACATCGCAAGTAACAGTAGATGATATTGCCCAAGTTGTTGCGATGTGGACAGGAATTCCTGTTTCGAAAATTGCACAGGAAGAATCAGCGAAGCTACTTCAGCTTGAAGAAGAACTGCATAAACGTGTTGTCGGTCAAGGTGAGGCAGTAGAAGCTATTTCTCGTGCTATTCGTCGTGCACGTGCAGGATTAAAAGATCCGAAGCGTCCAATCGGTTCATTCATTTTCTTAGGGCCAACAGGTGTCGGTAAAACAGAGCTTGCGCGTGCGCTTGCAGAAGTGATGTTCGGCGACGAGGATGCGATGATTCGTGTGGATATGTCTGAGTACATGGAGAAGCATTCAACATCACGCTTAGTCGGTTCACCTCCAGGCTATGTCGGCTTTGATGATGGTGGCCAGCTAACAGAAAAGGTTCGCCGTAAGCCGTATTCAGTTGTTCTTCTTGATGAAATTGAAAAAGCACATCCAGATGTGTTCAACATTTTACTTCAAGTATTAGAGGATGGTCGCTTAACGGATTCCAAAGGCCGTACAGTTGATTTCCGCAATACGGTTGTCATTATGACATCAAATGTTGGTGCAGATGCGCTGAAATATCAAAAGAATTTAGGCTTTAACGTTGGGGATACATCAGCGAAGCACAAAGATATGAAGGGGACAATGTTGGAAGAACTGAAAAAAGCATTCCGCCCAGAGTTCCTAAATCGTATTGACGAAATGATTGTGTTCCATTCTTTAGACAAAGAGCACTTAAAAGAGATCGTGTCATTAATGGCCGATTCCTTAACGAAGCGCCTAAGCGAGCAAGATATCGAACTTGTATTAACAGATGCAGCGCTTGAGAAGATTGCTAAAGAAGGCTACGATCCACAATACGGCGCACGTCCATTACGTCGTGCACTGCAAAAGCATGTGGAGGATCGCTTATCTGAGGAAGTGTTAAAAGGTACAATCAATAAAGAGAAAAAGGTTATTTTAGATTTTGTCGAAGATGATTTTGTCGTTCGTACGGAAGATAAAGTATCGCTAATAAAATAACACAAGATAAAAACTCGCTTAAATTATTTAAGTGAGTTTTTTTATGCAAAAATCTGTTCGAAATTATACGTACATTTAATTGCTTGGGTCCATATAAATAGAAATTTTTTTGTGGCAAACAACCTTATATATAGTTTTTTTGTTATAAATTGATAAATATGCACTATTTTTTGTAAAAAATGTGTTGACTATTACTTTTGTTGTGGAACTTTTATGTGGGAATAATAAAATATACTTCTTAAAATGACATATTTTGTCTATCTATTATGATACTATGTAGAAAAATTAACTACATCAAATGTATTTTAATAGATAAAATGAGGCGATTTTATGATGAAAAAAGAAGATAAGGTGTACCGTATTTTACAGTTATACGATAAATTCCGTAAAGGTTTAATCGTCAATAAACATGAAACAGCGTTAGAACTCGGTGTAAATGACCGTACAATTCAGCGTGATATCGAAAATATTCGAATATATTTGAGTGATTTTTTTGCAGGACAGGAAATTGTGTATGATCGTGATTGTAATGGCTATCGTTTAAATGGCGAAGTAACACAAAGTATTTCTGCTGAGGAGCTACTAAGTATTACAAAGATTTTATTAGAAAGTCGCGCCTTGAATACAGATGAGATGCAAAAGGTAATTCACTCATTACTGCAGCAAAGTAATAAAGAGGAAACGAAATTAATTCAACTTCTCGTAGGAAATGAACTGATTCATTATGAGCCACTCCAACATAATAAGCCTTTACTTGAGTTATTGTGGCAACTTGCTGTCAGTATTAAAAATAAACAATTGATTGAAATTGTGTATGATCGTATGGATTCACAGGAAAAGACGCGTATTATTAAGCCGGTTTCTATTATGTTTTCGGAATATTATTTTTATATTATTGGATTTATGCATGAACATCATTTTAAAACGCCGGTTGTTTTTCGTGTAGATCGCATCAAACAATTTCAACCATTGAACCAAAAATATAAAATTTCAGAGCAAGACCGTTTGGAAGAAGGGGTGCTGCGTAAGCGTGTCCAGTTTATGTATACAGGTGAATTAATTCATTTACGCTTCAAATTTTTAGGTGTGTCTTTAGAAGCTGTACTTGACCGCTTTCCGAATGCTTTTGTTGTAAAAGAGTTAGAAAATGGCTGGCTAATTGAGGCAGAGGTATATGGCAATGGCTGTATCATGTGGCTACTTAGTCAGGGGAAAAAGGTTGAAGTTATCCATCCACTATCGCTTCGTGAGGAAATGAAGCAAACAGTTGAAAATATGGCCGACTTTTATCGAGAACAGTCCTTGTTGAAATAAGCGTCATATTTAGTGAATGATGAAATATTCGTCATCTTCTTTGATTTTTTGTACAATAATAAGAACAAGTATTCGAAGGAGTCGAAGGAATGGCGAAGAAGAAATCGAAATTTATGTGTAGTAGCTGCGGATATGAGGCAGCGAAATGGATGGGGCGCTGTCCGGGCTGCGGTGAGTGGAATACGATGAATGAGGAAGTAGAAATTGTATCAAAAGGTCCACGAGGCGCATTCCAACATTCTACGACGACGACAAAGGCGACACCAATTATTCAAGTAGAAGCACAGGAAGAAACGCGCATTGTTACAGAGCTTGGTGAGTTTAACCGGGTGCTTGGTGGCGGTATTGTGCCAGGCTCTCTCGTATTAATCGGTGGCGACCCCGGTATTGGGAAATCAACATTATTACTACAAGTATCAGCACTTCTTTCAAATCAAGGAAACCGTGTGCTTTATATTTCAGGTGAGGAATCGATTCGTCAGACGAAATTGCGTGCTGAGCGCTTAGGGGTCAAATCGGCCGAGCTTTATATTTACTCGGAAACGAATTTAGAGTTTTTACATCAAACAATTGAGGAAGTAAAGCCAAAGTTTGTGATTGTTGACTCGATTCAAACTGTGCATCACCCTGAGGTCACGAGTGCGCCGGGGAGTGTGTCGCAAGTTCGTGAATGTACAGCGGAACTAATGCGTATTGCCAAAACACAAAATATCGCAATTTTCCTCGTTGGTCACGTTACGAAAGAAGGACAAATTGCCGGTCCGCGTATTTTGGAACATATGGTGGATACGGTGCTCTATTTTGAAGGGGAGCGCCATCACAATCATCGTATTTTACGCAGTCAAAAAAACCGTTTTGGCTCGACAAATGAAATTGCGATTTTTGAAATGCTGCAAGGCGGGCTAAAGGAAGTACTGAATCCTTCTGAAATGTTTTTACAGGAGCGTTCACAAGGGGCACCAGGCTCGACGGTTGTCGCTTCAATGGAAGGCACGCGTCCGATTTTAGTCGAGATTCAATCACTTGTCACACCGACGAGTTTTAATTATCCGAAGCGTATGGCGACAGGTGTCGATCAAAACCGCGTGCAGCTACTAATGGCGGTGCTCGAAAAGCGTATGGGCATGATGCTTCAAGCACAGGATGCTTATATTAAAGTAGCGGGTGGTGTAAAGCTAGATGAACCAGCTATTGACCTTGCTGTAATGACGAGCATTGTTTCAAGTTTTAAGGATCAAGCTGTGCGCCCGACCGATTGCTTTATTGGTGAAGTTGGTTTAACGGGTGAGGTACGCCGTGTGTCACGTATTGAGCAGCGTGTGCAGGAAGCGGCAAAGTTAGGCTTCCAGCGCGCGTTTATTCCAGCATCAAATATTGGCGGCTGGGATTTCCCATCAGGTATTCAAGTCATCGGTGTTGAAACAATTGCTGATAGTTTGCGTGCATCATTTAGCGACATATAAAAAAGAGGGAATCCGCGTCGCGGGTTCCCTCTTTAAATTATGCTTTTACAGCGCGTCCTTTTTTCTCAAAAGCTTCGCGCGTGAAAATACCAAATGGTTTGCCAATTGGCAGGAAGTTGAAGCCTAAATGCTTGTTTAAAACATTTGCACCAGCACCGTATAATGAAAGTAAGGCGATTGCAAGCTCTGAATAAGCTGCTAATAAGTGCATCCCGTGTTCCATAATACCGAATGAGCTTAATGTTAAACCGATAAATAGGAAATCAATTAATAAGAAAATAAAGAATAATACCTTGTTTGTTTCAGCTGCACCGATTGTCATAAATACTGTAAAGATTAAGTAACCTAAGTAAACAACACCAAGCTGTCTTGTATCAACAGATGCTTGCAATGCTTCCCCAAAAACGCCTGATTGCACGAACCAGCTCATCCCAACGCCTAACCAGAATAATCCGTAAGCACCGAATGCTGTTGTACCGAACGTGTTGTTGTGCTTTGCATCAAGTACTGATGCATAAAATTGTGCGATACCACCTAAAAAGATCGCCCAAGGAATGACTAAACCTAAACCTTCTGTCCATCCAAGCTTTTGTGTAGATGCTACAAAAGTTACGATTGCTAAACCGAATAATCCAATTGCTGATGGATCAGCCGTTGCAATTTTTACTTGCTTTATTTCGCTCATAACGTAATCTCCTTTTCTATGATATAAATTTTCTGCTATAGGTGGATTTTATATTAAAATACTAATTTAAACTACAGAATGATAGGAATTTTAAAGAACATGGTCATTTTTGAAAAGATATCATGTAAATTCAACAGAATTATGGATTTCAAAAAAATATAAAATAGCATATTTCGCTATTTAGATAGAATTTTTTGTTATAAGATAGCTGAAAATGCTTGATGCTGTTGTAGTACAATCCGAGATGCTCTTTTTCGCTATATTGGAGAGAACTATGTATAATTATTAAAAAGCTCTTTTAGTAAAAAATCGATGTTTGAACGATGGTATAGTAGCTGAATTTTAGATAAGAAATGATTATGAAATCTATATGCAAAAAAGCGGCGTTCTTTGCAGAAACAGTAGTATTATTAAGTAGAGTTTTTACACATTAGGAGGTGAAGTGGATGCTTAAAAAGTTAATTCAAGTCGCGTTTTTATTTATTGGAGGGGCGCTAGGTCTTGTTTTTTTACCGCCGTTATATGGACTAATCAATTTATCATCCAATCCTTGGCTTAACAACCCATATATTTCAGTAGCACTTGGCGCGGCGTTATTGTTTATCTTGTCATTTATGCTGTCGGATTATTTCGTGCGCTTAATTACGTGGTCTGAGGAAAAATTAACGAAGATGCCAGCTGGAGATTTATTATTTGGAACGATTGGTTTAATTGTCGGGCTGTCAATCGCTACACTAGTCGGACTGGCCATTAATCGTTTAGAAATTTTGTTTATAGCAAATATTACTCAGTTTATAGCAAATGTTGTTCAAATTATTTTGGCTATTATTTTAGGTTATCTTGGCTTCAAAATTGGCTTTAATAAGCGTGACGAGCTCGTACAAGTATTTACGAGTAAGGGTTCGTCTAAAAAGAAGGCGACGGAAGCTGCGGCGAAGCAAGAAAGTGAGCGTTTTAAATTACTTGATACAAGCGTTATTATTGATGGACGTATTGCGGATATTTCGGAAACAGGCTTTGTTGAGGGGACACTTGTTGTACCACAATTTGTATTGACGGAACTTCAGCATATTGCTGATTCATCAGATACATTGAAGCGGACACGCGGTCGTCGCGGGCTTGATATTTTAAAGCGTCTACAGGATGAGCGCGCGTCAAAGGTACTGATTACAGAGGTAGACTTTGAAGATATTTCAGAAGTTGATTTAAAGCTCGTACGTCTCGCTAAAAAAATGGATGCACAAATTTTAACGAATGATTTCAATTTAAATAAAGTATGTGAATTGCACCAAGTACAGGTGTTGAATATTAATGATCTTGCAAATGCGGTGAAGCCAGTCGTGATTCCCGGCGAGGATATGCAAGTAATGGTGATTAAAGATGGTAAGGAACATAATCAAGGTGTGGCTTATTTAGATGACGGTACGATGATTGTTGTTGAAGGTGGCCGTAGTTATATCGGTCAGATTATTCGCGTCACAGTAACAAGTGTCTTACAAACATCAGCAGGACGCATGATTTTCGCAAAGCCGAGAGAGGATTAGGTCATGGAGACGTTACAATATGAAGTAGTACTGCCTGCTGCCGGTAGCGGAAAGCGCATGGGTGCGGGCCAAAATAAATTATTTTTAGAGCTGAGTGGCATACCGATTTTAATCCATACGCTGCGTGTTTTTCAAAGTGATGATAACTGCACAGGGATTTGGCTTGCGGTGAAGGATGAGGAGCGCGAATATATTAAGGCGCTCCTTGTGCAACATAGTATGACAAAGGTGAAAGGCTTGCCGACGGGTGGTGCAGAGCGTCAGCATTCGGTACACTCTTGTATTAAAGAGATGTCTGCTGTAGAGGTCGTGCTCGTTCATGATGCGGCGCGTCCGTTTATTAAAGTGCCGACGATTACGGAACTGACGCGTGTGGCTTACACAGAGGGCGCGGCCATTGCCGGTGTGCGCGCGAAGGATACGATGAAAAAGGTTATGAATGGTGTCATTAAAGAAACTGTAGACCGTGAGACGCTTTGGATGATTCAAACGCCGCAAGCATTCCGCTATGACCTACTTGCCGAGGCGGAGGACGTGGCAGAGAAAGTCGGCTTTTTAGGAACGGACGAGGCGATGTTAGTAGAGCGCTTAGGTCACACAATTCATATCGTGGAAAGTGACTACGAAAATGTTAAAATGACAACGAAGGAAGATTTATTATTTGGAGAAGCGATTTTAGCGAGTCGCGCTTAGGAGGATAAAGAATGTTTCGAGTAGGACAAGGCTATGACGTGCATGCTTTTGCAGAGGGGCGTCCATTAATTTTAGGTGGGATTGAAATTCCACATGATCGAGGTTTACTTGGTCACTCTGACGCGGACGTGTTACTACATACGATTACAGATGCCGCGCTTGGTGCGATTGGTGAAGGTGATATCGGTCGTCATTTCCCAGATACAGACCCAGAGTGGAAGGACGCAGATTCAGCGAAGCTACTTGCGTACATTTGGAAAATCGTCGAAGAGAAAGGCTATGTGCTTGGCAATGTGGATGCAACAATTATTGCACAACGTCCAAAAATGGCGCCGTATATTGAGCCGATGAAAAACCGCATTGCAGAGCTTTTAAATGCTGAGCCTTCACAAGTAAATGTCAAAGCAACAACAACGGAAAAGCTAGGATTTACAGGACGCGAGGAAGGTATCGCAGCTTTAGCAACAATTTTATTGATCAAAAAATAGTGCGAGATAGCGCGTATTGAATGTTAAATTCAATACGCGCTACTTTTATTTCCCAATCGACAGTGGTAAAATGAACAAAGTCAAAATGCACGGGGAAATTTTTTCAGATGCATAATTTAGGAGGCAAATGGATTATGACGAAACAAGTTCGTGTTCGTTATGCACCGTCACCAACAGGATTTTTACACATTGGCGGCGCGCGCACAGCATTATTCAATTATTTATATGCAAAACATCATGGTGGTACATTCGTAGTACGTATTGAGGATACAGATATTGAGCGTAACGTTGAGGGTGGCGAAGCGTCTCAATTAGATAACTTACGCTGGTTAGGTATTACACCGGATGAGTCAATCGATATCGGTGGACCGTATGCACCGTATCGTCAAATGGAGCGTTTAGACATTTATAAAGAGCATGCAGAAAAAATGCTAGAAAACGGTCAAGCGTACAAATGCTTCTGTTCTTCAGAAAAATTAGAAGCTTCACGCGAGACACAAAAAGCAGCTGGTGTTGCAGCACCTGCATATGATGGTACATGTCGTCATTTATCTGCTGAAGAAGTGCAAGCAAAAGAAGCGGCTGGTGAGGCGTACACAATTCGTATGGCTGTACCAGAAAATGTAACATACAAATTCACAGACTTAGTTCGCGGCGACGTGTCATTTGAATCAAAAGATATCGGTGACTGGGTTCTTGTAAAAGCAAATGGGATTCCAACGTATAACTATGCTGTCGTGCTTGATGATCATTTCATGGAAATCTCACACGTATTCCGTGGTGAAGAGCATTTATCAAACACACCAAAACAAATGATGGTATTTGATGCATTTGGTTGGGAATACCCACGCTTCGGTCACATGACATTAATCGTCAATGAAGACCGTAAAAAATTATCAAAACGTGATGAATCAATTATTCAGTTCGTTGCACAATATAAAGACCTTGGTTACTTACCAGAGGCAATGTTCAACTTCTTTGGCCTACTTGGCTGGTCTCCAGAAGGTGAGGAAGAAATCTTCTCACATGACGAGTTCGTGAAGTTATTCGATGAAAAACGTTTATCAAAATCTCCATCTATGTTCGACAAAACAAAGCTTACATGGATGAATAATCAATACATTAAAAAGCTTTCTCGCGAAGAAGTTGTTGCACTTGCGCTACCACATTTACAAAAAGCAGGTCTTGTACCAACTGAACCAACTGAAGCCGAGCTTGCATGGGCGTCTGATTTAATCGCGCTTTACCATGAGCAAATGAGTTACGGTGCAGAAATTGTTGAACTGACTAACCTATTCTTTACAGAGGAAATTTCGTATGATGACGAAGCAAAAGAAGTATTAGCAGGTGAAATGGTTCCAGCAGTAATGGCTGCATTTAAAACACAGCTTGAAACAATCGAATCATTTGATGCGGATTCAATTAAAGTTGCAATTAAAGCGGTTCAAAAAGAAACGGGCGCGAAAGGTAAAAACCTATTCATGCCAATCCGTGTTGTCACAACGGGTCAAATGCATGGTCCAGAATTACCAAACGCAATTAGCTTAATCGGTAAAGAAAAGGCAATTGCACGCGTAGAAAAATTCGCGAACTAGGCATTGTTTGATTTTCTAATAAAAATCCGTACAATGAAAGATACATGATGATAACGAAAGCACGTTGAGAAGGAGAAGTATACTTTATATGCTTTTTAGAGAGGACCATCCAGGCTGCAAGTGGTCTAAAGCCAATATAGAGTAGAAATGCACCTTTGAGTACCTAGTTGAACTAACAGTAGGCTAAGTCGAGTTGTCCACGTTACTGGACTTTTGAGGAGGGGCTACCCTCAATTTCAGAGTGGAACCGCGTGTAAACGCCTCTGTCACCTATGTTAGGTGATAGAGGCGTTTTTTGTTTCAATATTAAAAATAAGGGAGTAGAACGAAATGAGCATTCAAATTTTTAATACGTTAACACGCCAAAAAGAAGCGTTTGTGCCGCTTGAAGAGGGCAAAGTAAAGATGTATGTATGTGGGCCAACTGTATATAACTATATTCACATTGGGAACTCACGCCCGGTAATTGTTTATGATACAGTACGTCGCTACTTACAATATGCAGGATATGAAGTGAAGTTTGTTTCGAACTTTACAGATGTGGATGACAAAATTATTAAAGCGGCAAATGAGCTAGGAGAGGAAACATCTGTCTTAACGGAGCGCTTTATTGCGGCTTATTTTGAGGACATTACGGCACTTGGCTGTAAAAAGGCTGACGCGCACCCACGCGTAACAGAGCATATGGATGATATTATTGCGTTTATCGCGGTGCTAGTTGAAAAAGGCTATGCATATGAATCTCAAGGAGATGTTTACTACCGTACGCGTAAATTTAATGGCTACGGGAAGCTTAGCCACCAATCGATTGATGATTTAAAGGTTGGCGCACGCATTGAGGCCGGCGAGAAAAAAGAAGACCCACTCGACTTCGCATTATGGAAAGCAGCAAAGCCAGGCGAAGTATTCTGGGCTTCACCATGGGGCGATGGTCGTCCGGGCTGGCATATCGAGTGTTCTGTAATGGCACGTGAGCACTTAGGCGATACAATTGATATTCACGCGGGTGGTCAAGATTTAACATTCCCACACCACGAAAATGAAATTGCGCAATCAGAAGCGCATAATGATAAAACTTTCGCGCGTTATTGGATGCATAACGGGTATATCAATATTGATAACGAAAAAATGTCGAAATCACTTGGGAACTTTGTGCTTGTCAATGATATTCGCAAGCAAATCGACCCGCAAGTATTACGTTTCTTCATGCTATCTGTACACTACCGTCACCCGATTAACTTCGCGCAGGATTTAGTGGAAGCAGCGAAAAACGGTTTAGACCGTATTCGCACATCTTTCGCGAATGTTGAACACCGTCTAGGCGCAACGGCAAACTTAGCAGAAGGTAGTGATACATGGCTAGAAAAGATTGCAGCATTGAAAGTTGATTTTGAAGCGGCAATGAACGATGATTTCAACACAGCAAATGCCGTATCTGTCCTATTCGAACTATCACGTATCGCAAACGTCTACTTAAATGAGACGAACACAGACGAGACAGTATTACGTGCGATTTTAGCGATGTTTACAACAATCGGTGATGTACTTGGTATTGCAGTGAAGGTAGAAGCTGGTTTACTAGATGACGAAATCGAGGCGTTAATTGCTGAGCGTAATGCAGCACGTAAAAACCGTGATTTTGCGCGCTCAGATGAAATTCGCGACCAACTACTTTCAATGGATATTGTTTTAGAGGATACACGCCAAGGGACGCGCTGGAAACGAGGTCAATAATGCAAAAGCTAAGACAACAAGATGTAAAGTTGCTAAATGCACTAGCACTTGCTTATATGGGGGACGCGGTGTTAGAGCAGCGTATTCGCGAGCATCTGCTATTATCGGGGGGCGTAAAGCCACATCGTTTGCATAAGGAAGCGACAAGCTATGTATCAGCGAAGGCACAGTCAAACGTCGTGCATCGCATGATGGAAGAGGGATATTTAACGGAGGAAGAGCTTGCCGTGTTCCGCCGTGGACGTAACGCGAAATCTGGCTCTGTTCCAAAAAATACAGATGTGCGCACATATAAAAACAGCTCAGGCTTTGAGGCAATATTAGGATATCTCTTCTTGCTTGAAGAGCATGAGCGAGTGAATAAAATTATTGACTACACAATTGAAATCGTAGAAGAAATGAAAGGAGCGTAACAATGGCAGATAGAAGACAAAAAGAGCGTGGCCGTGACATGGGGCGCGATAAAAATTTTAAACCACAAGAGAAGAAGCAAGATGTGAAAAAGCAACAAGACAACCAGCAAACCGCTCCAGAAGAAGTAAGTGGAGAAATGATTGCAGGGAAAAACCCTGTACTTGAGGCACTGCGAGCAGGCCGCGAAATTAATAAAGTATGGATTGCTGAGGGCGTAAAGAAAACAGGAGTTCAGGAGCTAATTGATTTAGCGAAGGAGCAAGGTGTACTTGTACAATTTGTACCAAAGCAAAAGGTCGACAAGCTAGCGGACAATCACCAAGGTATTGTCGCGTCAGTAGCGGCATATGACTATGCAGAGTTAGATGATTTATTCAATGCAGCAAAAGCGAAAAATGAAGATCCATTTTTCATTATTTTAGATGAATTAGAGGACCCACATAATTTAGGTTCAATTATGCGTACGGCGGATGCAATCGGTGCACACGGTATTATTATTCCGAAGCGTCGCGCAGTGGGCTTAACGGCGGTCGTTGCAAAGGCCTCTACAGGTGCGATTGAGCACGTGCCAGTGGTGCGTGTGACGAATTTAGCGCAAATAGTGGATGAATTAAAAGAGCGCGGTGTATGGATTGCAGGAACGGATGCGAAGGGATCTGTGGATTACCGCAAGATGGACGCAACACTACCACTTGCACTCATTATTGGTAGTGAAGGAAAGGGAATGAGCCGTCTCCTAAAAGATAAATGTGATTTCCTTTACCATTTACCAATGGTTGGTCATGTTACCTCGCTGAATGCATCAGTAGCAGCAGCTCTACTCATGTATGAAGTGTACCGTAAGCGCCAAGACGTATAACAATGCAACAGATTTTGCTAGTAGACGGCTACAATATGATTGGTGCTTGGAAGGAATTACGTGATTTGCGCGAACCTCATTTTGAGGATGCGCGCGATCGTTTAATTGAGCTAATGGCAGAATTTAAAGCGGCAACGGGATGGCGTGTCATCATTGTGTTTGACGCGCATCTTGTTCCGGGAACAGAACAATTATATATTCAGCACGCACTTGAAGTGATTTATACAAGGAAGAATGAAACAGCCGACGAACGTATTGAAAAGCTATCTACCGAACTAAAGGGGCGCAAAATCCAGATACATGTAGCGACATCTGATATGACTGAGCAAAATGTTGTTTTCGGTCACGGTGCGTTACGCAAATCTGCGCGTGAGCTTGAAATCGATTTAAAAATTATTCAATCGAAAATTTCGTCAAAAGTAAAGGCATCACAAATCGAGAAGCCCGCTTCCCGTATAGCTCTTTCAAAGGAAGTCGAATTGGCTTTTGAAAAGATGCGTAGAGGAATGAAATAACCTTTGCCCACATTTTCCAATTAAGTTATACTAACCCTAATGATTCTAGCGTAGCTGAGGTGAGTCTATTGCTTAAAAGTGAGAAGTTACAAGATATCCAGCAGTTTGACCAATTATCTGACGAACAACTTATTGAGCAGGTGCATCTAGGAAATTCAGATGCGTTAGATTTTTTAATCTCAAAATATCGTCTTTTTGTGAAAGCAAAGGCGAGACCTTACTTTTTAGTTGGCGCAGATAAAGAAGATATTGTTCAAGAAGGCATGATTGGTTTGTATAAAGCGATTCGTGATTTTAGGGGAGATAAGCTGTCCTCGTTTCGCGCATTCGCAGAGCTTTGCATTATAAGACAGATTATTACCGCAATAAAAACAGCAACACGTCAAAAACATATTCCACTGAATTCCTATATATCACTCGATAAACCGATTTACGATGAGGAATCTGATCGGACGTTGATGGACGTTATTCAAAGCCCGTTTATAGATGACCCAGAGCATTTGATGATTAATCGAGAGGAATATAGTCTACTAGAGGCGAAAATGGGCGAAGTATTAAGTGAACTCGAACAACAGGTACTTGCGCTTTATTTAGAGGGGCAATCGTACAACGAGATTTCAGCAGAATTGAATCGCCATGTGAAGTCGATTGATAATGCCTTACAGCGTGTAAAACGTAAATTAGAACGTCATTTACAACTAAATGAATTAAGCTAGAAGCAAGGCTCGTGCTTGTTGACAGTGAGAAATTTAGGTGTTAGTCTTTAAAAGACAAACTGCCGAGGTGATTAAAATGGCAAACAAGGTCGTTTTAAGTTGTGAAAAATGTGGCACAAGAAATTACACAATTCCTGCAAAGTCAGGTAATAGTGAGCGACTTGAGCTGAAAAAATATTGTTCACATTGCAATGAACATACAACACATAGACAAACGTTATAATTGATTGAAATATAGAGTAAACGATTTATTCGGAGGTTAGGCTAGAATGAGCAAAGTTACAGGCTTTCTACAAGAAGTTGGCGCTGAAATGCGCAAAACAAGCTGGCCAAAAAGTAAAGAGCTAACGAAGTATACAGTTGTAGTAGTTTCAACGGTTATTGTCATGGCTTTATTTTTTGTCGTAGTTGATTTAGGAATCTCAGAGCTATTCCGTTGGTTCTTAAACCTATAAGTTAATATATTGAAATAGCCCGTCCACTAAAAAACGGGTTTTTTCATTTGTTTAGAAATTTTGTGAATGGGTAATACCTAACACATTTTATAAGTAAAGGAGGGGCGGACGTTTAGTCCTACCTATTATGGAGAAAAATTGGTATGTAGTGCATACGTACTCTGGTTATGAAAACCGAGTGAAAGCAAACCTAGAAAAACGTGTTGAAACAATGGGCATGCAAGATAAAATCTTCCGTGTAATCGTTGCAGAGCATGAAGAAATTGATGTAAAAGAAGATGGTAAGAAAAAAGCGGTTATGCGTAAAGTATTCCCAGGCTACGTATTAGTTGAGTTAATTATGACGGACGACGCTTGGTATGTAGTACGTAATACACCAGGTGTAACGGGCTTTATCGGTTCTTCAGGTGGCGGTGTAAAACCGACGCCACTTTTACCAGAAGAAGCAGATCGTCTACTTGAACAAATGGGTATGACGGAGTCACAAGTTGGTGAAGTTCACTTTGAAGTGGATGAAGTTGTTGAAGTATTAGAAGGACCATTTGCACACTTCCAAGGCCGTATCGACGAAATCGATATCGAAAAAGGAAAAGTGAAAGTAAGTGTTGATATGTTTGGACGCGAGACGAAAATGGAACTTGATTTCGAACAAATCCGTAAAATCTAATTTTTTTATACTTGCGTATATAATTTAAAAGTGTTATCATTTCAAAGGTCAGACTGTCATTATTTTATGATGTCTGCGTAAATGATAATTTTAATGTTATCGGCAAGTTAGCTGACGAACAGATATTGAGTGGGAGGGGCAACCCAATTACCACATCACGGACTTAAGGAGGTGTGTCTCGTGGCTAAAAAAGTTATTAAAGTTGTAAAACTTCAAATCCCTGCTGGTAAAGCAAACCCAGCTCCACCGGTTGGTCCTGCATTAGGTCAAGCAGGTGTTAATATCATGGGATTCTGTAAAGAATTTAACGCTCGTACTGCTGATCAAGCTGGTCTTATTATTCCAGTTGAAATTTCAGTATTCGAAGACCGTTCATTCACTTTCATTACGAAAACTCCACCAGCAGCAGTGTTACTTAAAGTAGCAGCTGGTATCCAATCTGGATCTGGTGAACCAAACCGTACGAAAGTTGCAACGGTTAAACGTGATAAAGTTCGCGAAATCGCTGAACAAAAAATGCCAGACCTTAACGCTGCTTCAGTTGAAGCTGCAATGTTAATGGTTGAAGGTACTGCACGAAGCATGGGTATCGTTATCGAAGACTAATCCCATCTTCATACTTGATGATGTTTTTGTTTTTGGAAGGTTGCTGCGCTCAGAGATATTTATATTGAAGAGCGCGCAACCTTTATTCGTGGGAGGTTTAATCCGTTACAACCACAATCAAGGAGGAAATTATAATGGCTAAAAAAGGTAAAAAGCTGCAAGAAGCAGCTAAATTAATCGACCGCGCAACTTTATACTCTGTTGAAGAAGCAGTAGCTTTAGCGCAAAAAACAAGCACTGTAAACTTTGATGCAACTGTAGAAGTAGCATTCAAATTAGGTATCGATACTCGTAAAAACGACCAACAAATCCGTGGTGCGGTAGTATTACCACACGGTACTGGTAAAACTCAAAAGGTTTTAGTATTCGCTAAAGGCGAAAAAGCAAAAGAAGCACAAGCTGCTGGCGCTGACTACGTAGGCGATGCAGACATGGTTGCTAAAATCCAACAAGGCTGGTTCGACTTCGATGTAATCGTAGCTACTCCAGACATGATGGGTGAAGTTGGTAAACTAGGTCGTGTATTAGGACCAAAAGGCTTAATGCCAAACCCTAAAACTGGTACAGTTACTTTCGACGTAACGAAAGCTATCGAAGAAATCAAAGCTGGTAAAGTAGAATACCGTGCTGAAAAAGCTGGTATCATCCACGCTCCAATCGGTAAAGTTTCTTTCGATACTCAAAAGTTAATTGAAAACTTCTTAGCGGTATTTGAAGTAGTTCAAAAAGCTAAACCAGCTGCATCAAAAGGTGTTTACATGAAATCTGTAAACCTTACAACTACAATGGGTCCTGCTGTTAAAGTAGACGCTTCTAACGTAGTAGTTAAATAATTTATCCCGATTTTTTCAGAAAATCGTTAAATAAAATTAGTTGACAACAATCCGCTTACTTGGTAAGATGGATGCTGTTGTGAATCATCCATTTGTACCGTAGACAGTAGGAGTGCCTTGTCACTTAATGATCCTACCGAGGACATCGGAATTCGGATTCTTTTTAAGATGATGACTTTCAGCCTCTATGTCTATTTAAGATATAGGGGCTTTACTTTTGTCGGTATAAATGACTCATTCTTATAGGAGGTGTCATCATGAGCAAAGCAATCGAAACAAAATCAGTACTAGTTCAAGAAATCGCTACTAAATTCGAAGCTGCTGCATCTGTAGTAGTAGTGGATTACCGTGGTTTAACAGTTGGTCAAGTAACTGAATTACGTAAGCAATTACGTGAAGCTGGCGTTGAGTTCAAAGTTTACAAAAACACGTTAACTCGCCGTGCTACTGAAAAAGCTGGTGTAGAAGCAATCAATGAATTCTTAACTGGTCCAAACGCTATCGCATTCTCTAACGAGGACGTAGTAGCTCCTGCTAAAATTATCAACGAGTTCGCTAAGAAAAACGAAGCTCTTGAAATTAAAGCTGGTATTATCGAAGGTACTATCGCATCTGTTGAAGACGTTAAAGCTCTTGCAGAACTTCCATCTCGCGAAGGTCTATTATCAATGCTTTTATCTGTACTTCAAGCTCCAGTGCGCAACTTCGCACTTGCAACAAAAGCTGTTGCAGAACAAAAAGAAGAGCAAGGCGCTTAATCGCAACCTGACTTCAAACTTCGGCTTAACGGCCTAAAAACTATAAAACATCCAATAGGAGGAAATTAAAATGAACAAAGAGCAAATCTTAGAAGCTATCAAAGCTATGACAGTTCTAGAATTAAACGACTTAGTAAAAGCAATCGAAGAAGAATTCGGTGTAACAGCTGCTGCTCCAGTAGCGGTAGTTGCTGGCGGTGCTGCTGCAGCTGAAGAAAAAACTGAATTTGACGTAGTATTAACTTCTGCTGGTCAAGAAAAAATTAAAGTAATCAAAGTGGTTCGTGAAATCACTGGTTTAGGTTTAAAAGAAGCTAAAGAGGTTGTTGACAACGCTCCTAAAGCTCTTAAAGAAGGCGTATCTAAAGATGACGCTGAAGCAATCAAAGCTAAACTTGAAGAAGTTGGCGCTGGAGTAGAAGTTAAGTAATTATTACTTACCTCTATATTTATAAGAAAAGCTCGTCTACTGACGAGCTTTTCTTTGTTTAACTATCGTTTTTAACGTCGTAAGCAGCATGCTTTGCGTAATGAAAACAAAGTATTGGAGGCGTGCGGTATGTCTGATCATTATTATTCAAATAAGCCTCAAACTGAAAGTAAACCACGCCAATGGAAATTTACATTGCTGGGGAATTCATTTACATTCGAAACGGATGCAGGTGTATTTAGTAAAAGCGAAGTAGATTTTGGCTCCCGTGTATTAATTGATGCGTTTGAGATGCCAGAAGTTAATGGTGTGTTACTTGATGTAGGATGTGGCTATGGACCAATTGGATTATCGATTGCAAAGGCAAACCCGAATCGTGAAGTACTCATGATGGATGTCAATACGCGTGCACTTTCGCTAGCCGAAAAAAATGCACAGCTAAACGGGGTCCAAAATGTACGAATTTTTGAAAGTGACGGTCTTGATGCTGTTGGAAAAGCAACACAAGCAGCTGCAATTTTAACAAATCCGCCAATTCGCGCGGGTAAAGATACGGTCTTTAAGTTTTATGATGGCGCGTATGATGTGTTGGTAGATGGTGGCGAGCTGTGGGTTGTTATTCAAAAGAAACAAGGAGCACCGTCGACGGTAAGTCATCTAGAAGAGAAGTTTTCAGAAGTTGATGTTGTTGAGAAGAAAAAAGGTTATTGGATTGTGAAAGCGAAAAAATAACATGAAATATTGACTTGACAAATCGGCTATGATAACATTATGAAATGCAAAATTATTATTTTGAGGGAGTATGCCCTTTTGTATTATCAAAACGTTTTTTCGGGTATACTTGACCAAGAATAAGTTTAGTTTAACCGAAAATGAGCTTTTATGAAAAGACTCGTTTTCTTTTTGTCTTTCGAAATCATACACTATTTGTCTGATTTTGCAAAGACCTATTATCGCTTTATTGAGGGGTGAATGAGTTGACAGGTCAACTAGTTCAGTACGGACAACACCGCCAGCGTAGAAGCTTTGCGCGTATTAGTGAGGTGCTGGAACTTCCGAATTTAATCGAGATCCAAACAGCATCTTATGAGTGGTTCCTTGAAGAAGGATTGCGCGAGATGTTCCACGACATTTCTCCAATCGAGGATTTTACAGGAAACCTTGCACTTGAATTCGTCGACTATACTTTAGGGGATCCTAAGTATGATGTAGATGAGTGTAAAGAGCGTGACGTAACTTATGCTGCACCATTGCGTGTAAAAGTACGTTTACACAACAAAGAAACAAATGAAGTAAAAGAGCAAGATGTCTTCATGGGTGATTTCCCATTAATGACTGAAACAGGAACTTTTGTAATTAACGGTGCGGAACGCGTTATCGTTTCTCAGTTAGTTCGTTCGCCAAGTGTTTATTTCCACGATAAAACGGACAAAAATGGTAAAAAGGGCTTCGGTGCTACAGTTATTCCAAACCGTGGTGCATGGCTTGAATATGAAATCGATGCAAAGGATGTTGTATATGTACGTATTGACCGTACACGTAAACTTCCTGCAACTGTACTATTACGTGCACTTGGCTTCGGTTCAGATCAAGAGATTTTAGATATCATTGGCGACAATGAATATCTACGTAATACGCTAGAAAAAGATAACACAGAAAGCACTGAAAAAGCGCTTCTTGAAATCTACGAGCGTCTACGTCCAGGTGAGCCACCAACAGTTGAATCAGCGAAGAACTTATTATATTCTCGCTTCTTTGACGCAAAACGCTATGACCTAGCGAATGTTGGTCGCTACAAAATGAACAAAAAGCTTCACATCAAAAATCGTTTATTCAATCAAACGATTGCAGAAACACTTGTTGATTCTGAAACAGGTGAAATTATCGTAGAAGCAGGTACATTACTTGACCGTCGTAATTTAGATAAGATTATTCCTTATTTAGAAGCAGGCGTTGGCTTCCGTACGTTAACACAAGTTGGTGGCGTATTAGAAGATGATGTAACAATTCAGTCGATTAAAATTTATGCACCAAATGATGAAGCACAAAAAGAAATTAATGTCATTTCAAATGCTTATATTGATGAAGAAGTGAAAAACCTTACGCCAGCTGATATTTTAGCTTCTGTATCGTACTTCTTTAACTTATTATATGGCGTTGGTAACACGGATGATATCGACCATTTAGGTAACCGTCGTTTACGTTCTGTTGGTGAGTTATTACAAAACCAATTCCGTATCGGTTTATCTCGTATGGAGCGTGTAGTACGTGAGCGTATGTCGATTAACGACACAGCTGCAATCGTGCCACAGCAATTAATTAATATCCGCCCTGTAATTGCATCAATTAAAGAGTTCTTCGGTTCTTCTCAATTATCGCAATTCATGGACCAAACAAACCCTCTTGCAGAGTTAACACACAAACGTCGTCTATCTGCACTTGGACCTGGTGGTTTAACACGTGAGCGTGCCGGTATGGAAGTACGTGACGTACATTACTCTCACTATGGTCGTATGTGTCCAATCGAAACACCAGAGGGACCAAACATTGGTCTAATTAACTCACTTTCTTCTTATGCAAAAGTGAATAAATTTGGTTTCATTGAAACACCATATCGCCGTGTAGACCCAGAAACAGGTAAAGTAACAAAACAAATCGACTATTTAACAGCCGATGAAGAAGATAACTACGTTGTAGCACAAGCGAACTCAGAGTTATTAGAAGATGGTGCATTCGCGAAGGAAGAAGTCGTAGGACGCTTCCGAGGTGATAACACTGTATTCACTCGTGATCGTGTAGACTACATGGACGTATCTCCTAAGCAAGTTGTATCTGCTGCCACAGCATGTATTCCATTCTTAGAGAACGATGACTCGAACCGTGCACTTATGGGCGCGAACATGCAACGTCAAGCTGTTCCTCTATTAAACCCTGAATCACCATTCGTTGGTACAGGTATGGAACACGTTGACGCTCGTGACTCAGGTGCTGCTGTTGTAGCAAAATATGATGGTATCGTTGAACACGTGGAAGCACGTTCTATCCGTGTACGTCGTATTGAGCTTGTAGATGGCAAAGAAGTTAAAGGCGATTTAACAAAATATAAATTACAAAAATTCACACGTTCAAACCATGGTACATCAATCAACCAACGCCCAATCGTTAAGGTTGGCGACCGCGTAAGACCACGTGATATTTTAGCTGACGGTCCTTCTATGGAGCTAGGCGAATTAGCACTTGGCCGTAACGTATTAGTTGCATTCATGACATGGGATGGCTTCAACTATGAAGATGCCATCATCATGAGCGAACGTCTTGTTAAAGAAGACGTATATACATCTGTCCATATCGAGGAATACGAATCAGAGTCTCGCGATACAAAGCTTGGGCCTGAAGAAATTACTCGTGACATTCCAAATGTCGGTGAAGATGCACTTCGTAACTTAGATGACCGTGGGATTATCCGTATCGGTGCTGAAGTACGTGATGGCGATATTTTAGTAGGTAAAGTAACACCTAAAGGGGTTACAGAATTAACTGCTGAAGAACGTCTATTACACGCAATCTTCGGTGAAAAAGCACGTGAAGTACGCGATACTTCATTACGTGTACCGCACGGTGCTGGCGGTATCGTACTTGACGTTAAAGTATTCAACCGTGAAGACGGTGATGAGTTACCACCTGGCGTTAACCAATTAGTTCGTGCTTACATTGTTCAAAAACGTAAAATTCGCGTTGGTGACAAAATGGCCGGACGTCACGGTAACAAAGGGGTTATCTCACGTATCTTACCAGAAGAAGACATGCCATTTATGCCAGACGGCACACCGGTTGACATCATGTTAAACCCACTAGGTGTACCATCTCGTATGAACATCGGACAAGTTTTAGAGCTTCACTTAGGTATGGCTGCACGCTACTTAGGCGTACACATGGCTACACCAGTATTTGATGGCGCGAACGAGAACGATGTTTGGGAAACAATGGAAGAAGCTGGTATGAATCGTGATGGTAAAACAACACTTTATGATGGACGTTCAGGTGAACCATTTGATAACCGTGTAACAGTTGGGATCATGTATATGATCAAACTTGCCCACATGGTTGATGACAAACTTCACGCACGTTCAACTGGACCTTACTCATTAGTAACGCAACAGCCACTTGGTGGTAAAGCACAATTCGGTGGTCAGCGCTTTGGTGAGATGGAGGTTTGGGCACTTGAGGCTTACGGTGCAGCTTACACGTTACAAGAGATTTTAACTGTAAAATCAGATGACGTTGTAGGTCGTGTGAAAACATACGAAGCAATCGTAAAAGGTGAAAGTGTTCCAGAACCAGGTGTTCCAGAATCATTCAAAGTACTAATTAAAGAGCTTCAATCTTTAGGTATGGACGTTAAAATGTTAACGATTGATGATAAGGAAGTAGAGCTTCGTGATCTTGATGACGAAGATGACCTGCAACCAGCTGATGCGTTAAATATTGCTCCAGCTAAAGCTGAAGATGACCGAGTAGAATCATTTGAATAATTTCAAATAGAATCGGGCAGGTTTGCCCTGCCCGGTTTTTTTATGTGTAGGCATTCTCGCTACTATTTTAAAATAGTAGCGTGGATGTGCTTTCACATTTATATAACTAATTAAAAGCAGCATTTACTCTGGCCTAGTGTAAATGTATGTAATATCGAGCTTAAAAAAGTCGATAAGGACTTATAACTAAAGGGAGGTAGGCTCCTTGATAGATGTTAATGAATTTGAATATATGAAAATTGGTTTGGCTTCGCCTGATAAAATCCGTTCTTGGTCTTACGGGGAAGTAAAAAAACCAGAAACAATTAACTACCGTACATTAAAACCAGAAAAAGATGGTCTTTTCTGTGAGCGTATTTTCGGACCAACGAAAGACTGGGAATGTCACTGTGGTAAATATAAACGTGTACGTTACAAAGGTGTAGTTTGTGACCGTTGTGGTGTAGAAGTTACACGCGCAAAAGTACGTCGTGAACGTCAAGGACACATTGAGCTTGCAGCACCTGTATCACACATTTGGTACTTCAAAGGGATTCCAAGCCGTATGGGTCTAATTTTAGATATGTCTCCTCGTGCGTTAGAAGAAGTTATTTACTTCGCATCTTACGTAGTAATCGAGCCAGGCGAAACAGCTTTAGCTTACAAAGACCTTCTTTCTGAAAAAGAATACCGTGCATACCGTGAAAAATTCGGTAACGGTTTCGAAGCAGCGATGGGTGCTGAAGCAATCAAACGCCTTCTTGAGAAGATCGACTTAGAAGACGAAACAGCGACACTTAAAGAAGAACTTAAGTCTGCACAAGGTCAACGCCGCACACGTGCGATTAAACGCCTTGAAGTGGTTGAATCATTCCGTAACTCTGGTAACAAGCCAGAATGGATGATTTTAGATGTACTACCTGTTATTCCACCAGAGCTTCGTCCAATGGTGCAATTAGATGGTGGTCGTTTCGCAACTTCAGACTTAAATGACCTTTACCGTCGTGTCATTAACCGTAACAACCGTTTAAAACGTTTACTTGACCTTGGTGCACCAAGCATCATCGTACAAAACGAAAAACGTATGCTACAAGAAGCAGTAGACGCACTGATCGACAATGGTCGTCGTGGTCGTCCTGTAACTGGTCCTGGTAACCGTCCTTTAAAATCACTTTCGCACATGCTGAAAGGGAAACAAGGTCGTTTCCGTCAAAACTTACTTGGTAAACGTGTAGACTACTCTGGTCGTTCGGTTATCGTAGTAGGTCCAAACTTAAAAATGTATCAATGTGGTCTTCCAAAAGAGATGGCAATCGAGCTATTCAAACCTTTCGTAATGAAAGAATTAGTAGAACGTGGCCTTGCACATAACATTAAATCAGCAAAACGTAAAATTGAGCGTATGCACAATGAAGTTTGGGACGTTTTAGAAGACGTTATTCGTGAGCATCCGGTACTACTTAACCGTGCACCGACGCTTCACCGTCTTGGTATCCAAGCATTCGAACCTACATTAGTAGAAGGTCGTGCAATTCGTCTTCACCCATTAGTATGTACAGCTTATAACGCTGACTTCGATGGTGACCAAATGGCGGTTCACGTTCCATTATCAGCAGAAGCGCAAGCAGAAGCTCGTTTACTTATGTTAGCAGCTCAAAACATTCTTAACCCGAAAGATGGTAAACCAGTAGTAACTCCATCTCAAGATATGGTATTAGGTAACTACTACTTAACGCTTGAGCGTGAGGGTGCTCGTGGTGAGGGTGCTATTTTCAATGATGCGAACGAAGTATTAATCGCGTATCAAAATGGTCATACGCACTTACACACGCGTATTGCGATTAAAGCAAGTTCATTAAATAATCCAACATTTACTGAAGAGCAAAAGAAAATGTTCTTACTTACTACAGTTGGTAAAGTAATTTTCAACGAAATCTTACCTGAATCATTCCCATATGTGAATGAGCCAACGTCTGTAAACCTAGAACAAAAAACACCTGAGAAATACTTCGTGAACTTAACAATTGACGAAGAGCTATTAAAAGAAATCGAAGCAGCTGAAGGCTATGCTGATTTGTCTGAAGAAGAGCAAATCGAAGCACAACGCCGTGCAGTACTTACGAAACACTTTAGCTCTCAAGAAGTTGTAGCACCATTCCGTAAGAAATTCTTAGGAAATGTTATTGCTGAAGTATTTAAAAAGTTCCATATTACAGAAACATCTAAAATGCTTGACCGCATGAAAGACCTAGGCTTCAAATATTCTACACGTGCAGGTATTACTGTAGGTGTATCTGATATCGTGGTATTACCAGATAAAGGTGTAATTTTAGAAGAAGCTCAAGCGAAAGTAGATAAAGTAATGATGCAATTCCGTCGTGGTTTAATCACGGAAGAAGAGCGTTATGACCGCGTTATCTCTAGCTGGTCTACTGCGAAGGATATTATCCAAAGCAAGCTGATGGACTCATTACAAAAAACAAACCCAATCTTCATGATGTCTGACTCTGGTGCCCGTGGTAACGCATCGAACTTTACGCAGCTAGCAGGTATGCGTGGTCTGATGGCCAACCCAGCTGGTCGTATTATCGAGTTACCAATCAAGTCATCATTCCGTGAAGGTTTAACAGTACTTGAGTACTTCATCTCTACCCATGGTGCGCGTAAAGGTCTGGCCGATACAGCACTAAAAACAGCCGATTCAGGTTACTTAACGCGTCGTCTAGTAGACGTAGCGCAAGACGTTATCGTTCGTGAGGATGACTGTGGCACAGACCGCGGTTTAGCAATCACAGCGTTAATGGAAGGTAACGAATTAATCGAGCCACTTGATGAGCGTATCGTTGGTCGTTATGTGAAGAAAACAATCCGTAAAGCTGATGGCGAGTTAATTTTAGAGCGTGACGGTCTTATTACTCAAGACGTAGCACGCACGATTGAAGAAGCAGGTATTACAGAAGTAACAATCCGTTCTGCATTCACATGTAATACAAAGCATGGTGTATGTAAAAAATGTTATGGTATGAACTTAGCAACTGGTGAAGAAGTAGAAGTGGGCGAAGCAGTAGGTATTATTGCCGCGCAATCTATCGGTGAGCCAGGTACTCAGTTAACGATGCGTACATTCCATACAGGTGGGGTAGCCGGTAACGATATCACACAAGGTCTTCCACGTATCCAAGAGATTTTCGAAGCGCGTAATCCAAAAGGGCAAGCAGTTGTCTCTGAAATTACGGGTGTTGTTACGGAAATCGAAGAAATCCGTGAAGGTCTAAAAGAAATTACAATTGCTGGTAGCGTAGAGACTCGTAAATACACTGCACCATACAACGGTCGCTTAATCGTTGTTGAAGGTGATACTGTAGAAAAAGGTCAACCGTTAACAGAAGGTTCTATTGATCCAAAACAATTATTAAAAGTTAAAGATGTGCCAACAGTTCAAGGCTATCTATTAAAAGAAGTACAAAAAGTATACCGTATGCAAGGGGTAGAAATCGGTGATAAACACATCGAGGTAATGGTTCGCCAAATGCTTCGTAAAGTGCGTGTAATTGAAGCGGGTGATACAGACTTATTACCAGGCTCATTACTTGATATCCACCAATTCTCTGATGCGAACCGTGATGCCGTATTAACTGGTAAAACACCAGCAACTTGCCGTCCGGTAATCTTAGGTATTACAAAGGCTTCTCTTGAAACAGAATCATTCTTATCAGCTGCGTCATTCCAAGAAACAACTCGTGTGTTAACGGATGCTGCAATTAAAGGTAAGCGTGATGAGCTTCTAGGTCTGAAGGAAAACGTAATTATCGGTAAACTTGTTCCAGCAGGTACGGGTATGCAACGTTACCGTCAAATCCGTATGAAGCAAGATGAAAATGCGGGAAATGAAGTAACATCTTTTGAATAATTGATGAATATTCCGAGCGAGAAAAAATCTCGCTCGGGATTTTTAAAGTAATTAGTTGACAGTGGAAGTTTGGAATGATAATATATTCAAGGTTGATAGTTAACTGTCTGTGCTTTGGAGGATATGCAAATGTCTGGTGATAAAGTAGAGGCTAGTCAAACAATCATAGGTATAAAGCAAGCAGTGAAAGCAATGCATGCTGGACAAGTAACCGCTCTTTTTGTCGCAATTGATGCTGACAATTGGGTAACCGATCCGGCCATTCTTCTCGCGAAAGAAATCGGTGTACCAGTTTATCACGTCGATTCAAAGAAAGAACTTGGTAAAGCTTGCGGCATTCATGTTGGAGCTGCGGTTGTTGCGATTACTGCGATGTAGTTTTTGTGTATAGAGCACAAAGACTTTGTTTTTACCCAAAAAATGAACCACCTGGATGTGTGGTATTGAACAAGCAATAAATGAAGGGAGGAAAAATCGATGCCTACAATTAACCAATTAGTACGTAAGCCTCGTCAATCTAAAATCACGAAATCAAAATCTCCAGCGTTAAACAAAGGATACAACTCATTTAAAAAATCTTTAACTGACGTTAAATCTCCTCAAAAACGCGGAGTTTGTACTCGTGTAGGTACAATGACACCACGTAAACCGAACTCGGCTTTACGTAAATATGCTCGTGTACGCTTAACTAACCAACTTGAGGTTACTGCGTATATCCCAGGTGAAGGCCACAACTTACAAGAGCACAGTGTTGTTCTTATCCGTGGCGGACGCGTAAAAGACTTAGCGGGTGTTCGTTACCATATTGTACGTGGTGCTCTTGATACAGCTGGTGTAAACGGTCGTTTACAATCACGTTCTAAATACGGAACAAAACGCCCTAAAGAAAAAAAATAATTTAAGTTTAAATAGACAACTATTTGAAAGGAGGAAAACACATGCCTCGTAAAGGTCCTGTTTCCAAACGTGACGTGTTACCAGATCCACTTTATAACTCAAAGTTAGTAACTCGTTTAATCAACAAAATGATGATTGATGGTAAAAGAGGTACTTCTCAAAAAATCTTATACGGTGCGTTCGATTTAGTTAAAGAACGTTCTGGTCAAGACGCATTAGAAGTATTTGAAGCTGCATTAAACAACGTAATGCCAGTTCTTGAAGTTCGCGCTCGTCGTGTTGGTGGTTCTAACTACCAAGTACCGGTTGAAGTTCGTCCAGAACGCCGTACAACTTTAGGTCTTCGTTACCTAGTTAACTATTCTCGTCTTCGTGGTGAAAAAACTATGGAAGAGCGTTTAGCTAACGAAATCTTAGACGCATCTAACAACACAGGTGCTTCAGTTAAGAAACGTGAAGATATGCACAAAATGGCAGAAGCGAACAAAGCATTCGCTCACTACCGTTGGTAATTTAATCTATGCTCTAGCCTTGCTAGAGCCTAGATTTTTATCTATACAGCTAGCCCAATATGGAAGGAGAAATTTCCTATGAAACGCGAATTCTCTCTAGAGAATACACGTAATATTGGGATCATGGCTCACATTGATGCTGGTAAAACAACAACAACTGAGCGTATCCTTTATTACACTGGTAAGATTCATAAAATCGGTGAAACACACGATGGCGGTTCTCAAATGGACTGGATGGAGCAAGAGCAAGAGCGTGGTATCACGATCACTTCTGCTGCAACTACAGCTCAATGGAAGGGTCACCGTATCAACATCATCGATACTCCTGGACACGTAGACTTCACTGTAGAAGTAGAACGTTCTTTACGTGTTCTTGATGGTGCTGTAACAGTATTAGACGCTCAATCTGGTGTTGAGCCTCAAACTGAAACAGTATGGCGTCAAGCTACTACGTACGGGGTTCCTCGTATCGTATTCATCAATAAAATGGATAAAATGGGTGCAGACTTCTTATATTCTGTAGGAACTCTACACGATCGTTTACAAGCGAACGCTCACCCAATCCAATTACCAATCGGTGCTGAAGATGAATTCTCAGGAATTATTGACTTAATCACAATGGATGTTACTTACTACGATAACGAAGAAGGTACTGCATTACGTGAAGGTCAACCAATTCCAGAATCTCACCAAGCACAAGCTGAAGAGTACCGTGAGAAATTAATCGATGCTGTTGCAAGTGTTGACGAAGATCTTATGGAGAAATACTTAGAAGGCGAAGAAATTACTAACGAAGAGTTAGTTGCGGCTATCCGTAAAGCTACAATTGCGGTAGAATTCTACCCAGTACTTTGTGGTACAGCATTCAAACACAAAGGTGTTCGTAAAATGCTAGACGCAGCTGTTGCATATCTTCCAGCTCCAACTGATGTTCCTGACATTAAAGGTACTGATGTTGATGGTGAGGAAGAAATCATCCGCCATTCTTCTGATGAAGAGCCATTCTCGGCTTTAGCATTCAAAGTAATGACTGACCCATTCGTAGGTAAATTAACATTCTTCCGTGTGTACTCAGGTACATTAGAATCAGGTTCATACGTACAAAACTCTTCTAAAGGTAAACGTGAGCGCGTAGGTCGTATCCTACAAATGCACGCTAACTCTCGTGAAGAGATTTCGAAAGTATTTGCTGGGGACATCGCTGCTGCTGTAGGTCTTAAAGATACTACAACTGGTGATACTCTTTGTGAAGAGAAGCACTTAGTAATTCTTGAATCAATGGACTTCCCTGAGCCAGTAATTTCTCTTTCTGTAGAACCAAAATCTAAAGCTGACCAAGATAAAATGGGTCAAGCTTTACAAAAACTACAAGAAGAAGATCCAACTTTCCGTGCTCACACTGACACAGAAACTGGACAAACTATCATCTCTGGTATGGGTGAGTTACACTTAGACATCCTAGTTGACCGTATGAAACGTGAATTTAAAGTTGAAGCAAACGTTGGTGCTCCAATGGTATCTTACCGTGAGACTTTCCGTTCTGAAGCTAAAGTTCAAGGTAAATTCACTCGTCAATCAGGTGGTCGCGGTCAATACGGTGACGTAACGATCGAGTTCTCTCCAAACGAAGAGGGTAAAGGTTTCGAATTCGAAAACGCTATCGTTGGTGGTGTTGTACCTCGTGAATACATTCCTGCAGTAGAAGCGGGTCTACGTGACTCTCTTGACCGCGGTGTAGTAGCTGGTTACCCACTTATCGACATTAAAGCGAAATTAGTATTCGGTTCTTACCATGACGTTGACTCGAATGAGATGGCGTTCAAAATTGCTGCATCTATGGCATTAAAAGAAGCTGCTAAACGTTGTGACGCAGTAATTTTAGAACCAATGATGAAAGTAGAAGTTGTAATTCCAGAAGAGTACCTTGGTGATATCATGGGTAATATTACTGCTCGTCGCGGACGCGTTGAGGGTATGGAAGCTCGCGGTAACTCTCAAGTAGTACGTTCTATGGTTCCACTATCTGAAATGTTCGGATATGCTACAACTTTACGTTCTGCAACACAAGGTCGCGGTGTATTCTCAATGACATTTGATCATTATGAAGAAGTACCAAAATCAATTGCAGAAGACATTATCAAAAAAAATAAAGGTGAATAATTGAAATTTCATCTTGTTTAAAGTATAACTAATTTGTAAACTATGATTGCAGGACTGTGAATGGGCCCATTTACAGTCAGCAATTTTAGGATAAATTTAAAATTAAAACATACCCTTGAGGAGGCATTTTCTAATGGCTAAAGAAAAATTTGACCGTTCAAAAACACATGCTAACGTTGGTACTATCGGACACGTTGACCATGGTAAAACTACTTTAACTGCTGCAATCGCAACAGTATTATCAAAAGCAATGGGTGGCGAAGCTAAATCTTACGCTGACATTGACAACGCTCCAGAAGAAAAAGAGCGTGGTATCACAATCAACACTTCTCACGTTGAATATGAAACTGCAACTCGTCACTACGCACACGTAGACTGCCCAGGACATGCTGACTATGTTAAAAACATGATCACTGGTGCTGCACAAATGGACGGCGGTATCTTAGTAGTATCTGCTGCTGATGGCCCAATGCCACAAACTCGTGAGCACATCTTACTTTCTAAACAAGTAGGTGTTCCTTACTTAGTAGTATTCATGAACAAATGTGATATGGTTGATGACGAAGAATTATTAGAATTAGTTGAAATGGAAATCCGTGACTTATTATCTGAGTACGACTTCCCAGGCGACGATCTTCCAGTAATCAAAGGTTCAGCTCTTAAAGCATTAGAAGGCGAACCAGAATGGGAAGCTAAAATCATCGAATTAATGGACGCTGTAGATTCTTACATCCCAACTCCAGAACGTCAAACTGACAAACCATTCATGATGCCAGTAGAGGACGTATTCTCTATCACTGGTCGTGGTACAGTAGCAACTGGCCGTGTTGAACGTGGTCAAGTTAAAGTTGGTGACGTTGTAGAAGTAATCGGTATCGAAGAAGAAGCACGTACTACAACTGTAACTGGTGTAGAAATGTTCCGTAAATTATTAGATTACGCTGAAGCTGGTGACAACATCGGTGCTTTATTACGTGGTATTGCTCGTGAAGATATCCAACGTGGTCAAGTATTAGCTAAACCAGGTTCAATCACTCCACACACAAACTTCAAAGCTGAAGTTTATGTTTTATCAAAAGAAGAGGGTGGCCGTCATACTCCATTCTTCTCTAACTACCGTCCTCAGTTCTACTTCCGTACAACTGACGTAACAGGTATCTGTAACTTACCAGAAGGCGTAGAAATGGTTATGCCTGGCGACAACATCGAAATGACTGTTGAATTAATCGCTCCAATCGCTTTAGAAGAAGGTACTAAATTCTCTATCCGCGAGGGTGGCCGTACTGTAGGCGCTGGCGTAGTAGCAACTATCCAAAAATAATTTTAGCTTAGGCTAAAATCTTAAACACTCCACAGGGACGCTTGTGGGGTGTTTTTTTGTTATCTCTATAACTAAAAGGCATATTGTATATTCAAAATATGTATTTTATTTATACATATTTTGAATATACAATAAAGGTAAGAAAAGGGGATGCTTTTCTTTTGTTTGAATAAAAAGGGGGATATATATTTATGACAACATATGTAAAAGTAGGGAATTTACAAGTAGCAGATTCATTATATGAATTTATTAATACAAAGGTATTGCCAGGAACTGAAGTGGAGCAAGAGGCATTTTGGGATGGTTTTGATCAGTTACTCCATGAGCTAGCACCGAAAAATAAAGCATTACTTGCTCGTCGAGATGAATTACAGGCGCAAATTAATGAATGGCATAAAGAAAATAAAGGTAGCGTGGATTTTGAAAGTTATAAGTCGTTTTTACAAAATATTGGTTATTTAGAGTCGCAAGTAGAGCCGTTTAATGTAACAACAGAAAATGTAGATAGTGAGGTTGCTATTCAGGCTGGGCCTCAGTTAGTTGTACCTGTAAGTAATGCACGCTACGCAATCAATGCGGCGAATGCACGCTGGGGCAGTTTGTATGATGCCCTTTACGGCACAGATGTAATTAGCGATGACAACGGTGCTGAAGCAGGGAAGGGTTATAATCCTGTTCGTGGTGCAAAGGTAATTGAGCACGCGAAAAATTTATTAGACGAGGCAGCACCATTAACTAGTGGCTCGCACCAAAATACAGTGAACTATGCGGTTGTAGACGGCGCACTCCAAATAACATTAGCGGATGAAATGATTGTTACACTTGTAGAGCAAGAAAAATTTACTGGGTATCAAGGTGAGGCGGATGCACCGACTGCGATTTTACTAAAAAATAATGATCTACACATTGAAATTCAAATTGACCGAGCTCATCCAATCGGCAAAGATGATGCTGCCGGTGTGAAGGACGTTGTGTTAGAGTCAGCAATTACAACCATTATGGACTGTGAGGATTCTGTAGCGGCGGTTGATGCAAAGGACAAAATAGAAGTCTATACAAACTGGCTTGGCTTGATGAAGGGCGATTTAGCAGCGATATTCGAAAAGGGCTCAAAGACAATGACGCGTACATTGAATCCAGACCGTGTATATACAGCGCCAACTGGTGAGACAATCACAGTAAATGGTCGTTCATTAATGTTTGTACGTAATGTAGGCCACTTAATGACAAATCCAGCAATCTTAGATCAGGATGGTCAAGAGGTACCTGAGGGCATTATGGATGGTGTTGTAACGAGCTTAATTGCGAAGCATGAATTATTAGGGACGGGGCAATACAAAAATTCACAAAAAGGCTCAGTATATATTGTAAAGCCTAAAATGCATGGCTCACAAGAAGTTGCATTTGCAAATACGTTATTTAATCGCATCGAGGATTTAATTGGAGTGGCGCGCAATACGTTAAAGATTGGTGTAATGGATGAGGAACGTCGTACATCATTAAATTTAAAGGCTTGTATTAACGAGGTGAAAGAGCGTATTGTCTTCATCAATACAGGATTCTTAGATCGTACAGGTGACGAGATTCATACATCAATGGAAGCGGGTCCGATGATTCGTAAAGGTGAGATGAAGACGTCTACATGGCTGACGGCTTATGAGAAGTCAAACGTAGTCGTAGGGCTTGATGCAGGCTTGCAGGGGCATGCGCAAATTGGTAAAGGAATGTGGGCAATGCCAGATTTAATGGCGGAAATGTTAAAGCAAAAAATTGGTCATCCGTTAGCTGGGGCAACGACAGCTTGGGTACCATCACCGACAGCCGCAACACTTCATGCAACACATTATCATCAGGTAAATGTAAAAGACGTACAAAAAGGGATTTCAACATCTGAAGATTTACAGGATGCGATTTTACAAGTTCCTGTAGCACCGACTACAGACTGGATGCCTGAAGAGATTCAGCAGGAGCTCGATAATAATGCACAAGGTATTTTAGGCTATGTAGTGCGCTGGGTAGAGCACGGTGTGGGCTGTTCGAAGGTGCCAGATATTAATAATATCGGTTTGATGGAAGACCGCGCAACATTGCGTATTTCAAGTCAGCATGTTGCGAACTGGCTACATCATGGGATTTGCACGAAGGAGCAGGTACAGGAGACGCTTGAGCGCATGGCGAAAATTGTAGATGAGCAAAATGCAGATGATCCAGCTTATACGCCAATGGCGGCGAATTATGCGGAGTCTGTAGCGTTCCAAGCAGCGAGCGAGCTTGTATTTAAAGGCTACGAGCAGCCAAGTGGTTATACAGAGCCCATTTTACACAAGAAGCGTATTGAGGCGAAAGCGAAGCAAAAAGTGAACGCATAGTTAATAAATAACGCAAAAAAGCGGCCGAAGAATTATTTGAGGGCACTGAAAAAGTCGATTCACACTAAAATTTTTAGTGTGAATCGACTTTTAATTTGTTATAAATCAGTGAAATCAAAATTAATTACAATGAATTTTTAAGATTTATTAGCTTTCAGCAGCCTCTCATTATTTTGGGCGCTTTTTTATGTTAATTGATAGTGGACTATAAAGCTTTAGTTTTTAATGCAGTTTTATGTTAGTGAAGGAAGAACAATGCATTTATTTTCAAAGTAACGTAATTGGGCAACATTTACATTTTTGGTGATATAATAAATATATAATACAGATAATTGAAATGGAGTTTTTTTATGTTAAACAAAATTGGTTCGTTAGAAGGTATTGTTCAGGTGCTACAAGTATTTAAAAAGGCTGTTCCAACTGATTTATCAATTGCTATTTGCGATTTAGAGAAATTTATTGCGTACATGCCGGGGACGGAGATTGATTTATCTATTAAGGTAGGCCAATCTTTACACCCAGAAGAACCGTTATCACAGGCATTAAAGAAAAATATACGGTTAGAGGCGGAGGTGCCTGCTGATTTTTATGGTTTTGAGTTTATCGGCACAGCTACGCCGTTGCACGATGAAAACGGACGTGTGATTGGCGGGATTGCTGTGCAAGTTCGAAAGGCCAATGAGCTTGTTCAAATTTCAGGTGCGATTTCTTCAGCACTTAATCATGCAAATGAACAAATTGCGAGTATTGCGAATGGTGCATTGACGCTAACAGGGGCTTCTGAGACGTTAATGCAGCAGTCCAATCAAGCGGAGAAAAGTGTGCAATCGACAGCTGAAATTTTAACGATGATGAAACGTATGGCTGACCAAACGAATTTATTAGGGTTGAATGCGGCGATTGAAGCGGCACGTGCAGGTGAAAGTGGCAAAGGCTTTAATGTTGTGGCAACAGAGATTCGGAAGTTTTCTAAGGAAACAATTGATTCTACAGGGCAAATTCGTGAAACGATGGCACAGATTTTTGATGCAACAGAAAAAATGGCAACATCTATTTCACAAATTTCGGATGTAGGACAACTACAGGCACAATCGATTCAACAAGTATCAGATTTTATTAAGGAAATTCAAGAAATGTCGACGAAGTTAAATGGATTTGCTGAGAAATTATAGAAGTGTCACGAAGAAAATCTTTTCGTGAAAAACGGTAGGATTCATCTGACCAACTTCATGAATAGATACTATACAAGAGTAAGCGCTGTACCGAATTCTTTTATTAGATACAGCTTTTAATTTGGTGCTAGCTCATGTACAAGCTGAATGAATTCTCGAACAGCGAACGATAAATATTTATTTTTCTTCCACGTAATGCCGAGCTGTAAATGAATCGTCTCTTCTTTAAATGGGATGCATTTAATAGAAGGGTATGGTATTTTTTCAGCGATCTTTTGTGGTAGTAGCGCAATGCCAACTTTTGCCTGTACCATCTCGATAAATAAATCCTTTTGTGTTGTCTCGCAGGCGATGGTTGGGAAAAAGCCGTTCTTTGAGCATTCCTCAATAACTTTGTCGTATAAAATAAAGTCTTTTCGGTAAATGATGAAGGATTCTGCCTGTAAGTCGGTTAGTTCAACAGCGCTTTTTTTAGCAAGCGGATGATCCTGGTGCACAATAAGCTGTAGTGGGTCTGTTATGAAGCGAATTGTTTCTAGCTGCTCATAGGTCGAGGTGTTACATACTAAACCGATATCGAGTTGCCCTGCCTCGATATATTGCCGAATGCGTTTTGTGCCGACCTCTGTTAGTTGAATTTCGATATATGGGTATCTTTCTTTATAATGGCTAATCAGCTTCGAAAAAAATTCCGCGCCGACAATGGGTGGGATACCGATGCGAATTTGCCCTTTTTGTAGGTTCATTAAATCAGTCAGCTCTGAGCGTAAGTTATGAAACGAGGCGAGGACCTGTTGGGCATTTACGAGCACGGCTTGTCCGGCATCGGTCAGCTCTAATTGTTTAGAGGAACGATAAAATAACGGCACACCTAGCTCGGCTTCAAAGTTTTGAATGGCCTTACTAATAGAAGGTTGTGATACATGTAAGGTTGCAGCTGCCTTTGTAAAGCTTAACTGCTTTGCTACTTCTACAAAATATTCAAGTTGTCGGATATCCATCAATCTGCTCCTCCATTTATAGATTTCGTCTCGATTATAGCAAATTATTGGAAAAGATAGGTGAGTTATTTCATTATGTATAATAGGAATGGAGGGGATTTATGTGAAAGTTTTGTTAATAGAAGACGATGTCTCGATTTATACATTAATTGTGGAGCGTTTTGCGCAGTGGAATATAGAGATTGTTGGGGTGGAGGATTTTAAGCAGGTGATGACGGTATTTGCGGAGGCTAAGCCACAGCTTGTACTTATTGATATTCAGTTGCCAGCATATGATGGTTTTCATTGGTGCCGTGAAATTCGCGCTGTGTCCAATGTGCCGATTTTATTTTTATCGTCGCGTGATCACCCAATGGATATGGTGATGGCGATGCAAATGGGTGCAGATGATTTTGTGCAAAAGCCGTTTCATATGGAGGTGCTCGTTGCAAAGGTGCAGGCATTGCTTCGCCGAACATATGATTATCAGGAGACTACGCCAGATGTGGAGCAGTGGCACGGGGCGCAAATTTATTATGACCGCGCACTGGTGACGTTTAGTAGTCAGCAAGTAGAACTCACGAAAAATGAGCTGTTTATTTTAAAGGTGCTGCTGAAAGCAAAAGGGGAAATTGTGTCGCGAGATGAGCTGATGCGTAAATTATGGGATGATGAACGTTTTGTGAATGACAACACATTGACGGTTAATGTGAACCGGTTGCGCCAGCGCTTAGAGGAGATTGGACTGACAGAAGTAATCGTGACGAAAAAAGGGCTCGGATATATGGCGGTGAGTGAATGATTCGGCTGTTTTTACGTGAGCATATAGCATGGCTATTATTCATTTTTGGCATGCAACTTTTTGTGAACGTACTTTTTTATGTTGATAGTGGCGTGGAAACAGTATCGATTCGGTATTTTAATATTGTTTGGTTGACATTCGTTATACTATTTTTAGTGGTGCGCTATTTTGTAGAGGCAAAAAGAATGAAAAGATACGAGCAGTTACAGCGTGATTATATAGAAACCGTAAAATATGATGCCGAGTTGCAAATAAAAAGCTTACAGATGCAGCAGCAAGAGGGGAATTTAACGATGCTCGAGCAGCAGGATGAGCTGCTTGCCTGGGTGCACGAGATGAAGGCACCATTGACGGCTATGCGTTTGTTAATTGACCATGTGGAATGTGCGGAGCGTAAGGAACGGCTTGAAAACGAGTGGCTGCGTTTGTATTTATTATTAGACCAGCAGCTACATGCCTCACGTTTGATGACGATTGAGCAGGATAATCGTTTGGAAAAGGTGTTGTTAAAGGAGGTCGTCATTACAGAGGTAAAGGCACTGCGGAGTTGGTGCTTTGAACGTGAGCTTGAGGTGGAGCTAGAAAACTTAACTAAAGAAGTTGTTACAGATGCTAAATGGCTTGGCTTTATTGTAAGGCAGGTGCTGTCGAATGCGGTGAAGTATAGTAAAGCTGGCGGTCAAATTACAATTTATACTGCAGATAATGTGCTTTGTATACAAGATGATGGAATCGGCATTGCCGCGGAAGATTTACCGCGTATATTTCGAAAATCGTATACAGGGACAGTTGGGCGAGAAACGAGTACTGCGACAGGGATGGGGCTTTATTTAGCGAAGCAGGCCGCGGACTCATTAAATATTACATTAGGTATCCAGTCAGAGAAAAATAAAGGAACTACGGTTAAACTACAGTTCCCGCAGCAGAATGATTATATGAAAACGCTCGGAATGTGACGAAGTTGTCACTTACCGAGCGTTTTTGTCATGTGAATCAAACGATTAAAAAACGCGTTAGCGGTAAACTACTGATAGGAGGTTGAGAGAAATGAACATATTAGTTGCACGTAAAGTAAAAAAAACGTACGGGAAACGCTCGCTTCAACAAGAAGTGTTGAAGGGCATTGATCTAGAAGTACAAAAAGGTGAGTTTGTTGGGATTATGGGACCTTCTGGCTCGGGTAAAACGACATTACTGAATGTGTTATGCTCAATTGATGAAGTAACGGAAGGTTTAGTGGAGATTAACGGGCAAAAGCTACAAGGCATGTGCGAAGGAGCGCTAGCCAAATTCCGCCGCGAAGAGCTAGGCTTTATTTTTCAAGATTATAATTTATTAGATACATTAACGGTAAAGGAAAATATTTTATTGCCATTATCGCTCAGTACCATTCCGCGCGCGGCGGCAGAGCAGCGTGTAAAGGAGCTTGTAGTGATATTAGGCATTGAGGAAATTTTAAATAAGTATCCGAATGAAATTTCAGGAGGACAAAAGCAACGGACATCTGCAGCACGTGCGCTTATTTCAAATCCGTCACTCGTGTTTGCAGACGAACCAACAGGCGCGCTTGATTCAAAATCTGCAACAGCACTGCTGGATAATTTGGCGCAAATTAATGAAAAGCGTGATGTGACGATTATGATGGTGACACATGATGCGGTGGCGGCGAGCTTCTGTACACGTGTGTTGTTTTTAAAGGACGGGCAAATGTATACGGAGCTTTATAAGGGCAACAAATCACGAACAGAGTTTTTCCAGCAAATTTTAAATACGCAAAGCGTTTTAGGCGGTGAGCAAGGTGAAGCTTAGTCAGCTTGTCTTTAAAAGCATGCTAAAAAATATGAAGCACTATTATTTGTATTTCTTTGCTCTTATTTTTAGTGTAACGCTTTATTTTTCGTTTATGACATTGCAATATAACCCCGCTGTCATTGCTGCGACAGAGGCGAGTGGCACAGCAACGTCTGGACTTAATGCGGCGACGTACTTGCTTTATTTTGTTGTGCTATTTTTTGTTTTATATGCGAATCATTTATTTATTAAACGTCGCAGTAAAGAAATTGGGCTTTATCAGCTAATTGGGATGACGAAAGGGTTAGTTATTCGCCTTGTTGCACTAGAAAATATCGTATTATTTATTGGTGCAGTTGTCATTGGTATCGGGTTAGGCTTACTGAGCTCGCGTTTATTCGCAATGATCTTACTGAAGCTACTACAATTTGATACAGTTGTGACGATGACGTTCACGAAGGTTGCTTTTGTAAATACTGCGGCTGTCTTTGGTATTTTACTGCTCATTTTATTAGTGCAGATGGCGTGGATGGTCAAACGTACAACACTGCTATTACTGTTTACCGCATCAAAGCAGGCCGACGAGCGCGTGAAACGTTTCAGTCCAGTGAAAATGATCATTGGTGCCTTTGGATTGGTGCTTATTGTCTACGGGTATTATAAAAGCTCAATTTTATTTACGGCAGCATCAGCAAGTAGTTTGCTTTTTAATATGCTTGTTATTTTAGTAGCGACGATTGGGGGTACATTTTTAGTATTTCGCTTTTCTGTGTCATTTTTATTAAATGTCGTACGTTTACGTAAAAAAGGGCATCTTCGCTTGGTAGATGTGCTCGCATTAACACCCATTATGCACCGAATGAAGGGCAATGCGAAGTCTTTAACGCTTATTACAGTATTAACGGCCGTGTCATTAGCAATCACAACGCTGTCGTACATTAGCTATTATTCGGCGCACAATTCGGCAAGCATGCAGATGCCAGCAGATTATATTTCGGTTAATGGCAACGAGGCAGCGTTTTTAGTAGCACTTGATAAACAACAGGTTGTCTATGAAACGCAGCAGCTACCATTAGCGACAGCTAAAATTGATTTAGCGGAGTTTTTGCCTGCTGAAGTCGTTAACAGTTTACCAGCGGATACGAAGACAGAAACGCCAGTCATTTCATTATCCGCGTATCAACAGTTAAATCCAGCAGCTGCATTAAAGGCAGGTGAGGTCATCATTGCAGGCTATAATGGTTTTATGGCAAATATGATGCCGCTAGAGCCCGGCTTTGAAATGACGTTACATCAGCAAGAGCAGACACTGTCGATGCGGGTGGTCGAAGTATCAAGTGAGTCACTACTTGCATGGCGGATTACGGGTGGCAGTTATGTTTTGATCGTGCAGGATGAATTATTTGAACAGTTTCGTTCAAAGTCGGATGGCTATTTAGATGTAGAGCAGCAAACGGCCATTCATCTATCAGAAGTGTCAGAGGAAACACTTCTATTAATAGAGAAGCTTTATAAGCAAACAGGTGCAAATGTACTTTATGATAAAAACGGTGAGCTTCGAAAATTAACGTCCTTGCAGGCGATGACACAATATAATTTAAATAATTACGGGATGACGATTTTTACGACAGCATTTTTAGGGTTAGCCTTCTTGCTTGCATCAGGCAGCATATTATACTTCAAGCAAATGTCTGAGGCGGATGAGGAAGTAGCATCGTTTGCGATTTTACGTAAAATTGGCTTCACAAAGCAGGAAATTTTGCGAGGCATTATGATCAAGCAGGCATTTAATTTTGGTGTACCGCTTGTGATTGGTTTACTACACAGTTATTTTGCAGTGAAATCAGGGTGGTTCTTATTTGGAACAGAAATGGTGCTACCACTTGTTATAGTGATGGGCATTTATATTATTCTTTATAGTATCTTTGCGTTGCTGTCACTTAATTATTACAAAAAAATTATTAAACAAGCTTTATAACTAGTTAAAACCGTCAATTTTTTATTAATTGACGGTTTTATTTTGTGCAAAGGCATTGACGAGACTTCAATTTTCTTATAACTTTAATTCATTAGTAATTTAGCGTGTGAAAGTGGAGTGAAGTAGATGAATGCAGTTTTAGTAGCAGTAGGAGTCATGCTCCTGTTGAGTTTACTGCGAATCAATGTAGTGTTATCACTGACAGTAGGGGCTATCATTGGTGGGCTTGCTGGCGGTTTAAATATGACAGAAACAATTAAAGCGTTTGTAGACGGTTTAGGTGGCGGTGCGACAATTGCGCTAAGTTATGGGCTACTTGGTGGATTTGCACTTGCCATTTCGCGAACAGGCGTCCCAGAGATGCTCGTAAAGGCGATTTTAAAATTAGTGCAACGTGAAGGAGATTCACAAAAGCAAGGCGCGGCAAAGGCGTTAATTTTTCTTGTGCTACTTGCAATGGCGATTATGTCGCAAAATTTAATTCCAGTGCATATTGCGTTTATTCCGCTAATCGTACCACCGATGATTAAGTTAATGAATATGCTTGCAATTGATCGCCGCTTAATTGCATGTATTTTAACATTTGGTTTAATTATGCCGTATATGTTTATTCCTGCGGGCTTCGGTTTGATTTATCAAGATATTATTGTGACACAGATGCGTCTAGCCGGGCTTGAGGTGGCACTGAGTGATGTTCCGAAGGCAATGGCAATTGTAGCATTAGGGATGGCTGTAGGACTTGTAGGCGCGTATTTCACGTACCGTAAGCCACGTCAGTATAAGACGCGTGAGATTGAAGCATCAAATGAGAAACAAACAGAAGTAAAGCCGCGTAATCTAGTGTTCGCAGCAATTGCACTTATTGCATCACTCGCGGTACAAATTCCAACAGGTTCAATGATTATTGGTTCGGTTGTTGGGATTGCGATTTTATATTTAACAGGTGCGCTTAAAGTGAAGGAAGCAGATGCGGTACTTGCTGAAGGTATGCGCATGATGGCATTTGTCGGCTTTGTGATGATTTCAGCAAATGGTTTCTCTGCCGTTATTAATACAACCGGTGATGTAGAGCCACTAGTAGCGAATGCAATGGAATTGTTCGGCGGAAACGTTAGCATTGCTGTACTTGTCATGTTGATTGTTGGATTGATTGTGACGCTGGGGATTGGCTCATCATTCGCAACGATTCCGGTAATCGCTGCAATCTTTGTTCCGCTAGGGATGGAACTTGGTCTAAGCGAGCTTGCAATCATTTGTTTAATCGGGACAGCAGGTGTACTTGGTGACGCAGGTTCACCAGCATCTGATTCTACATTAGGTCCAACAGCGGGTTTAAATGTGGACGGGCAGCATAATCACATTTGGGATACATGCGTGCCAACGTTTCTCTTCTATAATATCCCGCAAATCATTTTCGGCTGGCTGGCGGTAATTTTCTTCTTATAATCTATGTACCACTTTCTTGTGAAAAAGAGAGTGGTGTTTTTTTGTTAATAAAGCATTTTGTTTTCAGAATATTTCATCTTAAAAAAATGAATCCTTTTGGGTTGCTTTCGGTTAAATACTCTTATATACTAGTAAACGGCTCAAAAAGAGCGAAATTATATAAGAAATTAATGTTATAAAAACTTTTAAAAAGAAATTTGCTAAAACACTTGCGAAGTTCTTTTTTATTGTATATAATGTTGAATGTTGGTCTTTGACTGCGATGAAGCGAGAGGTTGCCGACACACCCGGCCGCTTTGCCATGGCGGTGTGACGGAAAATTTTCGTGGAGAATGTCTAGTAAATAGGCGAGAAGGAGGGAAAGTAATGGCAAAACAAAAAATTCGTATTCGTTTAAAAGCGTATGATCACCGTATCCTTGATCAATCTGCTGAGAAAATCGTTGAAACTGCGAAACGTTCAGGTGCTGGTGTATCGGGTCCGATTCCACTACCTACAGAGCGTTCTGTGTACACAATCTTACGTGCGGTGCACAAGTACAAAGATTCTCGTGAGCAATTTGAAATGCGCACACACAAACGTCTTATCGACATCGTTAACCCGACACCACAAACTGTTGATGCGTTAATGAAGCTTGATTTACCATCTGGCGTTGATATCGAAATCAAACTTTAATGGTAAAAACAAATATAAAACTTTTTCTAAATTTACAGGAGGTGTGACAAATGACTAAAGGAATCTTAGGTAGAAAAATTGGTATGACTCAAGTTTTCGCTGAAAACGGAGATCTTATCCCAGTAACAGTAATCGAAGCTACTCCAAACGTAGTTTTACAAAAGAAAACTGTTGACACTGACGGTTACGAAGCGATCCAAGTTGGTTTCGAAGACAAGCGTATTAAGCTTTCTAACAAACCAGAACAAGGTCACGTAGCTAAAGCAAACACTGCTCCTAAGCGCTTCATCCGTGAGTTCCGCAACTTAGATGCTGCAGCTTACGAAGTTGGTCAAGAAGTCAAGGTAGAAATTTTCGCAGAAGGCGATGTAATTGATGTAACAGGTGTTACTAAAGGTAAAGGTTTCCAAGGTGTTATTAAACGCCATGGTCAATCTCGTGGTCCTATGAGCCATGGTTCTCGTTACCACCGTCGTCCTGGTTCAATGGGTCCAGTTGCTCCGAACCGCGTATTCAAACAAAAGAAATTACCTGGTCAAATGGGTGGTACTGTTGTAACAATCCAAAACCTTGAAATCGTTAAGGTGGATGTTGAACGTAACCTATTATTAGTAAAAGGTAATGTTCCTGGTTCTAAAAAAGCATTAGTAACAGTTAAAACTGCTATTAAATCAAAATAATTCTCTTAAAGAAAGGAGGAAACAGGAATGACAAAAGTTACTTTACTTAGTCAAACAGGTGCTTCAGTAGGCGAAATCGAATTAAACGATGCGATCTTCGGAATCGAGCCAAATGAAGCAGTATTATTCGACGCAGTAGTTGCTCAACGCGCTTCTCTACGTCAAGGTAATCACAAAGTAAAAAATCGTTCTGAAGTTGCTGGTGGTGGTCGTAAGCCATGGCGCCAAAAAGGAACTGGTCGTGCTCGTCAAGGTTCGATCCGCTCTCCACAATGGCGTGGCGGTGGTGTTGTATTCGGTCCAACTCCACGTAGCTACTCTTACAAACTACCAAAGAAAGTTCGTCGCTTAGCTCTTAAATCAGCTTTATCAGCTAAAGTATTAGAACAAAACTTTGTAGTGCTTGATGCATTAACTTTAGATGCACCAAAAACTAAAGATTTCAAAGCAGTACTTGCTGCATTAGAAATCAACAAGAAAGCATTATTCGTAACTGCCGAAGTTAACGAAAATGTAATCTTATCTGCTCGTAACATCCCTGGTGTTACAGTTCTAACAGCTTCTGGAATCAACGTTCTTGATCTTTTAGGTCATGAAAAAGTTGTATTCACTCAAGACGCTGTAAAAAAAGTTGAGGAGGTGCTTGGATAATGGAAGCACGTGATATCATTAAACGTCCGGTCATTACTGAGCGTTCTTCAGAAATTATGGCAGAGAAAAAGTATACTTTCGAAGTAGACACTCGCGCTAACAAAACTCAAGTTAAAGACGCTATCGAAGAAATCTTCGGCGTTAAAGTTGAGAAAGTAAACGTAATGAACTACAAAGGTAAGTTCAAACGCGTTGGTAAATTCGGTGGTTACACTAACAAACGCCGTAAAGCAATTGTTAAGTTAACAGCTGAGTCAAAAGAAATCGAATTATTCGAAATCTAATTATCTGTTTAGCAGATTGCATATGAACATTTAAGAAGGAGGGAAAACAAATGGCGATTAAAAAGTATAAGCCAACCTCAAATGGTCGTCGTAATATGACATCATCTGACTTTGCTGAAATCACAACTAATAAACCTGAAAAGTCTTTATTAGCACCAACTAAACGCAAAGCTGGTCGTAACAACCAGGGTAAAATTACTGTTCGTCATCACGGTGGCGGTCACAAGAAACAATACCGTGTTATCGACTTTAAACGTCTTAAAGATGGCATTCCAGGACGCGTTGCTACAATCGAGTACGATCCAAACCGTTCTGCGAACATCGCATTAATTAACTATGCTGACGGTGAAAAACGTTATATCCTAGCTCCGAAAGGTCTTGAAGTAGGTCAAACTATCGTTTCAGGTCCAGAAGCGGACATCAAGGTAGGTAACGCTTTACCATTAGCAAACATCCCAATGGGTACTACAATCCATAACATCGAAATGAAACCTGGTAAAGGTGGACAATTAGTACGTTCAGCTGGTACATCAGCTCAAGTATTAGGTCGTGAAGGCAAATACATCATCGTACGTCTACAATCTGGTGAAGTTCGTTTAATCTTAGCTACTTGCCGTGCTACAATCGGTCAAGTTGGTAACGAGCAACATGAACTTATCAACATCGGTAAAGCAGGTCGTTCTCGTTGGTTAGGTAAGCGCCCAACAGTTCGTGGTTCTGTAATGAACCCTAACGATCACCCACACGGTGGTGGTGAAGGACGTTCTCCAATCGGACGTAAATCTCCAATGACACCATGGGGTAAACCAACTCTTGGTTACAAAACTCGTAACAAGAAAAATAAATCATCTAAGTTTATTATTCGCGGACGTAAAAAATAATGTGGTAAAACTACGGTTCGTTTCGAGAGCCGTGGTGGTATCACGGAGGGAGGTTCCTAAATGGGTCGCAGCTTAAAGAAAGGACCTTTTGTTGATGACCACCTTATGAAAAAGGTGGAAGCACAAGAGGCTTCTGAGAAAAAACAGGTTATCAAAACTTGGTCTCGCCGTTCTACTATCTTCCCGAACTTCATCGGTTTAACAATCGCTGTATATGATGGACGTAAACACGTTCCTGTATACGTAACGGAAGATATGGTAGGTCACAAGCTTGGTGAATTCGCACCAACTCGTACTTACAAAGGTCATGGCGCAGATGACAAGAAAACAAGACGCTAATTTTGAGAGGAGGTAAATCCTAATGACACAAGCTAAAGCTATCGCTCGCACAGTTCGTATCGCTCCTCGTAAAGTACGTCTAGTAGTAGACTTAATCCGAGGCAAGCAAATCGGTGAAGCAGTTGCAATTTTACGTCATACTCCAAAAGCGGCGTCTCCAGTCGTTGAGAAAGTATTAAAATCTGCAGTTGCAAACGCTGAGCACAACTATGAGTTAGATATTAACAACTTAGTTGTATCTGAAGTATTCGTTGATGAAGGTCCAACGTTAAAACGTTTCCGTCCACGTGCACAAGGTCGTGCGTCGGCAATCAACAAACGTACAAGCCACATTACAATCGTGGTATCTGAGAAGAAGGAGGGTTAATCCGTGGGTCAAAAAGTACATCCAATAGGACTACGAGTTGGTATTATTCGTGACTGGGAATCTAAATGGTTCGCTGAGAAAGACTACGCTAATCTTTTACACGAAGATATCAAAGTTCGTAAATATATCGAAACTACTTTAAAAGATGCATCTGTATCTAAAGTAGAAATCGAACGCGCTGCAAATCGCGTAAACATCACTATTCACACTGCGAAACCAGGTATGGTTATCGGTAAAGGTGGCGCGGAAGTTGAAAACTTACGTAAATATCTTAACGATGTAACTGGTAAGCGTGTACACATCAATATCGTTGAAATTAAACGTGCTGATTTAGATGCTCGTTTAGTAGCAGAAAACATTGCTCGTCAACTTGAGAACCGCGTATCATTCCGTCGTGCTCAAAAACAAGCAATCCAACGCACAATTCGCGCTGGCGCAAAAGGTATTAAAACACAAGTATCTGGTCGTTTAGGTGGCGCGGACATCGCGCGTGCTGAACATTATAGCGAAGGAACTGTTCCACTTCATACATTACGTGCTGACATTGATTATGCACATGCTGAAGCGGATACTACTTACGGTAAACTAGGCGTTAAAGTTTGGATCTACCGTGGTGAAGTCCTTCCTACTAAAAAGAACTCTGTGGAAGGAGGCAAATAATATGTTATTACCTAAACGCGTAAAATATCGTCGTGAACACCGTGGTAACATGCGTGGAGAAGCGAAGGGCGGTAAAGAAGTAACTTTTGGTGAGTTTGGCTTACAAGCTACAACTGCATCTTGGATTACAAACCGTCAAATCGAATCTGCTCGTATCGCAATGACTCGTTACATGAAACGTGGCGGTAAAGTTTGGATCAAAATCTTCCCACATAAGCCTTACACTAAAAAGCCTCTAGAAGTCCGCATGGGTTCTGGTAAAGGTTCTCCAGAAGGCTGGGTAGCAGTAGTAAAACCAGGAAAAGTAATGTTCGAAATCGCTGGTGTATCTGAAGAGATCGCACGTGAAGCACTTCGTCTAGCATCACATAAGCTTCCTGTTAAATGTAAGATCGTAAAACGTCAAGAAACTGGTGGTGAATCTAATGAAAGCTAATGAAATCCGTGACCTTGCCACTTCAGAAATTGAATTAAAAGTTAAATCACTGAAAGAAGAGCTTTTCAACCTTCGCTTCCAATTGGCGACTGGTCAATTAGAAAACACAGCTCGCATCCGTGAAGTTCGCAAAGCGATCGCACGTATGAAAACTGTGATTCGTGAAAGAGAAATCAGTGCAAAATAATACTGATAAAGGAGGTTTTCAAGTATGACTGAGCGTAATCAACGCAAAGTTTACACTGGCCGCGTTGTTTCTGACAAAATGGACAAAACAATTTCTGTTTTAATCGAAACACATAAAAAGCACAAGCTTTACGGTAAACGTGTAAAGTACTCTAAAAAGTTTAAGGCTCATGATGAGTTAAACACAGCGAAAATCGGTGATATCGTACGTATCATGGAAACTCGCCCGCTATCAGCTACAAAACGCTTCCGCCTAGTTGAAGTTGTAGAAAAAGCGGTTATTATTTAATAACTATTTCGGAAATCATATTCCGAAGGGAGGTAACCTAAGTGATTCAACAAGAAAGTCGTATGAAAGTTGCTGACAACTCAGGTGCACGTGAAGTTTTAACAATTAAGGTACTTGGTGGTTCTGGACGTAAAACTGCTAACATCGGTGATATCGTTGTTGTTACAGTTAAGAAAGCAACACCAGGTGGCGTTGTCAAGAAAGGCGACGTTGTTAAGGCTGTTATCGTTCGCACTAAATCAGGTGCTCGTCGTAAAGACGGTACTTACATCAAATTTGACGAGAACGCTTGCGTAATCATCAAAGATGATAAATCACCACGCGGAACTCGTATTTTCGGACCAGTCGCACGTGAATTACGTGATGGCAACTTCATGAAAATCGTTTCCCTAGCTCCAGAAGTTCTTTAATTTCATGACAGTACCAATCAAGGAGGTGCGACACATTATGCATGTAAAAAAGGGCGATAAAGTTAAAGTAATCACTGGTAAAGATAAAGGTAAAGAAGGCGTTATCTTAGCTGCTTTCCCAAAACAAGACCGCGTTCTTGTTGAAGGTGTAAACATCGTTAAGAAACATATCAAACCTAACCAGTTAAACCCACAAGGTGGGATTGTAACTCAAGAAGCTGCAATTCACATTTCGAACGTAATGCTTATCGATCCTAAATCTGGCGAGCCGACTCGTGTAGGTTTTGAGATCAAAGAGGGCAAAAAAGTTCGTGTTGCAAAAAAAACAGGTGTAGTAATCGACTAATAGTAAAATAAGAAGGGAGGTACAAACATGAGCCGCCTAAAAGACAAATATTTAAACGAAGTTTCAACTGCTCTTATGAGCAAGTTCGAATATAAATCAGTTATGCAAATCCCTAAAGTGGACAAAATCGTAATCAACATGGGTGTTGGTGACGCTGTTCAGAACTCTAAAGCTTTAGACGTAGCTGTTGAAGAATTAGCAACTATCGCTGGTCAAAAACCAGTTGTAACAAAAGCTAAAAAATCTATCGCTGGTTTCCGTTTACGTGAAGGCCAAGCAATCGGTGCAAAAGTTACATTACGCGGTGAGCGTATGTACGAATTCCTAGACAAATTAATCTCAATCGCACTTCCACGTGTACGTGACTTCCGTGGTGTTTCTAAAAAAGCATTCGACGGTCGCGGTAACTACACTCTAGGTGTTAAAGAGCAATTAATTTTCCCGGAAATCGATTACGATAAAGTTTCGAAAGTACGCGGTATGGACATCGTGATCGTGACTACTGCGAATTCTGATGAAGAAGCTCGCGAGTTATTAACACAGTTCGGTATGCCGTTCCAAAAGTAATAAAATAAGGAGGGCGAAAACGTGGCTAAAAAATCAATGATCGTTAAACAACAACGCACGCAAAAATTTAAAGTACAAGAATATACACGTTGTGAACGCTGTGGCCGTCCACACTCTGTATATCGCAAATTTAAACTTTGCCGTATTTGTTTCCGTGAACTTGCATATAAGGGACAAATTCCTGGCGTTAAAAAAGCCAGCTGGTAATCCCCTAAATTTGGGAAGGAGGTAAATTTTTATGACAATGACTGATCCGATTGCAGATATGCTTACTCGTATCCGTAACGCTAACATGGTTCGTCACGAGAAATTAGAGGTTCCGGCTTCTAACTTAAAGAAAGAGATCGCTGAAATTTTAAAGCGTGAAGGTTTCGTACGTGACGTAGAATATGTAGAAGATAACAAGCAAGGAATCATCCGTATTTTCTTAAAATATGGTAAAGATAACGAACGCGTTATTACAGGCCTAAAACGTATTTCTAAACCAGGTTTACGTGTTTATGCAAAATCTAATGAAGTACCAAAAGTATTAAACGGTTTAGGTATCGCTTTAGTATCTACTTCTCAAGGTTTATTAACTGATAAAGAAGCTCGCGCTAAACAAGCTGGCGGAGAAATCTTAGCATACGTTTGGTAATTAGTATTAAGTGAATGGAGGTGCAACTAAATGTCTCGCGTAGGTAAAAAACTTATCGAGGTGCCTGCTGGCGTAACTATCACGATCTCAGAAGAGAACGTAGCTACTGTCAAAGGACCTAAAGGCGAATTAACTCGTCAATTCCATAAAGATATGAAAATCGAGCAAGAAGGCAACACAGTTACTGTTGTTCGTCCTTCTGAATCGAAAGAACACCGTACTAACCACGGTACAACTCGTGCGTTATTAGCTAACATGGTAACTGGTGTTTCTGAAGGTTTCACTCGCTCTCTAGAACTTATCGGTGTAGGTTACCGTGCTTCATTACAAGGTAACAAACTTGTACTGAACGTAGGTTACTCTCATCCAGTAGAGTTCACACCTGAAGAAGGTTTAGAGGTTGAAGTTCCTTCAAACACGAAGATCATCGTTAAAGGTATTTCTAAAGAACGCGTTGGTGCATTAGCATCAAACATCCGTGACGTTCGTCCACCAGAGCCTTACAAAGGTAAAGGTATTCGTTATGAAGGCGAATTCGTACGTCGCAAAGAAGGTAAAACAGGTAAATAATGCAGCGTAAATCTGCATTAATATAGTGAAAGGAGTGACCACTGTGATTACGAAACAAGACAAAAATCAAGTTCGTAAAAAACGTCATGGGCGTGTACGTTCTAAAATTTCAGGTACTGCATTACGTCCTCGTTTAAACGTATTCCGTTCAAACAAGAACATTTATGCACAATTAATCGATGACGTAGCTGGCGTAACTCTAGTTTCTGCTAACTCTCAAGAAAAAGCTTTCGAAGGAATTGGTTCAAACGTAGAATCTGCTGCTAAAATCGGTGAAACAATCGCAAAACGCGCTGCTGAAAAAAATATTACTACTGTAGTATTTGACCGTAGCGGTTACTTATATCATGGTCGCGTGAAAGCTTTAGCTGAAGCTGCACGTGAAAACGGCTTAGAATTTTAATAAGAAGGAGGGACATACTTCATGAGTCGCATTGACGCAAACAAACTAGAACTTGAAGAACGCGTTGTAACTATCAACCGCGTTGCTAAAGTTGTAAAAGGTGGTCGTCGCTTCCGCTTCACTGCTTTAGTAGTAGTTGGAGATAAAAACGGTCATGTAGGTTTCGGTACTGGTAAAGCACAAGAAGTTCCAGACGCAATCCGCAAGGCTGTTGAAGACGCGAAGAAAAACTTAATCGAAGTACCACGCGTGGGTGGAACTACTCCACACTTAGTGCAAGGTCGCTTCGGTGCAGGTTCAATTTTAATTAAACCTGCAGCTCCTGGTACAGGAGTTATTGCTGGCGGTCCAGTACGTGCCGTACTAGAATTAGCTGGTATTACTGATATTCTTTCAAAATCTCTTGGTTCAAACACACCAATCAACATGGTGCGTGCAACTGTAGCAGGTTTAACTGAATTAAAACGCGCAGAGGACGTTGCAAAACTACGCGGTAAATCAGTAGAAGAGTTATTAGGGTAAGGGGGGAATTATAATGACTAAATTACAAATCACCCTTACTAAATCTGTAATCGGTACGAAGCCAAACCAACGTAAAGTTGTTCAAGCTTTAGGATTACGCAAATTAAATCAAACTGTGGAACAAGCTGACAATGTCGCTATCCGCGGAATGATTACAAAAGTAGCTCACTTAGTTACTGTTAAAGAAATCTAATTTCAATTATATGAACAAGGAGGTGCCACCCATATGAAACTTCATGAGTTAAAACCAGCAGAAGGTTCACGTAAAGTACGTAACCGCGTTGGTCGTGGTATCGGTTCTGGTAACGGTAAAACTTCTGGTAGAGGTCATAAAGGTCAAAACGCTCGTTCTGGCGGCGGCGTTCGCCCAGGATTTGAGGGGGGTCAAAACCCACTTTTCCGTCGTTTACCTAAACGTGGCTTTACGAACATTAACCGTAAAGAATACGCTATCGTTAACCTTGATGCATTAAACCGTTTCGAAGATGGCGCAGAGGTAACACCTGCAGCTTTATTAGAAACTGGTATTGTGAGCAAAGAGTTATCTGGAATCAAAATTCTAGGTCACGGTACAATTAACGTTAAGTTAACTGTAAAAGCTCACAAGTTCTCAGCTTCAGCTAAAGAAGCAATTGAGAACGCTGGCGGAACTACTGAGGTGATTTAATGTTTCAGACGATCTCAAACTTTATGCGCGTTCGAGATATACGAAATAAAATCATCTTCACATTATTAATGTTAATCGTTTTTCGTATCGGGACATTCATCCCGGTACCAAACGTTGACGCAAGTGTATTAAAGGCAACTGATGAGTTTAATCTTGTCGGCTTCCTGAATACATTTGGTGGTGGTGCATTGGCAAACTTCTCGATCTTTGCGATGGGGATTATGCCATATATCACTGCCTCCATTATTGTTCAGTTACTTCAGATGGACGTTGTACCAAAGTTCGCTGAATGGGCGAGACAAGGTGATGTTGGGCGACGTAAACTCGCTCAGTTCACACGTTATTTCACGATTGCGCTTGCATTCGTTCAATCATTCGCAATGTCGTTCGGGTTTAACCAGTTCTACGGCGGATCATTGATTACAGATACGAGTGTTTCATCGTATATAACGATCTCAATCGTGCTTACTGCAGGGACAGCATTCCTACTGTGGTTATCTGAGCAAATTACTGCTTATGGTGTAGGTAATGGTATTTCAATCGTTATCTTCGCTGGTATCGTTGCGGCGATGCCTAATGCAGCAAACCAAATTTATGCACAACAAATTGAGGGTGCAGGAGATCAGCTTTTCATTAAGATTGTTATCCTTGCATTACTGATTTTAGTGCTACTTGCTGTTGTAGTGGGCGTTATCTACGTTAACCAAGCGTTACGTAAAATTCCAATTCAATATGCAAAACGAGTTGCAGGTAATTCGCCAAAAGTTGGTGCACAGCAAACGCACTTACCGTTAAAAGTAAACGCTGCAGGAGTTATTCCGGTAATCTTCGCAATGGCGTTCATTGTAACACCACAAACTTTAGCGACATTCTTCGGTGATAACAATATAACATCATTCATTACAACGACTTTTGATTATACAAAACCAGTTGGAATGATTGTCTATGTTGCTTTAATCGTTGCATTCACATACTTCTATGCATTCATTCAGGTGAATCCAGAAAATGTGGCCGACAACTTGAAAAAGCAAGGTGCCTACATCCCGGGTATTCGCCCAGGTAATGACACACAAGCTTATTTAACTAAGGTACTTTATCGATTAACGTTTGTTGGTGCGATTTTCCTTGTTGTTATCTCGGTCATGCCAATTCTATTCACTACACTCATGAATCTGCCAGCTTCGGCTCAGATTGGTGGTACTAGTGTAATTATCGTAGTTGGTGTTGCTCTTGAGACAATGAAACAATTAGAGTCGCAGTTAGTGAAACGTCACTATAAAGGCTTTATGAAATAATGTTGGTTTTAGGAAACGTTTGTTTCCTCTAGCCAGCTTAGTTTAAATAAGGGGGAACTTTCGTATGAATATCGTTTTAATGGGTCTTCCTGGTGCTGGTAAAGGTACTCAGGCTGACAAAATTGTTGAGAAGTACGCAATCCCACATATTTCGACAGGTGACATGTTCCGTGCTGCCATCAAAGAAGGTACTGAACTAGGCTTACAAGCAAAGTCGTTTATGGATCAAGGTGCACTAGTACCTGATGAAGTAACGATTGGTATTGTTCGCGAACGCTTATCACAAGCAGATTGCGAAAAAGGATTCTTATTAGACGGTTTCCCGCGTACTGTGCCTCAAGCTGAAGCTTTAGATAGCATCCTTGAAGCGTTAGGACGTCCGGTTGAGCATACAATCAACGTGGAAGTCGAAAAAGAAGAATTAATCGCTCGTTTAAGCGGTCGTCGCATTTGTAAAATTTGCGGTACATCTTACCACTTAATTTTCAATCCTCCAACTGAGGAAGGAAAATGTGATAAAGATGGCGGCGAATTATATACGCGTGCGGATGACAATCCAGAAACTGTAGCTAATCGCCTGGAAGTAAATATGAACCAAGCACAACCGTTACTTGATTTCTATCAAGCGAAAGGTGTTTTAACAAACATTAACGGCCAACAAGAGATCGACAAAGTATTTGCTGATCTTGACGCTCTATTACAGGGCAACCGCAGCTGATACCCGTCCGGGCGCTAGACAGCTTCCGCGGGAGGCGTGCGGAGGCAACAACGAAACATAATTTTTTGAGAGTTGCAAAAGCATATTGTGCCCGGTATATACAAATGAAGTTGAAGTATTTTTAATATAGACACTTTGTGTTGTATAATTGGGTTTCGTGGAAGCATCTGTGTAACGGGTATGAATCTCTCATCCAAGACATTCCGGCTATCGTGTTAACATATAACATAAGGGATTCAGTTCCTTAACCGGGCTGTATACCGTGGATTGTGTGAAGCGAAACCAGACGAGCGTCTTATCGAACATCTCTCATACAATCCAAGCATATGTTAATGGAGTTGCTTCTTTTTGGAGAAAACAGTTGCTAAACCTTACGAAGTTTCGTAAGACTCTAAATTTGCATATAGAAGGGAGACGAGAAGATGGCGAAAGACGATGTAATTGAAGTCGAAGGGACAGTTGTTGAGACTTTGCCAAACGCGATGTTTAAGGTAGAATTAGAAAATGGGCACACAGTGCTTGCACACGTTTCTGGAAAGATCCGTATGCACTTTATTCGAATCCTACCTGGAGATAAGGTTACTATTGAGTTATCTCCTTATGATTTAACTCGCGGTCGTATCACATACCGTTTTAAATAATCTTTTGCACTCCGGACTACTAAGGAGGTTAGGTTAGATGAAAGTGAGACCATCTGTGAAACCGATCTGCGAAAAATGTAAAGTAATTCGCCGACGCGGTAAAGTAATGGTAATCTGTGAAAATCCTAAACACAAACAAAAACAAGGGTAATTAATAAGGAGGTGCAACGTACATGGCACGTATTGCTGGTGTTGACATTCCTCGCGACAAACGCGTGGTTATTTCATTAACTTACATTTACGGTATTGGTAAAACGACTTCTGAGAAAGTATTAGCTGCGGCAGGTATTGAAGAAAGTACTCGCGTTAAAGACTTAACTGAAGATCAATTAAACCTTATCCGTGAACAACTAGACTCATACAAAGTGGAAGGCGACTTACGTCGTGAAGTTTCACTTAACATTAAACGTCTGATGGAAATCGGTTGTAACCGTGGTATCCGTCACCGTCGTGGTTTACCAGTTCGTGGTCAAAATACGAAGAACAACGCGCGTACGCGTAAAGGTCCTCGTAAGACTGTAGCGAACAAGAAAAAATAATTAAGTAAAGGAGGTTCCTTCTTAACATGGCTCGTAAACAACAAACTCGTAAACGTCGTGTGAAAAAGAATATCGAAGCTGGTATTGCACACATCCGTTCTACATTTAACAATACAATCGTAACGATCACAGATGTGCAAGGTAACGCATTTTCTTGGTCTTCAGCTGGTGCTTTAGGTTTCCGTGGTTCACGTAAATCTACTCCATTCGCTGCACAAATGGCTGCTGAAACTGCTGCTAAAACTGGTATCGAAAATGGTCTTAAGACATTAGAGGTAACAGTTAAAGGTCCTGGTTCAGGTCGTGAAGCTGCAATTCGTGCACTTCAAGCTGCTGGTTTAGATGTAACTGCTATTAAAGACGTTACTCCAGTTCCTCATAACGGTTGCCGTCCGCCAAAACGTCGTCGCGTGTAATAGGTGCTGCTTAAAGGCAATTGCCGTTAAGTACATCATGTTTCTATGATACAAAGTCTTGTGCATATGAATTGTTAAATTTCGGTTTAACAACTATGATGAATATAACCTATACATTTGATGTTTTGAAGGAGGGTAAATTGGAATGATCGAAATTGAAAAACCAAAGATTGAAACAGTGGAGATCAGCGAAGATGCCAAATACGGCAAGTTTGTTGTAGAACCGCTAGAACGCGGATATGGAAATACTTTAGGAAATTCTCTGCGTCGTATCCTTCTGTCTTCATTACCAGGAGCTGCTGTTACATCAATTCAAATTGATGGCGTATTACACGAATTCTCAACTGTAGAAGGCGTTGTAGAAGATGTTGCTTCAATCATCTTAAACGTAAAAAAACTAGCTCTTAAAATCTACTCTGACGAAGAAAAAGTCATTGAGATTGATGTGAAAGGCGATGGATCAGTTACAGCTGCTGACATTACACATGACAGCGATGTAGAAATCTTAAACCCAGATCTATATATTGCAACAATCGCTAAAAACGGTCACTTACGTATGCGTATGTACGCACAACGCGGCCGTGGTTATACTCCTGCTGATCAAAACAAACGTGAGGATCTTCCTATCGGCGTGATCCCGATCGACTCTATTTACACTCCAGTTTCACGCGTCAACTTCCAAGTGGAGAACACTCGCGTCGGACAAAACTCTGACTACGATAAGTTATCACTTGATGTGTGGACAGATGGTAGCATCGGTCCGAAAGAGGCGATTTCGCTTGGAGCGAAAATTTTAACTGAACACTTAAATATCTTTGTAGGCATGACAAATGAGGCACAAACTGCTGAAATCATGGTTGAAAAAGAAGAAGATCAAAAAGAAAAAGTATTAGAGATGACTATCGAAGAGCTTGATCTTTCTGTTCGTTCTTACAACTGCTTAAAGCGTGCTGGAATCAATACGGTTCTAGAGTTAGCTAACAAGTCAGAAGATGACATGATGAAGGTACGTAACCTTGGTCGCAAGTCTTTAGAAGAAGTTAAGCATAAGTTAGAAGAGCTTGGTTTAGGATTACGTAAAGAAGACTAAGCGAATCAATCAATATTATATAAGCTAGATCAGATATTAATAAAGGAGGGAAACGTCCATGGGTTACAGAAAACTTGGTCGTACAAGTTCTCAACGTAAAGCATTATTACGCGACTTAGCTACTGATTTAATCATCAACGAGCGCATCGAAACTACTGAAGCGCGCGCTAAAGAAACACGTAAAGCAGTTGAGAAAATGATTACTTTAGGTAAACGCGGTGATTTACACGCTCGTCGTCAGGCAGCAGCATTCATCCGTCGTGAGCTAGTAACAGTTGGAGAAGGCGAAGAAGAAAAAACTGTTTTCGCACTTCAAAAATTATTTGACGATATCGCACCTCGTTATGCGGAGCGTCAAGGTGGTTACACTCGCATCCTTAAAGTAGGTCCTCGTCGTGGAGACGGCGCACCAGTAGTAGTGATTGAATTAGTTTAATCCTATCATAGGTGACGAGGGTGTCCGATTCACCACCCGTTGAATCCGGGCATCCTCTTTTTCATAGTCTAGTGTATTCTAGACATTCGATTTATACGACAATAATTAAGCTGAGCGTTATGATGAGCGGTAAGGTTTTCCTTAGGCGTCTCGTTTAGCTCTCCGCACCTCATTCAACAAACCGGCGTGGCTTGAGCACCTAGTTGGTTTTGAAAATGTAACGACAAGCGCATTTCTCTGAATGAGGTGCGCGCTTTTTTATTTTTAATACATATACAAACATAAAGTACGTTTAAATAGGGGGAGCCTTTTGCGCTCGGCTTGTTTGAAAACGTGCTTTATTTTTATATATGTCAAACCTATTCCCTGGGAAATGATAATATGTACATGAAAAACATGTAAGTTTAAGTTGAGTAGAGAAAGAGGAGCTGAGCAGTACTATGAATGAAATTTTATCGTTTAATAATGTGACATTTTCGTACACACCAGATCAGCCAGAAGCAAGAAAGGCCATCTCGGATGTGACGTTTTCTGTAAAGCAAGGGGAATGGATTGCCATTGTAGGTCATAATGGTTCTGGGAAATCAACGACAGCAAAATTAATGAGTGGTTTACTATACCCAGAGGCCGGTGAAGTGCGCTTTATGAAGGATGTGCTAACGGATGACAATCTGTGGGATGTTCGTTCAAAAATCGGCATGGTGTTTCAAAATCCAGATAATCAATTTGTTGGGGCTACGGTGCAGGATGATGTAGCGTTTTCACTTGAAAATAACGGTGTAGAGCATGCGGAAATGGTGGCGCGTGTGCATGATGCCTTAAAGCAAGTAAAGATGGAGACATTCCTTAATCATGAGCCGCATCACTTATCGGGTGGGCAAAAGCAACGTGTAGCCATTGCAGGTGCCATTGCGATGCAGCCGCGTCTGCTAATTTTAGATGAGGCGACGTCGATGCTTGACCCGCAAGGACGTGATGAGGTGCTACAAACAGTACAAGCATTACGTGAAAAAATTGGGTTAACAGTTATTTCAATTACACATGATTTAGAAGAGGCGATTTTAGCGGACCGCGTGATTTTTATGAATGATGGGAAGAAGTATGCGGAAGGTACGCCGGCGCAAATTTTCGCGCTCGGTGATGAACTAGTAGCATTCGGCCTTGATTTGCCATTCGCGACGCGTATGACGAAACTTTTACAGGCTGAGGGTGTACAGCTGGTAGGCCAACATATGACAGAAGAAGAGCTGGTGAATGACTTATGGACATCAAACTTCAACAAGTAAGCTATGCTTATTCAAAAGGAACACCATTTGAAAAGCGTGCCTTATTTGATGTGAATTTAACAATAGAGAGTGGGACTTACCAGGCGATTATCGGTCATACAGGCTCAGGTAAGTCGACAATTTTGCAGCACTTTAACGGGCTACTCAAGCCAACGGAAGGAACAGTCTTTATTGGCTCCCGTGCCATTGAGGCCGGGAAAAAGGCGAAAGAATTAAAGCCAATTCGTCAAAAGGTCGGGATTGTGTTCCAGTTTCCGGAGCACCAGCTATTTGAGGAGACAGTGCTAAAGGACATTATGTTTGGTCCGATGAATTTTGGTGTGTCAGAGGCTGAGGCTGAACGTCGTGCGCGTAATTTAGTCACGCTTGTTGGTCTTCCGGACAATGTGCTTGAAAAATCGCCGTTTGACCTCTCAGGAGGCCAAATGCGACGCGTGGCGATTGCCGGAGTACTTGCAATGGAGCCTGAGGTAATCGTGCTTGACGAGCCGACAGCGGGGCTAGATCCGCGCGGGCAAAAAGAAATTATGGACTTGTTTTATACATTGCATAAGGAGCGTGGATTGACGACGATTCTTGTGACGCACAGCATGGAGGATGCAGCACGCTATGCGGACCGACTTGCGATTATGCATGATGGGAAGTGTGTACTTGAAGGGGAGCCACGTAATATTTTTGCCGATAGCGAGACACTAGCAAAATTCCGTCTAGAGCCACCTCGTATCGTGAAATTCCAGCGCCGTGTAGAAAAGCTAACAGGGCAGAAACTTTCAAAGGTTTGCTTAACAGAGGAAGAGCTTGCTACTGAAATTGGTCGTGCCGTGCGAAAGGGGCGTGACGGACAATGATGGAGAAAATGATTTTTGGTCGATACATACCGGGCAATTCATTTGTACACCAGCTAGATCCACGTTCAAAGCTACTCTTTGTTTTCGCGTTTATTATTGTCGTGTTTGTTGCGAATAACGCAGTCACATATGGTATTTTAGTGGCGTTTACACTATTTATAATCGCAATGTCTAAAATCCGCCTATACTTCCTTGTCAACGGGCTGAAGCCGGTCATTATATTGATGGTGTTCACGTTTCTCTTACATGTATTATTTACAAGAGAGGGTGCAGTACTTTTAGATTTAGGCTTCCTGAAAATATACGAAGAGGGCTTAAAGCAAGGTATCTTTATTGCGCTACGCTTTTTAATTTTAGTATTTATTACGTCAGTGCTCACACTGACAACATCACCAATCTCAATTACAGATGGTCTTGAAACGCTACTGAATCCATTTAAAAAGTTGAAGCTGCCTGTGCATGAGCTAGCACTGATGATGTCGATTTCATTGCGCTTCATCCCGACATTAATGGATGAGACGGATAAAATTATGAAGGCACAAATGGCACGTGGCTCAGATTTAAGTGCGGGGCCACTGAAAGACCGTATTAAAGCGGTCGTACCACTACTTGTCCCGTTATTTGTCAGTGCATTTAAACGCGCGGAGGATTTAGCGACGGCGATGGAAGTGCGCGGCTACCGTGGCGGGGAGGGGCGCACGCGTTTTCGTCAGCTTAAATGGGACATGCGCGATACGCTTATTTTAATCGTATTAGTCGCTTTAACAGCATTACTATGGTTTTACCGCGGTTAGGGGAGAATGAATATGAGACGTTTAAAGGCGATTATTAGTTATGACGGCTCTAGCTTCTCAGGCTATCAGGTGCAACCTGGCGAGCGTACAGTGCAGCTTGAGCTTGAGAAGGTGCTGAAGGTTATGCATAAAGGGGAGCCGGTGCGCGTGACAGCGAGTGGTCGTACAGACGCACGTGTACACGCGACGGGGCAGACAATTCATTTTGATACGCCGCTCATGATTCCTGTAGAAAAGTATATGAAGGCACTTAATGTGCAGTTGCCACGTGACATTCGCGTGCTCGCTGTCGAGGAGGTCGCACAGGACTTTCATGCACGCTTCAGTGTGACAGGCAAGCGCTACCGTTATATTTGGGACTGTGCACCTGTACAAAGCCCGTTTCGTCGTCACTATACGGTGGAGACGAACGGGGTGCGACCGGATGTTGAGTTGATGCGCGCGGCGGCTAAGTATATACTAGGTGAGCATGACTTCACATGCTTCTGTGCGGCCAATACGAGCGTCGTTGATAAGGTGCGTACAGTTCATGGTCTTGAACTAGAATGGCACGGTACGGAGCTTCATATGACGATTAGCGGTAATGGCTTCCTCTATAACATGGTACGGATTATTGCAGGGACATTGTGGGAGGTCGGTACCGGTAAGCGCCCGGCTGATTCACTCGTGCATACGATTGCATCACTCGACCGTGCACAAGCAGGAAAAACAGCACCTGCCCATGGGTTATATTTAGAACAAGTTTTTTATAATTAATTTTAGTTTTTTTTAAGATTTCGGGGCAATTTTGTGTGAAAAATAAGTCATAGCAACGTTTAACAACACGTCCAGGCGTGCAATTAAAATTCTTGACTTATGCATATTAATATTATAAGATGATGTATGGTATTTTCATTACCACCCACATAATAAGCCCCGAAACTTATACGTGTATAATAATGAAAAATAACGGTAATTTTATATCGATTAGGAGGATACAAACATGCGCACAACTTTCATGGCTAAAGGTCAAGAAGTAGAACGTAAATGGTTAGTAGTTGACGCAGAAGGCCAAACATTAGGTCGTTTAGCTTCTGAAGTAGCTGCTATCTTACGCGGTAAACATAAACCAACATTCACACCACACGTTGATACAGGTGATCACGTAATCATCATCAACGCTGAAAAAATTGAGTTAACTGGTAACAAATTACAAGGTAAAATTTACTACCGTCACACTCAATTCTCAGGTGGCTTAAAACAACGTACAGCTGGCGAAATGAAAGAAAAGTACCCAACTCAAATGTTAGAATTAGCTATCAAAGGGATGCTTCCAAAGAACTCTTTAGGTCGTCAAATGTTCACTAAACTGAACGTTTACACTGGTTCAGAGCACCCACACGCAGCACAAAAACCAGAAGCTTACGAGCTACGTGGTTAATAAATTATAATAGGAGGAAATAACTTTGGCACAAGTACAATACATCGGCACAGGTCGCCGTAAAAGCTCAACTGCTCGCGTACGTTTAGTACCAGGCGAAGGTAACATCGTAATCAACAACCGTGAAGTTTCTGATTACCTACCATACGAAACTTTATTATTAATCATCAACCAACCATTAGTAGCAACTGAAACTAAAGGTTCTTATGATGTACATGTAAACGTAAACGGCGGTGGTTTCACTGGTCAAGCTGGTGCAATCCGTCACGGTATCGCACGTGCATTATTACAAGTTGATCCAGACTTCCGTGGAGCTTTAAAAGCAGCGGGTCTATTAACTCGTGACGCTCGTATGAAAGAGCGTAAAAAACCAGGTCTACGCGGCGCTCGTCGTGCACCTCAGTTCTCAAAACGTTAATCTTCGGATATACAATTTGGAAGCTCTTCTCCCCCCAGGGAGGAGAGCTTTTTTGTATGCAAAAAGGAATCGGCACACGCCGATTCCTTTTCTAATGCTCAATCTCACTCAAATCCAGCAACGTCCGCCCAATATCATTCAAATCAGCATAACTATTTTGCATCTCATTCATACTGGCATTATACTGCTGGGCAAATGACGAAATTTGATTGGTAGAATTATTAATAAAGTGAATCGAGCTCGTAATATGCTCTAGCTGCTGCTCGATATTATTCGCACTGGATGTACTGCTTTCGGCCATCTTTTGAATTTCATTGGCCACGACGGCAAAGCCCTTCCCGTGAATGCCAGAGCGTGCGGCTTCAATGGAGGCATTTAGTCCGAGAATTTTTGAGCGCATCGCAATTCCTTTTACCGCACCAACAATTGAATTGATTTGCTCGATGCTTCCTTGCAACTCTTCAGCAAATTGTGCGAGTTCTTCAATGCGCTTTGAGACGTCGCCGCTTGCGGATGTGAGCAGTTCATTTGTTGCCGTCATTTCTTGTACTGCGCCCGTCAATTCGTAGGCAGCCTCTCGCATGTTGTCGATCCGATGATTTGAAATAACACCTGTGACAACACCGACGATTTTGTTGCCATCATAAATTGGAACAGAGGAGGCGATGTACGGAAAGCCAAACATTTCAGCACTGCGCTCTTCACGTAAAAACTTCCCACTTCGCATTGCGCGGATACTTGTTGTATTACGATGACTTTCAACAGTTTCCCCAACCTGTATTTTCAAATCTACATGATGACCACGCTTATACCCAACGACTTTCTCCGTATCAAATATGAGTACACAGGCATCTTCTGGATATGTAGATTGATAAAAATCAATAGCATCAACAATTGCCTTTACTTTTGGATTCATAAAACATTCCCCCATTTCTTTTTTTCTCAAATAGTAAGAAGTCTTTCTGTAACAATAGTAATTAAATAAAACAGTATTATTTCTACTATATACCTAATGATAGCTTAAATTCTACATAAATTTCTTTAAATGGTATTTAATTTCAACTGAATGTTTGTAGAAATGTATACGTTTGTATACAATGGTGTGTAGAGGTGAGTGAAATGACAGAGCGTGAGGAAGAGCAACCGAAGCGTAAAGGAAATGCTCAAACATTTCGTCGTGGCCGAGCGGTGCTTTTTATGCAGCAGCTTGAAGCAAAGCGCGAGATGATCAAGCGTCAAATTGATATGCCAGAATTACAATCAATTCAAACCTTATTAATTGGGGAATTGAAAACAGTAGAAACGGTTTTAGAAGAATTTAAAGTAGCGTTTTCTTTAGATGAAGGCGAGTAAAAGTGAGGGTATGTTATGCAGGCAGTTGGAAAACTAGCGAAATATATTAAGCCGTATCTATGGTTTGCAATCCTTGCACCGCTTCTTATGGTGTTTGAGGTAGCAATGGATTTAGTGCAGCCGATGATTTTTCAGCATATTATCGATGACGGGATTGCGAATAATGATACGGCATACATTTTGAAAATGTTTGGGTGGAATATATTAGCCGCAATTGGTGGTTTAGTTGGTGGTGTTGGGTGTGGCATTTACGCGTCGAAAACAGCGGTTAACTTTGCTGCAGATGTGCGTGCAGATTTATATGAAACCATTACGTATTTCTCCAATAGCAGTAAAGATAAATTTACGCTTGGAAAATTAATTACGAATTTAACAACGGATATGGAAATGATTCAGCGTGCATTACTGATGCTATTAAAAGTATTTGTGCGCGGTCCTATGATGTTTATCGGTGCGGTTATTTTAGTGTACTTTACAGCGCGCGAGCTATTCCCGATTTTAGCTGTCGTTGTACCGATTTTGGCGATAGCCGTTTATGTATTTACAATGCTATCAGGAAAGCTGTTTCATAAAGTGCAACTTGTGATTGATCAGGTGAATACGAGAGTGCAGGAGAACCTAGCCGGCATGCGTGTCATTAAGGCGTACAACCGTAAAAATCACCAAACGAAGCAGTTCCGTGAAGTAAACACAGAGCTGATGAAGCGTGCCATGAACGCTGACCAAGTAGTTGGTGTGCTCATGCCACTCACAATGTTTGTTGTCAACTTAGGGATTGTTGCCGGTCTTTGGCTTGGCGCGATTAAAGTTGAAGCTGGTGCGCTTGAGGTTGGTGTTATTTTAGCGTTTATTAACTATTTAATGATGGCGATGAATGGTCTCATGAGCTCGTCGATGGTGCTTGTGCAGCTAGCGCGTGCGATTCCAAGTGCAGAGCGTATTGTTACGGTGCTTGAGGAGGAAACGGACATTACGAATCCCAAGCAAGCAGTAGCGCATACTGTGCGCGGCGATGTGACATTTGAACGTGTGACGTTTTCGTACAATCAAGAAACCGAGCCTGTACTAAAGGATGTGTCATTTACAGCGCGTGCTGGTGAGACGGTTGGCATTATCGGGATGACGGGTAGCGGGAAATCCACACTAGTGAAAATGATTCCACGTCTATTTGATCCGTATAGCGGTGAGGTGAAAATCGATGGGCATTCACTGAAGGATTATAATGTGGCTGAGCTGCGCCGTGCAATTGGCTTTGCCCCACAAAAGGCAACGCTGTTCTCAAAAACAATTGCCGAAAACTTGCGCTACGGTGACGACAACGCAACAGATGCGCAAATTGCTGAAAGCTTACTTGCAGCCTGTGCGCTAGAGTTTGTTGAAAAATTACCGGATGGGACAAACCATCTCTTAACACAAGGTGCGACGAACTTATCAGGTGGGCAGAAGCAACGTCTTGCGATGGCGCGTGCATTTATTCGTAAGCCGGCGATTTTAGTATTAGATGATGTGACGAGCGCGGTTGATACGATTTCGGAAAAGAAAATTCAGCAGGCAATTGCAACACAGTTTGCTGATGCGACGAAATTTATTGTCTCATCAAAAATCTCTTCCATTCGCCATGCCGATCAAATTTTGGTCATTGATGATGGACGCATTGCAGCACGCGGTACACATGCTGAGCTACTGAAGATGAGCGCACTTTATCAGGACATCGCCAAAACGCAGGCGGAAAAAGGAGGGATGCTCCATGAGTAAAGAAGCACCATTACCAATGCGTCATCCGGGTGGTCGTATTAGTGGCCCTGTTGTAAAGCCGAAAAATCAAAAAGAGACGCTCCTACGCATTTGGGGTTATATGCGTCAGCAAAGGCTCGGTGTGGTAAGCGCGGTGGTCTTTGTTATATTAAGCGCGGTCCTGAGCTTATTTGGCCCGCTTCTAATCGGGATAATTATTGATGATTATATTATGAATCAGGATATAGATGGCACGGTGCGTATGAGCATGGTCCTCGCTGCTATCTTTTCAGCAACAGCGATTTTAACGTGGGCGCAAACAATTGTTATGATTCGCGTATCACAAAAAACGATTCGCGTCCTGCGTCAGGAGCTATTTGAAAAATACCAAAGCTTGCCGCTATCATTTTTCGATCAGCGTCAGCAAGGTGACCTCATGAGCCGCATGACAAATGATGTGGAAAATCTAAATGCCGCCCTGTCACAAAGTGTGACGCAAATTGTATCGTCTACACTAACAATTGTCGGGACAGCGATTGCGCTCTTTTATTTAAACTGGGTACTTGCGCTTGTGACACTCATTATTATTCCGCTCATTGTATGGGCGACAAAGCAAATTATTAAGCGTAGCAGTGTGAACTTCAAAGCCCGTCAGCGTGATTTAGGGCGATTGAATGGGCATATTGAGGAGAGCATTTCAAATGCGGATATTACAACGCTATTTGGTAAGGAGAAGCAGGTTGTTGAGGAATTCAAGGTAGCAAATGAGAGTTTGCGCACATCTGCTATGCGTGCAGAGATGATTTCGGGCTTTATGGGGCCAGTCAACAATTTTATGAACAGCTTAGGTCTTGCACTTGTGATCGGGACGGGTGCTGTGATGGCGGTTGGTGGTTATGTGACGGTCGGTATCATCTCCGCATTCGTTATGTACACACGTCAGTTTTTCCGTCCGATTAACCAGTTGTCGAACTTGCTGAATACATTCCAATCAGCAGTAGCTGGCTCGGAACGTGTATTTGAAATTTTGGATGAAGCAAATGAAGTAGTAGACGCACCGGATGCAAAGGCGGTCACTAAATTTTCAGGAGATGTGCACTTTCATGATGTGCAGTTCCATTATGAGAGCGGTAAGCCGATTTTACGTGGGATTGATTTCACGGCGCATGCGGGTCAAACAGTGGCAATTGTTGGTCCGACTGGTTCGGGAAAAACGACCATTATTCAGCTATTAACACGTTTTTATGATGCGCAGGGGGGGAGTATTTTAGTTGACGGTGAGCCGATTACCTCTTATAAAATGAGCGATGTACGTGAGCGTGTTGGCGTCGTCTTACAGGACACGTACTTATTCTCCGGCTCGGTGCGTGAAAATATTCGCTTCGGTAAATTAACAGCAACGGATGAAGAAGTAGAAGAGGCGGCGAAAATTGCCTATGCGCATAATTTCATTAAGTATTTACCCGCGCAGTATGACACGATGCTCACAAGCGGTGGCACAAATCTAAGTCAAGGCCAGCGCCAGCTCATTGCGATTGCGCGTGCGATTTTAGAGGACCCGGATATTTTAATTTTAGATGAGGCGACATCAAGCGTGGATACGATGACCGAGGTGCATATTCAGCAGGGGTTGAATAACTTAATGAAGGGGCGCACAAGCTTCGTCATTGCACACCGATTGAAAACAATTGAAAATGCCGATCAAATTTTAGTCATTAAGGACGGGCAAATTTTAGAGGAGGGCAATCACGAGACACTGATGGCACAGAATGGCTTCTATGCGAAATTGCAACGTGAATTATTGTCTTCTTAAATAGTAGAGCACTGGAGGCTTTTGTCTTTAGTGCTTTTTCATATTTGGCGCATCTGGCGCGTATAGTAGGCAAAAAGGGCGGTGAACATTGTGCGACGCTGGTTAGCACTTATTTTTTTAATGTTTTGCTCGATGCTCGTTGTCGTCTATGAAACGAGCGCATCAGATAAGCGCTTCTTTTTGCCCGAGCCTTTAGGTGACGTCAAAATTGTACTTGATGCAGGGCATGGTGGAATGGACGGTGGTGCGTCAAAGGGAGAGATTATAGAAAAGGATATTACGCTGGCGATTACAGGGAAGGTAGCGCGGCAGTTAAGGCGACTCGGGGCGGATGTCATTATGACGCGCACGACGGACGGGGATGTACTGAGTGAGCATGCGCCAAGCGAGAAGTTTGCGACGAACCGTGAACGTAAAAAGCAGGACATTTTTTTACGGGAAACACTCGTTAAAAACCACGAGCCAGATTTGTTTGTGACGATTCACGCAAATGCGATTCCGAATAGTAAATGGCGAGGTGCACAGGTGTTCTATCATCATGAGGGGCATGAGGGAAGTGAGGAACTTGCGAAGTTTGTGCAACAATCTATTCGTGAAACGATGGAAAACACCGACCGTGAGGCATTGTCGATTAAAAATGTGTACTTACTGAAGAAGGTGGAGATGCCAGCAGTTTTAGTTGAGACTGGATTTTTAAGTAATGACGAGGAGCGTCTATTACTTGCCAATGCGAATTATCAGGATAAGATGGCACTAGCAATTGCGCGCGGTATTGAAAATTATTTAAACGCAGAAATTGACTAAACAACTTAGCGGATAAATCAGGTACCCTTGTGCTATACTAATTCTTGCATAATTAAATTTGGGGGAGTGTTTGTCATGATGAATGAACAACAAGTCCGTGAACTATTAGGACAATTACAAGATCCGTTTTTACATAAAACATTAGCTGAAACGAACGGCATTACAAACGTATCAATTAAAGAAGAAAAAGGCCATGTTAGTGTAAAAATCGCTATAGCAAAAACAAATACACCAGAGCAAATGACACTTCAAATGAAAGTTGTTGAAGTATTAAAAGAAAATGGTGCAGCATCAGTGGGTATCCGCTTTGAAGAATTATCAGCAGAGGCTCTACAAGCATTCCGCGGACAAGCGACAGAATCAGAGGCACAAGATATTTTATCACCATTATCAAGCGTGCAATTCATCTCAATCGCGTCTGGTAAAGGTGGCGTAGGGAAATCAACTGTATCAGTAAACATGGCAGTAGCACTTGCTCGCCTTGGTAAAAAAGTTGGCTTAATCGACGCAGATATTTACGGCTTCTCTGTTCCAGATATGATGGGTGTCACAGAAATGCCAGTCGTAAAAGAAGACCGCATTTTCCCTGTAGATCGCCTGGGCGTAAAAGTGATTTCAATGGGCTTCTTCGTAGAAAACAACGCACCAATCGTATGGCGTGGGCCAATGCTTGGTAAAGTACTCGATCAGTTCTTCCGTGATGTAGAATGGGGCGAGCTAGACTACTTACTACTTGATTTACCACCAGGCACAGGTGACGTAGCTTTAGACATTCACCAAATGCTACCGGCTTCAAAAGAAATCGTTGTGACAACACCACACCCAACAGCCGCATTCGTTGCAGCGCGCGCGGGTGCAATGGCACTGCAAACAAACCACGAAATTTTAGGTGTCGTGGAAAACATGGCTTGGTACGAAAATAAAGACGGCGAACGCGAATTTGTTTTCGGCCAAGGCGGCGGTCCAAAGCTTGCTGAAGAACTACGTACAGAGCTACTGGGTCAAATTCCACTAGGTCAGCCTGACTGGACAGCGGAAGATTTCGCACCGTCAATTTATGCGGAAGATCATCCAACAGGTAAAATTTATTTAGATATGGCCACGCGTGTAATCGAGCAGCTTTCAAAATAATGATAAAAGGGTATGTAGCAATTACGCTGCATACCCTTTGTTTTATGAACCGCCTGATTTTTTCTCGTCACCACCGCCACCAGACTGCTCTTCCTGACCACCAGTTGCTTCTCCGCTTTTCTTAATCAGCTCCTGCCACTTTGTCTGCATAAGTGGATTTTCAATTGTCTCCATTACAATCTTTTCAAGCTCTTTCCGCATAACAGCGCCCTTTAAAATCGTTTCAAGCTGCTTTTGCATATCTGCTTGTCCGAAAAAGGCTGTTAAATCTTCTTGGTACGAGGCGTCATTAAGCAAGTCCTTTAAAATCGCCTCCTGCTGCTTTTTCATACTTTTCGCAAGGGATTCTTTAAATGCAGGATCCTCAAATGTCTTCTTCCAAAAATCTTCGGCCTCTTTTGACAGTAGCGTTTGCTCCGTTGCCTTTTTTACCTCTTCCGTATCGAGTACAAGCAGCTCACGAAAGCTCTTTTCCTCAAATAGCTGGCGAATCGCCTTTTTCCCATCTTCTGTTTGCACGGCATCGACCATAATTTTTTTTACCTCATCATAGGACATTGTGGTTGTCTTTGCATCGCTACAACTAACTAATAAAACGGTGAGTATACTAAGAAATAGCCATTTCCGCACTTCTAATCGCCCCTTTTCTCGCACAGTCTTTCAATTATTGTTCACATTTTTGCGGAGAATATGTATTGGTTTTGAAGTTGATTAGCTTTTTTATGAAGTAATTGATAAAATAGGAAAATATATAATAAATGGAGGAAAGTTTGCCATGACGATAAGAAACTGGATTAAGTTTGCATTTTGGGCATTAATAATCGGTGGCGGCGTCAATGCAATTGCCGCGTTAGTCATACGTTGGGATTTTTTCATGCCATATTTGGTGCAAGGAGAAATTGGTGAGTTTTTAGCTGCATTTGTTTGGATGATTATTCTAGGATTTACGATGAGCGTCATTGCACAGGCAGGCTTTTTCGCCTATTTAACGCTGCATCAAGTCGGTGTAAACATTTTCCGAACATTAACGTTATGGAATTGGGTACAAGTCGTACTGATTTTAGTCGTATTAGTTGATATTGTCGTATTCCGCTTCGCACCTGCTGCACAATATGCAGGCGACTGGATTATTTATACAGTCCTGCTATTATTTTTAATAGGAACAGCCGTATTTACAGCAATGAAAAAAGTAAAACTAACAAACAAGCCACACATTCTTATCCCAACGATGTTTTTCATGGTTGTCGTAACGACGCTAGAATGGATTATTGCGTTAATGGGACGCCAAGGGAATATTGATACATATGTTGCACTATTATTATTCCCACTTGTCGCGGTTAATGCATTCCAAATTTTGATGCTGCCAAAATATAATGCACAATCCGAAGCAGACCGTAGAAAATTAGAACAACGTCGCAAATCTCGTCGTAAAGCAGATGAGGTAGTGGAGGCATAATAAAAAGACCTGTACACACAGGTCTTTTTATTATGGATAGCGCTTCGTGGATAATTCATAACCGAAAAGACTTTCTTCTATAGAAAGAAAGGTATGTGATTTCATATAGTTTGTCACCTCCTGAAAATCAATGGGGGTCTGACGGTGAACATGAATGGCGATAAATTCACCTTTATTAGGAGTGGCAGGATATAAGTTTGTTGGAGATAGTACATTAATTTTTTTATGAAATAGTTGCTCTAGAAGCGCGTTATCTACTAAGTCATCATACGTTGCAAACCAAAGTGGCATCTGTTGAAACATGTCATAAAATACCGCAAGCTCCTGATCAAGTAGTTGCGAGTCCTCATACATTTCGTTTTTCTGCCCTAATAAACCAACAGGGATTTGTTTTTCTATTAAAAGCTTTGTTAAAGGTTCAGAGCGTGCTAACCAATGTGCATCAGCCAAAATAAGTGGATATGGTTTTGTGAGCTGCTGTAGCCATTCTTCTAAGCCATCATGTGAATAACTAATTTCAACAACTAACGCTTCCCCGTAATGTCCTTTTGTAAGGATATTTGGCGAATTTGTTAGTTGAAAGACGGGTGAAATCGCATTTTTCGATAAAAAAAACAAAATGATTAAACCTGTGATGAGCCCTTGGTATATAAGCGTTTTAGGCATATTATATTACCCCCTTTTTCATGTTTTTAAACATTCTCTTAAAAAACTTATGAAAAAGTGTTGACGCTTAGTACAAAACGGTGTTACTATAAGTGAGTCGCCAAGAGGTGACACAAACGAGTAACAACATGAACCTTGAAAACTGAACAAGCAACGTTAATGAATACAGCTTCTTAA